>NZ_JBHTHE010000001.1:0-1579747 GCF_042666935.1 Microbacterium sp. GCM10027623
AAACTGCTCCCTGGATGTCGGAACTGAATTCATCAGTCCAACTTCCAGGGAGCAGTTCACAGCATCCGCCCCCTTCTCGTGTGGTTGCACCGCCCTCGAACCGTGCCGGCGAGGGCCCCGATGCGCCGGAGCGGCGCGTCGGGGTCAGTCCGTGCCGGTGGCCGCGAGGTCCGGAGTGGCCGAGATGCCACCGCCGGTGTTCACGCCGACCGAGACCTTCTCACCGCGCGGAGCGTGCTCGAAGTGGAACTTGCCGTCGACGACGTCGACCTTCACGTGATCGCCGGCGTCGAGCTGACCGTGCAGGATGCGCTCGGAGAGCTGGTCCTCGATCTCGCGCTGCATGGCGCGACGCAGCGGACGCGCACCGAGCGTCGGGTCGAAGCCGATGTCGATGAGCTTGTCCTTCGCGGCATCCGACAGTTCGATCGTCATGTCGCGGTCGAGCAGACGGTCGCCCAGCTGCTTGGTGAACAGGCCCACGATCTGGCGGAGCTCGGACTTGTCCAGCTGCGGGAAGACGATCACGTCATCGAGACGGTTCAGGAACTCGGGCTTGAAGTGGCGCTTGAGCTCCTCGTCGACCTTGCCCTTCATCCGCTCGTAGGTGGTCTGCGAGTTGCCCTCGATCTGGAAGCCCACCGGCCCACCGGCGATCGCCGACGAACCGAGGTTCGTCGTCATGATGATCACGGTGTTCTTGAAGTCGACGATGCGTCCCTGACCGTCGGTCAGACGACCCTCCTCGAGGATCTGCAGCAGCGAGTTGAAGATATCGGGGTGCGCCTTCTCGATCTCGTCGAACAGGACGACCGAGAACGGCTTGCGCCGCACCTTCTCGGTGAGCTGACCGCCCTCTTCGAATCCAACGAACCCGGGAGGGGCGCCGAACAGACGCGAGACGGTGTGCTTCTCTCCGAACTCCGACATGTCGAGCGAGATGAGCGCGGCCTCGTCGTCGAACAGGAACTCGGCGAGGGCCTTGGCGAGCTCGGTCTTTCCCACACCGGTCGGGCCGGCGAAGATGAACGAGCCCGAGGGGCGCTTCGGGTCCTTCAGACCCGCACGCTGACGACGGATCGTGCGGGAGAGCGCCGCGATGGCCTCTTCCTGCCCGATGACGCGCTGGTGCAGCGCCCGCTCCATGAACACGAGGCGGCTGGACTCCTCCTCGGTCAGCTTGAAGACCGGGATGCCGGTGGCCTGTGCGAGCACCTCGGCGATCAGGCCCTCGTCGACGACAGCGGGGCCCGCGACCTCACCGGAACGCCACTGCTTCTCCAGGCGCAGCCGCTCGCCGAGCAGCTCCTTCTCCTGGTCGCGCAGCGCGGCCGCCTTCTCGAAGTCCTGCTCCTCGGATGCCGCTTCCTTGTCCTCGCGGACCTTCGCGATCTTCTCGTCGAACTCGCGCAGCTCCGGCGGGGAGGAGAGGATGCTGAGGCGCAGACGGGCGCCGGCCTCATCGATCAGATCGATCGCCTTGTCCGGCAGGAACCGGTCCGAGACGTAGCGGTCGGCGAGGTTCGCCGCAGCCACGAGCGCACCGTCGGTGATCTGCACCTTGTGGTGCGCCTCGTACCGATCGCGCAGGCCCTTGAGGATGTTGATGGTGTGCGGCAGTGTCGGCTCGTTCACCTGAACGGGCTGGAAGCGGCGCTCCAGCGCGGCATCCTTCTCGAAGTACTTGCGGTACTCGTCGAGGGTCGTCGCACCGATCGTCTGCAGTTCACCACGGGCGAGCAGCGGCTTCAGGATGCTGGCGGCGTCGATGGCGCCCTCGGCGGCGCCCGCACCGACGAGGGTGTGGATCTCATCGATGAAGACGATGATGTCGCCCCGGGTGCGGATCTCCTTGGTGACCTTCTTCAGACGCTCCTCGAAGTCACCGCGGTAGCGGGAACCGGCGATGAGCGAGCCGAGGTCGAGCGAGTAGAGCTGCTTGTCCTTGAGCGTCTCGGGCACGACGCCCTTGACGATCGCCTGGGCGAGGCCTTCGACGACGGCGGTCTTGCCGACGCCGGGCTCACCGATCAGGACCGGGTTGTTCTTGGAGCGGCGGGAGAGGATCTGCATGACCCGCTCCGCCTCCTTCTCGCGGCCGATGACGGGGTCGAGCTTGCCGTCGCGCGCGGCCTGGGTGAGGTTGCGACCGAACTGGTCGAGCACCTGCGAACCGCCCTGCGCCGAGGCGGGACCCTCGTTCGCCTGGGCGCCGACGGACGCCGTCTCACGCCCCGGGGTGCCCGAGAGCAGCTGGATGACCTGCTGGCGCACCTTGTTCAGGTCGGCGCCGAGCTTGACGAGCACCTGGGCTGCGACGCCCTCGCCCTCGCGGATCAGGCCCAGCAGGATGTGCTCGGTCCCGATGTAGTTGTGGCCGAGCTGCAGCGCTTCGCGCAGGCTCAGCTCGAGCACCTTCTTGGCACGCGGCGTGAAGGGGATGTGGCCGGTCGGCTGCTGCTGCCCCTGGCCGATGATGTCCTGCACCTGCTCGCGCACGGCGTCGAGCGAGATGCCGAGGCTCTCGAGCGCCTTTGCCGCGACGCCCTCGCCCTCGTGGATGAGGCCGAGCAGGATGTGCTCAGTGCCGATGTAGTTGTGATTGAGCATCTTCGCCTCTTCTTGGGCGAGGACGACCACTCGACGGGCTCGGTCCGTGAATCTCTCGAACATGCTGTGTCTTCCTTTCGCGCGGGGCGAAGCGGCGGTTGCGCCGTGTACATCGAGCGTAACGAGCGCGAGGTGCCCGATCGGCCGTGTTCGCCGTCGGCATAGCGCACTCCTGTCCCGGTCGTCGCGCGATCGCAGCGGGTTCAGACGCCCACCCCTTGACGCCCATATCGACAGTCGTTATGTTAACGAGAGTCGATAACAACGATAATCGTTAATACGGAGGCTGAACATGAACCGGCGGAACGGATACGCACTCTCTCGAGCCGATGGCTTCGGGCTCGGTCTCATCGCGACCGGCGCGGTGTCCATCGCTGCAGCGGCCGTCGTCGCCGTCGTCAAGGGGGCCTTCGACGTGTTCGGTGCAGATGCCGTGGTGCGCATGCCTCTCACCGGCGCCGAAGCCATGGACCTCGGCACGATCGACGGCATCCGCGGCGCCGAACCGGCCAGCGCCGACGTCGCCTTCGACGCGATCACGGGCACAGCCCGATGGATGCTGCTCCTGGAGGGTGCGCTGCCCGCGCTCGCCACCATCGGGGTGTGCGCCGTGGCATGGTGGCTCGGCGTCTCGCTGATCCGCGCACGGCCGTTCCGCACCACGATGTCGACGACGATCGGTGTCGCCGCCTGCCTCGTCGTGGCGGGCGGCCTGTTCGGGCAGCTGGCCGGGGCGATCGGTCGCGCCATGATCGTCGACTCACTGGCATCCGCCGATCCCGCCATCTACGAGACCTTCCCCGCGTTCCGGCTCGACCTCGATCTCGCACCGCTCGGCTGGGGCTTCGCGCTGGCGCTCATCGCCATGGCGTTCGCTGCAGGCAACCGCCTGCAGCGCGAGACGGAAGGACTGGTCTGATGGCCCGCGGCGATCGTCATCACGGAAGGGATGCCATGAAGTCTCAGGAGCGCTCGCTCAGCAAGGGCGACACCGGTGCGATGTGGCTGTTCATCGTGGCCGGAGTCGCGATCGCCGGGTGGACCGTCTGGCAGGCGGTCCTGCGCATCGCCGAGTTGTCGCTGGGTCGAGACGTGCGGGTGGCGGTGGAGTTCCTCGACGCGCCTGCCGAGGCGCGCCTGCCGAGCGGCGCGCTTCCCGTGCAGCTGGATCGCGCGTCGGTCACCGTCGATTCGCTGGGGATGATGGGCGCAGTCCCGGGAGTTCTCGGCCAACTGGCGTTCGCCCTCACGATCATCGCGGTCGTGACCTGCCTGATCCTGCTGAGCCGCAACATTCTGCGCGGGCGCGTGTTCGGCCGCGCGAACACGCGGATCGTGACGATCGGCGGAATGATCGGACTGCTCGGTGCGGCGGCGTCGCGCTTCTTCGACAACATGCTGGCGAATGCCGCGATGGCGCAGCTGACCGACGGCCCCACGGACACGGCGGTGATGTCGATCGAGCCGTTCACCTTCATCCTCGCCGCGTTCGCGCTCTCCGTGATCGGCACCGTGTTCGTCGTCGGTGCGCGGCTGCAGCGCGAGACGGAGGGGCTGGTATGAGTCCCGCGGATCCGGATGACGAGGCCACCGGCATCCACTGCCGGCTGGACGAGCTGCTCGTCGAGCGCGGGATGACGCTGACCGAGTTGAGCGCACGGGTCGGAGTCAGCATCGTGAACCTGTCGGTGCTGAAGAACGATCGGGCGCGGGCGATCCGGTACTCGACGCTGCGGGCGATCTGCGAGGCGCTGGACTGCGAGGTCGGCGACCTCCTGGTGCTGAGCGCCTCGGAGACGAACTGATGGGCGGCGCGCACGGGTTCGAGTACGACGCGCGCGCCGACGGCAGCGTCGCGATCTCTCACCACGGCCGCAGGGTGACGACGCTGCGGGGTGCGCGTGCCGCGGAGTTCCTTTCGGATGCGGAAGCCGACCCGCAGGGCGCGATGGCCCGTTGGACCGGGAACTACAAGCCCGGCAACGAACGCACCGCGAAGCAGCATCCGCGGAACCGGCAGTGACGTGCCGGTGATGAGTCCCGCAGCATCCGGGAGCGCCGCACGACGGCGGCGACGTTACGTCATCCTTCGTCATGTCAAGCCCGAAATACCGGTTCTCTCTTAACGTGGATTCTCGTGGCGCGCACCGTGCGCGCGAAGACATGGAGTCCCCGTGAGCAGCACATCCCGCGCCCAGAAGGCGCCAGACACCCGAGGACCGGTTCGCAAACTGCTGACCTCCTTCGGGTTCCAGATCCTCGTCGCCCTCGTACTCGGCATCGCCGTCGGCCTCATCGGCGTGTCCCTCGGCGCCAGCGGCACCAACCCGACGGTGCTGTCGGACACGCTGGACCGCATCGGCAGCTCGTACGTCACCCTGCTGCGCGCCGCCGTCGTGCCGCTGATCTTCACGGCGATCGTCGCCAGCATCTCGAACCTGCGTCGCGTGCAGAACGCCGCCCGCCTGGCCGGTCAGACGCTCCTCTGGTTCGCGATCACCGCGTTCATCTCGGTGATCATCGGCATCGTGCTGGGGCTGGTGATCCAGCCCGGCGCGAAGGCCGGCGACGGACTCGAGACCGGCGCCCCGTACACGGTCGGCACCTGGTGGAACTTCCTCCTGGGCCTCATCCCGCAGAACTTCCTCGGACTCACCGTCAACAGCTCGTTCGACGCCGACGCGCAGATCGTCACGTCGGGTGTGGGCTTCAACATCCTCCAGGTGATCGTGGTCGCCGCGGTCGTCGGCATCGCCGCCCTCAAGGCCGGCAAGAAGGCGGAGCCCTTCCTGGTGTTCACCGAGTCGCTGCTGAAGATCATCCAGCGCGTGCTGTGGTGGATCATCCGCATCGCCCCGATCGGCACCTTCGGCCTCATCGGCTCCGCCGTCATCAAGTACGGCTGGGACAAGCTGACCTCGCTCGCCTGGTTCGCGGGCGCCATCTACATCGGTCTCGCGCTGGTGCTCTTCGTGGTCTACCCGATCCTCGTGCGCACCCACGGCCTGTCGGTCAAGCAGTACTTCTCCGGCGCATGGCCCGCGATCCAGCTGGCGTTCGTCAGCCGGTCGTCGATCGGCACCCTGCCGCTCACGGAGCGCGTGACCGAGCGCAACCTCGGCGTGCCCGGTGGCTACGCCTCCTTCGCCGTGCCGCTGGGCGCGACCACCAAGATGGACGGCTGCGCCGCGATCTACCCGGCCATCGCCGCGATCTTCGTCGCGCAGTTCTTCGGCATCGAGCTGAGCCTCGTGCAGTACCTGCTGATCGTCATCGTGTCGGTCGTCGGTTCGGCCGCCACCGCCGGCACCACCGGCGCGATCGTCATGCTCACCCTGACGCTGTCGACCCTGGGCCTGCCCCTCGAGGGTGTCGGTCTGCTCCTCGCCATCGACCCCATCCTGGACATGGGACGCACCGCGCTCAACGTCGCGGGCCAGGCGCTGGTCCCGACCATCGTCGCCAAGCGCGAGGGCATCCTCGACGAGGAGCTCTACAACGCTCCCCGCAACGGCCTGCCGTTCGCAGAGGACCTGGACGACGCGGATGCCGCCGCCCCGGAGTCCGGCAAGGAGCCTGCAGCCATCCGCTGACAGCACCCGTGCGCGAGAGCGCCTCGCCCCCCACCCGGGGGCGGGGCGCTCTCGACGTCAGGGGCGACGTGTCACCCTCAGGGGCGCGACTGGCTCCGCGTCGCAGCACGGGTGTCCAGCGCCAGCTCCTCGGCATCGATGGCCGTGATCAGCTCGTGCATGACCTCCTCGCTGAGGTTGCCCGCGTCACGCTCCTCCAGCAGCAGCTGGCGGCGCACGGCCAACCACCCCTTCGAGATCTCCACGAACTGCTCATACGTCAGCCGCGGCTGTGCATCCAGCTGCGTGGTCTCGGCATCCGCCTCCGTCCGCACCAGTCGGCGGGCGTACGAGTCGAACGCTGCCAGTTGCCCCTCGCCGTGCGCCTGCGCCCACTTGCGCCGCACCTCACGCAGGTACGCCTTGCCCGCCTCCCGGCTCCGCTCGCGCACGGCCGCCAGCTGCACCGCATCCTCACGGGCCTCGGTGTCGTCGACGATGTCGAGACGCCTGATCAGCCACGGCAGCGTCAGCCCCTGCAGCAGCAGCGTGCCCACCGTCACCACGAACGCGGTCACCACGATCGCGTGAGCGGCCTCGCTGTCCAGCCCGGCGAGGTCGGCTGCCGCCAGCGCCGTCGCCAGGGTGACCACGCCGCGCATACCCGCCCACGAGATCACGGCGTTGTCGCGCCAGGACAGCGTGGTCTCGACGAGCCGCATGCGCAACTGCTGCTCGGTGAGCGGCTCGCGTCCTCGCCGCGACACGTCGACCGGTGCCTGGCCGTGCGTGCGCTTCATCGCCTCCCATCGCCGCAGGCGCACCTTCGTCCACCACTGCCCCCACGCGTGGGCGGGGTACACGAACAGCGGCCGCACGACGAGCACGACCAGCAGCACCACCGCCGATAGGCCGATCACCGGCCACACATCACCGTCATTGAGGTCGGCGACGACACGCGGCAGCTGCAGCCCGATGTACGCGAACACGAAGGCCTCGAGCAGGAAGTCGGCCGACAGCCACAGCGGCGCCTCCTGCTGCCGGGTCGTGTAGCTGGTGCGCGGGGCGTTGAATCCGACGAACAGCCCCATCGCGACCACCGCGATCACGCCCGAACCGCTCAGCTGCTCGGCGATCGCATAAGCGCCGAACGGCGCGAGCAGGCCGACCGTCCCATTGATGACGGTGTCCTGGCTGCGCATCCGCAGCTGGTGCATGCCGGCGCCGAACAGCACCCCGACGACCACGCCGACCACCACGGCGAGCACGAACTGCCCGATCGTCGCCCAGGCGTTGAATGTCGCGGCACCCGCGACCACGGCGGCCAGCACCCGGTACAGCGTCAGGGACGTGGCGTCGTTGATCAGGCTCTCCCCCGACAGCACGGTCATCACACGCCGAGGCAGACCGAGTCTGCGTCCTATGGCGGCCGCGGACACGGCATCCGGCGGCGCGACGATCGCCCCCAGCAGCAGCGCGCCGGGCAGGGTGAGCGCCGGGAACAGCCACCAGGCGATCAACCCGACCGCGACCGTCGTGACGACGACGAGTCCGATCCCGAGCCGGCGGATCTGCGGCATCGCGCGGGTGAAGCTGATGAACGAC
Organism: Microbacterium sp. GCM10027623; assembly: GCF_042666935.1. Classification (NCBI taxonomy): domain Bacteria; kingdom Bacillati; phylum Actinomycetota; class Actinomycetes; order Micrococcales; family Microbacteriaceae; genus Microbacterium; species Microbacterium sp. GCM10027623. The sequence goes on from NZ_JBHTHE010000001.1 coordinate 7,788, forward strand.
ACATCCAGCGCTGCGGAGTACAGCAGCGGCGGCAGCACGATGTTCAGCAGCACGTGCCCGTCCATGGCCGGGTTGGGCACGAACGGCAGGAAGGATGCCGCGAGCGCGACCACCGTCACGAGGAGCGGGGCGGGCCATCCCTTCCATCGGGCGATCGCGGCGACGGCGACCGCGCAGACGACGACGAAGAAGATGCTGGCGTCCATTCGGAAATGCTACTGCCGGCATCCGGCGGGAAAACGGATGCCGTTCCGCCGCGGCCGAGATGAACGACGCGGGTCCGGATGCTCCGCGCGAGCGTGCCCGCGCACGCGGCAGGAGCCGATCCGCGCCCACGCGGCAGGCGGGCCTGCACGCGCCTGCGGCCGGCGTCGACCCGAAGGCCGGCCGCCGGCCGCATCCGTCCACCACCCCGCCATCGCGTCCCCACGGATGGCGGTCATGTCCCGATCAGGATTGGCCGTGCTGCGCCCTCGACCTGCGCGACAGCGAGTCGATGATCACCGCGAGCAGCAGCACTCCCCCGGTGACCATGAACTGCACATCCGAGTCCAGGCTCAGCAGCGTCAGCCCGTTGAAGATCGACTGGATCACCACGATCCCCAGCAGCGCAGACCACGCCGATCCCCGGCCGCCGAACAGGCTGGTTCCCCCGATCACAGCCGCGGCGATGGCCACCAGGTTGGTGGTTCCGCCGCCGGTGGAGATGCTCGCCGCCGTGAGGCGCGCCGCGAGCATCAGACCGCCCAGCGTCGCCAGCACCGTGCCGACCATGAGCGCCGAGATGTAGATCGCGCGCACGTTGATGCCCGCGCGACGCGCCGCCTCCTCGTTCCCGCCGACCGCATAGATCCACCGCCCCCAGCGGGTGCGCGTCAGCAGCAGAGCCATGACGGCGACCAGGACGATGAAGAGCAGGAACGACACCGCGACACCACGGTTCGTCGCCAGCCACGCGATCGCGACGAAGGCCACGATCGCGATGACGACCGCCTTGATCACGATGAGCGAGGTGGGTCCGGTGGAGAGCCCCGCCCTCGTGCGGCGCCGGGCCTTCGCGACGTCGTTGAGGACGATCGCGAGGACGATGACCCCGGCGACCGTGTATGCGAGCCACGGCGGCAGGAACCAGTTCGTCGAGAACTGCACGATCCAGGAGTTGTACGGCAGGTTGATCGTCCCTGTCGGTCCCAGCACCCACAGCTGCAGGCCGAGGAAACCCATCAGCCCGGCCAGCGTCACCACGAACGTGGGGACCCCGAACCGTGTGAACAGGAACCCGTAGAGGTAGCCGATCACCGCGCCGACGGCCAGTGCGACGACGATGGACAGCCAGATCGGCCACTGCCAGCTGATGAAGGTCACGCCCAGGATCGCGGAGGACAGACCCGCGAGCGACCCGATGGACAGATCGATCTGAGCGACCAGGAGCACGACGACCACGCCGAGTGCGAGCACACCGAGCGCTGCGCACTGCAGCGTCAGGTCGACGAGGTTCGTCGCCGAGAGGAAGCGCGGGTTGAGGATCTGGAAGACGATCCAGATCACGATGAGCCCCAGGAACACCGGCAGCGAGCCGAGATCGCCGGTGCGCACGCGCACACCGAACCCGCTGACCACGCCGCGCAGGCCCTCGCCGCGCATCACCCGTTCGTCCTGCAGATCGGTCGCGATCGTGGTCGGCGCGGAGTTGTCCTTCGTCTGCTCGCTCATTGTGCGTCCTCTTCGCTCGACTGCGCGGCACTGCGGCTGCTGACGGGGTTGTCGGTGGCGCCGGTGATGGCGGCGACGATGTCCTCGTAGCTGACATCGGCGGTGCGGAACACGCCGTTGTTGCGGCCGAGCCTGAGCACCACCACACGGTCGGCGACAGCCTGCACGTCGGCCATGTTGTGGCTGATGAGGATGACGCCGAGCCCCCGCTCCCGCAGACGCTCGATGAGATTGAGCACCTCCGCGGTCTGGGCGACGCCGAGCGCTGCGGTGGGCTCGTCCAGGATCACCACGCGCGGCTCGCCGATCAGCGACCGCGCGATGGCGACCGTCTGCCGCTGGCCTCCGGAGAGGGAGGCGACGGCGATGCGCACCGAGGGGATCTTGGCCGAGAGCTGGCGCAGCAGCGCCCAGGCCTGCTCTTCCATGAGCTCCTCGTCGACGAGGAAGCCACCGCGCTCGCGCCCGAGGAACAGATTGGCGACGACGTCGAGGTTGTCGCACAGGGCGAGGTCCTGGAACACCGTGGCGATGCCCAGCTCCCGGGATTCGGTGGGAGACGGGATGGACACCTGCGAGCCGTTGAACGTGATCACCCCGCTGTCGGCGGGGTGCACGCCGGCGAGGATCTTCACCAGCGTCGACTTGCCTGCGCCGTTGTCGCCGACGAGGGCGACGACCTCCCCGGCGTAGACGTCGAGATCGATGTCGGTCAGCGCTCTGACGGCGCCGAAGCCCTTGGAGATGCCTCGGATGGACAGGACGGGCTCACGCACCGCTGCGTACTGCTCATCGAGGTCGGATGCTAAAGCCACTGCGGCTCCTTCGCTGTGCGGCCGCGGTGCCGGCGGACCGCCGGCACCGCGGGGTGATCACTTGAGACCGTGCGTGGCGCACGCGTCCGCGTACGCTGCGGTGCAGATCTGGTCGATCGTGTACAGGCCGTCGGCGACGACCGTGTCCTTGATGTTGTCGACGGTCACGGCGACCGGCTTCAGCAGGAACGACGGGACGGCATCGCCACTGGCGGTGTCCGCCGTGGTGTCCGCCTTGGGCGACTCCCCCTGGGCCAGTGCGACAGCCAGCTCGGCCGCCTTGTACGCCTCCGGCTTGAACGCCTTGTACACGGTCATGAACTGGTCGCCCGCGAGGATCCGCTGGATGCCGGACAGCGAGGCGTCCTGCCCCGTGACCGGAGGAAGCGGTGTGATGCCGCCGGCCTTCAGCGCCGCGATGGCGCCGCCGGCGGTGTCGTCGTTCGCGTCGTAAACCCCGGTGATCTTGTCACCGAACTTGGTCACCTGACCGGACACCCAGTCCTGTGCCTTCGGCGGCTCCCATCCGGGTGTGTCGTACTCGGAGAGCACGGTCAGTCCGGAGGCGTCGATGACGCTGTGCGCGCCCTTCTTGAACTGCGCGGCGTTCGGGTCGGTGGGCGAGCCGTTGACCATGATGATGCCGGAGTCCTCGGGCAGGCCGAGCTCCTTCATCTGATCGACGAGGGCCTGCGCCTGCAGCTCTCCGACCTTCTCGTTGTCGAACGACACGTAGTAGGAGACGTCGGCGCTGTCGATGAGACGGTCGTAGGAGATGACCGGGACGTTCTTGGACTTGGCCTGGTTCACGACGGCGGCTGCGGCCTTGCCGTCGAACGGGTCCAGGACCAGCACGTCGACGCCCTGGGTGAGCATCGACTCGGCCTGCTGCTGCTGCTTCGCCGCGTCGCCGTCGGCGTTGGCGAAGAGGACCTTGCAGTCCGCGCACAGTTCCTTCACGCGCTCTTCGAAGTACGGCTTGTCGGCGCTGGCATAGCGCTCGGTGACGTTGTCGGGAAGCAGCAGGCCGATCGTCGCGGCACCGTCCTTGCCCGAATCGGCCGGTTCCTCCCCAGACGACGTGCCGTTGGCACATGCGCTGAGCATGCCCACGGAAAGGGCGAGCGCGGCGCCGACCGCCAGCGTCCGCTTGGTCATGTTCTTCATCGAAACCTCCATAGCTGTGCCGACCACCTTGGCGACGTCCTGAGTGTGTCAGGCTTCACGCATTGACGTCAAGACTTGAACTCAATCCGTTACAACGGTCACTCGCGCACGTTCGTCTCGTCGATCGCACGCACGGCCGCGCCTCGTGCGGAGGCGGCAGGACCGAGCTGTCCCTGCACGACATCGGGCACGGCATCCCCTTCGACGATCACGGTGTTCTCCATCGCCAGGCGGATGGGCCCGAGCAGCAGCTCACCCGCCCGTGCGAGATCCCCGCCGACGATGATCCGCTCCGGGTCGAAGAGGTTGCACAGATTCCCGGCGGCCAGTCCGATGTGCCGTCCGGCCTCGGCCAGTGCACGGATGCAGTCCCCGTCGTTGGCCATCGCGCGCACGACGACATCGCTGACCTTCGTGATGCCGCCGGCGTCGCCCAGACGCTCCAGGATCGCCGGGCCGCCGGCGATCGCCTCCAGGCAGCCGCGGTTGCCGCATCGGCAGAGCGGACCGTCCTCGATGATCACCGTGTGCCCGAGCTCCCCCGCCGTGCCGTTGTGGCCGCGGAGCACCCTGCCGTCGAGCACCAGGCCAGAGCCGACGCCCTCGCCGACATCCAGGTAGACGATGTTCCGTCTTCCCCTGCCCGCCCCCAGCCTGGCCTCGGCGAGCGCCGCGAGGTTGGAGGCGTTGTCGAGGAACACGGGCTGACGCAGCCTCCGATGCACGACCTCCACGATGTCCACACCGGTCCAGCCGCGAAGGATGCCGCGCCCCGCGACTCGCCCGGATGCGCGGTCGATCGGTGCGGAGACGGCGATGCCCACCCCGCGCAGCTCGTCCATCCCGGACTCCAGATTGCCCAGGATGTCCGAGAGCAGCAGCGATGCGCGATCGAGCTCGTTGTCCGCGCGATGATCTCGGGCGAGCGGCATGTGGTTCTCGCCCAGCACCGTGCCGTTCACGTCGGCCACCAGCACCCGCAGGTGGCGGGCCGCGACATGGATTCCGGCGACCAGCCCCACCGCACGGGCGAACGAGACGAGCGTGGCCCTGCGGCCGCTGCGGATGCTGGGAGTGGTGCGCAGGATGCCCGCGGCCGCAAGCTCCTTGACGATGTTCGAGACGGATGCGGCGGACAGCCCGGTCACGGCGACCAGTTCCACCTGCGTCAGGCTGCCCTGCTTCTTGATCGCAGCGGTCACACGACGCCGGTTGGCTTCACGCAGTGAAGCCTGAGACCCGGGAGGACGCCGATGTGATGCCACGACGACACACTACCGGGGAGCAGGGCGAGCGCGCGATCACCGAGTGTCGTCGGCGAGCAGGCGGCTCACCTCGTCATCCGTCGTCTGGCGGAAGTCGATGTAGTGCATCCCGACCGCCATGAAGTCGGAGGGCGCACAGAGGCAGACGATCTCGTCCGCATCGTCCAGCCCGGCGAGCGCATCCGGCGCGGCGACCGGCACGGCCACGATCACCCGGCTCGCACCCCGGGCACGGACGACGGCGCACGCCGCGCGCATCGTGGCACCGGTGGCGATCCCGTCATCGACGATGATCGCGACCCGGCCGGCGATCGGCTCCGGCGACCGCCCCGGGCGCAGTGCCCTCAGCCTGCTCTCCACCTCGTCACGCGACCGACGCTCGGCGGCGGCGAGCTCCTCCTCGCCCACGCCGACGGCCATGATGACATCCGGGTTGCGCACCACCGCGCCCTCCTCACCGACCGCGGCCATCGCGAGCTCGGGGTGCCCGGGCGCGCCGACCTTGCGCACGACGATCACGTCCAGCGGGGCGTTCAGGCCGCGGGCGACCTCGGCCGCGACGGGCACACCGCCGCGAGGAAGGCCGAGCACGACAGCATCATCGTGCGTGCGATGCATCAGGCTCCTCGCCAGCTCGCGCCCTGCGTCGATCCGGTCCTCGAAGTTCCACATGAGATCACCCGACTCCCGGCCTACGCCGCGCGACCGCGCCGGTCAAGCCCCTGGAGGAATGCCAGGGACACCGGTGCGGTTGCCTCTCTTGATGACTGCTCCGATCCTCTCCGTCCTCGATCTCGTCCCCGTGCGCACGGGCCAGACCAGCGCCCAGGCTGTGACCTCGTCCATGGCCCTCGCGCAGCGTGCCGATCAGCTCGGTTTCCGTCGCTACTGGTTCGCCGAGCACCACAACATGCCGTCCGTGGCATCGACGTCTCCGCCGGTGCTCATCGCCGCCGCTGCGGCGCGCACCACGCGCATCCGCGTCGGATCGGGTGGGGTGATGCTGCCCAACCACGCTCCGCTGATCGTCGCCGAGCAGTTCGCCGCTCTCGAGGCGCTCGCCCCGGGACGCATCGATCTGGGCATCGGCCGGGCACCGGGCAGCGACCCCGTCATCACTCAGCTGCTGCGCCAGTCCGGCACGGCCGGCGACGTGGAGCGGTTCCCCTCGCACGTGCAGGACATCGGGCTGATGCTGGGGTCCGAGGGTGCGGCGGTGAAGTTCACGACCGGACGCGAGTACGCGGTGCGCTCGACACCCGCGGCATCCGGTGCGCCTGAGATCTGGTTGCTGGGCTCCAGCGACTACTCCGCCCAGCTCGCGGCATCCCTGGGACTGCCCTACGTCTTCGCGAACCACTTCGCCGGTCAGGGTCTGGAGCGGGCGCTCGACCTGTATCGGTCGGCGTTCCAGCCCAGCGAGTCGCTCGCCGAACCGCGCACGTTCCTCACCGCGAATGTGGTCGTCTCCCCCACGAGCGACGAAGCGGAAGCGCGGGCCCTGCCCCAGCTGCGGATGATGGCCCGGCTGCGCAGGAATCTGCCGCTGGTCGCTCTCGAGACGGTGGAGCAGGCGCAGCAGGGCCTCGCCGACGCAGCGGACGCCGCGGAGCAGACGATCATCGACGGCGCCAGGGCGAACTGGCTGGTCGGCGATCCGGAGACGGTGCGCGGGCAGCTCGCATCCTTCGCCTCGCAGCACGGAGTCGACGAGATCATGATCTCGCCCGTCGCCGGCTCGTACGCATCCGAGCCCCTGGACTCGGCTTCCGGCCGGGCCCAGACCCTGGAGCTGCTGGTCTGATCCGCGTGCGGATGGAAGACGCGGGTCCGTGGGCCCGGTAGCCCGCCTTTTCCATCTGCGACACAGCCCGCGGATGACAGCGCGTCACCGGAAACCTCCTGCACAGTCGCTTGAGGTGGCGAGTTCTCCACAGTCACCGGAGAGCGCGCCGCCGGCCGGGTCGCGGGGAGTCACGATGTCGAGATGCGCCACCGGATCCCCCTCCCCGTCAGTCTCGGTCAGCAGTTCGCGGTCAGAACCGCGGATGCTGTCGGCGTCGGCCGATGGCGCCGCGACACCCCCGACCTGCACCGGCCCTTCCACGGCATCCGCTCCGCGTCGCCACCTCGCACCTTCGCCGAGCAGCTGGACTGCCATCGCCCGAGGCTGAAGGCGCACCACAGACACGTGGGGCGCACCGCCGCACGGCTGTGGGGACTGCCCTATCCGAAAGCCTGGTCGGCGAGGGAGCCGGTGGAGGTGGCCGTCCCTCTCGACCGGACGCCGCCGAAGACCGAAGGCGTGAGGGGAAGGCGACTGACGCTCGATCGCGCCCAGACCTGGAAGGTGGACGGCATGCCCGTGGTCGATCCCGTCGCCGCGCTGTTCACCTGCGCGGATGCCCTGACCGTCGGTGAAGCCGTGGTCATGATCGATGCGCTGCTGACCTCGGCATCCGACTACCCGGATCGGCGCCCGGACCTGCCGCCCGTGAGCGCAGCGGAGATCTCGGAGCGGCTCCGGATGTGGCGCACTTTTCCCGGGTGCCGGACGATCAGAGCCGCGCTTCCCCTGGCCCGCGCGAACGTGGAGTCGCCGAAGGAGACGGAGACCCGGCTGCTCATCATGGACGCCGGCCTGCCCGAACCGGCCGTGCAGCACGAGGTGTTCGACCGGCGCCGCTTCATCGCCCGCGTCGACCTGGCATACCCCGAGTTGAAGATCGCCATCGAATACGAAGGCGACGGGCATCGCACGAGCAGGGAGCAGTGGCGCCGCGACATCCAGCGTCAGCGCGACCTGGAGGACCGGGGGTGGATCGTCATCCGCCTCACCCAGCAGGACCTCGGCTCAGCATCCGGCGCGTTCCTCTCCCGCGTCCGGCGCGCGATCCTGGCTCGCACCGCAGCCTGAGCGTCACGCCACCGCGACCTGAGCGTCACGGCACCGCGGCCTGAGCGCTGCGCGGCTGGAAAACGTCGGTACGGACGCCCCGGAACCCGCGTTATCCATCTGCGACCCCGGGTGGGAGATGGAAAACGTGGGTAGGGAGGCCCTCGGACCAGCGCTTTCCATCTTTGCGGGGCGGGGGGCCGCGCGAGGGCGGCGCGAGGGCGGGTGCGGCGCGGGCGGGGGGCGGGGCGGGGGCCTACAGGTCTGCGGGCACGTCGGGCTCGCCCGCGATCAGGCCGCGCAGCCAGTCGCGCGCCTCGACGAAGATCTCGTCGGCGTAGCGGTCGGGGTACTGGACGATGCGGCGGTCGGCGCGCGGATAGGAGCCGAGGAAGACGACCCGCGGGCTGAAGCGGCGGATGCCGAGCAGCGCGTCGGCCATCCGCTCGTCGTGGATGTGGCCGTCGGCGTCCAGCACGAAGCGGTAGCGACCCAGCTCGTCGCCGATCGGCCGCGACTCGATCAGCGACAGGTTGATGCCGCGGGTGGAGAACTGCTCGAGCATCTCCAGCAGCGCGCCCGGACGGTCATCGGGCAGTTCGACGATCAGGGAGGTCTTGTCGGCACCGGTCGGCTCCCCCGCGACCGTGGTCCGCGCGACCAGCACGAAGCGAGTCACGGCGTTGTCGTTGTCGCCGATCTGCTCGGCGAGCACCTCGACGTCCTGATGACGGACGATGCCGGGTGCCGCGATCGCCGCCTGCGCGGGCAGGGAGCCGTCCAGGACTCCCAGAGCGGATGCCACGTTGCTCGCCGCCGGCACGTGCGCGTGCTTCGGCAGGTTCGCGTCCAGCCAGCCGTGGCACTGCGCGTAGGCGACGGGGTGCGCGGCGATTACCTGCACGTCGTCGAGGCGGGTGCCGGGTGGAGCGACCAGCACGAAGTCGACGTTGACCAGGTACTCACCGATGATGCGGAGCCCCGAGTTGTTGGCCAGCGCGTCCTGCGTGGTGGAGACGCCGCCCTCGATCGAGTTCTCGATGGCGATCATCGCGGCATGGCTGCGCCCCTCGAGCACGTCGGCGAGGGCTTCGCCGACGTTGTGCACGGGCTTCCAGTCGTGGCCGCGCGCCTCGGGCACCTGGTCCAGCGCCGCCTCGGTGAATGTTCCAGCAGGGCCCAGGTAGCTGTAGGTGCGGCGATCGGTCACCCCGCAAGCCTAGTGCTGAGCATCCGGTCGGTTACGGGGGCGGCGTCCACTGCGACCGACGTCGTGCCCGGGGACGACGCATCGGGACGCCGAGGATGCGCGAGCGGCACGCGCGCGGCAGACTTAGCTCATGACGAGCCGTGCAGGCCTCCCCGCGGAGGAAAAGGATCTCATCGACGTCGACGAGCTGATCGCCGCCTACTACGACCGGCATCCCGACCCGGATCTCGCCGGGCAACGGGTCGTCTTCGGCACGAGCGGCCACCGGGGGTCGTCGCTGTCGAGCAGCTTCAACGAGGACCACATCCTGGCGACGACACAGGCGATCGTGGACTACCGGCGGGGACAGGGCATCGACGGCCCGCTGTTCCTCGGCCGAGACACGCACGCCCTGTCGCGGCCCGCCGAGCGCAGCGCCATCGAGGTGCTCGTCGCCAACGGCGTCGACGTGCGCGTCGACTCCCGCGATGCCTGGGTCCCGACGCCCGCCCTCAGCCACGCCATCCTGACGTACAACCGCGGCCGCGCGGCATCCGATCCCGGCCGCGCGGACGGGATCGTCGTCACGCCTTCGCACAACCCGCCGCGCGACGGCGGCTTCAAGTACAACCCTCCGCACGGCGGGCCGGCCGACACGGATGCCACCGGCTGGATCGCCCAGCGGGCCAACGAGCTCATCGAGGCGGGACTCGACGGGGTCGCGCGCACCCGCTACGCCGACATCGACGCCAGCACCATCGGCGATTACGACTTCCGTGACGCGTACGTGCGCGACCTGCCGTCGATCATCGACATCGAGGCCATCAGGAACGCGGGCGTGCGCATCGGCGCCGACCCCCTGGGCGGCGCGTCGGTGGAGTACTGGGCGCACATCGCCGACGTGCACGGCCTGGATCTGACGGTCGTCAACCCCGAAGTGGACCCGACCTGGCGCTTCATGACCCTCGACTGGGACGAGAAGATCCGGATGGACCCGTCGTCGGCCAGCGCCATGGCGTCGCTGGTGGCGAAGAAGGGCGAGTACGACGTGCTCACCGGAAATGACGCGGATGCCGACCGGCACGGCATCGTCACCCCGGATGCTGGTCTGATGAACCCCAATCACTACCTGGCCGTCGCCATCGACTACCTGTTCTCGCACCGCACCGAATGGCCACGGGATGCGGCCGTCGGCAAGACGCTCGTCTCGTCGATGATCATCGACCGGGTCGCCGAGTCCCTGGGACGCCGGCTGCTCGAGGTGCCCGTCGGCTTCAAGTGGTTCGTCCCCGGTCTGCTCGACGGAAGCGTGGCCTTCGGCGGCGAGGAGTCGGCCGGCGCGTCCTTCCTGCGCCGCGACGGCAGCGTGTGGTCGACGGACAAGGACGGCATCCTGCTGTGCCTGCTCGCGGCCGAGATCATCGCCGTCACCGGCAAGTCGCCCTCAGAGCGCTACCGCGAGCTGGAAGCGGCCTTCGGCTCCTCCGCCTATCAGCGCGTCGACGCCCCGGCGACGCCCGAGCAGAAGGCGACGCTGGGCAGGCTGTCACCGTCGGCGGTCTCGGCCACCGAACTCGCCGGCGAGCAGATCACCGCGAAGCTGTCGCACGCGCCGGGGAACGGCGCCGCCATCGGCGGGCTGAAGGTGCAGACCGAGCACGCCTGGTTCGCCGCCCGCCCGTCGGGCACGGAAGACGTCTACAAGCTGTATGCCGAGAGCCTGCGGGGCGCCGAGCATCTGGCTCAGGTGCAGGAGGAGGCGCGCGCGGTGGTCAGCGCCGCGCTCGAGGGCTGACGACACGGCGGACCCCGCTTGTCGCGGGGCTCGGGTCAGGTCAGTGAGCGGGCGAGTGCGTCGCCGGCCTCGCGCAGCCAGCGCGGGGTCTCGGCGAGAGCGGATGCCGACGATCCGGCGATCTCGGTCAGTGACGCGGATGCCGCGAATATGCCGGTATCGGCATCTTCGTCGATCCGGCCGGCGACCAGGGCGGCGCGCACACCGGCGTCCGCCGCGACGCTCGCCACGAACGACGGGACCTTGCCCGCTCCGGACTGTCCGTCGTACGCCCCCTCGCCGGTGACGACCACGTCCGCGTCGGCGATCGCGTCCGCGAGTCCGATCAGGCGCGCGACCTCTCGCGCCCCCGGCAGCAGCCGCGCTCCCCAGGCCACCAGAGCCCCTCCGACGCCGCCGGCGGCACCCGCCCCGGGAACCGAGACGTCCAGGCCGAGCAACGCGGCCAATCGGGTGAGGCCGGCGTCCACAGCGGCGCGATCGACGGCATCCGTGAGCCCCTTCTGCGGGCCGAACACCTCCGCCGCGCCTCGCGGGCCGGTAAACGGGTTGGTCACATCGGTCAGCACCAGCACCTCGGGTGCCGTGCGCAGGCCGGAAAGATCCACGCCGGAGAGTGCGGCCAGTCCGCGCGCACCGGCGGCCACCTCCGCACCGGCGGCATCGAGGAACCGGGCGCCGAGGGCGCGCAGCATCCCCATGCCGCCGTCGGTCGACGCGCTCGATCCGATGCCCAGCACCAGGCGCGAGACGCCGTGATCCATGGCGGCCGCGATGGCCTGTCCGAACCCGGACGAATCGGCATCCCACGGGCGAAGCTCATCCAGAAGCTCGATGCCCGAGGTGGACGCGAGATCGATCACGCCCGCGCCGTTCGGGGCGTCATCCGATGCCGGCAGCAGCAGCCACGTCGTCTGCAGCGGCTCCCCCGCCGGGCCGTCGACGACGATCGGCATCCGGGTGGCGCCCGGCACCGCCGCCGCGAACGCCGCGACCGTACCCTCTCCCCCGTCTGCCATCGGCCGCAGCACGATCTCGACCGCGGGGTCGACGCCGAGCCACGCGTCGGCGAGCACCTGGGCGGCATCGGCCGCGGTGATGGTGCCCTTGAAGCTGTCGGGAGCGAAGACGACCCGCATCATGCGCTCCCGGGGAGGCCGGGCGTGCTGGCGCGCACGAGAACCTCGAGCTCTGTCGCGGGCTGCTCCCACTCCGGATCGACCGTGGCGCGGAACGCCTGATAGCCGAGGTCGCTGAGCGGGACGTGCACGGTGGAGAGCTGCGGCGTGACGTCCCGGCTCACCGGCACATCATCGAATCCGCAGACCGCGATGTCGGCGCCCACTGCGCGTCCGGCATCCCGGATCGCCGTCATGGCACCGATCGCCACCACATCGCTCAGCGCGAAGACGAGCGTGCCCTCGTCGACGCCGTCGGCGAGGGCGGTGGTCATGGACGCCGCACCGGAGTCGCGCTCGAAGGTGCCGCGGTAGACGCGCCGGATCTCCCCGCCGCCCGAGGTGAAACCGGCGGTGAAGCCGGCGAGGCGGTCGTCGGAGGTGCGCACACCCTCGGCCGCGCCGATGACGATCGCGCGCCGGTAGCCCAGCTGCGCCATCGTCGTACCCAGCTGCTCCGCGCCGCCCCGATTGTCGATGCGGATGCTGCGATCGCCGCCGACGCCGAAGGTGACCGTGCGGCTGCCCAGGGCGCGGAAGGCCGCGAGCTCCTCGGCGATCACCGGATCGCCGGCGCCTTCGCGGGAGGCCGACAGGATCACGCCGCGGGGTCGCTGCCCGCGCAGTGCGTGCAGCACCCGGGCCTCGCGCTCGGATTCGCGTTCGGTGATGGCGACGGTGACGATGAGCCCGTCCTCCTCGGCGCCGCGCGCGACACCCGAGGCGATCAGCCCGAAGAACGGGTCGGCGATGTCGGCGACCAGCAGTGCGATCACCCGGGAGGTGCCGCGGGCGATGGCCTGGGCGGAGACGTTCGGGATGTACCCCAGCTCCGCGGCAGCCAGTTCCACCTTCTCGCGGAACGAATCCGCCACCTTGCGATCGGAACCGTTCAGCACGCGCGAGGCGGTCGCCAGCGACACACCGGCGACCCGGGCGACGTCGTGCAGCGTCGGTGCGCTCGCGCGCGTGGCTTCAGCAGTCATGCGTTGAGCCTATCGATGTCTTCGGGCCGGTCCGGGTCGTGATTCACGGCCGCGTCCGGGTCGCAGAGCCATCAGGCGAGCCAGCCACGCAGCGTCGCGGCTTCGGCGGTCAGCAGGTCGGGGTCATCCCCTGGCACGAACTCCAGCAGAGCGTCGCGCGGCGGGTGCGAGGCAGCGGATGCCGCCGCGAACAGCGCCTTCCACATCTCGGCGCGCTCGCGCAGTCGCAGCCGTTCCGTGCGCGGCCACCATGAGAAGACGTGCACGGCGCTGGTCTGCGCGGCGAGCGCGTCGTAGTCGGCGAGCGCGGAGGCGTCCTCCGCGCCGACCGAGGGCTGCCAGTACGTCGACAGCACCGGGCTGGCAACGTCGGCGAGCAGACGCAGGGTGGCGTCGGGAGTGTCGGCGACGGTGCCGCGGTGATACTCCAGGGCCAGACCGATGCCCCGCTCGGACGCCTCGTCGGCGGCATCCCGCAGCCGGCCGACGACCTGTGCGTACTGCTGCGGGGTCGCATCGGCGGAATCGACGCGGCCGGCCCAGATCCGCACTCGATCCGTGCCGAGCGCCTGCGCGCTGTCGAGGATCGGGGTGAGCGCTTCGTCCGCCCCGGCGCGGAAGTAGGAGCCGTACGAGCAGACCGAGAGACCGGCATCCGTCGTCGCCCTGGCGACCTGCGCGGCGTGCTCCGGATCTCCGGGAGGCACGTGCACGTCGCCGCCCCACTCGATGACCTCGAGCCGGGCGTCCGCGGCGCGCGCGACGATCTGCGCGGGCGTGAGCTGACGGAACGTCACCGAGCAGAGTCCTGGTCGCATGATCATCCCCTCATCCTGCCCGCCTCATCGCCTGCAGCCCCGCTCTCAGCGGAGGTGCGGCGAGACCGCGGTGCCGAAGGACTCCACGGTGCGCGCCACGACGTGCGCCGGATCATCGGCCCAGATCTCGGCGTTGAAGAGCTCGACCTCGATGTCTCGGTCATAGCCTGTCTCGATCACCGCACGCGTGAGCGAGCCGAAATCGATGACGCCCTCGTCCATGTAGTGCCTGCTCAGCAGCACGTCCTCGGCAAGCGGCGTCTTCCAATCGCACACCTGATAGGTGGCGATGCGCCCCTCGCGGCCGGCACGGGCGATCTGCTCGAGCACCTGCGGGTCCCACCAGATGTGGAAGGTGTCGACGGCGGCGCCCACGACCTGGGCGTCGAAGTCGGCGGCGATGTCGAGCGCCTGCCCCAGCGTCGAGACGACGGCGCGGTCCGACGCGTACATCGGATGCAGGGGTTCCAGCGCGAGTGTCACGCCGGCCGCCTTCGCGTCGTCGGCCAGTGCGCCGACGGCGTCGCGGACGCGCTCACGGGCGCCGATGAGATCGCGCGACCCTGCGGGCAGACCACCGGCGACGAGCACGAGCACGGCGGCGGAGCCCTCGGCGCCCGCGGCGGCCAGCGTCGCGGTCTCCTCGATGGCCCGGCGGTTCTCGTCCAGGGCGGCGTCGCGCTCCGGTCCGACGGGCAGGGTGAAGAAGCCGCCGCGGCAGTGCGAGGAGAAGCGCAGACCGGAATCGGCGAGCATCCGCGCGGCGACGTCGAGACCGACCTCGTTCACCGGCTCGCGCCACAGGCCGATCGACTGCACACCGGCGTCCGCAGTGACCTTCAGCGCGGTCGCGAGGTCGGCGTACTTGATCGTCGCCTGGTTGATGGACAGGCGCGTGTCCGGTCCCTGAGCCTCTCGAAGGGTCATGCGTCGAGTCCGTTCAGTCGCAGCATCCCGTGCCACCGCTCACGCGCGAGCTCGGGGTCCTCCAGGGCGAGCGAGGCGTTGGCCAGCTCGACGATCCGGGAAAGATGCGGCAGGCTGCGCGCGGAGTGCAGCCCGCCGACCATCTGGAACGCGGGCTGGTGGCCGTTCAACCAGGCCAGGAACGCGACGCCGGTCTTGTAGTAGAACGTGGGCGCGGCGAAGACCTGGCGGCTCAGCTCCTCGGTCGGTCCGAGGATGCGCCGGTAGGCGGCGTGGTCTCCGGCATCCAGCGCCTGGATCGCGGCGGATGCCACGGGCGTGATCGCCGCGAACGCGCCGAGTAGTGCGTCCGAGTAGGTGCGAGCGCCGACCCCGGAGTCGCCGATCAGCGAGACGTAGTTGAAGTCGTCGCCGGTGAACATCCGCACGTCTTCAGGCAGCCGTTCGCGCACCGAGATCTCGCTCTCGGCGTTCAGCAGGCTCATCTTCACCCCCGCGACCTTGCCGGGGTTCTCCGCGATGATGTCGAGCAGCACCGCCGATGCCGTCTGCCAGTCCGTCGCCCCGAAGTAGCCGTCCAGCTCCGGGTCGAACGCGGTGCCCAGCCAGTGCAGCACGACCGGAACGGTCGCCGACTGCAGCACCTCGCGGTACACGCGTCGGTAGTCGTCGGCTCCTCTCGCGACGCGGGCGAGGTGTCGGGATGCCATCAGCACCGGCCCCGCACCCTGCTCCTCGGCGAAGTGCAGCTGCTCCTTGTACGCGTCGATCACCCGCGCGAGCGTGATGTGCGTCTCATCGACGTGGTCGGTGTTGACGCCCACGACGACGGATCCGCCCTCCTCGCGGGCGACGTCGGCGCTGCGGGAGATGAGTTCGCGGGTGGCCGCGGCGTCCAGGCCCATGTTCCGCTGAGCGGTGTCCATGGCATCCGCCACTCCCAGCCCCCAGGAGTATACGTTGCGGCGGAAGGCGAGGGTCGAGTCCCAGTCGATGTCGGCGGGCCGGCCCGGGGTGTTGTCGCCCCAGACCACGGGCACGACATGCGCGGCGGCGTAGGCCACGCGGGACCGCAGCGGGGAGGTCGGCCGGGCGTAGACGCCGGAGTCGTTCAGCTCGGCATCCGACAGGGCCCCGGCGGTCGAGAGCAGGCGCAGCGTGGTCACAGCGACAGCCTGTCGATGGCGATCTTTCGCCCCTCGGCGCTGGAGGCGAGCCCGGCCTCGGCGAACTGCACACCGCGGGCGCCGGCCAGCAGATCGAAGGCGTAATCGGTGCCGAGCACGTACGACTCCAGGTACTCCTCCCACTGCTGGCGGAAGCCGTTCAGGAACACGTCGTTGGTGGGCACGTCCTGCCAGTCGGCGTCGTAGTCGTGGGTGTCCTCGAGGTCGGGGTTCCACACCGGCTTGGGGGTGGCGTTGCGCGGCTGGATCTTGGCGCCGAACAGACCGACGACGGCCGAGCCATGCGTGCCGTCGACCTGGAACTCGACGAGCTCGTCGCGGTTCACGCGCACGGTCCAGGAGGAGTTGATCTCGGCGATGATGCCGCCCTCGAGCTCGAAGATGCCGTAGGCGGCATCCTCGGCGGTGGCGTCGTAGTGCTCGCCCTTCTCGTCCCAGCGGTCGGCGATGTGCACGGCGGCCTGCGCGTACACGCTCTTGACCTCGCCGAACAGGTTCTCCAGCACGTAGTTCCAATGCGGGAACATGTCGGTGATGATGCCGCCGCCGTCCTCGGTGCGGTAGTTCCAGCTCGGACGCTGGGCGGGCTGCCAGTCGCCCTCGAACACCCAGTAGCCGAACTCCCCGCGCACGGAGAGGATACGGCCGAAGAACCCGGAGTCGATCAGGCGCTTGAGCTTCTGCAGACCGGGGAGATACAGCTTGTCGTGCACGACGCCGGTCTTCACGCCGGCGTTCTTCGCCAGCGCCGCGAGCTCGAGCGCCTCCTCCAGCGACTCGGCGGTCGGCTTCTCGGTGTAGATCGCCTTGCCTGCGGCGATGGCCTTGCGGATGGCGCTGGCGCGGGCCTTGGTCACCAGGAAGTCGGCGTAGATCTCCGACTGCGGGTCGGCGAGCGCGGCGTCCAGGTCGGTCGTGTAGTCGTCGATGCCGTGCAGGGCTGCGAGCTCGGCGAGCTTCTCCGCGCTGCGGCCCACCAGGATCGGCTTGACGGTCACCTTCGAGCCGTCGGAGAGCTCGATGCCGCCCTGATCGCGGATCGCGAGGATCGAACGCACCAGGTGCTGCCGGTAGCCCATGCGCCCGGAGACGCCGTTCATGATGATGCCGATCTCGCGCACGTTCGCCATGCTGTTCCGTTCTGTCGTTCTGTTGAGAAGCCGTCGCGCACCTCGGAGCGGTAAGCGCTTTCCCATATTAGATCAGGTCCCAGCGTGGAGCGCAAGCGTCCCGGGCTCAGCGTCCGAGCGCACCCTGTGGGTCGGCGACGTGAGCCAGGTCAAGCGGGCGACGTGACCCGGGTCGGGGCAGCGCGAGCGATAGGCTCCCAGGAGATGTGCCGCCGATCCGTCGCGGCGGGGAAGGACGACAATGGCCGATGAATGCTCGTGCGGCTGTTCCTCGCCGTCCCGCGCGGTGTTCGGTGCGGTCACGCTGCGTCGCGGGGCAGACCCGGTCGATGCCCCGGCGCAGCACGGCATCCCCCAGGCGCTCATCCCCGCGGGGACCTTCACGATGGGTGACTCCTCCGGCGACCGCAATCCCGGCGATGGCGAGCTTCCTCAGCATCGTGTGTCGCTCGACGCGTTCTCCATCGACACGACCAGCGTGACCAACGACGACTTCGCGCGCTTCGTCGACGCCACCGGATACCGCACCGAGGCCGAGGTGTTCGGATTCTCCGCCGTGTTCCATCTCGCCGTCGCCGCCGACGAGGAGGACCTGCTCGGTCGCCCTCCGCAGACGCCCTGGTGGGTCGGGGTACGCGGCGCGGACTGGCGCCGCCCCGGCGGGCCCCTCTCGAGCATCGAGGGCCTCGGCGATCATCCCGTCGTGCACGTCAGCTGGAACGACGCGCAGGCGTACTGCGTGTGGGCCGGTCGACGCCTTCCCACCGAGGCCGAGTGGGAGTACGCCGCGCGGGGCGGACTGGAGCAGCGGAAGTACCCGTGGGGCGACGAGGAGATCGACGACGGGGGTTGGCGGGCCAACATCTGGCAGGGCGTGTTCCCCGCCTCGAACACGCTCGAGGACGGCTGGTTGACCACCGCACCCGCCCGCTCGTTCGCACCGAACGGCTACGGGCTGTGGCAGATGGTCGGCAATGTGTGGGAATGGGCGTCCGACTGGTTCGACCCGGGCTACTACGGCGCCTCCCCGGACTCGATGCCGACAGGTCCGGAGCGCGGGCAGTCGCGCGTCCTCCGCGGTGGCAGCTACCTGTGCCACATCTCCCACTGCAATCGCTACCGCAACTCCGCACGCTCGCAGAACACGCCCGACTCGTCGATGGGCAATGCCGGGTTCCGCACCGTCGGGCTCTGAGTCGCACGGAACTCTGACCAGCGGTGGCCTCCGACCCGACGGATGACGCCGGCCGGCGACGCTCCGGCATCAGGACCGAGGCGGCGCGTCAGGGCGCAGTGACGAGCACGACGATCAGCCCGAGCAGTCCGGTCCCCGCGACACCCGCCGCGATCACAGCGATCGTCATCGCCCCACCGGCGCGCGGCTCCTCGCCGCGTCGCACCCGCGCCATGAACGCGTGATGCCTGCGGCGCGACACCGCCCACAGCACGGACGCACCCAGCAGGCCGACGATCCCGGGCACGACCCACGCCCCGGCGCCCAGCCACTCGGGCAGCAGACGCAGCGAGACCAGTGAACCGACGGCGAGCGAGAGCGCCGTGCGGCGCCACGAGAGGGAGGTCCGCTCCAGCTGCAGCCCGGCGTCGAACGGCCTGTACGCGGCCGCGTCCGCCCCCGGACCGACCCCGCCGGACCCACTCATCGCAGTATGGCGAGCAGGACCAGCACGCCCGAGGCCACGACGGAGAGGCCGAGGATGATGCCGGTCGGCGGATGCGGCAGAGGACGCCCCAGTCGCATCGCCCGCTCGACGAGACCCCATTCGGCCCAGGCGACGACCGGCAGCAGGATGCCGGTGATGATCAGCACCAGCGAGGCGGCCAGTCGCAGCGGAGCGTACATGTCCAGTGCGAGCGCCTCCAGCGCCACCCCGCCCGCGATGAGAGCCAGCGCGGTGCGGGTCCACGCCAGGAAGGTGCGCTCGTTGGCGAGCGAGAAGCGCACGTCGGGCTCGCTGCCATGACGGAATACCGCGCGGGGGAATCGGCGGTCGGGCGTCTGCGTCACGCGTTCAGCCTACAAGCGCCCCCACCGACTCCCGATCGCGCCGGCTCAGCGTCCGAGCGCATTCAGCAGGTCGGCGAAGTGATCGAGGTCGGCGGGCGACCAGGCGCGCAGCCGCTCGCCGATCCGGCCGTGGTAGGCGGCGCGGGCGATCCCCACCCGTTCCTTCGCGAGATCGGTGGCCACCAGCCGCCGGGCCCGACGGTCCTCGGCGTCCGGGATGCTGTCGACCAGGCCCAGCTCGGTCAGCTGGCGCACCTGGCGGCTCACCGCCGACTTGTCGGTCTGCAGGCGCTCCATGATCGCCCCCGCGGTGGTCGCCTCACCGCCGAGGACGGCCACGAGCACCTGGTACCCCAGCGGCTGCAGATCCGGGTGCACGGTCGCCGCCGCCTCGCGCCAGCTGACGCGAATACGGGCGAACAGGCGGCCGAGTTCGCGCTCGACCCGGGCGATCGCGTCGTCGAGCTGCGGTCCGGCGAGTCCATCCGAAGCGGAGGCGTCGGACTCACCGGGCAATGCTGTCATAGCCGTCAGTGTACGGCGAAGGTCCACTGCCGGATCGACAGCGGACCTTCAGGCCGTCACCGCGTCAGACCTCGGCGAGCAGGCGGAAGGCCTTCGACGCGGCCTTCACCTCCTCGGGCGTGAGGCCCGCGAGCACGGTCCGCATGCGCTCGGCATGCTCGTTGTGCAGCACGGCGAGGGCGCTGGCGGCCACCGGTGTCGCGGTGAGCACCCGCAGCCGGCCGTCGTGCTCGTCGGGACGCGATTCGAGGAGCCCGAAGTCCTCCAGCATCCTGATCTGTCTGCTGACCGTCGACTTGTCCATCTCGAATCGCTCCGCCAGCTGATGAGCACTGGTGGCGCCCGTCCGCGAGATGAACGCGAGCAGCTTGTAGCCGGCGGGCTGCAGCTCGGGGTGCACCCGCGCCGCGGACTCGCGCCACATCGTCCGCGCTCGCGCGAAGATCAGGTTCAGGTGCCCCTGGAAATCCGCGAGCTCATCGTCGATGGTGTCGGCGTTCATGTCAGCGCACCGGCTCCTGCACGTCGCGCCCGCGACCGTCGTTCTCCGTGACGACGCGGATGCTGCCGGTGACAGCACCCACCTCGGCCCCGGCGACGTCCATCGCGGACTCCTCCGCCTGCTCGCGCAGCTGCTCGGCGGAGTTCTTCGTGGACAGCGGCTTGTTCCGGATGAAGGCGATCGCGATCACGCCGATGACGGCCAGCGGGACGGCGATCAGGAAGGCGTCGGCGATGCCGTGCCCGTACGACGACTCGACGACCGTGCGGATGCTGTCCGGCAGACCGCTCATGTTCGGCACATCGCCGGTGGCCAGGTGCTTGAGTGCGTCGATCTCATCGGGCGACTTCGGGACGAACGTGCCGAGTCCGTCCTTGATGTAGGCGGCGACGTTGGTCGCGAGGATCGACCCCATGATGGTCACACCGATGGTGCCGGCGATCGTGCGGAAGAAGTTGACGCCGGAGGACGCCGCGCCCAGCTGCTGCGGCGGGGTGTCGTTCTGCACGATCAGAGTGAGGTTCTGCATGACCATGCCGAGGCCTGCGCCGAGCACGAACATGTAGGTCGCCACGAGCGGGAACGGGGTGTCGTAGCGCAGCGTCGCCATCATCGTCACGCCGATGACGGTGAGAACGGAGCCCAGCATCATCCAGCTCTTCCACTTGCCGAAGCGGCTGACCAGCTGGCCGATGATGATCGACGCACCCATCTGCCCGATGATCATCGGGATGGTCATCAGACCGGACTCGGTCGGCGTCGCCCCGCGGGCGAGCTGGAAGTATTGGGCGAGGAACACCGAGGTGGCGAACATCGAGACGCCGATGGCGATCGAGGCCAGCACCGACAGGGTGAAGGTGCGGTTGCGGAACAGCGTCATCGGGATGATCGGCTCCTTGACGAGCATCTCGACGATCACGAACGCCACGATGGCGACGGCCGAGCCGATGCCGAGCGCGTAACTGGTGACGGAGTCCCACTCGAACTGGCTGCCGCCCATGGACACCCAGATCAGCAGACCCGAGACGCCGACCATCAGCAGCACGGTGCCGAAGTAGTCGATCGACACCTTCACGTTCTGCGGCTTGGGCAGATGCAGCGTGACCTGCAGCAGGATGAGTGCGACGACGGCGAAGGGGACGCCGACGAAGAAGTTGGCGCGCCAGCCCAGCACGTCCGTGATGAAGCCGCCGAGCAGCGGGCCGCCGATCGTGGCGAGGGCCATGATGCCGCCGACGACGCCCATGTACTTGCCGCGCTCGCGCGGTGAGATGATCAGCGCCACGGCGACCATGACGAGGGACATGAGTCCGCCGACGCCGACGCCCTGGATCACGCGCACCGCGATGAGCATGTTGGTGTCGGTGGAGAAGCCGGCGATGACGGTGCCGACGGTGAACAGGATCAGCGACAGCTGAACGAGCACCTTGCGGTCGACGAGGTCGGCGAGCTTGCCCCAGATCGGGGTGGTGACGGCGGTCGCCAGAAGGCTGGCGGTGATGACCCAGGTGTACTGCGCCTGGGTTCCCCCGAGGTCGGCGATGATGACCGGCAGCGAGGTCGAGACGACCGTGCCCGAGAGCACGGCGACGAACATGCCGACGATGAGGCCGGAGATCGCGGTGAAGACTTCGCGCGCCGAGCGCACGGCCTCAGGCGCGGAGGATGTGGTGGAGTTCAAAAGCGGGCTCTCCTGCAGATAATGGTTGATCTTCGTCAACGATACAGCATTAGTTGATGTTCCTCAACCATTGCCGTCGATCAACTATTCCCCGGCATCACATCGCCGCGGTCGACTCCCGCGGATGCAGCACCGGCACCATCTGGATGCGCTCGACAGGGCGAGCCGACCCCTCCACCAATCGCGCGAGCATCATCTCCACCGCACGGCGTCCCACATGCTGCTTCGGCGGACGCAGCGCCGTGATGGGCGGGGCTCCGTTCTCCGCGACCTCGTCGTCGTACGCGATGATCGACAGCTCCTCGGGGAGCGACCACCCGCGATCGATCGCCTGCTGCTGCACCAGCAGCGCCTGCGGATCGGAGTGGATCAGCATCGCCGACGTGTTCGTGCTGCGCAGCTGATCGAGCATCCGATCGATGAACTCCGCGCGCTCGGCACCCTCGAGGGTGTCCAGCGACGCGTTCAGGTCGACGGTCTGCACCAGCCCCAGCTCCTCGACGGCCCTCCCCCAGCCCCGCCGCAACTGCCCCGAGGTCGGCGACTGCGAGGAGGTGAGCAGGCCGACCGCCCGGTGCCCCAGCGCGGCCAGGTGCGACGCCGCCTGGTAGCCGCCGAAGACGTGGTCGGTGGTCACCCATTCCAGTCGGGTGAGCGCGAGGGAGGACGGCGCCTGCCGCTCGACGAGCACCGCGGGAACCGGAAGCTGCTCGAGCCAGCTCAACAGGGCGTGCCCGTCCGGCCCCTGGTTCTCGGGCGCCACGATCAGGCCGTGGAAACCGCCGGAGTCGATGAGTGAGCTGATCTGCCGGCGCTGATCGGCGGGCTCGTAGCTCGCTCCGCGCAGCACCAGCTGCACCCCGAGCTCGGTCGCCGCGGCCCGCGCGCCGATCACGATCTGGGGCCAGTAGTAGCTCAGCGAGGGCACCACCATGCCCACGCGATACCGCGGACCTGCCGCGGAAGCGCGCGGCGCGACCGTGGTGTCCAGCCGGCTCCGCAGCGTCGCTCCGCCGTGCACGCGCGTCACCAGCCCCCGATCGGCGAGCTCGCCGATGTCGCGCCGGACCGTCAGCTCCGAGACGGCGAACTCCCGCGCCAGGTCCGCCACGCGCACCGCGCCCGCTGTGCGCAACTGGTCCATGATCCGCTCGCGGCGCGCGATCCCGAACACCGGGCGGTTGTCGGCATCCGTCATGTCGCCTCTCCCCTCAGTTCCCATTTCTCCTCGCTGCGCGACGTCGCATCTCCGCGCGAGGCGGACGCCGGTCCGCGCGAGGCGGACGCCGGGGCGAACAGCATCCGAGTCACCTGATCACCCCAGGAACGCTGCAGGTACGGATCGTCGACCTCGACGGTCTCGAACGCGACCTCGGCCGGATCGTACCTGAGCAGGAGTCCGCGCGACCCGTGCCTGCCCGGAACGAGCACGGCGCCGTCCTCCTGACGGACCGGAACGCCCGCGCAGACCAGCACGATCCGCGTCGCGGGATCGGCGAGGGCGGCGGACTCGTCCAGGACGCTGATGCCGGCATCCGTCACCTGCACGGTGCGCCGCCAGCGGTCGCCGCCCGGGTAGGCGGCCGTCAGGTCGAGCACCCATCCGTCGTCGATGACCGTCGCCTCGCAGCGCCACTGCGCCCCTGGCAGCTGCACGGCACCGCGCGGCAGAGGCGTGGAGTGCCAGTCGCTGCGCATGTTCCAGAGCTCGTAGCGGCGCTCCGAGAAGGTCTCCGCCCGATACGTCGCGCGACCGAGGTCGGGCAGCAGGGGCACGCCGTCCACGGCGACCGCGATGGAGCCCAGGTCGTTGTGGTTGTGGTTCTCGCCGTTGTGTCCGCTCTTGACCACGACCCCGAGGCCGGCCCGCTCGCGGAGCCCGACGCCGAGCGAGGGCAGGAAGACGTCGCGCGAGTGCGCGTGGGCCGAGGAAGTCGGCGCGGCGTCGGTCAGTGCACCGGATCGGATGTCACGCAGCTCGGCGAGCATGCGTCCGAGACCGGCGTGCACGCCGTCATCGAGCCCGCACAGCACGCGATCGCCCTGCTCGGCGCGGGCGAACACGGCCGTGTCGGGAAGCGCGCACAGGCTCGCCGCCCGGTGCAGCACATGCCAGGGGATGCCGGCATCCGCCCGTGCCTCGGCATCGGAGAAGCTCGCGAACCAGCCCCGTCCCACCTGCATCCGCTGCGGAAATCGCGCGAGCTCCGCCAGTCCCTGCAGCGCACCCTCGCGAACGGCGGTCGTCACGGCACCACCGGCCGCCTCGTCCAGTAGAGCCAGGGCGTCGAACGCCCGCCCGGCGCCCTGCCACCAGTACGCGAAGCCCTCGTCGATCGCGCCGTCGGCGGGGAGCTGTGCGAGGTACCGGTCCAGCCCGTCGACGCACCGGGTGATGACCCGTGCGCGCAGCGTGGGCTCGGCGAAGGCGATCGCGGCGGGAAGCAGATTCCCGTGGATCCACGGCGCCCAGTTGTGGACATGATCCTCGGTGCCCTCCCAGTGCCAGGCGCGGCCGACGAACGGCTCCAGCACGCGCTCGCGAGTCTCCGCAGCCAGGCGTTCGCGCAGCCCGGCCGCGACGTGCTCCAGCTCTCCGCCGAGCAGCAGAGCGGCCCAGGCCACGAGCGCGGCGTCCTCACCGGCGCCGAGGTCGACGAATGGATGCCGCCCGTCGGGAACCCGCATTCCCCGCGAGAAGACGTCGTCGTGCGCGGGCCAGCACCAGGTGCTCTGCTCCACCTTGAGCCAGAGTCCGTCCGCGGCGTCGCGAAGTCGATCCTCCGACGGGTCCAGCGCCGCCGCGATCACGGCCAGGCGCGTGCGACGGTTGCGCAGGAACAGCGCCCGCTCGTAAGCCGACCGGTCGCCCGTGCGGGCATAGGCCGCCCAGTCCGAGAGAAGCGGCTGCGGCCAGGGCGTGCGGTGAAGCGCATCGGCCTTGGCGAGGAGCGCCTCGCGCGTGCGCGGATCCATCCCGCTCCAGAAGGGGCGATCTGCCGCGGTCGGGAACGACACGACGGCATTCGCATCGTCGTGGCGTGCCCACACGTCGTTCAGCGCCCCTCGACGGATGAGCGCGCCTGTCGCCATGGTTGAACCTTTATGTTCGAGTAAGCGTTTTATGCTTCGATTGGGTTGCGAATGAATGGATGATCAGTCTTCACTGGGATGACCGCATCACGCAAGCGGTCTGCACCATGAATCTCGACGGAGACACCGATGCCCCCATCCCGCCCCCGGGCCCACGCGGTCATGTCGACCGAGGCATTCGAACTGCTCTTCGACGACGCGCGCCGCCGGCGATTCGCCGACCTGGCCGACGTGCGCACGCCGATGCACATCGCCGACCTCGCCGATCCGGCTCTGGACGATCTGCTCGCCGAGACCGAGGTGCTGGTGACGTCCTGGGGCGCGCCGCGCTTCGAGGCACCGCTTCTGGACCGGATGCCGCGCCTGCGCGCCGTGTTCCATGCCGCCGGCAGCATCCGCCACCACGTGTCCGCGGACTTCTGGGACCGTCGCATCCGCATCACCACGGCAGCGGAGGCCAATGCCGTGCCCGTCGCCGAGTTCACGCTCGCGGCGATCCTGCTGGCCGGCAAGCGTGCGCTCGTGCAGATGCGCACACCGTCACTGGGGCAGGAGCTGTGGGGCGGCAACCTCCGCGCACACGCGCTCGGGAACCTCGACCGCACGGTGGGCATCGTGGGCTTCTCCCGCATCGGGCGGCGCGTCGTGGATCTGCTGCGCCCGTTCACCGGCCTGCGCGTGCTGGTCGCCGATCCGTTCGCCGACGCGACCGAGGTGGCGGCGGCCGGGGCGGAGCTGGTGCCACTGGCGGAGATGCTCCCCCGCGTCGCCGTGCTCTCACTGCACGCCCCGGCGCTGCCGTCCACGCACCGCATGATCGGCGCCGCTGAGCTGGCCGCCCTGCCCGACGGCGCCACCGTGATCAACACGGCGCGCGGCGCACTGCTGGACCACGACGCCCTGCTCGCCGAATGCCGCGCAGGTCGCCTGGATGCGGTGCTCGACGTCACCGACCCCGAGCCGCTGCCGTCGTCCTCGCCGCTGCTCGAGCTTCCCAACGTCGCCATCACGCCGCACCTGGCCGGCTCGCTGGGCACCGAGACGCGGCGGCTGACCGATTCCGCGCTGGACGAGCTCGAGGCGTACGCGTCCGGCTCACCGCTGCACCATCCGATGGACGCCGCCTCGCTGGGTCGCAGCGCCTGAGCCGGACGCGCACGCCGCCCCGGTGGCCACCGCGCCACCACATCCCCCGCGAGAAACCACTTCCGGCGTGAGAAACCCCGCGTGGACGTGCGTCTCATGCAGGATGTGGTTTCTCGCCGCGCGTCGGCCCCTCGAGCACCGGGCGCAGGCAGTAGCGCCCGTTGGCCCAGACGACGTACAGCGCCGGGGCGGCGGTGATACCGATCGCGACGGCGGGCATGGTCGCGAAGACGCCGATCTGCACACCGAGCACGGCCAGTGACAGCGCCTGGAAGTACCACCGGCGCACCCCCAGGTACAGGCTCGAGCGCAGCACGTCGCGCAGCCGGGCGGTCGGCACTTCGGCCAGAGCCACGGCACCCAGCAGACCGGTGATCGCCGCCAGCACGACCAGGAGCAGCAGCACCGGGACGATCACCACCGAGGCCGCGGTGTCCGACAGCGCACGCACGTCGACCAGCAGCACGACCGCGGATCCCACGACGATGACACCGAGCAGCACTGAGCCGCGCAGTGTCCGCCGCCATACGCGCACGAAGGCGCGCACCACTTGGGTCTCGCCCTCGCCGTGCGCCCGGAACGTGCCGAAAGCCGCCGTCAGGGCGGGAACGGCGAGCGGCGCGGCCACGGCCAGCAACGGCCAGGAGTGCGCAGGATCGGTCGTGATCAGCAGCACCACCAGCGGACCGGCCGCCACGAGCGCGAGCAGGTTCACCATCAGCCCCAGGTAGAGCACCCCCAGGATCGATGCCCAGGTGTCGTGCGCGACGCGCGTCACCATCAGCCCTTCATCCCGCTGGTGGCGATTCCCTCGACGAAGTACTTCTGACCGAGCATGAAGATGATCGCGATCGGGACGACCGATATGCACAGGCCGGCGAACAGCAGGGCGTAGTTCGTGTCGAACAGGTTCGACACGAAGCTCTTCAGGCCGAGCTGGATCGTCCAGAGATCCGGGTTGCGCAGGTAGATCAGCGGTCCGAGATAGTCGTTCCAGGTGTTGACGAACGTCAGCAGCGTCAGGCTCGCGATCGCGGGCACGGACAGCGGCACCATGATCCGCCGCCAGATCCCGTACTCGCTGAGTCCATCCAGGCGGGCGGCCTCGCTGAGCTCCTCCGGAATGGTCTCGTAGTACTGCTTCATCAGGAAGACGCCGAAGGCGCCGAACGCCTGGATGAGGATGATCGCCCAGAGGGTGTTGGAGACCTTGAGGTTGGAGAGCAGGATGAACTGCGGGATCATGTACGACTGCCAGGGCACCGCGATGGTGCCGATGTAGGCGAGGAAGAGCACGTCACGACCGGGAAAGCGGATGCGGGAGAAGCCGTACGCCGCGAAGGACCCGGTCAGCACCTGGAGGAAGGTGACCACGACCGCCAGCAGCAGCGTGTTGCGGATCCAGGTCAACATGTCGGCCTTGGCCCAGATGTCGGTGTAGTTCTGCCACACGAACACCTCGGGCCACCACACCACCGGCACCGAGAACACCTCGTTGGCGTTCTTCAGCGAGCTGAGCAGCATCCAGGCGAACGGCGCGAGCAGGCCGATGGCGAAGACGCCCAGGGCGGCGTAGCCGACGATCCGGCCGATGCGTCGACCGGCGCGGGACTCGCCCGCCCGGCGCTGCGGTGCCGGATCCGAGAGCCTGCGCAGCTTCCGCTCGCCGGCGACCATGAGCTGGGTCTGAGTCATCAGACGCTCCTCCTCTTGTTCCAGAGGAACTGACCGATGGTGACGATGATGCACAGGAAGAACAGAGCCACTGCCGCCGCTGACGCGTAGCCGAACTGCGACTCCTCGAATCCCTTGCGGTAGATGAACTGCGAGAGCACCATCGTCGCCTGACCGGGACCGCCGTCGGTCATCACGAGGATCAGGTCGAAGACCTTCAGCGAATTGATGGTCAGCATCACGGTGACGAAGAACATGGTCGGCCGCAGGCACGGCAGCGTCACGTTGACGAAGCGCTGCCAGACGTTCGCGCCGTCCACGCGGGCGGCCTCGTGCAGTTCTCGCGGCACCGTCTGCAGGCCCGCGAGGAACAGGATCATGTAGTAACCCATGTCGCGCCACGTGCTGACAATCACCACGGCAGGCATCGCCCAGTCCTTCGCGGTGAGCCAGCCGGGAGGGTTCTCGATGCCGATGAAACGCAGCATCGCGTTGATGGGGCCGTAGTCGGGGCTGAAGAGCAGGTTCCAGACCACCGCGATCGCGACGATCGAGGTGATGTACGGGAAGAACGCGGCGGTGCGGAAGAAGGCCACCCCGCGCAGCTTGTTGTTCAGCAGCAGCGCGAGCCCCAGCGAGACGACGATGGTGAGCGGGATGTGCATCACCGAGTAGTAGATGGTGTTCCAGAACGCGTTGCGGAAGCTGCCGTCGCCGAGCAGTCGCTGGAAGTTGGCCAGTCCGACCCAGTCGGCCTTGCCGAAGATGTTCCAGTTGGTGAACGCCATGTAGAAGAGGATCACGACGGGCACGAGCGTGAACGCCGCGAACCCGGCGAAGTTCGGCAGGATGAACGTCCAGCCGATCAGCGTGTTCCGACGGCGAAGCGCAGACCGGCGTCTGGGCGGCGGCGTCTTCACGGCATCCGGCGTGAGTGTGGCTGTCATGAGGGTTCTCTCGGGTGGTGCGGTGGAGGGAAGGGGCCGGCCCTCGCGGGCCGACCCCGGACGGCGGGTCAGCCGACCTCGTTGGCGACGCGGTCCTGCGCCTCCTTGATGGCGTCGTCGACGCCGGTGGAGCCGGACATGATCGCCGTGTGCATGTCGCCCAGGATGCCCTGGATCGCCGCGGTCTTGGCGGACGTCGGGTTCTCGGGGAGGACCTTGTGGGTCGACCACGCGAAGGTGGACAGCTCGTCGGTGGGCGCACCCTCGACGCCGAAGTACGTCTCGGTGACGGCGTCACTGGTCAGAGCGGGGGTGATGCCGATGGCGGCGAGCACCTGCGCCGCGTCCTCGCTCGCGGCGAACTCGAGGAACTTCTTCGCCGCCGCGGCCTTGTCGCCGTCCAGCGCGGCGTTGATGCCGAACCCTGTCGGGTCGCCGAAGGTGACGGGAGTGCCGTCGGTGCCGGTGGTGGACGCGTCCAGCTGCGGCGCCGGGGCGATGCCCCACTCGAAGGCATCGGCTTCACCGGTCGCCTGCTGAGCGATCAACGTGGCGGTGTACCAGCTGCCCATGGGCATCATGGCCGCCTTCTGCTTGCCGAACTCGCCCTGGTAGGTGAGCTGGTTCGCGCTGGAGGTGTTGAAGTCGACCTGCGCCCCGTCGTCCTGCAGCTTCAACACGCGGTCGTAGTAGGCCTTCAGGTGCCCGAAGTCTCCGTCGAGCACGCTGACGTCGCTCTGCGCGTTGGCGAAGCCCTGCACGACCGACTGCCAGCGGTGCATGTAGCTGCCCTTGACCGCGCCGTCGCTGAGCTTCTCGGCCGCCGCGTCGTAGTCGTCCCACGTCCACGAGCCGTCGGGGTAGTCCACGCCGGCGGCGTCGAACAGGACCTTGTTGTAATAGAGCACCCAGGAGTCCTGACGGTACGGCACCGCGTAGGCCGTGCCGTCGACCTTGTACGAGTCCGCGCCCCCGATGCCGTCGGGCAGCTTCACGTCGGAGACGTCGAGGAGCTGGCCGCCCTCCTGGAACGTGGTCAGGTACTTGACCTCTTTCTGGGTGATGATGTCAGGGCCTGAGCCGGCGGCGAGGTCGGCGGTGACGAGGGTGTTGTACTCGGTCGGGTCGTACTCCTTGAACGTGACGGTGATGTCGGAGTTCTTCTCGTGGAACGCGTCGGCCAGCGCCTGGAACTCGGGCGTCGTGTCGAGGCTCCAGCCCGAGAGCGTCAGCGACACCGGGCCGGACGGCTCCGCCGGCGTGTCGCTCCCGCCGCTGCAGCCGGTCAGTGCGAGTGCGGCGACAGCGGCGATGCTGCCGGCGGCCAGGATCTTTCTGTTCATGCTGTTCATGCTCCTTCGTGATCGCGGTGGGTCCGCTGGTGAGGTTCGGTCGGATCGGAGGTCAGGCGCCCGCGGACGGTGCGAGCCGGCTGGTGGTGCGCCGCCCGTCCGGCCACACGACGTGAGCGTCGTCGGCGTCCAGCCCCAGGGTGGGAGCGGATGCCGCGTGCTCGTCGGTGGCGCTGAGCAGCACGGCCACCGCGAGCACGTCGCCCTCGTGCGGGACGGCGACGACGACGGGCACGGCGGCGTCGGGGCCGAGCGGGCTGGCATCCGTCCGGCGCTCGATGCCGCAGCTCAGGCCGGGGGTGAGCGGGACGACGACGCTGGTGAGGGCCCCGAGGCGCGCGGAGGCGGCTTCCGCGGACGCGGAGGTCTCGACCTGTCCGAGCTCGCCGGCCACTGCCCAGCCACCGACGCGCAGGCGCACGGGGCTGTCGGCGGGCACGAGCGCGCCGGAGCCCTCCAGAGACTCGACGCGGACGATCCGCACCTCCCAGGCGCCGCGGACCAGCGACCATGTCGTGATCCGTCCGCCGACGGTGGTGTCCCCGGTGATTCCTGCTCCGTGCCGCGTCTGGATCTGGGCAGGATCGACCCAGTGCACCCGGCTGGTGGAGCCGGCCGCAGCGACCTCGCCCTCGACGCGCACGTCGAGCAGGGTGAGCCCGGCGCGGTGGGAGGCACGACCCGCGGCGTCCACCAGGGCGACGGACTGCTCCAGCGGCTCGGCCCAGGCGTCGCCGTTCAGCAGGGGCGCCACGGCCGTGGAGTACCCCAGCCGCGCATACAGCGGCGAGTCTCCGACCAGCGCATCCGGAAGCGAGTGGTCGGTACCGTGGTTGGTCACGCGGACGATGCCGTCGGATGCCGTGCCCGACACGATCCATCCCGGTGATGCGACGGCGCGCAGGTCGTCGACGACGGGTCCCGGCTCCGGCGCGCTCCACACCGGATGGTCTGCGGGCAGTGCCACTCCGAGCATTCCCTTCGCGGCCCAGTACGGCGAGGAGGGACCGGAGTAGCTCTGCGCCAGGCGCCGCCACCGGTCGTGCCATCCCATGGTCAGCAGGTCGTCCTGATCGGGGGCGCCGTGCTCGTCGAAGTGCGCGACGATCCCCATCGCCGTGCGACGCAGCGTGCCGAGATCCGTGGAGGGGACCTCGGCCAGCGCGCCGACCCAGAAGGGCGCGGCTGCCGCGAACCGATAGATCAGACTGCGACCCTGGATGAGCGGGGATCCATCGGCTCCGACCAGGTGCACGGCGTCCTGCAGGTAGCGGTCCAGGGCGGCCACGTCATCCGCGAACCGGTCCGCGGCGATCTCTGCGGCCCCCTGCATGCGCGACCACAGCACCGGATACAGGTGCAGCGCCCAGCCGACGTAGTGGTCGTAGTTGCGATCGTCGCCGTCCGAGAGCCACCCGTTCTCGCGCGCGAAGGAGTCGTGCCGGGCCAGATCGGCGGCGATGTCGTCGGCCGACCACGGCCCGCCGACCGAGCGCAGGAACGTCTGCACGACGATCCGGAACCACACCCAGTTGTTCCGCGGGTAGCTGTCGTCGCCGACCGCCGGTGAGAGGTACTCGATCACGCGTTGCTGGGTGAGGTCGTCGAGTCGGTCCCAGATCCACGGGCGCGTCATGTCCAGGATGAGGGCGATCGACGCCGCCTCGACCTTGGCCTGGGGATGCTCGTCCAGACGCACCCAGCGTTCTTCGGATGCGGGGTCGACGCCGGCGGCGATTCCCCGGGAGTAGTCGTGGATGAGCTGCCCCACGCCCTCGCCGCGGGCCCCGACGATGCGGAATCCCGCGAGCAGGAAGGTGCGCGCGAAGCCCTCCAGCCCGTCGACGGCGGCGCCGTATCCCCCCGGTGCGCCCGGTGGGGTGATGCGCGCGAATCCCGGGGAGGCCCAGGCGGCGGCGCCGCTCAGCATCCGATCGGCGAACGCGACCAGCGCCTCACGCGACTGCGCCCGCAGAGGGCTGCGCGGCGAGGGATGCGAGGAACGGGTCACGGGTTCTCCTTCGAGCTGTGATCGGGTCGCCGGCGACGGTGACTGATTCAGGAGATTAGCAACGCAAATTGTTCACATCAAGAAGATTTGCGTTCTATTGTGAACGGTTTTGTTCGTTCGTCCCGATCGGATGGGGGTTTTCCGGTAAACGCTTACCTTGGCCTGGGGATCACTGCCTTCGCGCGGGGATGCCGACAAGGGGATGCCGTCACGCACTCGCGCGGAGCACGAGGCGCGGAGTCAGGAGGTCGGGCAGGGCATCCGCTCCGCTCTCGATCCGCGACACCAGACTCCGCACGGCCTGCTCACCCAGCGCATCGAAGTCCTGTCGAACCGTGGTCAGCGGCGGCTGGAACTCGCCCGCGTCGGCGATGTCGTCGAATCCGACCACCGCGACGTCGTCGGGCACGCGTCGGCCGGACTCCGCGACGGCTCGAAGCGCGCCCAGGGCCATCTGGTCGTTGGCCGCGAAGACGGCGGCGACGCCGCCCGACGCCAGCAGGCGCACCGTCCCTCGATGACCGGATGCTGACGTCCAATCGCCGCGGACGGGTTCCGGAGCGGCGAGACCTGCCGCGGCGAGCGCCTCCCGCCAGCCGCGCTCGCGCTCGGACGCCGCGAACGAGTCGACAGGGCCGGCCAGGTGGTGAACGAGAAGATGTCCGGCCTGGAGCAGGTGCTGGGTCGCCGCGCGCGCGCCGGCGGCGTGGTCGGTGCCGATCACGGTGAAGCGATCGTCGGGCGGAGAGTCGACGACGACCAGGCGAAGCTCCGCGGCGGCCGCATCGCGAGCGAGCGCCGTGGCCTCGTTCACCACGATCGCCCCGTCCACGCCCTGCTCGCGCAGGCGGTCGAAGGCGGCATCGATGTCCCCGTCGGCACCGAGGGTCACCACGGTGACCGCGTAGCCACGGGATGCGGCGGACTCGGCGACGGCCTGCAGCATGCGCGAATTGCCCACGGTGGCCAGCGTCTGCGCGACGAGTCCCAGCGTGTGCGTGCGACCGGTGCGCAGCGCTCGGGCGGCGCGGTTGGGCCGGTAGCCGAGCTCCGCCATCACCTGCTCGACGCGTCGGCGAGTGCCCGGGTCCACACGGGGGCTCCCGTTCGCCACCCGCGACACGGTCTGCCCGGACACGCCGGCCTTCGCCGCGACCATCGCCATCGACACGCGTGCGCTCTGCGGCATCCGCTTGTTCCTTCCGCGTTCGCAACTCCGGTTTGTTGACGTTATCACGCGTCGAGAGGTAACGTGTTGACGTGAACATCAACAAAACTCCGGAGTTGCGGACGACCGTCCTCGGCGCGGGCGTGACCAAGCGCAGCACGGTGCTGGCCGACGGACGCGAGCTGTTCTACTTCGACGACCCGGACACGACGCTCGGCGCCACGCGCAACGCCGACACCCGCGAACTCGGCGAGCGCCCCGCCACCGCCACCATGCGGCAGGACATCCTCAGCGGTGACTGGATCACCTACGCCACCGGACGCCAGAACCGCGTCATGATGCCAGGCGCCGACGCCGACCCGCTGGCTCCGCAGACCGCCACGAACCCCTCCGAGGTGCCGTCGGTGTACGACGTCGCCGTGTTCGAGAACCGTTCGCCGTCCTTCGGCCCCGCACTCAATGA
Organism: Microbacterium sp. GCM10027623; assembly: GCF_042666935.1. Classification (NCBI taxonomy): domain Bacteria; kingdom Bacillati; phylum Actinomycetota; class Actinomycetes; order Micrococcales; family Microbacteriaceae; genus Microbacterium; species Microbacterium sp. GCM10027623. The sequence goes on from NZ_JBHTHE010000001.1 coordinate 41,442, forward strand.
GGCCACCGGAGGCGTGCCCGCGGCCGTGGACCCCACCCGCGGACTCGACGACCTCGCCGAACTCGGCATCGGTCGCTCCCGCAGCAGCGTCGGACGCTGCGAGGTGGTGTGCTTCAGCCCCGAGCAGACGGGATCGTTCGGCACCCAGTCCGTCACCCGCGCACGCACCGTGATCGAGGCGTGGGCCGATCGGACGGCCGCCCTGTCCGCGCTGCCCGGTATCGAGCAGGTGTTCCCTTTCGAGAACCGCGGTGAGGCGATCGGTGTGACACTGCCGCACCCGCACGGCCAGATCTACGCGTACCCGTACGTGACGCCGCGCACGCAGCGGCTGCTGGACAGCATCCACCGCACCGTCCCGGATCTCATGGCCCGTGTGCTGGACGCCGAGCGCGGGTCCGGGCGGGTCGTGCTGCAGGGCGAGCACTGGACGGCATTCGTGCCGTTCGCCGCCCGCTGGCCGCTGGAGGTGCAGCTCATGCCGCATCGCCACGTGCCGGACTTCGCGGAGCTGAACGACGCCGAGCGGGATGAGCTCGCGCCGTTGTATCTGCGGCTGCTGCGCGGTGTGGATGCGCTCTACTCCTCTCCCACTCCGTACATCGCGGCCTGGCACCAGGCACCCGTGCACACGGGTCGCGACACCGTGCGGATGCGCCTGGAGCTGACCAGCCCGCGCCGCGCCGCCGACAAGCTGAAGTTCCTGGCCGGTTCCGAGGCCGCCATGGCGGCGTGGACGGCGGAGATCCTCCCCGAGGCCGCCGCCGAGCGTCTGCGCGCGGCGATCGAGTCGGTTTCCGAGCTCTGACCCCGCAGCGCATTCCCGCAGATCTGCACGATCGCGCAGAGATCCGGCATCCGGATGCGAAGAACCGCAGGACTGCGAAGTTCTGCCCCCCAGACACCACAGGAGAATCTCATGAGCGCATCATCGACCGCCGCCCGCGAGCTGTTCGCCGCGTCCTACGGCCGCGAACCGGGCGGCGTCTGGTCGGCGCCCGGCCGGGTGAACCTCATCGGCGAGCACACCGACTACAACGAGGGCTACGTGCTGCCGTTCGCCATCCAGCACCGCACGTACGCGGCGGTGGGGCTCAACGGCACGGGCGATCTCCGCGTCGCGTCGACCTTCGCCGACAGTCAGGTCGTCGCGCACCTGGATGAGCTCGATGGCCTCTTCCCGACCGCGCAGGGTCAGGCGCCGGCAGTCCCGGAATGGTCGGCCTACGTGCTCGGCGTCGCATGGGCACTGCGGATGCTGCGCCCCGACGCCCGGCTCACGGGCGTGGACATCGCGATCGCCTCCGACGTTCCCGTCGGCGCAGGACTGTCCTCGTCCGCGGCGATCGAGGGCTCCGTCGCATCCGCCCTGAACGAGCTGTGGGACCTGGGTCTCGACGCCGTGACGCTCGCCGAGGTCGGCCGCAGGGCCGAGAACGAGGCCGTCGGGGCGCCCACCGGGATCATGGACCAGATGGCGTCGATGCTGGGCCGGCCCGACGCTGCGACGTTCCTGGACTGCCGCACGCTGGAGACGCGCTCCATCCCGACCGGCTTCACCGCCGCGCAGCTCGAACTGCTCGTGATCGACACCCGTGTCTCGCACGCCCACTCCACGGGCGGCTACCGCGAGCGCCGGGAATCCTGCGAGCGCGGGGCTGAGCTGCTCGGCATCCGGTCGCTGCGCGACGCCGGCGTCGACGACCTGCCGCGCGCCGCCGGGCTGATGGACGACGTCACCTTCCGCCGCGTGCGCCACATCCTCACGGAGAACCAGCGCGTGCTCGACACGGTCGCCGCCCTCACCGAGCAGGGACCGCGGGCGATCGGCGACCTGCTGATCGCCTCGCACGCCTCGATGCGCGACGACTTCGAGATCTCCGCGCCGGAGCTCGACGCCGCGGTCGACGCCGCTCTCGGCGCCGGCGCGCTCGGAGCCCGGATGACGGGCGGCGGCTTCGGCGGTGCGGCGATCGCGCTGGTGGAGCACACCCAGGTGGCCGCCGTGACGGATGCCGTCACCAAGGCCTTCGCGGATGCCGGTTTCACCGCCCCGCACGTCTTCCCGGTCTCCCCTTCAGCGGGTCCGCGCCGCGACGTCTGAATCCGCGACGCCGAGCCCGCGCGCCGCGCCTGACAGAATGAACACTGCGCACGAGCGCAGCGGAAGGAGTCCCATGTCCTGGCTTGTCACCGGCGGTGCCGGATACATCGGAGCGCATGTCGTGCGCGCGCTGGCGTCGGCGGGACTGACCCCCATCGTCCTGGACGACCTCTCCAGCGGGCGTCCGTCGTTCGTCTCCGGGGAGGTGGCGCTCGTCGAAGGCAGCATCCTCGACCGCGAGCTCGTCGAGCGGACCCTGCGCGAGCACGCCGTGGAGGGCGTGATCCACGTCGCCGGATTCAAGTACGCCGGCGTCTCGGTGCAGCGACCACTGCACACCTACGCGCAGAACGTCGAGGGCACCCGCGTGATCCTCGAGGCCATGCAGGCCTCAGGCGTCGCCAACATCGTCTTCTCCTCCAGTGCGGCCGTCTACGGCACCCCCGACGTCGCCCTCGTCACGGAGGACACCGAGAAGCGTCCGGCCAGCCCGTACGGCGAGTCCAAGCTGATCGGCGAATGGCTGCTGCGCGACCAGGCCGTCGCGACCGCGGCATCCGAGGCGCCGTTGCGGCACACCTCGCTGCGCTACTTCAACGTCGTGGGATCTGCCGACCCGTCCGTCTATGACGTCAGCCCGCACAACCTCTTCCCGATCGTGTTCGAAGCACTGCTGGCCGGTGATACCCCCCGCATCAACGGCGACGACTACGACACCCCCGACGGCACCAACGTGCGCGACTACGTGCATGTCGGAGACATCGCCGCCGCCCATGTGGAGGCCGCCAAGCGTCTGGCGGGCGGCGAGCCCATCGAGCCCGCGTACAACCTCGGCTCCGGTGAGGGGCTGAGCGTGAGGCAGATCATGGACGCCATGGTGCGCGTCACCGGCATCGACTTCGAGCCGACGATCGCGCCGCGCCGCGCCGGCGACCCCGACCGGATCGTCGCGGCGGGCGCCCTCGCCGCTCGTGACCTCGATTGGACCATGCGCCACAGCGTCGACGAGATGGTGCGATCGGGCTGGGAGGCCCGACGCAACGCGGGCTGAGCGGATGCTGATCCGCAGCGCCACCGTCGCGGATGCCCACGGGCTGGCGGTCGTGCACGTGCGGTCGTGGCAGGCGGCGTATCGCGGACTGATGCCCCAGCGCGTGCTCGACGGTCTGTCGATCGCGGAGCGCGAGGCCAACTGGGCACGGATCATCGCGGAGACCTCACGCGGATCGCAGACACTGGTCGCCGAGCACGCCGGGGCGATCGTCGGGTGGGCGAGCTTCGGCGGCGCCCGGGACGAGGATGCCGTCGGCACCGGCGAGCTGTGGGGAATCTACGCGCACCCGGACGCCTGGTCCACCGGCGTCGGCCATCTGCTCATCGAAGCCGTCGAGGAGTCGCTGCGCGCCGACGGACATGAGATCGCCTACCTCTGGGTGCTGGAGGGCAACAGCCGCGCAGCCGCCTTCTACGAACGGCACGGCTGGGCGGTCGACGGCGGGAAGAAGGTCGATCGGCGTCCGGGTCTGGTGCTGCGCGAGCATCGGCACGTGAAGCGACTGGCATGAGGATGGGCCCCCGCGCAGTGCGAGGGCCCATCCTTCAGCCGGCGGTCAGACGCGCTCGGCGTGAATCCGCCTGGCGATCACGATCACCGCGGCACCGGCGATCAGCATCAGGGCCGCCAAACCGATCAGCGCCCAGGGCGGAGTCGATCCCGTCGTCGCCAGCCCGGCGGTCGGAGTGACGACCTCCGGCGACTCGGCACTGACCGTGTCCCCTGCCGGATCCTGCCCCTGCGCGGTCGCCACGTTGGTGACGGATCCGCGTGCGGCATCCGCCTCGGTGACCACGTACGGGTCGGCGGTGGCCGTCACCGACTCCCCCGGAGCGAGGGATGCAACGCTCGAGGGCGTGAGGTTGACGAGTTTCGGATCGCTGATCTCGACATCGGTGATGGTCACGTTGCCCGTGTTGGTGACGGTGATCGTGTACTCGATGCGCTCGCCGGTCTCGGCGAGGCCGTTGCCATCGGTGTCGATGATCCGAGCCTGCTTGTCCACCTGCAGGCTCGGTGCGACCGGCGCCGGCGGCACGTTCACCACCGACGGCGGGGTCGTGATGGCGGTCCCTCCGTCGGGCGTCCCTTCGGCGGTCGCCGTGTTCTGCAGGTTGCCGGCGAGGATGTCCTCCTCGGTCACGACGTACGGATCGGCCGTGAACACGAGCGTCTGCCCCACGGCGACGGTCGCCGAGGCGGGAGTGACCCCGGTGACCCTCGGGTCTGTGATCGTGACGCCGTCGATGGCCACGTTCCCGGTGTTCTGCACCGCGAACGTGTACACGATCTGCTCGCCGAGGTCCGCCATGCCGTTGCCGTTCGCATCGTCGAGCGCGGCGTGCTTCTCCATCAGCATCCCGGGGTCGAAGGTCGGAGTGCTGACGGAGTCCTCCGGGGAGGTCACCGTCGCGCCGCCGGGGGTCGTCCCGGTGCCGGTCGCGACGTTGAGCACGACGCCGTCCTCGACATCCTGCGCCGTGACCTCGTACGGGTCCGCCGTGAAGGTCGCCGAGTCGCGGGGTGCGAGGGATGCCACGGTGGTCGGGGTGAGCCCGGTGAGCATCGCGTCGTGGGCGGCGACGTCGTGCAGCGTCACGTTGCCGGTGTTGGTGAGCACGATCGTGTAGGTGATCAGCTCGCCCTCATCGGCGACGCCGTTGCCGTTGACGTCATCGAGCGTCGCGGTCTTGTCCGCGACCATCGCTCCGATCGGGTCCGGGACCTCGACGATGTTCGTGGCCGGGTCGCTGGGCACGGTGCCTCCGCCGGGCGCGGTGCCGGTGACGGTCGCCTCGTTGAGCACCTGTCCCGCGTCGACGTCGGCCTGCGTGACCGTGTACGGGTCGGCGGTGAAGACCTGCGAGCCGCCCGGCGCGATGGTGGCGGTCAGCGGCGCGAGTCCGGTGACCCGGGCGTCTGCCACTGCCACATCCGTCAGCGTGACGTTGCCGGTGTTCTGCGCGAGGAACGAGTACTCGATGGTCTCGTCCACGTCGGCGACGCCGTTGCCGTTGCCGTCGTTGAGGATGCTGGACTTCTCCAGTGTCAGTCCCGCCGAGATCGGCGCCGGGGGCACCGTCGCGGTCGATGGCGGCGAATCGACGTCCCCTCCGCCGGGAACGCTTCCCGAGGCTGTCGCCGTGTTGGAGATCGGATCGCCGGAGAGGATGTCCGCCTCCAGGACCGTGTAGGACGCCGTGAACCGCTGGCTGCTGTTCACGTCGACGTCGGCGGACGCCGGGGACACCGAGTCCACCCGCGGGTCGTCGATCGTGACGTCCTCGAGTCGCGTGTTGCCGGTGTTGCTGACGACGAAGGTGTAGGTGATGACCTCGCCGGGGTCGGCCAGGCCGTTGCCGTTCACGTCGTCGAGCGCCGCGGACTTCACCACCTCGAGCGCGGGAGCGACCGTCTCCGTGGAGGTGCTGCTGCTGGAGGAGACGGGCGTGCCGCTGGGCGGCGTTCCCGTCGCGGTGGCGGTGTTCTCCACCGATCCGGTCGCCACGTCCGCGTCGGTGACGACGTACGGCTGGGCCACGAACCGCGCCGAAGCGCGCGGCGCGAGCGACGCCACCGTCGCCGGTGTGAGTGCTCCGGCCTTCGGATCCGACACCACGACGTCGGTCAGCGTCACGTTGCCGGTGTTGGTCACGGTGATCGCATAGGCGATCTCCTCACCGGCATCCGCCACGCCGTTGCCGTTCGAGTCGGTCAGCACAGCCGTCTTGACCGTCCGCAGCGTCGACACCGGGTCCGGCCCGGGTACGGTGATGCTGCTCGGCGGAGTCGTCACGACGCCGCCCTCGGGGTCGTTCGCCGTGCCCGTCGCCTGGTTGTTCACCTCTCCAGCGTCGACGTCCTCCTGGGTGACCGTGTACGGCGCCGCCGTGAAGGCGATCCGCTGGCCCGGGAGCAGCGTGGCGCTCGCCGGTGCGATGCCCGTTACCTTCGGGTCGCTGACGGTCACGTCGGTGAGGGTCAGCGTGCCGGTGTTGGTGGCGAGGAACGAGTAGTCGATCGTCTCACCCGCATCCGCCCGGCCGTTGCCGTTGAGGTCGTTCAGGTCCGCCTGCTTGACGAGTGTCCAGGCTGCGACGGGATCCACGGTCGGGACCGTCACCGTGGACGGCTGCGTCGTGATCGGACTGCCGCCGAAGGGGGTACCCGTGGCTGTGGCCGTGTTCTCGACGCTGCCCGCGATGACGTCGTCGTTGGTGACGGTGTAGACGTCGGCGGTGAACACCTGCTGGCCGCCGGCGGGGATGTCGGCGCTGGTCGGGGTGATGCCGCTGACCCGCGGGTCATCGATCGTCACACCCTGGATGGCCACGTTGCCGTCGTTGGTCACGACGAAGGAGTAGGTGATCTCCTCGCCCAGGCTCAGCAGACCGTCGTCGTCGGCATCGTTGAACTCAGCGGACTTGACCATGGTGAGCGAGGGGCGTGCGGTGTCCACGGTCACGCTGGTCGGTGGGGAATCGATCGGGTCTCCGCCCGGGGTCGTGCCGGACGCGACGGCCGTGTTCGCCACCGACCCGGTCGTGACATCCGCTGAGGTCACGACGTAGGTCGCCGTGAAGTCGGCCGACTCGCCGGGTGCGAGGTCCGCACTGACGGGAGACAGCGCGACGAGCGGGTCGTCGACGGAGACGCCGTCGATGCTCACGTTGCCGATGTTGGTGACGGCGACCGTGTAGGTGATCGTCTCGCCCTCGTCGGCCGCGCCGTTGCCGTTGACGTCATCGAGCGAGGCGCTCTTGACGGCCTGCAGTGCCGGTTCGGCCGGTGCGTTGACCACTGCGGTCGACGGCGGGCTCTGGACCGTCTCGCCGAACTCACCGGACCCTGTCGCGGTCGCGGTGTTCTCGATCGACCCGGAGTCGATGTCGGCCTGCGTCACCGGGTAGGACGCCGTGAACGTCGTCGACGCTCCGGCCGCCAGGTCGACGGATGCCGGCGTGATGCCGCTGACACGCGCGTCGTTCACGGTGACGCCCGTCACCGTCGTGGAGCCGGTGTTCGTGACGGCGAAGCGGTACTGGATGGTCTCGCCGACATCCGGGATGCCGTTGCCGTCGGTGTCGCCCAGTTCCGCTGTCTTCACGATCGTCAGTCCCGACCGCTCGACCTGGAGCGTGTCGCTGTCGGAGTTGTTCGCGGAGTTCGTGTCCTCCTCATTGCCGAGCACGGTGGCCGTGTTCACGAGCGCTCCGCTGGACTGCGCGGGGTTCACCGTCGCGTCGATGCGGAATGTCTGGCTGGCTCCGACCGCCAGTCGTCCGCCGCTGCAGGTGAGTTCGAGTCCGGTGACGACGCATCCGGTCGGCACGACGAGGTTCTGCAGTCCGGAGGGGACCGTGTCGCTGACGGTGTAGCCCGACGATATGCCGGGACCGTTGTTGGTGACGGTCAGGGTGAAGCCGCCGTCGCCTCCGGCGAGCACGCGGGTGTTCTCGAAGGACTTCGTCAGGGAGAGATCGGCGGGCGACCCGAGTGACGCGGTCGCGTCGTTGTTTCCCGACGGCGGTCCGGAGATCACCGACACGACCGTGAAGGACGGGGCGGCAGAACCGGGATTGGTGATGCGGACCTGGGAGATGTCGCCGCTGGCGTTGTCGGTGAAGCCGATGTTGCCGTTGCCGTACGTCCAGGCGCCCCCGGCGGCATACGAGGCCAACCTGGGTGGCGCGGCGAACGTTGTCACGACACCGGAGGTGGACGTGCGCGTGATCAGCCCGCCTCCCATGCCCCAGAAGTACCCGGCGGCCCAGGTGAAGTCGGCCGAGGGCATGGTCCGGTTCAGAGTCACCTCGATCATCGGTCCCGCGGGGTTGGCCACATTTGTGTGGAAGAGCCTGCTGCCGTTGGTGAACCAGAAGTCGCTGGTGTCGGCGCGGAATGCTCCGACGTGCGCGCTGATCGGGGTGTTGCGCACGGTCACCAGCGCGCCGTTGCTGTGGATGCGCACCAGCCGGGTGCCCGAGACGCCGTAGAGGAAGTTGTCGGTCTCGTTGTAGCCGATCGCGTTGTACGTGTCGGTCGAGCGGGCGCCGACGTTCGAGAAGACCAGCTCCCCGTCGTTCTGCACACTGCTCTTCAGCTGAGTGGGCGAGTCCTGCGCGAGGTACACCGTCGGCTCGGCGTTGCCGAACGGGGCTGCCGCAGCGGGAGAGGCCACGAGCAGCGCCGAGGCGATGGCCGCGATCCCGGCGATCGCTGCTGCCCGGAGCCGACGACGGCCGCGGGAGCGGGAAGACGGAACCCGGTTCGATGTGACAGATCTGCGACGCACGCTGGACAAGCCTCTCCACGATATGAACATTTTCATCCCCAGCGTGGCCTGAACGTGCACATCCGGTGCAGACCCCCCATGCAGGACCATATCGACACCCTCATAGAAAACACAAGGGCGATCAATAGGTGACCCGTCGCAGCCGCTGCGAGCATACTGATTCGGAGGAGGCTCAGCATGCCCGAGACACCGATCGCGCAGACGACGGAGGGACCGGTGCGCGGCATCCGCCGAACCGGCGACACGCTGGCGTTCCTCGGCATCCCGTACGCCGCGCCGCCCACCGGCGCACGGCGTTTCATGCCGCCGCAGCCGGTCGCGGCGTGGACCGAGCCGCTCGACGCCGTCGAGTACGCGCCGACGCCGCAGCGCCGCGAGGAGGCCAAGGCGATCATCCCTGAATCGAGCATCCCGGGCGCGAGCACTCTGAACCTGAACGTCTTCACCCCCGGCCTGGACGGCTCGCACCCGGTGATGGTCTGGATCCACGGCGGCGGATACTCGTCGGGCTCGATCGCAAGCCCCTGGTACGACGGCGCGACGTTCAACCGTGAGGGCATCGTGACGGTCTCGATCTCGTACCGACTCGGCTTCGACGGTTTCGGCGTGATCGACGGCGCACCCGACAACCGCGGCGTGCGTGACTGGATCGCAGCACTCGAGTGGGTGCAGCGAAACGTGTCGTCCTTCGGCGGCGACCCGGATCGCGTCACGATCGCCGGGCACTCGGCAGGCGGCGGGGCCGTGCTGACGCTGCTCGGGATGCCGGCGGCGCAGCACCTGTTCGCCGCGGCCATGTCATTCAGCGGTGCCCTGGGTGATCTGCCGCGCGATCTGGTCCGCCGACGCAGCATCCGCCTCGCAGAACTCGTCGACACGCCGCCCACCCTGTCCGGCTTCCGCGCGGTGAAGGAGCGGCAGCTCACGCGTCGCCAGTACGAGGCGTCACTGCTGGGCAAGTCCCGCCTGGCCGAAGCGACCGCTCCGCTCGTCGACGGTCTGCCGTGGGCGCCCGTGATCGACGGCGAACTGATCCCCCGTCCCACCGTCGACTCCTATGCGGTCGGCGTCGGCGCGGACAAGCCGCTGCTGCTGGGCGCCACCGACGATGAATTCACCATGGGCTTCGAATCCGTGCCTCGGTTCCTGCGCTGGGTGCCTGCGCGGCTCGCGCTGCGTGTTCTGGAGAGGACCGGCGCACTCCGCCATCGCTGGCTGGAGGCGAACCGCTCCCGTCGCGGGCTCGTGCCGGTGCTGGGGCGGTACGTGGCCGATCGGATCTTCCGGGCTCTGGTCGTGCGCGCCGCGGAGGCCCGACGGGACGCCGACACCTGGACGTATCGCTTCGCGTGGGCGTCCCCGGTGAGCGGCTGGTCTCATCACTGCCTGGATGTACCGTTCTGGTTCGACCGGCTGCAAGCGGAACGCGTGGCCGACATCGCCGGCGATCGTCCACCGCAGCGGCTGGCGGACCAGATGCATGCCGCCGCGGTCGCGTTCGTGCGCGACGGCGACCCTGGCTGGCCCGCCTGGCGCACGGACCCCGGCATCACTCGCGTGTTCGGCGCCGATCCGGCGCTGTCGCGCTCCGCCTATGACGACGCACTGCCGCTCCTGTGAGGCGCCCTGCCCCGCATCCGTGGCGTTCGCGGGTCGCAACACGCCGCAACCCGCACCAAGAAGCGACCACACGCGCCCCGCGAACGGCGGGGACGCCCGCTTCTCAGCGCACCGGCTGAAGCAGCGGGATGTCGCGCCGGTGCGGAGTGCCGAAGCGGTGCGCGGTGATCGACACGGCTTGCTCGCGCAAGAACGTCAGCAGCTCCACGCGGCCCGCCGAGACGACGGGATTCGCGTAGATCGCCAGGCTCGGCGAGCCGTCGACGGCGGATGCGGTGGCGGAGGCGTCCGCGCCGATCACGCGCACGCGCGATCCGGTGGAGGCCAGGCGGCGCGCGTGCACGGCCCAGGTCTCGGCATCCTCGGTCACCACGACCACGTCGTGCGCACCCAGCCAGGTGACGACCGGCGCGGGCAGCCGGGATGCGGCACTCACCGTCACCCGCGAACGCGCCCGCACACCGGCGGCCGCGACGCGGATCAGTTCGGCGATCCGTGACCCCTCGTACCGGATCGTGACGGGCAGCGCCTGATAGCGCAGCGCATTCTGTTCGGTGACCAGGCCGGTCGCGTCGCGCACGATCCCGAACTCCGCGCCCCAGGCGTCGATGTCAGTGGCGAGCGCGCCGCGCAGCCAGGACGCGTCCTCGCCGTCGGGGACGAGCGCTGCAGCGGACAGTCCCAGCTCGTCGAGCGGACGGGTGGTCGTGGTGGCGGCATCCGTCCATTGCGAGAGTCCGACCAGATAGTTCGGGCCTCCGGCCTTGGAACCGGCGCCGACGGCGGCCTTCTTCCAGCCGCCGAACGGCTGGCGCTGCACGATTGCGCCGGTGGTGCCGCGGTTCACGTACACGTTCCCGGCCTGAATCGCAGCGAGCCACTGCTGGATCTCGTCCTCGTCGAGGGAGTGGATTCCGCTGGTCAGTCCGTAGTCGATGTCGTTGACGATGTCGATCGCCTCGGTCAGCGTCTCCGCGGTCATGATGCCGAGCACCGGCCCGAAGTACTCGACGCGGTGGAACTCGCTGCCGCGGGCGACGCCGTCGCGGATGCCCGGACGCCACAGCTGCCCGGCCTCGTCCAGCTTCTCCGGCTCGAGCATCCAGGTCTGACCGGGGTGAAGCTCGGTGAGCGCACTGAGCAGCTTGCCCTCGGCCGGACCGATCAGCGGCCCGATGCGGCTGGAGCCGTCCTCCGGGGCGCCGACCTCGTAGGAGCGCACCGCGTCGACGAGCTGACGACGGAACCGCTCCGACTTCGCGGCCGAACCGACCAGCACCACGAGCGAGGCCGCCGAGCACTTCTGACCCGCGTGGCCGAATGCCGAGTACGCGACGTCCTTGGCGGCAAGGTCCAGGTCCGCCGACGGTGTGACGATGATGGCGTTCTTGCCGCTGGTCTCGGCGAGCAGCGGCAGATCGTGGCGGAAGCCGCGGAACAGCTCGGCGGTCTCGAAGCCGCCGGTGAGGACGACGCGGCCGACGGCGGGATCGCTGACCAGCTTCGCTCCGAGCTCGCGCCCGTCGAGCTGTACGTACTGCAGCACGTCACGCGGAACGCCGGCCTCCCAGAGCGCCTCGACCATGACGGCGCCGGATCGGCGGGCCTGACGGGCGGGCTTGATGATCACCGGCGAGCCGGTGGCGAGCGCCGCCAGGGTGGAGCCGGCGGGGATCGCGACGGGGAAGTTCCATGGCGGGGTGACGACGGTCAGTCCGACCGGCTGCATGACGGCACCGTCGACGTCGGCGAGCTTCTTGGCGCTCTCGGCGTAGTAGTGCGCGAAGTCGATGGCCTCGGAGACCTCGGGGTCGCCCTGCTCGATGACCTTCCCCGCTTCGGATCCCATGACCTCGAGCAGGTCGGCGCGGCGCGACTCGAGCACGTCGCCCGCGCGGTGCAGGATCTCCGCGCGACCGGCGGCGCCCAGTGCGCGCCAGGCCTCGCCCGCCGCGACACCGGCCGCGATGCGCTCGTCGAGCTGCTCCGCGGTGCGGAGTGTGTTCTCGGCGACGGTGTCGTCACCGAGGGTGGACTGCGGCATCCGGGAGCGGATGCCGTCGGCCCAGGCGCGGTTGGCCGCCAGAGACGGGTCGGTGTCGGGGGTGTTCGTGAAGCCGTCGCGCTGCGCGGGGGCGGCAGGGAGCTGACGGTTCTGGGTGCGGTTCGGCCCGGGGACCGTGGTCGGGACCGAGGCGACGGATGCCAGGAAGCGCTCCTTCTCGCGCTCGAACAGCGCCGGGTCGGAGTCGAGGTCGAAGACCGCCGACATGAAGTTCTCCTGACTCGCGCCCTCCTCGAGGCGGCGGATCAGGTACGCGATGGCGACGTCGAACTCGTCCGGGTGCACCACCGGCGTGTACAGCAGCAGCGAACCGACCGTGCGCTTGACGACCTCGGCCTGCGCGGATGCCATCCCCAGCAGCATCTCGAACTCGATGCCGTCCTGCACCCCGCGCCGCGACGCGAGCAGCCACGCCAGTGCGATGTCGAAGAGGTTGTGCCCGGCGACGCCGATGCGCACGTTGCCGATGTGCTCGGGGCGCAGCGCGTACTCCAGCACGGCCTTGTACGACGAGTCGGACTCCTGCTTGCTCGACCAGGTGGCCAGCTCCCAGCCGTGCGTCTCGGCGTCCACGGTCTCCATGGGCAGGTTGGCGCCCTTGACGACGCGCACCTTGATCGGGGCACCGCCGTCGGCGACGCGCCGGGCTGCCCACTCCTGCAGGCGCATCATGGCGGAGAGCGCATCGGGCAGGTACGCCTGCAGCACGATCCCGGCTTCGAGGTCGTGGAACTCGGGACGGTCGAGGATGCTGGTGAAGACCGCGATGGTGAGGTCGAGGTCCTTGTACTCCTCCATGTCGAGGTTGATGAACTTCTTCGACCCGCGCGGGCTCCCTGAGCCCGTCGCAGGGCGCGCGGCGATCTCGTACAGCGGCTGCAGCGCCTCGGACGCCTCGGCCACGGCCTCATCGAACGCCCACGGGCTGTGCGGGGCGACGGTGGATGAGACCTTGATGGACACGTAGTCCACGTCGTCGCGCTCCAGCAGACGGCGGGTGCCGTCCAGACGCCGGGTGGCCTCGTCCTTGCCGAGGATGGCCTCACCGAGCAGGTTGATGTTGAGCCGCACGTCCTGCGTATCGCGGATGTGCTTGATCGCGGCTCCCAGCTTCTCGTCCCTGGCGTCGACGATCAGGTGGCGCACCATCTGACGGAGCACCGCGCGCGCGGAGGGGACCACGATGCCGGGAAGCATGCCGGCTGTGGCGCCGCCGAGCCCGATCGCGCCGCGCATGACGGCCGGCAGGAACGCCGGCGTCAGGGGCACGAGCTCCTTGAGCTTGGCGGCGGCGACTCTCAGATCCTCGGGGCGCACGACGCCGTCCACGAAGCCGACGGTGAAGTCCAGCCCGTTGGGGTCGCGCAGCACCCCGGCCAGGCGCTCGCCCGCGGCGTCGACGGGCACGGCACGGCTGTCGATCAGCCACTTCCTGACCAGCGCGACGGCGTCGTCGGCCAGTTCGGTGAGGTCGGAGAGGGCTGCGTCAGTGGAGCGCACGGAGGTGGTCATGGTTTCAGGATGCGACGACGCATCCGTAAAGAAAAGCGATGATTCATGAAGGATAATGTTCGGGACGATCGAATGAACCGGAGGAGCGCATGTTCGAGCTGAGACGCCTGCGACTGCTGCACGAATTGGCCCTGCGCGGAACGATCGCCGAGGTCGCGGCATCCCTCTCCTACTCCCCCTCCACGGTGTCCCAGCAGCTCTCGCTGCTGGAGCGCGAAGCCGGCGTGGCCCTGCTCGAGCCCGACGGCAGACGGGTGAGGCTGACACCCCAGGGACGGATGCTGGCGCAGCACGCCGCCCGCGCACTGGAGCTCGACGAGAGCGCGCGGGCCGAGCTGATCGGCAGCGCGGGGTGGGAGCCCGTGCGCCTGTCCGCCATGCCGACCGCGGCGGAGACCATCGTGCCGGCCGCTCTCACGGCGGTTGCCGAGCGCGCTCCTGAGCTGCGCGTGGAGCTGGCGGAGCTGCCGCCCGAGGAGAGCCTCTTCGAGTTGTGGGCGCGGCGGTTCGACCTCGTCATCGCCGAGCAGTACCCCGGTCACACGCGCGAGCTGCGCGGCGGCGTCGTCCACGACCTGCTCGGAGAGGATCCCATCCGGATCGTGCTGCCGCCGTCCGAGCCGGCCCGGCCGCTCTCGGACCTGCGGGATCGTGCCTGGGTGATGGAGCCGGAGGGCACCGCGGCGCGGCAATGGGCGGTGCAGCAATGCCGGGCGGCAGGGTTCGAACCGGACGTCCGCTTCGAGGCCGCCGACCTGACGGCCCATGTGAGACTGGTGGCTTCCGGTCATGCCGTCGGCATGCTGCCGGACCTGATCTGGGGCGATGAACCGAGCCCCCTGACCGTCGCCGAGCTGCCAGGCTCGCCGGTGCGCGAGGTGTTCACGGCCGTGCGCATGTCGTCCCGATCGGACGAATCCGTCGCGCTGGTCCGCGCTGCGCTGCGCGAGGCGTTCGCCGCCCACCGCCGCATAGATCCCTAGATCCGTCCCGTCAGGCGTCGCGCCCGCTCGCGGCGCCGCGCACGCTCGCGGCGCCGCGCACGCTGGCATGGGGCATGCGCTTGCGCATCACGCGCACGGACTCAGGGCTGGAGTCGACCAGCACCGCATCGCGGCCCAGCGCCGAGGCCACGGCACCCGTCGTCCCGGACCCGGCGAACAGGTCCAGCACGCGGTCGCCGGGCCGCGATGACGCCTGCACGATCCGGCGCAGGATGCCTTCCGGCTTCTGCGTCGGGTAGCCGGTCTTCTCGCGCCCGGAGGTCGGCACGATCGTGTGCCACCAGACGTCGGTGGGGAGTTTGCCGCGGGCGACCTTCTCGGGCGTCACCAGGCCAGGGGCCATGTACGGCTCGCGGTCCACGGCGTCCGAATCGAAGTGGTACTCACGCGGGTTCTTCACGTACACGAGGATCGTGTCGTGCTTGGTGGGCCAGCGGCTGCGTGATTTCGCCCCGTAGTCGTACGCCCAGATCAGCTCGTTGAGGAACGAGTCGCGCCCGAACACGGCATCCATCATCACCTTCGCGTAGTGCGCTTCGCGGTAGTCCAGATGCAGGTACAGGGTGCCGTCCTCCGCCAGCAGCCGCCAGGCCTCCTCCAGGCGCGGCAGGAGGAAGGCGCCATAGTCGTCGAAGCGGTCGTCGTACGTGCGCAGCATCCCGCGCACCCGCTCGTACGCGTGACCGTGGAAGCCATGCCGCACCTCTGCCTGCACTCCGCCCGGTTCAGAACTCCGGAGATCCAGGGCGGGTTCGTCCGAATCGGCCGGTTCCGCACCGGTATCGGTCTGATTCTCCGGAGTTGTGATCGCTCGCCGCGCCGTCACCACCTGTCGCTCCTGGGTGCGCCCGGTGTTGAACGGCGGGTCCAGGTAGACGAGGGTGAACGACCCGGATGCCAGAGATGCCGCGACCTCGAGGTTGTCGCCCTCGATGATCTCGACGGTGCCGGGTCCTTCCCTCCCCACGTCAGCCTCCGACCGTCGCTCCGCGCCGGCCGTCAAGGAACTCGATGCAACCACGCGTCGGTCGCGAACTTCGACTCCACCAGGGCCTCGGCATCCGCGTACTCATCAGGAGTGATGTGCCCGTCCTCCGCGCCCGTCAGCGCACGGAAGGTCGCCTTGAAGCGCTCGATGATCTCGCTGCGCTCCATGCCGGTCTGGGTGCGGAGCGGGTCCACCCGCTTGGCTGCCGAGGTGGTGCCCTTGTCGCTGAGCTTCTCGCGCCCGATGCGCAGCACTTCGGTCATGGTCTGGCCGTCGATGTCGTACGAGATCGTGGCGTGATGCAGCACGCCGCCGTTGGCGAGGCGCTTCTGCGCGGCGCCGCCGATCTTGCCGGTCGGTGAGGCGATGTCGTTGAGCGGCTGGTACGTCGCCTCGACGCCGACCGAGCGCAGCGCCTGCAGCACCCAGTCGTCCAGGAATGCGTAGGAATCGGCGAACGTCATGCCCTGCACGAGCGATGCCGGCACATACAGCGAGTAGGTGATGATCTGCCCTGCGGCCATCATCATCGCCCCGCCGCCGGAGATGCGCCGCACGACGTCGAAGCCGTGGCGCGCGGCGCCCTCAGGGTCGACCTCGTTGCGGTAGGACTGGAACGAGCCGATCACCACCGCCGACTCGTCCCACTCCCAGATACGCAGCGTCGGACGCCGCCTGCCCTCCCCGACGCGGGAGGTGAGCACCTCGTCGAGGGCGAGGTTCAACCGCGGCGAGACGGCCTTCTCGTGCACGATCTCCCAGTCGAAGTCGCGCCACCCGGGAGCGGTCACCAGGGCGCGACGCACGACGGTGCCGACTGCCTCGGGCGAGAAGCCCAGCAGCTGCGCTCCGTCCGGCAGAGCACTGCGCACCGCGGCGGCGATCGTGGAGGCGTCGGCTTCGACCGGCATTCCCTCGACCGCGGCGTTGATCGCCTCGAGGGCCGTGTCCGGCTCGAGGAAGAAGTCGCCGGCGAGACGGAAGTCCCGGATCAGTCCGTCCTTCACCTCGAGGTCGACGACGACCAGTTTTCCACCGGGAACCTTGTACTCACCATGCACGCGTCCAGCTTAACCGCGCGCCGGGGCACGCGGCGGAGATCCGCGGCCCGCCGGAGGACCGCGGACCCTCGCGCACTCAGCCGCGTGCCGATGCCATCGACGCGATGTAGGTCTCGACGCCCTTCGCCATCGTCGGCTGGTTCTCTCGCATGATCTTCTGCAGGATCGGGCCGCGCTCCGAGGTGTGGTCGTACTCGAACTCGCCCGCCAGTGAGTACCAGGTCGTCGGGACAGCGCCGGCCAGCACCATCCGCTGCACCGCCACGTCGTGCGTCTCTCTGGTGAGGCTGCCCGAGGCATCCACGACCACATTCACCTCGTAGCCGAGCCGGAGCGCGCCGAGCACGGTCTGCAGCACGCATCCCTCCGTCGACACGCCCGCGACCGCCAGCCTGCGCCGCCCGGTCGCTGCGACGGCCGCCGCGAACGCCGGGTCCTCGAACGCGTTGGTGGCACCCGGGCGCTCGATGACGGGGTGATCTCCGATCACCTCGACCAGTTCCGGGTAGAGCGGCCCGGAGGGCTTGCTCTGGAGTCCGTTCGTGACCACCAGGCCGCTTCCGAAGAGCGTGGCGGTCTTGGCCAGACCGACGACGTTGTTGATGTGAGTGGCGAGGTCGTGCGAGCGCAGCAGGTTCGCGAATCCGACCGCGTGGTCGACCAGGACGATCGTGGTGTTCTCGGGGGTGAGGGGCTCAGGTACGGACATGATGTTCTCCTTCTGTTGCGGGTATACGGGTCTCGGTCCGGCTCGTGGGGGTGGCAGGTGCTGCTGCGCGTCGCTCGAGGCGACTGCGGATCACCAGCAGGGCGCCACCGAGCGCAGCCCAGGCCAGGACGACGGCGAGCGGACGAGCGACGCTCGAACCGAGGTACGCCTGCGCGCGGGCGGCTTCGATGAACTGGGCGAACGGATGCCACTCCCCCATCCAGCGCACCCAGTACGGGAGCATGTCGGCGTTCACGGTGCCGCCCGAGGACGGAATGCCGATGATGAGCACGAAGGTCATCGCCAGCGGCATGAAGTACCGCTTGACGTACAGGGCCGCTGCCGTCGTCAGCCAACCGATGGCCTGCGTGAGCAGCAGGGCGTATCCGATCAGCCGGGGATCCGCGGGGATGGCATGCAGGGCAGTGGCGAGCACGAAGGTGAAGACCGCAGAGAAGAGCCCGGTCCCGAGGATCGCCAGCGCCTTCTTCGCGATCGGCCACGGCCCCGCCTGCAACAGGGCGATGGAGGTCACCAGCCCGACGAGTAGGTTGGGCAGCGCGTAGAAGAACAGGCCGACCCCGGACGCGTCGCCCGGAGCCAGGGGGTTCACATCGATCGAGGTGAGACGGTCGGCGGCGTGCTGCGCGAACGTGTCCTCGAGATAGCCGAACCGCGTCGAGCTCGCCGCCGATGCCAGGTAGAGAACACTGCCGTCGGTCGCGGCGGCGAGCTCTCCTGATGCCACCAGGCTGCCGGCCAGGGCGGAGTCGTGGACCTCGATCAGATCGATGCCCTGCGGAAGTCCCGTGAAGTCGGATGCCGTGGCGGGCGCGAACACGCCGACCCGGAGGTCATGGGGCGTCGGGTGCGCGAAGGCGAACAGTCCCAGCAGCGCGAACCCGGCGGCGAAGAAGCAGGGGAACCAGAGTGTCGCCACCACGCGCCTCCACCCGGACGGTGCTGCCGTGCTCTGCATCTCGAATCTCCTGACTTGATGTGTCAAGTCATTGTTGCTCACCGTATCTTGATGTGTCAAGTCGGCAGTGACAGACTTGTCCCATGACGGACACGCTGACCGCGGAAGAGCTCGGACTGTGGCGCGACTTCCTGCGCTGGTCGGAGCAGACCATGGCCGCGGTCGGTGCGGATCTGGCGTCGAAGTCCTCGCTGTCGGTCAGCGACTTCGAGGCCATGATCCGCCTGCAGGATGCCGGGGGCGAGATGCTGCAACGCGACCTCAGCGAGTCCCTGTCCTGGTCCGCATCCCGACT
Source organism: Microbacterium sp. GCM10027623 (assembly GCF_042666935.1). Taxonomy (NCBI): domain Bacteria; kingdom Bacillati; phylum Actinomycetota; class Actinomycetes; order Micrococcales; family Microbacteriaceae; genus Microbacterium; species Microbacterium sp. GCM10027623. Next base: position 60,129 of record NZ_JBHTHE010000001.1, read on the forward strand.
CTCGCACCAGCTGCGCCGGATGGAGCAGCGCGGGCTCATCAGCCGCTCCTCGGCGGGGCACGGGCGCTCGGTGCGCGTGGCGCTGACCACGCCCGGGCGGGAAGAACTCGCGGCTGCGGTCGTGGTGCACGCGCAATCCGTCCGGGAGCACTTCCTCAGGGTCGTCGAACCGAGCGCCGCATCACTGATCCCCCGCAGCAGTCACTGATCCCCCCCCGCACGTCACTGATCTCCGCAGCGGTCAGTGGGACGCGCCTCGGCGCTCTCAGCTGCGGGCCGGCATGTGCCTGCCGAGCCAGGCGAGGACGTCGGCGCGCACCTCGTCCTGCTGCAGCTCGTTGAAGATCTCGTGGCGCGCATCGGCGTAGACCAGCGTCGTGACGTCGGTCAGGCCCGATCGGCTGCGGTACGCGTCGGCGAGCTTGTGCACGCTGCGCGGCCCGCCCACCGGGTCGTCACGGCCGACGAGCAGCAGGAGTGGAACGTCCTTCGACGACACCAGGTCGCGGCGGGGCCGCCCGTACAGCCGCGCCGCCTCGATCGGCCCGAACAGCTTGAGCAGCGGCACATCCGTCGTGAGCGGGTCGTCGCGGAACGCCCGCCAGACCGCCGTGTCCCGCGACAGCCACTCCAGACCGTCGGCATCCGCTGCCTTCCACCGCGCGTTCAGCGGCGCCGCGTTGAGATCGGTCGGGGTGAGGTGCGCCGAGCCGCTGAGGATGACGGCGTCGTACGCCGCGGGATGCTGGTTCAGCAGCTTCTGCGCGAGGAACGACCCCCAGGAATGCCCCAGCAGCGCCAGCGGCAGGTCCGGATGCTCGGACCGGATGATCTCGCTCACCCGCCAGCACGCGTCGACGGCCGCGCGCAGGCCGCCGCGGCCCAGACGCCCGAGTCGCGCAGGCCCGCCGTGCTGACGGATGCCGGTGCGGCCGTGGCCGCGGTGGTCGTCGGCGTAGACGTGGAAGCCGGCGCCCGTCAGCGCCTCGATCAGCCGGGGGTACCGCCCGGCATGCTCGCCGACCCCGTGCAGCAGCTGCACGACGCCGCGCGCTTCCCCGGCAGCCTCGTGCACGTCGTAGACGATGGCGATGCCGTAGGCGTCGACGAACTCCGCTGTTCTCATCCCGGTCATGCGGATGAGTCTACGGAGGCGGGTTCGCCCGGCGGAGAAGATCCTCCCCATCGACCCCGAACGGCCGGAACTTAGTTAGACTAACTAAGTAATGACCGAAGAACTCTCCGCCACTGCCTCCGAACTCCGCTTCGCTCTGTTCCGTCTCACGCGTCTGCTGCGTCGTGTGCGCGCCGTCGACGCGATGAGCGACGCCCACCTCGCCGCATTGGGCGCGCTGCGCGCGCACGGCAGGCGTACGATCTCCGGCCTCGCCGAGCACGAGCGGGTGACCGCCCCGACCATGAGCGCGACCGTCAACGGCCTGGCCGAGCTGGGGCTGGTGGTGCGGGTGCCCGACCTGGATGACCGGCGGCGCGTGTACGTCGAGATCACCGAGCAGGGGGAGAAGATCGTCGCGGCGACCATCCGCCGCCGCGATGAGGTGCTGGCCGACATGATCACCGAGGTGGACCTCGACCCGCATGAGCTCGCGGTGCTGCGCGAGGCGGCCGCCGTCCTGAGAAAGGTGGCGGGAGCATGAGCGCGATGTTCCGGTCGTTCCGCACCTTCAACTACCGCACCTGGTTCATCGGCGCCGTCATCTCCAACATCGGTGGCTGGATGCAGGCCACGGCCCAGGACTGGGTGGTGCTCACCGAGCTGACCGACAACGACGCCGCGGCGATGGGCGCCACCATGGCGCTGCAGTTCGGGCCGCCTCTCGTGCTGGTGAGCGTGACAGGCTGGGTGGCGGACCGTTTCGACCGCCGCAAGGTCCTGCTGACGACGCAGTCCATCCTGATGCTGCTGGCGCTGGGCGTGGCTGCGCTGCTGCTCACCGGCGTCATGACGCTGCCCCTGATGTTCTGCTTCGCCGCGGCGTTCGGTGTGACGAACGCGTTCGACGCGCCGGCACGGCAGGCGTTCGTGTCCGACATGGTCAGCCGGGAGGACACCTCCAACGCCGTGGCCCTGAACTCCGCCTCGTTCAACATGGCGCGCCTGATCGGCCCGGCAGTGGGCGGCCTGGCCATCGTGGCACTCGGCTCCGGATGGGTCTTCGTCGCCAACGCCGTCACCTTCCTCGCGATGCTGATCGCCCTGCTGCTGATCCGCCGGAACGAACTGAACCCGCGGGTCAAGGGAGGCAAGAACAGCGCAGGACTGGCCGCGGGCTTCCACTACGTGCTCACCAGACCCGACCTGATGGTCGTGTTCATCATGGTGTTCCTGATCGGCGCCTTCGGCATGAACTTCCCGATCTTCGCCTCGACCATGGCGTTGGAGTTCCGTCAGGGGGCCGACGGATACGGGCTGCTCAGCTCCGTGCTCGCCATCGGATCGCTGGTCGGCGCTCTCCTCGCGGCTCGGCGCGACCGCGCCCGCGTGCGGGTGATCGTGATCTCGGGGGCGGGGTTCGGTGCGGCATCCCTCATCTCCGCCCTGATGCCCTCCTACTGGTCGTATGCGGCGGTGCTGATCTTCGTCGGGTTCTCGACCGTGACGATGCTCACGACCGCGAACGGGTACGTGCAGACCACGACGGATGCTGCGCTGCGCGGGCGCGTGCTCGCCCTCTACATGGCGGTGGTGATGGGCTCCACGCCGATCGGCGCGCCGATCGCGGGCTGGGTCGCCGACACCTTCGGACCGCGCGCGGCCATCAGCGTCGGCGGTTTCGCGGGGATCCTCGCCGGCGCGATCGGGGTCGGGTGGATGCTGTGGTCGGGCCGACTGCACCGTCACGAGCGCACCCGGTTCCTGCTCACGCTGGATGAGACCAGGCCGCTGTCCGTGATCCGCGCGATGGATCCGGTCTCCTTCGACGACCGTACGACCTCGACGATTCCCATCCATGCGCCCCGGCGCCGCAAGGACCACCGCCGGCGGTGAGTTGTCAATGGCCTGTGGGTCAGGAGCGCCGGCGTCGTACGGTCGTCTCATGAACGGTGCTCGAGAACCCCAGGACGCCGGTCAGCGTCCCCACACTCCCGGCCAGGATCCGCAGGGAAGCGGTGAGCCGCGAGACGGTGAGGACCGGCCGGACGTGCCGCACGTCGAGGATCGGGGCTCTGACCCGGATACGTCCGGGTCAGACTCCGGCGAGGCGGTCGACGACTCCGGCGATGCGGCCGATGAGAGGGCACCGCTCGGCGGCGATCGGAGCACCGAGGAGCGGCTCGAAGCCGACACCGCCGTCGAGGAGGATGCCCTGAAGGCGCTCGACCCCGACGACACCCCGGCCTGAGCGCCCGCTGCGTCCTGCAGTGCGTGCCGCCGCCCGGAGCATCCTTCTCCGCGACCGCGTGTCGGCCGACGACACGCCGTCATGCGCCTCGAGGCTCCGGACGACGCAACGGGCGCATCGCTGTGTGTCGGCCGAGAGTCGTCGACCGACGACCGCGCCGGGAAGGGATGCTCGTAGCCTGACATCATGATCGTTTCCGCCCGCCACGGCAGGGGGGTCGCCACCGCCCCCTGGGCTGCCGCGTCCGCGGGCATCGCCGCGGCCTTCGTCGGCGCGGGTACCGGCGAGCTGGCGGGCGCACTGCTGGCCCCCGCCTCCCGTCCCTTCGCGGTCGTCGGCGGCGCGCTGATCGATGCCGCGCCGGCCTGGGCGAAGGACACCGCGATCGCCTGGTTCGGCACCTCCGACAAGGCGGCGCTGCTGGTCGGCATCGGCATCGTCCTGGTCATCGTCGCCGCCGTCGCCGGGTCATGCCAGGCGCGCTGGCCACGATCGGGCGTGATCGCGTTCGCGGCGATCGGCGCGATCGTCGGCATCCTCGCCCTCACACGACCGGAAGCCGGGACACTGTCCTGGCTGCCCTCGGTTCTCGCCGGCGCGGTGGCCGCGATCGCGGTGCGCCTGCTCGTGCGGAACGCACCACCGCGCGACGTCGGCGAAGGGGTGGGAGCGCCCTCGCGTCGGCAGTTCCTCATCTGGGCCGGCGGTACGGCCGCCGTGGGCGCGGCGATGGCGTTCGCCGGTTCGATCGCGCGCGCCGGCGCCACGGCGGTGGCATCCGTGCGCGACGCGATCCGTCTGCCGCGCGCGGCGCAGCCGGCACCGGCGCTACCGGTCGGAGCCGCACTCGATGTGCCGGGGCTCGCACCGCTCGTCACACCGAACGACGAGTTCTACCGCATCGACACCGCCCTGATCGTACCGACGGTGGATCCTGCGGACTGGAAGCTGCGCGTCCACGGGATGGTCGCGCAGGAGGTCACACTGACCTGGGACGAACTACGCGCACTGCCTCTGACCGAGACGGCGGTGACCCTGTCGTGCGTGTCGAACCCGGTCGGCGGCGACCTGGTCGGCAACGCCGTCTGGCTCGGATACCCGCTCCGCGATCTGCTCGCGAAGGCGCAGCCGCTCGCGGATGCCGACATGGTGCTGTCGACATCGATCGACGGCTTCACCGCAGGCACGCCGATCGAGGCGCTCACCGATGCCCGTGACGCGCTGCTGGCGATCGGCATGAACGGCGAGCCCCTCCCCCTCGCGCACGGCTTCCCGGTGCGGATGGTCGTGCCGGGGCTGTACGGGTACGTCTCGGCGACCAAGTGGGTCACCGACCTGGAGGTCACGCGCTTCGACAAGGCGCGCGCCTATTGGACCGACCGCGGCTGGTCCGAACGCGGACCGATCAAGCTGCAGTCCCGCATCGACGTCCCCCGGGCGGGCCGTGACGTCCAGGCGGGCGACTCCGTGATCGCCGGCGTCGCGTGGCAGCCGCAGACCGGCATCTCGGGCGTCGAAGTGCAGGTCGACGACGGACCGTGGCAGGGGGCGGAGCTCGCCCCCGCGATCTCGTCCGACACCTGGGTGCAGTGGCGGATGCCGTGGCGTGCGAAGCCCGGCGACCATCGCATCCGCTGCCGCGCGATCGGCGGCGACGGGAGCACGCAGACGGATCAGTACGCCTCACCAGCGCCGAACGGCGCGAGCGGCTGGCACACCATCCCCGTGACCGTCGGCTGACGGAAGGATGCGGGCGGCCAGCGCCTCCGTCAGGCGCCGGATGCCTTCGCGCGGCTGGTGCTGATCACCGGGCCCATGCCCTCGTCGGCGGGTGGGGACATCCGCGTACCCGCGTGCGGTCTGTCGGCCAGCGTCGAGGTGACGATGTCGCGCACGGCCTCGAACCGTCGCGACCAGACCAGCAGGTCGGTGAGCGTCATCGGGATCTCACCGCGGCGCACCTGCGCGATGTGATCGAACGTCATCTCCGGCGAGGTGGGGTCCAGGCTCGGCAGCAGCGTCGCGAGATTGGACAGGCTCATCGCGACCTCCTCGCGGATGGCGTTGGCGACCCAGTGCTGCACGTTCGCGGCGATGAACGCCGCGTCGGCGGGGTCCACACCGGGCGCGGCCCGCATGGGCTTGCCCCAGAGGCCGAACATCTCGGGCCGGTCGACCAGATCGCGGGGCCGGCGCACGCCTCCTGGCGAAGCATCCGTCTCCGACGCATCCCGCGTCGGGCGGAACGTCGTGCCGACCGTCTCGGGGATCTCCCGCCTGGGGTCGAAGGCTGCAGCCACGGTGATCTCCTCCTCGACCGCGACGCGGTCTGTCTCGATCCTAGGCGCGGTCCACCGGGGTCTGGCGAGATCTCCGCTTCACCTGCTTCACAAATTCGTGAAGTCGGTGTAGCGTCCTGGCCATGAGCACCACCATCAGCGCACGCGGTCTCACCAAGACCTACGGCCGAGTACGCGCACTCGACGGCCTGGACCTCGACGTGCAGGCGGGCCAGGTGCACGGGTTCCTCGGCCCCAACGGCGCGGGGAAGTCCACCACGATCCGCATCCTGCTGGGTCTGGCCCGCCGCACCGACGGCGAGGCCCGTGTCTTCGGTCTGGATCCCTGGCGCGACGCCGTGCCGATTCACCGTCGCGTCGCATACGTGCCCGGCGACGTGAGCGTCTGGCCGAACCTGTCCGGCGGAGAGGCGATCGATCTGCTCGCCCGACTGCGCGGCGCGAACACGAAGGACCCCGGCTACCGCGCGGAGAGGCAGCGCCTTCTCGAGGCGTTCCAGTTCGATCCGCACAAGAAGGGCCGCTCGTATTCCAAGGGCAATCGTCAGAAGGTCGCGCTGATCGCCGCCTTCGTGGTGCCCGCCGAGCTGTACATCCTCGACGAGCCCACCAGCGGTCTGGACCCGCTCATGGAGGTCATGTTCCGTCGGGAGATCGCCCGGGTGCGGTCAGCCGGGGCGACCGTCCTGCTCTCCAGCCACATCATGAGCGAGGTCGAGCAGCTCTGCGATCGGCTCTCGATCATCCGCGCGGGCCGCATCGTCGAGACCGGCACGCTCGCCGAACTGCGGCATCTGACCCGCACGGAGATCTCGTTCGATGCCGTCGCCGACGACGCGGTGGCCGGCATCCCGGAAGCCCGCGACGCGACGGTCCTGGACGGGCGCGCCCGCTTCACGATCGACAGCGACAGCGTGACCGCACTGCTGCCGGAGCTCGCGAACCGTCGTGTGGAGGGGCTGCGGATCCGGCCGCCGTCGCTGGAGGAGCTGTTCCTGCGGCACTACGGCGACGACCTGGATGCAGGGGAGAGCATCGACGGCGGATCGACGGATCCGCGCACGCGTCGTGAGCGGAGCAGACGAAACGCATCATGATGATCTCCCCGCTCCTGCGCCAGCGACTGCGACGCGACCGCGTCCAGCTGCCGCTGTGGATCCTCGGCACGACGGCCCTGGCGGCAGCCGCCGTCGGCGGCGTCGAGGAGTCGTTCGCCACGGAAGCCGACCGCGCCACGGTGCTGGCGACGGTGATGGCGAACCCGGTGATCCTGATGTTCCGCGGCCTGCCCTCCGGCCCCAGCGCACCCCAGGTCGCGCTCTTCCTCATCTTTCCCTTTCTGGCGATGCTCGCCGGCTTCATGAACACCCTCCTCGCGGTGCGGCACACCCGAGCCGAGGAGGAGCAGGGGCGCGCCGAGCTGATCTCCGCGACTCCGGCGGCCCGCTTCACGCCGCTGACCGCCACCATCCTGTACGGCGTCGCCGCGAACGCCGTGCTGGGGCTGCTGGTGGCCGCCGTGTACGCGGGCTCGGGATACCCGGCGGCAGGATCGTGGATCTCGGGGCTCGCCGTCTCATCCGTCGGCTTGTTCTTCCTGGGTGCGGGATTCCTCGCCGCCCAGCTGATGCGCACCTCGCGCGGCGCGAACTCGCTGGCCGCCTGGGTGCTCGTGGCGGCATATGCGATGGCGGGCCTCGGCAACGCACTCGGCACCCCCAGCAGTGATCTCACGCGGATGCGGAGCGGATGGCTGACGTGGCTGTCGCCGTTCGGGTGGGCGGAGAACACCCGCCCCTATGACGAGAACATCGTCTGGCCGGCGCTGATCGGCATCATGGCGGGGATCGTCCTGACGGTGATCGCCTCGGCGGTGCAGACGGTGCGCGACCTCGGCGAGGGCGTCGTGCCGCAACGACGCGGGCGCGCCTGGGCTCCGACGTCCCTCGGCTTCCCTGCGGGTCTGGTCTGGCACCTCACCCGTGGCGCCGCGCTGGGCTGGGCGATCGGCGCGTTCCTGGCGGGCCTGCTCGCGACGAGCCTGGCGTCCGTGGTGAACGAGATCGGCACGAAGATCGAATCGGTGCAGAAGATCTTCGAGGCGTTGACAACCAACGGCGGTCTGGAGCAGGGGATGGTGGTGATCTTCTATCTGGTGGTCGGCGTTCTCGCGGCGTGCGCGGCCGTCCAGACCGTCATCCGCGCCCGGCAGGAGGAGGTGCACGGCACGGCCGAGCCCGTTCTCGCATCCGCCGTGGACCGGGTGCGGTGGCTGGGCGGCTACCTTCAGGTGGCGCTCCTGACCGTCGTCCTCACCGTGGCCGCGGCGCTGGCCGGCTCGGCGCTGGGAGCAGCCCGGAGCCGCTGGTCGCTGATGCAGGATGCCGTGCTGGCCGGGATCGGCCAGGTCGCGGCGGCGTGCGTGTTCCTCGCGGCGACCGCCCTCGTCTTCGTGCTGGCACCGCGGGCGACGATCGTCGTGGGCTGGCTGCTGGTGCTGGTGGCTCTGATGGTCGGCATCCTCGGACCGCTCTTCTCGCTGCCGGAGTGGCTCGTCCGCCTGTCGCCGTTCGCGCAGGCGCCCACCCTCGGCGCAGGCGGGGTGGACGTGAAGGGCCTGTGGTGGCTGCTGCTCGTCGCTGTGGCCGCGGCAGCGGCGTCGGTCGCCCTGATGCGCCGCCGCGAGCTGCACCCGGCGGACTAGGACCGGCGGTGCGCCCCTGCCACCCCGCCGGTCCGGCTGCGCGAGGACGGAGGCGGACCGGCGGCGCACGTGCACGCCGGCCGACGGGCGATGAAAGGATGACAGCATGACCCGCGATGACACCGAACCGCATCGCGCGGTGGACGCCGCGGAGAGCGCGGCCGCCGTGATGACCGGCTTGGGCTTTCCCCGCATGCCGGCGCGCATCCTGATGGCGCTCATCGCCGCGCCCGCCGGCGGGTACACGGCCGCCGAGCTCGGCGAACGGCTCGGCGTGAGCGCCGCCGCGGTGTCGGGCGCCGTCCGCTACCTGCAGACGGTGCAGGTCATCCGTCGGATCTCGCGGCCGGACCGGCGCCTCGCGCACTACGAGATCATCTCGGATGCCTGGTACGCGATGCTGGCGAGCAACTCCCCCGTCTACGAGCGACTGGCCGGGTACATCGATGAGATCGGCGCCGCGCACGCGGACGACCACGGGGCGCGCGACCGGGCGGACGAGATGGCCGCGTTCTTCCGGTTCATGGCTCAGCGCATGCCGCAGCTGATCGACGAGTGGGAGACGCTGCGTGCGGAGCGCAGACTCGCGCACTGAGGCCCGAAGCGCAAGCCCTGTCGTGCACGGTCGTCGATGGTTACCGTGGACTGCATGAACGCAGACGCCGGCGAGTCGGATTCGAAGGCAGCCGTGCCCGGCACGGGCACGGCACGACAGCGAGAACCGCAGGTCCTGAGGTGGGTGTTCTGGCCCGCGGCGGTGATCGTCGTCGCGTTCGCCGGCTTCGCTCTGCTGGCGCCGCGCATCGCCGAAGAGCTCTTCCTGGGCATCCAGACCACGATCGTCAACGCCTTCAACTGGTACTACGTGCTGATCGCCGCCTTCTTCGTCGCGTTCTGCCTGTTCCTCGGCTTCAGCAGATTCGGCGACATCAAGCTCGGCCGCGACGACGAGGAGCCCGAGTTCTCACTGATGAGCTGGTTCTCACTGCTGTTCGCCGCCGGAATGGGGATCGGTCTGGTCTTCTACGGCGTCAGTGAGCCGCTGTCGCACTTCACCTCCCCCCGCCCGGGGGTCTCGGGCACGCCGGAGCAATTGGCCCAGGCCGCTCTGGGACAGACGTACCTGCACTGGGGCGTGCACGCCTGGTCGATCTACGTGGTGATCGGACTCGCGCTCGCCTACGCCATCCACCGTCGGCGTCGCCCCGTCTCGATCCGGTGGACGCTGGAGCCGCTGCTCGGCAAGCGCGTGGAAGGCGGCTGGGGCCACGCGATCGACGTCATCGCCCTCGTCGGCACGCTGTTCGGCGTGGCCACCTCACTGGGTCTGGGCGTGCTGCAGATGAGCGCCGGGCTGCACTCGGCGGGACTCGCCGACCCGAACGAGGCCACACAGGTGGTGCTCATCCTGATCATCTCGGTGTTCGTGCTGATGTCGGTGCTGTCCGGCGTCACGAGGGGCATGAAGTGGCTGTCGAACTTCAACCTGGTGCTCGCCGGCCTGCTCGTGCTGTACCTGCTGGCCGTGGGCCCCACGGAGTTCCTGCTGCGCGACTTCGTGCAGTCCCTCGGCTACTACGTCCAGAACTTCATCGGGCTCTCCTTCAACGTCAGCGCATTCCAGGGCGCTGCCGGCGAGCAGTGGCAGGCGTCGTGGACGTCCTTCTACTGGGGGTGGTGGATCTCCTGGGCGCCGTTCGTCGGGATCTTCATCGCCCGTGTGTCGAAGGGGCGCACGGTGCGGGAGTTCGTGGTCGGTGTCATCCTCGTGCCGACTCTCATCGGCGTGCTGTGGTTCTCGGTGCTCGGCGGCTCGGCGCTGGCCATGGAGCTGGCCGACCCCGGGGCCCTCACCGCCGAGGACGGCTCGGTCGATCTGGAGGGCGCCCTGTTCGCGATGCTGAACAACGTGCCCGGTGCAGCGGTCGTCAGCGTCGGCGCGATCGTGCTCCTGGCGATCTTCTTCATCACCTCGGCCGACAGCGGCGCGCTTGTGATGGGCATGATCGCCACCGGCGGCGAGCCGGAGCCCAAGCGCTGGGTCCGCACGGTCTTCGTCGCCGTCACGGCCCTGCTCGCCATCGCCCTCCTGCTGTCCGGCGGTCTGACCGCGCTGCAGACGGCGGCCATCACGATCGCGCTGCCGTTCAGCATCGTGATGCTGCTGATGTGCTGGTCGACGGTGGTCGCGTTCACCCGCGAACGACGGGCGTATGCGAGGGCCGAGCGGGCACAGTTCATCGACCGGATCGGGGAGTACTACGGCCTCGAGGTCGAGTCACTGGACGAGAAAGGGCTGCTGGGGGCGCAGCCGCGGTGGATGCGGCGGCTGCAGCGCCGGTTCGGTCTTCCGGTCGCCCCGACCGACCCGATCCGGATCACGAACACCGCTCTCTCGTCCGAAAGCCACAGCGACGCGTCGCCGTCGACGCTGGACGTCGACGGCCTCGTCGTCGAGGACGAGCTCGCAGGTCTCGACGACCCCGACGTGCCGCAGCAGGACACGGGTCCGTTCCTGAGGGACTGACTGTGCGGCACGGGCGATGGCGACCGTGCCGCACCGGGATGTCAAGCCCTGGCCGCCGCTCCCGGGCAGGATCTACCATCGGGAGCATGAACGAGCGGTATGACGGCGAACAGGATGCCGGAACGCATCCGCACACCCCGACGGCGGACCTGCCGACGGCGGACCTCCCGGACGATGCCGGAGCGCACACCGGAGCCCCCGAGGACAACCCCGAGCACAACACCGCACCCGACGGGCATCCCGGCAGCGTCGAGGACGCTCCGATCTGAGCGGCCTGAGCCCGAGCGGCCTGGGCCCGAGCGGGCCGGCAGGCCGGAGCGGCTTCAGCCCTCCAGCACCAGTCGCAGTTGCTCGACGGCCCAATCCAGCTCGGTGGCGCGGATGACCAGCGGCGGGGCGATGCGCACGGTCTGACCGTGCGTGTCCTTGACGAGCACGCCGCGATCCATGAGCTTCTCGGCGATCTCTCGCCCGGTGCCGCGCGCGGGGTCGATGTCGACGCCGGCCCACAACCCGGCGATCCGCACGCTCGTGACCCCCTGGCCGATGAGGGGTTGCAGAGCGGATTCCAGATGTGCTCCGAGTCGACGGGCGCGCTCCTGGAACTCGCCGGTCTCCAGCATCCGGACGACCTTCAGCGCCACTGCTGCCGCGAGGGGATTGCCGCCGAAGGTCGAGCCGTGCTCGCCGGGACGGATCACGCCCAGCACGTCGCGGTCGCCGACGACGGCCGACACGGGCAGCACGCCCCCGCCCAGCGCCTTGCCCAGCAGATACAGGTCGGGCACCACGTCCTCGCGGTCGCACGCGAACGTCTCGCCGACGCGGCCCAGACCGGACTGGATCTCGTCGGCGATGAACAGCACGTTCCGCTCATCGCAGATCTCGCGGACGCGGCGCAGGTAGCCGTCCGGCGGGATGATCACCCCTGCCTCGCCCTGGATCGGCTCGACCAGCACGGCGGCGGTGTCATCGGTGATCGCGGCGGCAATGGCATCGGCGTCGCCGAACGGCACCGAATCGAAGCCCGGAGCGTACGGACCGAAGCCCTCGCGGGCCTGCGGATCGTCGCTGAATCCGACGATCGTGGTCGTGCGGCCGTGGAAGTTGCCCGCGGCGACGACGATCCTCGCCTGCCCGGGAGCGATGCCCTTCACCCGGTAGCCCCAGGCCCTGGCGACCTTGATGCCGGTCTCCACGGCTTCGGCGCCGGTGTTCATCGGCAGGACGAGGTCCTTGCCGCACAGGCGCGCGAGCGCCTCGGCGAACGGCTCGAGCCGGTCGTTGCGGAACGCGCGGCTGGTGAGCGTGACCCGCGCGAGCTGGTCGGTGAGCGCTTCGACGATGCTCGGATGCCGATGGCCGAAGTTCACGGCCGAATAGGCGGCCAGCAGGTCGAGGTAGCGCCTGCCGTCGGCATCCATCACCCAGACGCCCTCGGCGCCGGCGATCTCCACCGCGAGCGGCGCGTAGTTCTCCGCGACGTGCGGCTCCGGATTCATCGGCATCGACGTGGTCATCATGCCCCCCGCAGCTCCAGCGTGCAGCACTTGATGCCCCCGCCGCCGAGCAGCAGCTCGGACAGGTCGACCGTGATCGGGTTGTAGCCGCGCTCGCGCAGCTGCTTCTCGAAGCCGGTCGCACGCGGCGAGATGATCACGTTGTAGCCGTCACTGGCCGAGTTCAGACCGAACACGGCGCCGTCCTCATCGGCGACGAGGATCGCGTCGGGGAAGCGCTCTTCGAGAAGAGAGCGGGATGCCGCGTCGAACGCGCCGGGCAGGTAGGCGATGCCCGCCGTCCGGCCCTCCTCGACCACCGGATCCAGCACCGTCAGCGCGGTGTCGAGGTGGTAGAAGCGCGGGTCGACGAGCGTGAGGGTGATGACTTCGCGGCCGAACACCTCGTGCACCTCGCGGTGGCTGTCGCCGACGGAGCGGAAGCCGGTGCCGGCGAGGATCACATCGCCGGCCAGCAGGAAGTCGCCCTCGCCCTCGTTGATCTCCTTCGGCATCACCGTGTCGAAGCCGTTGGCGCGGAACCACTCGGCGAACGCCGGCGACTCACCCTGACGCTGCTCGTAGTAGAACTCCGGCACGTAGGCACGGCCTCCGATGGTGAATCCGCCGTTGGCCGTGTAGACCATGTCGGGGAAACCGGCGAGCGGCTCGATCAGCTCGACCTCGTGGCCGAGTTGCCGGTAGAGGTCGTACAGCTCCTGCCACTGGGCGACGGCCTTGGCCGTGTCGGTGGGCGTCGCGGGCTCCATCCACGGGTTGATCTTGTACTCGACCGTGAAGTGCGTCGGCTTGCACATCAGGTAGCGGCGGTGGTGGGCGATCCGGGTGGTGGCGGGTGCGGTCGCGGTTTCAGGCGTGGACATGTGAGTGCTCCTCGTGAAGGTGCGGCGGACGCTGTCCATGGGCCTGGCGGAAGTTCGACCCGATCACCTCTGCGAGGCGCGGGGAAGATGCGACACAGGCACACCACTTGTATTTTTGCATCCCGTGGCCGCTGACGCCAGTATCGGTGCTCAGGATGCCCTGACGACGACCTTGCCGGCGGTGTGCCCGGCTTCGACGTGAGCGAGCGCGGCGCCGGCCTCGTGGAACGGATACGTCCGCTGGATCACCGGCTCGATCGATCCCGCACCGACGAGCGCGAGCAGTTCGCGCAGCACGTCTGCCTTGGCGACCGCGGCCAGCGGACGGATGCGGCGGCGCGAGCCGATCGAGAGGATGACGGCGCGCAGCATCCGGCCGATCGGTCCGAGCACTCGGGTGCCGTCACCGCCGACGAGCACGATCGTGCCGCCGTCACGGGTCGCGCGCTGCAGGTCACGCAGCCGGGCCGTGCCGACCAGGTCGATCACCGCGTCATAGAAGCCCTCGGCGAGACCGCTCGCCTGCTGGTCCCGCGGCAGGACCACGGTAGCGCCGAGTCGTTGGACCAGCCTGCGGTTGCGGTCGCCGCAGGTCGCGTGCACCTCGGCGCCGCGGTGGGCGGCCAGCTGCACGGTGAAGGTGCCGACACCGCCTGATGCTCCGAGGATCAGCACGCGGCCGCCGTCGCGGATGCTGGCGAGCTCCAGTGCCTGCCAGGCGGTGCCGGCCGCGATCGGCAGGCACGCCGCACGATCCGGGTCGACGTCTGCAGGCCTGGCGACCAGACGGTCGGCGGGTGCGACGGCGAACGGGGCGAGGCCGCCCCCGCCGAGGAGTTCGACGACGATCTCGTCGCCGACGGTGGCATGCGTCACGCCGTCTCCGAGGGCGACGACGGTGGCCGCCACGTCCATGCCGCGGACGCGATTGCGCGGTCCGGTCAGCCCGAAGACAAGGCGCACGAGTCTCGGCTCGCCCCGCATCACCCGGATGTCGCCGGAATTCAACGCGGTGGCGCGCACCCGCAGCAGCACCTCGCCGGCGCCGGGTGCGGGCACGTCGCGCTCGGCGAGGCGGGTGGCGGACGCCGGGCCGTAGCCGTCCTGGACCCACGCGGTCATGCTCTGGGTGGAGATGGTCATGTCATCCCTCCGGGTATTGGAAGACGTCGTCGAGCGCGACGCCGAACTCCCGGGCGATCTGAAAGGCGAGCTCGAGAGTCGGCGAGTACTTCTCCCCCTCGATGGCGAGCAGCGTCTGCCGTGTCACGCCGATGCGGCGTGCGAGCTCGGCCTGAGTGATGCCCTGCGCCTCGCGGTGCGCGCGGATGCTGTTGGTGACGCGGGTCGGCTTGACCATCAGGTGAGGCCGCGCCGATAGGCGATCACGCGGGCGACGCCGCCGACGATGGAAGCGACCACGAAGCCGGCGAACATCGTGTTCGCGACCCAGAACAGCTCGGCGCCCATCGCGCACAGCACGATCACCGCGAGCCCGGCGATGACGAGGAAGGCCTGCTCCACCCGCCCGCCCATGCGACCGATGTCTCGATCGCGCAGGTCGGATGCCGTGGCATCCTCCTTGTCTCGCATGCCGACCACGATCCCCCAGATGATCGTGATGAGGATGCTGAGCCCGATGCCGATACCGATCGCCCAGACCATCGGCCAGATCCAGGCATCCGCTCCTCGCACCGATCCGATGTACACGCCGACCGTGACCAACGACGCGATCAGTCCTGCCCAGGCGGCCCGCTCGTGATAGACCATGACTTCCCCTGAATGTCAAAGATTATTTACATTGAGCGTATCGGGCACTTCGTCGTGATGTCAAGAATCTTTTACACAGCGCGCAAGGCGACACTCCACGTCGCAACAGATGCCGTCCAGGCGCCGTCACAGCGGCATCCATCGCGACCTGGGTCGGACAGATCAGCCGGGGGTGGGCAAGCCGGTGCGAGTGGATCGGGACCACCCGCGCCGCACCGGGTCAGATGATCGCTGCACTCCACGGATCGGGATTGCCGAAGCGGTGTGCGGTGATGGCGATCGCCTGCTCGTGCAGGAACGGCAGCAGCTCGATGCGCCCTGCGGAGGTCACCTCGTCGGCGTAGACCGCGAGGTCCGGGTCCCCCTGGACGGCGTCCGAGAGCGTCAGGTGCAGATCCGCGACGCGATCGCGCCCGCCGACCAGGCGCACCCGTTCCGGTGCGGCGGTGCCGCCGTCCTCCGCGGCGTCTGCCCGCCTCACGATCCTCTGGATCCACTCCTCGTCGTTCTCGACCGCGACGAGGACGCCCAGAGCTCCGAGTTCCGCTCGCACCCCGGCCGGCACCCCTTCGGGCACGGATACGAAGAAGTCGGCACCGGAGCGGATGCCGGCGATCACCACCCGCAGCACCTCGTGCAACCCGGCATCCGCCGTCGCGCGCACGCCCACCGGCAAGGGCCGGTACCGGAACAGGTTCCGCTCCACGCCCAGTTGCGACACGTCGCGCACCTGACCGAACTCGCGGTCCCACGCGACGGCATCCGACAGCGCCGCCTGGCGCAGCCATTCGAACGCCTCGAAATCCAGCGAGGACTGGGCGGATTCGATCAGCCCGGAGATTCGAGCATCCAGTCCCCGCAGATGCAGAGTGCTCGACGCCCGTCCGCGCGGCTGCGAGCGCCACGTGCCCAGCCCGATCAGGTAGTTCGGCCCGCCGGCCTTCGCACCGGGGCCGACCGACGACCGCTTCCAGCCTCCGAACGGCTGCCGCTGCACGATCGCCCCCGTGATGCCGCGGTTCACGTACAGGTTGCCGGCCTGCACGTTCTCGAGCCAGAGGGCCAGATCGCCGGGGTCCTGGGTGTGCAGACCGGCGGTGAGCCCGTAGTCGACGGCGTTCTGCAGTTCGACGGCCGCGGTGAGGGACGGCGCGTGCATGATCCCCAGCATCGGGCCGAAGAACTCCTCGAGGTGCGTGCGCGATCCGGGCCGCACGCCGACGCGGATCCCCGGACTCCAGAGTCTGCCGCTGTCGTCGAGCGCGCGCGGCGCGACTAGCCACTTCTCGTCGTCCTCCAGTGCGCTCAGCGCCCAGGCGAGCTTGCCGTGCGGCCTCTCGATGACCGGACCGATCTCCGCAGTCGGGTCGCCTGGCCAGGCCACGCGCAGCGAACGGGTGGCATCCACCAGCTGCCGGGCGAAGCGCTGGGAACGCCCGACGGGGCCGACCAGGATCGCCAGCGACGCCGCCGAGCACTTCTGCCCGGCGTGCCCGAAGGCGCTGTGCACGATGTCTGCGACAGCCAGATCGAGGTCGGCCGTGGGCGCGACGATGATCGCGTTCTTGCCGCTGGTCTCGGCCAGCAGAGGCAGCTCCGGCCGCCAGGAGCGGAACAGCGCCGCGGTGTCCCAGGAACCGGTGAGGATCACCCTGTCGACGTCCGCATGCGAGATGAGCTGCCGCCCCAGTGCGCCCTCCTCGACATCGGCGAGGACGAGCACATCCCGCGGGACGCCGGCCTGCCAGAGCGCCTCGGCGATCACAGCTGCGCATCGGCGCGCCTGAGGCGCGGGCTTGAAGACGACGCCCGAACCGGCGGCGAGCGCGGCCAGCACTCCCCCGGCCGGGATGGCGAGGGGGAAGTTCCACGGCGGAGTGACCACGGTCACCCGCGCCGGTTCGAACCTGGCGCCCGCGACGCGGTCGAGTTCACGGCAGGTGGCCGCGTAGTACTTGGCGAAATCGACCGCTTCGCTGACCTCGATGTCGGCCTCGGCGAACACCTTGCCCGTCTCGATCGCGGCGACCTCGATCAACTCCGCACGGCGTTCGGCCAGCGCAGCGGCTGCGCGCAGCAGCACCTCGCCGCGCTCGCCCGCCGGTCGTCCGCCCCAGGAGGAAGCGGCGCCCCGGACCCGGGCGACGATCTGCGCCAGCACCTCCTCATCGTCCACCTTGGCGGCTTTCAGCGTCGCGAGGCCGAGACGGGATGCCTCCGGCTCGGCGATGCGGGAGAAGATATCGCGAGCCCAATCGCGGTTGGCGGCGAGCGACGGGTCGCTGTCGGCCGTGTTGCTGAAGCCGGGCGCCCCGGAGGCGGTGCCCACCAGCTCCTGCCGCGAATAGACGGCGGTCTGCAGGAACGGGTCTCCGTCGGCATCCGATCCCCGCGCGATGTCGAGCACGATACCGGTGAGGTCTTCGTCCTGTTCCTGCATGTGCTTCTGCGGGCGGACGGACTCGTGCAGAGGAGCGGCGCGGTTCTGCGTTCTCCTGGCCCCGGTGCGCAGAGAGTGATCGCCGCTGCGGCGCACCGAGTCGACGAACCGCAGCCGCTCGCGTTCGAAGAGTGAGGGATCGTCGGCCAGATGGAAGGCCGCCGAGAGGAAGTTGGAGGTGGAGGCGTTCTCCTCCAGTCGTCGTACGAGATAGCTGATCGCGACGTCGAACTCGCGCGGGTGCACGACCGGCACGTACAGCAGCACGGGGCCGACCACGCGCGACACGGCCGCGACCTGGCCCTGCGCCATGCCCATCAGCATCTCGAACTCGATCGCGTCCCGCACCTCGCGCTCGCCGGCCAGGAGCCACGCGTAGGCGATGTCGAAGAGATTGTGCCCGGCGACGCCGATGCGCACGGCTGCGGTGTTGCGTGGCTGGAAGGCCTCGTCCAGGCAGCGAAGGTAGTTCGCGTCGGTGTCGAGCTTGGACCCGTACGGAGCCTGGGTCCAGCCGTGCATGACCGCGTCCACCTTCTCCATGGCGAGGTTCGCGCCCTTGACGAGCCGCACCTTGATGGGCGACCCACCGTGCTCCACGCGTTCGCGCGCCCAGGCGGTGAGCTCGCGCAGCGCGGGAAGCGCGTCGGGAAGATAGGTCTGCAGCACGATGCCGGCGTCGCTGCGCTTCAGTCGCGGGTCCTCGAGGATGCGGGTGAACACGGCGATCGTCAGGTCGAGGTCCTTGTACTCCTCCATGTCGAGGTTGATGAAGGTCCCGTTCGATGCGGCCGTCGCGTACAGCGGAAGCAGCCGCTCCACGACCGCGTCGACGACTTCGCCGAACGCCCACATGGAGATGCGGCTCATGATGGCCGACACCTTGACCGAGACGTAGTCCACGTCGTCCCGGCGGATGAGATCGTGAATGCCCTGGAGTCGGCGCTTCGCCTCCGCCTCACCGAGCACCGCCTCGCCCAGCAGGTTCAGATTCAGTCGCGGTGTCGCCGACGAGCTCGCGGTCCCCGAGCCTGTCACAGTCCCCGAGCCGGGCCCACGCGCCCCCGAGGCTCCGAATGGCGCGAAGCGACGTTCGGAGTGGGGCGTGGGGATCGAAGGGCGCCGGATGCGCTCCAGCGCTGCCCCGAGCTTCTCCGGCCGCGCGTCGACGATGAGGTGGCCGACCATCTCCCGCAGCACCCGGCGCGCAATGGGCACCGTGGGCAGCGGGAGCGCGGGGGCGATGCCGCCGCCCAGCCGAACCGCACCGCGCAGGTACCAGGGCAGGAATCCCGGCGCGAGCGAGGCCACGCGATGCAGATTGGCCGCCGCCGCGGTCATGCTCTCGGGACGCATCACGCCGTCGACGAATCCCAGGGTGAACGGCAGGCCGTTCGGATCGTGCAGCACGCCGGCGAGTCGTTCGGCGGCGGGGTCCACGGCCGCGGATGCCGCTTCGTGCACCCAGGCGCGGGCGAGTTCGACGGCCGCGTCGGCGAGGCGGGAACCGGGTGACGTCGATGACTGCTCAGGCATGCTCCCAGCGTAGGTCTCGAGTGCTCGCGCGAGCAGATGATCGCCCTGGTGGCGCGCGAACCGCCTGATTCCGAGACCGCTGGGCGGCCCTATCCCCCGAAGACGGAGACGAGGAACCCGAGCGTCATCACCAGTCCCGTCAGAAGCGCCAAGGAGGAGAGGACGATGCCGATGATCCCCAGCACGCGGCCGCGGGGGCGACGCAGGGAGACGATGCTGAGCGTGAGGCCGGTGAGAGCCACGACCGGACCGATGAAGGGCAGCCAGCCGATGAGGAACGCCACCGCCGAGACGATGATCGCCCCGATCGCCAGGCCGCTGACCGGCGATGGTGCCGGGAACTGGCCGGGGGCGGAGCCGTACCCCGGATAGGACGCGATCGGATAGCCCTGCGCCGTGTACCCCGCGGGCTGCCCGTACCCGGCGTACGGCGGGCGCACGGCGGGCTGCTGCGGCGCCGGTGCCACCTGATATGAAGGCGGCTGGTATGCAGGCGCCTGGTACGCGGGTGGCGCCTGATAGGGCGCAGGCGCCGGGTACGCGGGTGGCTGATACCCGGGCGGGGTGGGCGGAACGGGCGGATGCGCGTACGCCGGCGGCGTGGACGGGTCGCCGTACGCGGGCGGCTCGGGCGGCTGCGGTGGCTGCACCGGTCCGGACGTGTCGTGAGTCATGGCTTCCCCTTCAGTGTCCACCCAGTGTAGGAACGCCTCGGCCCCTACGGGAACGACTCCGCTCTCAGCCCCAGACGCTGGGCGCGGGCTGGCGCGTCGATGGAAGAGCGGATGCCGCAGCCCAGTCGTGGATCCACTCGTCGATCTCAGGTACGCCCTCGGGCGTGCCCATCGCGGCGAAGAGCTCGTCGTGGGACACGGTTCCGCCGCTGCGGCGCAGCATGCGCGCCCGCACGATGACGCGGGCGTAGACCTCGCCGTCGACGACGGCCCGATGCTCCAGGAAGAGCGCCTTGTCGTCGTGGCCGACGAAACGCGACTCCACGTCGAAGCGCTGCCAGAGCTGCAGCGATTTGCGGAACGTGACGGTCTCGCTGGAGACGACGGCGTACCATCCGCGGCCGTTCATCGCATCGAACAGGCCCGTGCGGATGAGCAGATCCCACCGACCCAGGTCGAACAGCGACAGGTAGCGGCCGTTGTTCATGTGCCGCAGGATGTCGAGATCCGTGGGGAGCGTCGTGAGACGGATGCGGCCGACGCCGGTGACCTCCAGCGGTCGTGCGCGGCGCAGCCGGAGGCGGGCACGGAGAATCACGAGGAGGGTGCGCCAGATCACGTTCACATCCGCTGATCGTAGTGATCCTCGACGGATCACCCAAGTTCGTTGGCCAGATCCTACAGAGGTCGTCGTCCCTCATCGACCGATTTCCCCCTGTCGCGCCAGCGCGCGTAGAGTCACGGCATGAGCGCCGAAGCCCAGCCCGAGATCATCGTCCGTCCGGTCCGCGATGTGGACGCGGAGGCTCTGGGTCGCGTGCACGCACAGTGCTGGCACGAGACCTACGACCACCTGATCAGCAAGGCCGCCCTCGAGCGGATCTCTCCTCGCCGGATGGCGGAGTTGTGGACGAACTGGGCCCGGCAGGGCGAGGACTTCCGCATGAGCGCTGCCCTGGTCGACGGCGAGATCGTCGGTTTCGTCGGTTCGGGTCCGGCCCGCGACAAGGATGCCCCCTCCCTGCGGGAGCTCTACTTCATCTACCTGCTCGGCGAGTACCACGGCACCGGTATCGGTCAGCGTCTCTTCGACGCCGCCGTGTACGCGGACGAGACGTGCTACCTCTGGGTCGCCGAGGACAATCCCCGCGCGCACCGCTTCTACCTGCGCAACGGCTTCGCCCTCGACGGCGCCAGCCACACCGAACCGTTCCTCGGCGAGACGCTCACCGAAGTCCGCTTCGTGCGCTGAGTCTTCAGGCCGAAAGACCGTCTGTGGGGCGCAAGAGCCGGCTTCCTGAGGGCTGAAGCAAGCACTTGCGCCCCACAGAGGGTCATTTCAGAGGGCGTGCACGATGTCCTCCACGCGCTCCTTGGCATCGCCGAAGAGCATCTGCGTGTTCTCGCGGAAGAACAGCGGGTTCTGCACCCCCGCGTAACCGGCGGCCATCGAGCGCTTGAACACGATCACGTTCTCCGCCTCCCAGACGTGCAGCACGGGCATTCCGGCGATGGGGCTGCCCGGGTCCTCCGCGGCGGCGGGGTTCACGGTGTCGTTCGCGCCGATCACCAGCACGACGCTCGTGGCGGCGAAGTCATCGTTGATCTCGTCCATGCCGAGCACGATGTCGTACGGCACCTTCGCCTCCGCCAGCAGCACGTTCATGTGTCCTGGCAGACGACCGGCGACCGGATGGATGCCGAAGCGCACGTCGATCCCGCGGTCGCGGAGCCGCGCGACGAGGTCGGCGACCGGATACTGCGCCTGAGCCACCGCCATGCCGTAGCCCGGGGTGATGATCACGCTCTGCGCCTCCGCGAGACGCGTGGCGACAGCATCCGCCGTGGTCTCGCGGTACTCACCCATCTCCTCATCGCCGGAGGCGGAGGCGACGATGCCGAACCCTCCGGCGATCACGGAGAGGAACGAGCGGTTCATCGCCTTGCACATGATGTACGACAGGTACGCACCCGAGGACCCCACCAGAGCACCGGTGACGATGAGCAGGTCGTTGTTCAGCAGGAAGCCGGCTGCGGCGGCAGCCCAGCCCGAGTAGCTGTTGAGCATCGAGACGACCACGGGCATGTCGCCACCGCCGATGGACGCCACCAGGTGCCATCCGAGCGCGAACGACAGCACCGTCACCGCGATCAGCAGCCAGAGCTGCTGATCGGCGACGAACCAGACGGTGAGCGCGATGAACGCCACCAGGGCGCCGACGTTCAGCACGTTCTTGCCGGGCAGCATGAGCGGGCGAGACGGCATCTTCGCCGACAGCTTCAGGTACGCCACGATGGAGCCGGTGAACGTCACGCCGCCGATGAAGACCCCGATGAACACCTCGGCGTTGTGGATGCCGACGAGATTCGCGGCGATCGGCGCGTGCGCCAGATGGCCGTTCCAGCCGACCAGCACGGCGGCGATTCCCACGAAGCTGTGCAGCAGGGCGATCAGCTCGGGCATCTCGGTCATCTGCACGACCCGCGCTCGCCACAGGCCGATCGCCGCGCCGATCAGCACGCCGGCGCCGAGCAGGATGAGGCCGAACGTCGACCCCGTTCCGCCCCAGGCGTCCGCGACGGTCAGCGCCAGAGTCGACAGCAGGGCGATGGTCATGCCGACCACGCCGTAGATCACACCCGCGCGAGCGGATTCGTGACGGCTGAGTCCCGCGAGACTCAGGATGAACAGCAGCGCGGCGACGATGTACGCGGCCCCGGCGACGGCGTCGACGCTCACTGGCGGCCACCTTTCGTGAACATACTGAGCATTCGTCGGGTCACGGCGAAGCCTCCGAAGATGTTGATGCTGGCCACGAGCACCGCGATGGCTGCGATCACCTGCACGACGGGGTTCGCATCGGTGATCTGCAGCATGGCGCCGACGATGATGACGCCGGAGATCGCGT
Organism: Microbacterium sp. GCM10027623; assembly: GCF_042666935.1. Classification (NCBI taxonomy): domain Bacteria; kingdom Bacillati; phylum Actinomycetota; class Actinomycetes; order Micrococcales; family Microbacteriaceae; genus Microbacterium; species Microbacterium sp. GCM10027623. The sequence goes on from NZ_JBHTHE010000001.1 coordinate 82,737, forward strand.
TGGTGACCGACATGAGCGGCGTGTGCAGCGCGTGGTGCACCTTGCCGATCACGTAGAAGCCGATCACCACCGACAGCATCAGCACGGTGAAGTGACCGGGAAGCGGAGCCGGAGCGAAGAGGTTGACGAGGAACAGCGCGGCGATGCCCGCGACGATGAGGCCCGCCTTCTTCGCGGCGGACATCGGCTGCTTCGCCGCGACGGGTTCGACAGCCACGGGGGCGGATGCCGGTGGCGCTGCCGCCACCTGCACGGGTGGCGGCGGCCAGGTGATCGAGCCGTCGCGCACCACCGTGACCGAGCGCTGCACGACGTCGTCGAAGTCGATGGTGAGCAGGCCGTCCTTTCCGGGGGTCAGCAGGGCGATGAGGTTTGCGACGTTCGTGCCGTACAGCTGCGAGGACTGAGCCGCCAACCGCGAGGCGAGGTCGGTGTAGCCGAGGATAATCACGCCGTTGGCGCTGACGACGCGCTCCCCCGCGACCGAACCCTCGACGTTGCCGCCCTGCGCGGCCGCCATGTCGACGATCACGCTGCCCGGTTTCATCAGCGCGACATCCGATGCGGTGATCAGGCGGGGCGCCGCACGGCCGGGGATGAGGGCGGTGGTGATGATGATGTCGACATCCGCCGCCTGCTCGGTGTAGATCTCCGCCGCGCGGCGGTCGTAGTCCTCGCTGGTGACCTTGGCGTAGCCGTCGGCGGATGCCGCGACCTCGACGTCGACGGCCAGATAGGTGCCGCCGACGGAATGAACCTGATCGGCGACCTCCGGGCGCGGGTCGGTCGCGCGCACGATGGCGCCGAGGCTGGATGCCGCGCCGATCGCGGCGAGCCCTGCGACACCGGCACCGGCGACGAGGACCTTGGCAGGCGGGACCTTGCCGGCCGCCGTCACCTGACCGGTGAAGAAGCGGCCGAACTCGTTGGCGGCCTCGACCACCGCGCGGTAACCGGCGATGTTCGCCATCGAGCTGAGCACGTCCATGGACTGCGCCCGCGAGATGCGCGGCACAGCGTCCAGGGCGAGGGCCGTGATCCCGCGCTGGGCGAGCTTCTCCACCAGGTCGGGCCGCAGCGCGGGGGAGAGCAGAGCGATCAGGGTCGCCCCGTCCGACAGCGCGGGGATCTCGGCATCCGTCGGCGGGTTCACCTTGAGCACCATGGCGCAGGCCCAGGCATCCGCCGCGGAGACGACCTGCGCACCCGCGTGCCGGTACTCGTCATCCGGATACGAGGAGCGCGCTCCCGCGCCCGCTTCGATGGCCACGTCGTAGCCGAGCTTCACCAGGGTCTGCACGGTGGCCGGAGTCGCGGCGACCCGCGCCTCACCCGGCCCTTCCCGCACGATACCGATCTGCGTCATCGCAATCCTTCCGTCCCGGCGTGCTTGCCGGCCCCCGTCAGATTACTGATCGGATGTGACGGATTGCGAGGATCCCGCGTTTGTGGCGGATCAACATTCGAGGTTCTTACCGAAAGGGTAAGAGCGACCGGTCAGCGGCCCGAAACCTGCCCGAACAGCCTGGCGATGGGGGCGAGCACGAGGGGGCGTGCGGCGAACCAGCCGCCTGCGATCACGATCATCGCGAGCACGAACACCCCGAACCCGGTCCAGTTCGCGGCGTACTGGACGCCGTCGACCGAGCCCTGCGAGGCGAACATGTGGTTCAGGTTGCGCAGCGCCCCGGTGAGGAACACCAGCGCCACGTGCACGATGATGAACGCCACGAAGTAGAGCATCGTCGGGAAGTGCAGTGCGCGCGCCCACTCCACCGGATACGCCTTGGAGAGCTTCTCGGCCTTCTTCGGCCACAGCCCGGACATCCGGATCCCGGTGACGACCGCGAGCGGGGCCGCCAGGAAGATCGTGACGAAGTAGGCGAGCTGCTGCAGGCTGTTGTAGTTCACCCAGCCGTTGTCGGTGGGCCAGTCGAAGGAGACGTACTGCAGCCCGGCAGACAGCGCGTTCGGGAACACCTCCCAGCTGGTGGGCACGATGCGCGCCCAGTGACCGGTGACGATGATCAGGATGACGAAGATCACGCCGTTGATGATCCACAGCAGATCCAGCGCCTGATGGAACCACAGCGTGAGACTGATCTTGCTCTTGGCCTTGCCCCGTGCCGTCCAGAACGCCGTCGGCCGCTTCTCGGACCGCACGCGCAACCCGGAGCGGATGATCAGCACCATCAGGAACATGTTGAAGAAGTGCTGCCAGCCCACCCACGGCGCGAAACCGGGCTCCACCTCGACCGCCGGGTGGTACTCGCCCGGATACGTGGTCAGGAAGTCCTGCATGAACGACAGGCTCAGGAAGGCACGGATCAGGAACACGCCGGCGACGGCGACCAGTCCCAGCGCCGCCAGCCCCAGCAGCCCACCGAGCGCTTGCGGCCAGGCCGGACGCAGTCGTGAGGGTTCACGTTCGGGCTCCGACGCGTGACGCGGGGTCGTGCCCTGCCAGACCGTGCGGGTGAACGGCAGGGGCGCGGAGACGTCCGGCCCCGGAGCCTGTCGACGATCGGATGCCACCGCGACCGCGGTCGCCGGCGCGGATGCGGCCGCCTCGGTTCCCGTGGTACTGGGCACGGCGGTCGGCTCGGTGGCGACCGCCACCGGTGCGGCCTCTGCGGCAGTGACCTCTGCGGGAGCCGGGGACGTGACGCGCACCCGGGCGGCACCCGCGGAGGGCCAGGGGTCGCCACCGACCACACGGGGGAGGCCGCGGCGCAGGGTCGCGCCGTCCGTCGCCGCGGCGGCGGGAGCCGTCGGAGTCGCAGGCCGGGCCTCGACGGCACCGGATGCTGTCGACGGCACGGGTTCTTCGGGTGAGGTACCCGTGCTCGCGGCGAGATCGCGTGCACTCGACGGCGCCGCGGGGGCAGCAGCCGCGGCGGCGATCGCGGGAGAGGAAGCGGATGCCGGGGGCCAGGGGTCCCCGCCGGCGACGCGAGGAAGTCCTTGCCGCAGCGGGACTGAAGTCCCCGACGCGGCTGCCGTCACCGACGCGGCTGCATCCCCCGACGCGGCTGCCGTCACCGGCGCCGCTGCGTCGTCGACAGCACGGGACGTCGCCGACGGCACGGCTTCTTCACGCGCGGGACCCGTGTTCCCGGCGAGATCCCGTGCACCCGGCGCCACGGAAGTCGCACTCGGCGCGACGGCAGCAGCGCCCGGCGCCTCGATGGCGGGAGGCCAGGCCTCGCCACCCTTGACCCGCGGCAGGCCGCGTCGGAGCATCCTGGGTCCCTGAGCTTGTCGGAGGGTCGCCATGGCTACTTCTTCCGGGCTTCGATCGCCTCGATCAGCTGCGGCACGATGGTGAACACGTCACCGACGATGCCGAAGTCGGCGACGTCGAAGATCGGCGCCTCGCCGTCCTTGTTGATCGCGACGATCGTCTTGGCGGTCTGCATGCCGGCGCGGTGCTGGATCGCTCCCGAGATGCCGAGAGCGATGTACAGCTGAGGCGACACGGAGACGCCGGTCTGGCCGACCTGGTGCGCATAGGGGATGTATCCGGCATCCACGGCCGCACGGGAGGCGCCGACCGCGGCGCCCAGAGCATCAGCCAACTGCTCCACCAGCGCGAACTGCTCCTTGGAGCCCAGTCCGCGTCCGCCCGAGACGACCTTGCTCGCTCCGCGCAGCTCGGGCCGGGAGGAGGTCTTCTCAACGGCCGCGATCTCTCCGGCGGTGGCGGCGACGGCACCGGATGCCGTGACGGCCAGCTCCTCGACGACAGGAGAGGCGACAGCCTCGGCACGCGCATCCACCGCTCCCTGACGGACCGTGATGACCGGAGCGCCGAAGGTGGGTGCGGAGTCCGTCAGGTACGAGCCGCCGTAGACCGAGTGGTGCGCGACGATGCCCTCATCGTCGCGCGAGACCCCGATGGCGTCCACCGACAGGGCGAGCCGCTCGCGCACGGCGAAGCGTCCCGCCGCGTCACGGCCGGTGATCGAGTTGGAGATGAGCACGGCATCCGGCTGCACCTGCTGGTAGGCGGCCTGCAGGGCATCGACGACGGGCACCGTCAGCACGGTCGCGTCGCCTGCGGCGGTGAGCACCGCCTGCGCGCCGGCTGCGGCTGCGGCCTCCGTCGCAGCCGGGGAGCCGCCGACGATCAGTGCGACCGGCGCACCGACGGTCGATGCGGCGCCGATCAAGGCGGCCGTGCTGCTGGCGGCATTGCCGCTGGGGTCGACGTCGACGAGGACGAGGATCGAGTTCTCCGGGTACGCCATGATCACACCAGCCTGTTCTGCGCGAGGAATTCGACGAGCTGAGTCGCCGCATCGCCTTCGTCGGTGATCTTGACACCGGCGGCGCGAGGCGGCTTCTCGGAGACGGCGGTCATGATCGTGCGCGGCGCCTCGGCCGGGTCGGCGGAGACGCCGAGATCGGCGAGCGAGAGCACCTCGAGGGGCTTCTTCTTCGCCGCCATGATGCCCTTGAAGTTCGGGAAGCGCGCGTCGGGCAGAGCCTCGGTGATCGAGATCACAGCGGGGTAGGACGCGGAGACCTGCTGCGCCCCGTCATCCGCCGCACGGGTGCCCGAGACACCGTCCGCGGAGATATCCACCGCGCTGAGGGCGGTGGCCTGCGCGTAGCCCAGATGCTCGGCGAGCATCGCCGGGATCACGCCTCCGGAGCCATCGGTGGAGAGATTGCCCGTGATCACGAGATCCGGCTCGCCCCGGCGGACCGCTGCCGCGAGCGTCTCGGCGGTGAGGCTCAGATCGGCGCCCCGCAGCTGCTCGTCGACGACGTGCACCGCGGACCCCGCCCCGATTGCCAGCGCGCGACGGACGGATGCGGTGGACGACTCGGGCGCCATCGACAGCGCAACCACCTCGGTGCCCGCGTTCTTGTCCGCATATGTCAGGGCGACTTCGAGAGCACGCTCGGTGATCTCATCGAGCACCACGTCGCCGGCCGCCCGATCGGCCAGCCCCGTCTCGAGATCGAGCTTGCGGTCACCATAGGTGTCGGGAACTTCCTTCACCAGTACGTAGATCTTCATCGAGCCTCCTCGCGCCGGTAACACTCTATCGGGCGCTTCCATCGCTTCCCAATCGGGATTTGCGTGCGTATGTAGCCAATACAGAAGAAATCGACCGAAAAGCGGCAGATTGCTGTGCGTTATGTATACATAGAAAAGCGGCTACCGTGGATCCATGGCTCGCCCTCGCCCTCTCTCGATCGACCCGCTCGCCGAAGCCAAACGGCAGTGGCTGGCGCACGGCTGGCACGACGCCGCCGAAGGCATGGCCGTGGTCACCTCGGTCATGCGCGCCCAGCAGCTCCTGCTGGCGCGGGTGGACGCCACGCTGAGGCCGTTCGGCGTCACCTTCGCGCGCTACGAGGTGCTCCGCCTGCTCGCCTTCAGCCGATCGGGCACGCTGCCTCTGTCCAGCGTCGTGGCCCGCCTGCAGGTGCATGCCACCAGTGTGACCAGCACCGCCGAGCGCCTGGTCCGCGATGGTCTGGTGCTGCGCGAGCCGCATCCGCACGACGGCCGCGCTGCGCTCCTCACCCTCACGGAGACGGGCCGCGACCTCGTCGAGCGCGCCACCCGCGCGCTGAACACCGATGTGTTCCGGAGTCCGGGAATCGATGCCGACGACGCCAACGCTCTGGTCGGCATCGTCGCCCGCATGCGCAAGAACGCCGGCGATTTCACCGATCCGCGACCCGTGCCCGACCCGCTCTGATGGCGACGTTCGCCCTGGAGCGCCTCGTCCCGGCCCCGCCCGAGGCGGTGTTCGATCTCTCGCTCGACGTCGGGCTGCACCTGGAGTCCCAGAGCTCACGCGGCGAGCGCGCGGTGGGCGGCAGGACGAGCGGGATGCTGGGCGAGGGCGACCAGATCACGTGGAGCGCCCGGCACTTCGGCATCCGCTTCCGAATGTCGTCGGTCGTCTTCGACGTCGACCGGCCCCGCCGCTTCCGTGATCGGCAGACGCAGGGTCCGTTCGGCGCGTTCCTTCACACGCATGAGTTCCTTCCGGCGCCCGACGGGACCCTCATGCGCGACACGATCGAGTTCCGTTCGCCGTTGGGACCGTTGGGCCGCCTGGTGGATGCGCTCATCATGCGTCGGCACCTGCTCGCCGTGATCACCGAGCGCAACGACGCCATCTCCGCGCACTTCGACTGAGTCGGAGCCTCCGCCCTGCCCAGGTCCGGGGTCGGGCCGATTCCCCTTCGGGACGTTTCCCGCCATATGGACGGGGCGTTCAATCCCCGTCGTACACGTAGCGGTCGAAGCGCTCGGGCACCTGCATCCGCTGCCAGGCCAGCTCTTCGTCGCGCCGTGCGCGGTCGCCGGGGAACGCCTTCGACGTGTACCGGGGCACCTGACGCGCGTGCCCTGCCATGTGTGCGACGGCTGCCGCCTGACCGCACACGCGTGCTGCGGCGAGCGCGGCCGGGTCGCTCGCCTCGCGGGCGGCCGCGTGGCACGCATACGCCTTCTCACGGACGGCGTCGATGTCCATCTCACCGCGCATGAATGCCCGTGCGGCCTCCAACGCCTCGCGCGGGCGTTGGTCGTCCGGCCGTTCGGCGAGGAACAGCGGCAGCATCCGTTCGGCACAGGCGATCGTCCATTCCACCAGCTCGCGGCGGTCGGTCTCCGAGAGCTGAAGATCGGCATCGTTCGGGAGCACCTCCATGACCGCGCTCACCGGTTCTGGAAGTGAGGGGGGCGCTTCTCGCGGAACGCGGCCATCCCCTCCTTCTGGTCTGCCGTGTCGAACAGGGCGGCGAACTCGCGCTTCTCGACGGCGAGTCCGTCGGCCAGCGAGGTCTCCATCGCGGCATCCAGCGTCGCCTTGGCCGCATACAGCGCGGGCAGCGACTTCGACGCGATCGTCTCGGCGAGCTTCGTCGTCTCGTCCCGCAGCTGCGATGCCGGGAACACGCGCGAGACGAGCCCGATGCGCTCCGCCTCCTCGGCCGCGACCAGGCGGCCGGAGAGCACGAGTTCGGCGGCTTTGTAGTAGCCGACGGCGCGGATCAGGCGCTGCGTGCCGCCCATGCCGGGGATCACGCCGAGGTTGATCTCGGGCTGGCCGAACGTGGCGTTGTCGGCGGCCAGGATGATGTCGCACATCATCGCCAGCTCGCATCCGCCGCCGAGGGCGTAGCCGGAGACCGCTGCGATGACCGGCGTGCGCACCGCGGCGAATCGCGTCCACGCACCGAAGTGATCGGTGTCGAGCATCTCGGAGCCGGTCTTGGACTCCATCTCCTTGATGTCGGCCCCGGCCGCGAAGGCTTTCTCGGAGCCGGTGACGACGATCGCGCCCACGCCCTCGTCGTCATCGAAGGCGGATGCCGCTGTCGCGATCTCCTCGGAGACCTGGCTGTTCAGGGCATTGAGCGCCTGGGGCCTGTTGAGGGTGATCCATCCCACTCGTCCTCGCTGTTCGACGAGGATCGTCTCGTACTCGGCCATATGCCGCCCCCTCCCGTCGCGACTCTGCGACGTCTCCAGTATTCCAGGTCGACCGCGACCCAGGGCCGCGCGTCGGGGCTAGACCTCGCCGGCGCGGATGTCGGTGATGATGCCGGAGAAGTCGCGTCCGGCCCCGTCGCCTTCGGCGAAGGCCGCATAGATCTCCTGGGCGAGTCGACCCATCCTGGCATCCGTCCCGGTGCCTTCGATCGCCTGCAGCGCCAGCCCGAGATCCTTGGCCATCAGAGCCCCCGCGAATCCGGGCTGATAGTCGCGGTTGGCAGGGCTGGCAGGAACGGGTCCCGGCACCGGGCAGTTGGTGGTCAGCGCCCAGCACTGACCGGAAGCCTGTGACACGACGTCGTACATGACCTGATGCTCCAGGCCGAGCCTCTCCGCCAGCACGAACGCCTCGGCCACCGCGATCTGCGAGATGCCGAGGATCATGTTGTTGCACACCTTCGCGGCCTGACCGAGCCCCGGCCCCCCGCAGTGCACGATGCGCTTTCCCATGACCTCCAGCAGCGGTCGGGCGAGTTCGAAGTCCTCGTCCGAGCCGCCGACCATGAACGCCAGGGTGCCGGCCTCGGCACCCACGACGCCGCCAGAGACGGGGGCGTCGACGCTGCGGTGTCCGGCGTCGACCGCCAGTCGGTGAGCGGTGCGCGCCTCGTCGACGGCGATGGTCGAGGATTCGATGAAGAGCGTCCCCGGTTCGGCCGCCGCCAGCAGCTCGTCCTGGTAGGCGGCGATGACGTGACGCCCCGCCGGGAACATGGTGATGACGACGTCCGCGTCGTGCACGGCATCCGCCCCGCTCGCCGCGATCGGGATGCCGGCGGCGGTCGCGGCGTCGACCGCCGCCGGGACGGGGTCGTAGCCGCGCACCTCGTGGCCCGCCGTGACGAGGTTGACCGCCATGGGCAGTCCCATGTGCCCGAGTCCGAGGAATGCGATGCGTGTCATGATGCGTTCCGCATGGTGATCGAGCCGGCCGGGCGCAGCATCTCGCGCCCCACGATGAGTCGCATGATCTCGTTCGTCCCTTCCAGGATCTGGTGCACGCGCAGATCTCGCACGACCCTCTCGATCCCGTAGTCCTGAAGGTACCCGTAGCCGCCGTGCAGCTGAAGGGCCCTGTTGGCGACGTCGAAGCCGGCGTCTGTGGCGTAGCGCTTGGCCATGGCGCAGCGCATCGTGGCATCCGGCGCCTTCTCGTCGACCGCCCGTGCTCCGTCCTGCACCATCAGCCGAGCCGCCTGAAGCTCGGTGCGCATGTCGGCGATCGTGAAGAGGATGGACTGCTTCTCGGCCAGCGGCTCACCGAATGCGACCCGCTCGTGCACGTACTGCACGGCGCGGTCCAGTGCCCACTGCGCCCCGCCCAGCGAGCATGCCGCGATGTTCAGCCGACCGCCGTTGAGTGCGGACATCGCGATGGCGAAGCCACGGCCCTCCTCGCCGAGCATGGCGGATGCCGGAACGCGCAGCCCGTCGAAGATCACCTGGCGGGTGGGCTGGGCGTGCCAGCCCATCTTCTTCTCCGGCGCGCCGAAGCTCAGCCCCTCGGCGTCTCCCGGGACGAGGAAGGCGCTGATGCCCTTGGCGCCGGAGACCGGTCCGCCGGTGCGCGCCATGACGACGTACACCCCTGCTTCTCCTGCGCCGGAGATGAACTGCTTGACCCCCGTGAGCAGGTAATCGTCACCGTCGCGCACCGCACTGGTCGCGATGTTCGCGGCATCCGATCCGGCGCCGGGTTCGGTCAGGCAGTACCCTCCGAAGACGGACATGGCCGTCAGCTGCGGCAGCCAGGCTCCGCGCTGCGCGTCGGAGCCGTAGGTGTCGATCATCCAGACCACCATGTTGTGGATGGAGATGTAGGCGGCCACCGCAGGATCGCCCTTGGCGAGCTCCTCGAAGATCGCCACGGTGTCGACGCGGCCCAGGCCGGTGCCGCCGAACTCCTCGCGGACATAGATGCCGCCCAAGCCCAGCTCGCCGGCTCTTCCCAGCGACTCGCGGGGGAAGATGTGCTTCTCGTCGCGCTCCGCGGCGAAAGGGGCGAGCTCGGTATCGGAGAAATCACGGACCGCCTCGAGGATCGCCTCGCGCTCCTCGGCGGAGATGGCGGCGGCAGCGGCGGTGGGGTCGACCATGGTCATCAGTGTCCCTCTCCGGTCGTGGCGGGCATCACGAAGCTCGCACCCTCGCGGATGCCGGACGGCCAGCGGCTGGTGACCGTCTTCGTCTTCGTGTAGAAGCGGAAACCATCGGCGCCGTGCTGGTTCAGGTCGCCGAACCCGGAAGCCTTCCACCCGCCGAACGTGAACGACGCGATCGGCACGGGGATCGGGATGTTCACGCCGACCATGCCGACGTTCACCCGGGCGGCGAAGTCGCGGGCGGTGTCGCCGTCGCGGGTGAAGATGCCCACGCCGTTGCCGTAGGGATTGTCGGATGCCAGCGCCAGCGCCTCCTCGTAGTCCGAGGCGCGCACGATCGAGAGCACCGGCCCGAAGATCTCCTCGCGGTAGATGGACATGTCGGTCGTGACGTGATCGAACAGCGTGGCACCCAGGTAGTAGCCGTCCTCGTGTCCTTCCACGACCAGGCCGCGGCCGTCGGTCACCAGGGTCGCTCCGGCGTCCGCTCCTTCCTGGATGAGCCCCTCGACGCGAGCCTTGGCCGCGGCGGTGACCAGGGGGCCGTAGTCGACGCCGTCCTGCGAGCCGGGGCCGACCTTCAGGTCGCCGATGCGCTCGGCGAGCTTGGCGACGAGCGCGTCGGCGGTCTCCTCACCGACGGGGACGGCGACGGATATCGCCATGCAGCGCTCGCCGGCCGAGCCGAAGCCGGCGCCGATCAGGGCGTCAGCCGCCTGATCGAGGTCGGCGTCCGGCATGATCACGAGGTGGTTCTTCGCGCCGCCGAAGCACTGGGCGCGCTTGCCGTTCGCGGTGGCCGTCGAGTAGATGTACTCCGCGATCGGGGTGGAGCCGACGAAGCCGACCGCCCGGATGTTCGGGTCGGTGAGGATCGCGTCCACCGCTTCCTTGTCGCCGTGCACCACGTTGAGGACGCCGGCGGGCAGCCCCGCCTCGAGGAACAGCTCGGCGAGGCGCACCGGCACGGAGGGGTCGCGCTCGGAGGGCTTGAGCACGAAGGCGTTGCCGCTGGCCAGCGCCGGGCCCGCCTTCCACAGCGGGATCATGGCGGGGAAGTTGAACGGGGTGATCCCGGCCACGACTCCCAGCGGCTGCCGCATGGAGTACACGTCGATGCCGGTGCCGGCTTCGCCGGAGTACTCGCCCTTGAGCAGATGCGGGGCGCCGATGCAGAATTCGATGACGTCGAGGCCGCGCAGGACGTCACCCTTGGCATCCTCGAGGGTCTTGCCGTGCTCGCTGGAGAGCAGTCGTGCCAGTTCGTCCATGTTCTGGTGGGCGAGTTCGACGAAGCGCATCATCACGCGGGCGCGCCTCTGCGGGCTCGTGGCGGCCCACGCGGGCTGGGCGGTGGCCGCGTTCTCGATGACGGCGCGAACCTCGGCGGCGGTGGCGAGCGGCACGCGGGCCTGCACCGCACCGGTGCTCGGGTCGAACACGTCCGCCACGCGGCCGCCTGTCGGCTCGAGCGACTTTCCGCCTACGAAATGGGGGATGAAACGGGTCATTGTGTGACACTCCTCTGGGCCGTCTTTGGCACAGTGACCATGGTAGTCGGCCTACAGGGGAATTACTAGGGACCCCTACTATCTGGCGCCGCCCGCCGCCGGTCTCGGTCATGTCTTCGCAGACGGCCGCCAGGAGGTCATCGGAGACCGCGGCGGCGGAGCGGATGCGGCTGTTCGCCGCGCGTTCACCGTCGTGTCATCGGACGCGGGTACAACGGGGCGTGCGCGGGCTGTGGATCAGACCGGATCGGGTGCGACCACTCCGCGCCGCGGTGAGCACGTCCGCTGCTCCCGCCGCGGTCTCGGGACCGCGAGGTCCCCGCCGAATCGGGTCGGCGGGGGCCTCACTCCCTGCGGTGCCGGCCAGATGCTCAGCGATACACGTGGCCGCGCACCTTGACCTTCCCCTTCGAGATGCTGACGATCGTTCCCGGTCCCGTGTCGGACGCCATGCTCGCGGCCCAGACGGTTCCGTTCGTCCCGGTGGCGACCGAGAGCGCACCCGGGAGCGCGGCGTACGGCGATACCTGGCCGCCGTTCAGCACGGAGACGCCCGCACCGGCCAGTTCGGCGATGTAGATGTTCTTGCCCCTGATGGCGATGCTCGTGGGCTGGGACAGCCCGGAGGCGAGCTGTGTCGCCGCGCCGGTGCGGTCGATCCGCCACACGGCACCCTGCGAGGTGAGCATCCCGGGGAATCCGGGCAGTGTGCTCACGTACACCGACCCGCCCGCGCCGATCGCTATTCCGGTCGGAACGGGCTCGACGAAGTACGTGTCGCCGAGCGCGCAGTCCGGAAGTCCGCCGAGCATTCCGGCGACCTCCGGGGTGATGGTGACCGGTACGGGTGGCAGCACGGCCAGCGTGCTGATCTGTCCGCGGTCGGTGACCTTCATGATGGTGTTGGCGCCGGCATCCGCCACGAGCCAGGCACCCCGCCAGGCCGTCACGTTGTAGGCGTGGGCGTCGATCAGGCCGGTGTACGTCGCGCGCGGATCGCCGGCCATGCACGAGTCCGGGTCGGTGATGCCGTAGGCGTTCACCTGGTCGGGGTTGTGCGCTTCCTCGTAGGCGTGCAGGTCGGCGTAGATCGTGCTGCCCCGCGGTGTGCGGATGTTCAGACCGCTCTCCAGGATCGGGGACTCCTCCTGCGTGGGGTCCTCGCTGACGGTCGACCCGTAGGCCAGCCATGCCCCTCGCGTCGCCACCCCGGTCAGCCCGGGAACGCCCTGGATGATCGGAGTCACGCTGCCGTCGGGCTGCAGCTGACCGATGGTGCCCGTGCCTCCGTCGGCGATGAGCACACGATGCCCGTCGACGGCCAGGCTGAACGGAGCGACGAGCTGATCCGACCACTCGTGCGGGGTGGGCGGGTGCGAGACCGCCGACGCGGCCGTCGGCAGAGAAAAAGCCAACGCCACCGCAGCGCCTGCCGCGATGACCGAACGAGTGATGCGCATGCTGCCTCCGATTCCCGACACGGCGACAACGCCGAGCCGTCCTCATCCGGGCGGAGCCTCCCCAGGCGTCCGGATGCGATGAGCCAGCCCCAGTGGTGGCTCTGCGGGGATCATCCTCCTGAACCGGTGGGCGCACAAGGGGTTCCGGCCCCCACCCGGGATGGGGGTGGACGGGACCCCGGGCCACGCGTCAGATCCGCTCGAGAATGAGGGCGTTGGCCATTCCCCCGCCCTCGCACATGGTCTGCAGCCCCAGGCGTCCCCCGGTGGCCTCGAGGTGATTCAGGAGCGTGCCGAGCAGCCGAGTGCCGGACGAGCCGAGCGCATGCCCGAGGGCGATCGCACCGCCGCGGGGGTTGAGCTTCGCAGCATCCGCACCGAGTTCCGCAGCCCACGCGAGCGGGACCGAGGCGAAGGCCTCGTTGACCTCGTACGCGTCGAGATCCTCGATGCCGAGACCGGAGCGCTCGAGCACGCGACGGGTCGCGGAGATGGGGCCGGTGAGCATGAGCATCGGATCATCGCCGATCACGTCGAACGCGCGGAACCGGGCGCGAGGGGTGAGACCGAGCTGTTCAGCCCGATCGGCGCTCATCATCAGGGCGGCCGATGCGCCGTCGGTCAGCGGGGAGGAGTTGCCTGGCGTGATGCTCCATCCGATGCCAGGAAAGCGCTCCGCGAGAGCATCCGTGCGGAACGAGGCGGGCAGGCCGGCGAGCTTGTTGACCGAGGTGCCCTCCCGCACCGTCTCGTCGGACACGGCGTCCGGAGCCTCCGGAACGGCGACGACGGTGCGGTCGAAGAACCCGTCCCGCCAGGCCTGCGCGGCGCGCGCGTGCGAGTCGGCGGCGAACGCATCGAGTGCGGTGCGGTCGAGGCCCCACCGCTGTGCGATCAGCTCGGCGCTGACGCCCTGGTTCACCAGCCCCTCGGGATAGCGAGCCCGCAGACGAGGTGACATCGGCGACCCGCCGGATGCCGAGGAGCCCAGCGGCACGCGGCTCATCGACTCCACGCCGCCGACGATGACGATGTCGTTCTCCCCGGCGGCGATCCCCGCGGCCGCGAAATGCACGGCCTGTTGGCTGGAACCGCATTGCCGGTCGATCGTGGTGCCGGGGATGCGCTCGTCGAAGCCGGCGGCGAGCACGGCCTGCCGGGCGATGTTCATCGCCTGATCGCCGACCTGACTGACGCAGCCCAGCAGCACGTCATCGATCTGCCCCGACTCGAGCCCGTTCCGCTCCAGGATGCTGTGCAGCATCCCCGCCGCCAGGTCGACCGGATGCACTCCGGACAGCGACCCTCCCGGCTTGCCGCGCCCGACGGGGGTGCGGATGACGTCGACGATCACGGCTTCGCTGCTCATGACTCCATCATGACCCCCATCCACGGACGGGGCGCGGCGGTCAGAGTGCGCGGATGCGCCAGGATGCCGCGTGTTCCGCTCCAGGCTCGAGGACGACCAGGTCGACGCCCGAGTTGAACGCGTCGGGCGGGCAGGTCATCGGCTCGACGGCCAGGCCGATCCGATGGATGGCCTCCTGTCCCGGGTTGTCGGCCGTGTGCACCTGAACCCACGGGCAGCGTTCGTCCCAGGTCATCGCCACGCCCTCGCCGGAGTCGGTGACGAGGCGCACCTCGGCGATGCCGTCCGTGCGGGCGAGCTCGGTGAAGGCGTGGTCGATGAAGACATCGCCGATCCGCCGGCCGCTGCGGAAGTCCCACTCGGGGTGCTGATCGATCGAGTGTACGGCGACCGGGCTGAGTCGGTCCGGAGTGACGGTGAGGACTTCGGATGCCGGCAGGGTCAGTGTCCACTCATCCACCGTCTGAGCCCCGGCGCCTGCAGACGGGCCCGCGACGAGGTAGGGGTGCGGTCCGGTTCCCCAGGGCGCAGCATCCGCGCCCAGGTTGCGGGCGGTGACGGTCTGCTCGAGTCCGGCTGCGCTGAGTCGGTACTCGGTCTCCACCTCCACGCGGAACGGGTAGCCGAGACTCGGATCGATGGTGGCGGCGAGCACCACCCGATCGGCTTCCACGACCCGATCGGAGAACTCTGCCCAGACCAGCAGTCCGTGCAGGGCGTGTCCGCGCGCGGGCTCCGTGAGTGCGAGCTGGTGCTCGAATCCGGCGAAGGCGTACCGGCCGTCCACGATGCGATTCGGCCACGGCGCCAGAGTCGCGCCGCGGTGCGAGGGGCGCACCTCATCGGCCTCGAACGGCACGACGAGGTCGCGGCCCGCGTGGCGCAGGGTCCGCAGCGTGGCACCGACGCTCGCGATGACGGCCTCGTAGTCGCCGGCGGCGATGCGCAGCTGGCGGCCGGAGCGGGGAGTGGGAGCAGGACGCCCGGTGGGGCGGAAAGCGTTTTCGGACATCGTCTCGATTCTAGGGTGGTGCGTGCGCCGCCCGCGATGGCGGGCGGGCGGCGGTTCAGCCGAGCGGGTCGGACAGGAGTCGCTCCATCGCGGCGTCGGCGGCTCCGATCAGCAGCCGATCCGCGCCGAGGGCAGCGGAGGCGAGCTGCAGATGCTCGGCGGATGCCGCGAGCGAGCGGGCGCGCACCTCGTCGTCGAAGGCGTCGCGATCGACATCGCGCAGCCCGCCGAGGAAGCCTCCGAGCACGATCATCGACGGGTTGAGCACGTTGACGGCGTTGCCGAGGGTGGCGGCGAGAATGCGGCGCTGACGGGCGACCTCGTCGAGCACGCTGGGTGCCGACGAGGTCGCCAGCGCCTGTTCGAGCTCGGTCTCGTCGGGTGAGGTGAGGGCGGCGGCGCTGACGAGGCGCGCCCTGTTGACCTCATCCTCGAGCACCCCTCCGTGCGCGCGGCGATCGGCGGCATCCGTCAGGCTGGCGGCGGTCTGCCCCCACTCTCCCGCATACCCTCCTGCTCCCCCGATGAGCATGCCGTGCAGGATGAGGCCGCCGCCGATGCCGCTGGCTCCGCCGTTGAGGTAGACGACGTCCTCGTGCTCGCGGGCGGCGCCGAACAGTCGTTCGGCCCTGGCTCCGTAGGAGGCATCGTTTCCGACGACCACCGGAAGATCCAGCGCGGCGCTCAGCGGACCCGCGATGTCGGCATCCCGCCAGCGCAGGTGCGGGGCCAGACGGACGAGTCCGTCGTCGGTGCGGACCAGCCCCGGGACGGCCACGCCGACGCCGACGATGCGGCACCCGCTCAGCTCCTCCTCCCGCCAGGAGGCGAGGGTGCGCGCGACGATGCTCACGACCTCGGCCACGTCGGGGTTCTCGACGGCGATCCGCGTGCGCACGCGCACGGCTCCCCCGAGGGCGACCGCGCCGATCTCGACCGCGTCGATCTCCGGGTTCACGCCGATGGCGACCACATCTCGGCTGGGGGCGACGATGGGCGAGGGGCGTCCGACGCGTCGCGTCGGGTCCGGCCCGTGCTCGTGCACGAGTCCGGCCTCGACGAGCCGTGACACGAGGTCCGACACCGTCGAGCGGTTCAACCCGGTCTCGGTCGTGATGACCGAGCGCGAGCGCGGCCCGCCATGGTGCACGAGGCGCAGCACCTCACCGAGGTTCGTGCGCCGAACACCCTCCACGGTCGTCGCGCGTTCGCTCATCGTCCCAGGCTACCGATCCCGGCGGCCGGGCTCGGTCGGTGCCGCACCCCCACGTGATCGCCCGCCATGTGATCGTCCGTCATCTGATCGAGACCGTCACGAGACGGCTGTCGGCGGCCGTGACCTCGTGCACGTCACCGGTGATCGCGACGGTGGCGACGGGGGTGGCCGATCCGGGCAGGACCCGATCGGCGTGCGCCCGCGCGTTCGAGATGGCGCCGCCCGTGGTGTCGTCCACGCCCGCCGCCGCAGCCGACGCCTCGGCGTGCGATGCCGCCCAGACCTGCACATCGCCGGGTTCGACGATCCGCGTCATCCGACGATCACTGAACGCGAAGCGTGCGACCGGCACGTCGAAGCGCACCCGCTGCGCCGCCCCCCCCGCGAGCTCGACTCGGGCGTACCCGAGCAGCTGAACGACCGGCCTCGTCACGCTCGCGACGGGATCGCGCCCGTACAGCTGCACGATCTCGGCCGCCTTGCGGTCACCGGTGTTGCGCACCAGCACGGACGCGGTGAAACGGCCGGTCGTGGTCGCCTCCGCCGACACCTCCAGATCCTCGTAGGCGAAGGTCGAATACGACAGACCGAACCCGAAGGGGCGCAGCGGCCTGGGGTCCGCGGACGTGACGTCCGACGGTCCGCCGAGAACGGGATGTAGATAGCTGTACGGCTGCGATCCCGACGAACGCGGCAGGCTCACTGGCATCCGCCCCGACGGCGAGACCGCCCCGGTGAGCACCTCGGCGATGGCCGTGCCACCGGCCTCGCCAGGGAAGAACGCCTGCAGCACGGCTGCGGGGCTCGTCTCCGAGTCCAGTGCCCAATCGATCGCGTAGGGCCGACCGGTGACGAGCACCATGACCACGGGGGTCCCCGTGTCCACCAGCTGCTCGACGAGCTCGCGCTGGACGCCGGGCAGATCCAGCGACTCGACGTCGTTGCCCTCACCGACGGTCCCACGGCCGAACAGGCCGGCCTGGTCGCCGACCACGACGACGGCCACATCGGCATCCGCCGCTGCCGAGACCGCGTCGCCGAACCCCGACCGGTCGTCGCCCTCCACCTCGCATCCGACCACATGCACGATCTCCGCGTCCGGGAGCGCGGCGGTCAACGCCTCGCGCACGGTCGGGATCTCGAACCCCAGTTCGTGATCGGGATGATGTGCCAGCACATGGTTGGCGAACGAGTAGCACCCCTGCAGTGCCGCAGCGCGATCGGCGTTCGGGCCGATCAGCGCGATGCGCGCGGCCGCACCCGCGGGGGCAGGTGCGAGCGGGAGGACGCCGTCGTTGGAGAGCAGCACGAGCGACTCGGCCGCCAGCCGGCCGGCCACCTCGCGATGCCGAGGCGTGTCCAGATCGATCTGCGCGGGCGGCTCGTTCTCGAACGCGCCGTCGTCGAGCAGCCCCAGCTGCTCCTTCTGCGCGAGCACGCGCACGACCGCACGGTCGAGGTAGCCCTCGTCGAGCTTCCCGGCGCGCACCCGATCGATCAGCGGCGCCAGGTAGGCGTCGCCTGAGGGCAGCTCCACGTCGATCCCCGCCTTCAGCGCCAGCTCCGCGGCTTCGCCGCGATCCGCGGCGACCGCATGCATGACCTCGAGGAAGGCGACGGCGAAGTAGTCGGCGACCACCACCCCGTCGAAGCCGAGATCCTCGCGCAGCGTGCCGGTCAGCACGTCGGGATCGGATGCCACGGGCACCCCGTCGATCTCGGTGTAGCTGTTCATCACGCTGCGGACCCCGCCGTCGCGGATCGCCATCTCGAACGGCGGCAGGAACACGTCTGCCACCTCGCGCGGCCCCGCCGACACAGGGGCGTGGTTGCGTCCGGCGCGCGAGCCCGAGTACCCCAGGAAGTGCTTGAGCGTGGCGTGCACCCCCGCGGACTGCAGCCCCTGCACATAGGCGGTGCCCACCGTGCCCACCAGATACGGGTCTTCCCCGATGCACTCGTCGACCCGCCCCCAGCGGGGGTCGCGCACCACATCGAGCACCGGAGCCAGGCCCTGGTGGATGCCGAGCTGGCGCATGGACTCCCCGATCAGCGCGCCCATCTCCGCGACCAGCGCAGGGTCGAACGCCGCGCCCCAGGCGAGCGGGGTGGGGAAGGTCGCGGCCTTCCACGCCGCGAGACCCGTGAGGCACTCCTCGTGCACGAGCGCCGGGATGCCCAGGCGCGTCTCGCGCTTGAGGCGGCGCTGCTCGCCCCAGAGCCAGGCAGCGCGTTCGGCTGGATCCACCGGCCGCGTGCCGTACACCCGGGTGTAGTGGCCGATGCCGTGCCGCGTGATCTCGGCCAGCGCTCCGGAGGAGCGCGACGAGCCCATCTCGTTCTGCATCGGCGCGACCACCTCGCCGCCCTGGTCGAGCCAGTAGCCGACGAGCTGCGCGGCCTTCTCCTCCAGTGTCATCCGCGCCAGCAGCGCCCCGACCCGCTCCGAGGCGATCGGGAATGCGGGAATGCCGCCGGTCGTGTCGACAGTGATCGTCATCCCTTCACCGCCCCGGTCAGGCCGCCGACGATGCGCCGCTCGAACAGGCTGAAGAAGATCAGCGCCGGGACCATCGACAGCGAGGTGTACGCCAGCACGCGGGCCGTGTCGACCGAGTACTGTGAGGCGAAGTTCTGCACACCCAGCGGGAGCGTGAACAGGCTCTCATCGCTGAGGATGAACAGCGGGAGCATGTAGCCGTTCCAGGCTCCGACGAACGCGAGGATGCCGACCGTGATCACACCCGGCAGGCTGAGCGGAAGCACCATCCGCCAGAAGAAGCCCAGCCGCGACGCTCCGTCGATCGACGCCGCCTCTTCGAGCTCTCGCGGGATCGCCCGCAGGAACGGCACCAGGATGATGATCGTCATCGGCAGGGCGAAGGCGATCTGCGGCAGGATGATGCCTGCGAGGCTGTTCACCAGTCCGAGGTTGCGGATCAGGATGTACAGCGGGGTGATGGCGACCGTCACCGGGAACATCAGTCCGGCCGCGAACAGCGAGTACATCACGCCGCGTCCGCCGAAGTCGTAGCGGGCGATCACGTAGCTGGCCATGAGGCCCAGGATGACCGCGCCCGCCGTCGTGCCCACCGCCGAGATCGTGGAGTTCAGCATGGCCACCCAGAACTGTGAGCCCGCGAGCACGTCGCCGTAGTTGCCGAGCTGCCACGGTGTGGGGAAGCCGGACGGGTCGATGGTGATCTGCGAGTTGGTGCGGAAGCCGCCGATGATGATGTAGAGCACCGGGGTGATGCAGATGGTGATCAGCACCACGGCGGCCAGATAGACCCCCGGGCTGCCCCATTTGACCCCGGACTCGCGCACGCGGCGCGGCCGCCGGGGGTGGATCGCCTGGATGGCGACCCGCGTATTCAGGCTCTCAGCGCTCACTTGCGCCTCCTTCCGCTGTCGCCGGTCAAGGCGCCCTCGGTGTCGCGGCGCAGCACGAAGCGCTGGTAGAAGAGCGCGACGATCAGCGTGATGATGAACAGCATCACGGCCACGGCGTTGCCGAACCCGTAGCTGCCGGCCAGATGGCCGTTCTGGTACATGTACGTCGCCATCGTCGAGGTACCCGCCGTGGCGGCGATGTACTGACCCCAGATGATGTTGACCAGGTCGAAGAGCTGGAGCGATCCGATGATGGACAGGAACGCCCAGATGCGGATCGTGGGCCCCAGCAGGGGGACGGTGATCGTCCATTGGGTCTTCCAGAAGCCCGCGCCGTCGATGGCGGCGGCCTCGAAGAGCTCGTCGGGGATGGACTGCATCCCCGCGAGCATGAGGATGACGGCGAAGCCGAGGTATTTCCAGGTGATGATGATCATCAGCGACGTCATCGCGATGGCCGGATCGGCGATCCAGGACTGCTGGAAGTCGCCGAGGCCCCACTTCTCGAGCAGGGAGTTCAGCGCCCCGGAATCCTGCAGCATCAGGCTCCACCCGATGCCGACGATCACCTCGGAGATCACGTACGGGACGAAGATCAGGATGCGGATGATCGAGCGGCCGCGGATCTTCTGGTTCATCAGCAGCGCGAACAGGATCGCGATGGGTCCCTGCAGGAGCAGTGACAGCACCACGATGATGCCGTTGTGCATGACGGCCTGGCGGAAGGTCGGGTCCTCCCAGATCATCACGTAGTTGTCGAGCCCGATGAACTCGGTGGGCCAGCCGAAGCCGTTCCATTTGAAGAAGCCGTAGAACGCCGCCATCGCCACCGGCAGGATGACGAAGCCGACGAACATGATCAGTGCGGGTCCCGAGAGGAGCGCGATCTCGCCGCGCTTGCGCCAGTCGGCCCGCGGCGAACGCCGCTCCGGGGCGGGCTGCGCGCCCGCCCCGGAGACGGAGTCCCTCTCAGGCACCGACGTGCTCTTCAGCGCCTGGGTGTCGTGCATGGTCCGGTCAGCCCCTTGCCTGAGCCTTGGTGACCGTGTCGACGAGCTTCTCCGGCGTTCCCTGGCCGGCGAGCATCTCGACGACGCTGGTGTTCAGCGCGTTGCCGACGTTCTGACCGAGAGCGGTGTCCAGCCACAGCGCCACGTACGGGGCCTTCTGGTAGGCCTCCATGAGCGGCTTCAGCGACGGGTCGGTGACCGCGCCGGTCGCCTCCTGCGAGGCCGGGACGGTCTGGAATGCGACCGCGTACTTCTCCTGCCATTCCTTCGACGAGACGAAGTTCAGGAACTCCTCGCACGCCTTCGGCGAGTCCTTCGAGCAGGCGTAGCCGTCCACGCCGCCCATCATGGCACCGGGCTCACCGGCTCCGCCGTCCACCTCCGGGAACGGGAACCAGCCCAGGTCGGGCAGCGGCTTCTCGTCGGGGGTCAGGCTCGCGATCACACCCACGTCCCAGGCGCCCATCAGCTCCATGGCGGCCTTGTGGTTGGCGATCAGGCCGGCGGACGAGTTGGCGCCCTCCTGCGGGTCCGTGGTGAGGAAGCCCTTGGCGAACGGCTGGGTGCCGGCGAACTCCTCGAAGTTCTTCGCGGCCTCCAGCCAGCACGGGTCGGAGAAGTCGGCCTTGGTGGCGAGGTTCTCGATCAGGCCCTGGTCGCAGGCGCGCACCGCGAAGAAGTAGTACCAGTGCGCGGCGGGCCAGGCGGCCTTCGCGCCGAGCGCGATCGGCTGGATGCCGGCGTCCTTGAGCTTGGTGACCGCGCTGTTCAGCTCGTCCATCGTGGTGGGCTCGTCGGTGATGCCCGCCTGCTTGAACAGGTCCTTGCTGTAGAAGAACCCGCCGGGGAGCACGGCGCTGGGCATGCCGTAGATCTTGCCGTCGACGGTGAAGGCGCTGAAGGGCGCGTCTCCGAGGGCCTTCTTGACATCCGGATCGATGAGGTCGGTGAGGTCCTTCACCTTGTCGGCGCTGACGATGTCGGCGAGCTTGCCGCCACCGCGCGCCATGAAGATGTCGGGCATGTCACCCGAGTTCACGGCGGTCTGCAGCTTGCCGTCCATGTCCTCGTTCTGGATGGACGTGACCTTGATCTTCACATCGGGGTGCTCCTTGGTGAACGCCGCGGCCGCGTCGTCCCAATACGCCTTGCCATCGCCCGTGGTCGAGTTGTGCCACATCGTGAGAGTGGTCTCGCCGCCTTCGGCGGGGGTGTCCGTGCTGCTGGAACAGCCGGCCAGTCCCAGCATCCCCAGTGTCGCCACGGCCACGCCGGTGACGAGCCAAGCCTTTCGGATCTTCATGCTGTGTCTCCTCTTCGAGTGTTGCAGCGGGTTCGGCGACATTTGTTGCCGACTGCCCCCAATGTGCTTTCGGCCTACTCTGGCAGGTCGTGATCTTCGTGTCAATCGATATCGATAACGTTTTCGCACACTAGATTGAGACAATGATGCGTCGAACCACGATTCACGATGTCGCTCACGCGGCCGGTGTCTCCGTCGCCACGGTCTCCAAGGCGATCAACGGGCGCGACGGCGTCTCGGCCGCGACGATGAGTCACGTCATGAGCGTCGTCGACGAACTCGGATACGAGAGCTCGCTGGTCGCGACCTCCATGCGCCGGCGCCGCACCGACGTGATCGGAGTGCTCGTCGCGGAGTTCGAGCCGTTCGCCCTCCAGCTGCTCCAAGGCGTCTCGTCGGCACTGCAGGGCACCCAGTACGACGTGCTCGCGTACGCCGGAAGCGTGTCGGCCGGCGAGCACCGCGGGTGGGAGCGACGGTCGCTCTCGCGCCTCGGCGGGACCCTGATCGACGGGGCGATCGTCGTGACCCCGACCTCGATGCCCGCCAACGCCTCCGTGCCGATCGTGGCCATCGACCCGAGCGAGGGCCCGGACCGGCCGTCCACCGTGAGCGTGATCAACGTCGACGGCGCCCGCGCCGCCACCGAGCACCTGATCTCGCTGGGCCACCGCCGCATCGCGCACCTGCGCGGGCGCACCGACCTCATCTCGGCGCAGCAGCGCGAGGAGGGCTACCGCAGCGCGCTGACCGCGGCCGGCATCCCGTTCGATCCCGCGCTCGTCGCCGACGGCGGATACCGGGCGATGGACTCCACCGCCGGGGCGCACGCGCTGCTCGACTCGGCGAACCCGCCGACCGCGGTCTTCGCCGCCAACGATCTCTCCGCGATCGAGATGATCCGCGTCGCCGCCGAGCGCGGTCTGCACGTGCCCGGCGACCTCTCCGTGATCGGATTCGACGACATCCCCGACGCCGCATCGCACACGCCTCAGCTGTCCACTGTGCGCCAGCCGCTGACCGAGATGGGGGCGGCCGCGGTGCGCGTGCTGCTGAACATGATGGACGGCGGCGAGCGCGAGGACGTGCGGATGCCCGCGGAGCTCAGGGCGCGCGACTCCACGGCGGCGCCGACGCGCTGACGCCGGGCCCGCAGTCGCTCGACCGGCGCACATCCGGTCGGCATTGCATCCGCCTCCCGAACTTGATATGTTCTGCCCTACAACATTTCATCGACGTCGCTGAAGGCGGATCATCATGTCACTCACCCCCACCAAGGCGGACCGGTTCTCGTTCGGCCTCTGGACCATCGGCTACAACGGCACCGACCCGTTCGGCGGCCCGACCCGTCCGGCCCTCGACGTCGTGCACGGCGTCGAGAAGCTCGCTGAGCTCGGCGCGTACGGACTCACCTTCCACGACGACGACCTGTTCGCGTTCGGCTCCACGGATGCCGAGCGGCAGAAGCAGATCGATCGCCTCAAGGGCGCGCTGGCCGACACCGGCCTGATCGTCCCGATGGTCACCACGAACCTGTTCAGCGCCCCCGTCTTCAAGGACGGCGGCTTCACCTCCAACGACCGCCAGGTGCGCCGCTACGCACTGCGCAAGGTGCTGCGTCAGCTCGACCTCGGCGCCGAGCTGGGCGCGAAGACCTTCGTCATGTGGGGCGGTCGCGAGGGCGCCGAGTACGACTCCGCGAAGGATGTGCGTGCGGCGCTGGAGCGCTACCGCGAGGCCGTCAACCTGCTGGGCGACTACGTCACCGACAAGGGCTACGACATCCGCTTCGCGATCGAGCCGAAGCCCAACGAGCCGCGCGGCGACATCCTGCTGCCGACCCTCGGCCACGCGCTGGCGTTCATCGACTCCCTCGAGCGCCCCGAGCTGGTGGGCCTGAACCCCGAGGTCGGCCACGAGCAGATGGCGGGCCTGAACTTCGCCGCGGGCATCGCCCAGGCGCTGTACCACGGCAAGCTGTTCCACATCGACCTGAACGGCCAGCGCGGCATCAAGTACGACCAGGACCTCGTCTTCGGTCACGGCGACCTGCACAACGCCTTCGCCCTGGTCGATCTGCTCGAGAACGGCGGCCCCGGTGGCACGCCCACCTACGACGGCCCCCGGCACTTCGACTACAAGCCCAGCCGCACCGAGGACGAGTCCGGCGTCTGGGACTCGGCGGCCGCGAACATGCGCATGTACCTGCTGCTGAAGGAGCGCGCGGCCGCGTTCCGCGCCGACCCCGAGGTGCAGGAGGCACTGGAGGCCGCCAAGGTCGCCGAGCTGTCGCAGCCGACCCTGAACGAGGGAGAGAGCTACGACGACTTCCTCGCCGACCGCAGCGCGTACGAGGACTTCGACGCCGACGCCTACCTGGGCGGCAAGGGCTTCGGCTTCGTGCGCCTGCAGCAGCTGGCGTCCGAGCACCTGATGGGCGCGCGCTGACCCGCGCAGCACCCTGTTCGCCGAGACCCCGCCCCGTCCAGGGACGGGGTCTCGGCGCCTTGACCGCAGAACAGAAGTGAGAGGATGCCAGCCATGGCACTCGTGATGGGCGTCGACTCCTCGACGCAGTCCTGCAAGGTGGTGATCGCGGATGCCGCGACCGGCGCGGTCGTGCGCACCGGCCGGGCCTCGCATCCGGACGGCACCAGTGTCGACCCCG
Source organism: Microbacterium sp. GCM10027623 (assembly GCF_042666935.1). Taxonomy (NCBI): domain Bacteria; kingdom Bacillati; phylum Actinomycetota; class Actinomycetes; order Micrococcales; family Microbacteriaceae; genus Microbacterium; species Microbacterium sp. GCM10027623. The sequence continues at coordinate 107,312 of NZ_JBHTHE010000001.1, forward strand.
AGGCGTGGTGGGAGGCGCTGCGCGCGGCGATCTCGGATGCCGGCGGCATGGCCGACGTCGAGGCCTGGGCGATCGGCGGACAGCAGCACGGCATGGTCGTGCTGGACGCGTCCGGAGAGGTGGTCCGCGACGCGCTGCTGTGGAACGACACCCGCTCCGCCGGGGCCGCAGCCGACCTGACCGCCGAGTTCGGGGCGTCCGAGCTGGCGCGTCGCACGGGCCTGGTGCCCGTGGCATCCTTCACCATCACGAAGCTGCGCTGGCTGCGCGACGCCGAGCCGGCCAACGCCGCGCGGGTCGCGGCGGTCGCGCTCCCCCACGACTGGCTGACCTGGCGCCTGCGCGGCTTCGGCCCGAGCTCTGAGTCGGGGCGGAATCCAGCGCTCGACGAGCTGGTCACGGATCGCTCGGACGCCTCGGGGACGGGCTACTGGAACCCCGAGACGGGCGAGTACGACCGGGAGCTGCTGGTCGCCGCGCTCGGGCATGACCCCGTGCTGCCGCGGGTGCTCGGGCCGACGGATTCGGTGACGGATGCCGACGGCCGCAGGGTCGGTCCCGGCGCCGGCGACAACGCCGGGGCGGCCCTCGGCGTCGGCGCGCAGGTGGGAGACGTCGTGGTGTCGATCGGCACCAGCGGCACGGTCTTCGCCATCAGCGAGCGGGCCGTGCACGACAGCACCGGCACCATCGCCGGTTTCGCGGATGCCGACGGCCGGTTCCTGCCCCTGGTCGCGACGCTCAACGCGGCACGGGTGCTGGACGCCATCGCGCGCCTGCTCGGCGTCGACCACGACGAGCTCTCGCGGTTGGCGCTCGCGGCATCCGCGGGTGCCGACGGACTCAGCCTGCAGCCCTACTTCGAGGGCGAACGCACCCCCAACCTGCCGGATGCCACCGCCACCCTGTCCGGCATGACACTGGCATCCACCACGCGGGAGAACCTCGCCCGTGCGGCCGTCGAGGGCATGCTGTCCGGTCTCGGCGCCGGACTGGACGCGCTGCGCGGGCAGGGCGTCCAGCTGGACCGTGCGCTCCTGATCGGCGGAGGCGCGCAGTCGCAGGCCGTGCGCGAGATCGCGCCCGCCGTGCTCGGCATCCCCGTCGAGGTCCCCGAGCCTGCCGAGTACGTGGCCCTCGGCGCCGCGCGTCAGGCCGCCCGCGTGCTCGCCGCGGCCTGAGCCTTGGCATCCGCCCCCGACCACCCTGCTACCACCCCGAGAATTCACTTCCCGGACGAGAATTGCCGCAGAGCAGGCATTCTCACGCGGCAAGTAAATTCTCGCGGGGAGATGGCGGTGGCTTACAGGCCCTGCGCGAGGCGGTAGTAGGCCTGGTTCCAGCGGACCTGCTTCTGGAACTCCGGCAGCGTGGTGTCCTCGTCGATGACGAGCAGCTCGATCTCGGCCATCTCGGCGAAGTCGCGGAACGCCTCGATGCCGACCGCGGTCGACATCACCGTGTGGTGCGCGGCCCCGGCGGTGAGCCAGGCGGCGGCGCTGGTGGTGAAGTCCGGCGCGGGCTTCCACACGGCGCGGCCGACGGGAAGCTTGGGCAGGGCCTCCCTCGGCTCGACGTTCTGGACGACGTTCGCGGTGAGGCGGAACCGGTCGCGCATGTCGCTGAGGGCGACGACGACGGCGGGACCGGGGTCGGCGGTGAAGACCAGGCGCACCGGGTCGTCCTTGCCGCCGATGCCGAGCGGGTGCACCTCGAGCGTGGGCTTGGCGGCGGTGAGTGAGGGCGAGACCTCGAGCATGTGCGCCCCGAGGATCAGCTCGTCACCCGGGGTCATGTCGTAGGTGTAGTCCTCCATCAGGCTGGCGCCGCCGGGCAGGCCGGCACCCATCACGTTGGCGACGCGCACGAGCACCGCGGTCTTCCAGTCGCCCTCGGCGCCGAAGCCGTAGCCCTCGGCCATGAGGCGCTGCACGGCCAGCCCCGGCAGCTGCTTCAGCGCGCCCAGGTCCTCGAACGACGTCGTGAAGGCGCCGAAGCCGCCCTCCTCCAGGAAGGAGCGCAGGCCGATCTCGATGGCGGCGCCGTCACGCAGCGACTGGTGCCGCTCGCCGCCGCGGCGCAACTCAGGAACGACCTCGTAGAGCTCCTCGTACTCGGCGACGAGCGCGTCGACGTCGGCATCCGATGCCTGTGCGACGGCATCGGCCAGCTCGTTCACCCCCCAGGTGTTCACCTGCACCCCCAGGCGCAGCTCGGCCTCGGTCTTGTCGCCCTCGGTGACGGCGACGAAGCGCATGTTGTCGCCGAAGCGGGCGAGCTTGAGGGAGCGGGATGCCGCGAGCCCTGCCGCCGCGCGCTGCCAGATGCCCAGCTCGGTGCGCACCCGCGGGTCGCTGGCGTGACCGACGATGGTCTTGCGCGGCACGCCCAGGCGGGTCTGGATGTAGCCGAACTCGCGGTCGCCGTGCGCCGCCTGGTTCAGGTTCATGAAGTCGAAGTCGATGTCGGCCCAGGGCAGCTCGACGTTGGCCTGGGTGTGCAGGTGCGCGAGCGGCTTCTGCAGCGCGTCGAGCCCGGCGATCCACATCTTGGCGGGGCTGAAGGTGTGCATCCAGGCGACCAGGCCGATCACCCGGTCATCGGCGTTGGCCTCCAGCGCGATGCGCTTGATGGCCGCCGAGTCGGTGAGGACGGGCTTCCAGACGATCTTCACGGGCGTCTCGGATGCGGCATCCAGGGCATCCGAGATCACACGGGACTGGTCGGCGACCTGCGCGAGCGTCTCGGGTCCGTACAGGTGCTGGCTGCCGGTGAGGAACCAGACCTCGTAGCCGTCGAGCGAGGTGGTGAGCGGGGTGCGGGTCATGAGTCGTTCCTACGGTCTTTCTCGAGGTGGTCAGAGTGCGGCGACGGCGGCGGCTTCGGCCGCCAGCCCGGCGCGGTAGCGGTCGAGGTAGGTGGCGTAGCCGGCCACGTCGGCCGGATCGGGTTGCGCGAGGCGGATGTCGGCATCCGCGAACACGCGCTCGTCGAGATAGGCGCTGAGGTCCTGGTCGGAGCCGAGGAACGCCGCGAGCACGGCGATGCCCCAGGCGCCGCCTTCGGATGCCGTGTCGCCGACCGCCACCGGCGCGTTCAGCGCCCCGGCGAGGAAGCGTTGCGCGACGCCGGCCGTGCGGAACATGCCGCCGTGCGCGAACATCCGGTCCAGCTGCACGCCCTCGCCCTCCAGCACGCGCATGCCGAGGCTGAGCGTGCCGAACACGCCGTAGAGCTGGGCGCGCATGACATTGGCAAGCGTGAAGCGGCTGTCGGGGGTGCGCACGAACAGCGGACGCCCCTCCTCGAGGCCGACGATGGGCTCGCCGGCGAGGTGGTTGTAGGCCAGCAGGCCGCCGGCATCCGCCTCGCCCTCGAGCGCCTCACGGAACAGGGTCTCGAACACCGCATCCGCCGAGCCATGGATTCCGGATGCCTCGGCGAAGCGGACGAACATGCCCACCCACGCCGCCAGCTCACTGGCGCCGTTGTTGCAGTGCACCATCGCGACGGCGTCGCCGGCAGGCGTGGTGACCAGATCCAGCTCATGGTGCACCTCGGTGAGCGGCCGCTCGAGCACGACCATCGCGAAGATGCTCGTACCCGCGCTGACGTTGCCCGTGCGCGGCGCCACGGCGTTGGTCGCGACCATGCCGGTGCCGGCGTCGCCCTCGGGCGGGCACAGCGGGATGCCGGGCTGCAGCGCTCCCGTCGGATCGAGCAGCCCTGCCCCCTCGGCGGTGAGCGAACCGGCATCCTGTCCGGCCACCAGCACCTCCGGCAGCAGTGCGCGCAGGTCGCCGCCGGTGTGCGCGTCGTAGCGGGCGATCAGCTGCTGGTCGTAGTCGCGTGCGGCCGAGTCGATCGGGAACACGCCGGAGGCATCGCCGATGCCCAGCACTCGACGACCGGTGAGCTTCCAGTGAACATAGCCGGCGAGCGTGGTGAGGAAACGGACCTCGGCCGCGTGCGGCTCCGCGTCCCGCTGCGCCTGGCGCAGGTGCGCGACCGACCAGCGCAGCGGGATGTTCACGCCCAGCAGTTCGGTCAGCTCGGCCGCCGCGGGCCCGGTGTTGGTGTTGCGCCAGGTGCGGAACGGGGCGAGCAGGTCGCCGGTGCCGTCGAAGGCGAGGTAGCCGTGCATCATCGCCGAGATCCCGATCGCGCCGAACGTGTCCGGGCGGACGCCGTGCCGGTCGTAGGCGTCCGAGACCACGCCGGCGTACGCCTCCTGGAGCCCTGTCCAGACGGCGTCGATCGGGTAGGTCCACAGCCGGTCCTCGAAACGGTTCTCCCAGTCGTGGAAGCCGGTGGCCAGAACCTCGTGGGTGGTCGAGTCGATCAGGCAGGCCTTGATGCGGGTCGAGCCGAGCTCGACGCCGAGGGCCGTGCGTCCGGCGCGGATGGCGTCGGCGTGCGTGCCGGTGAGGTGGTGGCTCATCGCCGTGCGTCCGAGCTCTGGCCGTACACGTTCTGGTACCGGTCGTAGAGGCTGTCGATGGCCTCCTGCGGGATCGGGATGAGCGGTCCGGCCTCGCGGGCGAGATGCACGGTGCGCGCCACGTCCTCGACCATGACGGCGGCCTTGACCGCATCCTTGGCATCGGTGCCGATCGTGAACGGGCCGTGATTCTGCATCAGCACCGCCCGGCTGCGGTGGCCGCTGAGGGTCTCGACGATGCCGCGCCCGATGGAGTCATCGCCGATGATCGCGAACGGGCCGACCGGGATCGGGCCGCCGAACTCGTCGGCCATCGCGGTGATCACGCAGGGGATCTCCTCACCGCGCGCCGCCCACGCGACCGCGTAGGTGGAGTGCGTGTGCACGACGCCGCCGACCTGGGGCATGTTGCGGTAGACGTAGGCGTGCGCGGCGGTGTCACTGGAGGGCGAACGGTCGCTGCCCGGCGTGCCGGGGATGACCGTGCCGTCGAGGTCGCAGAGGATCATGTTCTCGGGCGCCAGATCGTCGTAGCTCACGCCGGAGGGCTTGATGACGAACAGATCGGCGCTCGGATCGTCTCCCGTGCGCACGCGCCCGGAGACGTTCCCGCCGGTCCACACGACCAGTCCGTAACGCACGAGCTCACCGTGCAGACGCGCCACGTCGGCACGGACGGCGGCGATGGCCGCTTCGATCTCAGGGGTGAAGGTCGTCATCGGATCCTCTCGGGTCGCGTCGTCGACTCAGACGACATGTGACCGGTCACAGTCATTGTCTCATCGGGGTTCGACAAGGTCAATCCCGCCTTCCGCCTCAGCGGGCAGGCGGGGCGACGGATGCCCGTGGCACGAGCACCGGGGCGACCGGCTGCCCGACATCCGTTCCCGCTTCGACCAGCCGGGCGACGGCCAGCCGGGCGAGTTCGGCGAAGTCCTGCCGCACCGTGGTCAGCGCGGGAGCGTAGAACGCGGCATCCGGAACATCGTCGAAGCCGACGACGCTGACCTCTTCTGGCACCCGGATGCCGAGCTCGCGCAACCCGCCGAGCAGGCCCAGCGCCATCTGGTCGTTGGCGGAGAACACCGCCGTGACGTCGGATGCCGCGATCGCGGCGGCCGCGTCATGACCGGAGCGCGCCGTCCAGTCCCCCGGCAGCACCGGGCCTTGCACGAGTCCGCGCGCCGCGAGCTCCTGCGCGAACCCCGCCTGCCGCGCCTCTGCCTCCAGCCAGTCGGCGGGCCCCGCGAGGTGCGCGATGCGCGTGTGCCCCGCATCCGCCAGACAGCCCGTCGCCAGCCGGGCGCCGGCGACCTGATCGACCGCGAGTCCACGCCCCTCCCGCCCGGCGCCGTCTCGTCCCGCCGAGTGCAGGGTGACGGTAGGGATGCCGATGTCCATCGCATCCAGCGTCCGCAGGGTGTGCGCATGCGGGGCGACGACCACGAGGCCGTCCACGCCCTGGCCGAGCAGATGCTCGATCGCCTCGCGCACCGTGTCCTCACCGGCGGCGTCGGCGAACACGGCCGAGACCCAGTACCCGGCGGTGCGCGCGGCCGACTCGATGGCCTCGATGCTGCGCGACGGCCCGTAGTGCAGAGCGGCCTGGGCCAGCACGCCGATGGTTCGCGAGCGGCGGGTGCCGAAAGCGCGGGCGACGTTGTTCATCCGGTAGCCGAGCTCGGCCACTGCCGCCAGCACGCGCTCACGGGTCTCGGGCGCGACATCGGGATGCTCGTTCAGCACACGCGACACGGTCTGGCGGGATACCCCGGCACGGGCGGCGACGTCGCGCACCCCCACGGCACGTGCACTGAGACCGGTCACGCGCATGAGTCTAGGCCCCCGGATCAGGGCGTCTGCGACCAAGATGGAATCCGGACTTGCATCTCAAGCCGCTCGAGGTCTCAGGGTGGAGGGCATGAACGAGACACCAGACGAACTGCACCTCATCGGCGACGTCGCGCGCCGCACCGGACTCAGCGTCAGCGCCATCCGGTACTACTCCGACGAGGGACTCGTCGCACCCACGGACGAGACCGACGGCGGGCACCGGCTCTACGACGCCCAGGCGATCGCACGGCTGGAGTTCATCCGCACTCTCCGCGACCTGGAGACGGGCCTCGATCGGGTGCGACGCGTGCTGACCGGCACGGTGGAGCTGAGTGATCTGCTCGCCGAGCACCTCGAGGTCGTCGAGACCCGCACGCAGGATCTGCAGGCCAAGCGCGCCGTGCTGCGCGCGCTGGTGCGCAACGAGAGCACGCAGGAGCGGGCGCGACTGCTGCAGCGATTGGTGACGATGTCGGATGAGCGGCGTCAGAGCCTGGTCGACGACTTCCTCACCGAGGTGTCGCAGGGGATGCCGGCCGACGTGGCCGACCGACTCCGCGAGGCCCAGCCACGGTTGCCCGACGATCCGTCGCCGCAGCAGCTGGACGCCTGGATCGACCTCGCCGAGCTGCTGCAGGACGACGACTATCGCACGGTGACACGCGAGTACCTGCGCGAGACATACGCATCCGAGATCGGGCGGCGGATGGCCGAGCCGGGCATCCAGGACTTCATCCGCAGCGCCGGCGCCGACCTGATGCCGAAGCTCGCCGCCGCGCATTCCTCGGGACTCTCCCCCGAGGACCCGTTCGCGAGCGACCTGGCGGAGAGGTTCGTGCAGCAGACGGCCACCGCGGGCGGGGCGATCGTCGACGACGATCTGCGCAGCCGACTGGCCGCGCGCTACCGGGAGATCGATGACCTGCTCACCCGCACGCTCGAGGACGCGGACTATCGGGCCTCGGAGGGCCGCTACCTCGAGCTGGTCGCGATCATCAACGACACTCCGGGTCCGGAGGCCTCGGTCCGCGGCGACGCCGATCTCGGCAGCTTCGGCGAGTGGTTGTCGCGGGCGCTCCTCGCCGCGCGCTGAACGGATCGGACCGCCGAACGGCTCCGAGGCGCAGGCCGCCGCAGCGGCCCGGCTATTCCTTCTTGCGCGTCACGGCGCGCTGCAGCAGCACGAAGACCAGCAGGATGCCACCGGTGATGATCGTGGTCATCTCCGGCGGGATGCCGCCGTCCCGTGTGATGAGCACGTTCATCAGGCCGAGCACCAGCGCACCGACGACCGAGCCGAGCACATAGCCGTAGGCGCCGGTCAGCACGGTGCCGCCGATGACGGCCGCGGCGATCGCGTCGAGCTCCCAGCCGATGCCGGTGATGTTCTGCGCGGTGCCGAGGCGTGAGGTGTACAGCACCGCGGCCAGTCCGGACAGCGCACCGCTGATCACGTAGACCAGCACCTTCGTCCGCTGCACGGGAAGGCCCATCAGCAGCGCCGAGTTCTCGGACCCTCCGATCGCGTACACGGTGCGGCCGGTGCGGGTGCGGTGCAGCACGAAGAACGCGGCGAGCACCACGAGCACGGCGATGATCACGGCCGGCGTGATGGTGAGGTCGTTGACCTTCGGCCCGTCGACGAGCTTGATCTTGTCGCTGATCCAGCGGATCGGCGACTCCTCCGGCAGCCGTTCGGGCTTGGTGCTCAACAGCGATGCCAGGCCGCGTCCGAGGAACATCATCGCGAGCGTCGCGATGAACGGCTGGACGTTGAAGTAGCGGATCAGGATGCCGGAGACCAGGCCGAACAGGGCGCCGAAGCCGATCATCGCGACGATGACCGCCAGCGGATGCCAGCCCGCGTTCGCCAGCATCACGCCGGCGACCGAGGAGAACGCGATGATCGAACCGACCGACAGATCGATGCCGCCGGTGATGATCACGAAGGTCAGGGCGACCGCGAGCACGATGAGGTGCGTGTTGTTGATCAGCAGGTTCGACAGCGTGCTGGCCTGGACGATGCGGCCGTAGGCGGTCTCGCCGTAGACGATCATGCCCACGAAGATGACGACCGACGCGACGGTCGGCAGCACCGAGGGGTTCGCCGTGATCAGGCGGCGGATGCGGTCGACGGGCCCGGGAGCTTCGGACACCGGCGTCACGGTCACGAGGCTCATGCCGACACCTCCTCTTTCGCGGTCTCTGCTCTCGGGGCGATGACCGTCCTCCTGCGGCGCTGGAACCAGGCGCGCACCCGCTCGGACTGCAGCAGGCAGATGACGATGATGACGATGGCCTTGAACGCCGGGGTGGCCGAGGACGAGATGCCCAGGTACAGCACAGTCTTGTCGAGGGTCGCGATCAGCAGGGCGCCGACGAACGCACCGGAGAGCGAGAACTTGCCACCCATCAGCGACGCGCCGCCGATCACGACCGCGAGGATCGCGTCGAGCTCGAGCTGGTAGCCCGTGCGCGAGATGTCGACGGTCATCACACTGCCGACCGACATGATCCCGGCGACGCCCGCGAGCACGCCGCTGAGGATGTAGGCGGTGAGCAGCAGTCCCCTGGGCTTGATGCCCGCCATCCGACTGGCCTTGGGATTGATGCCGATGGCTTCGATCATCAGCCCCAGAGCGCTGCGCCGCACGACCCAGCCGACGGCGAGGACGATCAGCAGCGCCAGGACGAACACCACGGGGATGCCGATGACATAGCCGTTCGCGAGCCACCGGTAGGGGTCGTTCGATGCGGCCGTGTTCTGCCCGCCGGTGATCACCTTGGCGATGCCCCGACCGGCGAGCATGAGCACGAGAGTGGCGATGAACGGCTGCAGCCCCACGTAGGCGACCAGGATGCCGTTGACGGCCCCGAGGATGCCGGTGACCAGCAGCGAGAGGCCGACGGCGGCGAATGCCACGCCGACCGAGGAGGAATCGCCCACGTTCTTCAGGAATTCCATCGACACGGCCCCGGCGACGGCCATCAGCGAGCCGACCGAGAGGTCGATGCCGGCGGTGGCGATGACCAGCGACATCCCGATCGCGATCATCATGATGGGAGCCGCCTGGCGCAGGATGTCAATCAGATTCCCGACGAGGTTGCCGTTGTTGGGGTTGATCGTGACGGCGAGATAGCCCGGGTCCTTCAGCACGTTCAGAGCGAGCAGCGCGACGATGGCGACGACGCCCCAGAAGAACGGCTTGCGGACGAGTTCGCGCCAGAAGGACGGGGTCGTAGCGGCGTTCATCGCGCCTCCTGCTCTTCGGCCGTCTCGGCATCCGCCCTGGTGCCGGTGTCCGCGGTCGTCTCGGTGATCGTATCGGGCAGCGCACCGGCGGTGGCGTCGAGGTCCTCGGCGGCGGCCTCGGTGCCGTGCGCCGCGATGACGTCGACGATCTCCTGCGCGCTCACTCCGGGCCCGTTCTGGATCTCGCCGATCTTGCGGTGGTCCTTCAGCACGACGATCCGCTCGGACAGGCGCACGACCTCCTCCAGCTCCGAGGAGACGAACACGACCGCCACGCCGCCCTCGGCGAGCTGGGCGACCACCTCCTGGATCTCGGCCTTCGCGCCCACGTCGATGCCGCGGGTGGGCTCGTCGAGGATCAGCAGCACGGGCTCGGTGGCCAGCCACCGGCCCAGCAGCACCTTCTGCTGGTTGCCGCCGGAGAGGTTCTTGATCATCCGGTTCGGGTCCGCGGGGCGCACGTTCAGTGCGGTGATGTACTTCTCGACGATGACATCCTGCTCCTTGCGCGGGATGGGCCTCGCCCAGCCGCGCTCCGCCTGCATCGCCAGGATGATGTTCTCGCGCACGGTGAGGTCGCCCACGATGCCCTCGTCGCGGCGGTTCTCGGTGGAGAACGCGATGCGCTCGGCGAGTCCGTCGGCGGGGGACCTGAGCTCGGTCCGGACGCCGTTCAGGGAGATCGTCCCGGCGTCGGCACGATCGGCGCCGTACAGCAGACGGGCGAGCTCGGTGCGGCCCGAGCCGAGCAGACCGGCGAAGCCGACGACCTCACCGGCGCGGATGTCCAGATCGGTCGCCTCGACCGCCCCTCGGCGGGCGATCCCGGATGCCGAGAGCAGTGGCACCTCGTCCGCATCCCGGGGCGCAGTGCGACGGTTGCCGCCGAGGGACTTCAGCGCGTCGAGATCCTTGCCGATCATCTTGGAGATGAGGGCGTGCCTGTCCAGGTCGCGGGTGAGGTACTCACCCTCGTACCGCCCGTTGCGCAGCACCGTGAGACGGTCGCTGATCGCATAGACCTGGTCGAGGAAGTGCGAGACGAAGAGGATGGCCACGCCCTGGTCGCGCAGCGAGCGCATGACGGTGAACAGCCCCTCGACCTCAGCCGAGTCCAGGCTGGAGGTCGGCTCGTCGAGGATGAGCACCTTCGCCTTGATCGCCATGGCCCGGCTGATCGCGACGAGCTGCTGCAGAGCGATGGAGAGGGTGGAGAGCGGCTTGTGGGTGTCGAGGCGCTCGAGACCGAGCCGGGCGAGCGCCTCGGTGGCGGCGCGATGGGTGGCTCGCCAGTTGACTCCGAAGACACCGCGGACCTCGTGGCCCAGCATCACGTTCTCTCCGATGGAGAGGTTCGGGGCGAGGTTGACCTCCTGGTAGACGGTCGAGATGCCCGCTTCCTGCGCATCTCCCGTGCCGGTGAAGCTGCGCTCCTGTCCGACCACGGCGATCGTTCCGGAGTCGATGCGGTACACGCCGGTGAGCGCCTTGATGAGCGTGGATTTACCGGCGCCGTTCTCCCCCATCAGCGCGTGGACCTCGCCCGGGAACAGGCGGAAGTCGACGTCGTCGAGTGCCTTCACTCCGGGGAACTCGATGGAGATCCCCCGCATCTGCACGATGGGCAGTTCTTCGGTCATCGCCGTCTCTCTCGTCTGGCCTGTCGGAAACCGGGGCGGACGGATGCCGGGTGGCGCACTGCGCGCCACCCGGCCACCGATCAGTACTTGCGGTCCGGGAGCGCGGTCTTGGCCGCGTCGGCCGAGTCGAACGCCAGGCTCGGGACGATGATGTACGAGTCGACCTTGTCGCCGTCGAGTGTCTTCTTCACCACGTCGACTGCCGTGTCGCCGAACAGCGGGTTGTACTCGTGCACATAGCTGAGCTTGCCGTCGGCGAGCGCCTGAATGGCGTTCTTGGTGCCGTCGATCGTGGCGATCTTGATGTCGGTGCCGACCGTCAGCCCGGCCTCCTCGGCAGCCTGCGCAGCGCCGAGACCCATCTCGTCGTTCTGCGCGAACACGAACTGGATGTCGTTGTTGTTCGCCTTCAGCATGGTTTCGAGAACGCTCTTGCCCTCCTCGGTGGACCAGTTGGCGGTCTGCGCGTCGACCTTGGTGAGCGCGGAGTCGCCGAGGCCTTCCTCGAAGCCCTTGTTGCGCTCGTTGACCACTCCGACGCCGGCAGGTCCCTCCAGGACGACGTAGTTCCCGCCGTCGGGGAAGGTCGCCGCCGCCCACGCGCCGACCTCCTTGGCGACCTCGACGTTGTCGGGCGCGATTCGGGTGACATACAGGCTGGTGTCGTCGGGCTCGATGCCGCGGTCGAGCAGGATCACCGGGATCTCGGCCTCCTGCGCGAGCTTGAGCGAGTCCTCCCAACCGGTCGCCTCGGTGGCGGACAGCAGGATCACATCGACCTCCTGGTCGACGAACGCGGTGAAGCTGTCGATCTGGGACTTCTGGTCGAGGTTCGCCGCGGGAGCATAGCTGAGCTTGTAGCCGGCGTCCTCGGTGAACGTGTCCTTGATGTTCTGCTCGTTGGCCTGGCGCCAGCCGCCCTCCGGGCCGACCGCGACGAAGCCGACGCTGATCAGGTCGTCGGAGCCGCCGCCGTCGCCGCCCTTGTCGCCGGTGTCGGCGCTCGAGCACGCGGCGAGGCCGAGCGCCAGTGCGCCGACGGCCGCGAAGCCGAGCGCCGCGCGGATGTGCTTCTTTGCAGACATTGTTCTCCTCCTTGAGAGACCGGGGCGCTGCCCGGGTGGACCTCATGCGGTCCGTGCATTTCGATCGCGGGACTCACAGGAGTGCGTCCTGCCGGTGATGTTACCGGGAACATTTTCTGAAACACAAGAGAGCCGATGAGAGACCGGATGTTCCGTTACCTAAACGTTGTTACCGGACACAACCAGGCTCACTCGTCTTCGGCATGCAGTTCGGCGGCGATCAGCTCCACGACGGTGTCGACCGTGACACCGGGGCCGTTGCTGAGCTCGCCGATCTTCTCGCGGTCCTTCAGCACGACGATGCGGTCGCTGAGCCGCACCACCTCTTCGAGTTCTGAGGAGATGAACACCACCGCGACGCCGTCGCCGGCCAACTGGCTGATGCGCTTCTGGATGTCGAGCTTGGCGGCGATGTCGATGCCCTTGGTCGGCTCGTCCAGGATCAGCACGTGGGGTCGCACGGCGAGGGCGCGCGCCAGCAGCACCTTCTGCTGCGTGCCGCCCGACAGCTGGTCCACGGGTCGGGTGAGGTCGGCCGGGTCCAGATGCAGGGCGTCGACGTAGGCGTCGATGATCGCTGCCTGCTCCGCCTGCGAGATCGGTCGGGTCCAGCCCCGCAGCGCCTGCAGCGACAGCACGATGTTCTCGCGAGCGGTGAGCTCGGGCACGATGCCGTCCAGACGGCGGTTCTCGCTGGTCATCGCGATGCGCCGACGCAGGGCCGCCGACGGCGAGCGCAGCGATACCCGGTCGCCGTCGATCCACAGCTCGCCGCCGTCCGAGCGGATGTCGCCGCCCATCAGCGATGCGAGCTCCGTGCGCCCCGAGCCGCGGAGGCCGGCGAAGCCCACGATCTCGCCGCGGTGCACCTCGATGTCGGTGGGGGCCAACTCCCCCTTCCGACTGAGCCGCTCCGCGCGGAAGGCCGGCTCGCCGTCCGACGCGTAGTGATGCGCCTTGCGCTCCGAGCCGAGAGCACGCAGACGCTCGAGATCCTTCCCGAGCATCTGCGAGATCAGATCCGCGCGCTCCAGATTCCGTGTCGCGGTCTCGGCGACCTTGCGCCCGCCGCGGAGCACGGTCATGCGGTCGCTGATCGTGAAAGCCTGCTCGAGGAAGTGCGAGATGAACAGGATCGCGACACCGCGATCGCGCAGGCTCCGGATCACTCGCATCAGCGTCGCGACCTCGGCCTGATCCAGACTCGAGGTGGGCTCGTCGAGCACCAGCACCCGCGGATCGTCCACGACCGACCGCGCCAGGGCGACCAGCTGCTTCTGCGCAGGGGACAGCATCGACAGGTGCGTGCGCGGGTCGAGGTCGTCAAGCCCGAGGCGACCGAGCGCCTCCGCGGCATCCGCTCGCGTGCGCCGCCAGTCGATCCCCAGGCGACCGCGACGCTCACGGCCGAGCATGACGTTCTCGCCGACGCTGAGGTTCGGGCTCAGCTGCGCCTCTTGGAACACCGTCGCGATGCCGGCCGCGCGGCTCTCGGCCACCCCCGAGAAGCTGCGCTCCTCGCCGTCCACCGTCACCGTGCCCGCGGAGGGGCGGCACGTGCCGGTGAGCACGCCGATCAGGGTCGACTTGCCCGCGCCGTTCTCGCCCATGAGCGCGTGGACCTCGCCGGAGAACAGCCGGAAGTCGACGTCGTCGAGCGCACGGACTCCGGGGAACTCGACGACGATGCCGTCGAGCTGCACCAGCGGCGACGTCTGCGGGGTGTCCTTCACGACCGCTCCCGCGGGGCGCCGGTGGACTCGCGCACGACGATCTCGGTGGGGATGCGGGTGAACTGAGGGATCTCCCGCCGTTCGATCGCCGCACGCAGCATCTCCACGACCGCGCCGCCGAGCGCCCGGAAGTCCTGCCGCACGGTGGTCAACGGCGGCAGGAAGTGCCTGGCCAGCGGAACATCATCGAAGCCGGCGACGCTGATGTCGCCCGGCACATCGAAGCCGCGCTCGTGCAGGCCGTGGATCAGGCCGATCGCGGTGTCGTCGTTCGCGGCGAAGATCGCCGTGTAATCGGGGAGCCGATTGAGCCCGCGCGCGAAGTCGTAGGCGAAATCCGCCGACCAGTCACCGACGACGATGGGACGCTCGCGGATGCCCCAGGAGCGCGCCCGCGTGTGGAAGGCGCGCTCGCGCGCGCGGGCGTCCAGCCAGTCCAGCGGACCGGAGATGTGCAGGATGTCGCGATGGCCGAGGGAGACGAGGTGATCCACGAGGAGCGTGGTGCCCTGATGCTGATCGATCGACACCGTCAGGAAGGTGGGGTCGACATCGGCCTTGACCACGAGCATCGGCACGCTCATGGCCACCCGGCGCAGCGCGGCGATCGAGGACGAGCGCGGCGCGACCACGCAGATCGCATCCACTCCCTGTGTGATCAGGCTGTCCACGGCATCCTGCGGAGTGAGCGCATCCCCCTCATGCAGGGCGATCGGCGTGACGGAGTAGTCGGCCGCACGGGCGGCCAGCTCCACGGCACGCAGGATGCTGGTGGGGCCGAAGGCCACCGCGCTCTCGACGATCACGCCGATGCGCTGACTGCGCTGGGTGGCCAGCGCCCTGGCGACGAGGTTCGGGCGATAGTCGAGTTCTTCGATGGCCTCCAGCACGCGCCGACGTGTCTCGGGCTTGATGTTCGGGTGATCGTTCAGCACCCGCGACACCGTCATGTGCGAGACGCCCGCGATCGAGGCCACCTGACGGATGTTGGGCTTGTCGGATCCGACGTTCGCCACATGCACCTCCGTCGGTCTCGCGTCGCGTCATGTTACCGGGAACCCTGCGGGGCCGGCAACGCGGACGGGGGCCGCGATAAGGCTTCGTGCAGGCGCACAGGGGCGGTCAGAGACCCAGCCGCTCCAGATATTCGTTGACGAACCGACGCTCCGGATCGTAGTGCGCCCGCAGCGCCGCGAAGTCGTCCCAGCGCGGGTAGCGGTGTCGCACCTCGGCAGCGTCGAGAGTGAAGACCTTGCCCCAGTGCGGGCGGGCGGATGCCGGCAGCGCTGCCTCCAGATCGGGCAGCAGCGCTCGCACGGCCTGCTCCACCGGCTTCCACGTGAAGTGCAGCGCGACGGCATCCCGCTCGTACGCCATGCTCAGCCACAGGTCGTCGGCGCGCACGGTACGGATCTCGTTCACCAGCAGGAGGGGTGCGATGCGGTCGGCGAGCGAGCGGACGGCGTCGATCGCATCGGCGGCGTCGGCCCGCGGCACGAGGTACTCGCTCTGGATCTCCGCGCCGGCCGATGGCGTGAACTCCAGCCGGAAGTGCGGCAGGCGCTGGAACCACTCGCCGGGCACGCCGCCCTGCTCGGTGCACGCCTCGGGGTCGACGCCGAGGATCGGATGCCGCTTGCCGTCCGCGGGCACTGCACCGAGCGCCGCGGCGAGCGCCGCCCGCTCACCGACGCGCTCTTCGGGTTGACGCTGCTTGATCCAGAGCAGATCGGCGGCGTCCGTGCGCTCCCAGGTGGAGAAGATGCTCACGCTGGTGCCCGCACCCGTCACGGCGTCGACGTCGGAGAGGATCGCATCCCATACCGGATGGTCGTAGACGTGCTGCGCGACGGCATAGGTCGGTTCGACGTCGAGGGTGACGTCGAGCACGGCTCCGAGCGCGCCGAGTCCCACCACGGCGCCGGCGAAGTCGTCATCCCCTCGGCGAAGCCGCGTGACCTCGCCGGATGCGCTGAGCAGCGTGAGTCCGCGCACGGCGGAGGCGAGGGAGCCGATCCCGTCGCCGGAGCCGTGCGTTCCAGTCGTGACGGCGCCGGCGACGGAGATGTGCGGCAGCGAGGCCAGGTTGGCCAAGGCGAGCCCCTGCGCCTCGAGCGCGGGCGCGATGTCGCCGTAGCGCAGCGCACCGCTGACGCGCACCGCATCCCGCTGCTCGTTGACGTCGATGACGGCCGGCATCCGATCCAGTGCGATGTGGGTGCCGACGGTGTCGGCGATGTCGTTGAAGCAGTGCCGTGTGCCGAGCACGCGCACGGGGTCGCCGGTGGCGAGCGCCGCACTCACCTCATCGATCGAACCCGGGTGCACCACCGCCGATGCCCGATATGCGAGGTTGCCTGCCCAGTTGCGGTCGATGCCCATATCGCCATGATCCCACCTCCCCCACCCCGGGAATCCACTTCCCGCGGGGAGGGCCGCGGGGCGGAGCGGCGGCGCGGGGTCGGGGAAGCCGCGCGCGACCGGCGCGGTCAGCCCGTCAGGACAGCGCGAGCGCCGACCACGACACCGGGGGAAGCGTCACGGTGAGCACGCCGTCCGCGAGCGCGGCGCCCTCCAAGGCCTTCAGTCCCACCCGGTTCTGCTCGGCGAGGGTGTTCTTCGCGTACACGTCGTCATCCCACAGGGTGACTGCCTCATCGATCGAGGAGACGCCGAGAGCCGCGACCTCGATCGTGACCGTGATCGGTTCCGTGAGGCTGCGGTTGACCAGGAACACGGCCGAACCGCCCTCGTCGGTCGTGACGACCGAATCGACGAGCGGTGCCTGGCCGTGCACGGCGGTCTCATAGGTGCCGACCTCGATGCGCGGCTTGATGATCGTGCCCTTCGCCAGGCGCGAGGTCACGGAGAACGGGAAGAACGTGGTCTGCCGCCAGGCATCGCCGCCCGGTTCGGTCATGATCGGCGCGATCACGTTGACCAGCTGGGCCAGCGACGCGGATGCCACCCGGTCGTGGTTCTTGAGCAGCGTGATCAGCAGATTGCCGAGCACCACGGCATCCGCCACCGAGTACACGTCCTCGAGCTGCCGCGGCGCGTAGCGCCATTCGTCGTTGACCTCGTCGGATGCCTGGTGTTCGTCCAGATACCAGATGTTCCACTCGTCGAAGGAGAGCTTGATCTTCTTGTCGCTCTTGAGCTTGTAGCCGACGTGATCGGCGGACGCCACGACGGTCTCGATGAAGTACTGCATGTTCAGCGAGGAGGCGAGGAAGGAGCCGAGGTCTCCGCCGCGCTCCTGGTAGTAGGCGTGGCAGGAGATGTAGTCGACGTGCTCGTAGGAGTGCTCGAGCACCGTGCGCTCCCAGTCGCCGAAGGTCGGCATGGACGAGCCCGACGAACCGCAGACGACGAGTTCCAGTGTGCGGTCGGCGGCCTTCATGGCCTGGGCGGTGCGGGCGGCGAGCTTGCCGTAGTCGTCGGCGGTCATGTACCCCGTCTGCCAGGGGCCGTCCATCTCGTTGCCCAGGCACCACATCCGGATGTCGTGCGGCTCGACCGTGCCGTTGGCGATGCGCTGGTCGCTCAGCGCCGTTCCTGACGGGTGATTGCAGTACTCGAGCAGATCGAGGGCCGCCTCGATGCCGCGGGTGCCGAGGTTCACCGCCATCATCAGCTCGGATCCGGTGAGCTTGAGCCAGCGGGCGAATTCGTCCACGCCCACCTGATTGGTCTCCAGGGAGTGCCAGGCGAGGTCGCGGCGCACCGGACGCTTCTCACGCGGTCCGACGGAGTCCTCCCAGCGGAAGCCCGAGACGAAGTTGCCGCCGGGGTAGCGGATCGTGCTGGAGCCGAGCTCGCGCACCAGTTCGACGACGTCCAGGCGGAAGCCGTCCTCGTTGGCGGTGGGGTGGCCGGGTTCGTAGATGCCGTCGTACACGCAGCGACCGAGGTGCTCGACGAACGAGCCGAAGATGCGCCGGTCGATCGGCGCGACGACGGCCTCACGGTCGATGGAGATGCGCGCAGCGGTCATGGTCATCCTCTCCGGCCCCTGAGAAGACCCGGTTCCGCCCCTGCTGGATCAGCCGAAGGCGAGCATGTACAACGTTGTAGATATTCAAGTGGACGGCAGGTGATCCTGTCAATCGCGGGATCGCTCAGTGCCTGCCCCGGTGGGCTTCCACCCGGGCGTCCGCCGCGGCCTCCACCTCAGGCGACGGACACCGACTCGCGTTCGAGGAGGCGGAAATCGGCCAGCAGCGTTCGCGGGGCGGCATCCGTCCTCCCGGTGATGCGCTCCAGCAGGGTCGACACCGCCGTGCGCGCGATCCACTCCCGCCCGGGATCGATCGTGGTCAGGGTCGGGAAGGAGAACCGCCCCTCGTCGAGGTCGTCGAACCCGATCACGGCGACGTCCTCCGGCACGCGCAGCCCGGCCTGCCGCAGCGCCCGCATGGCGCCGAGCGCGAGGGTGTCGTTCAGGCCGAAGACCGCGTCGACACCGGTGGTGCGGGCGAGGATCTCGCGCATCGAGTCGGCGCCGTTGGCACGATGCCAGAGCGTGGTCCGCCCGACGATCGCGTCGTCGTAGGGAATGTCCGCGGCGATAAGCGCCTCGCGGTAGCCCCGCATCCGGAGCGTCGCCGACCCCATGCCCTCGCCGTCGTGCCCGCCGATGACGGCGATGCGCCGACGCCCGCGGGCGATGAGGTGCTCGGTGGCGGCGCGCGCGGCCTCGACATTGCGCATCGTGACGTGATCGGCGGGCCCGTCGAAGACCCGCTCGCCCAGCAGCACCATCGGATACGGCACGTCGAGCGCCTCGACATCGTCGGAACCGACCCCGAGCGGACTGAAGATCAGCCCGTCGGTCAGCTTGAGACGAGGACTGCGCAGCAGTTCCAGCTCTCGGTGCCGGTCACCGCCGGTCTGCTCGACGACCACCACCAGCCCTGCGCTCTCGGCCTCGCGGATGACCCGCGCGGCGAGTTCACCGAAGTACGCCAGACTCAGATCGGGCAGTGCGAGGGCGATGACACCGGTGCGCCCGGAGCGCAGATTCCGTGCGGTGAGATTCGGCGTGTAGCCGAGCTCGGCGATCGCGGCTTCGACTTTCGCGCGTGTGGCGGCCCGGATGTGCGGGTAGTCGTTGATGACGTTCGACACCGTCTTGATGGACACGTCGGCGAGGGCGGCGACGTCGTGCAGAGTGACGGCCACGTCATCCTCATCTCTCGATCCGGACGGTGCATCTTCGTCGGCCCATCTTCCCGCCGGACCCATCTCTCGGGCACAGTCACCCTATAACGTTGCAGAACAGACCCCGACGGAAGGCAGGACCCTCATGCGCATCGCCCTCACCGGTTCCTCCGGCAAGCTCGGCAGCGTCGTGGCCCGCGAACTGCGCGCGAAGGGATGGGACGTGATCGGCATGGACGTCGTCGGCACTCGCGGCCCCGACTTCGTGCAGGTCGACCTCACCGACTACGGGCAGGTCGTCGATGCGCTCACCGCGGTGGGTGACCGCCACGACGGCATCGACGCCGTGGTGCACCTCGGGGCGATCCCCGCACCCGGCATCCGCAGCGACGTCGCGACCTTCCACAACAACATGCCCGCCACGTTCAATGTGTTCTGGGCCGCCGTGCGGCTCGGCATCCGACGGATCGTGTACGCCTCCAGCGAGACGGTGCTGGGCCTTCCCTTCGACGTGCCGCCGCCCTACATCCCCGTCGACGAGGAGTATCCGGCGCGCCCCGAATCGGTCTACTCGCTCGTCAAGACGCTCGAGGAGCAGCTCGCCAGGGAGCTGGTGCGCTGGCATCCCGACCTGTCGATCACCGCGCTGCGCTTCTCGAATGTGATGGTCCCCGAGGACTACGCCGAGTTCCCCTCCTTCGACGCCGACGCGCTGCGGCGCAAGTGGAACCTGTGGGGCTACATCGACGCGCGAGACGGGGCACAGGCAGTGGAGCGCGCGCTGCAGGTCGCAGCACCCGGCTTCGACCGGTTCATCATCGCCGCGGCCGACACGGTGATGTCGCGCCCGAACGCAGAGCTGATCGCCGAGGTGTTCCCGGATGTTCCGGTGACGCGCGAAGTGGGCGAGCACGAGACGCTGCTCTCGATCGACCACGCGCGCGACGTGCTGGGGTTCGCACCCCAGCACTCGTGGCGCGATCACGTCTGACGGTCACCAGGCCAGCAGGCCCTCCTCGTCCTGGAGGGTTCCGCTGGGGCTGTCGACCCCGTCGGTCACGAGGCGCACGACGACCCGGGCGCTCTCCTCGACGGGCCGACCGATGCCGAACCCGGCCGTCATATCGGTCGCGGTGGGCCCCGGCTCGACGGAGTTGAAGCGGATGCCGGGGTGCGCCTTCGCGTACTGCAGGGTCAGCATCGTGGCGGCGGCCTTCGAGGCGGAGTACAGCGGCAGCGACAGCCCGTGCTCCACCCTCTCCGGGTTGGTCACGGCCCAGAACGAGCCGGCGCTGGAGGAGACGGTGATGACGACGGGATCCGCAGCCCGGCGCAGCAGCGGCAGCGCCGCCTCGGTGACGCGCACGACGCCGACGGCGTTGACCTCGAACGAGCGGAGGGCCGCCGCGGCATCCAGCGCGGTCTCCAGGACCCCGGCATTGTTCACCAGCACATCCAGCCGTCCCTCCTCCGCCTCGATGGCAGCGATGGCGCTCGCGACGGACTCGTCGTCGGTGACATCGAGCTGCACCGGGCGCGCACCGATTCCGGCCGCCGCCTCCGCTCCCCTTCCGGCGTCGCGCGCGCCGAGATACACGGTGTGTCCGGCGGCGACGAGCTGCCTGGCGGTCTCGAATCCGATGCCCCGGGTGGCGCCGGTGATGAGCGTTACGGTCATGACTGTCCTTCCGAAAGAGTGTGCGACAGCACACAGTCCAGAACAGTAGGCACGCTGATCGGAGCCAGCCAGGGCCCCGCCGGACCCCTGTTTCGGCAGGACCCTCCCCGACGCGCCTCCCTCGCCCGGACCGTGAGAATCGCCTCGCCGCATGAGACGGCTGCTGCAGCGCGCATTCTCACGCGGGAAAGGAATTCTCGGGCGCCGCGGCCGGCGCGCCGTCGTTGATATCGTTCAGACGGCGGCAAGGAGACCGGTGGAACAGCGGACAGACGACTCGCGCGTGTGGCGCGCACCGTCCATCATCGATGTCGCCCGTGAAGCCGGGGTGTCGGCGCAGACGGTGTCGCGCGTCGCCAACGGCATGGACATCGTGCGGCCGGCCACGCGCGACAAGGTGCTGGCCGCCATGGACCGTCTGGGGTACCGGCCGAACTCCGCGGCGCGTGCGCTGAAGTCCGGGCGCTTCCGCACCCTCGGGGTGATCATGTCGGGGCTGTCCAGTTACGGCAACATGCATACGCTCGAGGCGATCGCGAACGAGGCGGCGAGGGAGGGGTACTCCCTCGCGCTCACCCCGCTGTGGACAATCGCGCAGGCCGGCTTCACCGGTGCGTTCGCACGGCTCGCCGACCAGGCAGTCGACGGCGTGCTCGTCGTGCTCGAGGCGCGGGCCCTGAACGATGCCGACCTCGCTCAGATCGCCGGCATCCCCACGGTCGTCGTGACCGCCGGCGACTCGCACCCCTACCCCTCGATCGATATCGACCAGGCGCAGGGCGCACGGCTGGCCACCGAGCACCTGCTCGAGCTCGGCCACGAGACGGTCTGGCACATCCGAGGTCCCGAGAACTCGTACTCCGCCGAGGATCGTGCGACGTCCTGGGCCGACACGCTGCGCGCACACGGGCGCAGCGTTCCCCCCGTCCTGTGGGGCGACTGGAGCACGGCATCCGGCTACGAGGCCGGGCGGCGGCTCGCGGCCGACCCCGACGTGACCGCCGTGTTCGCCGCCAACGACGAGATGGCGCTCGGAGTGCTGCGGGCCATGCGCGACGCGGGGCGCCTCGTTCCGGAGTCGGTGAGCGTGGTCGGTTTCGACGATATGGAGATGGCGGCCGACTTCCAGCCGCCTCTGACGACGATCCACCAGTACTTCGACCGGGTGGGCACCGCTGCCGTGGGCATGCTCGTCGACCAGATCGAACGGCGGCCTCTCACGCCGCCGGGCCTGGTCGCCACCGCGCTCGTCACCAGGGCGAGCACGGCGGCACCGCCCACGTCGCCTCCAGCGGTCTGACGGATCCCTCTCGCTCAGCCGCGGCCGTGCACCCCGCGGAACGCGAAGCGGAGGACGAGCTCGCCGACGGGCAGGAGGTGCTTCTGCAGCGGGCGCGCGCCCCAGGAGTCGTCGCCGGCCACGCCGCGGCGCATCAGCGCCGGCCGCACGATCGTGCGGTGGATCGGCGGCAGCTCGTTCGGATGCAGTGCGCTCTCGATCTCGGCGGGAGTCCAGCTCAGCGCGGAGAACTCCATCGTCGGCTCTCCCTCGAAGCGCAGACCCACGCCCTGAGCATCCGTCACCTCCGCCCACCGGACGCCGGTACGGTTGCCCGCCTCCTGCGGACGCAGGTACGGGGTGAGCATGTCGGCGACGCGTCGGTCGTAGACACCCAGCCGTGCGCCCTCACGCCGGTCGACGTAGCACTCCTCGGGCCCGTCGCCGTACCAGCGCACCCGGTCGTAGTCGGCGGGCATCGCGAGCATGGTCGCGAACTCCGGCATCTGCGGCACGCCCTCGGGCACCTGCATCCGCTGGGTCACCTCGACCCGTCCGGTGCCGTCGATCAGGTAGCTGAGGTCGCAGTGCGTGACCGGGTGCGTGGGCAGCTCGTAGCGGTAGCCGATGCGCACCCCACCGTCTTCGACCTCCACGGAGATGTCGGCCGGTTCATGGAATCTGCTGGCTCGACCGTACCGGCTCGCCAGCAGCCACTGCCCCTCTTCGAACGGACCGCCCCAGCCGCGCTCGTTGGCGGTCGGCGCATGCCAGAAATTCGGCGCGACGACTCCTGACAGCAGCTCGCGTCCTCCGGTGCTCGTCTCGCCCCACCGGTACGAGCTCAGTCCGTTGAAGATGCGCGAGAACAGCACGTGGAAACCGGGACCGTGCACGCCGATGCTCAGCGTGCCCTCCACGACCGTCGGCGTCGGTGCGGCGACACGGGCGGCCGGGGTGCCGACCGTCAGGACCTGCTCGCCCCACGCCACCTCATGGCCGGCCGGCGCCCACGCCGTCTCCGCCCGCAGATGCAGCGAGACGACGATCGCGTACTCCCCCGCTGCGGCGGGGAGGGGATGCGGCAGCCGGTACGACGCCGATTCGCCGGGCGCGACGTCCGTGTCGACGACGGCGCTGCTGACGACCCGGCCCTCCCGGGCGACGGAGACGCGTGTCTCGTACGCGGCGGAGGAGGTGAACAGCATCCGATTGGTGAGGGTGAAATCGGATGCCGAGACGTCGACGACGAAGCCCTGATAGAGCCGCTTCATCTCCTGCGCCTTGGGCGAGGGTGTGTGGTCGGCGAAGAAGATGCCGTTGCCGCTGAAGTCGTGGTCGTGCGGCGCTTCGCCGTTGTCGCCGCCGTAGCCGAAGAACTCGCGGCCGTAGCGGTCGGTCATGCGGATCGCCTGGTCGGCGAAGTCCCAGATGAACCCGCCCTGGAACAGCTCCTCGCGATACGCCAGGTCGATGTACTCGCCCACCCCGCCGAACGAGTTGCCCATCGCGTGCGCGTACTCGCAGAGCAGGAACGGCTTGTCGCGGTGCTCGCGAAGGTACTCCTCCACCGCGGCCGCCGAGGTGTACATCTGGCTGGCGATGTCGGTGGTCTCGGGGTACCGCTGATCCCAGTGCACGCCCTCGTAGTGCACGGGGCGGTCGTCGACCGCCCGGAACCAGTCCGCCACGTCGCGCAGCACGGTTCCGCCGAAGGACTCGTTGCCGCACGACCAGATCACCACGCTGGGATGGTTCTTGTCGCGCTCGAGCATGCTGCGCGCCCGATCGAGCACGGCAGGGCGCCACTCGGCATGATCCCCGGGGAGGGCTGTCTCCACGGGCTCGCCGAAGTGACGGACCCGGGTCCACCGACCGTGCGTCTCCAGGTTCATCTCGTCGATGACGAGCATCCCGTACTCGTCGGCGAGCGCGTAGAAGGCCGAGTCGTTCGGGTAATGACTGGTGCGGATGGCGTTGACGCCGTGCGCCTTCAGCATCCGGATGTCGGCTTCCGCCAGCTCCCGCGAGGCGACCCGTCCGTTCAGACCGAATTCGTGCCGGTTGATGCCGTTGAACACGACGCGTGCGCCGTTGAGGGCGAGCACGCCGTTCTCGATGCCGAAGCAGCGGATGCCGACGCGCTGCGGGATCACCTCGAGCAGCTGCCCGTCGGCATCCCGCACCTCGATGACGAGGTCGTAGAGGTGCGGATCCTCCGGGCTCCACAGCCGCGGGCCGTCGACGTGCAGCGCGAAGGCGCCGTCCTCGCGGGCGGTCAGCTCGCCGATGCCATCGATCCGGGCGGAGACGGCGCCGCTTCCTTCGAGCGCGACCTGCAGCACGACCTCGGCGGATGCCATATCGTCGGCGACCGCCGTCGTCACGCGGAGGTCCTCGACGTGCACCGCCGCGCGGCGGTACAGCACCACGTCGCGGAAGATGCCGGAGAAGCGGAAGAAGTCCTGGTCCTCCAGCCAGGAGCCGGCGCTGTAGGTGAACACCTGCGCGGCGAGGCGGTTCTCCCCTGCGACCAGCGCATCCGTCAGGTCGAACTCGCTGGGCGTGAAGCTGTCGGTGCTGTAGCCGATGTAGCGACCGTTCAGCCAGAGCGCGATGGCGCTCTCCGCACCGTGGAAGGCGACGCTCAGCCGCTCCCCGTCACCGAGCGGCCGATCCAGCTCGAACATGCGCACGTAGGAGCCGATCGGGTTGTCCCGGACGGGCACCTGTCCGGGTTCGATGTCCTCCTGGCCGTCCCAGGCGTACCCGACGTTGACGTACTGCGGACGGTCGTAGCCCTGCAGCTGCAGATGCGAGGGCACGGGGATGTCATCCCAGCCCGAGACGTCGGTGGCCGACTGCTCGAAGCCGGGGATCGTCTGGCCCTGGTTCTTCGCGCAGTGGAACTTCCACAGCCCGTTGAGGGACTGCTCGAACGAACTGGAGCCCGTGCGCGCCTCATCGAGGTCGGCGAACCAGCGGTGGTCGGAGTGCGCCGGGATGCGGTTGTCGGAGAAGAACTCCGGGTCGGCGATGCGATCGATGTCGAATGCGGGGGTGGATGTCACTTGATGGCTCCGGTGATGCCCTGCGCGAAGGCCCGCTGCAGGATGAGGAAGACGAAGATGGTCGGCAGAGAGGTCAGCAGCACGGCGAGCATGAGCACACCGTAGTCGGTGACGTAACCCGCCGTGAGGTTCGCGATGAGCATGGGCATGGTCTGCACCGCATTGTCGAGCAGGATCACGCGCGGCCAGAGGAAGTTGTTCCACGACGCCATGAACGTGATCACCGCCGCCGCAGCGAAGGTGGACTTCATCGTCGGCACGTAGATGCGCGCGAAGATCGAGAGCTCCTTGAGTCCGTCGATGCGGGCGGCCTCGATGATCTCGTAGGGGAACGAGCGCGACGCCTGCCGGAACAGCAGGATCAACAGCGGGGTGGAGATAGACGGGATGATCACCGCGAACAGCGAGTTGACCATGCCGAACTCGGCGAACATGCGGAACAGCGGGATCATGATCGCCGCGAACGGGATCATCATGGCCAGCATCAGGATGGCCATCACCACGTCCTTCCCGCGGGAGTGGTAGACCTCGAACCCGTAGCCGGCGACCGCGCAGACGATCAGCGCCAGCACCGTGGTGCCGACGGCGATGAGGGCCGAACTGGTCATGGCCGCGCCGATGTCCTGCTGCGTCATGAGTGCGATCATGTTGTCGATCAGATGGCCGCCGGGGGTCAGGCGGGAGGCCAGCACATCCTGCGTCGAGTTCGTCGCCGAGACGAGCATGAAGTACAGCGGGAAGATCGAGAACAGCGCGAAGACCGACAGGAAGACGTAGCCGGGCACCCGGCGCCAGGTGAAGCTGCCCCTCCGCCGGGACGCACCTGCGCCCCTCGTCACGACGGCCTCCGTCGTGGTGCGATCCGTCAGGAGTTCAGTCACGCTTGTCACCGACCTTCATCTGGATGAGCGCGAGCACCGCGACCATGATCAGGATCACGTACGAGATCGCCGCTCCGTAGCCGATGTTCGGGTTCTTCAGGAACGACAGCTCGTACAGGTAGTGCGACATCGACATGGACTGGTACGACGGGCCTCCCTTGGTCAGCGACCAGGATTCGTCGAAGAGCTGCAGAGTCCCGTTGATGGACAGGATCGCGGTCAGCACGATCATCGGCCGCAGCTGCGGCACCGTCACGTACCAGAAGGTCTTGAAGGATCCGGCTCCGTCGATGCGCGCGGCCTCGAGCGTCGAGTGGTCCACGTTCTGCAGAGCGGCGAGGAAGAAGATCATGTTGTAGCCGGTCCACCGCCACAGCAGGCCGATGATGATCACGAACCGGGCGGTCCACGGCTCGCCGAGCCAGTTCAGCGGATCCTGCATGAAGCCGAGGCTCATGAGCAGGTCGTTGACCAGCCCGTCGGTGGCGAACATGGTGCGGAACACAAGGGAGTACGACACGAGAGAGACGGCGCAGGGCAGAAAGATCATGGTGCGCCAGAGCGCCTTGTACTTCAGCCGCGGGTCGTTGAGCAGGTTCGCGAGGATCATCGCGAGGACCAGCATGACCGGCACCTGGATGACGAGGTAGAACACCGTGTTGAACATGGTGAGCTTGAAGATCTCGTCGTGCAGCAGCCGTTCGAAGTTCATCCAGAGCGGCTCAGCCCAGTTCAGCCGGGATCCGCGGCCGGTCTGCAGGGAGAGCATGAACGCCTGGATCATCGGCAGGAAGCTCAGCAGCGTGATCAGCAGGGCGGCGGGCAGCAGGAACCCCCAGCCCGTCAGGTTTCTGCGCCGCCCGCTGTCGAGCCAGGCGCCGCCGCGCGGGGAGAAGTCAGGCGGCGGGCTGCTCCGCCGGCGACGGCCGGTGCCTCCGGATGTCACGATCGCTTGAGTCGCCACAGTGCGCACTCGCTTTCACAGGTCGGTGGGGCGGGCGGAGACGGGGCGGATCCGTGGACCCGCCCCGCAGGGCTTGGGGCTCAGCCCATCGCGAACTCGACGTTGTTCTGCGCCTCTTCCAGGGAGCTCTTGATGTCGGCGCCGCCGATGATCTTCGTCATCGCCGCGCTCACGGCATCCCGACCCTCGTAGTAGTAGACGCCGGTGTTGTTGCTCGGCACCTTCGCGCCGTACTCGACGACCTTCTGGAAGATCGGCTGGCCGCCGAAGAACTCGCTCGGCTGCGCGTACACGTCGCTGTCGCCGGCGGGGATCCAGTTCGCGACCGCGCCGGACTTCGGCAGGATCGTGTCGTACAGCTCGGTGGAACCCGCGAAGGTCGCGCTGAGGAAGTCGGACGCCAGTTCCGCATTGCCCGTGGAGCTGATCGCCCACGACGAACCCCCGTTGGCGGAGTAGTTCGTCGCATCGGAGACGCCGTCGAGCTTCGGCAGGTTCGTGACCGCCCACTTGCCGGACTGCTCTGCCGCGGTCTGGATCGAGCCCACGATCCAGATGCCGTTGATGGTGCCGCCGACGGAGCCGTTCACGAAGGTGCCGATGTACTCATCCCAGGAGTTGACCTCCACGAGCACGCCGGAGGTGACCAGCTCGGTGTACAGGTCGATCGCCTTGGTGAGTTCGTCATTTCCGGCGATGGTGGGCTTGCTGTCCTTGTCGAAGATGCTGGCGCCGGCGGACTGCAGCATCATCATCGGGATGTCGGCGGAGCCGGCCTGACCCGAGAGCAGCGGCTTGCCCGTCTTGGCCAGCACATCCTTGCCCTGGGTGAGGTATTCATCCCAGGTGATGTCGGTGAAGTCGTCGATCGTGTAGCCGGCCTGCTCGAGCACGTCGGTGCGCAGCGCCGTCACCGCCGTGCCGGAGTCGAACGGG
The DNA here is from genome assembly GCF_042666935.1 of Microbacterium sp. GCM10027623. Classification (NCBI taxonomy): domain Bacteria; kingdom Bacillati; phylum Actinomycetota; class Actinomycetes; order Micrococcales; family Microbacteriaceae; genus Microbacterium; species Microbacterium sp. GCM10027623. The sequence continues at coordinate 135,269 of NZ_JBHTHE010000001.1, forward strand.
ACGCCGTAGTTGACGCCGTCGATCTCGGAATAGCCGATGACGCCCTGCGGGAACTCCGAGAAGTCGATGTCGGCGTCGGAGAAGTCGCTGAACAGATCGGGATAGTTGATCGCGTTCTTCTGGAACGCGTTGTTCTGCATCAGGAAGATGTCGGGCAGTTCATTCGTCTGCTGCGACTGGGCGATGGTGGTGAGTTTCGCCTGCAGGTCCTCCCAGGGCGTCTCGACGATCTTCAGGCTGAAGTCGGGGTGATCCTTCTGATAGATCTTCTCGGCTTCCTGCAGCGCGTAGATGTTGAACGACGGGTCCCACGCCCACACCGTCAGCGTGTCGTCGCCGCTCGAGCCGGCATCACCGCTGCTGCTTCCGCCTGAGCAGGCGGTGAGGGCGAACAGCGGAAGGATCGCCGCGGCGGTCAGCGCCGCGAACTTGGTCATGCGCTTCATCGAAGCATGTCCTCTCGGTGGTTCACGTGGCCGTGGATGCGGATCCGCGGTCGTGCCGCGACGTTCGATGTCGCCGGCAACCCTCAAATGATCACGTAAACATTTTGCGGACGGCAAGGGCCGTTACGTGATCGTGACCTGGGTTCACCTATCCCGAGAATTGCCTTCCCGCATGAGACGGCTGCTGCAGCGTGCCGTCTCATGCGGGAAAGGCATTCTCACCCGGCGAGAGCTGGAGAGGACCGCGCCGCCAGTCGCATCCACGTCTCCACGACCGTGTCGGGGTTGAGTGACATCGATTCGATCCCCTGGTCGAGCAGCCAGTCGGCGAGATCGGGGTGATCCGACGGACCCTGCCCGCAGATGCCCACGTACTTGCCACGACGCAGGCAGGCCTCGATCGCCATGGCGAGCATCTTCTTCACCGCGGGATCGCGCTCGTCGAAGGTCGCGGCGACCAAAGCCGAGTCGCGGTCGAGGCCGAGCGTGAGCTGGGTCATGTCGTTCGACCCGATCGAGAAGCCGTCGAAGTGGTCGAGGAAGGCGTCGGCGAGGAGGGCGTTCGAGGGCACCTCGCACATCATCACGACCTCCAGCCCGTTCTCGCCACGACGCAGACCGTTCTCGGCGAGCAGGTCGATGACCGCGGCGCCCTCGGCGACGGTGCGCACGAATGGGATCATGATCTTCGCGTTCGTCAGGCCCATGTCGTCGCGCACCCGGCGCAGCGCCTCGCACTCCATGTCGAAGCATTCCCGGAACTCGGGCGAGATGTAGCGGGATGCCCCGCGGTACCCGATCATCGGGTTCTCCTCGTGCGGTTCGTAGCTGTCGCCGCCGAGCAGGTTCGCGTACTCGTTCGACTTGAAGTCGCTCATCCGCACGATGACCGGCTCCGGGGCGAACGCCGCAGCCAGCATCCCCACGCCCTCTGCGACACGCTGCACGAAGAACTCGCGCGGGGACGGGTAGGCGGCGATCCGGTCCGCGACCTGACCATGCAGTTCGGCGGGGAGGTCGTCGAACTCGAGCAGCGCGCGAGGGTGGATGCCGATCTGCCGGTTGATGATGAACTCCAGCCGCGCGAGTCCCACCCCGCGGTTCGGAAGCCGGGAGAAGGAGAAGGCCTGATCGGGGGTTCCCACGTTCATCATGACGTTCACGGGCACCTCCGGCATCCGGTCGAGGTGCGTCTGCTCCTCACGGAAGTCGAGCAGACCCTGGTACACGAAGCCGTCATCGCCCTCGGCGCAGGAGACGGTGACGTCGAGCCCGTCCGGCAGTACCCGGGTGGCGTCCCCCGTGCCGACGACCGCGGGGATGCCGAGCTCGCGCGCGATGATCGCGGCATGACAGGTGCGCCCGCCGCGGTTGGTGACGATCGCCGACGCCTTCTTCATGATCGGCTCCCAGTCGGGATCGGTCATGTCGGCCACCAGCACGTCGCCGGCGCGGAAGCGGGCCATGTCGTCGATGCCGCGCAGCACGCTGACGGCGCCGGATCCGATCTTCTGCCCGATCGCTCGCCCGGTCGCGAGGACGTCGCTGCGCTCGGCGAGCACGAAGCGGCGCATGACGTTCGCATCCGCACGGGAGACGACGGTCTCCGGCCGTGCCTGAAGGATGTAGAGCCTGCCGTCGATGCCGTCGCGCGCCCATTCGATGTCCATCGGGCGGCCATAGTGCTGCTCGATCGTGACGGCATGACGGGCGAGCTCCTCGACTTCGGCATCCGTGATGCTGAACAGACGGCGCTGCTCGGCCGGGACATCCTCGAAGACCGTCGTTCCGCCCACCCGGTCGCTCTCGGTGTACCGCATCGCGATCGCCTTCTCACCGACCGAGCGCTTCAGGATCGCCGGGCGGGAGGCGGCGAGCGCGGGCTTGTACACGTAGAACTCGTCGGGGTTCACCGCGCCCTGCACGACGGCTTCGCCGAGGCCGTAGGAACTGGTGATGAACACGGCGTCGGCGAAGCCGGATTCGGTGTCGACGGTGAACATCACGCCCGACGCGGCGATGTCCGAGCGCACCATGCGCTGCACGCCCACGGAGAGCGCCACGTCGTGGTGCTCGAAGCCGTTGTGCACGCGGTAGGCGATCGCGCGGTCGTTGTAGAGCGACGAGAAGACCTGCTTCACCGCCTGCAGGATGTTGTCGATGCCGGAGATGTTCAGGAAGGTCTCCTGCTGACCGGCGAAGGAGGCGTCAGGGAGATCCTCGGCCGTCGCTGATGACCGGACTGCCCAGGAGACGGCATCCGGGGCCGGGTCGCTCTCGACCAGCTTGGCGTACGCCGACCGGATGTCGCGTTCGATGTCGGCGGGCAGCGGCTGCTGCTCGATCCATTCGCGCACGGCGGCGCCGACGCCGGACAGCTGCGTCACGTCGTCCACGTCGATCGCCTCCACCGCGGCGCGGATGCGGGTGTCCAGACCGTCTGAGGAGAGGAAGGCGCGATAGGCGTCCGCGGTCGTCGCGAACCCGCCCGGCACGCGCACGCCGAGGTCGGCGAGGTGGGAGACCATCTCGCCCAGCGAGGCGTTCTTCCCGCCGACCTGCGGCAGATCGGCCATGCCGACCTCGTCGAACCAGAGGATGTTGCTCATAGCGCTGCTGCTTTCACTCGAGTCACGCACGCAGCTTCATGGTCTGCATGATGACCGCGGACATCTCCTCGACGCTTTTCGTCGAGGAGTTCAGGAAGGGAACACGGTTTCGTCGATAGAGGTCCTCCGCCCGGCGCAGCTCGATCGTGCACTGCTCGAGGCTGGCGTAGCGCGAGCTGGGCCTGCGCTCATGGCGCACCTGGCTCAGTCGCAGCGGTGTCGTGGTGAGTCCGAAGCAGCGGGCGCCGTACTTCGCGACCGCCTTCGGCAGACCCTCACTGGGGAAGTCGTCATCGGTGAGCGGGTAGTTCGCGACACGCAGGCCGTGCTGCAGCGCGAGGTACATGGTCGTGGGGGTCTTGCCGCACCGCGAGGGCGCGATGATGACCACCTCGGCCTGGTCGAGCGCTCGCGCACTCTGCCCGTCATCGTGCTCGATCGCGTACTCCACGGCGCGCATGCGGGCGAAGTAGCGCTCGGTGTCGCCCAGGCCGTGATAGTTGCCGAGCTGCTCGGAGGCGGTGACGCCGAGCGCATGCTCGAGTTCGGTCAGATGCCCGGCGAGGAGGTCGATGAGGGTCGCCGGGGACTGCCTCAGGATGTCGCGCAGGGCTGCCTGTTTGACCGTGATGAACAGGAGCGGGTCGCGACCGGCCGCGGCATCGGCCGCGATGCTCGCGACGACGCCTCTCGCCTCTGCCTCGGTGACGACGAACGGGATCGTGCGCTTGAAGAACCGGATGCCGGGGAAGTTCGCCAGCAGCGCGTTGCCGAGGGTCTCGGCGGTGACACCGGTGCTGTCGGAGACGAAGTACGCGGCGCGGGTGGGCGCGGCGGGCATCGACTGGGTGGGAGAGGTCACGTTCACAACATACGGAAGGAAGCGGCCCACTTATGGCCGCTACCGCATGAAAGAAATCCAATATTTATTCATGAGCAGAGATCTTGCGGACAGGACCCTCGTCATGCCCCTTTGTGGCTACACTGACCCTGATCCTCTGCCCGCATTGGCAGGGACGCACCGGCCGTGAACTTGGCCGCTCGTCATCACTCGACCAGCGCCAGGAGAATCATGCCCGTGCGACGCCCGCGGCTCATCGCCGCATCCGCCCTGCTCATCGCCGCGTCCGCCCTCGCGGGTTGCGCATCCACCGCGAACGCCTCGCCGGCGAGCGGTCCGACGCCCAGCGGCCCGCAGTCTGCGGCGACCGCATATCCGCTCTCGATCGACAACTGCGGGACGTCGGTCACCTTCGACCGCGCCCCGGAACGCGTGCTCGCGATCAAATCGACATCGATCGAGATGATGCTGGCGCTCGGGCTGGAGGACCGGATGATCGGTGCCGCGTTCCCCGACGGCGACTATGCCGAGCAGTGGGCCGCCCGTGGCGATGGTGTCCCGCTGATCTCCGAGAAGGTGCCCGGGCAGGAGGCGACGCTGAACCTCGAACCCGACCTCGTCTATGCCGGATGGGAGTCCAACGTCACGTCCGACGGCGCCGGCGATCGCGCCGCACTCGCCTCACTCGGGGTGAACACCTTCGTCTCCCCCGCCGCCTGCCAGGAACCGGACCATCGGCCGAATCCCCTCACCTTCGACGACGTCTTCGCCGAGATCGAGCAGGTGGGTGCGATCTTCGACGTGCAGGATGCGGCGCGCGCGCTCGTCGCGGACATGAAGGAGCGCCTCGCCACCGTCACGCCCGCCTCACCCGGGCTCACGGCGCTCTGGTACAGCTCCGGCAGTGACACGCCCTTCGTCGGCGCCGGCATCGGCGCGCCGCAGATGATCATGCACGCCGCCGGCCTCACCAACATCGCCGCCGACATCGACGACACCTGGTCGAGCCTGAGCTGGGAGGCCGTCGTCGACGCGAACCCCGACGTCATCGTCCTCGTCGACTCCGCGTGGGGATCGACGGAGAAGAAGATCGGCGTGCTCGAATCGAACCCCGCGACCGCCCGGCTCCCCGCCGTTGTGAACCACCGCTACCTGATCGTGCCGTTCCCTGCCGGCGAGGCCGGCGTGCGCAACGTCGAAGCAGTGCAGTCGCTCGTGGCTCAGCTGGAGGCGATCGACCTGCCGTGACGAGTCCGACCACGATGCCCCCGCTCCTCGCCCCGGATGCCGACCCGCGCGAGCGACCGGGCGTGCACGCGGGCCTCTGGACCATGACGCTGGTCATCGCCCTCGGGCTCTCGGTCGTGCTCTGCGTGACGCTCGGACCGGCGCAGATCTCTCCCGGTGAGGCCTGGGGCGCGATCCTCGCGCATGCCGGACTCGGTGAGTCGACACTGAGTCCGCTGCGCGACGGAATCATCTGGCAGCTGCGGATGCCGCGGGTGCTCACCGCCGCGGCGGTCGGCGCCGGCCTCGCGGTATGCGGGGCGATCATGCAGGCGGTGCTGCGCAACCCGCTCGCGGACCCCTATCTGCTCGGCCTCTCGTCCGGTGCGTCCTTCGGTGCCGTGCTGGTCATCGTGCTCGGTGTCTCGCTCGCGCTTCCTCTCGCGGCCTTCGGCGGCGCTCTGGTGGCGCTGGCCCTCACTCTCGTCATCGCCGGAGCCGTCGGCCGGATGACCACCTCGCGGACCATCCTCGCCGGGGTCGCGGTCTCGGCCGCCCTCAGCGCGTTGACGAGCCTGGTGATCTTCTGGAGCGCGACGGGTGACAGCTATCGGGAGATCCTGGGCTGGCTGCTCGGGTCGCTCGCCGGATCGGCCTGGCCGACGACGATCCTCGCGCTGGCGGCGATCGTCGTGGTGGGCGCCCCGCTGATGCTGAGTGCGGGCACTCTCGACGCGTTCGCGTTCGGAGACCGCACCGCGTCCTCCCTCGGCGTCTCGGTGCAGCGCACGCGGTGGATCCTGCTCGCGGCGACCGCCCTGTTGACGGGGTGCCTGGTCGCGGTGAGCGGCTCGATCGGGTTCGTCGGTCTGGTCGTCCCTCACGCCGTCCGCCTCATCGTCGGAGCACGGCACCGGGTGCTGCTCCCGCTGTCGGCGCTGTCGGGTGCGATCGTCCTGATCTGGGCCGACACCCTCGCCCGCACGCTCTTCGACCCTCGCGAGCTCCCGGTCGGGGTCGTCACCGCCCTCATCGGCGCACCCCTGTTCGGCATTCTGCTGCTGCGATCACGGAGGATCTCATGACGGACCTGCCCCCGCTTCGCACCCACGGGGTCTCTTTCGGGCGGAACGGCCGGATGCTGGTCGATGACATCGACTGCACGGTCGCTGCGGGCTCCCTCACCGCCCTGGTGGGCCCCAACGGCGCGGGCAAGTCGACGCTCCTCCACCTCATCGCGTCCGTGGAGGCGCCCACCTCCGGCACGGTGGAACTCGGCGGAGCGGATATCAACCGGATGCGACGACGCGCCCGAGCGCAGTTCACCGCGCTGGTCGAGCAGCAGGGCGAGACGGAACTGGATCTGAGCTCGCGAGACGTCGTGCTGCTCGGACGCACTCCGCACGTCTCCGTGCTGGGTGGGCCGCGCGCCGAGGACATCCAGATCGCCCGCGCCGCTCTGCACCGCGTGGGCGCCGATTCCCTCTCCCTCCGACGCTTCCACGAGCTCTCCGGAGGAGAGCGCCAGCGCGTGCTGCTGGCGCGGGCGCTGGCCCAGGAGCCGACGCTGCTGCTCCTGGATGAGCCGACCAACCACCTCGACATCCGGGCCCAGTTGCACACCCTGTCCCTCCTGCGCTCCCTGGCCGACGAGGGCATCGCGGTTCTCGCCGCGCTGCACGATCTGACGCTGGCGGCGCGCTATGCCGACCGCGTCATCGTCGTGGACAGAGGTCGCGTCGTGGCGGCCGGAGCACCGTCGGACACCCTCACCCCTGAGCTGATCCAGCTGGTCTACGGCGTGCGGGCGGATGTCATCCCCCATCCGCTGGACGGCACGCCGCTGATCGCCTTCTCGGCTCTGGACGCGACCGCCCCGTTGCAGGCGTCATTACACTCGGGAGCATGAGTGCTGCCCGTCTTTCCCCTCGCCAGATCCGCCTGCTCGAGCGTCCGGTGTTCGGTGTGCTGGGCACGGTCGGGCGCAACGACACGGTGCAGACCAGTCCGATGTGGTTCGAGCTGGATGGCGACAGAGTCCTCTTCACGCATACCAGCACGCGCACCAAGTATCGCAATCTTCAGCGCAACCCCTCGATGAGCTTCACGGTCTATGACCCCGACCATCCGTACGACTACGTGGAGGTGCGCGGTCGTCTGGTCGAGGCGCAGCCGGATCCCACCGGCGGGTTCTACCAGCAGCTCTCGCGACGCTATGGCTCCGAGAACCCGTCCACTCCACCGGACGCGGCTGATCGAGTGATCCTGGTGATGTCGATCGACAAGGTGATCGGCAGGTAGCACAGCGCAGCACCGCCCGCGACGTCACGACAGCGCGGGAATGACCTCGCGCTCGAAAAGCTCGATGCCCGAGCGGTCGTATGCCGCCTCGGGGAAGTAGTGGATCGCGTAGCCGAGTCCGCGGTCCTGCATGCCGCGAAGGTGCTCCACGATCTGCTCGGGCGTGCCGACGCCGTGCGCATCGGGGCCGCGGTAATTCTGCATGACCTCATCGAGGCGGTCGCCGAGGTGCGGCGCGAGGCGCGCCTCGACCGCCGCCAGACGGTCCTCCACCTCGGACTCCGTGGCGCCGATGACGGTGTTGTAGTTCGTCGAGCGCACGATGGCGTCGAAGTCGGTGCCCACCGTCTGGGTATGTGCGCGAAGGATCTCACTCTTGGCGGTGAACTCCTCCGGCTTTCCCGAGCCGAAGTTCGTGTACTGGGCGTACGTCGCAGCGATCTTCAGGGTGACCTTCTCCCCGCCGCCGGCGATCCACAGCGGGATGCCCTCGCGCTGCAGGGGAAGCGGCCGGACGATCGCGCCGTCCACCTGATAGTGCGTCCCGTCGAGGGTCGCGCTGCCGGTCGCCCATGCCTGACGCATGATCTGCACGCCCTCGTCGAGCCTGCGCAGCCGATCGCCTGCCGACGGGAACCCGTATCCGTAGGCGCGCCATTCGTGCTCGTACCAGCCACCGCCGATCCCCATCTCGGTGCGGCCCCCCGACACGATGTCGACGGTCGCCGCCACCTTCGCGAGATACGCCGGGTTGCGATACGACATGCACGTGCACATCTGACCGAGGCGGATGCGATCCGTCGAGGCCGCGAACGCCGACATCAGCGTCCAGGCCTCATGCGTGGCCTCGTCGCTGTGCACGGGAGTGGTGTGGAAGTGGTCGTACACCCACAGGGACTCCCACGGGCCGGCATCCGCGGCCTGAGCGATTGCGCGCATCGTCCGCCAATGATCTGCGGGATCGATGCCCACGAGGTCGAACCGCCAGCCTTGAGGTACGAAGATTCCGAAGCGCATGCGTGCAGTCTAGCCAGGGCTCAGAGGGCTCTGAGGCGTGGCGCGAGGTCCCGTTCGAACAGGGCCATGAATCGTTCCTGATCGTGGCCCGGCGCATGGAAGACGAGGTGGTTGAAGCCCCAGTCGACGTAGTCCTTGACCTGAGCGACCACCTGATCGGGGTCGGTGCCGACGATCCACCGCTTGGCGACCTGTTCGATCGGCAGCGCATCCGCGGCGCGTTCCATGTCGATCGGATCGGTGATGTCGTGCTTCTGCTCCTTCGACAGAGACAGGGGCGCCCAGAACCGCGTGTTCTCCAGCGCGGCCTGCTCGGTCTCCTCATACGAGATCTTGATCTCGATCATCCTGTCGATACCGGCGAAATCACGCCCGGCAGCCGCCGCTCCCTCCTTCACCGCCGGCACGAGCTGATCGACGTACAGCTCGCGGCCCTTGCCCGACGTGCAGATGAACCCGTCTCCCGCCCGGCCGGCGTACTTGGCGACGAGCGGACCTCCCGCGGCGATGTACACAGGAACGCCGTCGGCGGGGACGTCATAGATGGAGGCATCATGGGTCGAGTAGTACTCCCCCTCGAAACTGATGCGCTCACCCGTCCACAGGGCGCGCATCAGACGGACTGCTTCACGCAGCCGCGCGAAGCGCTCCCGGAACTCCGGCCACTCCTGCTCGCCGGCACCCCGGTATCCGGTGGCGATCTCGTTCAGCGCCTCCCCGGTTCCGACGCCGAGGAAGACACGGTCGGGATTCAGACACCCCAGCGTGGCGAAGGCCTGCGCGATCACCGCCGGGTTGTAGCGGAAAGTCGGCGTCATCACGCTCGTGCCGATCCGGATCCGCTCGGTGCGCTCACCCACGGCCGCCGCCCAGGCGATCGAGAAGGGCGCATGCCCACCGGTGTACCGCCATGGCTGGAAGTGGTCACTCACCGCCACCGATTCGAAGCCGTGCCGCTCCGCAGCCACGGCCACCTCGACGAGTTCCCTCGGCCCGAACTGCTCGGCGGATGCCTTATATCCCAGAGTCAGCATCGACTCTCTCCTCTCCGGCGGCGCGCGCCGCCGCATAGCCTGCTTCGAAACCTTCCCTGTGCGCCTCATCGGCGCCGAGCCGGAACATGTCCTTCTCCGGTGACCGCACGATGCTCGCAGCTCCCGGCAGATCGAGCGGGCCGACCAGCCGTCCCATCCCCCGGACCACTGCGACCGGACAGCCGCTGACCTTACCCTTGACGAGGTCGCCGGCGGCCGCGAGCTCATCCGCGACGCACGGCATGGTCACGCTGAGCTGCCGTCCCGCGCTGTCGCGCACCCCCGCGAGCCGGTCGAACACGTGCACGCCCGCCGCCCCGATGGCGATATCGGTCTGCCCGTCGCGCCAGGGACGACCAAGAGTGTCGCTGATGATCACGCCTACCTTCGCGCGGACGAGCTCGCGCAGGCGAGCCGCGATCCTGCGCGCTGACGCGTCGGGATCGAGAGGCAGCAGCAGTACCGTGCCCGCCGCCGTGTTCGACGCGTCCACCCCCGCCGCGGCGCCCACGATCCCCAGTCGGTTCTGGACGATACGGGTCATTCCGCCATCGCCACGGGGGCGAGTCGCGACAACGCGCACCGTCTCCGCCGTGATTGCGTCCTCCCTGTCGGCTGCGGCGACGACCCGTCCCTCGGCCTTGGACACGATCTTCGACGTGACGACCAGGACGTCGCCGTCGCGCAGCGGATACGGCGTCCGGGACGCTGCGGCCGCTATCAGATCGCTCAGGTCGTCGCCGGTGCGCACCTCGGGGATTCCGGGGAGCGGCCACGCACTGAGCAGCTCACTCATCGCACCTCCCCCAGCTCTGGCGCGACGTCTCGCGCAAAGCGTTCGATCCACTGCTCCTGATTGCGTCCGACGTTGTGCACATGAACCGTGTCGAACCCGAGTTCGAGCAGCGACCGGATATGACTCACGTGCACCCCGATGTCCGCGGATACGGGGATGCGCGAGCGGATGTCATCAGCGGTCACAGCGGCGGCGAGTTGCGCCACATCGAAGGGCGAGCGGATGTCGCCGCGTGGGAAGCGCAATCCGGCCATCGGCCAGTCGCGCAGCGCGTTCTCCATCGCCTCTTCGTCGCTGCCCGCCCAGGACAGCTGCACGTGCACACTGGCCCGCCCTGGGGTCGCGCCCCGGAACTCGGCGGCACCCTCACGGAAGGCACGGAGAACGGCGGTCAACCGTTCGCGCGAACCGGCCATCACGACGATGCCCTGGCCGGTTCTGCCCGCGCGTCTGGCGGTTGCCGGCCCGCCCGCCCACAGCTGAACCTCTGGGCTGCCCCGACTCCACAGTCGCGAGGTCTCCAGCTTGAAATGCTCTCCGGAGTGGCGCGCATCACTGTTCTTCGATGCCGTGGTGAACAGCCGACGGATCACGTCGCTCGCCTCGAACAGCCGCTCCGCGCGCTCATGCGGCTCCGGCCAGTAGCCTCCGACGACGTGCTCGTCTATCGCGTCGCCCGCGGAGAGCAGGAGACGGTGCCGACCGGGATGCAGAGCGGCGAGCGTCGCGCTCGCCTGCGCCACCGCTGCGGGGTGCATCCGATAACCGGGCACGGCTGAAACGGTGATCTCACCGATGGTGGCCTGGCCGATCGCGCCGGCGACCACCCAGGCGAACGAGGCGTTGCCCTGCGAGGGGAGCCACGGCTGGAAGCGGTCGGCGACGACGCTGCCGGAGAATCCTGCGGCGTCCGCGAGCGAGGCGATCCGCACGGCATCGGCTGGTTCGAACTGCTCGAGCGCCACGACGTGATGAAGTCTCGGAGGTCTCATTCCGCGTTCCCACTTCCTCGCGGCCGTGGCGTCGGCCGTTCTGACTCCATCAAAGCGGTTCTACCCGTGGTGGTCCAAACCTGCCTGGACGGCATGTCAACCGCGCGTCCGGGTGATCAGCTCCCAGGTCTCAGCCGGCCGTGCGGGAGAGGCGGTCAGCTCGAGGATACGGCGGTTCCACTCGTCCGCCGAGCCGAACTCGCCTGCCCACGCGATCGCAGGGAGCGTCACCCGATGCAGCTCGTGCTCGGCCGTCGTCCCGATGGCACCGAGTATCTGGTGCGCTCCCCGCGTGACCACCGACGCGGCAGTGCTCGCGCACGACTTCGCGACCGCGATGTCGAAGACCACCTGGGGATCCGTCCAGTCCTCCGCGGTTGCGGCGGTGAGTGCCGCACTGTCCGTCGCCGCCATCACCAGCGCCGCCTCACTGGCCATGGTGGCTGCGAGGTGCTGGACGGCCTGGAAGGCGCCGACCGGCCTGCCGAACTGGATGCGCTCCATGCTGTAGCGGACCGCGATCTCGACCGCACGCTCGAGGGCCCCGGAGATCTGGACGGCGCGCGCGAGTGCACCACGCAGTTTCCACTCCTCTAGGACATGCGCATCCATCCTCGAGCCGGAGGACGGGTCACCGCCCACCCGCACGGCGTCGCGCGGTTCACCGGCGAGGTTCTCCCCCGGCGCGATCTCCATCTCGGCGGTCGGAACCTCACGGACGTACCAGGCGTCGCCGTCGGGCTGCAGGAGCACGACCGACACCGCGGATCGGGCCCATGGGACGCCGTACGCTCGTCCCTCGGCATCCGCGATCGCGCTTGTGCGCAGATTCTCGACGTCCGGCAGTCCGGCCTGCTCGGCAAGCCATCCGCCCAGCAGGTCGTTCTCGGCGAGCGGAACCCGCCGCGCGCGCCTGGCGGCGGAGCGCAGCAACTCGGCCGCCTCCAGCCAGCTGGCATCGCTGCCGAACTCGCCCCCGCCGGTGAGCTTGGCGAGACCTGCCTCCTGCAGTTCCGCCCAGAGGGCTGCCTCGAGACCTGCGGGCTCCTCCTCGCGCGCACCGGCTCGCTCGCCGAGCAGACTCTCGATCAGGGCGCTCAGGTCGGGATCGACCTCTGCGTTCTCAACACCCGACAGCACGCTCATCTCATCCCCAATCCCCGTGCGATGACTCCGCGCAGCACTTCGTTCGTGCCGCCGCGGAGGGTGAAACCAGGCCTGGACACCAGCGCTGCATCGACGAGCGCGGCGAGTGCCTGCAGTCGGTCGTCGTGATGGCGGTGACCAGAGACCAGGCGATCGCCCAGCTCAGCGACGTCGCCCTCTGTGACGGTCCCCATCACCTTGACGAATGCGGCGCCGACGCCGACGTCGTCCCCGCGCGCGAGCATCCTCGACACCCCGTAGGACAGCGTGTGCAGCGCAGCCACGCGCGCGATCTGCCCGCCGACCTCGCCGGGAAGTCCGAGGGCGCCCGCCGAAGAGGCATCGGACAGCTCGCGGAGCACGCCGTAGCTGGAGAGCACGCGCTCCGGTCCGCTCCGCTCGAGAGAGAGTTCGGAGGTCACCTGCATCCAGCCGTTGCCCGGCTCTCCGAGCACGCCGTCGTCCGCGACGAAGACCCGGTCGAGGAAGACCTCGTTGAAGTGCGATTCGCCCGACATGGAGCGGATGGGGCGTACCTCCACGCCGGGGGCGCGAAGATCGACGATGAACTGCGTGAGGCCCGCGTGGCGTCGTGCGGTGTCCAGCGGTTCCGTTCTCGCCAGCAGCAGCAGGGCATCGGCCAGGTGCGCACCCGAGGTCCACACCTTCGTCCCGGTGATCTCCCAGCCGCCCTCGACGCGCTCTCCTCTGGTGCGGACCGAGGCGAGGTCCGACCCGCTCTCCGGCTCGCTCATCCCGATGCCGAAGTACATCTCTCCTGCGGCGATGCGGGGCAGGAGGGCGCGCTTCTGCTGCTCCGTGCCGAAGCGGAGGATCGAAGGCCCGGACTGACGATCCGCGATCCAATGCGCAGCGACCGGCGCCCCTGCCGCGAGAAGCTCGCCCGTGACGGCGAAGCGCTCCAACTGACTGCGCCCGTGCCCGCCGTACTCCTTCGGCAGCGTCATCCCGACCCAGCCGCGCTTCGCGAGGCGGCGGGTGAACTCGGGGTTCCAACCCGACAGCCAGGTGTCGACGGACGGAGTGAAGAGTCCCTCCGCACGCGTCTCGTCCAGGAAAGCCCTCACCTCGCGCCGCAGCGCCAGGACCTCCGTCGGCTCCCGGCCGACACTCAATCGCAGTTCGTCCATGCTCACCGTCCTCGATATTCTCCGACACGACGATCCCGCGCCGCCTCGAGAGCCCGCCTGTGGTCTTCGGTCTGGTGGGCAAGCGCCTGCATGCCCGCCGAGAGGTCGAGTACTTCGTCGAGGGTCTGATGCGCCGCCCCGGCGATGAGCTGCTTGGTCATGCGGACGGCGAGCGGCGGGTTGACCGCGATGCGCGCGGCCAGCGCCCGGGCCGCCGGGAGGAGCTCGTCGGGCTCGACGACCTGCGACACCAATCCCCATTCCAGCGCGGTCTGGGCGTCTATGCGGTCTCCTGTGAACGCCATCTCCCGGGCGCGAGCATCGCCGATCGCCCGGGGCAGCAGCCATGCGCCGCCGTCACCGGGGATGATGCCGAGCTTGACGAAGCTCTCCGCGAACCAGGCGTTCGTCGATGCGATCCTCAGGTCGCACATGCACACGAGGTCACACCCGGCGCCGACCGCAGGGCCGTTGACCGCCGCGATGATCGGGGCGCGCAATCGCGCGAGCGCACGCGGGATGCGCTGGATGCCGGTGCGATAGGCATACATCTGCTGCGCGGGCGGCAGACCGAACATGCCCTCGCCGTCGATCATGTGTCGGACATTGCCGCCGGTCGAGAAGGCGGAGCCGGCGCCGGTGAGGATCACCACGCGGACGTCCACGTCGTCGTTGGCCGCGTCCACGAGGCCTTCGAGGGCATCGATGACATCGTGACCCGTGATGGGGTTGCGCTGCTCCGGCAGATTCAGCGTCCACGTCTCGACATGACCGTCGCGCTCGACGGCAACCGGGTGCCCCATTGATCCTCCTTCGGATCCGTATTCGTGCTAATTATACATATAGATACGCCCCGCAAGGGCGGACTCCCCAACACCCTCCTGATCGACGCAGTTCGTGTATATGGTTATTACGAAAGTCGACAGCAGGGAGCAATGATGCCAGACCCGTACCGAACCCCGACGAGCTGGGACGAGAGTTGGACGCGCGTCGTCGACGTCATCGTCGTCGGCTCCGGCGCTGCAGGATTCTCCGCGGCCCTCGCCGCCGCAGACAGCGGATGCTCAGTCCTGGTGCTCGAGAAGGCCGATGGCCTCGGGGGGACAACCGCCCGTTCGAGCGCGACGATGTGGTTGCCCAACAACCCGCTGATGGGCAGACACGGCATCAGCGATCCGCGCGACCGCGCACTGCACTACCTCGCGTCCGCGTCCTACCCCGCGCTGTACAACCCGCATGACGCCGCGACCCTCGGGCTCGGCGAACACCGGTATTCGCTGTTGGAGGCGCTGTTCGACGAGGGGACGACAGCCTTCGAGCTGCTGCACCGCCTCGACGCGCTTCCGATCGACGAGACCAACTATCCCGCTTTCGCCGACTACTACGCCGAGAACCCCTCCAACGACGCTCCGTCCGGTCGCACGGTAAGGATCGCGATGCCCGAGGGATACCGGCCGGGAATGGGTGAGACGGGCGGACAGGTCTTCATCGCGACCATGGCTCGTGTCGCCGAGTCGCTCGGCACGGAGGTGCTGACCTCCCGACGTGTGACCACGCTCATCAAGGACGAGGCGGGTGTCGCCGTCGGCGTCGAGGCGACGTCGCGTTTCGGAACCGAGATCTTCGGGGCACGACGCGGCGTCATCTTCGCCACCGGCGGTTTCGTGCACAATCCGGACCTGGTGCGCGAGTACCTGCGCGGTCCGATCCTGGGCGGCGCCGGAGCCCGAGAGGCCACCGGAGACTTCGTCCGGATCGGTTCGGAAGCGGGCGCGATGCTGGGCAACATGGCCCACGCGTGGTGGGACCAGACCGTCGTCGAGGCGGCCGTGCGGTCCCGGGTGACCAGCCGCGACGCGGTCTACCTTTTCGGAGACTCGATGATCGTGGTCAACGGTCGCGGCGAGCGTGTCGTCAACGAGAAGAAGCCGTACAACGACCGCGGACAGGTGCACCACTACTGGGATGCGGACCGCAACGCCTTCTCGAACCTCCTCCTGTTCATGATCTTCGACGATGCCGTCCTCCGCGACCAGCGCGCTGCCCGGCACCGCTACCCGATACCCGACGAGCAGGGCGGGGAGGAGAACCTCATCTCGGCGGCGTCACTGGAGGAACTCGCAGAGGCAGTGTCGACGCGTCTGGCAGAGCTCGCCCCGGCGCTCGGCGACCATCCGCTCGAGCCATCGTTCCTGCCGAACCTCCGGTCGACGATCCGGCGATACAACGAGATGGCCGCAGCCGGCGAGGATGCAGATCACTCGCGGGGCGAGTCGGCGATCGAACGCGCCTGGGCGACGGTTCCGCGTGAGCCCGGTCAGTCGAACCCGACGATGTATCCCATCGCGGACCATGGGCCCTATCACTGCGTCATCCTGGGCCCAGGTGCCCTCGACACGAAGGGCGGTCCTGTGGTCGACGCGCAGGCGCGCGTACTGAACTTCGATCACGATCCGATCCCCGGCCTGTACGGGGCGGGGAACTGCATCGCCTCGCCGACCGGTGAGGCGTATTACGGCCCCGGCGCCACCGTCGGTGCGGCGATCACCTTCGGCGTGATCGCCGGCAGAGCCGCCGCAGATCGGAGCGCGTACGAACCGCAGCTCTGATCGTCCGCGGAGACGACCGCAGGAGAAAGCGACGGTGGGCGCCCGGAGAATCCGGACGCCCACCGTCGTTTTCACGGCTCAGGTGAGCCGGTCTGGCTTCCAGCGCAGCAACCGCTTCTCGGCAAACGAGACGATCGCCCCCAGCAGAAGCGCGAACACCATGATGACCAGAATCCCGGCGAACACACCCGCGGTGTAGAACTGCCCCGAGGCCCGGATGATCAGATAGCCCATACCACTGTTGGATGCCATCATCTCCGCCGTGACCGTGGCCACCAAGGCGTAGGGGACTGAGATACGCAGGCCCGCGATGATCCAGGTCATCGCCGACGGCAGCGTCACCGCGCGGTAGATCTGCCACTTCGACGCTTTCATCACCCGCATGACATCGATGAGGCCGCGATCGACGTCCCGCACACCTTCGTGAGTGTTGTAGAACACCAGGAAGAACACCACCGTGATCACCAGCGCGAGCTTGGACCCGATCCCGAGCCCGAACCACAGCAGGAAGAGCGGGATGAGCGCAAGCCGCGGAATCGCGTACAGGGCGGCGATGATCGGACTCACCACCGCACTCAGGAACGGATTGACGCCGAGAGCGAATCCGACGACGAGCCCCAAGCCTGCGCCGATGGTGAATCCGATCAGGGTCACCTGCATCGTCGCCGCGATATTCGTCAGGAGGATCCCATCCGCCACCCAGCGCGACAGCGCCTCGACGATGTCACTGGGGCGACTGATGTAGAAGCTGTCGATCAGGACACCGGGCTCGCCGGGTTTGCCGGAGAAGATCTGCCATGCCGCGACGATCAGGAGGATCAGTCCTACGCGACCGATCAGCACCTGCGCCCGCCGTTGCTTGGCGCGGGCCACCTCCCGGCTGATCTCCCGCACGAGTGCGGGGGGTGCCTCCTCTGCAGCCGGACGCAGAGTCCTGTCGATGATGCTCACGACGCCTGCTCCTCTGTTCCGGGCTTGCGCTGTCCGTCCTCGATGATGTTCCAGAGTCGCTGCCACACCGCTCCGAAGTCCGACGTCTGGCGGATCGACACCAGATCGCGGGGGCGCTCGAACGAGACGTCTTCGACATGCACGATCCGCCCGGGGTTGGTGCCGAAGACGACGATCGTGTCAGCCAGCAGAATCGCCTCCTCGAGGTCGTGGGTGACGAACAGAACCGTCTTGCGGTCACGCTCCCAGAGCCTGAGCAGCTCCGTCTGCATCGTGTTCTTCAGCATGGCGTCGAGGGCACCGAAGGGCTCATCCATCAGAAGCGTCTGCGGGGCATAGATCAGCGTCCTCGCCAGCGTCGCGCGCTTGCGCATCCCACCGGACAGCTGCGCCGGGAAGTTCTTCTCGAAGCCCGAGAGACCCACGAGTTCGATCATCTCCCGGACACGGCGCTGGCGCTCTGCACGCGGCACACCCTGGATCTCGAGCGCGAGTGAGATGTTCTGCTCGAGAGTGCGCCATGCCAGCAGATTGTCCTGCTGCGTGATGTACCCGACGCGAGTGTTGACGCCTGAGACCGTCTGCCCGTCGTAGCTGACCGTGCCCGCCGACGGGGCGAAGAGCCCTGCCACCATGTTCAGCAGCGTGCTCTTCCCGGACCCGGATGGTCCGATCAAGCAGACGAACTTCCCGGACTCGATCTCCAGGTCCACATCCTGGACGGCGACGAACGGCTCAGCGTCGGCCCGGGACAGGAACGCCTTCGATACGTTCTCGAACCGGATCCCCCCACGCGCGCGCCCGGATTCCGACGGAGGCGAATCTCTGGTCGCCACTGCGTTGCGCATGCTCATAGCTCACCTCTCGGCAGGATCGATCGCGTGCTCACGACGCGTCACCTGTCAGATCGTCGAGGAAGGTCGTGTCGTACACTGCCTCGAAGGCCACCTCCACCGGCTCATCCGCTTGATCATTGATGATCTGAAGCAGCAGGTCGAACCCCTTCTCACTCGGCTCGAACCCCTTGAGACCGGTCGGGTACGACGAGTCCCATGCCAACGTCCACAGCGCGGGATCCAGCTGGTCGTAGTACTTGGCTCGCACCATCTCGCCCGCAGCATCCGGGTCGGACTCGATCGCCGATGCCGCATCGGTCATCACATTCAGGAAGGCGGCGACGGCCTTCGGGTTCTCCGTGATGAACTTGCGCGACGTGATGATGTCACAGAACGGCAACTGCTGGAACTCCGGCACCTCTGCGAGCGTGATCCACACGGATCCATAGCCGCCGTCCACCGGCTGGACACTCGTCGGAGGGGAGAATGCGAACCCGTCCACCTGCCCTTCGCGGGCCGCGGTCACCAGCGCCGACGGCTCGGTGATGGGGCGGATCGTCACTTCCTTGTCAGGGTCGACGCCGTAGGTGGACAAGAGCTTGCGCGTCATCAGATCGGTCATCGACCCCGGTGTCGGCAGGGCGAGGGACAGGCCCTTCAATGCCTCCACGCGCTCCTGGATAGGAGCGTCCGGCTTGACCCCCAACCGCTTGATGACATCATCGCGGAGCGTGATCTGCGTCGTGGACCCCTTGGTGATGGTCGCCACGGATACGACGTCCAGTCCGTTGCCCACGGCAGCGAGCGTGCCGTTGCTCGCGACGACGCCGATGTCCGCCGCCCCCGTCGCCACTGCCTGGCTCGCCTGCACCGCGTTGGCGATCAGAGGGTTGTATGTGACGTCAATGCCTGCTTCGGCGAAGGAATCGCTGGCGAAAGCGTACAGCTGGTTGACCATCGCCAGGGATTCCGCCGCCGGCTGGAACACGACGGCCAGTTCTGCCGAGTCCCCGGCGGCGGACGGCTTCTCGGGGTTCGCGGCGCATGCCGCGAACGGCAGAACCGTCGCCACGATTCCCGCTGCGATGAGGCGGCGGCGCAACCCCGCGGCCGTTGAGCGCTTGACCATGTGTGTGTCCCTTCTTGGGTCTTCTTCGACCCGGTTCGACACCCGCCTGGACGACGGGCGTGAGCCCACCACCGTGGATTACTGCTTATCGTATGCAGGTAATGATTTAAGGTCAATGATATGCAGGAATGCAGCGGGCCACGACGGAGAAGCGGACATGCCCGGCGATGCATCTAACGTCGTCGGACGGTGCGCTCAGCGCGTCATGAGGAGTCCGCCGTCGAGCGGGAAGATCTGCCCCGTGATGAAGCCCGCGCCCGGTGAGCAGTAGAACGCCATGGGAGGCACGAAGTCCTCGGTGAGGTCACCGAGTCGGCCACCGAGCGGGATGGTCCGAGTGAAGCTCTCGTCGAGGGCGTCGAGTTCCGCAGGCGTGAGCTGGCTGCGGGTGGCGTCGAACATGGGTGTCCAGATCGCCGGCGAGATCATGTTCACGGTGATCCGGTGCGCGGCCCACGCCTGCGCGGCGGTGCGCGTCCAGGCGACCACAGCGCCCTTGCTCATGGAGTACGCAGCCTTCATCGGAATACCGAGCACGCCGGCATGGGAGGCGAAGTTGAGGATGCGTCCGCCGTCCTGCCTCATGTGGCGGAACGCGGCCTGGTTGGCCAGCACCGTGCCGAGTGCGTTGACGCGCATGACGCGGTCCCAGACATCGACCGTGACATCCTCCGGCTGACCGGCGGGTGAGATCCCCGCGGCATGGACGAGACAGTCGAGACCGCCCATCCGGCGCACCGCCTCGTCGACCGCTCCGCCGATCGAGCCCTCGTCCGCGACATCGCCGGGGACGAAATCAGCACCGGCGCCACGGGCGATGTCTCCACCCCGGTCGGAGTCGAGGTCGACGGACACGACCTTCGCGCCGAGCGCCGGCAGGGCGGCGACCAGCGCCGCTCCCATTCCGCTCGCTCCGCCGGTGATGGCGATGCGCTCGCCGTCGAGTCGTGTGAGATGGGGAATGGTCATGCTGATGCTCCTTCGCGATCAGGGGTCAACGGGCGAGGTAGCCGCCGTCCACGGGAAGATACGCGCCGGTGACATAACCGGCGGCGTCACTGGCGAGCCAGGCGATCAGGGCCGCCACCTCGTGAGGTTCTCCGAGGCGCCCGAGGGGTGTCGCGCGCTCACGCGCGGCGCGCATCTGGGCAGACAGCTTCTGGTCGACGAGCGGCGTGCGGATGTAGCCGGGACCCACGGCATTGACACGAATACCCTGCGCACCGTACTCCAGGGCGGCGTTCCGGGTGAGACCCAGCACCGCATGCTTGGAGGCCGTGTAGGCCGAGCTGCCCGTCTCCGAACCGACCGCTCCGAGGATCGAGGCGACGTTGATCACGCTGCCCCGGCCCTGTGGTGCCATCTGACGCAGCTCCGCTCGCATGCAGCGGAACACGCCGTCGAGATTGACGGACAGCACACGAGCCCAATCGTCATCGGGCAGGTCGGCCGTCTTCACGAACGGGAGACCGATGCCGGCGTTGTTCACCGCGATGTCCAGCGCGCCGAGCCGCTCGACGACCGCACCGACCATCTCGTCGACCGCGGATGAATCGCTCACATCTCCTGCCAACGCGATAGCGGTGCCACCGCTGGCGCGGATGTCCTCCGCCACGCGCGACGCCGCCTCACCCGCGACGTCCGCGACCGCCACGGCGGCGCCCATCTCTGCGAGCATCCTGCCGGTGGCCTCACCGATCCCGCTTCCCGCGCCGGTGACGAGGGCGACTCTGCCGGCCAGTCCATAGTCGAGCATCAGAGCGCCGCGAGCGAGCCGCCGTCGACGACGAGGGTCGTCGCCGTGATGAAGCTTCCGGCGTCACTCGCCACGAACACGGCGGCGCGCGCGATGTCGTCCGGGTGCCCGACCCGACCGAGAGGGATACCGCTGATCACGCCGTCCAGGAAGTCCTCGTTCTCGTCCGTGCGCAGACCGTCCAGGCCCGGGGTGGCGGTGATCGTCGGGGCCAGGCCGACGATGCGTATGCCGTGGGGGCCGAGCGAGGCGGCGAAGCCGTGGGTGAGCCCTCTCACCGCCCACTTGCTCGCGCTGTACGGGCCGGGCCCGCGGAAGGCCGCCGTGGATGCCACGTTGACGATGACGCCGGGACGCTCGGCCGCGATCATGCGGTTCGCCGCGGCGGCGATGCCGAACTGCGTCCCGAGGACGTTCACCCGGAAGATCCGTTCGAACTGCTCTTCGGAGACAGCGAGCGGATCGACCTGCGGGTAGATGCCCGCGTTGTTGACCCAGACGCCTATGGGGCCGAGCTCGGCTTCGGCGAATGCAGCCGCCTCCTCCACAGAGCCCCGGGACGAGATGTCCAACGATGTGGAGATGACACGCGCCGCGTGCGAGGTCCCGATCTCGCCGGCGGTGCGGGCGGCCGCCTCGGCATCCAGGTCGGCCACCAGCACCGCTGCGCCGGACTCGGCCATGCGTTCGGATATCGCGCGCCCGATGCCCTGAGCCGCTCCCGTGACGACGACGACAGTGTCGTCGAGACGGAAGAGCTCTGCGAGAGGCCGATGCTCTGGATTCATCATAATGATATTTATACACTAGCGATCAGCGACGAGACCATCCCGGATCTCTCACTCCACACGATGCTGCTCATCGCTCCCGATGGAGGAGGCACACGCCGAGGACGCCCGTCAGTGCGACCGCCAGAACGGCGGCTGTCCACAGCGCCAACTCCATGCCGGCCGCGGTCGGAAGCCCACTCGGATGCTGGTAGGCGAGGAACACCGCCCCCGCGATCGCACTGCCGACCGCACCACCCGACATGCGCAGCACCTGACTGAAGCTGATCGTGCTTCCCAGTTCACTGACGGGAACCTGGGCGGCGATCAGCACCGGCCCCGCGCCGGCGATGGCGCCCATGCCCAGCCCCAGCAGGACCGAGCTCGCCGCCAGCGCCAGGGGCTGCTGCGGAGCGAGCAGCAACGTCAGCACGCACAGGATGAGCGCGCAGGCACCGGCGGGCAGCAGGGCGAAGAGCAGCCTCGGCGTGGCCCAGCGCGCCATGACCCACCCGACGAAGAGACTTCCACAGGCGACCGGAGCCAAGATCACACCCGCCCACACGACGGGCACGCCTGCACCGTAACCCATGTCAGTCGGAGCGAGGAGGATGATGACCAGGCACGACATCGCAAGATACGCGATGATGCCGAGACTCGTCGAGGCCGCGTGGGAGACCCGTACATCCGACAGACGCAGCAGGGTCAGATCGAACAGCGGGGACGGCGACCGCCGCGCGAGGAGCACCCAGCCCACGAAGGCCGCGACCGTCACCAGCACCAGCACGACGATGGCCGGTGACGCCCACCCGAGCGCCGGGCCCTGGCTCACCGCCGTGACGAGCGCTGCCATTCCGGTGCTGAACAGCAGAGCGCCCCCGACATCGAATCTCCCCCTGCGTGGCTCCCGCCCGAGCGAAGGCACCTTCACCGCGACGAACAGCATCGACGCCGCGACGATCACGGCTGCGCACCAGAAGGCGAATCGGAAGTCGAGGTACTGCGCCACGACACCGGTGATGGGATACCCCGCTCCCAGCCCCGTCGCTACAGAGACGGACAGCGTCGCCGTGGCGCCCGCCGCCGGAACGGCGGCGAGCCTCTCCCGAGCGATCGCGACCGTGATGGCGGTGATCCCGAACGCGAAGCCCTGCAGCGCCCTTCCCACGAGCAGCAGCGGGAGATTCGGCGACAGCGCAGCCACGAGCGAACCCGCCAACACGACGAGCATCGTCGCCTGCAGCAGCCCGCGCTTGCGCGGACCGTCGCTGAGGCGACCGAGCAGCGGTGTCGCGATCGCGCCGACAAGCAGATTCACCGTCAGGGTCCACTGCGCGGCGGCCGCGCTCACCCGGAGGTCTTCAGCGATGACGGGGACGAGGAGCAGACCCATCGAACTGACCATGGACGTCCCGAGAGACGCCAGAACCAGTACCCCGACGAGCCCGCGCCCCGCCCTCACGGCCGACACCCGATCGGGCGTCAGTTCAGCACGACGAGCGCGTCCACCGCCACCGCTCCCGAACCGCGGGGACGGACGAGAACTGGATTGAGATCCAGCTCGGAGAGGCGGTCCCGATAGTCGTCACCGAACTCCGAGACGGCACTGACCACCTGAGCAAGCGCGTCCAGATCCGCCTCGGGCGCACCGCGGAACCCGGCGAGCAGTGCGCGCCCCCGCAGCCTCTCGATCAGCTCGCGCGCGCGGTCGACGCCGACGGGGGCACGATCGAGAACGGCGTCGTCGAGCAGTTCGGCCATCACGCCGCCGGTGCCGACCAGCACGAACGGCCCGAAGGACGGGTCGACGACGAGACCGACGATGAACTCCACGCCGTCGCGCACCTGCTGCTGGACGAGTACGCCTTCGGGTGCGGCGCCGTCCAGGGCCGCAGTGCCGCGGGCGACGAGCAGATCGAAGCCGTCCCGCACGGCATCGGCACCCTCCACGCCGAGCAGCACGCCCCCGATCTCGGTCTTGTGCGCGATCCGCTCGCTCGAGACCTTCAGCGCGACCGGATAACCCACGCTCTCCGCGAAGGCCACGGCGTCATCGGCGCTCGAGACGACTGCCTCCGACGGGAACGAGACACCGTACCCCGAGAGCAATGCGCGGGCTGCGGCATCACCGAGCACACCCGCGGGAGCATCGATCGACCTCGGCTGGGACGATCGCTCGCTCCGCAGCGCAGTCCCCGCGAAGCCGGCGAGCCCGCGGATGGCCGTGAAGAGTTCGCTGGCGGACGTGAACACCGGTACGGCCGCGGCCCGGTAGATCTCCTGCTCGACGTCGCTCACAGCCCCGTCGATCGAGTACACCACCAGGGGCAGCTTGCGCGTGCGCGCGGACTCCGCCAGCGCACGGGCACTGTCCTCGCCGACGGCGCCGGTGAGCGCCTTCCGCGCGTACACCAGGGCCGAGACCGTGTCGTCTGCGTCGAAGACCTCATAGGCATCGGCCGCGAGCTCGGGCTTCTTCGCGATGTCGCCGGTGAGGTCGCTGGGGTTGAGTCCGTTCCCGTGAGGGAAGAGTTCACTCAATGCGGACTGCCCCGCCTCGGAGAGCTGCGGCAGGGAAAGCCCGAAGCCTGCTGCGCGGTCGGCGAGGGCACCGGCCTGACCACCGGACACCGACATGATGCCGACCCGCGTCGAGCGCGGGGCGCCCTGGCCCAGGTACAGCTTCGCGACGGCGACGAGGTCGCTGAGCTCGTCCACGCGGATGATGCCCAGGGAGTCGAACAACGCCTCGTAGATACGGTCCTCGCCGGCGAGAGCTCCCGTGTGCGCGGCTGCACGCGCCGCGGCCTGCCCGGTCCTGCCGACCTTGATCGTGACGATGGGCTTGCCGAGCTCCGCGGCCAGCTCGGCGACGCGCACGAACTCCTCGGGACGACGGATGGCTTCGATGAACGCGATGACCATCTTCACCTCGGGATCCTGCAGGGCGTAGGAAAGATAGTCCGCGAATCCGAGGTCGATCTCGTTGCCGGCGCTCGCGTAGTAGCGAGCGCCGATGCCCTCCTCGGCCAGGCGGGAGATGATCGATCCGGCGGTGGCACCGCTCTGAGTGATCACGGCGACGTTCCCGGCCTCGAGCCGATGCTCCAGCACAGGCTGGATGGACATCACCGCACCGTTGGCGAAGTTCGCAAGCCCGTCGCTGTTCGGTCCGTGAATGCGCATGCCCGCGGCGTGCGCCGCCTCCAGCATCTCCGCCTCCAGCGCGCGCCCCTCGTCCCCCGACTCTCCGAATCCCTGTGCGGGAAGGACGACGGCCCGCACTCCTGCTGCGGCGCACTCCTTGACGGCCCGCACCGTGCCGGCATTGTCGAGCGTGATGACAGCGGCATCGACCTGTCCCTCGATGTCGCCTACGCGAGCCGCGGTGGGCAGGCCTTCGATCTCCGTGCGGTTCGGGTTGACGGGGATGATGCGCCCGGTGAATCCACCTGTCTGTATGAGCCGGAGCGGCCACCAGGCCAGCGTCCGCTGCTTGCTCGAGGCGCCGATCAGCGCGATCGTCCTGGGATTCCAGAGGGCATCGACGGCGTCCTCGCCGCCCGTCACCGACCGGATGTTCGACGTATTTACCAGACCACTCATGGGCTGCCTCGGCTTTCACTCGACAACACTGTCCTATTCATGATTACTATACTCATTGTTGAGGACGCGCACGCGCGTGAGCCTCGGAGGGAGCGACGATGAAGTTCGGCATTGTCCTGACGCCTGTGTACGGACGGGAGACCCCGCCCGACCGCCACGTCCGCGAGCACCAGGAGGCGGCCCGCCTGGCGCAGGAGCTGGGCTTCTCCACCGTGGTCACCGGCCAGCACTTCCTCGGCAGCGAACTGCGCTTCTACCAGCCCGTCCCCTACCTCACCGCGCTTGCGGGCGTCGTGCCCGAGATGCGCCTGGCGACGGGCGTCGTGCTTCTCTCGCTCGTCAATCCCATCGACCTGGCAGAGCAGATCGCGACGATGGATGTGCTCTCCCGGGGCCGAGCCGTGCTGGGCGTCGGGCTCGGCTACTCCGACCACGAGTACGGCGCCTTCGGGTTGGACCGCAGGCACAGGGTGCGGCGCTTCGAAGAGTCCGTCACTCTGATCCGGAAACTGTGGTCGGGCGAGCCCGTCGAGCACGAGGGGCGGTTCTTCCAGCTCTCGATCCCCGTGCCGGCTGTGCAGCCGGCACAAGAGCGCATCCCGATCTGGATCGGGGGCCAGGCCGAGGCGCCCGTGCGCAGGGCTGGGCGGCTCGGCGAGTCCTGGTACGCCGCACCATTCTGCAGTCATGAGGAGATCCGCGCCTACAAGCGCGCCTTCGATGAAGAGCGCGACCTGGCCGGCTACGACGAGGCGATCGAATTCCCTGTGCGACGTGATCTGGTCATCTCCGCAAGCCGCGGCGATGCCATCGAGGACGCGCTGCATCGCAGTCGGGCGCGCTACCAGACCTATCGCGACTGGGGCCTGAACAAGGGCGCAGGCGGCGTCGACACCGCGAACTACGGCGATCTCGATCGCGAACAGATCGAACAGCGCTGGATCCTCGGCGATGCCTCGGCGTGCGCCGATCAGCTTCTCGCCCTCCAGGAGGAGACAGGAATGACCGAGTTCGTCTACAAGCCGCACTGGCAGGGCTTCCCGCACCTCGAATCCATGCGTCAGCTGGAACTCTTCGGCGAGAAGGTCATGCCCCTGGTGCGTGGATGACTTCGATCGGATCCAGTTCCGCACCGACCGTGTAGACCTCACCGAGGAGTCGAACCCCGTCGAAGGTCAGTTCGGGCCGGATGACGGAATCGGTACCGAACTCGGCCAGCACCATGCGGGGCAGTGCCGGGTTGCGCTCACTGCGGGGGTGGGCGATGGTCACCACGCCGCCACCGCTGCGGTACTCGATCCACGGCTCTGCTATTCGCACATCGAGAACACCACGATAGGCGGAGAGCCGCACCCACCCCGTTGCTTTGAGGACGTCGTCCCCCGTGCTGACCAGAGGGAAACGGTACCGACCAGCAGCATCGACCGTGACATCGTCTGAACTGATCTCCGTGCCGTCGGAGACCCCCGCCACGTACGCGCGGAAGCTCGACTTGACCGACCACGCGATCTCGCCGCTCATGACAGCACGAGATCGATGAGAGGCGTACTCGGATCCCCGGCGCGGTCAGTCGCGATGCGGTGGCCGGCCTGAAGGAGCCTGCGCGCCTGGGCGTAGTCCCGCACGGAATTCACCGCGTCGATCGCGGTCAAGCGGTCGCCGTCGAGGTACAGCACACTGAACCGGTCTTCGCGCGGATCGCCGCGCTGGATGATGCGGTCGTCGACGCCACGCAGTCCCGTGGACTTGAGCTTCACGTCGTACTGGTTCGACCAGCCCCACGGCGCCTCCTCCTGCGGGAGGTCGACACCCGCGATCGAGGCCGCCACGATGCGCGCGCGCTGGGTGGCGTTGTGCACGGTCTCCAGTCTCACGCGCCGGCCGCTTGTGAACCCACCCGCATGGTTCGCGCAGTCACCGGCCGCCCATATGCCCGGCAGCGTCGTCCGACCCGAAGCATCGGTGTCCACTCCGTTCGTGCACTGCGCACCTGCTGCACGCAAGGGTTCGACGTGGGGTATCAGACCGATCCCGACCACGACCGCCTGGGCCGCGATGACGTCACCGGCCGAGGTGAGCACACCGGAGAGCGCTCCGCCCTGGCCGCGGAACTCGGTGGCGGTCGTTGCGAGCCTGATGTCGACCCCCTGAGCTGCGTGCACACGGTGGTAGTACGACGACACCACCTCGCTCGTGACCCGCGAGAGCAGTCGCGCCTCGGCTTCGAGAACCGTCACGCGGATGCCCATTCCGACCATGGCCGCCGTCACCTCGAGCCCGATGTACCCTCCTCCGACGACGACCGCGTCCGTGACCGATCCCAGGCTCGTGCGCAGTGCGCGCGCGTCTTCCAGCGTGCGCAGATGGTGAACGCCGCGAAGGTCGCCTCCCGGGCCGGGGAACCGCCGCGGGGCGCCGCCTGTCGCCCACACCAACTGGTCGTAGCGCAGGGCCTCGTGGCCGGTGCGCACCGAGCGGGCAGCGGGGTCGACGGCATCGACTCTGGCCCTGACGAACCGGAGATCCAGTGCATCCCACGCAGCCCCGGAGCGCAGCGGAAGCGTCTGCTCGTCGGCGTCGCCGGTCAGGAAGGCCTTGGACAGCGGTGGGCGATCATACGGTGGGTGCGGCTCATCGCCCAGCAGAACGATCTCCCCGCCGTAGCCGTACTCGCGCAGAGCGGCCGCCGTCGTGAGCCCGGCCAGTCCGGCGCCGACGATGACGGCACTCATCGCGGGGGCACGACGACCTGCAGGCCATCGCAGGAGGCGTCGAGTCGGATCTGGCAGCCCAGGCGGCTGGTGTCCTCACGGTCATCGGACATCTCCAGCATGTCCAGTTCATCCGCAGAAGGCGGTGGCAGCGTGCTCGGCAGATCCGCGGCGTAGACATGGCATGTCGCGCACGACATCTCTCCGCCGCACTCGCCGATCACCCGCGGCACATTGCTGCGCACGGCGACCTGCATGATGCTCTCGCCGATCTGGGCATCCGCCACGATCCGGTCGCCGTCGACGTCGAATGTGACCTTCATCATCAGTTTCCCTTCGGGGTGTAAGCGACGCGCATCTCGCTGAAGCCCGTCGCGTTCGCGTCTCTGAGCCACTGCGGCTCGCCGGCATCTGCTCGCCGCATGTCCGGGAACGCCGCCAAGACCTTGGTGAAGAAGGAGTTCATCTCCAACCGCGCGAGGTTCCGCCCGATGCAGAGGTGGTTGCCGATGCCGAACCCGAGGTGCTCGCTGTTGCGCTCGATGTCGAAACGGGCGGGTTCGTCGAAGGCACGCTCGTCGAAGTTCGCGGATGCCTGGTAGACGACGACCCAGTCGCCGGCGCGAATCCGCTTGCCGCCGAAATCCATGTCCTCGTTGGCGATGCGCAGCCGGTTCTTCGAGGGCGTGCACCACCGCACGATCTCCTCCACCGCGCCGTTGACCAGTGAGGGGTCCGCGATGAGCTTGTCGCGCTGATCGGGGTTCTCCATGAAGAGCCACAGCCCGGTCGCCGCGGTGTTGCGGGTCGTCTCCAGCCCGCCGAAGATCACCAGGAAGAACCAGGTCTGCATCTCGTACAGGCTCAGCGGATCACCGTCGATCTCGACACGGCTGATGGCAGTGGCGAAGTCGTCGCGCGGGTTCCTGCGCCGCTCCAGCGCCAGTTGGCCGCAGTACTCGAGCAGTCGTTTCTGCCCGTGCAGCGATGTGGCGATCGGGTCGCCGTCGATGGTGAAGCGGGGATCTGCTGCGGCCATGAACTGCCATGACGCCTCGCGGATCATCGGCCAGTCCTCCTCGGGGATGCCGAGCATCCTCAGGATGACGCGCATGGGCAGTTCACCTGCGAGATCGTCCACGAGATCGCATTCGCTCGCGACGGAGACGTCCCTGATGATTCCGTCGACCACCTCATCCACGAATTCGTGCAGGCGGTTCACGGCCGGCACCGAGAAGTGCTTGTTCATCGGGCGCCGATACAGGCTGTGCATCGGCTCGTCCATCGCCGTCAAGTCAGCGTCGCGCACGAGCGCGTGCCGTTCCTCGGGTGTCAGCCGCTTCGGCGTCCGCGGCACTCGGGAATGCCAGCGCGAGCTGAACTGCCGGTGATCCGAGAGCACCGCCTTGACATCGTCATAGCGCGTGATGGCCCAGTAGCTCTTGCCGTAGCGCTCGTCCACCGTCCAGTGGACGGGATCCTCGTCGCGCATGACCTTGAAGACGTCGCGATACTCCTGCGTCGCGTAGAAGTCCGGATTCAGCAGGTTGTTGTCGATGTACGACCAGTCCGTAGCCACAACGCTCCTTTGCATGGTGATGATATGCATCAATCCAAGCACGGGCCGTCAGGGGTGGCCAATGCAAGAAGCGCCGAGCCTTATGCGTCTACTGCATAATCCGGATGGACTCCCTCACGCCGAAGAAGGCTCCGCGCGCGCGGGGCACTGCGATCCAGACGGATGTGCCGGAGGGAGTGGTTTCCAGAAAACGGCGGCCGTTCTCGATCGCGACGACCTCATCACCGGCGATGTCCACTGCGAGCTCGGACTCCAGACCGGTGTAGACCACATCGCGGACGACCCCACGCACGACCACCAGGGCATCCGACTCCGCCGGACGCTCCAGGCTGACCTGCGCGTCCGTCGGGCGGAAGCGCATCGTGGTCCCGTCCTCCAGGTGAAGCACATTCGACATGCCGACGAACGATGCGATGTGCTCCGTCTGCGGCGACTCGAACACCTCGCTGGGCGTGCCGATCTGTTCGATGCGGCCGTTGTTCATCACGGCCACACGGTCGCCCAATGCGAGCGCCTCCGTCTGATCATGCGTGACGTACAGACCCGAGAACCGGAGCCTGCCGTGCAGCGCATGCAGTTCGTTTCGGACCTTCGTCCGCAACAGCGCATCGAGGTTCGACAGCGGCTCGTCCATCAGCACGAGCTCCGGGCGCGCCACGATGCCGCGGGCCAGAGCGACGCGTTGCTGCTGTCCGCCTGAGAGCTGCGCGGGGTAGCGGTCCAGGAGAGCGGTCGTGTCGACCAGGGCAGCCGCCTCCTCGACCCAGCCAGAACCCAGCTGCTCCTTCATCTTGCGCGCCTTCAGCGGGTATCCGATGTTCTTGCGCACGGTCATGTGAGGCCACAGCGCGTAAGACTGGAACACCATGCCGATGTCCCTGGACTCCGGATTCACGTCGATTCCCTGCGGCGCGTCGAAGACGGTGCGACCCGCGAGCGATATCCGTCCACTGTCGGCGGACTCGAGTCCGGCAAGGCAGCGCAGTGCGGTCGTCTTGCCGCAGCCGCTGTGCCCGAGCAGCACCACCATCTCGCCGTCGCCGATCTCGAGGTCGAACTCGGACAGTGCCTGGTGGTATGTAGGGCTGTCGGCCTTGCCGAACGCCTTGCTCAGTCCTTCGATTCTGATTGTCATAGCGACTCCATCGACTTGGTTCCTCCGGCGAGGAGGGCGAGGCCGACACCGGCCGCCGTGATGATGCACATCACGAGGCCCATCGCGGCGACCATGGGGAACGAGACCAGCGTCCACATGTCATAGAGCGTGGTGCCCATGACCTGGATCTGGGGAGACCTCACCAGCATGGAGGCCGCGAACTCATGTGTCATGAGGACGAAGATCAACGCAGCCGATCCGGCGATGGATGACCTCAGCATGGGCACGACGATGCCGACGTGTGACTTGATGAGGCCGGCCCCCGAGACCCGGGCCGCGGCCTGGAAGTGCGGTCCGAGTGACATACGGGCCGCCACCTGCATGCGCGTGGCGAACGGGAGCATGATCGTCACGTAGACGACGATCAGCACTGCTTCCGTGCCGTACAGCCGGAACGGCGGCTGGGTGTAGGTGAAGAAGAACCCCGCACCGAAGACGACGGCGGGAACGCCGAGTGGGATGGTCACGACGAGGTCGAGGATCCACTTGACGAACGACGGCACCCGATCGCTGACGAGGCGGTCGGCGATGACGTATCCCAGCGGGATCGCGATGGCGACCGCGGCGATGGAGACCACCAGGCTGGTCTGGATCGAGCGGGCATACGGAGCGGACGCGAACAGCTGCTCGAAGTTGCGCCAGGTCGCGGTCGTGATGTCGAACCTGCCGTCCCAGAACGGGGAGACCGATGCGAGCGCCAGTGCGATGACGGGCAGCACCGTGGCCAGGAAGGCGAAGCTGCCGATGAGCATCGGCGCACCCCGGGTCGGCTTCTGCCCGAACCTGCCGCCCTTGCCGCTGTCGACGACGAAACGTCGAGGATCGGAGAGCAGGAACTTCTGCAGCACCACGATCACCAGACCCGCGAACAGGAGTGGAGTGGCGATCGCTGCGGCGGCGCCATAGTTGGCGGGGCTCTGAGAGGTGAAGCGGAACACCTCGGTGGCGAGCACACGGATGTTGTTGTTCGCGCCGAGCATCAGCGGCGCGGCGAACTGTCCGAGCCCGAGCAGGAGGGCCACCGCCAGCCCGTACACGATGGACGGGCGGATGATCGGGAGGACGATCTCTGCATACACCTTGAGGCGTCGCGCGCCCGAGGTGAGTCCGGCCTCGATGTGTTCGGCGTTGACCCGCTGCAGTCCGTTGCGCAGGAACAGATAGACGAAGGAGCTCAGACCGATTCCCGTGATGATGACGATCCAGGTGACGGTGTACACATCGAACGGACCTTCGGTGACGCCCGTCGGCCAGAACGGCAGGGAACGGATGCCCGCGTTGATGAGCCCGGAGTTCGGAGCCAGCAGCAGCGACCAGCCCACGATGGCCGCCGACGGCGGCACGACGAGGGGAAGGATGGGGAGGATGGCCATCCAGCGGAAGCCCGGGCCGAGTCGCAGCGACGCGAAGGCGAGGACTCCCCCTCCGACGACGCCGATGATGAGAGCGCCGACGGCGAGGATCGCCGTGACGAGGATGGTCTGGGCGAGATCCTTGGTGGTGAATGCGGCTGCATATCCGGCCCCGCCGTCACGCAGGGCGCGCAGCTGAAGCTGAATGAGCGGCCACAGCGTCATGTATCCGAGGACGACGATGAGGGCGGTGCCGGCGGCGTGCGTGCGGATTCGCCGCCACATCTTGCGGCGCTTCGCTGCGGAGGTCTCCGGAAGCTCGATCGGCGAATCCATCCGGGTCTCTTCCCTCGGCCGTGCCAGCGTGTCAGTTGTCATCTTCCTCATCCTCCGTCTGCCGTCATGGCGGGGCGTCACGCACCCCGCCATGACGACCGAACTCAACGGCCGAACGCCTCGCGCCAGCGGGACTGCTGCTCGTCGATCCATCCAGGCTCGGAGACGCGCTCGACGTCCAGCACGGTCAGGTTGGACGCATCGCCTGCAGTCCCCGGCACGCCGGGCAGCACAGTGATGTCATTCTTGGCCACGGCCGACTGGCCGTCCTGCGTCGCCAGCCAGTTGCTCACGACCTGGGCGGCGTTGGGGTGAGCCGACTCCGCAAGGATGAATGTCAGGTTCGGCGGACCCCAGCCCGGGTCTGCCAGCACCCACTCGAGGGGTGCTCCGTCCGCCTTCGCCCCCTGGACGAGAGCGTTCGAGCCCCAGAGAGCGACGTCGACCTCTCCCTGCAGCAGTGCCTCCTGGATGGGAACCGCTGTCGCGTAGAACTTGGGATCCTGCGCCATGAGGCCTTCCCAGTACCCGGGATATGTCTCTTCCAGCCATTCGTAGAGATCCGCTTGGGGGGCTGCGACGTTGTCGGCGATGCCGATCCGGCCCTTGTAGCGCGGATCGAGCAGGTCCTCGTAGTTCTTCGGCACGTCCGCTGCCGCGATCCGGTCCGTGTTGTAGCTGATGCCGAGCGCCGAGATGTTGGCGATCTGCAGCTTGTCCTTCAGCGTGTAGTCCGCCCATTCGGGAGCTGTCGCATCCGGCCCCTTGGGCTCCGCGAACCTGTCGAGGTTGTTGAGAATCCAGGCGTAGTTCGTGTTGGAGACGATATCGGGGCCCTGGCCGGCCTCGATCTCCGTGTCGAGAGCCGCATCGACCTCAGGTGGCAGAATGCGTGTGAGCTGCAGATCGATGTCCGGGTAGGCCTTCTCGAAATCGGCCTCGACAGCCTCCATGGCGGTCGGCAGCCAGGCCACGTACATCTTGACCTGCCCCTCCTCGGCGGCGGCGGCGAGGATGTCATCCCAGTCATCGGCGGAAGCGCTCTGCTGACCACCGGAGCCGCTGCAGCCGGCAAGGCTGGCCGCGACGGCGAGGGCTGCGAGGGTCGTTGCGACGCGGGTAGTTCTCTTGGGTAGCAAGGCGGGCTCCTTCACTTCGTTGTGTATGCTAACTATAGATATGAACCGCATGATTGACAACAATCAATCTCGCGCATCCCACGAAAGGTGTGTCATGGACGGCAGAGTCGCCGCAGTGACCGGGGCCGGCTCCGGAATCGGCGCCGCCGCGGCGCGCGCCTTCGTGCAGCGCGGCGCCTCAGTGGTCCTTCTCGACATCTCGCCGTCAGCGGCCGAGAACCAGGCTGACGCGCTTCGAGCCGTCGGCGGCGATGTCCGTGTGGCCGTTCTCGACGTCAGCGACCCCGGCGCCGTCACAGGCGCGTTCGACGACATCGTGAGCGAGTTCGGTCGCCTGGACTATGCATTCAACAATGCCGGGATCGTGCAGCCGCGCGCCCTGCTGCCCGACATCGCCGAAGCCGATTGGGACCGCGTCCTCGACATCAACCTGAAGAGCGTCTGGCTGTGCATGCGTGCCCAGCTGCCGGTGATGAGAGACCAGGGCGGGGGCGCCATCGTGAACGCGTCGTCCATCGGCGGTCTCGTCGGTGCGCCCGAGCTCTCCGCATACTCGGCCGCGAAGCACGGCATCATCGGTCTCACTCGAACAGCGGCCTTGGAGTTCGCACCGTACGGTGTGCGGGTCAACGCCGTCTGTCCGGGAACCATCGCGACCCCACTTTTCCAGGAGAGCACCCGCGACCGACCGGATCTGCAGGCTGCTTACGCCGCCATGCACCCGATCGGACGGATCGGCACACCGCAGGAAGTCGGAGGCGTGGTGGCCTGGCTGTGCTCGGATGAGGCCTCGTTCATCACCGGTCAGGCCCTCCCGGTGGAAGGCGGGCGGCTCGCTCAGTAGCGGGTTCCGCGCTGGTGTGGGACTGCAGGAGTCGAGCGCACAGATCCCGGAGGTGCTCCCGCACCGCTTCCTGATCTGCCCGGAGCCGCATGCCCCGGCGAACGAACATGCTGATCTCGTTGCGCCGGATGTCGAGGGCGTCAGCGAGCACGAGTTCCACGAGTTCGGCGTGCACGGGCGTGAAGTTCGACAGCAGCACGGCGTCCGAATGCACGGCCAGGTCGACGAGAACCTCGAAGCTGTCGATGCAGATCGAGGCTCTCACGGCGTGTGCGTCTGCGGGATCCTCGAGCTGCAGAGTCACGTTCTCGTTCCACTTCACGCTCGACACGCGCGTGTAGGGCAGAAGGTCTGCCAGCCGCGGGGCCTCTCGGCTCAACAGGGGATGACTGCGCCGCACGAAGATGCGGGGCGAGGTGAACCCGATCAGTTCCGACGCGACGCGCGGCGGAACGCCGTGGGCGGGGGCCACACCCAGGGCGAATGCGATGTCTCCCGCCTCGAGCTGCTCCATCAGCAGTTCCGGTGTCGCCATGCTGACCACCAGGTCGCCGATTGCGTGCAGCCCAGCGATCTCTTCTCTGTCTGCGAGGAGGAGGCCTCCGAGCAGAGGAGCCACCCCGAAGGCGATCTGGGATCTCTGGTGGGGCATTCGAGCGACGTTCAGGTCCTGCTCGATGCTCTGCGCACGCGAGAGCAGGTCGACGGCGCGAGGCAGCAGCAGTGTCCCCGTGTCCGTCAGGACCACGGCGGCGCGGCCGCGTGCCCGCTCGAAAAGCGCCCCGCCGATGTCCCGCTCCAGCGACTGGATGCTTCTGCTGAGCGCTGACTGCGACATCCGGAGCTGCTCGGCGGTGCGCGTGTAGCTGCCTGAGCGGGCCAGCTCCACGAAGTGCTCGAGCTTGTGGAGTTCGATCATGGCTTCCCCGGTCGGCACTCAGACAGCACGCATCCTCCGGACGATGGCACGCTCCACGAAGTGCCATCCGTCGCGATCGCGCGCGTACCGGTCATGGTAGTCGTTGATGATGTACGGGTCGATGCGTGCCGAGCCTGCGCGATAGATCACCAGCGTCGACCTCCCCACCGCGGTGTCGCCGTCGATGTCGATCGAGAGGTTGCCGATGGCATGCAACGTGCCAGGACGGCCGTCCTGCCGAAGCGGAATGTTGGTCTCCAGCCACCTGCGAACGGCATCCGCACCGCGCATGCCGTTCCATTCGGCGTTCGCGAACAGGTCGGCGAAGCCGGTGAAGTCGCCGTCATCGATCCGTCGCGCATAGGCCAGGTTCAGCTCCTCGATCGCGCGATGATCCTGGCAACGCGAGGGGGTGTCCGGCGCGGCGTCCGCGGAGGACGCGACCACCTGCGCGGCGTCGCCCGTCGCGTGCGGGGTCAGGAACGGCTCCCGCTGAACACTCGCCGCGCGCCACCTGCCCGCGACGCGCGTGAGATGATCGGTGCGCCGAAGGATCGTGTCGATCACGACCTCATCCCCGGCCTGGCGGAAGCAGAGCTCCCAGCTGCTCACCTCGGCCGATTCCGGCCCCACGAAACGCACCTCGGCATTGGTCCCGAAGCTCACTCTCGTTCCGTCGTGACCCGCGTCGCGAATGAGGTCCATGACGACGCCGCGTGCCGCGAGCTCATCCGAGCAGACGGTCGTGGCCACCGATGCCGCGTTCATGTCAGATCACGCGGGCGCCGAACGGGCTGCGAGCGACGAAACTCTCGGGAGCACCGGTCCAGCCTTCGGAGACGGTGTGGCGCCCTCCATCCGCCGAGGTGAAGACGAACCCTTCGTATCCGGCGTCACGCACCTGTTCGCAGATGGTGCGATACGGGCCCACGCCCCCCATGTAGGCGAGGTACGCCGACGGCTTTCCCGGAACGTTCGCACCGAAGTACTGCGTGGTGCGGTCGAGGGCCACGAGACTGTTCTCCACGACGTCGTTCACGTGGGCAGTCCACTGCTGGACGGCCAACGGGGTCGTGTGCACGGCGACCAGACCGCGTTCGCGCATGTGGCCGATCAACTCGTCGACGTACTCCACGTGCTGTTCGATGGACGTGATCATCTGCGATCGGATGGATGGGCTGCCCGGACCGGCCATCACGAACATGTTCGGGAATCCGTCGATCATGAGCCCTAAGTAGGTATGGGGACCGTCCGCCAGTGCGTCCTGGATGGTGAGACCCTCGACACCGCGCACGTCGATGCGACGCAGCGCGCCGTGTCCGGTGTCGAAGCCGATCGCGTAGATGATCACATCGAGCTCGACCTCGCCATCCTCGGTGCGGATGCCTCGCGGCGTGATCTCCAGGATCGGCTTCGTCTTCGCGTCGTGCAGGGTGACGTCGGGACGGTTGTAGATCTCGAAGTATCCGGACTCATGCAGTACACGGCGCACGCCGTACACCTTGTCACGCGAGACGAGGAGCTCGGCGACGGCGGGATCCTCGACCCGTTCGCGCACGCGATCGTTCAGATAGTTGATGAAGCGCTCGTTCGCGCTGAGACTCGTGGCCAGGTCGGTGAACCGGGTGAACACGTGCCCGCTGCCCTTCGCCATCTGCGCGCGCATCTCGCGCTCGAACTCCTCATCGGAGAGATCGTCGATCGCGACACTCGGGTTCTCCCAGATCGCCCCGATGCCGGAGCGCTTCGCCCGTTCACGGTACTCCTGGTATCCGGTCTTGAAATCCTGGACATACTCCGGCTCGAACCCCATGGGGCCGGAGGGGATGGTCAACGAGGCCGTGCGCTGGAAGACGTGCAGATGCTCGAAGGGCTCGTCCGCCAAGGCTGTCACCACCTGCAGGCCGGTCGCCCCCGTGCCGATCAGCCCCACCCGCTTGCCCGCGTAATCGACGGGATCGTGCGGCCAGCGCCCCGTCAGCAGGCTCTCCCCCTCGAAGGTGTCCGCCCCGGGGATGCGCGGGTCCAGCGGCACGGAATAGGTGCCTGTGGCCATGATCAGGAACTGGGCGGTCAGCACCTGACCATGCTCCGTCGTCACGGTCCAACGGGAGTTCTTCTCGTCGAAGACCGCCGAAGCCACGCGGGAATCGAAGGAGATCCCGTCCCGCAGCCCGAGCCGGTCCACGACGAAGTTCGCGTAGCGCTCGATCTCGGGCTGGGTGGCGTAGCGCTCACTCCACTCCCACTCCTGCTCCAGCTCGGGATCGAAACCGAAGGAGTAGAACAGCGACTGCACATCGCAGCGTGCACCGGGATAGCGGTTCCAGTACCAGGTGCCGCCGACGCCGCCGCCCGCCTCCAGGACGCGTGCGGTCAGTCCACGCTGACGGGCGGCATGCAGCGCGTAGATGCCGGCGAAGCCGGCACCTACGATGACGACGTCGAGTTCCGCAGCGAGGCGCGAGGTGGGAGTGGTGTTCACAGTGCTTCCTTACACGTGTCGAGATGTTCTGCGTGGATCGAGCGGTCAGGAGTGGGATTCCAGCAGCCGGGTCTCCAGATAGGCTTCGAGTCCCTCGACGTTTCCCTTGCGTCCGATTCCCGACTGTCTGAAGCCCCCGAAGGGCTGCCCCGTGCTGACGCCGAAGCCGTTGAGATGCACCTGCCCCAGGCGCAGCCGCGACGCGATGCGCTCGCCGCGCGCCGGGTCGGAGGTGAAGACGGAGCCGACCAGTCCGTAGTCCGAATCGTTCGCGATGCGAATGGCCTCTTCGTCATCGTGAGCCGGGATGACCACGAGCACCGGCCCGAAGATCTCCTCCCGGGCGATCCGCATCGAGTTGTCGACACCGCCGAAGATCGTCGGTTCGACGAACCAACCCTTCTCCAGACCCTCCGGTCGTCCGCCGCCTGTCGAGACCTGCGCACCCTCCTCGCGGCCGATACGGATGTACTCCTCGACGCGCTCGCGCTGCCGTTCCATCACGAGCGGACCGATCTCCGTGGCCGGGTCGAACGGGTCGCCGACCTTCATGGCGGCCGCGGCCTCGGTGAGCGCGGCGAGATACTCGTCGTGCTTGTGCGCGGGAACGATGATCCGGGTCTGCGCGGCGCACACCTGTCCGGAGTTCGCCAGGCCCGCCCGCACGACGCGAGGTGCGATCTCTCGGATGTCGATGTCGTCGCACAGGATGGCCGGCCCCTTGCCTCCGAGCTCCAGAGTGGTGCGGACCATGCGATCTGCGGCCGTCTTCATGATGTGCTTGCCGACGACGGTGCTGCCGGTGAAGGCGATCTTGTCGACCTCGGGATGCCGGATCATGTACTCGCCGATCTCGCGACCACCGGGCAGGATGGAGACGGCACCGGCGGGGAGCTTCGCTGCGTCGACCGCCTCAGCGAGGAGGAACGTCGACAGGGGCGCCTCGATCGCGGGCTTCATGACGATGGGGGCGCCGGCGGCGAGCGCCGGTGCGATCATGAACGCCATGCTCGGGACCGGAGCGTTCCACGGCGAGA
The DNA here is from genome assembly GCF_042666935.1 of Microbacterium sp. GCM10027623. Taxonomy (NCBI): domain Bacteria; kingdom Bacillati; phylum Actinomycetota; class Actinomycetes; order Micrococcales; family Microbacteriaceae; genus Microbacterium; species Microbacterium sp. GCM10027623. Next base: position 174,041 of record NZ_JBHTHE010000001.1, read on the forward strand.
TCCCGAGCGCGACGCCGACGGGCAGGCGCTCGACGGTCATGGTCGTGCCGAGCCACTCACGATCCTCGCGGAACGGGAAGGATCGCGCGAGGTCGGCGTACTGCCGGAAGACGATGTCGGTGACCCTTCCGAGTCCTCCTGTGGAGGTGATCCCCACGCCTGTCTCGAGTGTGAATGCCAGGCGGATCCGCTCGGCCCGCTTGTCGAGCTCGTCAGCGAGCCGATCGATCGCGGCACCGCGCTCCTGCGGCGTGAGGCGACTCCATTCGCCGCCGTCGAGGGCTTCACGGGCGCCGGCGAACGCGAGGTCCACCTCATGCTCCGTCACGACGGGCAGTGAGCCGATGACCTCCTCCGAGAACGGAGAGGTGATCTCGATCCGTTCGGCGGATTCCGCCGTGCGCCACTCGCCGGCGATGAGGAGGCGGCTGAAGTGCAGATCCTCGACGACCGCTTGTGTGCCGTGCTCCATGACATCTCCTGTCTCGCTGCGCGCGGTCATACCCGCGCCGAGCTCTCCGCCGCGACCCGCGGCATGACTTCGGTTCCGAACTGCTCGAGCTGTCGCATCGCCTCCGCGTGCGACTGACCCACCCAGTGCGGCTTGTAGAGGAAGTGAGTCATGCCCAGGCGCTGCTCCAGATCGATGAGCCCGTCCGCGCATTCCTCGGGCGTACCGAGGATGAAATGCTCTTCGATCTCGTTGCGCAGTTCGGCGCCTGAGTCGATCGGGGTGTTCTCGCCGGACAGACCCCACTTGCGGTAGGTCTCGTACCGGGCGCGGTAGCGGTCGAGTGCGGCCTGCATCCCCTGCTCGCGGTCGGAGGCGATCAGCAGTTCGCGGCGCACGGGGAAGTCGCCGTCGGTGGACAGACCCGCTTCCTCCCTGGTGCGCAGGAAGAGCTCGCGCAGCGAGGAGAGCTGGGCGTGCGTCGGGAAGGGCGGCGTGTACCAGGCGTCGCCCTTGAGAGCCGCCCGCCGCACCGCGCCCTCGACCTGACCGCCGATCCAGACCGGGATCCCGCCCTCCTGCACAGGGAGCACGGAGGGGCGCGCTCCGCGGACGGTGGTGTACTCGCCGTCGAAGTCCACCTTATCCCCCGACCACAGCGCCTTCACCAGCTCCAGGGCCTCCTCGAACCGACGCACGCGCTCGCCCTTGCGGACCCGGAACGCGTCGAACTCGTGAGCGCTGTACCCGAGCCCCGCGCCGAAGATCGCGCGGCCGTCGGTCAACGAGTCCAGCGTCGCCATCTGCTCGGCGATATCGACGGGGTTGACCATCGACAGCAGGATGATGCCGGTCGCGACCCGCATCGACGGTGCGACCTGCGCCATGTGGGTCAGCCACGGGATGGGCTGGAAGTAGCGCAGTTCGCTGCCGAGGAAGTGCTGCCCGGCGACCATGAGCTCGAATCCGAGCTCCTCGGCCGCCGTCACCAGCTCCTCATGCTCGCGGCGCTGCTGCGCCGCCGGCACCGACGCGTCGTGGATGGCGGTGAGAAGGATTCCGTACTTCATGGCGTCTCCTGGAGTGCTTCGATGACGGTGGCGTTGGCGACGCCGCCCCCTTCGCACATGGTCTGCAGCCCGTACCGTCCGCCGGTACGGCGCAGGTGATGGATCATGGTGGTCATCAGTCGCGCACCGGTCGCGCCCAAAGGGTGCCCGAGCGCGATGGCACCGCCCAAGGGGTTCGTCTTCGCGGGATCGGCCCCGGTCTCGGCCAGCCAGGCGAGGACGACGGGAGCGAATGCCTCATTGACCTCGAAGGCGTCGATGTCGTCGACGGTCAATCCGGCGCGTTGCAGGACCTTCGCGGTCGCGGGGATGGGGCCGGTGAGCATCCGGACAGGATCGGATCCCACGACGGCTGTGGTGTGCACCCGTGCGATCGGTCGTAGTCCGTGCTCTCGCACCGCGCGCTCCGAGGCGATCAGCAGCGCAGCGGCTCCATCGGACACCTGGCTGGACACGGCGGCCGTCAGGCGGCTGCCCTCGACGAGCGGCGCCAGTGCGGCCATCTTCGCCCGAGTCGTGTCGCGCCGCACTCCCTCGTCGGTGGAGACGCCTCCGTACGGCGCGATCTCCTGCTCGAACAGTCCCTGATCGATGGCGGCAGCCGCCCGCTGGTGACTCTGCAGGGCCCAGTGCTCCATCGCCTCCCGGGTGATCGACCACTCCTCGGCGATCAGTCCGGCACCGCGGAACTGACTGATCTCCTGCTCGCCGTATCGGTCGACCCAGGACTGCGATTCACGCGGCAGCCCCATTCCGGCCTCGGCACCGACGAAGGCGCTCGCCGCGATCGGGATCAGGCTCATGACCTCGACGCCACCGGCGACGACCAGGTCCATATCGCCTGAGCGCACCGCCTGGGCCGCGAAGTGCACAGCCTGCTGGGAACTGCCGCACTGGCGGTCCACCGTCACGGCCGGGACCGACTCGGGGAGCCCGGCGCCGAGCGCGATCGTGCGGGCGACGTTGGTCGACTGCGCCCCGATCTGATCGACCACACCGAAGATCACATCATCGATCGCGGTGGGGTCGACTCCCGTACGGGCGACCAGCTCGCGCACGATGTGCGCCCCGAGATCGACCGGGTGCACCTGTGACAGGCCGCCGCCGCGCCGTCCGACGGGCGTGCGAACGGCTTCGACGATGTAGGCGTCGGCCATGTCAGCTCTCCTCTTCGGCCCAGCGCGGCCTGCGCTTGCTGAGGAACGCGTCCGCGCCCTCGGTGAGGTCCTCACCGAGGTGGAAGGGCATGACGAAGAACTGTGCGGCGTCCAGCGCTTGATCGGCGGACATCTCGGAGAGGATGCCGAAGGCTCGGCGCCCGAGACGGATCGCGTCCGGGCTGGCCTTGCGGAACTTGGCCGCGTACCGCGCGACGCCCTCCATCATCTCGTCGTGCGTCGGGTAGAGCTTGTTCACGAAGCCGAGACGGTAGCCCTCCTCCGCATCGATCGGATCGCCGGAGAACATCATCTCCAGGAGTATCTTGCGCGGCAGGGCCCGACTGAGCTGCGCGACGATGATCATCGGGAAGATCCCGATCTTGACCTCGGGCATCGCGAACGACGCCTCGGGGACGGCGAGGATGACGTCGCACATACCCGCCAGGCCCATCCCGCCGGCGAACGCCGGACCGTTGACCGCCGCGATCACCGGCTTCGGCGCCGAGAGCATCAGCCGATTGAGCTCCACGATGCGCCCCGGCCAGTCGAACGCCTCGGCAGTGGGCATGGTCGAGAACCGGCCCATCTGGCGCAGGTCGCCGCCCGCGCAGAAGTTGCTGCCTGCTCCCGTGACGGCCAGACTCCGAACCTTGGGGTCCGCGAACAGGTCCTGGAACGCGTCCAGCATCTCGGCCGTGGTCACCCGGTCGAGCGGGTTGCGGGCCTCGGGCTGGTTCAGGGTGATCGTGCCCAGCCCGTCCGTCACGTCCACCAGGATGTTCTGGTAACCGGAGTCCGTCATGGCTGCTGCCCTTTCCGGTTCAGGCGGCCGAAGCCGCATCCTCGATGATGGCCAGGGGCCGGTCGCCGCTGAGGTCGAGCTCCATGCGAAGCAGCCACGCGTACATGACCTTGCCGAGGGCGTCGGTGCGCAGCGACATGGTGCCGCCGCCGTCGAGCCCGCCTTCGAGGACGAAGTTGAGGCACCAGATGTTCGCCATCTCGTAGCGCTTGACCTCGCCGGTCACCAGCGCACCGAAGCGCGCCTTGACGACCTCGGGCGTGAGCACCTCGCGCAGGGTCTCGAACGCCTCAGCGCTGCGTGCGACCAGCCCGACATTGCAGACGTCGCCTTTGTCACCCGAACGGCCATGGGCAAGATCCCACACTCGCATGGTCATCAGAGCACCACCTTCTCTGCGGCGGGAAGCATCTCCACCCGCTGCTTCACCTTGTCGCGGTCGATCAGAGCCGGCCAGATGGCGAACAGCTCGGTGATGGGGAGCCGGGTCCCCAGTCCGCCCATACCCGCGGGCCCGTTGTTGCACACCGGGACGAGCTCGGCGAAGATCTTTCGCGCCTCAGTGCGGTCGGGCACGCGCGCGGCATAGCGCACCGTGACCTCCAGCGCCTCGGGGTCGCTGGGCGGGGGGATCAGCGGCGCCCAGATCGAGTTGGCACCGATGTACTCGACGCGCTTGTCGAAGCTGCGGAAGTCCACGCGGTCGAGCCGCTCCTCGAGCAGTTCTACCGCACGCTCCGCCTTGGCGACCGCATCCGGCCAGGTGTAGGTGAACTGCGCGCTGCCGATGAAGCCGTTCCGGTAGCCCATATTGACCTTGAGCGTCCGGGGTGCGGGCTTGCCGGTCACGCCGGCCACGCGCACCCGGTCGGGGCCGAGCTGTTCGAGCGTGATGCCGGTGAAATCCGCCGTCACGTCGGCCGTGAGGTAGTTGGCCGTGTCGAGGACCTCGTAGACCATCTGCTCGCTGACCGAGGCGACGGTGACGTCACCTCCCGAGCCCGGGGTCTTCGAGATGATCGCCGTGCCGTCCTCGTACACCTCTGCCGTGGGATAGCCCATGTCGACCATGCCGGGGATGTCCTGCCAGCCCTTGCTGAACAGACCGCCCGTGGACTGGGCGCCGCACTCGACGATGTGCGCGGCGGCAGTGGCTCCTGCCAGCGCGTCCCAGTCATCCCACGCCCAGCCGAACTCGTGGATGAGAGGCCCGAGGTACAGCGCGATGTCGGTGACCCGCCCGCAGATGACGATGTCGGCGCCCGCACCGAGGGCCTCGACGATGCCCTCGGACCCGGTGTAGACGTTGGCCTGCGTGAGGGCATCGCGGACGGTGCTCAGCGGCTCGCCGGTGTCGATGTTCTCGAAGCTGACGCCGTCCGCCATGAGCACGTCGATGTCATCACGGATGTCGTCTCCGAGCACCACGGCGATCTTCGTGTCGGCGAGCCCCAGCTCCGCGCACACCTTCGCGATGGCCGCAGCCGCCGCGCGGGGGTTGGCTCCTCCGGCATTGCTGACGATCCGGATCCCGCGGCGACGAGCCGTGGGAAGGACCGCGCGCACGAGCTCCAGGATGTCGGGGGTGTATCCCTGCTCGGGGTCTCGCTCCATCCGCTTGCTCAGGATCGCCATCGTCAGTTCTGCGAGGTGGTCGCAGCACAGATATTGGATGTCGGCGCGCTCGACCATGTCGATCGCGGGGCGGATGCTGTCGCCCCAGAACGCCATTCCTGCACCGAGTTTCACTGTCTTCATTGAACGGGACCTCCGTGATTCCATGCTTATTATACGTATGAATTAGGCGCTGGGCAACGCGTCGGCATCGGCCGGCTTCTTGAGCATCAGCCCGACCCGACGGACGGTCAGGACCAGCTCCCCGTCCTGGTTGTATCCGCGGTGCTCGAATCCGACCAGGCCGCAGTTCGGGCGCGACTTCGACTCGCGCATGCTCAGGATCTCCGTCTCCACGCGGATCGTGTCACCGTGTCTGACGATGCGATGGAAGGTCACGTTGTCGAAGCCGAGAACCCCCAGCGTCGTGCCGAGCACGGTCTCGGGAACGGTGACGCCCACCACGAGACCGAGGGTGAAGACACCGTTGACGACGCGCGTGCCGTGCTCGGTGGTCCTGGCGAACTCCTCGTCGATGTGAAGCGGCTGGATGTTCATGGTCATCGAGGTGAACAGCACGTTGTCCATCTCGGTGACGGTCCTCGTCGCGGCATGCCGGATGACTTCGCCGACCTCGAACTCCTCGTAGTATTTCCCGCGCATCATCGCTCCGTTTCGTCGGGGTCCTCAGCCACCCAGGCGGGTAGCCGTCCTTCAAAGAATGCCGTCCTGCCCTCGTCGGCCTCCGGGTGATCGGCGACCATCCGCTTGGCCCGGCCGGTGACCCACCACCCGAGGTGGTCATCCTGACCGGTGAACCCGCGCAGGGCCGTGAGAGTCTCCGCGGTGGCGTGCGGGCCTCCGTGCACCACCGCCTTCGCCAGTTCAAGCGCTCCGGCGGTCAGTCCCGCCGAGGGGAGCACTCGATTGACCAGCCCCAGCGCGAAGGCACGATGCGCATCCAGACGCAGCCCCGTGAGCAGCATCTCAGCGGCGATGTGCTGCGGCAGCGCTCGACCAGCGCGGAACAGCCCGCCGCCGGTCGCGACCAGGCCACGGCGGGTCTCAGGCAGACCGAACTGCGCGCGGTCGCTGGCGACGACCATGTCACATGCCAGCACGATCTCGAAACCGCCTCCCAGCGCGGCACCGTCGACGACGGCGATCAGCGGTTTGGTGCGCTCCCGCCTGAGCAACCCGTACTCGCCCCCGCGCGCAGTGCGCTTGTCCCGTCGGTCGCTCATGTCGGTGCCCGCGCAGAAGACGGATCCGGATGCCGTGAGCAGACCGACCCTCAGGTCATCGCCGGCCTCGAGCTCTTCGATCGCCGCGTCCAGGGCCACGGCCATGTCGAGATCGATCGCGTTGCGCTTCTGCGGACGGTCGAGCTGGATGATCAGCACGGATCCGACGCGCTCCGTGCGGACGGTCATGACGTCTCCATTCGATAGACCTCGCGCGCCGTTCCGCCGAGGACCCGCTGTCGCTCCGCGGGTGAGAATCCCGAGAACAGAGATGTGTAGAGGTCCCAGGTGTCGTGAAACGAGGCGGCGAGAGTGCACACCGGCCAGTCGGATCCCAGCATCAGGCGGTGCGTTCCGAAGTTCTCCGCCACTGCCTCGATCGCATCCGTCATGCGGTGCGCGACGGGAGAGCGCTGCACGAGCCCTGAGACCTTCACGAACACGTTCGAGCAGCGGGACGCCGCGGCCATGCCTTCCGACCACGCATCCCATTCCTCCCGACCGTCTCCTGCGGCCACCGGTGGCTTCGCCAGGTGATCCAGCACGATGCGCAGGTTCGGATGGCGCCGCGCGAGCGTCGTCACCCCTGAGAGCTCGTCGGATCGCACCAACAGGTCCAACGCGAGGTCACGGGATGCCAGCACCTCAGCGCCGTGGGCGAGCTTCTCGCTGCCTGCCCAGCTCGCCTCCGCATCGACGGGCCCCCACCGGACGCCGGCGAGGGTGTCGCCTCCCGGGGCGTCGCCGAGTTCGTCCAGAAGCGCTCCGAGTGACGCATCGGCCAGCCCGGCCGTCGGCAGTCCGATGACCGTCGCCGTCACCATGCTGCTGGCATCAGCGAGCCCGAGCAGCGCCCGCGCCCCCTGCTCAGCGCATGCCGGGGCTCCGCCCTCGACGAGGACCGACGCCTGCACGCCCACGGCGGAGGCCTCGATCGCGTGGTCCTGCAGCCGGGCCGGGCGACGAAGAGCCGCGTACGCCCCCACCATCCACGTCAGGGGGGCCGAGCCGTCCCAGGCGTGGTGGTGGGCGTCGACGATCATTCTGCGCTGACGGCCCGTCGTGCCCGCTGCGTCGCGGCTGCGTGACGGTCCATCTTCTTCCACCCGAGCGCATCATCGGCGATGAGGATCCGCTGGATGTTCGCAGAGCCCTCACCGGTCTGCCACAGCTTCGCGTAGTTGAGATAGATGCTGATCGGCAGTTCGTCGCTGAAGGCGAACCCGCCGAAGATCTCCGCCGCCGCCTGGGCCGCACGGTTGGCGACCTCCGCCGTGAAGTACTTGGCGATCGAGCTCTCGCGCGTGGAGGGCATCCCCATGTCGTTGCGTACCGCTGCCGCCCAGAGCAGCGTCTTGGAGGCTTCGAGTTCAGCGGCGGTCTCGGCGATCAGCTTCTTGATCATCTGGAAGTTGCCGATCTTCTCACCGAACGCCTCGCGCTGGTTCGCATACTCGACGGAGGCATCCAGGCACGCGCGGGTGAGGCCGACCTGTCGCGCGGCGACGCTGAGCCTGCCGAAGTCCATGGCATTCATGGCCACCGTGAAGCCCTGGCCCTCCTCGCCGAGCATGTAGCGCTTGTTGATGCGCACATCCGAGAAGGTGATGCCGTTGGTCGGCATGAGCTTGCCCAGCACCCGGCAGGGGACGCGCGTCACCTCGAAGCCGGGCGTGTCGGTGGGGACGATGAACGCGGACACCCCCTTGTGTTTGGCATCCGGATCGGTCTTCGCGTACACGATCGCCACGTCGGCGACGTTCGCATTCGTGATCCACATCTTCGCCCCGTTGATCACGTAGTCGTCACCGTCGCGCACGGCACGCGTGCGCATGGCGCCGAGCAGGTCCGACCCGCCATCCGGCTCGGTCATGGCATTGCATCCGAGGGTCTCACCGGCGATGAGACCGGGAACATACTCATCCGCGAGGGCCTTGTCACCCCAGTTGGCGATGGTGAGGGGCACTGTCGCGGCCTGAAGGTTCATCGCTGCCGAGAGCGGCGGGTAGACCCAGGCCAGCTCCTCGGCGACGGCGACGAGTGCACGGTAGCCGCCACCCAGTCCGCCGAACTCCTCGGGGAACGCCGCCGCGAACAGACCGAGTTCACCCATCTGGCGATAGATCTCCCGAGGGAACTCGCCGGCATCCTCGAGGGTGCGGAAGTTCGGGCGGATCTCCTTCGTCCCCCAATCGCGGATCAGCTTGCGCAGGGCGAGGATGTCCTCGCCCTCTTCCCAGAGGGAGTCACTCATGACGTGGGCCTTTCTGTACGGGCATCTTGCGGAAGTCCCAGCTCGTGATCTTGCGCGGTTCGACACGGAGCCAGGCATGTCGACCGTCGTGGGGGATCGGCGTCGTCGGATCCCGGTACTTGCGATGGAAGGCGAGCTCGGGTTCGAGGAGCTCCGGGTCCGGTTCGCCGGTGCGTGGCGCCTCGCCGACGACGCGGGCGTCGCCCTTGATCTCCACTCCCCGCAGCTCGGAGTAGTCGTCGCCGGCATCGACGACGATCGCGACTCGCGGATCCTTCATCAGGTCGGCCCAGCGCTGACTGTTCACGACGGAGTTGAGCCAGATGGCTGAGCCGTCCCAGTGGAACCAGAGCGGCGCGACATGCGGGCCGTCCTGGCTGACTGTCGCGACACGACAGGTGCGCTGTTCGGCCAGGAACCGATCGAGCTCGTCCCGGCTCATCGCGATGCGCCTGCCTCGCCGCTGGCGGGCCACTGCGTCCGCACTCATTTCGCCTCCTTGCATGCTTATCATACGCAGGAATAAGGCGAATCTTCAACCCCGCTCGATCTTCGACGCACGCCGGAAGATCGTGAGCATCGCCGCGACGAGGACCGCCACCGTCGTGCCGGTGAGGAAGGCCAGCTGAATCCCCTCGTCGGACGGGTAGCCGCCTCTCGAGAGCGTCGCCGCGAAGAGAGACCCGGCCACCGCACTGCCGATCGTGCCGCCGATCGTCCGCAGCACCTGGTTGAAGCTGACCGCGCTGCCCACCTCGCTGAGAGCCACGTCGCGCGCGACGATCACCGGCGCGACTCCGAAGACCACGCCCATCCCGGTGCCGACCACGAGCATGCCGACGAGGAGCTGCCAGATCGCCGCGTGCAGCAGCAGCAGGAGCACCTGCCCCGCCGCGATGAGCACCGCCCCGCAGATGAGCAGGTCGATCAGGCGCAGTCGAGCCATCGACATACGCAGCAGCCGACTGGCGACGAAGCTGCCGAGGGACAGCGGCATGATCACGAAGCCCGCCCAGAGCGCCGGCAGGGCGATGCCATAGCCGGTGGTCACCGGCGCCTGAGCCACCAGGCTCGACGTCGACATCGCCAGATAGATGGTGGCGGCCAGCCCGAAACCGCCCGCGTGGGTGATCATCACTCTCGGTGCCCGGATGCTGGTCACCGAGACGAACGGCACCGCCGCCCGCCCGGAAGTCGCCAGCCACAGCAGTCCGGAGGCCAGACTCCCCGCCAGGATCACGATCGTCACCGGAGAGGTCCACCCGAACACGGGGCCCTCGCTCACACCGACGACGACACCGCCGAGGGTCAACGACAGCAGCACGGCCCCGAGATAGTCGAACGGCGGGCTCGTCATCCGATGCGATTCCGGGGGAGGCACGACGAGCGCGACGACGACGAGCGCCGAGACCATGAAGACCGCAGCCATCCAGAACGCCGCCTGCAGTCCCATCAGTCCGACGGCGAGACCGGCGAGCGGGTAACCGATCCCCAAGCCCATGGACACCGTGATCGACAGTGTCGCGATGGCGATCGCCCGGCGTTCCCGAGGGCTGCGCTCCCGTGCGATGGCGATCGCGATCGGGACGATGCCGTACGCGACGCCCTGGATCGTCCGGCCGATCAGGAGCACGACGAAATCCGAGCTCAGGGCCGCGATCACCGACCCTGCCAGCGCCGCCGACAGCACGACCAGAAGCAGGCGCTTCTTATGCGGCCCGTCGGCGAGACGGCCCGCTGTCGGCGCCGTCAGGGCGCCCACGAGGAGGTTCCCGGTGATGATCCACTGCGCCGCGCTCGTCGGCACGGACATGGTCTCCGCCACGACCGGCACAAGAAGCATGCCGAGCGAACTGACCACGGCGGTCGCAAGAGCCGCATACACGAGCGCCAGGAAGAGCGGATCCCGGCCGCGTGCCGTCACTGACCGCTCGCGAGGACGCTGCGTCCGAGAAAGCCGACCGGTTCGGGATCGCCGAGGGGGCGGCTGCTCTCGATCGCCGCCGCGATCTCGCGTGAGCGTACGGCGATCGTCTCCTCGTACTCCGGGTGGGTGAAGACGTGGAAGCGGCCGTCCACGATCGCTTCCACGGCGGCATCGGCCACCAGACGCGGGTCCAGTCCCGGTGCGGGCTGGACGGAAGTCGCCCCTGGATGCGCAGGGTGCAGCGGCACCCCGTGATTCTCGCGAAGAGCACGCGAGTTGGCGTGGATGCCGGTATCGACGAGGCCGGGATACAGGACGACGACGCCGACGTCGGTGTCGACCAGTTCTGCGCGCAGGGTCTCGCTGATCCCCATCACGGCGTACTTGCTGGCCACGTAGTCGGCCGCCCCCGCCAAGGGGAAATGCGACAGGATCGATGCCGTGTTCATAACCACGCCGGGCAGCCCGTCGGCCAGCATGGCCGGAACGACCGCGCGGATGCCGTTGAGCACGCCTCCGACGTTCACCCCGAAGGTGAAATCGAACTCCTGCGCGCTCACCTCGTGCACACGGCGTCGCGACGTCCCCACTCCCGCGTTGTTGCACAGCACGTCGATGCGACCGAACGTCTCGTTCGCGAAACACACGGCTGCTCGCCAGCCGTCCGCGTCGCGGACGTCGAAGGCGATGGGCGCCGCCTCTCCCCCGGTCGCCGAGATCTCGGCGGCGAGCTTTTCGACCGCCGGACGGTCCACATCTGCAAGCACCACCCGGACGCCGACTGCGGCGAGCGCCCGCGCCAGTGCCGCGCCGATCCCCGATGCGGCGCCGGTGACGAACGCGTTGCGACCGGCGAGGTCACGGGCCGAGGTGGCGAAGCGCGTCATGGTGTGCTCCCCTTCATGGCCGCATGCCTCCTCGAGACCCGAGCACTAGACCGGCAGACCGCCGACCGACACGCGCTCGCGCGGCTCGGCGCCGATCGAACCGCCGTCGGGCTCGTACCAACGGCTCCGCGCGGCCGGCACCTCGAGCGTGACCCGGTCGCCCTTCGAGATGCTCAGTGCCGTCTCCGATGGCACGATGACGGCGAGCCTGTTGTCGCCGACCGACACGGTGATCTCGAAACCGTGACCGGTGTAGACACGGTCCCGGACGAGTGCGCGGACGCGAACACCGGCCACCGGATCCCCGTCGGAGACCACGCGGACATCCGCAGACCGGAATCGGAGCCTCGCGACGTCCGCGTCGCGCGCCAGCGACAGATCGGAGTGCGTGATCTCCGGATCCGCGTCCACTCGCCAGCCGTCCGCACTTCGCGAGAAGTCGACATAGTTGGTCATGCCGACGAAGTTCGCGGTGTAGTCGGTGGCCGGCCGCTCGTACACCTCTGCCGCCGTGCCGATCTGATCGATGTTGCCGGCGCGCATGACCGCCAGGCGATCGCCGAGGGCGAAGGCTTCGGCCTGATCGTGAGTGACGTAGACGCTCGTGAACTGAAGCGACTGGTGCAGCTCATGCAGGTCGCTGCGAACGCGGGTGCGCAGAAGAGCGTCCAGGTTGGAGAGCGGCTCGTCGAAGAGCACGAGATCGGGGCGCGAGACGATGCCACGGGCAAGCGCCACGCGCTGCTGCTGACCTCCCGAGAGCTGACCCGGGTAGCGTCCGAGAAGCGCCGAGCAGTCCACCAGCTCGGCGGCCTTGCCCACCCAGTCCTCCTCCTTGAGGGCCTTCTTCATGCCGCGCACCTGGAGCGGGTAGGCGATGTTCTGGCGCACGGTCTTGTGCGGCCAGAGTGCGTAGGACTGGAAGACCATGCCGACGTTGCGGCGCTCCGGTGGGACGTTCACGCGCGTCTTCGAGTCGAAGACGACATGGTCGCCGAACGAGAGCCTGCCCTCATCGGCGGTCTCGAGCCCTGCCAGGCAGCGCAGGGTGGTCGTCTTCCCGCACCCGCTCGGTCCGAGCAGCACGAGCATCTCGCCGGGTTCGATGTCGATGTCGACGCCGTTGATCGCAGTGAAGGCGCCCTCACCGTGACCGAACGTCTTCCGCAGGCCTTCAACCTTGTACCTAGCCATCTCAGAGCCTTTCGAGGGTGTTGGAGCGTCCGCCGACGAGAAGCGCGAGCGCGACACCGATGACGGTGATGCCGAACATGACCAGCGCGATGGCGGCGACGAGGGGGTAGGAGGTGTTGGTCCAGTAGTCGTAGAGCACGGTTCCCAGCACCTGGGTCTTGGTGGAGCGCACGAGCAGCGACGCCGCGAACTCGTGCGTGAGCAGCACGAACATCAGGGCGGCTGCGCCGGCGATCGGGCCGCGCAGCATCGGAAGAAGGATACTGGTGTGCGTGCGGATGACCCCGGCGCCGCTGACCCGCGCTGCCGCCTCGTACGAGTCGCCGAGCGACATCCGCGCCGCGAGCTGAAGGCGGACCGTGTACGGGAGCATCAGCGTCACGTACACCACGATGAGGACCCAGTCGGTGCCGTAGAGGACGAGCGGCGGTTTTGTGTAGGTGAACAGGAATCCCGCACCGAAGACGACCGCAGGGACGCCGAGCGGGAGGCTGACGATCAGGTCCACCGCGCCGCGGACGAACGGGCCGCCGCGCCGCCTGTGCACCAGCTCGGCGATGAGGTAGCCGACCGGGATGGCGATCACCACCGCCGCGATCGAGGTCGTGAGACTTGTCCGCATGCCGCCCACGAGCTGAGCGTCGTTGAAGACCTGGATGAAGTTGTTGAACGTCCACACCGACGGGTTGATGACACCGGTCCAGAACGGAGACAGGGATGCAGCGACGAGTGCGAGCAGCGGCAGCGCGACGGCGAGCAGGGAGAACACCGCGATGACCGCGGCAGCGGTGTAGGAGCTGCCGGAGGCCGACCTGGTGCCCTTGCCGCCGGCATCCGAGACGAAGCGCTGGCTGTTGCGCAGTGACATGCGCTGCCCCAGCACGGTGATCAGGCCGAAGACGAGCAACGGCGTGGCGAGCGCGGCGGCCGCGGCATAGTCGGTCGGCGGCATGCCTGCGTAGCGGTACACCTCGGTCGTGAGCACCCGCACGTTCTGCTGTGTTCCGAGCAGCAGGGGCGCGGTGAACTGGCCGAGGCCGAGCAGCAGCGCGACCGCACTGCCGTACACCAGCGACGGCCGCACCAGTGGCAGCACGACGCTGACGAACGTGCGCAGCCCGCCGGCTCCTGCCACACGGGACGCCTCGATGACCTCGTAGTTGATGCTGGAGAGCCCCGAGCGCAGGAACACGTAGACGAAGGACGTGATCGAGAGCCCGGTGATGATGATGATCCACGGAGCACTGAAGACATCCACCGGGCCGGAGGGGATCTGTCCCTCCGCTCCCTGCCACCACGGCAGGAGCCGGAGCAGCCGGTTGATGACACCGGAGTTGGGCGAGAGCAGCATCGCCCAGCCCACGACCGTGGACACGGGCGGAAGGACGATCATCAGCACGGGCATCATGGAGAGCCACTCGAGACGACGCGGCAGGCGCGTCGACAGCCACGCCATCGTCACCCCGCACACCATCGCAATCACGAGGGACCCGAGCGCGAGGGCGACGGTCATCCAGATCGTCTCCACGAGATCCGGCGTCTGGAGCGCCCGCTGATAGCCGGCCGCTCCGTCGCTGAATGCGGTGACCTGGAGCTGGATGAGCGGCATCAGCACCACGTACGCGAGAACGACGAGGAGGATGACCGGCCAGATCGCCGCGGAGACCCGGTTGATCGTGTCCATCCGGTTGCCGCGCCGGACGGACGCCTCGGCACCGCGATCCGCCTCGTGCTGCCGATCCGGGCGCTGGCGCGCCGACTCAGCCGCTCGGCTCGGATCACTGGTCATGCTCGGCGCCACGGTCATCGCTCCTCGTCTCGTCCTGTCCTACGGGCGACTCAGCGGCCGAAGACCTTGCGCCACTCGGCCTGCTGAGCAGCGACCCACTCCTGGTCCAGCTGCGTGTCGAAGTCCACCATGTGCGTGTTCTCGAACGTCTGCAGCGTGCCGGGGGTGTCGAGCACGCTCACGTTGTCGGTGCCGACGACGGCCTGCCCCTGCTCCGACCCGAGCCAGTCGAACACGACCTGAGCGGCGTTCGGGCTGGACGGGTTCCAGTTCGGCATGTACGACAGCGTCTGCGGACCCCACATCGGGTTGGCTGCTGCCCAGTCGAGCGGGGCACCCTGCGCGATCACGGGCTCGAGGATCGCGGGCACCGCGTAGAAGGTGACGCCGATCTCTCCGGAGACGAGTGCCTCCTGCGTGGGGACGGCGCTGCTGTAGAACTTCGGTTCCTGGTCGGCGAGCTCCTCCCAGTAGGTCGGCTTGAGCTCCGTGAGGAACGCCCAGAAGCTCGCCAGCGACAGGTTGTCGTTCGCGGGAACGCCGACCAGCCCCTTGAAGCGGTCGTCGAGAATGTCTTCGATGTCCTTCGGCGGATCGCTGACGATGTCGGTGTTCCACGCCATCACGATGCCCGTGGTGGCGGTGAGCTGGATCTTGTCGTCGATCAGTCCGCCGGACTCGATCCAGCGCGCATCGGTGGCGTTGGGGCCGACCGCGTCGAACAGATCGCCGTCGGCGGCGTACTGGAGCATCGAGTCGTAGTCGACGTTGAGCACGAGGTCTGCCGTGGCAGCACCCGTCTCGCGCTCCGCCTTCATGCGCGCGTCGATCTCGTTGCCGAGCACGCGGACGATCTGGATGTCGATCTTCGGGTAGGCCTTCTCGAACTCCTCCTCGATCTTGGTGTTGACCGCGGGAACGAGAACGGAGTAGACGCTGACGACGCCCTCGGCCTCTGCGGCCGCGACGACCTCGGCCCATTCTCCTGTCGCCTCCGGCATGGGCGGGAGCTCTGCGGTGCCCGCGGTGTCCGCGGGTGCGGAGCACCCGGCCAGGACGAGTGCCGAGGTGAGCGCCAGTGCGCCCAGAGTGAAAAGCCGGATGGGTCTCATGCTGCGTCTCCTTTGACGTGGTACTCATGAGCACGGGTGGTCACGGGATCTCCCACAACCGTGCGGTAGGTACTAATCATAATCATTTATTTGCCCCGTCCTCAACGGAATGTCCGATTCGACGCATCTCGGCTGCGAGCCGCTGCACGATCTGATCGGCTCGATCCAGCACACCGACCATCTGGAGGAAGCCGTGCGTGCAATCGGGCACATGCCAGAAGGTCACGTCCACGCCGGCGGCGGCCGCCTTCTGCGCGTATGCGGCGCCCTCATCCTTGAGCGGATCGAACCCCGCCGTCACGACGACGGTGCACGGCAGGCCCGTAAGGTCGCCGCGAAGTGGCGACAGGCTCTCATCGCGGACATCGGCCTCGCCGGCGTAGAGCCCCCAGAACCACTTCATGTCCTCGGGTTCGAGGAAGCCCGCAGGCAGGTCGCCCCGGTAGGACGGACGGGTGAAGTCGGCGTCCGTCACCGGATACACCAGCACCTGCATGAGCAGCAGCGGGTTGCCCCGATAGCGCGCCGCCGCAACGGCGGCCAGGTTACCGCCGGAACTGTCGCCATGCAGCAGGAAGTGCGTGCCTTCGGCGATCAAGTGATCGACGATCGCCCCGACATCCTCGAGCGCCGCCGGGTACGGGTGCTCCGGAGCCAGCCGGTAGTCGACGTCGATGATGCGCAGGCCACTCGCACGGGCGAGCATGGACAGCATGGGGCCAGGGGCGTCCAGGTCACCGAGGACCCAGCCCCCGGAGTGCAGATGCACGACGGTCGCCGCGGAGACAGTCTCCGCAGGGGTGTATGTCCGCACACGAACACCCGCGATGACTCCGTCCGCCACGTGAACCCCTTCGGGCGGCGCAGGTGCGGAGCGCTTGAGCGCCGCGACCCGTTCGCGCGCCGCCGACGGTCCCATGTCCCGCAGGGGTGGCGCGTCGCTGAGGGCGGCCTGATCGGAGATCGACTGGAGAATCGGATGCAGCACTGCATTCCTTTCGTCACATATTCATGGTTATAGTACGTATAGATTCACCGTCGAACAACTTGACTCGGAGAGTGCAATGGCGACCAAGACGACCGAGGCTGCGCTGCTGACGACCTATGGTGGCGACCTTCAGGTCACCGACATTCCACTCCCGGATCCCGACCCCGGCAGTCTGCTCGTCGAGATCGACACCACGACTGTGTGCGGCAGTGACGTGCATCTCTGGCAGGGCGCCTATGCCGCGCCCGGAGGCCCCGCCACACCCCTCGTGCCCGGCCACGAAGCCGTCGGCACCGTGATCGGCATCGGCGACGGCGGCGAGGTCGACTCCGTGGGCACGCCCATCCGCATCGGCGACCGGGTGATCTGGGAGCATGCCGCCTGCGGGCGCTGCCGTTTCTGCACGGTGCTCCGTGAGCCGACGCTCTGCCCGCACCGGCAGATCGGAATGTTCACGACGGCGACGACCTACCCGTACGCGGTCGGCACCTTCGCACGGCATGCGTACGTCTGGCCGAGAGCCGGACGGCTGGTCGTGCCCGAGGGGGTCCGCAGCGATGTCGCCGCCGGGGCGAGCTGCGCGCTGCGAACCGCAGTGGCTGCTTTCGAGCGCCTGCGCCCCATCGGCTCCGATTCCACGGTCGTCGTCCAGGGCAGCGGCCCGCTCGGTCTCTTCGCCACCGCCCTCGCCGCCTGGCATCGACCCAGGAAGCTGATCGTGGTCGGCGGCCCGGCGGAGAGGCTGGACCTCGCGGCGGCCTGGGGGGCGACGGACACCCTCTCGGTCTTCGACGTTCCCGACGCCGCCGAACGACTCCAGGTGGTCCAGGACCTCACTGACGGCGGGCCGGATACGGTGCTGGAGATGTCCGGCGCGCGGACGGCTTTCGCCGAAGGACTGGAGATCGCCGGACGCGGAGCCCAGTACGCCGTCGTCGGCACGCTCGGCGTCGCCCCCAGCGAGGTGCTCGCAGGTCGCATCGCAGGCAAGGGCCTCACGATCTCGGGAGTGCTCGGCGGCGACATCGGCACCTATCACCGGGCACTGCAGTTCATGTCGCGAAGCCGCGGGGTCTTCGATTGGAGCGCGATGTACACCGGCGACGAGCACACGCTCGCCCAGGCCACCGATGCCCTCCGCCTGGCGCAGTCCGGCCAGTCGATCAAGCCCGTGATCCGGCCGAACGCCTGATCACATGCCGAGCAGCCCGGCGAGGTTGCCGCCCAGGACGGCGGATTCCTCCTCGGCTGTCAGGCCGATCGAGCGGAGGAATGCGATCTCGGCTGCCGGCTCGGCCATCGGCCAGTCCGATCCGAACACCACGCGGTCCGCGCCGTGCGCCCTGATGAGATCGCGCGCCGCCTCCGCCCCGAGGCTGCTCACACTCGGTGGCCACGAGGTCTCCAGATATGCCGAAGAGCCGACGGCGGTGCCCTGCACCGCTGCGAGATCGTGATACCCGCCGAAGTGGCATGCGATGAAGCGCAGCGAAGGCGCCTGCGCGAAGATGGCCTCGAGGTGCGCCGTCGCGCCTCGCTCCGATGCGGCCGCATCGCTGCCGACGCCCACGTGCGCGAGCACCACGATGCCTCTCTCCGCCAGCGCCTCGAACAGCTCCAGGGTCTCCGTCGCCCCGAGCGACATGCCTTGGAAGTTCGGATGGAACTTGACGGCTCTGATTCCGTTGTCGTCCAGATGACGGAGGTTCTCCTCGATGCTCAGACCGGTGTGCACCGTGCCGAACGGGATGAAGCGCGCGCGATCCACACCGCCCGCGAACTCATTGGTGCGGGCCACATGGCGCGGCTCGTTCGCGATCGCCAGCGTGCAGCCATAGTCGATACCCGCGGCGTCCATGGTCCGCAGCAGCCCGTCGATGGTGCCGTCGCCGACGGGATCCAGGCCGGCAGGCCGGCCACTGAGCACCAGCGGCGCGATGTGGTCGGGCCAGACATGGCAGTGCACATCGATGATCATGACAACCCGTTCTTCAGCAGCTGCTTCGCGAGTGAGTCGAGAATGACCTCCGTCGATCCCTCATAGATGCGTCCCGGGCGCGAGGCGCGGTAGAGCCTCTCGATCCGGCTGCCGCGTACGATTCCCGCACGTCCCATGATCTGCACGCACCGATCCGCGACGATCCCGGCGGTCTCCGTGCCGACGATCTTCGCCATCGAGGCGAGGCTGAGGTTCTTCAGCGGGTCGATGGTGGATGCCGCACCGGCCCGATAGGTGAGGGAACGGGCCGCCTCGATCTCGACCCAGCTGCGGGCCAGCCCTGCCGGCACGCCGCCGAGCTTGGCGAGGGTCGTGCCGAACAGTTCCCGCTGCTGCGCGTAACCCAACGCCTCGCGCAGTGCCCCCTTCGCGATGCCGATGGCGGCTCCCGCCACCGAGACGCGGAAAGTGCCGAGAGTCTGCAGGACGAGCGCGAACGCCTTGCCCTGCTCACCGATGCGATGATCCGCGGGGACGCGCACATCGTCGAACACCACGTCCCCGAGCACATGAGGCGAGATCACCTGATGAGGCTGCGTCACGGTGACACCAGGCGCGTCCGCGGGGACGAGGGCCATCGAGTAGCCGTCCTCATCCCGGCCGAGCACGCAGAAGAAGTCCGCGTCGGGCGCGTTGGTGATGAAGGACTTGTGCCCGGTGACGACGAGGTCCTCGCCATCCGCACGGATGGTCGTCGACAGCGCGCGCAGATCCGATCCGACGTGCGGCTCGGTCAGCGCAAGCGCCGCGACGGCGTCGAGGACAGCGACCCGAGGCAGCCACTGCGCCTTGATGCGCTCACTGCCGCCTTTCGCCAGCGCGAACGAGCCGATGCCCTGCATCGCGAACATCGAGTCGGCATGCGAACTCACCTCCGCGAGGGATTCACGGATGACGGTAACAGCCAGGGAGTCCACGCGGTCACGGAGACCGCCGTACTCACGCGGAACGGTATGCCGGACGAGGCCGCTTCGCTTGAGCGCAGCGCGGACCTCCGGCGCGAAGCGGTCGGACTCGTCCGCTTCCGCGGCGATCGCCTCCAGTCCTGCGGCGACGCCGCCGGCCTCCTCGCGAATGCGCTCGTGCTCAGCACTGAGCTCCATCGACATGACCGCCGCCAGATCATCTGACGCGCTGCTGTTCACCATCGGGCACCTCATCATGCTCACGGGCGACCGGCCGATCGCCCTGTCAATGATTATCATAGATGACGAAACGGTGCTATTCTCCTCGAAGCATTGATGGTAATCGTATC
Source organism: Microbacterium sp. GCM10027623 (assembly GCF_042666935.1). Taxonomy (NCBI): domain Bacteria; kingdom Bacillati; phylum Actinomycetota; class Actinomycetes; order Micrococcales; family Microbacteriaceae; genus Microbacterium; species Microbacterium sp. GCM10027623. The sequence goes on from NZ_JBHTHE010000001.1 coordinate 193,787, forward strand.
TATGAATAGATCCACAGATCTGCGAGAGGGATGAGACCATGGTGGAAGCCGTCATCGTCGACGCTGTGCGTACACCCATGGCCCGAGCGAAGGACACCGGCGCGCTGCATGAGATGCACCCGGTTGACCTGCTCGCGACCACGTTCACCGCACTGATCGACCGCACGGGAATCGATCCCGGACTCGTCGACGACGTTCTGATCGGATGCGTGAGCCAGGCCGGCGAGCAGGGCTCCACGCCGGGACGGCAGGCCTGGCTGGCGGCCGGCCTTCCGGTGCACGTGCCGTCCACCACCATCGAGCGCAAGTGCGGCTCGAGCCAGCAGGCTGTCGACTTCGCCACGCAGGGCATCCTCTCCGGCGCGTACGAGGTCGCGATCGCGGGCGGAATCGAGATGATGAGCCGCGTCCCGATGGGATCAGCCCTCATGGGAAGGGACCCCCGCGGGCCGCAGGTCGCGCGGCGCTTCCCCATCCAGCCGCCGCAGGGCGTCTCCGCGGAACTCGTCGCTCAGCACTGGAACCTCAGCCGCACGGCGCTCGACGAGTACGCGGCTCGATCGCACACCCTGGCCGAGGATGCGCGCACAAGCGGACTGTTCGACTCCGAGATCGTGCCGGTGCGGGTCGGCGATCGGCTGGTCGATCGCGACGAGACGATCCGCGCGGGCACGACGCCCGAACGCCTGGCCGAACTGGCTCCCGCCTTCGCTCGCGAGCCCTGGCTCGCCACATATCCGGAGATGGACTGGAAGGTCACTGCCGGCAACTCCTCCCAGCTCACCGATGGCGCGGCGTCCCTGCTGATCATGAGCGACGCGAAGGCCGCGGAACTGGGCCTGCGAGCACGAGCCCGGATCCTCGTCTCCTCCGTCGTCGCCGACGACCCGGTGATGATGCTCGCCGCCCCCATCCCCGCCACTCGCAAGGTGCTGCACCGGCACGGAATGTCGCTGCGGGACATCGATGCCTTCGAGGTGAACGAGGCGTTCGCGTCGGTGCCTCTGGCGTGGGCGAAGGAGCTGGACGTGCCGCTTGACCGCGTCAATCCGCGAGGCGGAGCGATCGCGCTCGGCCACCCGCTCGGGGCTTCGGGGGCTCGACTCCTGACGAGCCTGCTCTCTCATCTCGAGCACACGGGTGGTCGCTTCGGGCTCCAGACCATGTGCGAAGCGGGCGGCATGGCCAACGGAACGATCATCGAACGACTGAACTGACACGACGGGAGCGCATCACTATGGATATCTCGGGGGGTTCCGCCCTCATCACCGGAGGTGCTTCCGGCCTCGGCCTCGCCTCGGCCAAGCATCTGCTCGCCGCGGGTGCCCGTGTCGTCATCCTCGACCTCCCCTCCTCCGCGGGTGCCGCTGTGGCAGACGAGATCGGAGCGGACTTCGTCGCAGGTGACGTGACCGACGCCGCGGCCGTCGATGCCGCGACCGCGGCTGCCGTCGAGCTCGCACCGTTGCGTGCTCTCGTGCACTGCGCAGGCCGGGGAGGGTTGAGCAGGGTCGTGGAGCGCGACGGCAGCGCCGGCGACCGGGACATGTTCGAGCAGATCGTGAAGATCAACCTCATCGGCACGTTCAACGTGCTCTCCAGCGCCGCATCGGCGATGAGCCGGAACGACCCGGTCGACGGCGACCGCGGCGTTTGCGTGCTCACCGCATCGGTGGCCGCATGGGAGGGTCAGATCGGGCAGGCCGGCTATGCGGCCTCCAAGGCCGGCATCGTCGGTCTCACCCTCGTGGCAGCACGTGACCTCGCCTCGAAGCAGATCCGCGTGGCCACCATCGCGCCCGGCATCTTCGACACCCCCATCCTCTCCCGCCTCAGCGAGGAGGTGCGCGACCGCCTGGCCACGGGCATCCCGCATCCGTCACGTCTGGGCAGTCCGACCGAGTTCGCGGACCTGGCGCTGTCCATCATCCGCAACCCGATGATCAACGGCGAGACGATCCGGCTCGACGGCGCGATCCGGATGGCTCCGCGATGACCCCCGCACCCATCCTCGTCGAGCAGCGCGGTCCGGTCCTGATCGTCACGCTCAACCGGCCGGACAAGCGCAATGCCGTCAACCTCGCGATGGCATCCGCCATCGCCGAGGCCATGGATGAGCTGGACTGCCGAGATGACCTGACCGTCGGCGTCCTCGCCGCCAACGGGCCATCGTTCTGCGCCGGCATGGACCTCAAGGCATTCCTCGAAGGCGAGCGACCGAGCGTCCCCGGACGCGGGTTCGCCGGTCTCGTGGAGCGTCCTCCTCACAAGCCGTTGATCGCCGCCGTGGACGGCCACGCGGTCGCGGGCGGATTCGAGATCGTCCTCGCCTGCGATCTGATCGTCGCGGCCTCGCATGCGACGTTCGGGCTCCCGGAGGTCAAGCGCGGCCTCGTCGCGGGCGGCGGCGGGCTGCTTCGCATACAGGACCGGGTTCCGTATCATCATGCGATGGAATGGGCCCTCACGGGCCGTGCGGTCACCGCTCAGGAGGCTCTCGATCTCAAGCTCGTGAACAGGCTGGCCGAGCCCGGCGGCGCCCTCGACGCCGCATTGGCCCTCGCCGATGAAATCGGGCAGAACGCTCCCCTCGCGGTGCGCGCGACGAAGCAGGTGATGGTCCGATCACGCGACTGGCCGTTCGAATCGGCTTTCAGCGAGCAGGCCAAGATCACGGAGCCGGTCCGCTCTTCCCAGGATGCACGGGAGGGCGCCACCGCATTCCGCGAGAAGCGCGCCGCGGTCTGGGCCGGGGTCTGACCCACGCGGTAACGGACAGGGGGCCCGGGGATTCCGTTCGGAATCCCCGGGCCCCCTGTGACGGCAGGGTCAGTTCGCGTGCTCCCAGAGGATCTTGCGATCGAGGACCTCGGGGAACCTCTTCTGCGCGAGCACGGCATACGCGTCGATATGCGCGCGCATATGAGCTTCCGCGGCGTCGGGGTCGTGAGCCTGCAGCGCCTCGTAGATCTGCTCATGTGCGGCGATGATGGCCTGGCGGCTGTGGGCCTGATATTCGATACCGATCGCGGTCCCGTCCATGATGCCCATCAGCGACTCATTGAAGTATCCGAGAAGCGCATTGCCGGACGACCAGCCGATCAGATCGTGGAACTCCTTGTTGGCTTCGAAGAAGTCGTCGCTGTCGCTGCTGGCCTCGCGCATGCGGCTGATGGTCCCGGCGAGCGTCTCCAGTGCACTGTCGGAGATGTTCGTCGCGGCCAGGCGGCTCGTGAACGGCTCGATGCCCTGACGGACCTCCACGACGGAGCGGTACGGCGCACCCTTCATCTGCATGAGCAGGAGCAGGCTGCTGCCCAGGTGCGCCGCCGTGGGGTCCAGCAGCACAGGACCACCGCCGGGACCGGAGCGCAACGCGATGGCACCCTGGAACTCCAGCAGCCTGAGGGCCTCGCGGAGCGTGCCTCGACCGATCTCGTACTCCTCGAGCATGACGCGTTCCGGAGGCAGGCGGTCGCCCGGCTCCAGCTTGTCCCGGGACACGTCGCTCATGATCTGCTGAGCGACGAGCATGGCGACCTTCTGCGGCCGGCGGTTGACGATGGTCATGTCGGGGTTACTCTCCACTCACGGTCCCGCGGCGGCATCCGCGCGGAGCGGCCGTCCGACTCTCCCTTGATGTCCTGGACCGCGTATAGTAATTCGTAATCATGATAACCAATAATTAAACGGAGGTGCAAGGATGCACAACCTCTTCGACCTGACCGGACGCACCGCGCTGGTGACTGGTGGCAGTCGAGGCCTCGGCCGCGCAATGGTCCATGCTCTCGCATCAGCTGGCGCGAATGTGGTCATCGTCAGCCGAAACGAGCAGGCTTGCATCGAGTATGCCTCAGAGATCGAGCAAACGACGTCACGCCGCGCGATCGGGATCGGAGCGCATCTCGGGCGCTGGGAGTCGATCGGAGCGCTCGTCGACCGTGTGGACTCCGAGGTGGGGAAGATCGACATCCTCATCAACAACGCGGGCATGTCCCCGCTGTACGACTCTCCGACCTCCATCACGGAGGAGCTCTTCGACAAGGTCGTCGCCGTCAACCTCAAGGGACCCTTCCGTCTCTCCGCTCTGATGGCGGAGCGGATGCGGGACAACGGCGGAGGCTCCATCATCAACATATCCAGCGCCGGATCCGTGCATCCGCGACCTCACATCCTTCCCTACGCGGCCGCCAAGGCCGGCTTGAACGCCATCACCCAGGGAATGGCATTCGCGTACGGCCCCACTGTGCGGGTCAATGCCGTCATCGCCGGTACGTTCCTCAGTGACGTGAGCAAATCCTGGGACCCGGAGGTGTTCCGCCGCCGCGCCGAAGGATTCGCCCTCCAGCGCGCCGGCGAGCCCGACGAGATCGTCGGCACGATCCTCTACCTCGCCAGCGACGCGTCGAGCTACACCACGGGATCGCTCGTCACCGTCGACGGGGGCCAGCCGTGACGACCTCCCACCTCGACGACGAGTTCAGCGTCCTCGTGCGGCGCGCGGGACTGGACGTCCCCCACGAGCTCCGGCAGGGCACCTATGACTGGTTCGTGGAGCTGCGGAGAATGGCGTCGCTGTTGCGTGAGCGGGATGACGCGGACGCCCTCGTCGAGCGGAGCACGACGTGACGACGGAGTCGGGCGAGGCGCTGCGCGCGCTGAGCATTCGCGAGGCGGGCGCCCGGCTGCGTGCGGGCTCGCTGACGTCGGTGACCCTCACCCGAGCTTTCCTGGAGCGTATCGCCGCTGCGGATGCGGAGATCCACGCCTTCGTACGGGTCACCGAAGAACGGGCGCTGCGGGACGCGGCGAACGCCGACGACGACTTCCGAGCAGGAGTCGACAGGGGGCCGCTGCAGGGCATCCCCTACGCGATGAAGGATGTGATCGAGACTGCGGGGATCGTCACCAGCTCCCACTCGCGAATCCATCAGGACCATGTGCCGTCCGCCGATGCCCCCGCCGTCGCACGGCTGGCGCGGGGCGGCGCCGTACTGCTGGGCAAACTGGCGACCTACGAGTTCGCGATGGGCGGCCCCAGCTTCGATCTCCCCCTGCCTCCTGCCCGCAACCCCCGGGACACCGACCATATCCCCGGCGGCTCGTCGTCGGGCTCCGGCGCCGCGGTGGCCGCGGGCATGGTTCGGATGGCATTGGGCACCGACTCGGCCGGCAGCATCCGATGGCCCGCGCACTGCTGCGGGGTCGTCGGCTTCAAGCCGACCACCGGACTGGTCTCCACGCGCGGCGTGCTGCCGCTGAGCCCGTCGCTGGACCATGTCGGCCCGCTGGCCGCCACCGTTGACGACGCGGCCTTGACCCTGCAGGTGATCTGCGGCTTCGACGCGGCCGATCCGAGAAGCGTCGACGTGAGTGCTCCCCGATTCACCGCAGACCTGGGGGCCGGTGTCGACGGGCTCCGACTGGGAGTGCCTCGGGCATTCCTCGCGGCGGGAGACGATGTCGACCCGGCGGTGACCACCGTCTTCGAGCAGGCCGTACGGGTGCTCGAAGGTCTCGGAGCGACGGTGGAGGACGTGACGCTGCCGGACTTCCGACTCTTCGATGCCTGCAACCGGATCATCCTCGCCGCCGAGGCGTTCTCGATCCATGAGGACGACATCTCGCGCAGACCTTCCGACTACGGGCGATACGCGTATCAGCGCATCGCCTCAGGTGCCACTCTCTCCGCTGCGGACTACCTGCGTGCGACCAGGGCACGGGGCGAACTGACCGCGCGGGTTGACGAACTGCTCAGCGGGTACGATGCCCTCGTGCTGCCCACCGCCGTCCGTGCCGCCCCGCGATTCAGCGATTATGGTGCTGATTCGGCGAAGCCTGCGGGTATCCGCACGCAGCCGTTCAACCTCACCGGGCATCCCGCACTGTCGGTGCCGATGGGTGTCGCTCCGGAGGGCCTGCCCCTGGGACTGCAGGTCATCGGCCGCCGTTTCGAGGACGCGACAGTCCTTCGGATCGGAGCCGCCTTCGAGGCGGCCGTCGCGGATGCCGTGGCCGTGTGAACGCGGACCGCCGCGTTCACACGGTGCCGTCGCCCGCAAGCGGGTGGCCGGATTCGGTCCACGGCAACTCGACGAGTCGGCCGGATTGCGCGAGGGTCACGTAGACGCGGTCTGCACCACTCGCATCGAAGCACACGTTCGTGACACGACGATCGGGCAGGGGATGGAATCGGCTACGCCTGCGCACCGGATCCACCTCCGTGATACCACCCGTCTCCAGCGTGCCGATCAGCACCTTGCCCGAGACGGACACGGCGAGGCTGTCGAAGCGGCGGTACGTGCTCGTCCCGATCACCAGCAGCCCGCCATGTTCGGTGCCGCGCACGTGCTCCACAGCACCCGGCCCGGTCAGCGACCAGGACCAGAGGCGAGCGGTGAGGGTCTCCGCAACGTAGAGCACGGAGCCGTCGGGCGACAGGCCGATGCCGTTCGGGCAGTGCAGCCCGCGGATGACCTCGCGGATCTGCGTGCCGTCCGCGCGCGCCCAGTACACGCTGCCGACATCCTGGGTGCGGCCACGGCGCTTGCCGAAGTCCGTGAACCAGAATCCGCCGTGGCCGTCGAACACGAGGTCGTTCGGCGCGCTCAGAGCGTGACCATCGCAGTGCTCGTAGAGCCGCTCCGACTCTCCGCGCTCGAGGTCGACGATCTCGATACGGGCGGCTTCCGCAGCCGGACCGCCTCGCGAGGCGAACTCGCCGCCGCCGTTGTTGCAGACGACGATCCTTCCGTCCGGCGCGAGTGCGGCGCCGTTCGGGCCGCCCCCGACGTCGCTCACCACGTGACTGCGGCCCTGCGCATCGATACGAGTGAGCACTCCACGAGCGACTTCGACCAGAACGATGCTGCCGTCCGGCATCGATACCGGCCCCTCGGGAAAGCTCAGCCCCTCGGCGAGTATCCGCATCTGCTGCGCCCGCCGACGCGGCAAGCTCCTCACCCCCGCTTGATCAGCGCCGCCAGTGCCTGCCCACCGCCGATGCACATGGTCACGACCGCGAACTCGCCTCCCGTGCGCTGCAGCGTGAGCGCGGCGCGAACGGTCAGGATGGCGCCGGTCGCACCGACGGGATGCCCGAGAGCGATGGCCCCGCCATACGGATTCGTCTTGTCCGGGTCGAGCTCCGCGTCGCGGATGACGGCGAGCGCCTGCGAGGCGAACGCCTCGTTCAGTTCGACCGTGGAGACGTCTGCGGGCGTCAGCCCGGTCTGGGCGAACAGCTTCTTCAACGCGAGCGTCGGTGCATAGCCCATGATCGCGGGATCCAGCGCCGCGGTGGTCACCGCCTCGATGGTCGCGAGAACCGGCGCACCCTCGGCACGGGCATCCGACTCGCGCATGAGCACGGTCGCCGCACCACCGTCGTTGATGCCCGAGGCGTTGCCCGCCGTCACCGTGCCGTCCTTCGCGAACGCGGCGGGCAGACCGGCGAGGGTCTCCAGCGTCGTGTCGGGGCGGGGATGCTCGTCGCGCGACACCTCGACCGACTTGCGTCCTGAGGTCGTCACCGGGACGATCTCCTCGGCGAATGCGGCCCGCGCCTCCTCTGAACCTGCCCGGCGCTGGGACTCGACCGCGAAATCGTCCTGTTCCTCGCGGGAGATGCCAAACCTGACCGCCACGTTCTCGGCGGTCACACCCATGTGCTTGTTCGAGAACGGGTCGGTGAGCATCGCGATCGTGCCGTCGACGAGCGTGCGATCACCGAGCCGGTCGTTGAAGCGCGCATGGAAGTCGTAGAACGGCATCCGCGTCATGTTCTCGGCTCCGCCGGCGATGGCGACGTCGATCCCGCCCCACAGCAGCTCCTGCGCGGCCGACCAGATGGCCTGCAGACCGGAGCCGCACAGACGGTTGACCGTGAAGGCAGGCGTGTTCACGTCGAGCCCAGCGCCGAGCGCCACACGGCGGGAGATGTACGCGTCGCCGGCGACCTGCCCGATGGTGCCGACGACGACCTCGCCGACGCGCGACCCGTCGATCCCCGACCGCTTCAGCGCCTCCACGACCGCTGCCGCGCCGAGCTCGTGCGCAGGCGTGTCCTTGAACGCCCCGCCGAACCGCCCCACCGGCGTCCGAGCCCCCGCGACGATCGCGACCTTCTCCTGAGCGCCCATCAGCCGGCGGCCTCCTCCGGCCGCTCCTGCACCTCGATCGCGGCGGTGTCGGGCTCGTACTCCTCGATGTGCCGCTCGTCCGGGCCGTTGTACGCCGAGAGCGGCCGGATCAGCGCATTCGACGCCTGCTGCTCGAGGATGTGCGCGGTCCAGCCGGTCACGCGCGCCGCGATGAACAGTGGTGTGAACATCTCGGTTTCGAAGCCCAGCAGGCTGTAGGCCGGTCCGGACGGGTAGTCGAGGTTCGGGTAGATGCCCTTGCGCTCGACGAACTCGCGCTCGAGCGTGTCGTACAGCTCAGCCAGATCGTTGCGACCCGATTCGGCGATCAGTCGGTCCAACGCGGCCTTCATCGTCGGGACCCGCGAGTCGCCGCGCTTGTAGACACGATGCCCGAATCCCATGATCTTCCGCTTGGAGGCGAGGGCGTCATCCAGCCAGGGAACCACCCGCTCTGCCGAGCCGATCTCGTCGAAGATGTGCATGACGGCCTCGTTCGCCCCGCCGTGCAGCGGTCCCTTCAGTGCGCCGATGGCGCCGACCACCGCCGAGTACAGGTCGGACGTCGTGGACGCGATGACCCGTGCCGTGAACGTCGACGCGTTGAAGGAGTGCTCCGCGTACAGGACCATGGAGATGCGGAACACGTCGACGGCGGAGGCCGAGGGCAGCTCCCCGAACGTCATCCAGAGGAAGTTCTCGGAATAGTCCAGGTCGTCACGGGGCGCGAGGGGCTCCAGACCCCGACGGCGGCGCTGCACGGCTGCGACGATCGTCGGAAGCTGTGCGAACAGGTACACGGCGCGACCGCGGTCGAGGTCGGCGTCCGTCCAGCCGCCCGGCTGATGCAGAGTGGGGTCGAAGGTGCCGAGCTGGCTCACTGCCGTGCGGACGACGTCCATCGGATGAGCGTCGAGCGGGATCAGGTCCAGCAGCGCGATGGTGCGCTCATCCAGTGCGCGCAGTGCGCGCTCCTGCTTCTGCAGATCGGCCAGCTGCGTCGCATCCGGAAGCTCGCCGTGCCAGAGCAGGTAGGCGACCGCCTCGAACGACTGGGTCGCCGCGAGCTCCTGAACCGGGTAGCCGCGGTAGAGCAGGCTGTTCGTCTCCGGGTTCACCTTGCTGATCGCAGTGACGTCGGCGACGACGCCGGCAAGACCCTTCTTGATTTCGGAATCCGTCATGTTGTGCTCCTTTGCAATGCGTTCGGCTCGCCCTGTCGCCCCATGACCAGGAGGGGACGACCCGCGATCATCTGGTGATGGTGAAGTTGAAGACCCCGGAGTCGAAGTGGTTGTACGACTCGTAGTCGATCAGGTCGTACAGGTCGGCCCGGTGCTGCATCTCGTCGAGCTTCGAGGTCAGGTGCCCCTCGTCCTTCAGCGTATCGAGCGCGCGGCCGGCGGCTCCCATCGCGATGCGCAGCAGTGACACCGGCCAGATGACGATGTTCACTCCGACGTCTCGCAGCTGGTCCACGGAGAACAGGTCGGACTTCCCGAACTCCGTCATGTTGGCGAGGATCGGGACGTCGACGGCTTCACGGATGGCCGCGAACTCCTCCAGTGACCTCATCGCCTCGGGGAAGATCGCGTCGGCGCCGGCATCCGCAAGCGCCTTGGCGCGATCCTTCGCCGCTTCCAGACCGTCGACGGCGGCGATGTCGGTGCGCGCCATGATCAGGAAGTTCCCATCGCGTCGCGCGTCGACGGCGGCGCGGATGCGCTTGATCGCCGTATCCGCGTCCACCACTGCCTTGCCGTCGAGGTGGCCGCAGCGCTTGGGGTTGACCTGGTCCTCGATGTGGGCGCCGGCGATTCCCGCGTCCTCCAGCGTCTGGATGGTGCGGGCGACGTTCATCGGCTCGCCGAACCCGGTGTCGGCGTCGATGATGGTCGGCAGGTCGGTCATCCGCGCGATCTGCGCGCCGCGTCCGGCGACCTCGGTGAGCGTCGTCAGTCCGATGTCGGGCAGACCCAGGTCGGCCGAGAGGACGGCACCGGAGATGTAGACGCCCTCGAAGCCCTTCTGCTCGATGAGCCGCGCGGACAGCGGGTTGAACGCCCCGGGGAAGCGCAGCAGCTCGCCGGTCGCGAGCCGCTCGCGGAACGCGCGGCGCTTCTCGTGAGCCGGCGTGGTGGAGTACAGCATCAGCGGCTCCCTTCCGGTCGCCCGGAGTTCATAACTCCGGAGATCCTGTCAGCAGGAGCACCCCAGCCCGAGATCACGCCGGGACGACGAACAATCTCCGGAGTTGTGAACGTGGGGCGCGGCAGACGCGGCATCAGAACAGCCCCTTCGGCGCCTCGGGAGCGGAGGCCAGCACCCCGGCCTTCGCGATGATGGACAGCTCGCCGACCTCGGCAGCGGTGAGCTCGGGAAGTCGCTGGACGAGCTCGAGGAAGCGCTCGATCTCGTCGGCCTTCAGCACGGGCTGGGCCAGGACGCGGAACTTGCGGATGTACTGCTCACGACCGAACGGGCGCGCCCCCAGCGGATGCGCGTCGGCGACGGCGATCTCGTCGACGACCGTCGAGCCATCCGTCAGGGTGATCTCCACCCGTCCGCCGAACGCCTTCTCGGCGGGGTCGGTCGAGTGGTAGCGGCGGGTCCACTCGGGATCCTCGGCCGTGGTGATCTTGTGCCACAGCTCGACGGTGTCCGCGCGTCCCGCGCGTTCGGGAGCGTACGAATCGACGTGGTCCCAGGTGCCGTCCTGCAGTGCCACTGCGAAGATGTACGGAACAGAGTGGTCCAGTGTCTCGCGGGACGCCGTCGGGTCGTACTTCTGCGGGTCGTTGGCCCCCGAGCCGATCACGTTGTGGGTGTGGTGGCTGGTGTGCAGCACGATCGAGGCGATGTTCGCCGGGTCGCGCAGCTCGGGGCGGGCCGTGCCGAGGCGACGCGCGAGGTCGATGATCGCCTGCGCCTGGTACTCCGCGGAGTGCTCCTTGGTGTACGTGTCCAGGATGCCGCGTTTGGGCTCACCGGCGGCGGGCAGCGGCACGTCGTACGAGGCGTCGGGGCCGTCCAGCAGCCAGGCGATGACCCCGTCCTCCCCCTCGTAGATCGGCGACGGCGAGGTCTGGCCGCGCATGGCGCGGTCGACGGCCTCGACGGCCATCTTCCCGGCGAACGCGGGGGCGTGGGCCTTCCAGGTGGAGATCTCGCCCTTGCGGCTCTGGCGAGTGGCGGTGGTGGTGTGCAGCGCCTGGCCGACGGCCTGGTAGATGGTCTCGGCGTCGAGGCCGAGCATCGTTCCTATACCGGCGGCAGCCGACGGTCCGAGGTGGGCGACGTGGTCGATCTTGTGCTTGTGCAGCGAGATCGCCCGCACCAGGTCGACCTGGATCTCGTACCCGGTGGCGATGCCGCGCACCAGCGCGCGCCCGTCGCACCCGACGTGCTGGGCGACCGCGAGGATCGGCGGGATGTTGTCGCCGGGGTGCGAGTACTCGGCGGCGAGGAAGGTGTCGTGATAGTCGAGTTCACGCACGGCGACGCCGTTGGCCCAGGCCGCCCATTCCGGGCTGGTGCGCTCGTCGAGCGCGGCGCCGAAGACCGTCGCGCCCTGCCCGCCCGTGGAGACGGGGTGACTGAAGGCCTGAGCACGGGCGGCGACGATCGGACCGCGCGTGAGGGATGCCGCGGCCACCGACGCATTGTCGATGATGCGGTTGATGATCATCTCGACGACCTCGGGCTCGACCTCGACCGGGTCGACGGCGACCTGGGCGATCTTCCAGGCCAGCTGCCCCTCGCGGGGCAGTTCCTCTTCGCTGCGGTAGACGCGGACGTGGTGAGAGACGGTCATGGGGTTCCTTCCGAGAGGGCGTCCTGCTGTTCCAAGGACGTGAGGATGCTGTCGAGAGCGTTGTGCAGGTGGACGTGGGTCGCGTGCGCGGCGAGATCGGCGTCACCGGATGCCAGCGCACGGGCGATGAGGAGGTGCTCGGCGGCGGATGCCGCGAGGCGCTCGGGCTTGTCCCTGGCCATCCGCCGCACCCGCACGAGGTGAGTGCGCACGGTGCGCAGCGCTGAGGTGAGGTAGTCGTTGCCGTGGGACGCGTCGACCTGCGCGTCCAGACGGGCGATCAGCGCATAGTAGGCGTCTCGTCCCTCGTCGCCGGTCAGGTCGACGTGCGAGAACTCAGCGGCCAGCGCCGTGAACGCGGCCGAGTCGCCGCGCAGTGCCGTGAGGCGGGCTGCGGTCTCCTCGAGCGCCCGACGGATCTCGAAGAGCGAGCGGATGTCGTCGGCATCCAGGGCTGCGACGACGGTTACCCGTGGCGACTGCTGCACCGCCAGTCCGTCGGCGGCGAGACGTCTCAGCGCCTCGCGCAGCGGGGTGCGGCTGACGCCGAGCCTCGCGGCCTGCTCGACCTCGGCGAGCACGGCACCGGCCGGGAGCGCACCGGACTGGATCTCATCGAGCAGGATCGCGTAGGCACGATCGCTGGCGCGCGTGGTGGGCTCCGCGGTGATGGTCACAGACCTCAGCGTATACACAAATGCGATTGAACGCCACCGTTGGGGGATATTCGTCACTTTACGTATACACAACTCCGATCTGAATTCCCTCTTGCGCACCAGGTACTCAGTGTTACTATGTAGCGGTACTCAGTGAGACTGAGTACTTGCAGGGACAACAGAGAGGAGGCCGTGATGGGCAGGCAGATGACCGAGCTGCTGAAGGGCACACTCGAGGGCATCGTGCTCGCACTGCTCGCGGGCAGTTCCGCCTACGGATACGAGATCACCGCGCAGCTGCGCGAGCGGGGCTTCGTCGAGATCGCCGAGGGCACCATCTATGCGCTCCTCGTACGCATCGAGCAGAAGGGTCTCGTCGACGTCGAGAAGGTCCCCAGCGAGAAGGGGCCCCCGCGCAAGGTGTTCACCCTGAACGCTCAGGGCGAGCAGGAGCTCTCCGAGTTCTGGGACACCTGGACCTTCATCACCGAGCGGATCGATCAGCTCCGCTCCACCCCGACCACCGGAGCCACCCCCGAAGGAGAGAATTGACATGGCCGCGAAGTGGATCGAAGCGCTCACCGGATCGCTCGAGCAGAAGAAGCGGTACAAGAACGCCAAGGCCCGCCAGGAGGCGCTGCCGGCGCCATACGACGAGGCCGCCGAGGCCGTGAACCGGTACCTCCTGCACACCAGCGGAGTCACCGACGGCGACGTGCTGGTGCAGATGTTCATCGGCATCGTCGACATGTTCGAGCAGGCGTCGGTCGACGGAACCCCCGTGAGCGCGATCCTCGGCGACGACCCGGTGGCATTCGCCGAGGACTACGTCCTCGCCTACAACGGCAGGAACTGGGTCGACAAGGAGCGCAAGCGCCTGGCCGAGACCATCGGCAGGATCACGAAGGCGGGCCGGCCATGACCGCGCCTGCCGTTTCCGTGCACGGCATCGAGAAGTCGTACGGCGGACTGCCGGTTCTGCGCGGTGTCGACTTCGAGGTCGAGCCGGGCAGCGTGTTCGCCCTGCTCGGCTCGAACGGAGCAGGCAAGACGACGCTGATCCGCATCCTGTCGACACTGCTCAAGCCGGATGCCGGCACGGCATCCGTCCGCGGGTTCGACGTCGCATCCCAGCCGCGGCGGGTGCGGGAGTCGATCAGTCTGACCGGCCAGTTCGCGGCCGTGGATGAGCTCCTCACCGGGCGCGAGAACCTCACGCTCGTGGCGAGGCTGCGCCATCTCCCCCACCCGGAGCAGGTGGCCGACGGCCTGCTGGCCCGCTTCCGCCTCACCGACGCCGGAGCACGCAGGACCGGCACGTACTCCGGCGGCATGCGGCGCAGGCTCGACATCGCGATGAGCCTGGTCGGCGACCCGCAGGTGATCTATCTCGACGAGCCCACCACGGGCCTCGATCCGGAGGCCCGCATCGAAGTGTGGGACGTCGTGAAGGACCTCGTGGCGAGCGGCACCACCGTGCTGCTGACCACGCAGTACCTCGACGAGGCCGAGCATCTCGCCGATCGGATCGCGATCCTGCACCAGGGCCGCCTCATCGCGAACGGCACGCTGGCCGAGCTGAAGCGGCTGCTTCCCGCGGCGACCGTCGAATACGTCGAGAAGCAGCCGACGCTCGAGGAGATCTTCCTCGCGCTGGTCGGGACCTCGGCATCCGAATCCGAATCCGGAGAGAGGAACGCGGCATGAGCACGCACGCTGTCACCGACACCGTCACACTGACCGGGCGCTCGCTGCGGCACATCTTCCGCAGCGCCGACACGATCATCACCACCGCGATCACGCCGATCGCACTGATGCTGCTCTTCGCGTTCGTCTTCGGCGGGGCGCTGCGCGAGAGCACCGGCGCCGAGAACTACGTGAACTACCTGCTGCCCGGCATCCTGCTGATCGCCATCGCGTCGGGCACCGCGTACACGGCGCTGCGCCTGTTCACCGACCTGCAGGGCGGTATCTTCGAGCGCTTCCACTCCATGCCCATCACCCGATCGAGCGTGCTGTGGGCGCACGTCCTGACATCGCTCGTCGCCAACGGCGTGACCGTGGCGATCATCTTCGGCGTCGGATTCGCGATGGGCTTCCGCACCGGGGCGGGCGTACTGACCTGGCTGGCGGTGCTCGGCATCCTGGGCCTGTTCACGTTGGCTCTCACATGGCTCGCGGTCATCGCCGGCCTCGCCGGCAAGAGCGTGGACGGCGCGACGGCGTTCTCGTACCCGCTGATCTTCCTCCCGTTCATCAGCTCCGCGTTCGTGCCCACCGAGACGATGCCGGGACCGGTTCGCTGGTTCGCCGAGAACCAGCCGGTCACCTCGATCGTGACCTCGATCCAGTCGCTGTTCTTCGGGCAGTCCGTGGGATCGTCGATCTGGATCGCGCTGGCGTGGTGCGCGGGCATCCTCATCGTCGCCTTTCTGTTCGCGATGCGCGTGTACCGCCGCCGCATAGGGTGATCGGGTCCCGATACGTCGGTAGGCTCTCGTTCTGCGACACGGAGACGAACGAGCACTCCGTCCTCGTTCTGCCCTGACGTCACCCCGGTCTGCGTCCAGCTCGGCCAAGGATCGCTGGTACGGACGCCGTCACCGGGCGCGTCCCCACCGATGAACATCCCCCGTCGAACATCGCCACGCGACGGCTCACACCGGAACGGCGAGCGGCTCCTCCACCGCGGGCTCGCCGAGCTTCACGACCACCACGCCGGCCATCACCAGCACGCCTCCGATGAGCTGGATCGGCGCCGGAAGCTGTCCCAGCAGCATCCATCCGAACAGCATCGCCGCGACCACCTCGGCGAGTGCGACGAAGGATGCCAGACGCGATCCGAGCATCCGGGTCGAGGCGATGCCGAGCACGTAGGCGAGCGCGGTCGCGAGGAGCCCGATCGCGAGGACGGGGACGAACCACGGCACCGTGCCGAAGCGGTAGGCGACGTCGTCGAAGGACCACGCCATCGGCAGGATGCCGAGCAGTCCGGCGATCGTCAGGCCGACCGCGCCCAGCAGGAGACCGGCTCCGGCGAGCGCGATCGGAGGCAGCCCGGTGTCCTCTCGCGCGGACAGTACGAAGTAGGTCGCAGCTCCCACCATGGCGCCCAGCGCCCAGAGGATGCCGCCGCCGTCCACCCGCGCTCCGGTGAGGATGTCGAGCATGAGCACCAGCCCCACGAAGGCGATGACCGCACCGAGGATGCTGCGCCCGGTGGGCTTCTCGCCGCGGCGCAGCCACAGCCACAGCACCACGGCCACGGGCGCGGTGTACTCGATGAGCAGCGCGATGCCGACATCCATCACCGCGACCGCCTGGAAGTAGAACAGCTGGGTGGCCGTGACCGCGAGCAGCCCGTAGGCGATGATCATCCCGGCGTTGCGGCGCAGCAGGGCCCAGCGCCCGCGCATCGTCAGGATCGTGGGCAGGAGCAGGATGAGCGCGGCCACCCAGACGCGCGCGGTGACGGCCGCGCCCGGAGTCCAGCCGGCGTCGATGAGCCCGCGCGCCCAGGCGCCGGACATGCCGAATGAGGCGGCCGCGCCCAGCGCGACGAGAAGGCCGACGCCCACGCCCGACACCCCGTGGGTGTCATTTGTCATGTGGCTCATGGATGATGACACTATTCCGGGTCGATGTAAGGTGTCAACATGATCTTCACCAGTGACACGGAAGAGGCGCTGCGCGCGGCCGTCTCGCTGGTCAACTCGGCGGAGGAACCCGACACCCTGGCGACCGCGGAGGATTTCGCAGCCTTCCTCGCCGAGTACCCGTACACCGGCCGAATCGACCGCGACGACGCCGAGCTGCACGCACTGCGCGACCTGCGCCCCCGCCTGCGCGCCATGCTCCTCGCGCCGCGCGACGAGATGGTCCGGGGCGTCAACGAGGCGCTGGCCGATGTCATCCTCACCCCGCGGCTCACCCGCCACGACGGCGCCGACTGGCACCTGCACGCTGTCGCCGACGATCATCCGCTGGCGGAGCGCATCCTCGTGGAGACCGCGATGGCGCTGATCGACGTCATCCGCGCCGACGAGGGCAGCCGCCTGGACATCTGTGCAGATGCGGACTGCCAGGCGATCGCCCTCGACCTGTCGCGCAACCGGTCGAGACGCTACTGCTCCACGACCTGCGCGAACCGCAACGCCGTCGCCGCGTACCGCGCACGGCGCGCTCGCGCGTGAGCACCCCGGCGGCATTCATCGCGACCTGAAGACCCGCCGAGCGGCTCGGTTCAGCCGACCGCGCCCTCGAACAGCCCGATGTGGTTGCCGTCGGGGTCGACGATCACCGCCCAGGAACTGCTGTCGGTGATCGGCTGCTTCTCCATCGCAACGGTCCCGCCCACCTGCTTCGCGACGGCGATCGCCTCATCGATCGAGTCGACCTCGACGTACGACCGCGGCTGGGTGAAGTCCTCACCGCGAGGCGCGAGACCACCACCGGAGATGCCGTTCGGCGCCCGCCACATCGGGTAGCCCTCGAAGCCGGGGGCCTCGGCGATCGCCCACCCGAACACGGTGCCGTAGAAAGTGCTCGCCCGCGCCATATCGCTCACCGGGATGTCGACGTGCGTGATGTCTCCGTGTGCCATGATCCTGTCCTCGCGTCGGCCGATCCGGCCATTCTGCGCCTCGCACACGCGGAGGACAAGAGGTCGCCGGTCAGTCCTGCCGGTAGCCGCTGTGATCGGGGTTGGGGGCGAGGGCCCACCCGTCGCCGTCGGCGACGACGAGGTTCTTCATGCCGCCGGCATCCGCGATCAGCCCGTAGTCCTGGCCGGCATCGGCGGCGTAGCAGAACAGCGTCACGAACGGCTCGTCGCCGACGTTCACGCTGCGGTGGATCCAGTGCCCCGGCACATTCACGGCCCTGCCCGCTGTCAGCTCGATCGCCGTGGACTGCCCGTCGACGGTCTCCAGCAGCATCACGCCGCGCCCGCTGAGGCAGTGGTACAGCTCGGCGCGGTCGGGGACGGCATGCAGGTGCCCGCGAGTCACCGCGAACTCGTCCCCGACACGACCGGGCAGCAACGTGCTCGTGCCGACGATGAGCGCGCCCGGACCCTCCTGATAGCGATGGTCGTCGACCCAGTAGATCAGCCGGTCCGCCCCGTGCTCGGCGACGGATGCCCGCCACGCATCCTCGTCGCGGTAGACGCCGGCCATATCGCCGAGGAACTTCTCATAGCGGCGGGATCGCCCCTCGATGCCTCCATCGGGAGAGATGGTCAGCGCGACGGGGGTGTCACGAGTGGGCGTGGCGCTCATGAGGGGACTCCTGATCACTTGTCATTACATTAGCTTGTAATTACAGGTATACTCCAGAGACCTCGAATCCGAAACTCGAGACCCGACGACAGGTACGAAAAGTGATCATCGCGCACGATCTCGGCACCACGGGCGACAAGGCATCGCTGCACCACGACGACGGCCGCCTGGTGGCATCCGTCACCGTCCCGTACCCGGCGCACTTCGCCGCCGGCGGCATCGCCGAGCAGGATCCCCACGACTGGTGGGATGCGGTCGTCACCGCCACCCGCGAGCTGCTGCAGCGCACGGCCATCGCGCCGTCCGACGTCGCGGGACTCGTCGTGAGCGGGCAGATGATGGGTGCCGTGCTGCTGGATGCCGACGGCGAACCGGTGCGTCCCGCCATCATCTGGGCGGACACCCGCTCGGTCGCCCAGCAGCGCGAGCTCGAGGCCGCCCTGGGCGCCGAGCACGCCTACGAGCTGCTCGGCCACCGCCTGAACCCCACGTATTCGGTGTCGAAGATCATGTGGGTCCGCGACAACGAGCCGGATGTCTGGGCGCGCGTGCGCCGCACCTGCGTCGCGAAGGACTTCATCGTGCTGCGCCTCACCGGGCGCCTGGCCACCGACCGCTCCGACGCGTCCGGGACCAATGCGTACGATCAGCTGAACGGCACGTGGTCCGACGAGGTGCTGGCTGCCGCCCGCCTGGATCCGACGCTGTTCCCCGAGATCCTCGAATCGACCGCGATCCCCGGGGCGCTCACCCCCTCCGCAGCGGAGACCCTCGGTCTCACGACGGCGGTGAAGGTCGTGATGGGCGGCGGCGACGGTCCGATGGCCGCCGTCGGCTCGGGCGTCGTCTCCCCGGAGGACGGTGCCTACGTCTGCCTCGGCACCAGCTCCTGGATCTCGTTCGCTGCGGATGCTCCGCTCCGCGACCCGGCCATGCGCACCTTCACCTTCGACAACGTCGTGCCCGGCTCTTTCGTCCCGACCGCGACGATGCAGGCCGGCGGAGCCTCCGTGCAGTGGATCTCTGAGGCGCTCTCCCCTGACCCCGCGCGACCCGAGACCGGCCGGCTGACGGCCGAGGCCGCACACGGGATCGACACCGAGGACCTCTACTTCCTGCCCTATCTGCTCGGCGAGCGCTCCCCCGTCTGGGACCCCGACGCACGCGGTGCCTTCGTCGGTCTCGGCCGTCACCATACCCGGGCGCACCTCGTTCGGGCGGTGCTCGAGGGCACGGCGTTCAACCTGCTGACCTGCATCCAGGCGTTCCGGGAGTCCGGAGCCGTCATCGACCGCATCGACGCGGTCGGCGGAGGCGCGCAGGGCGATGCATACCTGTCGGTGCTCGCCGACGTCTGGGGCATCCCGGTGCGCCGTCGCACGGTCGTCGAGGAGGCCAACAGCCTCGGCGCCGCGGTCACCGCGGCCGTCGGGCTCGGCCTGGCCGACTTCTCGGCGGCCCGCGCGTTGAGCGAGGTGACGGCCGAGTTCACTCCGGATGCCGATCGCCACGCCGTCTACGCCCGGCGGCACGCCCGCTTCACCGACGCCTACACGGCGCTGAAGCCCTGGTTCGCGGGAACCGGAGGGAACGACTGAGATGGCCGTCATCCTCGTCACCAGCCGTTCGTTCTCGGACGGCGCCCTCGACCTCGTCGATCGCGCCGCACTCGCGGGCCACCGCATCATGCGCGGCCCCGCCCACCACGATCTGACCGAGCTGCGGGCACTGCTGCACGGCGCGGACGCCTGGATCGCCGGGACCGGCCCCATCACCGAAGCGCATCTCGCCGCAGGCCCGAAGCTGAAGGTCATCGCACGCTACGGCGTCGGCTACGAGGCGGTCGACCTGGCCGCGGCGGCCGCCCGCGGCATCCCGGTGACCAACACGCCGGGCGCCAACGCGGATGCCGTCGCGGACCACGCCGTGGGCCTGATGCTCGCCGCCCTGCGCACCATCCCCGACGGGGACCGCCGCGTGCGCGACGGCGACTGGTCGGTGCGTCGCGGACGCGAGCTCGGAGCGGCGACCGTGGGCATCGTCGGGTTCGGCCGCATCGGCCAGGGCGTCGCGAAGCGCCTGAGCGGCTTCGGACCCCGCATCCTGGCATCCGACCCGTACGTGCCCGAGGACGCGGTGCGGACCGCCGGCGCCGAGCCGATCTCGCTGGACGACCTGTTCCGCACGGCGGATGTCATCACCCTGCACGCGCCCGGCGGGCAGCGGCTGGTGGATGCGACGCGCCTGAGTGGCATCCGTCGCGGCACCGTCCTCGTGAACACCGCACGCCCCGACCTCGTCGACGAATCCGCACTCGCGCTGGCACTCGGCGACGGCACCCTGGCGGCATACGCCGCCGACACGCTGGACGGCGACACCGCGGCGAGCGCGAGCCCGCTGCTGTCGGACGAGCTCGCCGACCGCGTGATCGTCACCCCGCACCTCGCGGCACAGACCACGCAGGCCGTCGACAACATGGGGCGCATGTCGCTCGACGACGTGATCGCCGTGCTGCGCGGCGACGCTCCCGCCCACCTCGTCACCCGCTAGGAGAACACCGTGACCGATATCGCCACGACCGCCGACTTGACCGCCGGCGATGCATCGCGCGAGAACCACATGGGCTTCGTCGGCGTCACCACCGGCTCCTCTTCGATCATGAAGGTGTTCCCGCTCTGGGCCGACATCCTCGGCCTGCCCACCCGCACCCTGGTGGGCCACGACCTGCCGCTGGACGCCGACCCTTCGGTCTACCGGGCGATGGTCGAGCAGATCCGCGATGACGAGCACCACCGCGGCGCTCTGGTCACCACGCACAAGATGAACGTGTTCGCGGCGGCTTCCGATCTGTTCGACGAACTCGACCCGTTCGCGGTGTCGTGCTCCGAGATCTCCAGCATCTCCAAGCGCGGCTCCCGCCTGATCGGCCAGGCCAAGGACCCCATCACGGTCGACCTCGCCCTGAACGACTTCCTCCCCGCCGACCACTTCGCGCGCACGGGCGCGGAGGTCGTCATCCTGGGCGCAGGCGGTTCGGGGACGGCACTCAGCTGGGCACTCGCCGAGCGCGCGGACGCCCCGGCCCGGATCACCGTCACCGCCCGTTCGCAGGACAAGCTCGATCACCTGCGTGAGGTGCACCGCCAGCACGGCACCGCCGAGGGCCTGATCCGCTACGTCGTCACCCCCGACCCTGCGGAGGCAGACGCGATCGTCGCCGCCGCCCCCGCCGGTTCGGTGATCGCCAACGCGACCGGGCTGGGCAAGGACCGTCCCGGCTCGCCCCTCACCGACGCCGTGGTGTTCCCCGAGCGCGCCTGGGCGTGGGAGTTCAACTACCGCGGCTCGCTGGAGTTCCTGCACCAGGCGCTCGCCCAGCAGCAGGATCGCTCGCTGCACGTCGTCGACGGGTGGCGGTACTTCATCCACGGCTGGTCGCAGGTCGTCGCCGACGTGTTCGAGGTGACGCTGACGCCGTCGATCGTCGAAGAGCTCGCGGCCGCCGCGGAGTCGGTGCGCTGATGCCCGTCGCCGGCGTCGTCCGCACCGTGCTCGGCGATGTCTCCCCGGCGTCGCTGGGCCGGGTGGACTATCACGAGCACCTGTTCCAGGTCTCGCGCCTTCTGCCCGGGGACGAGCTCGATGACGAATCCGCCTCGGGTGAGGAGGCGGCACTGCTGAAGGCCAGCGGCTTCGAGGCGATGGTGGATGCGACTCCATCCGGCCTCGGGCGGCGTCCGCAGGCACTGGCGCGCATCTCGGAGCTCGCCGGGCTCGCCGTGGTGGCGACGACCGGACGGCACCGCGAGGCGCACTACGCGACCGACCATCCGACCCGCTCCTGGGATGCTGCGCGCTTGGCGGCGCTGTTCATCTCCGATGTGACGGACGGGATGCCGGCCTCCGACGACACCCCCGACGGTCCCCGCGCGGCAGGTCCCGACGGTGAGCCGATCCGAGCCGGGATGCTGAAGGGCGGCACCGACTACTGGCGCATCAGTCCGTTCGAGCACGCGACCCTGTTCGCCCTCGCCGAGGCGCACCGCGCGACGGGAGCGCCGATCATGGTGCATCTGGAGTTCTGCACCGCCGCGCATGAGGTGCTGGATCTGCTGTCGGCCGAAGGCGTGGCATCCGACCGCGTCGTGCTCGCCCATGCCGACCGGGATCCGGACGCGGGCTTGCATCTCTCCCTGACCGAACGCGGCGCCCACCTCGGCTACGACGGCTTCGCCCGCCCGCGCACGCGTTCGGATGCCGAGCTGCTCGCGCTCACGGCATCCGTCGTCGAAGGAGGCGGAGCAGATCGCATCCTGCTCGGCGGCGACGTCGCGCGCCGGACCCGCTACCTCGCCTACGGCGGCATGCCCGGTCTCGCCTATCTCGGCGAGCGGTATGTGCCGCGGTTGCGCGCGCTGATCGGCGACGAGGCGGTCGACCGGATGCTGATCGAGAATCCCGCCCGACTGCTGACGCTGCGCCCCTGAGCGGACGCGGCGCGCCCGCTCAGGTCGAACACCGATCGGCCACCGGGACTGCCGTCGTACCGAGTCCCACCTCGCCCCGCCCGGACGCGTCACGCATCTGCCCGCACATGCGAAGAGGTCCCCCCGCCCGAAGGCGAGGGGACCTCTTCATCTCGTCAGATCAGACGATCAGTCCATCACTGGTACAGGACAGCGGCGATCTTCGGGTCTTCGAGGTTCGTGGTGTCGTACCAGTACGAACCCGTGTCGTAGAACTCGTCGACGGACTTGCCGTTGGCCAGGTCGTAGGCGGCCTGCACGACGGTCTTTCCGATGCCGATCGGGTCCTGGGTGATCGCGCCGGCGAGGACGCCGCTCTTGATCGCGTCGATCTGGGCGGCACCCGAGTCGAAGCCGATCGCGGTGATGTCCTCGCTGGACTTGCCGAGCTCGCTCAGCGCGTTCGCCACGCCGATCGCGGACCCCTCGTTGGTGGCGTAGATGCCCTTGAGGTCGGGGTGTGCGTTCAGCATCGACTTGGTGATGTCGGCCGACTTCAGGTGGTCGCCGTCACCGTACTGGATGTCGACGATGTTGATGTCGGGGAAGTCCGCCTCGATCTTCTCGACGAAGCCGTCGCGACGCTCGACACCGGTCGAGTTGATCTGCGAGTGGCCGACGATGGCGACGTCGCCCTTGCCACCGATCAGCTCAGCCATGTGCTCGGCCGCCAGCGCACCGGCGACCTTGCTGTCGGTCGCGGCGAGGGTCTTGCCGACCTCGCTGTTGCACGGTGCATCGAAGTAGGCGACGGGGATGCCGGCGGCCTCCGCAGCATCCATGCCCGGGATGCAGGCCTCGGGGTCCAGGGCCGCGTAGGCGATGGCGTCGGGCTTGCGGTCGATGGAGGACTGCAGCATCTGAAGCTGCTTCTCGATCTCGGTCTCGGAGCCGGGGCCCTCGAAGTTGATCTTCACTCCGAGCTCCTTGCCCTTCTCCTCGGCGCCCGTCTTGACGGCCTGCCAGAACTGGTGCTGGAAGCCCTTCGACACCAGGTCGATGGAGAGCTGCTTGTCTGCGGCCTTGTCGCCACCGGCAGCGGGGGTGTCGCCCTTGCCCGTGGCACAGCCTGCCAGCGCGAGAACTGTCAGGGCAGCCAGTGCTGCGACGGCGATCTTCTTTCCGTACTTCATGTGAAACTCCATCGTTCGTGGTAGGGATTCGGGTCTGCTGTGTTCAGTTGGAGATCCGGGATCTTCGAGCGGATGCCGAGCATCGGCGCTAGCTCTTGCCGCGGTTGCGCAGCGCGTCGAAGAACACCGCGATCAGGATGACGACACCGGTGAGGATGTACTGCCACTCGGTCTGGATCGACATGCTTCGCAGGCCGTTGATCAGCACGCTCATGATGAACGCGCCGATCACCGTGCCGACGATCGAGCCGCGGCCGCCCATCAGGGACGTGCCACCGATGATCACGGCCGCGATGGCCTGCAGCTCGTAGCCGGCGCCGGCGGTGGGCTGTGCGGAGCCGAGACGCGCGGTGAGCAGCACCCCGGCGATGCCGATGAAGACACCGGCGAACACGTAGACGCAGATGGTCCAGCGCCGGGTGTTGACGCCGGAGAGGCGCGTGGCCTCCTCGTTCGACCCGATCGCGAAGGTGTAGCGGCCGAGGATCGTCTTGTTCAGCACCAGGTACGAGAACACGGCGAGGACGATGAAGATCAGCACGCCGGAGGGCAGGCTTCCGAAGTACCCGTCGGATGCCGCGAGCACCGGGTCGAACTGCACGATGCCGACGACCTGCTTGCGGATCTCCGGATCGAACGTGATCGGCTTGACCTGCGAGATCACGAGGGCCAGACCCTGCGCGATCATCATCATCGCCAGCGTCGCGATGAACGGCGGCAGGCGCAGGAAGGTGATGTTCAGGCCGTTGATCAGTCCGATCAGTGCGCCGGTCGCCAGCGCCGCCAGTACGCCGACCCAGACGGGCAGACCCCATCCCGTGACGGCGGTGCCCATCATCACGGAGCACAGGGTCATGCCGAAGCCGAGGGAGAGATCGATGCCGGCGGTCACGATCACGAATGTCGTGCCCAGCGCCAGCACGCCCACCAGCACCGTGGACATCAGGATGTTCTCGATGTTGGACGCCGATGTGAAGTTCGAGCCGAAGATCGCGAAGAACACGAACAGCACGACGAGCGTGCCCAGTGCGAGAGACTGCTGGACCGAGTTGCGCAGGGCGGCACCGAGACGCCCCTTCTGGGTGTCTTCGTTCACCGCCGCCTGCACGACGGTCGTCGTCGAACCGCTCATCAGTTGTCCTCTCCGTGTGCTGCGAGGTGCATGATCTTCTCCTGTGTGGCTTGGTCGTTGGTGAGCTCGCCGGTGATCTCCCCGTTCGCGAACACGGCGATCCGGTTCGCGATGCGGAGCAGTTCGGGCAGCTCGGACGAGATGACGATGATGGATTTGCCCGATTCGGCCAGCTGCTGCATGAGGCGGTAGATCTCCTCTTTGGCGCCGACGTCGATACCGCGGGTCGGCTCGTCGAAGATGAGGATGTCGCAGTCGCGCATCAGCCAGCGAGCGATGACGACCTTCTGCTGATTGCCGCCGGACAGCAGCTTGACCACCTGGTTGACCGAAGGCGTCTTGATGCGCAGCTGCCGCACATAGTCCTTGGTCTTGTCCTTCGCGGTGCGGTCGCCCATCCAACCGATCGAGCTGGCGTACGAGCCGAGGGAGGCGAGCACGGTGTTGAAGGTGACGTCCTGCTCGAGCATCAGCCCCAGCAGCTTGCGGTCCTCGGACAGGTAGCCGATGCCGTGCTTCACGGCATCCTCCGGCTGCCGGATGCGCTGCTGTCGTCCGTTGACGAGGACGGCGCCGGCATCGCTCGGGTCGGCGCCGATCACGGCGCGCGCGGTCTCGGTGCGTCCGGCGCCCATCAGACCCGCGAAACCGAGAATCTCTCCCTTGTGCAACTGGAACGAGATGTCCTTGAGCAGTGCCTTCGTCGACAGCCCCTGCACGTCGAGCACGACCGGCTGATCGCTGAACTCGCGAGGCTCGGGGCGCGCCCCTTCATCGATCGCGCGTCCCACCATCATCTCGATGACGGTCGGGATGCTGATCTCGTCCTTCTCCAGAGATCCGATGTACTGCCCGTCTCGGAGTACCGTGACACGGTCGGCGAGACGCCTGAGCTCGTCCATGCGATGAGAGATGTAGACGATGCCGGTTCCAGCGGCCTTCAGCTGATCGATGAGCCCGAAGAGCGTCTCGACCTCCGTGTCGGTGAGCGCGGAGGTGGGCTCGTCCATGATGAGCACCTTCGCGTCGAACGAGAGCGCTTTGGCGATCTCGACCATCTGCTGCTCGGCGACGGTCAGCTCACCGACCTTCTGCCGCGGGTCCAGCTGGATGTCGAGGCGCGCCAGCAGCTCGCCGGCCTGCCGATTCAGCGCGCGCTCCGAGACGAACGGGCCGCGCATCGGCTCCCTGCCGATGTACATGTTCTGCGCGACCGTGAGGTCGGGCATCATGTTCAGCTCCTGGTGGATGATCGTGATCCCCAGTTGCTGGGCCTGCAGCGGGCCGGTCAGCTCGATCGGCTCGCCATCGAAGAGGATCTGTCCCTCGTCGCGGGTGTAGATGCCGGAGAGGATCTTCATCAGCGTGGACTTGCCGGCGCCGTTCTCACCGACGAGGACGAGGACCTCGCCCGCTCGAACCTCGAGGTTCACATCCTGCAGCGCCTGCACGCCGGGAAACCCCTTGCAGATTCCCTCGACCTTGAGGATCGGATCGCTCATACCCACCTACTCCC
Source organism: Microbacterium sp. GCM10027623 (assembly GCF_042666935.1). NCBI lineage: Bacteria > Bacillati > Actinomycetota > Actinomycetes > Micrococcales > Microbacteriaceae > Microbacterium > Microbacterium sp. GCM10027623. Next base: position 219,984 of record NZ_JBHTHE010000001.1, read on the forward strand.
TCGGAGGTCGGATTCCGTGGAATCCATTTCAAACGTCGGATCAATTGTGCGCGAACACCGCGAGGTAGCGCAAGTTGTATCTAAATGTATCTACCGTCGGTCCCGATTGCCAGACCTGTAATAACATCTTGATCACAACAGGTGCGCGACGGCCGTGCGCCGAAAGGAGAGCCATGCTCATCGGCGCACATGCTCTGGTCTTCAGCGGCAGATTCGACGGTGCGGGACTCCGCCGGTCCATCGAGGGGACGAAGAAGGCCGGGTTCGACCTGATCGAGATCCCCCTGATGGACGTCGACGGATTCGACTCGGCTCTCGCCGCGCGGATCCTGCGGGACAATGACCTGGCCGTCACGGCCTCCCTCGGCCTGACGCCCGACACCGACCTCAGCAGCGACGATCCCGCGGTCGTCGCGGCGGGCGAGGGGATGCTGGAGACCTGCCTCGACCACGTCGCCGCGATGGGCGGCGATGTGCTGTGCGGCGTGATCTACTCCGCGATGCGCAAGTACATGGCGCCCGCCACCGAGCGCGGCACCGCGAACAGCCAGGCGGCGATCGCCCGTCTCGCGGAGAAGGCCGCACAGCGCGGCATCCGCCTCTCGCTCGAGGTGGTCAATCGCTACGAGTCCAACGTGTTCAACACCGGACGCGGCGCGCTGGGATTCCTGGCCGGTGTGGGTCGCGATGACGTGTCGGTGCACCTGGACACCTACCACATGAACATCGAGGAATCGGACCTCTTCCAGCCCGTGCACGATGTGGCAGGCGCCGGCAAGCTCGGCTACGTGCACATCGGCGAGAGCCACCGCGGATACCTCGGTACGGGCAGCGTGGACTTCGGCTCGTTCTTCCGCGCCCTGCACGATGTCTCCTACGACGGCCCCGTGGTGTTCGAGTCCTTCTCCTCGGCCGTGGTCAGCGCCGAGCTCAGCAACACGCTCGGCATCTGGCGCAACCTGTGGCAGGACTCCGACGATCTGGCCGCGCACGCCAATCGCTTCATCCGCGACGGACTGCACGCCGTGCGGACGATCGATCTGCATTAGATCCCCCCGCCCCTCGGCAGCGCTCCACCCCAGGCGGGGTGTCATGCGGAGGGATGCCCGACGACGCCCTTGCGCAGCAGGGCGTTGCCGTATTTGCGGGTCTCGCCGGTGCGCACCATGAGGTAGGAGCCCTTCGCGATCTCGTAGTAGGCGAACCGCTCGAGGAAGCGGGTGGTCTCTACGCCGGTTCCGGCCGCGGCCATCAGCTCGCGCTGCACGTCCAGCACGGTGGCATCCGCCGACTCCATCAGATCCAGGCCCGGCGAATCGTCCAGGGGCAGCACCGAGCGGATCGCGGCGACGACCTCGGGCGTGGTCGTGCCGGGCAGATCGATCACGTTCCTGCCCAGCGCCCAGGCGGGGAAGTGCGCGTCGGCGACCACGGCCGAGTCGGAGTGACCCATCCGATCCAGGTGCAGCAGCAGCTCGCCGGTGAGCAGTGGGTTGATCCCCTCAAGCATCCGTCAGTCCTTCCTCGGCCAGGTTCCGCCACAGGTCGGCGGGGATCTGCAGCGCGGCGTACTCCGCGTTCTGCCGCAGCTGTGCGGGGCGGCTGCCGCCGACGACCACGGAACGGACCACGGGCGACTGCAGCGGGAACTGGATGGCCGCCGCAGGCAGCGGCACGCCGTGGTCCTCGCAGACCGCGGCGATGCGCACCAGGCGATCCCAGAGGGACTCCGGCAGCCGGCCGTACTCGTAGCGGCCGTCGCGTGTCGGCGTTGTCTGCGCGAGCAGCCCGGAGTTGAAGACGGATGCCGCCACGACACCGGTGCCGCGCTCCGCGCACGCCGGCAGCACATCGGCCGCCGCGGGCTGCTCAAGCAGCGTGTAGCGGCCGGCGACCATGATGAGGTCAAGGTCCGCCTCGCGCACCGACCGGGTCAGCGCCTCCGACACCATCGAGCCGACGCCGATCGCTCCGACCGCGCCCGCGTCGCGCACGGACGCCATCGCCGGGAGGGCCTCGGCGATGGCGAGGTCGAGGTCGTGGCGCTCCGGGTCGTGCAGGTAGAGCAGGTCGATCCGCTCGAGTCCGAGACGCTCCTGCGAGTCGGCGATGCTCGCACGGATCCCGGCCTCGGTGAAATCCCACTCACGGCGCAGATCGTCCGGAACGAAGAAGTCGTTGTCGGTGTCGAGTCCGCCGCTCCGGTGGTCGGGGTTCTGGCGCAGCAGGCGTCCGGCCTTGGTCGAGAGGACGAACTCGTCCCGCGGCTTGGTCTGCAGGAAAGCCCCGAGGCGCCGCTCCGACAGCCCGAGACCGTAATGCGGGGCGGTGTCGAAGTAGCGGATGCCGGAGTCCCACGCCGCCTCGAGCACGGCCCAGGCCTCGTCGTCGCTCAGCTCGCGGAACAGGTTGCCGACATTGGCCGCGCCGTAGCCGAGAGTCGGAAGCGCGAGCGGCGTGCGGTCAGCCGGTGACATGCTGTCCTGTCCAGGTGTACTTCGCGATGCTCTCGGCCTTCATCTCCATGCTGGTGCCGGGTGCGGTCGGGGGCATGTACGACCCGCCTCGGATATGGGTGGGGACGACGAAGTGCTCGTGCAGGTGGTCGACGTACTCGATGAGGCGGCCCTCGCGAGTGGCGCTGACGGCGACGAAGTCGAACATGGACAGATGCTGCACCGCCTCGCACAGTCCGACGCCGCCCGCGTGCGGGCACACCGGCACGCCGAACTTCGCGGCCAGGAGCAGGTTGGCGATGTTCTCGTTGACGCCGGCGACGCGCACGGCGTCGATCTGCATGACCTCGATGGCCTGCGCCTGCAGCAGCTGCTTGAAGATCATCCGGTTCTGCGCGTGCTCGCCGGTGGCCACGCGGATCGGCGCGATGCCACGGGCGATCTCGGCGTGGCCGAGCACGTCGTCGGGGCTGGTGGGCTCCTCGACCCACGCGGGGTGGAACTCGGCGAGGGCGTTCACCCATTCGATGGCCTCGGACACCTCCCAGCGCTGATTGGCATCGATCGCGATGGGGAAGTCCGGTCCGCAGACCTCTCGCGCCTTGCGGAAGCGGCGGATGTCGTCCTGCAGGTCGGCGCCGACCTTCAGCTTGATCTGGGTGAAGCCGTCGGCCAGCGCCTCGCGCGCCAGACGCTCGAGCTTCTCATCGGAGTAGCCCAGCCAGCCGGGGCTGGTGGTGTAGCCCGCGTAGCCGGTGGCGAGCAGCTGCTGCTCGCGCTCCTCCCTGCCGGGGACGGCTGCGCGGAGGATCTCGAGCGCCTCCGCGCGGGTGAGGGCGTTGGTGAGGTAGCGGAAGTCGACGAGGTCGACGATCTCCTCCGGCGTCATGCGGCCCAGCAGCTGCCATAGGGGCAGGCCGGCGCGTTTGGCCTTGATGTCCCACAGCGCGTTGATCACCGCGCCGATGGCCATGTGCATGACGCCCTTCTCCGGGCCGAGCCAGCGCAGCTGGGAGTCGCCGATGATGCCGCGGAAGGTGCCGCCCATGTCATCCAGCAGCGGCTCGATCTCCCGGCCCACGAGGTGACCGGCCAGCGCGTCGATCGCGGCGACCTGGACGTCGTTGCCGCGTCCGATCGTGAAGACGAAGGAGTGTCCGTCGACGCCATCCCCCGCATCGGTGCGCACGATCACGTACGCGGCCGAGTAGTCGGGGTCGGGGTTCATCGCATCCGAGCCGTCCAGGCTCAGGGATGTGGGAAAGCGGATGTCGCTGGTGTCCAGCGCGACGATGCGGCTCACGGTGCTCCTTCGGGTGCGGCGGCAAATCCGCCACAGACAGTTGGAAGTGTAAACATCGGATGTCTATACTGTCAACGGCGGGCTTCTTCCCTGTGTCCGCCCCGAAGTCGACAAGGAGAACCATGAAGTTCGCGCGCCTGGGTGAGATCGGAGCAGAGATTCCGGTGGCCATCGACGAAGACCGCACATTCGATCTGCGTCCGCTGACATCCGATGTGGACGGCGCGTTCCTCGCCGGCGATCCCGTCGGACGCACGCGGGCCGCGCTGGATGCGGGCGAGCTGTCCGAGCTCGTCGGCGCCGACCAGCTGCGCATCGGAGCCCCCATCGCCCGCCCGAGCGCCGTGATCTGCATCGGCATGAACTACGCCGCGCACGCCGCGGAATCCGGCTCCGAGCCGCCGACCATCCCGATCCTGTTCCTCAAGACCCCGAACACCGTGGTCGGCCCGAACGACACGGTCACCATCCCGCGCGGCAGCGAGAAGACCGACTGGGAGGTCGAACTCGGTGTCGTCATCGGCACGCGCACCGCGTACCTGGATTCGCCGGAGCAGGCGGATGCGCACATCGCCGGCTACGTGCTCGCCAATGACGTCTCGGAGCGCACCTTCCAGCTCGAGATCTCGGGCGGTCAGTGGTCCAAGGGCAAGATCGCCGCGGGCTTCAACCCCACCGGCCCGTGGCTGGTGCCGGCATCCGAGGTCGATTCCACGAACCTGAACCTGCGCAGCTTCGTCAACGGCGAGCCCCGCCAGGACTCGAACACCGGCGACCTCATCTTCGACGTGCGCACGATCGTGCACCACCTCTCCCAGTACGTCACCCTCGAGCCGGGCGACCTGATCCTCACCGGCACCCCGCAGGGCGTGGCGCTGTCGGGCAGGTTCCCGTATCTGAAGCCCGGCGATGTGGTCGAGGTGGAGATCGACGGACTCGGACGTCAGCGCCAGGAGTTCGTGGCCTGGGAGGCCGCCGAGTGAGCGGGCAGGCTCGGGGGCGCACCGTCGAGGGCCTCGTCGCGATCGTCACCGGCGGAGCATCCGGGATCGGCGCCGCGATCGCACGCCGGTTGCACGACGAGGGTGCGCAGGTCGCGGTGCTCGACCGGGACATCTCGGGAGCGGATGCCGATTTCGCGGCGTTCACGGCCGACGTCTCCGACCGGGTGTCGGTGGATGCCGCTGTCGCGGCGGTCGCCGAGCGGTTCGGCCGCATCGACATCGTCATCAACAACGCCGGTATCGGCGCGCAGGGCGACGTCGCCGCGAATGACGACGACGAGTGGGCACGTGTGCTCTCCATCAACGTCACCGGCATCGCGCGCGTGACCGCCGCGGCCCTGCCATGGCTGCGCAGGTCGCCGTCGGCGGCCGTCTGCAACACGTCATCGATCGCCTCCACCACCGGCCTGCCGCAGCGCGCGCTGTACTCGGCGTCCAAGGGCGCCGTCTCGGCGCTGACCCGGGCGATGGCCGCGGATCACCTGCGCGAAGGCATCCGCGTCAACGCCGTGAACCCCGGTACCGCCGACACGCCGTGGGTGGGGCGCCTGCTCGACGCGGCGGCCAATCCGGCCGCGGAGCGGGCTGCACTGCAGGCGCGTCAGCCGCACGGCCGCCTGGTCTCGCCGGACGAGGTCGCCGGCGCCGTGTTATACCTGGTGTCGCCTGCGTCGGGCTCGACCACCGGCACGTTCATCGAGGTCGACGGCGGCATGGCCGCGCTGCGCCTGCGCGCCGAGTAGGCTCGCCGACCCGCGCGTCGTCCAGGTCGCGACGGATGCCGCTCATCCCCGTATCCTCGCGTTCACGTCGCAACGGATGCCGCGCAGTCGGGGTTCCAACGGCATCCATTGCGATCTGGGCACTGCTGTCCACCTGTGGATAACGCCCGCAGGAGTGGCACCGATCGTGCCATCGTGATGCGGTGCCCGCTCCGCGCCCGCTTCCCCGTAGCCTCAGCCGCGCCTTCAGCGTGCCTGAGGCGGTGGACGTCGGAGTCGGCAGAGGCCGTCTGCGGCGGGCCGACCTGGAGGCGCCGTTCCACGGCGTACGCGTTCGTCCCACGGGATTCGATCTCGACGGACTGGATCCGTACACCCGCCAGGTCACCGAACGTCGCATCCAGGCCTGGAACTACGCGCCCCGCCTGCGGCCGGACCAGTTCCTGAGCCACGAATCGGCTGTCGCCATCTGGGGAGGTCCACTCCCGCTCGTGTTCCCGGAACCGGTCCCGATTCGGCGCGAGGGCTCGGATGCCGCATCGCGAGCGCGCGAGCCGATGAACGGCTACCTCCTGGACGTGCACGTCAGCACCGTCGGCGCGGGTCCACTGGTGCGCGCGAAAGGCGTGCGCGGTCACCGAGCCGATCCCGAGAGCGTGCGTCGGCGAACAGTGCGGGGGTACTCCGTCGCAAGTCCCGCGATGGCCTGGGCGCAGCTCGGCCGCATGAGCCTGCTCGATCTGGTCGCCCTGGGCGACTACTTCTGCCGCGTGTGGCGGGAGGGGTACGGCCGCCCGCAGGCGGGAAAGAGACCTCTGGCGACGATCGACGAGCTCCGCGCAGCCCTGAGTGTCAATCGATGGAACGGCATCCGTCGGCTCCGCGAGGCAGTCGAGCTCGTCCGCGAGGACTCCTGGTCACCGCGCGAGTCGCAGGTGCGCTGTCACCTCGTTCTCGCCGGCCTGCCCGAGCCCACTCTCAACCACGATGCCTATGACCGTCATGGCGTCTTTCTCGGGTGCGTCGACATCGCCTACCCCGAACACAGGATCGCGATCGAGTACCACGGGGTCCTGCACAGCGACCGGTATGCGCGCGACGTCGAGCGCATCGCCGCACTGCGCGCCGCGGGCTGGACGGTCATCGAGGTCACCAGCGAGCTGTTCGCCCATCCGGAGGTGCTCATCGCGCGCGTGCGCGCCGCACTTCGCGGATGAGTCCGGGCATCCACGTCCCAACGGATGCCGCTTCAGCATCCCCCGCCCCGCCCAGGTCGCAACGGATGCCGCAGCGGCGCCGTTCCAACGGCATCCGTTGCGACCTGGCCGACTGGTGCGGATGACAGGCCGCGGGCGGGCGGATTGCGGACGCGGCGCGAGCACCCGAACGCCCTGGGCGGAGTCACCGGATGCCGTAGAACGCGAGCGCGTTCGACCAGAACAGCGCCTCGGTGTCCAGACCCCGCGCGGCAGCCCAGTCGGCGACCGTGCGGAACCAGCGCTGACGAGCGCCGATCGCATAGGCGCCGTCGCCCAGGCGACCGGCGTCGACCGACGACACCGGCCAGTCGCTTCCCCACATCACGCGTTCGGGTCCGAAGGCGTCCAGCGCGCCGTCCAGGAACGGCGCAACCTGGGCATCCGTCCACACCCCGCCGGTCTCGGCCGGCAACCCCGACAGCTTGCAGTACACCTGAGGGCTCGACGCCAGCTCGCGCAGGTCGCCGAGCCACTCCGGGCTCGGCTCGGCCGGCGCATCCGCGGTGCCGAGCGTCGGCTTGCCGAGGTGGTCCAGCACGATGGGCAGCTCGGGGACGGATGCGGCGAGCGCGGTCACATCGGGAATCTGGTGCGCCCGCACGCAGGCGTCGAACGTCCAGCCGCGCCGCGCCACCATCCGCGCCCCGCGCTGGAACGCCTCCGTGCGGGCGAACCCGTCCGGTTCGCTCTGCAGCAGGTGCCGCACTCCGACGACGCGCTCGTGCTCGGCGAGCGCCGCGAGGTGCGCGTCCGTCTCGGCGCCGCGGTCCAGACGGGCTCCGGCGACGATCGCCACCACCCCCGCAGCCAGCGCGATGGAGTCGACCCAGCGCACCTCGTCGACCTGCTCCGCGTCGGCCGAGCCCGCCTGCACGAAGATCGCAGCCTCCTCCTCGACACCGTCGAGCTGCTCCTCGGCGATCTCCTCCTCCGCGAATCTCCAGGCGAGCGGGCCCTCCAGCCAGTCGTAGGTGAGGACGTCCGGATCCCACAGGTGCAGATGAGAGTCGAGAACACGCATGCCCCCATCGTCACATACGGCCGAACAGACATCGGATCAATATGGGAGGATGTCGCCATGGCTGTCACGGACGAGGCAATCGAGAAGATCAAGGCGATGATCGTCACCGGCGAGCTCGGCCCCGGCGACCGACTGCCCCCCGAGAAGGAGCTGAGCGAGCGACTCGGCCTGTCGCGCAACTCGATGCGCGAGGCCGTCAAGGCGCTCGAGGTCATCCGCGTCCTCGACGTGCGCCGCGGCGACGGCACCTATGTCACCAGCCTCGAGCCGCACCTGCTGCTGGAGGCCATCAGCTTCGTCGTCGACATGCATGACGACGACTCCCTCCTGGAACTGTTCGCCGTCCGACGGATGCTGGAGGCGCAGGCCACCGGCCTCGCCGCCGGCAACGCGACTGCGGACCAGGCGCAGGTGCTGCTCGAGGAGATCGGCTCGGTCGATCAGGACACCGTGAGCATCGACGACCTGGTCGCGCACGACATCCGCTTCCACCGCGAGGTGGTGCGCCTGGCCGGCAACGAGTATCTGTCGAGCCTGATCGACGGACTCGGCAGCCAGACGATCCGCGCACGCGTGTGGCGCGGACTGACCGAACAGGGCGCCGTCGAGCGCACGCTCTCCGAGCACCGGGGCATCGCCGAGGCTGTCGCCCAGCATGACCCCGCACTGGCCACGGCACTCGCCACGGCGCATGTCGCGGGCATCGAGCGGTGGCTCCGCCAGGCGACCTCCGCCTGACGCGGGCGCGAGCCGGGCGCGAGGCGGGCGCGAGCCGGGCGCGACGCGGGCGCGAGCGGGGCGCGAGGTCCGCGCGCACCGCACGGCGACCAGAGCGGACTACGCCCCGAGCCGCACCATGGCGGCGTCGAACTCCGCGGACGACGAGTCGCTCACGGAGTCGAAGAGCAGCGCGTCGAGAACATCGGGGGCCGCCGTGAAGTAGGGCACTCCCGCTGAGCGCAGTTCGACGATGTCGTCCGGGGACCGCAGACTCGCCGCCAGCACGTCCGTGTCGCTGTCCGCGCACACGGCCTGCATGCGCCCGATGACGCCGAAGCCGTCGAGTCCGGCATCTCGCATCCGTCCCAGGTACGGCGCGATGTACCGCACGCCGATGCTCGCGCACGCGAGCGCCTGCGCGACCGTGTAGACCGCGGTGACGAGGACCGTCGCGCCGTCCCGGACCAGAGCGGACGCGGCGGCGAAGCCCTCCGCGGTCGCGGGGACCTTCACGGCGACCCGGTCGCCGAGCGAGAGGATGCCGGAGGCGTTGCGCAGGTACGCGTCGCGGTCTCCGCCCCAGGTCTGGAAGAAGACCTCGTCGGCCCCTTCCGCGGTCCAGCGCTCGTACAGTGCGGGGATCTCGGATGCGGTGCGCCCGCCGCGCTCGAGGATGGTGGGGTTGGTCGTCACGCCGTGCACGACGCCGGCGGCGAGCAGCCTGCCGACCCGGTCGAGGTCAGCACTGTCCACATACAGCCGCGGCGCGGTCATCCGGTCTCCTCTGCGCGGGCTCAGCACCCCTTCACGGGCACACCGGTCCCGACCTGTCGTTACAAGCGGCGATGCGGCTAATGTAATGACAGGGTCCGCCGAAGTCAAAGACGACGACGCCCAGAAGCCGATCGGGAGAGTATGACCAGCGACCAGACCAGCCGCACCGGCGTCGTCATCGTCGGCAGTGTGACTGCCGACGTGACCACCTTCTCGCAGCGTCTGCCTGCCCGCGGGGAGACCATCCTCGGTGACCAGTTCACCTTGCTGCTGGGCGGCAAGGGCGCCAACCAGGCCGTATCGGCCGGCCTCGCCGGGGCCCGCACCAGCTTCGTCGGCTGCGTGGGCGACGACCTCTTCCACGACCTGATCGTCGACGGGCTCTCGGCCGCGGGCGTCGACCTCACCCACCTGCGCACGGTCCCCGGGCCCACCGGCATCGCGCACATCCGCGTCGACGCGTCGGCCCAGAACGACATCGTCATGGTCCCCCTCGCGAACGCGGAGCTCAGCCCCGAGCAGATCGACGCCGCACTCGAGGCACTGGCTCCGACGACCTCCGTCCTGCTCACGCAGCTCGAGACCCCCGCATCCCTTACCCTGCACATCACCTCCCGCGCCCGCGAGCACGGCATGACGGTCGTGCTCGATCCGGCTCCGGCAGCGCCCCTGGACGCCGAGGTCTGGCGCAACATCGACATCGTCACTCCCAACGAGACCGAGGCATCGCTGCTCAGCGGCATCGAGGTGACGGATGCGGCATCCGCTGAGCGCGCGGGACGGTGGTTCCTCGCGCAGGGGGTCGGGTCGGCCGTGATCACCATGGCCGAGAAGGGCTCCTGCGTCGTGACCGCCGATGGCACCGCGTTCATCGACCCCATCCCCGTCACCCCGGTCGACACGACCGCCGCCGGTGATGCCTACGCCGGCTATCTGGGTGCCGCACTCGCCGAGGGGTCGACTCTGGCGGAGGCGACCCGCCTGGCCAGTGCGGCCGGGGCGATCGCCGTGACCAGGCAGGGCGCCTCGCCCAGCCTGCCGCGCCGCGATGAGGTCGACGCCCTGCTGGCACGGAACCCCCGCTGACACCGACCGACCACGAGGACCGAGCTGGAGGAGCAGAATGCGCAAGACGTCCACCACCATCAATCCTGCGCTGTCCCGTGTGATCAGCGAGACCGGGCATACCGACCTCATCGTCGTGACGGATGCGGGCCTGCCGATCCCCGTGGGTGCTGAGCGGATCGACCTGGCCTATCGTCCCGGCGCCCCGGCGTTCCTCGACGTGCTCGACACGGTACTGGCCGAGCTGGTCGTGGAGGGCGCGACGGTGTCCGCAGAGGTCGCCGAAGCGAGCCCGCACGTGCTCGAGGCGCTGCGCGAGCGGCTGCCGGGCATCGAGATCGAGCTCGTGCCGCACGTGGAGTTCAAGAAGCAGACCCACGGGGCCCGCGCCTTCGTGCGCTCAGGGGAGTTCACGCCGTACGCCAACGTGATCCTGCATGCGGGAGTCGCATACTGATGAGCGCGACCACCGGAATAGATCGGCGTTCCGCCGCACCCATGTACGACCAGCTGCGCCGGCTGATCGTCGAGCACATCGAGAACGACGGACTGCAGCCCGGTGACCCGCTGCCCGGCGAGCACCGCCTGTGCGAGCAGTACGGGGTCTCGCGCACGGTGGTGCGCCAGGCTCTCGCGCAGCTGGAGCACGAGGGGCTCGTCGAGCGGGTGAAGGGCAAGGGCACCTTCGTCGCTCGGCCGCGCACGCCGGAATCGCTCGTGCACACCCTGATCGGGCTTTTCGACGAGGTCGAGCGACGCGGCGGTCACGTGCGCAGCGACATCCTCCGGCATGAGCTGATCGGGGCGGATGCCGAGGTCGCGGCCGCACTCGAGATCCCGGAGGGCGCACCGGTCGTCATCCTCACCCGCCTGCGCCACGTCGACGATGACGCCTGGTCGCTGTCGACGACGTGGATGCCGGAGGAGGTCGGCGTCGTGACACTCGGCGTGGACCTTCGCGACGCCTCGCTCTACGCCCTGCTCGCCGGTCACGGCATCACGGCCACCCACGGCGTGCGCTCCGCCGAGGCCACCGTCGCCACCCACGAGCAGGCCGGCCTGCTCGGCGTGAGCGCGGGCTCGGCTCTGCTGCGCCTGCGCAGCGTGAGCCGCGACGCGGCCGGGCGTCCGATCGAGTTCTTCGTCGCCTACCACCGCGGCGATCGCTCCCGCTTCGAGTTCCAGCTGGGGCCGAACAGCGCGCAGGGCGCTCTGGTCCGCATCCCCTGACCTCGCTCGCGGCAGGTGCCGTCCGGCTACGCTCGGACCATGAGCGAATGGGTCAATTCCGCCATCCGCGTGCTCGAGGCGGACGCCAACCGCTCGGCCGACACGCACCTGCATCTGTTCCCGCTGCCGGCGGACTGGGGAATCGACCTGTACCTGAAGGACGAGTCGGTGCATCCGACCGGCTCCCTCAAGCACCGCCTTGCGCGTTCGCTGATCCTCTACGGCCTCGTGAACGGTCTGATCCGCGAGGGCACCACACTCGTGGAGTCCTCCAGCGGCTCGACCGCCGTGTCCGAGGCCTACTTCGCGCGGATGCTCGGCCTGCCGTTCGTGACGGTCGTGCCCCGGTCGACGAGCCAGGAGAAGATCGAGCTCATCGAGTTCTACGGCGGCAGCTGCCACTTCGTCGAGCTGGCCTCGGAGATCTCGACCGAGGCGCGCCGCCTGGCGGCGGAGTGCGGCGGTCACTACCTGGACCAGTTCACGTTCGCCGAGCGGGCCACCGACTGGCGCGGCAACAACAACATCGCCGAGAGCGTGTTCGGTCAGCTGGCCCAGGAGCGGCATCCGATCCCCCGCTGGATCGTCGTCGGCGCCGGGACCGGCGGCACCAGCGCCACGTTCGGCCGCTACGTGCGATACCGACGCCACGCGACCGAGATCGCCGTCGTCGACCCGGAGGGCTCGGCCTTCTACGCGGCCTGGAAGGGCGACGCGGATGCCGTCGGCTCTCCGTCCCGCATCGAGGGGATCGGGCGCCCCGGCATGGAGGCGTCCTTTCTGCCCAGCGTGATCGACGAGATGATCCAGGTGCCCGATGCGGCGTCGGTCGCCGCCATCCGGCTGCTGCGCGAGCGCACCCTGCACTGGGCGGGCGGTTCCACCGGCACGAACCTCTACGGCGCCTTCCAGCTGATCGCGCGGATGCGGGATGCCGGTGAGACCGGCAGTGTGGTCACCCTCATCTGCGACAGCGGCGTCCGCTACGCCCAGACGTACTATTCCGACGAGTGGGTCGCCGCTCAGGGCTGGGACCTCGCCGCACACCGGGACCGAATGCTGCGCTTCCTCGACTCCGGGCGCTGGGTCTGACACGAGCAGCCGTCCATAACTCCGGAGATTCGGTCCGAGTTCCGGGCTGCGCACGCCGGTCGGTGCTCGGCCGCCAGAGTTCTCCGGAGTTATGAACGCGCGCGCAACCGCACCGGTACGCTGATGTCATGACCACGCTCATCCTCACGGTCGCGGGAGCGGATCGACCCGGACTCGTCGCCGCCGTCGCCGACCTCGTCGACGCGCACGGCGGCAACTGGGAGAACAGTCGGCTCGCCGAGCTGGCGGGCACCTTCGCCGGGGTGATTCAGATCACCGTCGCCGATGAGCGGGTCGGCGAGCTGCAGAGCGCCCTGCACACCCTGGACGGGATGCTCGCGGTCACCGTCCACACAGGGTCCGTGCGCGCCGATGCCGAGGCAGAGCGCCACATCTCCGTCGCGGTGCTCGGTGACGACCGGCATGGCATCGTCCGCGAGATCTCCGGCGTGCTCAGCAGTCATGCTCTCAGCATCCAGAGCATGACGACCGAGACGCGCGACGCCGCGATGGCCGGTGGGCGGCTGTTCGAATCCGCGGTGACGGCGACCGTCCCGGCATCCGTCGATCTCGATGCTCTGCGCGACGACATCGAACGCCTCACGAACGACCTCCAGGTCGACATCAGCATCCTCTGACGGGAGTCCCGTGACGACATCTCCTGCGCACGAGCGCGTCCTGTCCGCCCTGCTCGCCGAGCTCGGCTCCGCTCTGGTCGTGACCGACCCGGACTCGCTGCAGGCGTACCGGCGGGACCGCGCGGAGGACCCGGGAGCCGGAACGCCGCTGGCGGTGGTGCGCGCCACCAGCACTGAGGACGTGCAGGCCGCGGTGCGCATCGCCGCACGCGAAGGGGTGGGCATCGTGCCGCGCGGGGCGGGTTCCGGCCTGTCGGGCGGGTCGTCCGCGGTCGACGGGGCGATCGTCGTCTCGCTGGAACGGATGCGGACCATCGCGGTCGACGCGGCCCTGCAGATGGCGGTCGTGCAGCCCGGCGCGTTCAACGCCGAGGTGAAGGCCGCGGCATCCGAGCACGGTCTCTGGTACCCGCCTGACCCCTCGTCGCAGGAGTTCTGCTCGATCGGGGGAAACATCGCGACGAACGCCGGCGGGTTGTGCTGCGTGAAGTACGGCGTGACCACGGACTATGTCCTCGGACTCACCGTGGTGCTGGCCGACGGGCGCGCCGTCACGCTCGGCGGACCCCGGTTGAAGGACGTCGCCGGGCTCTCCCTGACCAAGCTCTTCGTCGGCAGCGAGGGCACCCTCGGCATCGTGACCGAGGCGGTCCTGCGCCTCGTGCCCGCGCAGCGCACGCCCACCACGCTGGTGGCGGTCTTCCCCACCGTCGAGGGTGCGATCCGCGCCGTCGTCGACATCAAGGCTCAGATGCGGCCGTCCATGCTCGAGTTCATGGATCAGGTGACCATCAACGCCGTCGAGGACCTGCTGCGCATGGACCTGGATCGCACGGCGGCGGCGATGCTGATCGTGCAGTCCGATGAGCCCGCCGAGCTCGCCGCGATGCAGATCGAGGCCATCGAGCAGACCTGCGCCCTGCACGGGGCGTCCGAGGTCTACGCGACCAGCGACCCCGACGAGAGCGAGGCGCTCATCGAGGCCAGGCGGCAGGCGATCCCCGCCGTCGAACGCCGGGGCGCCCTGCTGCTGGAGGACGTCGGCGTGCCGCTGCCGCGGCTGGGCGACCTCATCGACGGGATGCGGGCGATCGCGGATCGCCACGGTGTGGAGATCGCCGTCGTCGCGCACGCCGGAGATGGGAACACCCACCCGCTGATCGTGCTCGACGCATCCGATGCCGCGCAGCGCGAGCGCGCCGATCTCGCTTTCGGCGAAGTGATGTCGCTGGCGATCGAGCTCGGCGGCACGATCACCGGCGAGCACGGGGTCGGCCGGCTGAAGCAGCCGTGGCTCGCGGACTATCTCGGTGACGACGTGCTTGAGCTGAACCTGCGCATCAAGCGCGCCCTCGATCCGCAGAACATCTTCAACCCGGGCGCCATCTTCGGCCCGCTCTGACCGCTTGGCGCCCATTCACCACCGTCCAGGTCGCGATGGACGCCGCCACTCACCGTCCAGGTCGCAATGGTTGCCGCCAGAACCGTGTCGAAGCGGCAACCGTTGCGACCTGGACGTGAGGGACGAAGCCCCAACGGCCGGAGCGGCCAGCCGGCCGGAGCACCCCGGGTGCACGCGGCGTGGTCAGTCGGTCAGGCCGATCGCGTCGGGCTGCAGGCGGCGCAGCCAGTACTCGGTCTGGGCCACATGACCCGCGGCGGCGGCGGATGCGGCAACGGGATCGCGCCCTTCCAGGCCACGCAGGATCGCCCGATGCCCGGCATCGGAGAGCGTCTTGATCTCGGATGCGCTCTCGGTGCGGAAGATCCGGTAGGCCCGTGAGCGCGCGCGGAACACGGCGAGCAGGCTGGCGAGGGCGGAGTTCCCGGCGATCTCGGCGATGCGCATGTGGAAGAGGTGGTCGAGGCGGGACTGCTCCTCGTCATCCGTCGTCCCCTCCAGCTCGACGAGCAGCGCGTCGAGTTCCGTCAGGGCCTCCGCGTCGATGCGCGCCGTGGCGAGCGAGGCCGCGTGCGCTTCCAGTGCCCGGCGCAGTTCGTACAGTTCGAGGATCGACGACAGCGGCAGCAGGCCGACCGTCAGCGACAGGCTGCCGATGAGGTCGCCCGCGTTCAGGTCGCTCACGTAGCTGCCGGAGCCGTGCCTGGTCTCGAGCACGCCGAGGGCCGACAGCATCCGGATGCCCTCGCGCAGCGACCCGCGCGACACGCCCAGCCGCTCGCACAGCTCTCCCTCGCTGGGCAGCCGGTCGCCCGGCTTCAGCGTGCCGTCCGCGATCAGTGCTCGCAGTCCGTGCAGCGCGGTGTCCAGTGCGCTCATGCGCATCCTTCCGATCTCGGCGGCCGTCGGCGGAGCCGTGTGAGGCGAGTCTGCCGGGCCAACACATACCGCGCCAAGTTGTATTACAGGTTTGTGAACGACATCACCTTAGAGGTGTCAATTCTCGCGGAATGTGCCAAAGTTGTGCAACAACTTGAATCGACGAAGAGGATCAATGGCCGCTACTCACACCGTCCCGCACCCCGTGCGCCTGGCCTCAGGGCTGCGCGCCCGTGACGCCTGGCCGCTGGCGCCGGAGGTCATCCACCTCAACCATGGCTCGTTCGGCGCGGTGCCGACCGAGGTGGTGCGTCACCAGGACGCCCTGCGAGCGGAGGCCGACCGCAGCCCTGTCGGCTGGTTCCCGCGTATCGCCGAGCGCGTGCACGAGGCCCGCACTGCCGTGGCTCCCTTCGTGGGCGCGCGCGCCGAGGACACCGTGTTCGTCCCGAACGCGTCCGCCGCCGCGACCGTCGTGTACAACAGCCTGCGGCTGGAGGCGGCCGACGAGATCCTCGTCACCGACCACGGCTACGGCGCCGTCACGATGGGGGCGGCCCGTCTGGCACGCCGCTTCGGCGCGCAGGTGCGCACCGTCCATATCCCGCTGCTGGCGGAGGACGACGAAGTGGTCGAGCTCTTCCGCGCCGCGATCGGCCCTCGCACCCGCCTCGTGGTCGTCGACCAGATCACATCTCCGACGGCACGCATGCTGCCCACCCGCCGCATCACGGACCTCGCTCACGAACGCGGCGCGCGCGTGCTCGTCGACGGCGCCCACGCCCCCGGACTGGTCGCCGATGCGGCCGTCGTCGGCGGCGGCGACTGGTGGTTCGGCAACATGCACAAGTGGCCGTGCGCCCCGCGCGGCTCCGCCCTGCTGGTCACCCGGGACGTCGACCGCCAGGAGCTGTGGCCGCTGATCGACTCGTGGGGCGCGCCGGAGCCCTTCCCGGCGCGGTTCGACACGCAGGGCACCATCGACGCCACCACCTACCTGAGCACCCCGGCCGCGGTCCAGTTCGTCGAGCGGGAGTACGGCTGGGCGCGCACGCGCGAGACCATGTCGGCCCTCGCCGATCATGGTGCGGACGTCATCGCCGCGGCACTGCAGCCGTACGTGTCCGAAGACGCGCGGGTGCGCCTGCCGGGCGAGGTGCCGGCGATGCGTCTGGTGCGCCTGCCCGACGGCCTCGGCCGCACACGGGAGGAGGCGGATGCCCTGCGGATGACCCTGTTCGACCGCGTCGGCGTGGAGACCGCCTTCACCAGCTTCGAGGGACGCGGCTACTACCGCCTCTCGGTGCACCTGTACACCGACGCATCCGACTTCGACGCCTTCGTGGAACGCTGCGTGCCCGAGATCCTCCGCGCCGCCGGCGTCGCTCCCGTTCTGCCCACCGCCTGACCCGAATCACCACCGGAACAAGGCACCATCCGCACCAACCACCCGCACACACACAGAAGAGAGACAAGTCATGAAGCGCAACCGCCTGGCGCCTGTCGCCCTGGGTACCGCCGCCCTGCTGGCACTGACCGCCTGCTCCGGCTCCGGCAGCACGGAGGGTTCCGGCGACGGAGACGTCACCCTCCAGATGGTCGAGAGCCTGACCAACCCCGCTCGGACCGATCTGCTCAAGGGGATGATCGCCGACTTCGAGAAGGAGAACCCGAAGATCAAGGTCAACCTCGTCTCGCCGCCCACCGAACAGGCCGACCAGAAGATCCAGCAGATGCTGCAGTCCGGCAAGGGCGTGGATGTGCTCGAGGTGCGCGATATCACCGTCGGTCCGTTCGCGAACAACGGCTGGCTGTACGACCTGAAGAGCGACCTCGATGAATGGGACGGCTGGAGCGATCTGACCGAGAACGCGCAGTCGGCCTCCGTCGCCGAGGACGGCAAGACCTACTTCGTGCCCTACGGCTTCTACGGGCTGTCGCTGTTCTATCGCACCGACCTCGTCAAGCAGGCCGGCTTCGACGGCCCTCCGCACAGCTGGAAGGACCTGCTCGAGCAGGCGTCTGCCATCCAGGACCCGTCGAAGAACATCTACGGCTACGCCTTCCGCGGCGGCCAGAACGCCAACAGCAACGTCGTCGCGGCGATCGAGGCGTACACGATCGACGACCTGAACGTCGACGATGCGTTCCTGCTCGAAGACGGCACGACGATGTTCGCCGCCCCCGAGGCGCAGGAGGCCGTCGACGACTACTTCGACCTGTTCGAGAAGGCCTCCCCGCCGTCTGCTGTCTCGTGGGGCTACCCCGAGATGGTCGCCGGCTTCACCGGCGGCTCCACCGCGTTCCTGCTGCAGGATCCCGAGGTCATCGCGACCGTGCAGGACTCCTCGCTCAAGGAGGACCAGTGGGACACCGCTCCGCTGCTCGTCGGCCCCAGCGGCAAGGCCGCGCAACCCCTGGCCGTCGCGGGCTGGGGCGTCGCCGAGAAGAGCGAGAACAAGGAGGCGGCCGTGAAGCTCGTCGAATACCTCTCGTCGAAGGAGCCGGCAACGAAGTTCGCGCAGGCCAACAGCCTGGTGCCGATCATCGCCTCCGCCTCGGATGACGAGTTCTACAAGACCGGACCCTGGACCAGCTACGTCACCATGACCGAGAACCCCGACACGTACGTCAACGTGCGCCAGCCGCGCGGGGTCAGCTGGTGGACCGAGTGGATCCAGAAGTCCGACCAGGACGTGCAGAAGGTGCTGCTGGGCAACATGACCACCGCCGAGCTGCTGAAGTCCTGGGACGCCTTCTGGACGGAGAAGTACGCCGCGGAGAAGGGCTGACCGTGGCTCGTCCCACCACCTCGGGAGGCTCCGCCGGCATCGCCGCCGGAGCCTCCCGGCGCCCCTTCCGCGCACGGCACGCGTGGACGCTGCTGGCGTTCATGCTGCCCGCGGTCGTGTTCGTGTGCTGGTTCACGTACTTCCCCATGCTGCAGGGCGCGCGCATGGCCTTCCACGACTGGAACCTGTGGGATCTCACCTCCACACCCTGGGTCGGCCTCGACAACTTCGTCGCCGTGTTCCAGAATCCGGCGTTCCCCACGATCGCGTGGAACTCCGTCCTCTGGGTGGTCGGATCCCTCGTGCCGCAGCTGGTCATCGGCTTCCTCATCGCGCTCGCGCTGCGCAAGAAGTTCCGCTTCCGGGGTCTCTACCAGGCGCTGGTGTTCTTCCCGTGGGCGGTGTCCGGGTTCCTGATCGGCATGCTGTTCCGCTGGATGTTCAACGCCGAGTTCGGCGTGATCAACGACCTGCTGATGAAGGCGGGGCTGATCTCGCAGCCGTTGCCGTGGCTGGCCGACCCGACACTGGCGATGTTCGCGGTGATCGTCGCCAACATCTGGTACGGCGTGACCTTCTTCGCGATCATGATCCTCGCAGCACTCCAGTCGGTGCCGGATGACATGCTCGAGGCCGCCAGCCTGGACGGCGCAGGCAAGGCGCGGCAGCTGTTCTCGATCATCATCCCGTACATCTCGATGACCCTGTTCCTGACGGTCCTGCTGCGCGTGATCTGGATCTTCAACTTCCCCGACGTCATCTGGGCGATGACCCGCGGGGGCCCTGCCAGCCAGACCCACATCATCACGACCTGGATGATCGACTACACCCAGCAGGGCAACTACGGCATCGCCAGCGCGATCGGCCTGATCGTCGTCGCGTTCCTGTTCGTGTTCTGCGCGTTCTACCTGATGGTGATGAGGAAGGTGCAGAAGTGACCGCCGTGACGAGCTCCTCCGTGGGAGAGACCCGCCGTCTGACCGTGCCGAACCCGGCATCCGCTCCCCGCGCCCCGCGCAGGGTGACCGTCGGCGGGGTGGTGCGGGTGGTCGGACTCGCGCTCTGGCTGATCATCACCCTGTTCCCGCTGTACTGGATCGCGCTGACCTCGTTCAAGGCGCCGGGCACGGTCAACCAGTACCCCATCGAGTACTGGCCCAGCCAGCCGTCGCTGGAGAACTACGTCAGCCTGTTCGAGAAGAGCTCCTTCGGCGTCTTCCTCGGCAACTCGGCGCTGGTGGCGCTCACCGCGGGCGCGGTGGCGACGCTGATCGCGCTGCTCAGCGCCTACGTGATCGCCCGGTTCGAGTTCCGCGGCAAGGGCACGGTGCTGATCGCGTTCCTGTTGACGCAGATGATCCCCGCGTTCATCGCGCTCGGCCCCCTGTACTCGATGATGAGCGACCTGGGCCTGGTGGACACGAAACCCGGCCTCATCATGGTGTACATCGCGATCTGCATCCCGTTCTCGACGGTGATGCTGCGCGGCTTCTTCGAGAACGTGCCCGACGCGCTCGAGGAGGCGGCGATGATCGACGGATGCTCGCGCCTGGGCGCCCTGTTCCGGGTTCTCGTGCCGGTGATGACTCCCGGCATCATCGCCGCGTTCATCTTCAACTTCGTGAACTGCTGGAACGAGCTGTTCCTGTCGGTGGTGCTGATGAACACGGACGCCAACCGCACAGTGCCGTCGGCGCTGAACGGCTTCATCTCGACCTTCAACATCGACTGGGGTTCGATGTCGGCGGCCGCGGTGCTGACGATCCTGCCGACGATGCTGATGTTCGCCCTGGCGAGCCGCTGGATCGTCCAGGGCCTGACGGCCGGCGCCGTCAAGGAGTAGCTCCGAGCAACGCCCACCTCGGCCCGCCGGCGCTCCCACCGCCCGGGTCGCAATAGTTGCCGCCTGAACGGCCGTGTGGCGGCATCCATTGCGACCTGGGCGCGTCTGGACGTCGGCTGGCAGCATCCATTGCGACCTGGGCGCGTCTGGACGTCGGCTGGCAGCATCCATTGCGACCTGGGCGCACGTCCAGGCCGACCGACCTGGAGGCGCGGCGAGGCCGCCCGACCCGGGGTCGCGGCCTGGCCCCGCGCCGAGGGCACGGCCGGAACCCGGCCGTGCCCGTCAGACCAGACGGGTCTTCGGGGACACCGAGTAGGTGTCCTCGGGGTCGTCGTTGACGACGCCGGCGAGGGCGGTGTCGATCGCGGCCATGACATCCGCCTCCAGCTTCACGCCCGACGCCTTGACGGTGTCGGCGAGCTGCTCGGGACGGGATGCTCCCACCAGCGCCGCGGCCACGTTCGGGTTCTGCAGCACCCACGCGATCGCGAGCTGCGGCATGCTCAGCCCCGCCTGCTCGGCGATCGGCTTCAGGTTCTGCACGGCGGTGAGGATGTCGTCGCGCAGCAGCCGCCCGATGAAGTGCGCCCCGGAGTGCGGATCCGTGGCGCGCGAGCCGTCGGGCACGGGCTGACCGGGAAGATACTTGCCGCTGAGCACGCCCTGCGCCATCGGCGACCAGACGATCTGCGAGATGCCCAGCTCCTCGGACGCCGGGACGACCTTGCCCTCGATCACGCGGTGCAGCATGGAGTACTGCGGCTGGTTCGAGATGAGCTGGAACCCGAGCTGCTTCGACAGCGCGTGGCCTTCGCGCAGCTGCTCGGCCGTCCACTCCGAGACGCCGATGTAGAGCGCCTTGCCCGCGCGCACGACGTCGGCGAAGGCCTGCATCGTTTCCTCGAGCGGGGTCTCGTAGTCGTAGCGGTGCGCCTGGTACAGGTCGACGTAGTCGGTGCCGAGCCGCTCCAGCGAGCCGTCGATGGACTGCATGATGTGCTTGCGGCTCAGACCGGTGTCGTTGGGGCCCTTCGGGCCGGTCGGGAAGTAGACCTTCGTGAAGATCTCCAGCCCCGCGCGGCGCTGACCCTCCAGCGCCTTGCCCAGTACGACCTCCGCAGCCGTGTTGGCGTACGTGTCCGCGGTGTCGAACGTGGTGATGCCGGCATCCAGAGCGGCGTGCACGGTCTTGACCGCGGCGTCGTCACCGACCTGCGATGCGTGCGTGACCCAGTTGCCGTAGGTGATCTCCGAGACCTTGAGACCGCTGTTGCCGAGATAGCGATAGTTGACCATGGTCCAACGCTAGTACCCGTCAGACCGGTGCGGACTCGCGGATATCGGCCCGCGTCATGGCTGAGTCCGAGGTCACGTCGCGGGCGGAAGGCGGCGCCGGCTGCCCGGCATCCGACGTCACGATCGCCGCGCGATCCCGGAACCCGTCCGCGGTGACCCGATCGAGATCGACCTGCTTGCGGATCGCGGCGGCCTTCTCGTACAGCGAGGGATCTCCCCAGCTGGTGAGCACCTTCACGAGGACCGGCAGCAGCTCGATCATGAAGAACAGTG
Organism: Microbacterium sp. GCM10027623; assembly: GCF_042666935.1. Lineage (NCBI taxonomy): Bacteria > Bacillati > Actinomycetota > Actinomycetes > Micrococcales > Microbacteriaceae > Microbacterium > Microbacterium sp. GCM10027623. Next base: position 241,756 of record NZ_JBHTHE010000001.1, read on the forward strand.
CGGCGATCAGCCAGTGCGCCCAGAAGATCGTCGGCTCCTTGTCCGCCAGACGGTTCAGCCCGGTGATCTGGCTGAGCAGGCCGACGGCGCCGGCGTTGCCCGCCGCGACGGAGTCGGCCCGGGAGTTGTAGGCGGCGAGCGCGTTCTCGTACGTCTGCTTGGCGGCGGGGAGCTGGTCCTTCGCCTGCTGGCGGTTGGAGGATTCGGATGCCGAGGTGTTGGCCTTCTCGGCGGTCTCTGCGGCGGAGAGGTCGTCGTTCGCCGAGCGCAGCTGGGCGGCGAGCGCGTCGTAGGTCTGCTGCGCCTGGGCGAGCTGCGCCTTGGCGGCATCCGAGCTGGAGCCCTGACCGTTCACGCCGGTGCAGCCAGGCACCGTGCCCGCGCCCTCACCGGTCAGCTCGCACTGGTACAGCGCGCGGGCCGAGTCGATGACCTTCTGCTGGTCGGCCATCTTGGCGGTGATGTCGTCGACCGAGGCCTTCGCCGCGCTGGTCGAAGCAGACCCCGACTCGGTACCGGCGACGATGCCGGTGGCGGCCTGATTCTCCAGCGCGGAGACCCGGGCGGATGCGGCGTCCAGCGCCTTCTTCTCCGGACCCTTCTCGAGTGCGGTCTGATCGGACTGCGACTGGGTGATGTTGGTGGACGCCACCTCGCGCGCGATGTCGTTGTGGAAAACCTGCAGCACGAGCGGCTCGGCGACGAGGAATCCGATCAGCGCGGCCATCGCGATGCGGGGCAGGGCGAGGGCGATGAGCTTGCCGACGCTGCGGGTGGCCGTCATGGTCGAGGTGAGGAACCGGTCGAGGTTGAAGATGATCGCGGCCCAGACCAGAGCCAGGGGCACGGCCACCCAGATCGCGACCTGCACGCCGGTGGTGAGGGCGAACAGCATCGAGATGGCGGAGACCAGCGCCGTGCCGAGCAGCACGAAGAACATCTGCACGAAGCGGGGCGTCTCGCCGGGGACGCGGTCGAGGATCGGACCGTCGGCGCCGCCGAGGATCGCGAGCGTGCGCAGGCGGGAGCCGGGGGTGCGTGGAGTGCGCGCGCGCAGACGGCGCGGCGTGCGGACCGACGCGCGCTCGGCCGTGCGCTCCTCATCCTGGGCGGGATCGATCACCTTCGTCGCGTGCGTGGCGGCATCCTCCGCGGGCCCCTCGGCGCGCTGAGGGTCCGGGCCGGAGGCGCCTCCGTCGGGCTCGAACGTGCGCAGGAAGTCGAGATCATCGTCGGTCACTGCTCCCTCGGGGGCGTCGGATTCGAACGAGATCCGTCCCTGGGAATCCATTCGTCCAGGACGATGCGCGGAATAGGACATCCTTCGAGACTAGGAAACACCGGCTGTGGGACTCCCGGACGAACCCTGCGAGCGGCTCACAGGAAAAGGGTGCGCCGTGGGCCCCTGCAGTGAAAAGCTGGGGACATGAAGACGCTGCTGCTCGCCCGTCATGCCAAATCCGAATGGGGCATCCACGGTATCTCGGATCACGACCGGCCACTCAACGGGCGGGGACGCCGCGACGCGCCGGCGATGGCCCGGAACCTGGTGGAGGAGGGCGTCGCGCTTCAGCGGATCGTGTCGAGCACGGCGACGCGGGCGCGCAGCACCGCAGACGAGTACGCAGCGTCGTTCCGGCTCGGGGTGGTCGAGGAGGCGGCGCTGTACGCGGCATCCGCGCGAACCATCCTGGAGGTCGCTGCGGCATTGCCGGATGAGGTCGACGTCGCGATGCTCGTCGGCCACAATCCGGGCATGACGGATGCCACGGCGGAGCTGACCGGGTCGTTCGTCGAGTTCCCGACGTGCGCGGTCGCGGAATGCGCGGTCGACATCGGCTCCTGGGCGGAGCTGATCGAGGGATCGGGCAGGCTGCTGCGCCTGCGGACTCCGCGGGATGCCTGAAGCGGCATCGTCCCGGGCATATGATCGGCCCGTGAACGGATCCGTCACGACACGACGCCCGCGGTGGCGAAGCATGGCCGTCCTGGCCGCCGCCATCGTCACGGTCGGTCCACTCGGCGGGTGCGCCGCCGCCGCTCCCGCCGCTCCGGTCGATGCGTATCGAGAACAGCAGGCTGCACGGGCGCACGAGGATGCGGCCGACTTCGCACGCGTCCTCTACCGGGGACCGGCTGACACGATCGATGACTACGCCCGGTGGGCGGACGAGGAGCTGGCGACGTACCCGTCGCTCGAGCTGATCGGTTTTGAGGGCTATCCGGGCGCTGTGCACGGAGAACCTTTCGGTGCACTGCAAGTGCGTGTGACGATGCTGTCTGGGTCCGGGGACCCCGACACGGCCTGCTTCGAGTCGGAATTCGACTTCTGGGGTGTGGCCACCGGGGAGTTCGGGCAGTGGGATGACGACGACGCGGTGGCGCACCCGATCGACTGCCCTGCGGACGCGCAGCCTGTGGAAGCGCCCGTCGACACCCGTCCGGTTCCCGTCGTGCCGGACGGGACGGAAGCCGTTGTGGTCGAGGCGCTCCGCGGCGCCGGTCCGGGAGCCACGCCTGAGGGAATCGTCGCGGCGGTGAAGGCGCGGATGCCGCAGCCGACCGGCGATCGTGAGGTCGCGTTCGACCCTTCGGTTCTCATCCGCGACAACCAGATCGGATTCGCGATGGGCGACGTCGATGACTGCCTGCTCGTCGCGCGCCGTGCGAGCGGCGAGGTCGAGGTGCTGCATGTGCCGCGCGTGCTGCTTCAGCCCGGCGAACTGGGATGCCGCGCCGACACCGCTCTGCGGCCGGTCGACCAGCTTCGCGCACCGCACTGAGCGGGGAGGAAGACTCTCAGGCCATCGCCGCGGCGGCGGCTTCGTCCTCGGTGGTGGCGACCAGCTGGCCGCAGGCCCCGTCGATCTCCTTGCCGCGGGTGTCGCGCAGGGTGGTCGGGATGCCGGCGTCGTTGAGGCGCCGCACGAACTCGGTCGTGACCTCGCGGGTGGATGCGGTCCACACCGACTCGGGCGTGGGGTTCAGAGGGATGGGGTTCACGTGCACCCATCCGCGACCGCGGGCGTTGAGCTTCTCGGCCAGCAGATCGGCGCGCCAGCCGTGGTCGTTCATGTCCTTGATGAGCGCGTACTCGATCGAGACCCGGCGTCCGGTCTTCTCGTAGTACTCGCGCGCGGCATCCAGAGCCTCGTCGACCTTCCAGCGCGAGTTGACCGGGATCAGTTCGTCGCGCAGGTGGTCGTCGGGCGCATGCAGCGAGAGAGCGAAGGTGACGGGGATGTTCTCGTCGGCCAGCTTGCGGATGGCGGGGACGAGGCCGACCGTCGAGACGGTGATGCCGCGCGCGCTCATGCCCAGTCCGTCGGGCTGCGGCGCGACCATGATGCGCACCGCGTCCATGACCCGCTTGTAGTTGGCCAGCGGCTCTCCCATACCCATGAAGACGATGTTCGAGACCCGCTCCATGGAGTGGTCGTCGGCCTTCTTGCCACCCAGGCCGCCTTCGGCGATGAGCCGGTTGGCGCGCACGATCTGCTCGATGATCTCCGCGGTGGACATGTTGCGGGTGAGTCCTGCTTGGCCGGTGGCGCAGAACGGGCAGTTCATGCCGCAGCCGGCCTGCGACGACACGCACAGGGTGATGCGGCCGGGGTAGCGCATGAGGACGGACTCGACCAGTGCGCCGTCATGCAGGCGCCAGAGGAATTTGATGGTGTCGCCGCGATCGGTCTCCAGGCGGCGCACCTCGGTCAGCAGCGGCGGCAGCATCCCGCCGACCAGCTCCTCGCGCTGGGCGGCCGGCAGATCGGTCATGTGCGCGGGGTCGGAGGTGTAGTGCGTGAAGTAGTGCGTCGACAGCTGCTTGGCACGGAAGCCGGGCAGGCCCAGCTCGGTGACCTTCTCGACGCGCTCCGCCGGCGTCAGATCGGCCAGGTGCACGGGCGGCTTGCCGCGCTTCGGGCTCGCGAACTGCAGCAGCGGACGCCCTTCGGCATCCTTCTTCTGCGTCCACCCCTCGGTGCGCGGACGCGTCTGGCGGACGCCGGTGTTCGCGGGGCGCGCAGGAGAAGTCTCGGTCATCCCTCCAGGGTACGGGTTCACGGGTGGGAGGAGGCTGGGGCGGCGGTCGCCCACCGCAGTCGCAGCAGCGTGGACTCGCCCGCACGGAGAACCCGCTCGGGTCCGTCGTCAACGGTGAACGCCCGCGGACAGCGCACGAGCATCCGCCCCTCGGGGTTCAGCCAGGCCGCCTCGGCGAGCCGCCGCACCTCGATGGTGCACCCCGCCTCGTCCCAGGCCAGCCGGTCGACGACGATTCCGGCCCGGCCGCGCAGACCGGTGATCACCCCCGACGACCAGGCGTCCGGCAGTGCCGGGAGCAGGGTGAGGCTGTCGGCGCTGGAGGAGAACAGCATGGCGGCCACGACCGCGGGCAGGCCGCCGCTGGCATCCAGGTTGAAGATGCGCCCCGCGTCGTGCCGGCTGGTCAGCGCCGGACTCCAGTGATCGATGGCCAGCCACTCCGCGCAGGTGAGCGCGGAGTCCGCATCCCCCAGCGCAGCGGCCGCCAAACCCAGCTGCACCAGGCCGAAGGCCATCTCCATGCGGCCCGGCGGCGGCGTCGGATCCTCGGCGCGCCAGGCGATCCTGGTGCGGATGGTCTCCTGCGCGGCGGCGCGCAGCGCCTGCGCGCGGGCGTCATCACCCGAGAACGCCGCATCCGGCTCGTACCAGAGCGGGTACAGCTGCGACAGGTGCCGGTGCGCGCCGTTCTGCGCCCAGCCGTCTCCCCATTCGGCGAGCGTGCCGTCGGCGGCTATCCCGTAGTCGGGCAGCGCGGCGGCCAGCGCCCGCCAGCGCGCGTCGAGGGAGTCGTCGCCGCGCGCGCGGCCGAGCAGACGTCCTGCCCGCGCCGCGTCGCGGAGGATCGCGAGATCGATCGTGCTGTCTGTGGCCAGCGGCGAGGAGGCTCCCGCGGGGGCGTTCTCCGGCGAGTAGCTGGGGATCAGGTGTCGGACGCCGTCCCGGATGACGGTCGCCGTCTCGCCGAAGCGCAGCACGCCGTCGACCAGTTCCCACAGCCGGTCATCGACCAGCGAGGCGTCCCCGGTCGCGGACACGATGTCAGCGGCGACGCGCAGCACCCAGCCGCCGCAGCCGACCCAGAACAGGTGCGGGAAATCGGCGTTGAAGTGCGAGGCTCGGCCGTGGGTCGACATCCGCGACGGCAGCAGCATGCCCTCCGCGTCGTAGATCAGGCGGGCGTTGTCGCGGTAGTCGTCCAGATACGGCAGGACGAGCTCGAGCAGCGAGCGGGCCAGCTCGGGGGTCCCCGTGGGGATCATCCCCGCCATCGCCCCGTTCTGCACGTTGCCGTTGAGCGTGTAGTCGGCCGACCAGGCGGGCTTCCAGGTGCCCTGCCACACGCCCTGCAGGGTGGGCGGCAGCTCACCGGTCGAGGCGATGATGTGCGCCCGACCGGAAACGTAGGCGATCTCCATGGCACGGCGTCGGGCGTCGGGATCACCGGCGTGCGCGGAGGACCAGAGGTCATCGACGTCGTCGATCTCGACGGCTGCGCCGCCCAGATCGAGCAGCGATCGGATGACGAGGTCGTGGTGCGCGGCGGTCTGCTCGCGGAGGGTGGTCGCCCAGTCCGCCTCCGGCGCGGGGATCATCGGATGCCCGGTCACGGAGAGGTCGAAACGCAGCATCCGCTGCCCCTCCGCCGGGATCTCGAGCGCCGTCGTCAACGCCTCGGCGCGGGCCGAAGGGGACCAGGGCGCGTCCGATCGCGCGTGCACCGCGGCGAGAACGTGTCCGTCGTGGTCCCGCACCTCGAGAAGCCCGGGGTCTCCGCCGCGCACGGCGGCCTCGACGGCACCGGAGTAGTCCGGGGCGAAGGATGCCGCCTGGTCATCCGGAACATCATCCAGCCCCATCCGCACCTCGGCGCGCGTCGCGGCGTCCGACTCCACGGCGACCCGGATCGAGTCGGTGCCGTGCGGAGCCGTCACGTGCACACGGTGTCCGTGTCCTGCGTCGTCCTGCCACGCGACGGTCACGACACCGCGGGCGAGGTCCGTCGAGCGGGAGAAGGACGCGACTCCCCCGGGCGTGACCAGCGACAGCGTCGCGCACATGCCGAGCGGATCGGTCCACACCAGCCCGTCGTACCCCGCCTCGTGCGCGGCGCGATCCAGCACATCCGAAGCCGCCGCGCCGTCCCCCGTCTCCAGACGCGCGCGCATCTCGGGAAGGACGGCACGGAGGTCGGGCGCGCTGGGCCTCGGGTTGGCGGGCAGGAAGAACCGCTCGTGGGCGAGCGAGATCACCAGCCGATCAGGGCTGCCATACACCACGGCTCCCACCCGGCCGCTGCCGACGATGAGACCGTCCTCCCAAGTGACGGCCGGCGTGCGCGTGGTGAAACGCAGGTCACCGATCTTCTGGTCAGGCACGGCTCAGAGCGATTCCCGACGCACGAGGGTGGTCGGCAGGATGTGGACCTTCTCCATCGGTCGGCCGTGGATCTGCGCGATGAGCACCTCGGCTGCCAGGCGGCCCATCTCCTCGAGCGGCTGGCGCACGGTGGTGAGCGGAGGCTCGGAGGTCGTGGCGATCAGCACGTCGTCGAAGCCGACCAGCGACACGTCCAGCGGCACACGGCGTCCGGCAGCCTGCAGCACACGCAGCGCCCCGGTCGCCATCAGGTCGGACGACGCGAACACCCCGTCGAGGTCGGGCGCGCGCTGCAGCAGTCGCGTCATCGCCGCCATGCCGCTGTCGACGGTGAAATCGCCGTGCACGACGGGCCCGGGAACGATGCCGGATCGGGTGAGCTCCTCGGCCCATCCACGGGACCGGTCGTTGGCCTGTTCCATGTCAGGGGGCCCGGTGATGATTCCGATCCTGCGTCGGCCGGCTTCGGTCAGCGCACGCGCGGCGAGCACTCCGCCCGCATGGTTGTCGGTGTCGACGATGATCGAGTCCGGATCGATCTCGCCGTGCGGACGCCCCACCCAGGCGATCGGCACGGGAGAGTCTGCCAGCGACCGGACGAGATGGGTGATCTCGTGCTGCAGGATCACGATGGCCCCGTCGACCGCGCCGGAGCGCAGGAACTTCGGGATCTTGTCATGGTCTTCGTCGTCAGCCGGCAGCAGGACGGGCTGCACGTCTCCGGCCGCGAGGCCCTTGGCGGCGCCCTTCATCGCCGTGGCGAAGAACGAGCCGTTCAGGCTGCCGATCTCGTTGAAGGCGACGACCAGTCCGATCGCCCCGGCCCTGCCGCCGCGCAGCTTGCGTGCGGCGAAGTTCGTCTCGTAGCCGAGATCGGATGCGGCGCGCTCGACGGCGGCGGTCATCACGGGGTCGACGTTGATCGCACCAGCCAGCACCCGAGCTGCGGTGGCGCGGGACACGCCGGCGGCCTGGGCGACATCGACGATGGTGGGTCGGACCATGGGCTCCCTCTCCGGAGTGGTGTTCAGAGGCTGAGGGATCGATCTCTCAGCCTCTTGTCACTGCATCCTCGCACATCATCCCGCCGCGTATCCACCTGAGCTCGCGAGACGGGCTGACCCAGCGAGAGATCAGGAAACAAGGGTTGCCAAACCCGGAACCACGTGGTTATCGTGTGGCGATGAGAGATCGATCTCTCATCGAGAGGCCCTCTGCGTGCGCCTCCTCGCGATCAAACTGTCCCCGAAGAAGAGGAACCACCGTGAATCGTCGCAAGATCTTCCTGCCCATCGCGTTGATAGGAGCCGCCGCACTCGCGATCTCCGGATGCTCCGCGGGGGGTGGTTCGAAAGCGGGGTCGGGAGACGCGAACGCCGAGTTCGAGTTCTGGTCGTTCACTGGAATCGGTCAGAAGGACTCCGTCGCGGAGTACCTGAAGAAGAACCCCGAGGCGAAGGTCAAGCTCTCCGAGGTCGGCAGCACGACCGAGACCGCGACCGCGCTCACCGCAGCACTGGCCGGAGGCCGCGTGCCCGACCTGGTCATGATCCAGACCGACGACCTGCCGAAGTTCCTCGCCAACCCGAAGAACTTCCTCGACCTGCGCACGCTCGGCGGCGAGGACATCGGCGACGACTACCTCGACTGGGCCATCGGCGAGGCGACCGCCGAAGACGGCTCCATCATCGGCATCCCCACCGATGTCGGCGGACTGAGCTTCGCCTACCGCGCCGACCTCTTCGAGAAGGCCGGTCTGCCGACCGAACCCGACAAGGTCGCCGAGATGTGGTCGAGCTGGGACGACTTCATCGACATGGGCAAGAAGTACACCGAGGCCACCGGCGAGCCGTTCGTCGACAATGTCGAAACCAGCGTGTTCTTCTCGACCGTGAACCAGGTGACCGAGAAGTACTACACACCCGACGGCGATCTCGTCTATGACACCAATCCGCAGGTGAAGGACGCCTACGACGTGGCCGTGCGCGCCTACGAAGCGGGCATCAGCGCCAACATCGCCGCCTGGTCCTCCGGCTGGGCGCCGGGCAAGGCGAACGGATCGTTCGCGGTCACCACCGCGCCGTCCTGGATGCTGTCCGGCATCAAGAACGACGCCCCCGACACCTCGGGCAAATGGCGCATCGCGTCGATCCCCGGCGTGGGCGGCAACTGGGGCGGCAGCGTGATCGCGATCCCCGCCCGAGCCAAGCACCCCGAGGCGGCCTGGCAGTACATCGAGACGATGCTCTCTCCCGAAGGCCAGACCGAGCACTTCGCGCAGACCGGAACCTTCCCGGCCGCAAAGGACGCGCTGAAGAGCGACGACGTACTCAGCTACACCGACTCGTTCTACGGAGACTCTCCCATCGGCAAGGTTATCAGCGACTCGGTGCTGAAGTTCAACTCCTTCCACAACGGTCCCGACACCAGTGCGATCGGTGCGGGTCTGCTGAACTCCCTCGTCGAGATGCAGGCAGGCAACATCGCTCCCGACAAGGCGTGGAAGACCGGCGTCGCCAACGTCAAGGCAGCTCTCGGCTGATCCGATTCTCACCGGTGGTGGGGGGGGGGGGGGGGGGGGGGGGGGGGCTCCGCTCGCCGCGGAGCCACCACCCCGATCGAGGTAAGAAGATGACTGCGACTGCAACCGCCATCCCCATCGTCAAGACGCGCCGACGCGAGCGTCCGCCGTCGACACGGATCCGACAGACCCTCCCCGAGCGGCTCGCCCCCTACCTGTACATCGCCCCGTTCTTCGTGATCTTCGCGATCTTCGGTCTCTTCCCGCTGCTGTTCACCTTCTACGTCGCGCTGTTCGACTGGAATCCGATCGGCGCCCAGACCTTCGTCGGGCTGGCGAACTTCGAGCGGCTCTTCCAGGACCCCCGGTTCTGGAACGCGTTCGTCAACACCTTCGGCATCTTCCTGATCTCGACGATCCCCCAGCTGCTGCTGGCGATCGGCCTCGCGCACCTGCTCAACCACGCCGCGCTGAAGATGGCCAACTTCTTCCGCATGGCGCTGCTGGTCCCCTACATCACTTCTGTGGCCGCCACCGCGCTGGTCTTCGCGCAGATCTTCGACAAGAACTTCGGCCTCATCAACTGGGTGCTGGGCCTGCTCGGACAGGACGCCGTCAACTTCCTCTCGTCACAGGTGGGCTCGTGGATCGTCATCTCCTCGATGGTGATGTGGCGCTGGTTCGGGTACAACACCCTGCTCTACCTCGCCGGACTGCAGGCGATGCCGCGCGAGATGTACGAGGCGGCCTCGGTGGACGGCGCCTCGAGCTGGAAGCAGTTCATCCACCTGACCATCCCTTCGCTGCGCCCGATGATCATCTTCACCGTGGTGATGTCGACCATCGGCGGTCTGCAGATCTTCACCGAGCCGCTGCTGGTGGCGCCGGAGTCGGGTCTGACCTGCGGCGGCGGACGGCAGTGCCAGACGCTGGCGCTGTTCCTCTACGAGCAGGGCTTCGGTCAGTTCGAGTTCGGCTACGGCTCGGCGATCGGCGTCGCGCTGTTCGTGATCGTCGTGATCGTCTCCCTGATCAACTTCTACTTCACCACACGCACTCGGAAGGCCGACTGATGTCCGACGTCGTAGACCAGGCGACCCCGCTCCCCCCGCTGCCCGTGAAGGCGATGCCGGCGAAGGCCGCTCGCCGCCGACGCGGCGGTCGCGTCGGCCATGTGCCGTGGCCGGTGTACGTGATGCTCGTCGTCGCAGTGCTGATCAGCGTGTTCCCGCTGTACTACATGTTCGTCATCGCCTCGGCCGGGGCCTCCGCGGTCACGTCGAGTCCGCCGCGGCTGTACCCCGGCACGGCGTTCTTCGACCTCGCGGCGAAGGTGTTCGACACCGTCCCGTTCTTCCAGTCCCTGATCAACAGCGTGATCGTCTCCCTGACGATCGCCGTGGTCGCCGCGATCCTGTGCGCATTGGCGGGGTTCGCGTTCGCCAAGCTGCAGTTCCCCGGCCGCAATGTGCTGTTTCTGATCGTGCTGCTGACGATGACGGTGCCTGCACAGCTCAGCGTCATCCCGCAGTACCTGATCATCTCGTGGCTGGATTGGGTCGACACACTGCAGGCGATCATCGTCCCGGGTTTGGCGAGCGCGTTCGGCATCTTCTGGATGCGCCAGCACATGGCGACCACGCTGAGCGATGAGCTCATGCAGGCCGCGCGCATCGATGGCTGCAACAGCTGGCAGGTGTTCTGGCGGATCGGGTTCCCGGTCGTGCGCCCTGCGGCCTTCGTGCTCGGGCTGATCACGTTCACTGCGGTGTGGAACGACTTCATGTGGCCCTTCATCGTGCTGAAGTCCCCCGAGCTGTTCACCGTGCAGATCGCCCTGAAGCAGTTGCAGGCGAACCGCTCGATCGACCTCGCGCTGAGCATGGGCGGCTCGTTCCTGGCGACGCTGCCGTTGCTGGTGGTGTTCTTCTTCGTCGGGCGTCGTATGGTCGCCGGCATCATGGACGGGGCGTTCAAGGGCTGACGACCCCCGAACCCAGGAAGCGGTGCCGCCCAGATCAAGACCAGGGCGGCACCGCTTCATCGTGGCCTTCGTCCTCAGTCCACGGCGCGCAGGTGGACCACCGCAGCACGGTCGGGGTGGAAGGTGGGGAACTCGAGCCCGACCGCGCTCAGCATCGACCCGGAGTACACGGTCCCGGCGTTCGGCTCATCGATCTCGGATGCGATGGTCGGCGCGTCGCGCAGCCACTCGCCGACCTGCCAGGGCGGGCCGAGGCTCTCCGGCTGGCTGACGGTGAGCCGGTAGCGCCGCCTGTCGTCCAGTCCAGGAAATCGCACGCGCGAGCGGGTGTCGGCCGTGGTCGGCGGCGTGATGATCGTGTACAGCCCCTCGGTCGCGTCGGGCGCGACGACGCCGCGCATCGTGGGCGCGGCGGGATCGAACTCGCCGCCCGCCACCTGCCTACCGGTCTGGATGACGTCGCGCAGCCGTCGGTACACGGCGATCCATTCGCGCAGCGTGTCGCGCTCTGCCTGCGTGATCCCGCGGATGTCCCATTCGATGCCGAAGTGCCCGAGGAACGCGACCGCGCAGCGCAGATGCAGGTCGTGGGTGCGGCCGGTGGTGCTTGAGACGGCGGACGCCACGTGCGATCCCAACATCTCCGGCGGGACCAGCAGTCCCGTCCAGCGCAGCATGTGGAATCTGTCCACGGGGTCGTGGCTGTCGGACGGGTGCACACGATCGGTGCGCTCGAGGATGCCGAGGTCCACCCGGCCACCGCCCGAGGCGCAGCTCTCGATCTCGAGATCGGGATGCCGTTCGCGCAGTTCGTCGATCAGGCGGTACAGCGCCAGCGTCTGCTCGTGCACGGCTGCCGTCCCGGTGCCGGGGTGGCCCGCCTCGATGAGATCGCGGTTGTGATCCCATTTCAGATACGCGACACCGATGTCGCTGACCAGTCCGTCCAGCACGCCGAGGATGTGCGCGTAGGCATCGGGGTTGGTCAGGTCGAGCACCTGCTGGAACCGGAACAGCGGCGGCAGCTCGGGGCGCGCCCGCAGGATCCAATCGGGATGGGCGCGGGCGAGATCGGAGTCCTCGTTGATCATCTCCGGCTCCACCCAGAGCCCGAACTCCATCCCCAACTCGCGCACGCGGTCGGCCAGCGGACGAAGACCGTCGGGCCACGCGCCGGGATCGGGTGACCAGTCGCCGAGGCCCGCCCGGTCGCTCTTCCTGCCGAGGAACCAGCCGTCGTCCAGGACGAAGCGCTCGATCCCCAGGTCTGCGGCCTGTTCGGCGAGCGTGGCGATCGTGTCGTGATCCTGCTCGAAGTAAACCGCCTCCCACACGTTCAGTGTCGCTGGGCGCGCTCGGCGCGAGGCGCGAGAGGCCGCCCGTACGTGGTTGTGGACGCGCGCCGAGGCACTGTCGAGTCCGATTCCGTAGCTGCCGAAGATCCATGGCGACGTGTACGTCTCACCCGCAGCCAGGCGCACTTCGCCCGGCAGCAGGACCTCCCCGCCCCGGAACGCCAGGTGTCCGTCGCTGCGTTCGAGCGCGTGCTCATGACCTCCGCTGAATCCCACGTGGCAGAGCCAGACCTCGCCGTGCCCGGCTGAGAAGCCCCTCACCCCCGCGGCCATGACCGTCGTGGCGTCCAACCCCGTGCGGCCCCGACGCGACTGCCGGGAGTGGACGCCCTGGACGATCTCATGCCGCTGCGGGATGCGCTCGTGCGCCCAGCGGCCCGAGAAGTCGAGCACCTCGTCGGCCCTGGTCGGGATGGTCAGAGCTGGCGTGACGGCCTGCAGGTCCAGCAGCTCGCCTCCCGGAGCGGCCGCATTGCGCACCTCGACGCGCGTCCGCAACAGCCCATCCGAGGTGAGATCGATCTCCACGATCACGCCTATCTGCCCCCACTCGTCCTCGGCGCTGACCACCAGCAGACCTGCCGAGGCCTGCGTCACCCCCGCGCCGATCTCGGTACCGTCGAGCGTGATCGATCGCACGGCGAATCGCGGAGCCCAGACCGCTCCGGCCCGATGCAGCTCGACGCCCTGGCGCCCGAACCAGCCCGCGGAGTGCTCGGGCAGGACCGACGGCCGGTACGGAAGGTCCGAGATTCCGCTCAAGCCGGGTCGTTTCTCCGCGTCGGCGAACGACGCCAGCTCCGCGTCGACGGCGTCGATGAGCGCACCCCAGTGCAGGATCACCGGCAGGCGATCGTCGTCCTGGAGGACGACGACCGACACGTCCGCGGCGGTGAGATGAACGATCCGAGGTGCAGGCATGGTTCCATCATGCTCAAGAGGTCACCGGAAGGGAAGATTCAGAGATCGATCTCTGAATCTTCTACATGTGTCGAGCACTCAACCCGGCACAGGGAAGGTCGCCCTCGTCGAGCCGCGGGCGACGAGCTCGGTGGGCAGTTCGACACGCTGCGCGCCGATGTCGATCCCTTCGACCGCCTGCACCAGCGTTCGCACGGCGGCGGCCGCCATCTCGCGGATGGGCTGCCGGATCGTCGTCAGAGAAGGATGAAGCCAGCGTGCACCGCGCACGTCGTCGAATCCGATCACCAGCACGTCGCGAGGAACCCCGAGCCCCGCCTCGGCGATGGCGCGGTACGCCCCGGCGGCCATCTCGTCGGAGCAGGCGAAGAGGCCGATCGGGCCCTCCCCACCCAGCTCCGCGAGCGCGCGGGCCGTTGCCCTCCAGGCATCGACCGCACTCCAGTCCGCATCGCGGCGCACCACGGGCGCTCCGGGCACCAGGCGTCGCAGGGCGGCGAGGAACCCCTCCACGCGGGCGCGCCCGTAGCGATACGGCGGGGACCCGCCGATGACGACGAAGCGCCGCACGCCGCGGTCGATCAGGTGCTCTGCCGCGGCCACGCCACCGGCGTGGTCAGTGGTGCGGATGCTCGGCAGTCTGACTGCGGGCTCCCCAGGCGGCTCGAGCAGCACGAGCGGGATCGCGGCCCGCTGCATGAGCGCGATCTGCGCGGAAGTCGGAACCATGAGTCCCAGGATCACGCCGGCTGTCCCTCGCGAACGGATGCGATCTGTCCAGTCATCACTCGGATCGGGGCGGTCCGTGGTGAGCACCAGGTCGTAGCGCAGACCGGCGGCCGTGGTGCGCGCACCGGCCGTGACCTCATCCGTGTACGGGTCGTGGAAGTGGCCAAGCACGAGGTCCAGCACGCGCGATGTCCCGCCGCGCGGACGACCGCGCGACTCCCCGGCGAACGTGTAGCCCAGTGCCGCGGAGGCCCGCAGCACACGTGTGCGGGTGTCGGCGGACATGTCGCCGCGGCCACGCAGCGCACGGGATGCCGTCGAGATGCTGACCCCCGCCTCCTCGGCGACGCGCGCGAGCGTGACGCGGGGAGGGAAGGGCACGGAACTATTTTGCGCAATTTCTGAGACATCCGCCACAGCACGTGGCATCGTTTCCCGCGATCCGCACAGGACTTTCGAGGACGAGAGAGAAGATCAATGACGACACGACTGCGCGTGGCCATCATCGGCACCGGCTTCATGGGGCGCATGCACGCCCACGCCTGGCGCACCGCGCCGCGGTTCTTCGACCTGTCACCTGCTCCGGAAGCAGCCCTCCTCGTGGGCAGCGACACGGGGCGCACCGCCGCCGCGGCCGAGGAGTTCAGCATCCCCGAGTCCTCCTCCGACTGGCGCAGCGCGATCGCCCGCGACGACATCGACATCGTCGACATCTGCACTCCCGGTCACACGCACGCCGAGATCGCCCTCGCCGCCCTCGCGGCCGGCAAGCACGTGCTGTGCGAGAAGCCGCTCGCCAACGACGTCGCCGAGGCCGATCGGATGGCGGCTGCCGCGGCAGCGGCAGCCGAGCAGGGCGTGGTCAGCATGTGCGGATTCAGCTACCGCCGGACACCCGCGCTGGCCCTGGCCAAGAAGCTCATCGACGACGGCCGACTCGGGCGGATCCGCCACGTGCGCGCCCAGTACCTGCAGGACTGGCTCACCAGCCCCGACGCGCCGTTCACCTGGCGTCTCGATCGCACGCGCGCCGGCTCGGGCACTCTCGGCGACATCGGTGCGCACAGCATCGACACCGCACAGTGGCTGACCGGCTCGGCGATCACCGGCGTGTCCGCCACGCTGCGCACCTTCGTCGAGTCCCGCCCCCGCCTCACCGAGCATGTCGGCCTGGGCGGCCGCGCCGACGCGGACGCCCCGCGGGAGCAGGTCACCGTCGACGACGCCGTGGCGTTCACGGCATCCTTCGCCGACGGCGCCCTCGGCGTCTTCGAGGCGACGCGCATGGCGGCCGGCCACCGCAACGCGAACCGCATCGAGGTCAACGGCGAGCTGGGCTCGGTCGCGTTCGACTTCTCGTTCCTGAACGAGCTGCAGTTCCACGATGGGCAGCTGCCGTCCGACGAGCAGGGCTTCCGGCGGATCGATGTCACCGAACCCGAACACCCCTATGCCGGTGCCTGGTGGCCGGCAGGCCACGGCCTGGGATACGAGCACCTCTTCACCCATCAGGCCGTCGACTTCGTGCACGCGATCACCGACGGCGTCCCCGCACGCCCCGGCTTCGCCGAGGCGGCGCGCGTGCAGCGCGTGCTCGCCGCGGTCGAGGCGAGTGCAGCATCCGACAGCCGATACACCGCAGTGGAAGGAGCACGAGCATGACCGCGACACGAAAGGCGCTCGTCGTGAGAGGGGGGTGGGAGGGACACCGTCCGGTCGAGGCGACCGACATGTTCATCCCCTTCCTGCAGGAGAACGGCTTCGACGTGCGGGTCGAGGACTCCAACGAGGTCTACGCGGACGAGGCCGTGATGGAGGCCACCGACCTCATCGTGCAGTCCGTGACGATGTCCGACATCTCGGGCGACGCACTGAAGGGTCTGCGCCGTGCCGTCGAACGCGGCACCGGACTGGCGGGGTGGCATGGCGGGATCGCCGACTCGTACCGGAACAGCTCGGACTACCTGCAGCTCATCGGCGGCCAGTTCGCCACGCATCCGTCGAAGCACCCGGACTCGTGCGCGGGCGACGAATCCGACAACTTCCTCTGCTACACCGTCGATCTGACCGACCTCGGCCGCGGCCACGAGATCATGGACGGCCTCGAGGACTTCACCCTGCGCACCGAGCAGTACTGGGTTCTCACGGATGATCTCAACGACGTCCTCGCCACGACCACGCACCCCGTGCAGCCGTACCACCCGTGGCACCGCCCGATCACCTCGCCCGCCGTGTGGACGCGCGAATGGGGCGCAGGACGCGTCTTCGTGGCGACGCCGGGGCACAGCCCCGTCGTGCTGCGCGACATCAACGTACGAACGATCATCGAGAGAGGAATGCTGTGGGCCAGCCGCACGGTATCGGAATAGTCGGACTCGGAGTCATCTCCGCGCAGTACCTGGAGACCCTCGGCACCCACCCCGGCGTGCGGATCGCCGCGGCCGCGGACCTGGACGCGGCCAGGGCCGCAGCCGTGGCCGAGCGGTTCGAGGGTTGTCGCGCGCTGTCGGTCGAGGAGCTCGTCGCCGACCCGGACGTGCAGACGGTGCTGAACCTCACGATCCCCGCCGCACATGCCGAGGTCGCTCTGGCGGCCCTGAGCCACGGCAAGAACGTCTTCGGTGAGAAGCCGCTGGCCCCCGGGATGACCGACGCGAGCACGATCGTCGCGGCGGCGACCGAGACCGCCTGGGTGGGCTGCGCGCCCGACACCGTGCTCGGCACCGGCATCCAGACGGCGCGGGGGGCTGTGGACGCCGGCGAGATCGGTCGACCGGTCTCCGCGGTGGCCACCTGGGTGTCATCCGGCCATGAGGCCTGGCATCCGAACCCCGATTTCTACTACCGCGAGGGCGGCGGCCCCCTGCTGGACATGGGTCCGTACTACCTGACCTCGCTGTTCCACCTGCTGGGCCCGGTGAAGCGCGTGGCGGGGGCGTCGTCCAGGCCGAAGTCCGTGCGTCGGATCGCATCCGGACCGCGCGCCGGCGAGGAGATCCCCGTCGAGGTCGACACGCACGTCACCGGTGTGCTGGAGCACACCGACGGGGCGATCTCCACCGTGACGTTCAGCTTCGACGCGGCGGCCACACAGGCGGCTCCCATCGAGGTGCACGGCGAGACCGGCACGCTCTCACTCCCCGACCCGAACATGTTCACCGGCGAGGTGCGCCTGCGCCGACCCGGTCAGGACGCGTGGAGCACCCTGCCGACCAGCGCGGGATACGAGAACGGCGGGCGCGGCATCGGCCTGCTCGACTTCGTCGCCGGCGGTTCGCGCTCGGACGCCTCGATCGCCCTGCACGTGCTGGAGATCATGACCTCGCTGCTGGAGTCCGCACGCACCGGCGAGCGCATCGAGCTCACCACCACGGCCGAGCGTCCGCCGCTGGTGCCGCTGACCGCCGAGCGGGAATGGCGGATGCTGTGACCGCATCCGCCCGCGCGGTGGTCGACCTCGACGTCACCGGACATCGCATCAGCCGGCATATCTACGGCCACTTCGCCGAACACCTCGGCCGGTGCATCTACGACGGCTTCTGGGTGGGCGAGGACTCGCCGATCCCGAACGAGCGCGGCATCCGTCTCGACATCGTCGAGGCGCTGCGCGCACTCGACATCCCCAACCTGCGCTGGCCGGGCGGCTGCTTCGCCGACACCTACCACTGGCGCGACGGCATCGGCCCCCGCGAGCAGCGCCCCCGCATCGCGAACACGAACTGGGGCGATGTGGTGGAGAACAATCACTTCGGCACCCACGAGTTCATGGACCTCTGCGACCTTCTGGGCACCGACGCCTATGTGAACGGCAACGTCGGCAGCGGCACCGTGCAGGAGATGGCGGACTGGGTGGAGTACCTCACCCGCGGCGACGACAGCCCGATGGCACGACTGCGCAGGCAGAACGGGCGCGACGAGCCGTGGAAGGTGCCGTTCTGGGGGCTGGGCAACGAGGCGTGGGGATGCGGCGGCAACATGTCCGCCGCGCACTACGCCGAGGAGGCCCGCCGTTATGCGACGTTCTGCCACAATCACGGCGACAACAGGCTCACCCGCATCGCGGCCGGCGCCAACGAGGACGACCTCGAGTGGACCCGCGTGCTGATGAAGACACTGATGGAATGCCACGGCTGCACGCTCTACGGGAACCTGCCCTACCAGGCGGTGTCTTTCCACTACTACACGCACTCCGGATCGGGCATCAACACCGAGGACGCCACCGCGTTCGACGAGAAGCAGTTCTACGACACGATGGCCTACGCCGCCGACATGGAACGCGTCATCCGCGGGCACGTGGCCGTGATGGACTCCTACGACCCGCAGAACCGCGTGAGCCTGGTGTGCGATGAGTGGGGAACCTGGTGGAACGCCGAGGAGGGCACGAACCCCGGCTTCCTGTTCCAGCAGAACACGGTGCGCGACGCGCTCGTGGCGGGGCTGCACTTCGACATCTTCCACCGGTACGCCCGCCGGCTGACGATGGCGAACATCGCGCAGACGGTGAACGTCCTGCAGGCCATGGTCCTCACCGACGGCGACGCACTGGTGCTCACCCCGACGTACCACGTGTTCGAGATGAACAAGGGACATCAGGATGCCGAGCAGCTGGCGGCCCACGTGCTCGAGGCGCCGTCGCGGGTGGTGGGCGGGACGGACCTGCCACTGGTGTCGCTGTCGGCATCCGTGAAGGACGATCGTGCGCTGCTGTCGCTGACCCACCTGTCGGCCGACGCGGACTGCGCGGTGAACGTCGATCTGCGCGGACGGGATGCCAGGGTTCTGCGCGCCCGCGTGCTGACCGGCGAGAGCACGACATCGTTCAACGACGCCGAGAACACCGATCGGGTGGCGCCGGTCCCGCTGGAGGCGAGCGTGCGGGACGGTGCGCTCGCGCTCACCCTGCCGCCGCACGCCTTCGCGACGGTGGAGCTGCAGCTGGCCTGAGGCCGGAAACATCGAGGAGGACACCGCATGACAGCACCGATCCGCGTCCTGGTCTGGGGCGAGAACCACCACGAGAAGCACGATCCGATCCCTCAGCGGATCTATCCCGACACGATGCACGGCACGATCGCCGCGGGCGTGCGTCGGCTGCTCGGAGATGACGTCGTCGTCGAGACCGCCACATTCGACGACGACGAGCACGGGCTGACCGAGGAGCGCCTGACTGACACCGACGTGCTGATCTGGTGGGGTCACATGCGTCACGACGACGTCGCCGATGCGGTCGTGGAACGCGTGCACCGCCACGTGCTCTCGGGGATGGGGCTCCTGGCGCTGCACTCGGCGCACTTCTCCAAGATCTTCATCCGACTGATGGGCACCACGTGCACCCTGCGCTGGCGGCAGGGCACCGACCGTGAACTGGTGTGGACCATCGCGCCCACGCACCCGATCGCCGAAGGCGTCGCGCAGCCCATCGTCCTTCCCGCGCAGGAGATGTACGGGGAGTTCTTCGACGTCCCGAACCCCGACGACCTCGTGTTCGTGTCGGGTTTCAGCGGCGGCGAGGTGTTCCGCTCGGGGATGACATTCTCCCGAGGACACGGCCGCATCTTCTACTTCTCCCCCGGCGATCAGGACTATCCGGTCTATCACGATGCGAACATCCAGCGGGTGATCGCCAATGCGGTCCGCTGGGCGCATCAGGCGCGCGCGCGTGTGGCGCCGCGCATCGGCATGTACCGCACCGGTGATTTCGACACCGCGCGCGAGTGGGACGGCACCCCGCTGTGAGCACCGCCGACACCCGCGACGTGATCGTGATCGGTGCGGGCGGAATGGGCCAGGCCTGGCTGGACACGATCGCACGGCGCCCGGATCTGCATGTCAGCGCCGTCGTCGACGTGGTCGAGCCGGCGGCGCAGGCATCCGTCGTCGCGCGCGGGCTGGACGCCGCGGTGTTCACCGACGTGCAGCAGGCTCTCACCACGGCGCCGGCCGACCTGGTCGTCAACGTGACGATCCCCGAGGCGCATCTGGCGGTCAGCTCCGCCACCGTCCGGATGGGTGTTCCCGTGCTCACCGAGAAGCCGGTCACACCCACGGTCGCCGAAGCCCTGCGACTCGCCGCCCTCAGCCGCGCGCGCGGTGTGCTCGTGGCCACGAGCCAGTCGCGCCGGCACACGCGAGGGATCACCGCCTTCCGCGACGCACTGCGCACGGCCGGCGGGGCGCAGCAGCTGGACGCGCGATTCTTCCAGAATCCGAGATTCGGCGGATTCCGTGACCGGATGCCGCATCCGCTGCTCATCGACATGGCGATCCACACCTTCGACCAGGCGAGATTCGTGTTGGGCTCCGAGCCGGTCTCGGTGTACTGCGAGGAGTTCAACCCGTCGTGGAGCTGGTACGACGGCGACGCGGCAGCCGAAGCGGTCTTCGCGTTCGCCGACGGTGCGCGCTTCTCCTACTCCGGCAGCTGGTGCGCGGACGGCTTGCAGACGTCGTGGAACGGTGATTGGCGCGGCAGTGCCGCGGACGGCACGGCGAGCTGGGACGGCGAGACCGATGTGCGACTGCAGGGCCGCAACGGAGACGCCGAGCGGCGCCCGCTGCCCGACGCGGACGAGGGTCTGGATGCCGCGCTGGCGGAGTTCGTCACCGCACTGGACGGGGGGTCCGCACCGTCCGGGGAGATCCACCGCAACATCTGGAGCCTCGCCATGGTCGAGGCCGCGGTCGCTTCCGCGGAGCAGGGCCGGCGCGTGCTCCTCGCCGACATCTTCGCCCAGGCGAGGCAGACCGCACTGCACACAGCGACCGATGACGAACGCGACGCGCTCGCCGATTCCGAGGAGTTCTCTTGACCCTGTCGCACCTGCCCCTGGCATCCGTGCAGCTCGACCGCGGCATCTACGACGATCGCCGCCGCCTGAACCGCGCCTACCTGCACGCGCTGCGGCCGGCCGCGCTGCTGCAGAACCACTTCATCCAGGCCGGGATCGGCAACCAGCTCTGGCACATGCAGCCCTCGCAGGATTCCCCGGCGGCCCGCGGCCTGGACCGGCACTGGGGCTGGGAGACGCCCGGCGCGCTGCTGCGCGGCCACTTCACCGGGCACTGGCTGTCGGCCGCCGCCCGAGAGGTGGCCGTGACCGGCGACCCGGTGCTGCGCCGCGCGATCGACGAGGTGCTCGACGGACTGGCGCGCTGCCAGGACGAGAGCGACGGCGAATGGCTGTGGGCGATCCCGCCCTCGTTCCTGAGGCGCCTCGAAAGAGGACTGGATGTCTGGGCCCCGCAGTACGACATGCACAAGACGCTGATGGGTCTCGTCGACGTGCACCGGGAGCTCGGCGACGAGCGCGCGCTCACCATCGCGACCCGGGCCGCGCAGGCCCTGCTGCGCTGGATGCGCGGCATCGACGATGAGGCGTTCCAGCAGATCCTCGACGTGGAGACGGGCGGGATGCTGGAGGTCTGGGCGGACCTGCTGGAGATCACCGGCCAGGACATCTACCGGGAGCTGCTCGACCGCTACCGGCACCGCTCGCTGTTCGATCCGCTGCTGGAGGGACGCGACGTCCTCACGAACATGCACGCCAACACCACCATCCCCGAGATCCTCGGTGCCGCCCGCGCCTACGAGGTGACCGGCGATGACACCTGGCGCCGCCTGGTCGAGGCGTACTGGGACTGGGCTGTCACCCGTCGCGGCACGTTCTGCACCGGCGGGCAGACCTCCGGCGAGATCTGGACGCCGCCGTTCTCGTTCGCCGCGCGTCGCGGCGACAAGACGCAGGAGCACTGCGCGGTCTACAACATGATCCGCCTGGCCGACGTGCTGCTGCGGTGGACCGGTGATCTCGGCTACGCCGACTACATCGAGCGCAATCTGCTCAATGGCATCCTCGCCCAGCAGAACCCGCGCACCGGGATGGTGGCCTACTTCCTGCCCTTGGCAGGCGGGGCGACCAAGGCCTGGGGCAGTGCGACCGAGGACTTCTGGTGCTGCCACGGCACGCTCGTGCAGGCGCACACCCGGCACGCGCAGCACGTCTTCTACTCCGGCGAGGACGGCACGCTGACGATCGCGCAGTTCATCGCCGCGCACGCCGAGGTGGCCACCGAGAGCGGCCCCACCCGGGTGAGCGTCGAACTGCCCGGAGACGCCGACGAGGTCGGTCCCGATTCCAACGCCGGGGAGGCCGGGGATCTGCATCGCCCGCACGCCCTGCGGGTGCGGATCGTCATCGATTCCCCGGATGCGCTGCGCGTGCGCGTGCGCGTGCCGGAATGGGTCGCCGGCACGCCGCTGGTCTCCGGTGGCATCGCGGGGGAGATCGTCGACGGCGCCCTGCTGCTGGCGCACTCCGGTGGCGCGGCGAGCGCCGACATCGCCCTGCCGTGGGACGTGCGCGTCGAACCGATCCCCGACGAGCCGGGCACGGTCGCGTTCTTGGAGGGTCCCGTGGTCCTCGCCGGGCTCGTCGACCGGGAGACCGCGCTGCGCGGCCGGGTGGATGCTGCGGCCGACCTGCTCACTGCGGACGATGAGCGGCACTGGTCGCAGTGGCGCTCGCGCTACCGCACGGTGGGCCAGCAGTCCGGCATCCGCTTCATTCCTCTGCACGAGGTCGTCGACGAGCCGTACGCGGTCTACTTCCCCGTGCACTGACGCCGCACGGTCCCACTGGCTCACATGGCAGCGGCCGCCTCCGCTTCGATCACGAACAGACGTGCGGAGGGCTCCTCCGGCAGTCCCACGGTGAGGACTCCCTCGTCGCTGTCCCAGCGCGACTCGGTGGGCAGCCCGGCCGGATACAGGCAGGACACGCGCACCCTCTCGCCGGAGAGCGCCGGCAGACGCACCTCGACGGTGCCCGCCCCTCCGCGCCGCCAGAGGGAGATGTAGGTGCGTCGGCCGGCGCGCATGCCGAGGGAGACGACCTCGTCGCGCCAGCCGGGCAGGCCGGCCGGCCAGAAGGGCACCGCGCCGCGCAGCTCTCCTCTGATGCCCTTGTAGACATCGATCGCGTCGCGCACATCGTCGGTCTGGGCGGCATCGAGCAGATCCAGCCGCCCTCCGAGGTGGATGCGGCCGAGCAGGCTGTTGACCATGGTGAACGCGTTGCGCTCCGGACTCCAGCGATGATCGGGATAGGCCCAGACGGCACCCTGCTCGGGGGTGACGGCCGTCGGCATCGAGGCGGAGATTGCTGCGTACTGGATCGGGTCCTGGTTGTCGCTGGTCGACTGGATGGAATGCAGCGAGAGCAGCGCGTAGTCCATCCGCTGCCCGCCAGCGCTGCAGTTCTCGATGACCAGGCCCGGATGCCGGTCCAGCACGGACGCCAGCCAGGCGAGGTACGCGCGACCGTGCACGAGCTGCCCGTCGCCGGGGCTGTCCGAGGCGACATCGGTGCCCTGGGTGACGTCGACGTTGTCATCGAACTTCAGATAGCCGACGCCGTAGTCGGCCACCAGCCGGTCGACGATGCCGGTGAGCCGCTCGACGACGGCCGGATGCCGGAAGTCGAGCTGGTAGCGGCCCGACTCGATCACGCGGGCTCCGTCGCGCTGGAAGAACGCCTCGTCGGGCAGCTCCCGCGCGACCGCACTGTGCACGCCGACGGATTCCGGCTCGAGCCAGAGTCCGGGCAGCATCCCGCGCGCTCTGATGTGCTCGGCCACTTCCCGCAGACCGCCGGGGAAGCGCCGGGCGGACTCCCGCCAGTCACCCAGGTCGTCCCACCAGTACCGGGTCTCGGCGTGCCAACCGGCGTCGATGCAGAAGTACTCGGCTCCCACGTCGGCCGCCGCGTCGATCAGCGGCAGCAGCTTCTCGGTGGTGGGATCGCCCATCAGCGCGTTCATGAAATCGTTGAACACGACCGGCAGGGTCTCGTTGTCGGGGTGGGGACGACGGATCCGGCGACGATAGTCGGTCATCGCGGCGAACGCCGCATCGTCTCCCGCCGCGAGCGCGATCGCGGCCGGCACCGACGAGAAGCTCTCGCCCGGTGCCAGGCGACGGGTCCACTGGTGCGCCTGCTCCGTCGGGCCGGTGGCGACCAGGTAGAGCGCGCCCGCCCCGTCACCGATCTCCCAGCGCCATCCACCGTTGTTCTCGATCTGCCACAACAGCGTGCGCGAGCCGTCCCTGGCGCTGAGCATGCCCATCGGCAGATTGCCGCCCGTGGACCAGCTGCCGCGCCCGGTCAGCGCGAAAGAGGCACGTGAGACGGGGTAGCCCCACTGAGCCAGACCGATGTCGTCCAGGCCCAGGTCGGCGGGGAGGGCATGCTGCCAGGCGGCCTCGCGGAACCAGCTGTTCCTGGCGAAGCCGACGGTCTGCTCGTCCCACCAGTCCGACGCCGGCCCGCTGATGCCGCCGAGTGCGATCGAGGACAGCAGCTGCAGGTGGGCCGGGTGATCGCCGTCGTTGTGCGCCCGGGTCTGCCAGCGCACGACGGGCAGGTCGGGCCAGGCGGTCAGCGTGGTGGTGACCGTCAACGAGGTCTCGGGGTCGCGCATCGTGACCGCGAGCGTCTTGGTGCCGTCCGGCTGCTCGCTCTCGTGATGGCCGAGGTACCGCATCCGACGGCTCAGCCCGCCGCCCATCAGCCGCTCGGAGGAGGCGATGTCATTGCCCTCGCCGGCGACCCTGACTTCGGCCAGCGGCAGGGCGACGCCGTCACTCGAAGGCTCTCCGGGGCGGGCGAAGCGGGTGACCGCCGGCGGCCGGGCGTCGATGCTCACGTCGAGCTCGACACCGCCCGGCCGCCAGATGATCCGGTCGGTCAATGGTCGTACCCGCTCTGCCAGATCTCCAGGTACCGGTCCACGCCGAGGCCGTTCAGCCCTTCGAGGTATCCCTGCCAGTCGCCGTCGTTCTCCGGATCACGGACGCCGGTGATGAACTCGGCTGTCGCGGTGGCGACATTGCTCTCGATGTTCGCGGTGAGCGTCGACAGCTCGCTGGCCTCGTCGGCGGGGACCCAGACGTTCCAGTAGGGGAACATCGCGTCGGTCTCCTTGCCCTCGTAGACCTCGGTCGCCTGGAACAGTCGGCGCTCGAAGCCTTCCTGCGTGTAGATGTCCTGAGGCTGGATCTGGGCGTTGCGGAAGTCGGCGGTGTCGAACACCTGGGCCATCGGGCCCCAGTTGCCGTTGTAATCCGCCTCGTTCTCCTCGTCGAGCGGCATGTCGAACAGGCTGGGTTCGAGGTTCTCGTCCAGGGCGATATCGCCGTCCTCGGGTGCGCGCCAGCCGACGCCCTCCTCGCCGAACTGCGCTCGGACATGGCCCTCCGCCGAGAACATGTAGTCCATGATCTCCATGATCTTCTGCTGTTCGGCCTCATCGGCGGCCTGGGTGATGACGAAGGTGGCACCAGGCACACTCGGCAGCAGATAGGTGGCGGCCTGTCCGGTCGGACCGGTCAGCGGCGGAAGCGGGTCGTACTGGTTGTCGCGTCCGTCCTCCTGGCCGATCGTGACCGCGAATCCAGGGTGGATCGCGGTGAAACCACCCAGCATCACGCCCTGGGCTGCGTTGCCGGTGGCGGTCATGGCGTCGCCGCCCTGGGAGAAGGTGGCCGGATCGATCAGCCCGGCGTCCCACATGCGGTTCAGGAACTTCAGGCCGTCGCGCCAGCCGTCCTGCATGGTCTGCATCTGCACGGCGTCTCCGTTCAGCCCCAGGGAGACGGGCTGGCCGTTCGCGCCGGAACCGGTGTTGAACGCGTTGTAGATGAAGGCGTTCATGATGAACGGCACGAGCGACTGCTGAGTGCTGCCCGTCAGTGGGATCTCATCCGCCTCGCCGTTGCCGTTCGGGTCGTCGTTCTTGAACGCCGTCATGACGTCGAAGAACTCCTCCGGCGTGGTCGGCATGTCCAGTCCGAGGTTCTCCAGCCACTGGGTGTTGATCCAGAACTTGTAGGGGTACGAGCAGTGATAGCAGTCGTTCCACTGCGGCAGACCCAGGATCTCGCCGTCCGGTGTCTCCGCGAGCTCGCGGAAGCCTGGCTCGGCCTCCAGCGCCGCCGAGATGTTCGGTGCGTATTTCTTGATCAGGTCGGTCAGCGGCACGATCAGTCCCTGGTCGCCGTAGCGCTGCAGCTCGGCCCTGCTGAACTGCGACGCCCACGGCACGAGCATGTACGCCTCGGGCAGGTCGCCGCCGGCCAGGGAGATCTGCCGCGCCTCGGTCGCCTCGGATGCACCGTACGACGTCGTCTCGAACTTGATGTCGACGTCGAACTTCTCCTCGAGCAGCTTCGTGAACGAGTTCGAGTTGAGCTCGATCTGGCCACCTTGCTCGCCGAAGATGGTGAGCACCTTCTGGTCGTCCTCGGCGCTCGGACCCGAGCATCCGCTCACTCCGATGACGGCGGTGAGGAGCGCCGCGCCGATCATGATGCGGTTCTTTCTGCCGGCGACTCTGCCGGACTGAGGTCGGATGGTCACAGACTTCCTTCTTTCGGATTGTTGGTCGTGCGGGATCTGGTGGATTCGGCAACCAGCAGCGGCGGCAGCGTCAGCCCTTGACCGCGCCGAGCATGATGCCCTTGTTGAAGTAGCGGGCGACGAACGGGTAGATGAGCATCACCGGGACCGTCGAGATCACGATGAGCGAGTACTTGAGCAGGTCGGCGAGCTGCTGCCGCTCGATCTGTGCGGTTGCGTCCATTCCCGGAGTGGCCTGATTCAGGATCAGCACATTGCGCAGCACGAGCTGCAGCGGGTACAGGTCCGGGTCGCGCAGATAGAGAAGCGCGTCGAAGTAGGAGTTCCACTGGAAGATCGCGTACATCAGCGCGATCACCGCCAGCAGCGGCTTCGACAACGGCAGCACCACCGACCAGAGGAACCGGAGGTCGCTCGCGCCGTCGAGCTGGGCGGCCTCGTAGAGCTCGTCGGGGATGGACGAGCGGAAGAACACCACGGCGATGATCACCTGCCAGACACCGACCGCCTGCGGCAGGATCAGCGCCCAGCGGGTGTCGAGCAGGCCCAGCTGCTGGACCACGAGGTACGTGGGGATGATGCCGCCGGCGAAGAGCATCGTGAAGATGACTCCGAGGCTGATCCCGCCCCGCCCCCAGAAGTCCTTCCTGGACAGCGGATAGGCGATGGCGACCGTCAGCGCCAGGCTGACCGCCGTCCCGACACCGGTGTAGAAGAGCGAGTTCAGGAAGCCGGAGATGATGGCCCTGTCGCCGAGGGCGCGCTCGTATCCCTCGAGGGTGAACTCGATCGGCCAGAAGGTGACTCGGCCCGAGGAGACGGCCAGGGGCGAGCTGAAAGAGCTCGCGACGATGTACATCAGGGGCAGGAGCACGACCAGCAGGAAGGTCACCAGGAGCACGTAGACCGCGATCATGAAGAGCCGGTCGACCAGCGGATCCTTGATGCGCGTCGTGCGCCGCAGCCGCTTTGCGCTCGGGGACGGATTCTCGTCGACTGCCGTGTCGCGTGTGTCCAGCAGTGTCACCACAGTCCCGTTCCCGTCAGTCGCTTGGCCAGGGCGTTCACCCCGAGCAGGAGCACGAGGTTGATCGCGCCGTTGAACAGACCGATCGCCGCCGCCTGGCTGAAGTCGGCGTTGAGCAGTCCGACCTTGTACACGTAGGTCGGGATGATCTCCGATCGGGAGAGGTTGAGGGAGTTCTGCAGCAGGAACGCCTTCTCGAAGCCGATCGCCATCACGTTGCCGACTCCGAGGATGAGGATCGTGACGGCCGTCGGCATGATGCCGGGCAGGTCGACGTGCCAGATCTTCTGCAGCCGATTGGCCCCGTCGACCTTGGCCGCCTCGTAGAGGGCCGGGTCGATCGAGGACAGCGCCGCCATGTAGATGACCGCGGAGTACCCCATGGTCTGCCAGATGTCGGTGGCGACGTAGATGTGCCGGAAGTAGTCGGGATCGCCGAGGAAGTCGATGGTCCCGAGGCCGAAGAAGGAGGTCACGTCCGCGGCGAGCCCGAGTCGCGGCGAGAGGAAGAGGATGGTCATGGAGATGACCACGACGGTGGAGATGAAGTAGGGCGCGTATGTCACCATCTGCACCGTGCGCTTGAAGAACCGCTGACGCACCTCATTGAGGGCGAGCGCGAGGAGAATCGGAAACGGGAAGCTCGCGAGCACCACGTAGGCCGACAACAGGAATGTGTTGCCCAGCAGCGTCCAGAAGATGGGGTTCGAGAAGAACCTCTCGAAGTGCTTGACGCCGGCCCAGGGGCTGCCCCAGACGCCGTCGATCACGTTGTAGTCCTTGAACGCGATGATCGCGTTGCTCATCGGGACGTACTTGAAGATCACGAAGTACAGCACCGGCACCAGGATCAGCAGGTAAAGCTGCCAGTGCCTGCGGAGGCTGCGTCTGGCCGCCTTCCAGCCCTTGACCGTGGACCTCTGCCGGATCGAGGGCGCCTCGGCAGGAGCCTGCGTCGCAGGGGCATCCGCGAGTGCGGTCATCATCGTCGAAGCACATCCAATCGCCCGGGGTACGGAAGCGTGTTCGACGATAATCATCAGATCTATTTTGTGTCAAGGGTGAATTTATCGGTACACATGGCAGAGGTTTTCGCCCCGCCGTCGCTAATCATTGGATCTATACGCGCTTCTGCCGATTCCTCTAGGCTGGCGACGTGTCAGAGGAAGTCGCCGAAGATCCCACCGCCGAGCAGGGTTCACGAGCCGCCCAGGTGATCGCCAACGTCAAGCGGATGATCGCGTCCGGCGAACTCGGAGCGGGCGACAGACTGCCCGTCGAGAAGGTGCTCGCCGAGCGATGGGGAGTCTCCCGCGGCTCGTTGCGCGAGGGGGTGAGGGCGCTGGCCGCTCTCGGCGTACTGGAGACACGACAGGGAGACGGCACCTACGTCACTCGTCTCGATCCGGGCACGCTCCTGAGCCCGCTGAGCTTCTATGCCGAGCTTCAGGGGAGCGAGCAGTCCGCAGATCTGCTGGCGATCCGTCGGGTGCTCGAGACGGAGTCCGCCGGCCTCGCGGCGATGCGCATGAGCGAGGCCGATCTGCAGCGGTTGGAGGACATCCTCTCCGGCATCGACGAGGTGCTGGCATCCGGCGAACTGGATCCCGAGGCCTTCATCGATGCGGATGCCGAGTTCCACCGCCTCATCGCCGCGGCCGGCGGCAACCCCGCGCTGGCGGCACTGATCGGCAGTCTCGTCACCCGCACGCTGCGCGGACGACTCTGGCGCGCGATCACGGAGCGCGATTCGGTCAGCGAGGCGCATGCCGAGCACCGCGACATCCTCGCGGCGCTGCGCACCCGAGACCCCCAGCGCGCACGGATCCGGATGGGTTCGCACCTGCTCGGTGTGGAGGAGTTCGCGGGCACGCACCCCGAGGCGGCGACAGGTCTCGGCGAGGCGCCGCCCGACGCGAAGGTTCACCCCGCCGCGACGACCACCCCGAGGAAGGCGCGCTCGGCCCAGTAACCGCCGTTCGGGTAGCTGTATCGCTCGATGCTCTCGGGCCTGAGCTGGGCGCTGTAACCGGGCCGTGTGGGCAGCCGATAGTGACCTCCAGCGACGATGCACGGATCGACGAAGTGCTCGTGCAGGTGGTCGACGTACTCGGTGACGCGGCCGTCGAGCGACCCGGACACCGCCACGTAGTCGAAGACGGCCAGGTGCTGGACGAGCTCGCACAGTCCCACACCGCCGGCGTGGGGGCAGACCGGCACGCCGAACCTGTGCGCCAGAAGGTAGACCGCGATGATCTCATTGACGCTGGCGAGCCGCGCGGCGTCGAGCTGGCAGAAGTCGATCGCCTCCGCCTGGAACATCTGTTTGAACAGCACCCGGTTCATGCCGTGCTCGCCAGTGGCAACCCCGATCGGCGCCACGGCGCGTCGGATCGCCGCGTGCCCGAGGATGTCGTCGGGGCTGGTCGGCTCCTCGATCCACAGCGGCCGGAACTCGGCGAGACGCTCCATCCAGGCGATCGCCTCTGGTACGTCCCAGACCTGATTGGCATCGATCATGAGCTGCGCGTCCCAGCCGATGACCTCGCGCGCGATGCGGAGCCGGCGCACATCGTCGTCGACGTCCGAGCCCACCTTGAGCTTCACGTGCCGGTAGCCCTGCTCCACGGCCTCCTCCAGAAGCAGTCGCAGCTTCTCGTCGGAGTACCCCAGCCATCCGGCGCTGGTGGTGTAGCACGGGTATCCGCCGCGTGCGCGGAGGTCGTCGATGCGCTGCTGCTTCGTGGCGCTCTTCTCGCGCAGCATGGTCAGCGCCTCGTCGCGGGTCAGCACATCGGAGAGATAGCGCAGATCAGCGGCATCCACGAGCTGCTCGGGTGTCATCTCGGTCAGCAGCCGCCACAGCGGTACATCCGCCCTGCGGGCGGCCATGTCCCAGAGCGCGTTCATGACCGCCGCCATCGCGAGGTGCACGACCCCCTTCTCCGGCCCGAGCCAGCGCAGCTGACTGTCGGCGGCCAGATCGCGGTACACCGCGCCCAGGTCGTCGAGCAGCTCGTCGACGTCGCGACCGATCAACGGTTGGGCGCGCTGCCGCGCTGCTTCGGCGCACAGGTCATTGCCACGTCCGATCGTGAACGTGAAGCCGTGCCCCTCGAGGTCGCGATCGGTATGAAGGATCACATACGCCGCCGAATAGTCTCCGTCCTTGTTCATCGCGTCCGAGCCATCGCTGTCCAGAGAAGTGGGGAATCGGACGTCATGAACGCCGACACTGGTGATGACCGCCATGGAGTACCTCGTCTCAGTTGGGCACCACATACATTAGATCAATAACTGGATTTGACGGTAGACGAGCGTCGTTATCTCGAAATAGCCTGGGATAGATCAGATGTTTGGTCGCTTGGATCGGACCAGGAGCAATCGATGACGAGAACGCCACTCACGCGCTGGCGCTTCCGGGTACTGCACACGGAGGGCGTCGAACCCTCTGACACCGAGGAGACAGAGGTCACCATTCCGCACGACGCGGTGCTGCAATCGCCGCGCAGATCCGACCCGGACTTGACGGCCACCGGCTACTTCCCCGGCGGCGCCTGGGAGTACACCGCGGTGCTGCGCGCGCCCGAGAGCTGGCGTCGGCGCCGCATCGCCCTGGAGTTCGAGGCGGTATACCGATCGGCCTCGGTGTTCGTCAACGGTGAACTCGCCGGCGGCTGGAAGAGCGGCTACTCGTCGTTCTCGGTCTCGCTGGATCCCTTCCTCCGCCATGGCGCGGACAACACGATCTCGGTTCGGATGCACGCCCATCGCGACTCGCGGTGGTACTCCGGCGGCGGCCTGCTCAGGCCGGTCCATCTGCGCGTCACGGATCCCGTGCACATCCCCCTGGACGGTGTGTTCGCCACGACGCCCGAGATCGACGAGGAGTTCGCGCTCGTCCAGATCGACACGACGGTCCGCAGCGAGGATCGGCACACTCAGGCTCGGGAGGTCCGGATCAGCATCCGCGACGCCGACGGCGAGCTCGTCACCAGCGACACCGTCCCCGTGACCGTCGCGCCCGGCGACGAGGCGCTGGTGCGCCAGCGGGTCCTCATCCCGGCGCCGCGACTGTGGAGCCCCGAAAGCCCGTACCTGTACGTCATCGCGGTGGAACTCGTCTCCGCCGACGCCGTGGACGAGGTGCGGGTCCCCCTCGGTATCCGATCCCTCCGACTGGACGCCGTGAGGGGCCTGCGCGTGAACGGCCGACCGGTCAAGCTGCGGGGCGCCTGCGTGCATCACGACAACGGCGTGATCGGTGCGGTGAGCATCGCCCGGGCCGAGGAGCGGCGAGTCGAGATCCTGAAGGCTGCTGGCTTCAACGCGGTGCGCAGCGCCCACCAGCCGATGAGCCGGGCGATGCTCGACGCCTGCGACCGCCTGGGCATGCTCGTGATGGACGAGCTGTCCGACATGTGGACGAGGACGAAGTCCGATCACGACGCGGCGAACGACTTCACCGAATGGTGGGAACGGGATCTGGATGCGATGGTGCACAGGGCCCGCACCCACCCCAGTGTCTTCGCCTACTCGATCGGCAACGAGATCCCCGAGATCGGCACGCGCCAGGGAGCGGTCTGGTCGCGTCGGCTGGCCACACGTGCCCGCGAGCTCGACCCGACCCGCTTCGTGACCAGCGGCGTGAACGGTGCGCTGATCATCATGGACGGCAGCGCGCAGTCCCGTCCCGGCGTGGTGGACGAGGCGAGCCTGGACGAGGCGAAGGAGATCAACGGCTTCATGATGGGCCTCGCGGACAAGATGAATGCGCTGGCGGTCTCGGATGCCGTGACGAGACTGACCGCCGAGCCCTGGGCGACGGTGGACATCGCCGGCATGAACTACCTCGACGCGCGATACGCCGCGGACCGCGACCTGTTCCCACACCGCGTGATCGTGGGATCGGAGACCTTTCCGACCAACATCGACCGGCTCTGGGCACTCGTCACCGAGCACGACCATGTCATCGGTGACTTCACCTGGACCGGTTGGGACTATCTCGGGGAGCCGGGGATCGGGCGACCCCGGTACGCCGAGGATCCGCCCGCACCTCCGCTCGCCGAGTACCCCTGGATCCTCTCCTGGGCGGGCGACATCGACATCACCGGCGAGCGCCGGCCCGCGTCGTTCTACCGGGAGATCGTCTACGGCCTGCGCGCGGCGCCCTTCATCGCCGTGCGCCGACCCGAGACGAGAGGGAAGACGCCCCAGCACGCGCCGTGGTCATGGTCGGAGGCGATCCCGTCCTGGACATGGCCCGGCCTGGAAGGAGAATCGCTCGAGGTGGAGGTGTACTCGGATGCCGATGAGGTCGAGCTGTTCGTGGGCGACCGGTCATACGGTCGACGCGCGACAGGCCCGGCGAACAGGTATCGCACGGTGTTCACGGCCGATTACATGCCTGGCGAGATCGAGGCCGTGGCCATCCGCTCGGATGAGCTCCGTGAGCGGGTGACGCTGCGGACGGCATCCGGAGACCGGCGGCTGTTGCTCGCAGCCGACCGCAGCACCCTGCATGCCGGTCCGGACGACCTCGCCTACGTCTCCTTGGAGGTGGTCGACTCCGACGGCGTCCGCGCGACCGATGTGCAGGACGAGGTGCGGATCGAGGTGACCGGGGCCGGGCGCCTGCAGGGCTTCGGCAGCGGCTCGCCCGTGACCACCGGGTCGTATGCCGACGATCGTCACCATCTCTTCGATGGCCGGGCGATCGCAGTGATCCGCCCGACCGAGCCGGGAGACATCGTCGTCACCGCACGCGCCGACGGCTACCCGGATGCCGCCGTCCTTCTCACCGTCGCCTGACCATCGGCCCGACGGCCGGTCTTCCCGCCATCGGATGACCGGCACCCGTCCGGCAGCGGGCATGATGGATCGAGTGATCGACCTCGCACCGTGGGCCTGGGCACTGCTCGCCCTGGCCGCGCTGGTCGCGGGGCTGGGCAAGACCGCGATCCCCGGAAGCGCCACCCTGTCGGTGGTGATGATGGCCGCCGTGCTGCCCGCCCGCCCGTCGACAGCCGCGACACTGCTGCTCTTCATCGTCGGCGACGTGTTTGCCCTCATCGTCTACCGCCGGCACGCGCATTGGCCCACCCTGCTGCGGCTGGCTCCTGCTGTGGTGGCGGGACTGGTGTTCGGCTTCCTGTTCCTCGCCTGGAGCGATGACGCGATCGTGCGCCGCACCATCGCGATCATCCTGCTGGCGATGATCGCGATCACGCTGTGGCGGCGGTGGCGATCACCCGGCGCGGCATCCGGACGGATCGTCGCCGCGACCTACGGCACGCTCGCCGGGTTCACGACCATGGTCGCCAACTCCGGAGGGCCGGTGATGTCGATGTACTTCCTTGCGACGCGTACTCCGATCAAGGTGTTCCTCGGCACTTCGGCCTGGTTCTTCGCGATCGTGAACCTCGTGAAGGTGCCGTTCCTCGCCGGGCTCGGCCTGTTCACCCCATCCGTCCTGCTGATGGATCTGGTGCTCGCCCCGCTGGTCGTGGTCGGTGCGCTGATCGGCATCCGCCTGGCCGAGCGGATGCCGCAGCAGCTCTTCGACCGTCTCGTGATCGTGCTGACGGTGATCGGTGCCGTGTACCTGCTGTTCTGAACAGCTCCGGGTCGAGCAGCCCGCTCGTCCCGGCGACGCCGGTATGCCTGACTCAGTCCAGGAAGATGTCCGGGAACAGCCGGTCGTCCGGCGTGCCGGGCACGGCGGCGTACTTCGAGAAGTCCGTGACCCCGGCATCCGCCAGCACGTCCTCCACGATCAGCGACTGACCGGTGTACGAGGCGGCCGACCTGGTGAGCACCTCGTAAGCCGCATCCGCATAGATCTCCGCGGTGCGGCTGGCGGCCATCACGCGGTCGCCGCCGAGAAGGTTCTGCACGGCGGCGGTCGCGATCGTGGTGCGCGGCCAGAGCGTGTTGGCGGCGATGCCGGCATCCACGAACTCCGCCGCCAGGCCCAGCGTCACCATCGTCATGCCGTACTTCGCGAGCGTGTACCCGGTGTGCGCGCCGAGCCACTTGGGCGTGATGTTCAGCGGCGGCGAGAGCGAGAGGATGTGCGGGTTCTCCGCCTCCAGGAGCAGCGGCACGGCCGCGCGGGACAGCATGAACGTCCCTCGCACGTTCACGTCCTGCATGAGGTCGTACTTCTTCGCCGCGAGGTCGACGGAGCGCGAGAGATCGACGACGCTGGCGTTGTTGATCACGATGTCGACGCCGCCGAACTCGCCCTGCGTCTTCAGGACGGCCCCGGTGATGTCGTCGTCGTCGCGCACGTCGCCGACGATCGGCAGCGCCTGTCCCCCGGCCGCACGGATCGCCTCGGCGGCGGAATGCACGGTGCCCTCGAGCTTCGGATGCGGGGTGTCGGTCTTGGCGAGCATCGCGATGTTCGCGCCGTCGGCGGCAGCGCGCAGCGCGATGGCGAGGCCGATGCCGCGGCTGCCGCCCGACATCAGGATGGTCTTGCCTGCGAGGGTCATGGGATCTCCTTCGTCGGTCGGATCACTTCGGGGCCATGCGGATGGCGCCGTCGAGGCGGATGGTCTCGCCGTTGAGGTAGTCGTTGGCGACGATGTGCTCGACCAGGGCGGCGTACTCGTCGGGGCGGCCGAGCCGCGAGGGGTACGGCACCTGCTGCCCGAGCG
Organism: Microbacterium sp. GCM10027623; assembly: GCF_042666935.1. Lineage (NCBI taxonomy): Bacteria > Bacillati > Actinomycetota > Actinomycetes > Micrococcales > Microbacteriaceae > Microbacterium > Microbacterium sp. GCM10027623. Next base: position 276,799 of record NZ_JBHTHE010000001.1, read on the forward strand.
AGTCCTGCGCGGCCTGGGGCAGGCCGGCGAGCATCGGCGTCTCCATGATGCCCGGGGCGATGGTGCACACGCGGATGCCGTGGCGCGCCAGTTCCCGCGCGATCGGCAGCGTCATCGCGTGCACGCCACCCTTGGACGCGGAATAGGCGGGCTGGCCGATCTGCCCGTCGAAGGCCGCGACGCTCGCGGTGCTGACGATCACCCCGCGGGCGCCGCTGTCGGTCTCGTCGTTCTGCGCCATCACCGCGGCTGCCTGGGATATGACGTTGAACGTGCCCACGAGGTTGATGCGGATGATGCGTTCGAACGCGTCGAGGTCGGCCGGGTTGCCGTCGCGGTCGAGCACCTTCGCCGGCGGGGCGATGCCCGCGCAGTTCACCACGACGCGCAGCGGGGCGATCGCCTGAGCGGATGCCACGGCGGCCGTCACCTGCTCGGCGCTGGTGACGTCGGCCGGCGCGAAGGCGCCGCCCAGTTCGGCGGCGATCTCGGCGCCGGGCGAGTCGGGCAGGTCGATGATGGTGACCTGCGCCCCGGCCGCTGCCAGCCTGCGGGCGGTCGCGAGTCCGAGCCCGCTGGCGCCGCCGGTGATGAGCGCGCCCTGTCCCGTGATGTGCATGTGTTCTCCTTCGAACGGACTGCTCCTGCACGTGGCAGGGTGTGCGACTGAGTCTCAGCATAGATGATTCCGAGTTTCTCGCCCTGGTGGACTCGCGCCCGGCGGGTGGATGCTGAAGACATGGAACTGCGTCGAAAACGAGCCTACGACAACGCCTCAGCCGAAGACGGCTTCCGTGTGCTCATCGACCGGCTGTGGCCACGGGGCGTCTCGAAGGAGAAGGCCGCGATCGATCTGTGGGCGAAGGACATCGCCCCGAGCATCGAACTGCGTCACGACTGGCATGCCGCACCCGACGCCGACTTCGAGGCGAACGCCGATCGCTATCGCACACAGCTGGCGACCGAAAGCGCCGACGCCCTGGGGGCGCTGGTCGACGAGCTGAGGGGACGACCCGTGGTGACGCTGGTGTACGCCCTGCGCAACACCGAGCACAACCACGCCGTGGTGCTCCAGGACGTGCTGAAGCCCCTGCTGAGCTGACCGCACCATGTCGATCCCGCAGACGACCGTCGCCGTTCCCGACCGGGTGCGTGGGCTGGCCGCCGGCGCCACCCTGGTGTGCGTCTGGGCCAACGAGGTGGGCGGACTGACGTTTCGCGCGACGCCCGCCACGGGACGCCCGTTCTACATCAAGTGGGGACCTCGGCAGGAGGAGTCCACGATGCGGGACGAGGCCGAGCGGATGCGGTGGGCGGGTCGCTGGATCCGGGTGCCCGGGGTGATCGACCAGGGCGAGGATGCCACGCATGAGTGGCTCGTCACGAGCGCCATCGACGGCGAGAGTGCCGCGCACCCGCGCTGGCTCGATCGCCCCGCGACGGCCGTGCGCGCCGTCGGCGAGGGCCTGCGCGCGCTGCACGACGCGCTTCCTGTCGCCGAATGCCCGTGGGAGTGGACCGTGTCGCGCCGTATCGCGAACGCCGAGCGCCGCGGCATCCGGCTGCCGGACCGCCTCCGTGACGCGCCGCGGATCGACCGCCTGGTCGTCTGCCATGCCGACGCGTGCTGTCCGAACACCCTGCTCGGCGACGACGGCCGCTGGATCGCTCACGTCGATCTGGGTCTGCTGGGTGCCGGCGACCGCTGGGCCGACATCGCCGTGGCGTCCATGAGCACGGCATGGAACTACGGTCCCGGCTGGGAGGACCTGCTCATCGACGCCTACGGAGTCGAACCGGATCGCGAGAGGCTGTCGTTCTACCGCGATCTCTGGAACGCGACCTGACCGCGCAGCATGCTGGCGCGCTGAGGAGGCAGACCAGCGCTCGTCCGCCTATCGGAGAAGAGCGTCCCAGACCGCGCTCAGGTCGCGATCGACGCGCTGCAGCCCCGGGTGCGCATCGTGCCACTCGATGATCTCCCTGGCGGCGAGGTGGAAGGCGACGACCGGATTGAAGTCCGGCACCACCCGCCGGATCTTGGTGTTGTCGAACACGACGGAGTGCGCCATGTCGCCGGCGAGCTGACCGGCGCGCTGCGGCAGCGCGTCCTCGATCGCGCCACTGGTGGCGTAGCGCAGCTTCGGCTCGGCACCGGCGGCGCGCCCAAGGATGGAGTAGATCTCGTTCCAGGTGTAGACGAAGTCACTGGTGATCTGGAAGGTGTCGCCGTAGGCGAGCGGGTTGCCGAGGAGTCCCACGAATCCGACCGCGAAGTCGGTGGTGTGCGTGAGAGTCCACAGCGAGGTGCCGTCGCCATGCACGACGATCTCCTCGCCTCGCCGCATCCGGTCGATCGCGGTCCACCCGCCGAATGCGGGGATCGTCCACTTGTCGTACGTGTGCGATGGACGCAGGACCGTCACGGGGAACTCGCGCTCACGGTATGCGGTGGCGAGGAGCTCTTCGCAGGCGATCTTGTCGCGCGAGTACTGCCAGAACGGGTTGCGCAGCGGCGTCGACTCGGTGATCGGCAGGCGGGCGACGGGCTTCTGATAGGCGGATGCCGAACTGATGAACACGTACTGGCCGGTGCGCCCCTCGAACCGATCGATGTCTCGCTGCACCTGGTCGGGCGTGAAGGCGATCATGTCGGCGACGACGTCGAACTCCCGACCGGCGAGCGCCGCGTCGACGGCCGCCTCGTCCGACATGTCGGCCGTCAGCACCTCGACGCCGTCAGCGGGAGAGCGGCGGGACCGCCCGCGATTGAGCAGGGTCACCTCCATGCCGCGCCGGGCGGCGAGCTCGCTCGCCGCCGAGGAGATGATCCCCGTTCCGCCGATGAACAGCACCTTCGTCGCAGCCATGCACAGCACTCTATCGAGGCGATCGACGGCTCCGGGCGGTCATGAGCGACTCACGCGGATGGTTCGGCGACTGCGCGACCGCGACCTCTGGAACGCGACCTGACCTCCGGTCCCCCCTCCCGGTCACTCGCTCGCCGCGGGCTTCCTGCGCCGAGGTGCCGCCGATCGCGGAGGGTTCCGGCGCATGTGATCCCGTACGCGACCGAGGACGTCGGCGAGAGCCTCGATGTCCGTGCGCGAGAGGGCGCCGAAGAGCAGATCGTCGAGCAGTGCGACATGCCCCGGGAACACGTCGGCGAGCACGGCACGGCCTGCATCGGTGATGGTCACGGTCACGCTGCGCTGGTCGTCGACGGAAGGGCTGCGAGTGACCAGACCCCGCTTCTCCAGCGTCGCGGCCTGGTAGGTCAGCCCGGAGCGACTGTAGACGACGCCGTCGGCCAGGTCGGTCATCCGTCGACTGCCCGCCGGTGAGTCACCGAGGGTCGCGAGCACCTGGAACTGCACATAGCTGAGATCGCCGGCGTCACGCAGCTGCTGCTCGACGGCGTGCTTCATCAGACTGCTCGTCTCCATCAGTGCGAAGTAGGCGCCCAACCGCGCGGGGGCCACCGACGGAGGAAGTGACGTCATGGGATGAGCCTACCCAGTGATGCTTCGCCTCCGAAACAATTATCGAGGTATCGGGCATACCGTCGACGGAACCGGTGTTACGAACTCTAAGCAGTTGCTACGAATCCGAAGCACTGTGTCGAAAGGACCAGATCATGAAGACAGTTCGCTTCCACGAGTTCGGAGGACCCGAGGTTCTCCGCTACGAAGACGCCGCCCAGCCCGTCGCCGGCGAAGGGCAGGTGCTCATCCGGGTCGCCGGGTCGGCATTCAGCCCGGCCGACGCCGGCATCCGCGGCGGCACCCTCCCCTTCCCCGTGTCACTGCCCCATACTCCGGGCTACGACATGTCCGGCACGGTCGTCGCCGTGGGCGACGGCGTCGCAGCGTTCCAGGTGGGGGATGAGGTGATCGGATTCCTGCCGATGACCGCCCCCGGATCCGCGGCCGAGTACGTCGTCGCCCCGGTGGACGCTCTCGTCACGGCTCCGTCGAGCATCGACCTCGCCGACGCGGCGGGGATGCCGTCCGTCGCTCTCACCGCCTGGCAGGCCCTGTTCGACCTCGCCGGGCTCACGGCGGGCCAGCGGCTGCTCATCGTCGGCGCCGGCGGCGCCGTCGGCGGATACGCGATCCAGCTCGCCAAGCGCGCCGGCGCCCACGTCATCGCCACCGCCAGCCCGCGCAGCCGGGATGCCGTGAGGGCGGCCGGTGCGGACGAGGTGATCGACCACACCGGCGCCCCGGTCCTGGAGTCGGTCGCCGAGCCCGTCGACGTGCTGTTCAATCTCGCGCCGATCAGTCCGGACGAGTTCACCGCGCTGGTCGGCCGTGTGCGCGACGCCGGCATCGTGGTCTCCACCACCGTGTGGATGACGACTCCGGGGGACGATACCCGTGGCGTGCGCGCGGCCGACGTCTACGTCCAGGCCCGCGCCGAACAGCTGGCCGGGCTGGTCGCCCTCGTCGACGCCGGGGAGCTCACGGTCGACATCGCCCGGCGCGTGCCGCTGAGCGAGCTGCCCGCGATCCACGCCGAAGCGGCCGCCGGTCGGCTGCACGGCAAGGTCGTCGCGGTGCCGGCCGCCGCCTGACCCGTCGGCCATGGCCGGCCGGTGCAGCATCCGGCGGGCCCTGGCCGACGCGGCCGTGCGCGATCAGGACGGTCCGAGGATGAAGTTCCAGGTGCCGGTCATGACCGCCGCGGCGATCGCCGCGGCGGAGATCGCCGCACCGATCAGCAACAGCATCCACTCGGCCGTACCGAACCGTGCGGGACGGGCCCAGGTGCGGCGCACCGGCGACCCGAGGCCACGCGCCTCCATCGCCGTCGACAGCTTGGCACCCCGGCGGATCGACAGGACCAGCAGCGCGAACGCCATGCCGAGGAACCGGCGCACCCGCCCGCGGTCCGCGACACCCCGCGCCCGCCGCGCCATCTGCAGCGCCCGCCAGTCGTCGATGAACAGCCCGACCATGCGCAGGCCGGCGAGTGCACCGAGCACGAACCGCGCCGGCAGGCGCCACGTCTGGGCGAGCCCGTCGGCGAGGTCGGTCGGGTCCACCGTGATGAACAGCACCACCGAGGGCAGCGCGATCGCGAGCACCCGGAGCATCGTCGCGCCGGCCAGCAGCAGCGATCCCTCACTGACGCGCACCAGCAGCCATTCCGCGTACACCGTGCCGCCGGACTGCCCGTACAGCGCGATCGTGACCCCCGTGAGGGGCGCTGCCAGCCACACCGGCCACGTGCGCGTCCAGAACTCGCGCCAGCCGATCCCCGCGAACAGGAAGAGCACGCACTCCAGTGCCAGGGCGACGGCCGCGGACACCACGTCCAGCGTGAGGATCAGCGGCAGGGCGATGAGTCCGCTCGCGCCGAGCTTGGCGACCGGATTGATGCGTGCCATGGCTCCGGTGCGCGCCCGGCTCTCCAGGAGGGTCACGAGCCCGATCCCATCGTGAACCGTGCGGCATGCAGCGCCGTCACCACGTCGAGGTCGTGCGTGACGACCACCAGTGCGCCGCCCTCCTCGTCGCGCAGAGCGGCGAGCATCGCCACGAGCTCCTGCCACGTGCGGGCGTCCTGCCCGAACGTCGGCTCGTCGAGCACCAGCACCCGCGGCCGGGTCGCGAGCGCGGCGGCGACCGTCAGCCGTCGCTTCTCCCCTCCGGAGAGGGTGTACGGATTCGCCCTGGCCAGTCTGTCCAGGCGCAGCCGTTGCAGCAGTTCGTCGGAGCGGGCCGCGATCTCGGCATCCGGCAGACCCAGGGAGTGCGGCCCGATCTCGAGCTCCTCCTGCACGGTTCTGGCCAGCAGCTGATGCTCCGGCTCCTGGAAGACCGTCCCGATGCGGGTGAGCAGCTGACGGGAGCTCCACCGGATCGGATGCCGCCCGGCACCCGCGCTGAGCCCTTCGGATGCCACGACCCGACCTGCCGCGGAGGGGAGCAGTCCGGCCAGCGTCAGGCCGAGGGTCGACTTGCCGACCCCGTTGGGTCCGGTGACGGCCAGAGCGGACCCCGCCCGCACGTCGACATCGATGCCCTCGGCGACGGTGGTGCCGCGCACCCGCGCCACGGCCAGACCGCGGGCGCTCAGCAGCGTCTCCCCCGGAGCGGATGCCGGTGGGGCGGGATGCCGCGGAGGATGACCCGGCACCCACACGCCGGCCTGCGCGAGCCGTGCCCCCTCGGCCTCGAGGACCCGATCCGCGGGTCCGTCCGCGATGACGCCGCCTTCGCCGATGACGATGACCCGATCGATCAGCGGGAGCCACACGTCCAGCCGATGCTCGACGACGATCAGCGTGGAGCGCTGCACCTGCAGCATCCGCTCCACCGAATCGCGCACCTCGAGGACACCATGCGGGTCGAGGTTCGCGGTCGGCTCGTCGAGCAGCAGCAGGCCGGGATGCATGGCCAGCGAACCCGCCAGGGCGAGCCGCTGCTTCTGCCCGCCGGAGAGCGCCTTGGTGGGCCGATCCAAGGGAACATCCAACCCGACGGCGTCCAGGGCCGCATCGACCCGCCGCCAGATCTCCTCGTGCGGGACGCCGAGGTTCTCGCAGCCGAACGCGACGTCGTCGCCGACGCGCGCGAGGATCACCTGTGAATCAGGGTCCTGCAGCACCAGCCCGACCTGCCCCCGTGCGGCCCTGGCGGGCATGCCATCGACGAGCAGCACGCCCTCGGCCTCGCCCTCCTCGTCGCCGCCGAGCACGCCGGCCAGCCCGTGCAGCAGCGTCGACTTGCCGGCGCCCGAGGCACCGAGCAGCAGGACCCGCTCACCTGCCTCGATGCGCAGCGAGACGTCGCGCAGTGCCCACGCGAGGCGACTGGCATGCCGCCAGCCCCACCCCCGCGCCTCGACGGTGGCCGGTCGGGTGTCGATGGTCATCTCAGACCCGAGCCCGCACCTCTCGGCCCGCCCCGAAACGGTCCAGAGCGCCCGTCGCGGCGAGGCCGCGCGCCAGCAGCCAGCCGAGCAGCCCGGCGAGCACCGCCCCGGACAGCGTGGTGCAGATGAGGTAGACGGTGGTAAAGGCGGCGTCCGACCCGGCGAACCACAGCAGCATGTTGTTGATGCCGCCCGCGATCGCCGCCCCGGCACCGGCGAGGATCGCGACCGGCAGCGTCCACAGCCGGTACGCGAAGATCAGGAAGACCAGCTCCGCACCCAGACCCTGCACGAGTCCCGCCTCGATGGTGAGGAACCCGCCCCACTGCGCACCGGCGAGTGCCGAGACGACAGCCGCGACGGTCTCGACGAAGATGGCCGCGCCGGCCTTGCGGATGATGAGGCCGCCGAGCACACCGGCGATCAGCCAGGGCCCGTCGAGAAGGCCCTGCACTCCGGGCAGGAGCGGCTCGAGCAGCGCTTTCGGGCCGAGATACCCGACGTTCCAGGCGAGGAACAGGAAGCCGCATGCGACGCCGAGGACACTGGCGACGACGATGTCGACAACCCGCCAGCGGAATCCGCCGGCCAGGGCTGCCGTCCGGGTGACGGGTGCGGATGTGGACGTGCTCATAGGAACTCCTCCCTGCGCCGGCATGATCCGGGTCAGGTTCGACGGTCGAAGCGCGGTTCGCTTCCTCTCAGCCCGGCACGCCGGACTCCCGTGGTGATGACATCGATCATAGCCGGGCTCACAGCCCGCGGCTCGATGTGATTGGGTACCGTAGATCAGGTGACCGTCTCCCCCGATTCCACGCGTCCTGTCACGCGCAGAGCCCTTCGCGAACGCACGAGGGCGCGCACAGAATCGGCGCACGACCACCGTCCGGCCGGGGAAACATCCGACACGCACGCCGACGCCGAGCCGGAAACGCCGGCCTCCGCGGTCTTCAACCGCAATACTGAGGCTGTGGATGTCGTCGAGGAGGCTTCGCTGCCCGGCGACCAGGGGAAGTCCGGCGACCGGCCCGAGCCCGACCACCAGCGCGATCCCGGCGACCAGGAGCAGCCCGGTCACAGCGTCGCGGCAGGGTCCGCCGCCTGGGCGGACGCAGAGAACCCCACCACCGCGCTGACCTGGCTCGACACGCAGAGGATCGCGACGGAGTCCGCCTCCGAGACGCAGCCCGCACCGGACCTGTTCGCCGGAGCCCGGCTGACCCCTGGCTGGCGCCGACCCCGCGCACTGCTGCCGGTGGGCATCATCGTCGCGCTCGGCGCGGCCTACGCCGGGGGCACTCTCCTGTGCCCGCTGGATGCCGTCGCACCGACCATCACGGCCGAGCAGGTGGCGGTCGAATCCGCCCCGGCGGCCACGGTCGCGTGGCCGACGAACGGCAGCGCGGCCGTCGGCGTTCAGGGGATGTCGACGCTGGCGTCGACCACCGACCGGGACGAGATCGCGAGCATCACCAAGATCGCGAGCGCCATGATGGTGCTGGAGAAACTGCCTCTCGAGGTGGGCGAGCAGGGTCCGAGCTTCGCGTTCACGCGGTCCGACCGGCAGGAATACCTCGACTACCGCTGGGGGAACCAGTCCTCGCTGGACGTTCCCGTCGACGGCAGTCTGACCGAGTACCAGATGCTGCAGGGCATCCTCCTGGGGTCGGCGAACAACTACATCGACCGCCTGGCCCGCGAGCTGTGGGGCAGCGAGCAGGCCTTCGCGGACGCTGCGAAGGTCTGGCTCAGCGACCACGGCATCGAGGGGATCTCCTTGGAGAGCCCGTCGGGATTCGACCGCGACAACGTGGCGTCGCCGGCAGCGGTGGTCCGCCTCGGCGAAGTGGCGATGGCGCATCCGGTGCTCGCCGAGATCGTGGGCACGCGCTCTGCGGAGATCCCCGGAGTCGGCACCGTCACCAACACCAACCAGATGCTCGAGGACGACGGCGTGGTCGGTATGAAGACCGGCACCCTCTCGCACTGGAACCTGCTCACCGCCAAGGACGTTCCCAGCGGTGACACCACCGTGCGCCTGTTCGCCGCAGTGCTCGGTCAGGACAGCAACGCCGACCGGGTCGCGGTGACCCGTCAGCTCTTCGCCGGCGTCGAGAAGTCGCTGGCCGACCAGCCCGTCTCGGTTCCGAAGGGCACCGTGGTCGGTCAGGTCACGACCGAGTGGGGCGACCGCGTCGATGTCGTGACCGACGCCGACGCGAAGGTCGTGCTGTGGAACGGCGCGTCGGCCACGGCGACACCCGAGCTCGAGCTCGGGGCGACGACCGCGGCGGGCTCGGCGGCAGGCCGCCTCGTCACGGAGGGCCCGGTCGACACCGTCGAGACGCGGGTCTCGCTCGCGAAGGCAGTGACCGCCCCGAGCATCTGGTGGCGCCTGACCCATCCGCTCGAGCTGTTCGGGATCGACAACGGCTGACCGGCTGACCCTCACGGCCCGGGCTCGTCCGGAGCCTCCGTCCGCTGCCCGACCCGTCTCTCGGTCCTGCACCCGTGCGAAACCTCGCTCAGGGGGGACACGAAGACGCCCGCCCCCGGAGAGGGACGGGCGTCGTGCCGTGTGTCAGGCGCGGCCGGATCCTGCTGGGCCGTCGGAGGCCGACGACTCGGATTCCCGCACGGCTTCCGCGAACTGGACGGCGTCCGGGGCTTCGGCGACCGCTTCGTCCTCGGCATCGCCGGTCACCATGACGGGAGTGGCTCCGGTCAGCGCGTCCTCGGCGTCGATGTCGGCCGCGGCCTGCTCGAACTGCGACTGGTACAGCCGCCAGTACGCGCCCTGCGCGGCGATGAGGGAGTCGTGATCGCCCTGCTCGACGATGTCACCGTGCTCCATGACGAGGATCAGGTCCGCGTCGCGGATGGTCGACAGACGGTGCGCGATCACGAACGACGTGCGCCCCCTGCGCAGCGCCGCCATGGCCTGCTGCAGCAGCAGCTCGGTGCGGGTGTCGACCGCGCTGGTTGCCTCGTCGAGGATGAGGATCGACGGTTGCGCGACGAACGCCCGGGCGATCGTGATGAGCTGGCGCTCACCGGCGGAGACGTTCGACGCCTCCTCGTCCAGCACAGTGTCGTACCCGTCGGGCAGCGAGTGCACGAATCGGTCGACGTAGGTGGCGGTCGCCGCGGCCACGATCTCCTCGTCGGACGCGGAGTCGTTTCCGTAGCGGATGTTGTCGCGGATGGTGCCGCCGAACAGCCAGGGATCCTGCAGCACCATGCCGGTGCGGCGACGCAGGTCGTCACGGGTCATCTCGGCGATGTCCTGCCCGTCGAGCAGGATGCGTCCGGAGTTCAGCTCGTAGAACCGCATGATCAGGTTGACCAGCGTGGTCTTGCCCGCGCCGGTCGGTCCGACGATGGCGACCGTCTGACCGGGTTCGACGCGGAACGACAGATCACGGATCAGCGGACGATCCTCGCTGTACGAGAACTCGACGTGGTCGAACTCGATCACCCCTCCGTGATCCGGTCCCTGAGCCCGCCGAAGGGTCGGAGCGTCCTCGGCATCCGGGTCCTGCTCGTCGGCATCCAGGAAGTCGAACACCCGCTCCGCAGACGCCGTGCCGGACTGCACGACCGCGGCCATGCCGCCGAGCTCGCTGAGCGGCTGGCTGAACTGCTGGGAGTACTGGATGAACGCCTGCACGTCACCGAGGCGCAGGTTGCCGCCGGCGACCATCAGACCGCCGAGCACCGCGATGCCCACGTACGTCAGGTTCCCGACGAACATCATGGCGGGCATGATGATGCCCGACAGGAACTGCGCCTTGAAGCTCGCCTGGAAGAGTTCCTCGTTCTCGACCTGGAAGCTGTCCAGGGCGTCCTGCTCCCGTCCGAAGACCTTCACGAGGGCGTGGCCCGAGAAGGCCTCCTCGACGCGGGCGTTCAGACGACCGACCTTGCGCCACTGGATGCCGAAGGCCTTCTGCGAACGCGGTCCGATGACGCCGAAGATGACGGCCATCAGCGGCAGGGACACCAGTGCCACCAGTGCGAGCTGCCAGGAGATCGAGAACATCATGACCAGCACGCCCACGACCGTGAGCACCGAGGTCAGCGCGCCCGACAGCGACTGCTGCATGGTCTGCGTGATGTTGTCGATGTCGTTCGTCACGCGCGAGATCAGCTCACCGCGCTGCACCTTGTCGAAGTACGACAGCGGCAGGCGGTTGATCTTCGCCTCGACGTCCTCGCGCAGCCGCCACATCGTGCGCACCATGATCACGTTGATGACGTAGCCCTGCAGCCAGCTGAGCACCGAGGCGACGATGTAGATCGCCATCACCGCAAGGATGATCCACCGCAGCCGTTCGAAGTCGACGCCGTCACCGACCGAGAAGTCGTCCATGGCGGCGACCATGTCGGCGAAGGTGCCCTGGTTCGCCTGGCGCAGTCCCTCGACGACCTGATCCTGGCTGAGCCCCTTCGGGAAGCCGTTGTCGCCGAGCGTCTTGGAGATGAATCCCTCGTAGACGATGTTCGTCGCCTCGCCGAGGATCTTCGGCGCCGCGACGGAGAGCACGACGCCGATCGCACCGAAGAACGACACGAGCACGAGCCAGGCCGCCGAGGGCTTGAGCAGCCCGAGCATGCGCCGGAAGCTCGGACCGAAGTGGTCGGCCTTGCCGGGCGCGGGCCCGTCGAACATGCCGCCGCCCTGCTGGCGCGCCTTCTCCGCCTGCTCGGCCTCTTCCTTCTCGGCCGCGGTCATCTCCACGGCCGTCGAATCCTCGGCCGTCGCGCCGGCGCGCGCTGCGGCGATGCGCTCGCGGCGCAGGCTCTTCCTGTCGGTGTTCTGCGTCATGCGTCCACCCCCAGCTGCGACACGACGATCTCCTTGTAGGTCTCGCTCGATTCGAGCAGTTCCTCGTGGGTTCCGACGCCGACGACGGCGCCGTCCTCGAGGACCACGATGCGATCGGCATCCGTGATGGTCGACACGCGCTGCGCCACGACGATCTTGGTCACATCCGGCAGCTCTCGCCACAGCGCCTGCCGGAGGCGGGCGTCCGTGGTCAGGTCGAGAGCCGAGAACGAGTCATCGAACACGAGGATCTTCGGCTGGTGCACGATGGCGCGGGCGATCGCCAGACGCTGGCGCTGGCCGCCCGAGACGTTCGTACCGCCCTGCGCGATCCGCGAGTCCAACCCGTCGGGCATCTCCTCGACGAAGTCGCGGCCCTGCGCGATCTCGAGAGCGTTCCAGAGCTCCTCATCGGTCGCGTCCTCACGTCCGTAGCGGAGGTTCGACGCCACGGTGCCGGTGAACAGGAACGGACGCTGGGGCACCAGGCCTATGCCGGCCCAGAGCGCGTCGAGGTCGGCTTCCCGCACGTCGACGCCGCCGACGGACACCGACCCGCCGGTCGCGTCGAACAGGCGCGGGATGAGCGAGACCAGGGTCGTCTTGCCCGAGCCCGTCGAGCCGATGATCGCGACGGTCTCACCGGGTTCGGCGCGGAAGCTGATGCCGGTGAGCACAGGCGCCTCGGCGCCGGGGTAGGTGAACTCCACGTCCTCGAAGGCCACCGCTCCGGGGTGGGGGAACTCGGTCGCGCCGTTCTCGGGGCGCGTCATGGACGACTCGGCGTCGAGCACCTCTCCGACGCGCTCGGCCGACACGGCGGCGCGCGGAATCATCATCGCCATGAAGCTGGACATGATGACGCCCATCATGATCTGCCCGATGTACTGCATGAAGGCGAAGATCGTGCCGATCTCCGCGTTGCCGGCGTTGATCTCGACGCCGCCGAACCAGATGACCGCGACGACGGTGACGTTGAGCACCAGCATGAACAGCGGGAACATCAGCACGAACAGCGAGCCGATGTTGCGTCCCAGTGTCATCAGGTCGGTGTTGACCTCGCGGAAACGGCGCTCCTCGATGCGCTCGCGCACGAAGGCGCGCACCACGCGCACACCGGTCAGCTGCTCGCGCATGATCCGGTTGACCTCGTCGAGCTTGCGCTGATTCGCCCGGAACAGCGGCACCATGCGGCCGATGATCAGCACGGCGATGAGCAGCAGGACCGGCACGGACACGGCGATCAGCCAGCTGAGGCCCACGTCGGTCTGCACGGCCTTGATGATGCCGCCGATGGCGAGCAGCGGGGCGGTGACGAACATCGTCGCACCCATCATGGCGAGCATCTGCACCTGCTGCACGTCGTTCGTGTTGCGGGTGATCAGCGACCCGGCACCGAACTGCGACACTTCGCGCTCGGAGAATCCGCTCACGCGGGAGAAGACGTCGGCGCGGATGTCGCGACCTGCGGCCATGGCCATGCGGGCGGCGAAGAAGGTGGCGACGATCGAGGCGATGATCTGGCCGAGCGAGACCAGCAGCATGAACGCGCCGCGGCTCCAGATGTAGCCGATATCAGCCTTGGCGACACCGTTGTTGATGATGTCGGCGTTGATCTCGGGCAGGTTCAGCGAGGCCATCACACTGGCGAACTGCAGCACCACGACCAGCAGCAGCAGCCACCAGTATCTGGTGATGTAACGAACGAGGATCTTTCCCAGCACGGGCGGACTTCCTTGCGAGATTCGGAGTGGACCGAGAATCGGCCACAAGACAGCGTGCCACGATCCACCGACATCCGTATCCCCCTGAGGGATGACCTTCGCTGAAAGCGAAACGAACGCCTGGCCGGAGCCGCTTCCTGCACCTGATCGAAGAACCGGCCCGTCGCCGCGAATAGACTCGCAGGCATGCCGCACGCCCCCGTCCCCGCCCCCGCTGTCCTGCTGGTGTGCGACTACTCCCTGGGCTATCTCGGCGGCGCGCAGACGGCGTTCATCCGCCAGGCGCAGGCTCTCGCGGCGGAGGGCGTTCCCGTTGTCGTGCTGGCGCCGGATGCCGATGGGTCGGCCGTCGTCACCGGGCCGACCGCATCGTCGCATCCGGTCGTCACCGTCGCCCCGCCCCGCCGCGGCACCGTCCCGGTGCTCGACCTGCCGCTCCTGGGCCGGGCCCGCGATCTCGAACCGCTGGTGGCATCCCTCGTGCGCAGGCACCGTGTCGGGGCGATCGTGGTGCACTCCGAGTTCGCTCTCGCGGCGGCGGCTCTCGCCGTCGGCGAGCGGCTCGGTATCCCCGTGCTGCACACGGTTCACACGTTCTTCTGGCGTGCTCCGGCCGTCCTCGCTCCGTTCGCCCCCGTCGTCTCGCGCCTGCACAGTGCGCTCACCGGCCTTCGTGGCGGCGCCCGCTACACCGGCAGCCACCCGCTGAACAACGCTCTGCGCACCATGACCCTGCGCCTCGCCGAGCGCGCCGACGTCGTGCTCTCCCCGTCGCGGCATCAGGCCGAGGCGCTGCGCGACGCGGGCGCCGGACGCGTGGAGGCCTTCTCGAACGTCGCCCAGCCGCTGCGCGCCGCCGCGCCGTCGACCGACGGCCCGCTGCGTCTGCTGTGGGTGGCCCGCTTCGCCCCCGAGAAGCGCGTGGACGTCGCCCTCGACGCCATGCGCCAGGTCGTCGCCCGCCTGGGAGCGGATCGCGTGCACCTGGACGTGGCCGGCGGCACGCATCGACCCGTACCGGGAGTCACGTTCCACGGCGCGGTGCCTGGTGAGCGCGTGGCCGCGCTGATGGATGCCGCGGATGCCGCCCTCATCACCTCGCTGGGGTTCGACAACCAGCCGATGGTGGCCCTGGAGGCGTTCGCGCACGGCCGCCCGGTGATCGTGAGCGACCCGGTGCTCGGTGGCGAGTTCGGCGATGCCGCGCTGCTCACGCCGACTCCGGACGCCGCGGGGCTCGCGGAGCTGATCCTGCGGCTGGAGGCCGACCGCTCCCTGCTGGACGCCCCGCGCGAGAGCGCCCTCGCCTATGCGCGCGAGCGCGTGGCCGCCGCGCACGTCGCCCGCCTGCAGGAGCTCATCGCCTCGGCGCGCGTCTGAGTTCCCTGCTGCCTCAGGCGCTCCGCGACCGGTCATCCGCGTGCGTCCCGCCTCCGGGTCGCACGTCGCCCGACTCTCCCTCAGAACAAGGGCACCTCGGGCACGAATTCCCGGGCGCCGAATCCGGGGTCCTCACCGAGCTCGGCGATCGTCGCCGGCTGCCACCGCGGGTTGCGGTCCTTGTCGATCAGCTGCGCGCGGATGCCCTCCACCATGTCGGGATGGGTGCCGAACCACATGACCCGGCGGTACTCGCCCTCCAGCGCCTCGCGCACGCTGTGCATCGCGCGGGCCTCCCGCACGGCGTCCAGCGTCACCGCGAGCCCGGTGGGGGCCAGTTCCTCGAGTACGGCGAGCGCCGCGGCGGCAGCCGGAGCGTCCGACGCCCGCAGCCGTTCCGCGATCTCACCGACGGTCGGTGCGGAGAATGCGTCGTCGATCCAGGCGCGTTCGGCCGCCAGCGTCGACGGGTCCGGCGTCTCGTCGAACAGCAGCACCATCTCGTTCGGGGTGCCGGGGTCGGCGCGCCACGCCAGTGCCTCGCGCAGCCCGTCGAGCCGGTCCGACGGCACGAAGTGGTCGGCGAATCCCAGATACAGGGCATCCGCACCGGTCATGGTCTGCCCGGTCAGCCCGAAGTACTCCCCGAACCGGCCCGGCGCACGCCCGAGCAGCCAGGTGCCGCCGACGTCGGGCGTGAAGCCGATGCGCGTCTCCGGCATCGCCAGCTTCGAGCGCTCCGTGACGACCCGCACGGCGGCGTGCCCTGCCAGGCCGATCCCGCCGCCCATCGTGATGCCGTCGGCGAAGACGACGACCGGCTTGGGGTACTCGGCGATGAGCACGTTCATCGCGTACTCGGCACGGAAGAACTCGGCGATGTCGCCGGGACGACCGCTGACGATGTGCTCGTACAGCGCGCGCACGTCGCCGCCCGCGCAGAAGCCCCGTTCGCCCTCGCCGTCGATGAGCACCGTCTCGATGTCGACGTCGTCGATCCACGCGGTCAGCGCGGCGGTGATGCGCTCGATCATGTCCAGGTCGAGCGCATTGATCGCGCGCGGACGATTCAGGGTGATCCTCCCGAGCGAGTTCTCGGTGCGGATCAGGACGGTGGCAGCTTCGACGTCGGTCACGACCGTCAGGCTACTCCGCTTCGCGTTTCGCGCCGATTCAGGGGTCAGGATCAGCGATTCCGGCAGGTGGAAGCGGTATTCTCAGGGATTTCCGCGAAGATGGGAGGAACTGCCCAGATCAGGAGAGGTCGCCATGCCCGAAGGACAGGTGCTCGAGTTCAACCGTGTCACGAAGCGCTACGGCGCCGTGACGGCGGTCGCCGACCTCTCGGTGCGGGTCGAGCCCGGTGTCGTCACCGGCTTCCTCGGCCCGAACGGGGCGGGCAAGACGACATCGCTTCGGATGCTGCTGGGGCAGATCCGTCCCACGTCCGGCACCGCGACGATCGGCGGTTCGTCCTACTCCGAGCTGCGCAATCCGCTGCGCACGGTCGGCGCGGTGCTCGAAGAGGCCGCGTACCGGCCGCGTCGCACCGCCGCCCGTCAGCTGCTGATCGCGGCGAAGAGCAACGGCATCCCGGTCGCCCGGGTCGACGAGGTGCTGCGCCTGGTCGGGCTGCAGGACGACGCCGACACGCGCCTGGGCAGCTATTCACTGGGGATGCGCCAGCGACTGGCCGTCGCATCCGCCCTTCTGGGCGACCCCGGTGTGCTCGTCCTCGACGAGCCGGCCAACGGTCTCGACCCGGAGGGCATCCGCTGGATGCGCCTGCTCATGCGCCGTCTGGCCGACGAGGGCCGCACGGTGCTGGTGTCCTCGCACGTGCTCAGTGAGATCGAGCAGGTCGCCGACGACGTCGTGGTGCTCTCGAAGGGTCGCGCGGTGTACTCCGGCGGCATCGAGGAGCTCGCCGATCCGGCGGGAGGCGCCGTGATCGTGGATGCCGAGAACCGCGCGCAGCTCATCACCGCCCTGTCCGCCGCCAAGCTCTCGTTCGACGTGCTGCGCTCCGGAGTGACGGTGCGCGACTCGAACTCCGCTGCGGTCGGCGCGATCACCGCAGCGGCAGGCGTGCCGCTGACGATGCTGCAGCAGCGCGGGCCCAGCCTCGAGGACGTCTTCCTGGACCTCGTCTACGGTCGGCGCGCCGACAGTCCGCGCCTCGATCAGGTCGCCAACCCGGTCGCGCACGCTCCGCTGCATGACGGCGTCTCCGCCGGAGACACGGCGCTCTCCGCCAGCGGGCTGGCCACGGCCGGCGCGGCGGCGGTCGTCGCCGGCGGCGCTCCTGCCGGCGTCGCCGACGAAGCCCCTGCCGCCCTGACGGGCGATGCGCCGCGTCCGGCGGAAGAGGGCACCGACGCGCAGGCGGATGCCGATGCAGATGCCGAGGCCGATGCGACCGCAGCGGCCGAGGACAGCCAGGCGGAGGCCGCCGCCGACGCCGCCGAGACCGAGACTCCTGCGGAGGCGGAGGCCGCGACCGAGACGCCTGCCGAAGCGGAGACCGCCGCTGCGGACGAAGGCGCCCAAGCCGACGCCGACGCATCCGTCGCGGGCGAGCGGGGAGCCGACGCGGACGCAGCCGTCGGTGAGGCCGCGGTCGGGGAGGACGTCGCGGAGAGCGACCCGGCCGACCAGGACGCACAGCCCGAGAGCGACCCGCTGCAGGCAGCAGTGGCGAGCCTGTGGGACCGTCCGGCCGCCCCTGCGCCGGAGCCGTCCGACGCAGACACGCGCGTGCAGGACTCGCACGGGCAGGACCCCGAAGGCGAGGAATCCGCATCCGACGCCTCCCCCGAGGACGCCCGCGACACCGAGAACGCCGTGGATGCCGCGAACGCCGGCGACACCGCGCTCGCTCAGGACGGCGACGCCTCCGACGACACCGCGCACTCCGACGACCCGGACGCGACCCGGGTGCTTCCGCTCGCCACCGAGGCGGTCTCGGTGGTGGGGACCACCGAGCCCAGCACCTTCACCGAGCTGATCACCGGCATCCCGGCATCCGCTTCTCCGGCTGACGCCGAACCGACCGCGCCGGCCACCGAGGCGATCGCCGTGTTCGCGCCGCTGCTGTCCAACGACGACGATGACGACTCCGCCGTCGATGACGCGGAGGACGACCCGCACCTCGCCGCGATGCGCACCTCACTGTCGAGTGCCGCCAGCCGTTTCTTCGACGGCCCCGCACCCGCCTACCCGTTCAGCCCGGTCCGCGCCGGAAGCGGGGCCGAGCCGGTTACCGGATCGGGTGCCGGGAGTGACGCCGGCGCCGAACCCGATGCAGGTGCCGAAGCCGGCGCAGAGGAGTCCGCGGCGAGTGCGGATGCGCCGTCCGAGGACGATGGTCGGCAGGGTGAGGACGGCCACGAGGGCCGATCCGCCGACCAGGACGACGATCAGGGTCGCACTCAGGATCAGCACGACGGGGACCACCCGCAGAGCTGAACCGCGCGGCCGAACCGCGTGGCCGATCAGGCGGGACGAGGGCGGATGACCGGCCGCTGACGGGGTATGCCGACCGGCGCCGGCGCCGTCGAGGCGATGTCCACGACATCCTCCGGCTCGTCGCTGACCTCCAGACGCAGCGCCTGCGTCAGGGCCAGACCGTGCCGAGTGGTGAGGATCAGCCGCTGATACTGCGCATCGCCGTCGAGGTCGATGACCACACTCGGGCGACGCCTGCGGATCAGGACGAAATCGGTCGTGCCCGCACCCTTCCAGGTGCCGCCGGCGAGGATCCCCGGGATGTAGGTTCCGGGGCCGGGAACCCCGCGCAACCAGGTCCAGGCATCATCGGTCAGCTGCACGCGGGTGATGTGCTTGCGCACGATGTGCAGGTTCTCCCGATGGAACGTCGACGCGCGCTCGACCGGGGACAGCACGACCTCGAGTCGCGTCTGATCCAGCAGCAGCGTCACCATGCGTACAGTCTGCCAGCGACGCCAGGCAAGATGCCTACGACTTGCTCACAACGCGACAACGATCCGTCGACGGAGATCGCACACCCCGCGCGCGCCGTGACGGTGCCACCGTCGCGGGCCGGTCGCGTGCGTCAGGCGGTGGCGGATGCCGCGGCGACGGCCGCCGCAGGAAGGGCCTCCTCGATCGCGGCGAGCTCCTCCTCGCCGTGCGCGGCGGTGAGGAACCAGGCTTCGAACACGCTCGGCGGCAGGGCGATCCCCTGTTCGCGCATCGCATGGAAGAACGGTGCGTAGCGGAACGACTCCTGCGCCTGCGCCTGGGCGTACGTCGTCGGCGCCGCGGACGCGAAGACCACACCGAACAGGTTCCCCGCGCGGGGGACGGCGTGGGTGACGCCGGCATCCGTCAGCGCCGAGCCGAGCGCACCCGCGACGCGCGATGCGGCGGCATCCACGGCCGCGTACACCTCCGGGGTCGCGAGCCGCAGCGTGGCCAGGCCCGCAGCCACCGACAGCGGGTTCCCGGAGAGGGTGCCCGCCTGGTAGACCGGTCCGACCGGCGCGAGCAGATCCATCACCCGGGCACTGCCGCCGAGCGCTGCCAGCGGCATCCCCCCGCCGACGACCTTGCCGAAGGTGATGATGTCGGGCAGGTACGCCTCGCCCGCCTCCTGCTGCAGACCCCAGTATCCGGCAGGGTGCACGCGGAAGCCGGTGAGCACCTCGTCGAGGATCATCAGCGCACCGTGCGCGTGGGCGGTGTCGGCGATGAGGCGGTTGAACCCCGGAAGCGGCGCGACGACGCCCATGTTCGCGGACGCGGCCTCGACGATCACTGCGGCGATGCGGTCGCCGTGCTCTGCGAACACGGTGGCCAGCGCGTCCGGGTCGTTGTAGTCGATGACCAGGGTCTGCGCGGCGATCGGTGCGGGCACACCGGCCGAGCCGGGCAGCGCCAGCGTCGCGACGCCCGAGCCCGCGGCCGCCAACAGGCCGTCGGAGTGGCCGTGGTAGTGGCCGGCGAACTTGACCAGCAGATCGCGGCCGGTGGCTCCGCGTGCGAGGCGGATGGCCGTCATGGTGGCCTCGGTGCCGGTGGACACCAGACGCACGCGCTCGACCGGGCGGGCGTCGCCGACACGCACACGGTCGGCGATCAGCTGGGCGAGCTCCACCTCGCCCTCGGTGGGAGCGCCGAAGGACAGCCCTCGCGCTGCGGCATCCTGCACCGCCCGCACCACGTCCGGCTGCGCGTGGCCGAGCAGCGCCGGCCCCCAGGACGCCACCAGGTCGACGTACTCGCGGCCGGTCGCATCCGTCACCGTCGCGCCGCGCGCGGACGCCAGGAACCGCGGCGTCCCGCCGACCGACCCGTAGGCGCGGACCGGCGAGTTCACTCCACCGGGGATCACCGAGCGGGCAGCGTCGAACAGGGTGTCATTGCGGTCGGTCATCGTTCCAGACTACGGATATCGGCTATGCGTCCAGTTCAGGGATGGACGTGCACCGCAGGGAACACGGGCCTGTCAGCGCAGCCAGTGGGCGACTTCGACGGCCCAGTACGAGAGCACGGCGTCCGCCCCGGCACGGCGGATCGACATCAGCGACTCCAGGATCGCCGCGTCGCGGTTGATCCAGCCGTTGGCGGCGGCCGCTTCGACCATCGCGTACTCGCCCGAGACCTGGTACGCCCACACCGGCACGTCCACGGCGTCACGCACTTCGCGCAGCACGTCGAGGAAGCCCATCGCCGGCTTGACCATGACGATGTCCGCGCCTTCCTCCTGGTCGAACAGCGCTTCGCGGACGCCCTCGCGCCGATTGCCCGGATCCATCTGGTACGTGCGCCGGTCGCCCTGCAACTGCGAATCGACCGCCTCGCGGAACGGCCCGTAGAACGCGCTGGCGTACTTGGCCGAATAGGCCATCAGCAGAGTGTCCTGGAAGCCCTCCGAGTCGAGCGTCTCGCGCAGTGCGCCCACCTGGCCGTCCATCATGCCGCTGAGACCGAGAAGATGAGAACCCGCGCGGGCCTGGGCGAGAGCCATCGAGCGGTAGCGGTCCAGGGTGGCGTCGTTGTCCACGCCGCCCGAGGCGCCCAGCACACCGCAGTGACCGTGATCGGTGAACTCGTCCAGGCACAGGTCGGTCTGCACGACCAGGGCGTCGCCCACCTCGGCGACGACGGCTGCGGTGGCCACGTTCAGGATGCCGTCGGGATCGTCGGCGCCGGAGCCGTCGGCATCCCGCTCCTCGGGAACACCGAACAGCATCACGCCGCCGATCCCCGCCTCCGCGGCGTCTGCGGCGGCCGCACGCAGCGAGTCGAGCGAGTGCTGGGCGACACCGGGCATCGATCCGATGGGAGTCTGCTCGGTCAGCCCCTCGCGCACGAACATGGGCAGCACGAGCTGGCGTGCCTCCAGGGAGGTCTCGCGCACCAGGTTCCGCACCGGCCGGGACTGTCGCAGGCGGCGCAGGCGGGTCTCGGGAAACCGGCTCACGGCGCGAACTCGTCCGACGCGTGCGGGAGGGTGAAGTGCGACACCGTCTCGATGAGGGCGTCGACGGTCTGCCGGTCGGCGACCGCCGAGATGGGCAGTCCGGCCTTGCGCGCGTCCTTGGCCGTGCGCGGTCCGATCGCCGCCAGCAGGGTGGTGTCGGGGATCTCGGGGAACTGCTCGCGCACCTGGCTCGCGACGGATCCGCTGGTGATGAGGATCGCGTTGATGCGCCCGTTCTCCACGTCGCGACGGATGCGGTCGGTGACCGGGACGCCGACCGTGCGGTAGGCGACGACGCTGTCCACGTCATGACCGGCCTCGCTCAGCATGACCGACAGGACCGGCTTGGCGATCTCGCTGCGCAGCGAGAGGATGCGGCGGGCGTCGGGTTCCAGAGCGATCATCTGCTCGGCCATGCCGGCCGCCGAGTTGTCGAGCTCCGGCACGAGGGCGACGTCGTATCCGACGGCGAGGAGAGCGGCCGCCGTGGTCTCACCGACAGCGGCGATCTTGGTGCGCTTGGGAACAGTGACCCGGTGGGCGAAGAGCACGTCCACCGTGGTCGCGCTGGTGACGGTGAGCCAGTCGTAGTGGCCCTCCTGGAGGCGCTCGAGCGCGGCATCCAGGGCGTCCTGATCCGTCGTGGGCGCGAAGTTGATCAGCGGGGCCACGACCGGCACCGCCCCCTGCGCCCGCAGACTGGCCGCGACGCCGTCACCCCAGGGTCCGCCACGGGGCACGAGGATGCGCCAGCCGTCCAGCGGCCGAGCCGTTTTCGTTTCGGAAGCAGTCATCAGGATCACTCTCGCGGGAGAAGGTCGGCCGCTCCCTGTTCGAGCAGCCGATGGGCTGCAGACATGCCGATTTCACGGATCGCATGCATCGGGTCTGCACCATCGGCAGCACTCGCTCCGTTGCCACTGCCGTTCCGACGAATATACCCCCGGTTCAGGGACTCCGTGACGTCGAGTCCGATCCGGCGGTCTCCTCGGGGGTCGTAGACCACGGCGCGAACACGGATATCGTCGCCCGTCACCTGTGCGTGCGCGGCCATCGGAGCCTGACATCCCGCCTCGAGGCCGGCCAGGATCGCCCGTTCGACGGTCACCGCGATGCGGGTGTCCTCATCATCCAGCTGGGCCAGTGCAGCGAGCAGCTCGGCATCCGCATCCGACACGGTCTCGACGGCCAGGGAGCCCTGGCCGGGAGCGGTGGGCCACTCCGACAGCCCGAGGTGTTCGCGCTGCAGCGCCGAGTCCGAGCCGAGACGCGACAGGCCGGCGGCGGCCAGGATGACGGCGTCGAGCTCTCCCGATTCGACGCGCGCCAGGCGCGAGTCGACGTTGCCGCGGATGTCGACGACCTCGGCACGGGGGGCGCGTCTGCGCACCTGCGCGATGCGGCGCGGGGCGCCGGTGCCCACCTTGGCACCCGGGGGAAGGGCGTGCAGTGCGGTGCCGTCCCGGGTGATGACCACGTCGCGGGCGTCCTCGCGCACCGGGGTCGCCGCGATGACGAGCTCGGCGGGCACTGCCGTCGGCAGATCCTTCAACGAGTGCACGAGGATGTCGCATTCGCCGGCGATGAGCGCCTCGCGCAGCCGGTTCGCGAAGATCCCGGTTCCGCCGATCTCCGACAGCGAGGCGCGGTTGGTGTCGCCCTCCGAGACGATCGGCACGAGCTCGACCGGCCGACCGGCGACCTTCGCGAGCGCATCGGCGACATGCCCGGACTGCGCCTGCGCGAGCGCGCTGCGGCGTGTGCCGAGACGGATGGGGGTGGTCACTGCAGCACGTCGGCGATCTCGTCGAGACGAAGTCGGCGCCCGGTGTAGAAGGGCACCTCCTCCTTCACATAGCGGCGCGCGTCGGTGTAGCGCAGGTCGCGCATGAGGTCGACCAGCTCGGTCGGATCATCGGCTTCGAGCGGCAGCAGCCACTCGTAGTCGCCGAGCGCGAACGCCGCGACGGTGTTGGCGAGCACACCCCGGTGCGCCGCACCCTTGCGCCCGTGATCGGCGAGCATCCGGCGACGGTCCTCGTCCGAGGCGAGGTACCACTCGGGGGTGCGCACGAACGGGTACAGGCAGAGCCATCCCTTGGCGTCGACGCCGCGCAGGAACGCGGGCACATGCGACCGGTTGAACTCCGCGTCGCGGTGCACACCCATGACGTTCCACACCGGCAGCAGCGTGCGCAGCAGATCGGTGCGGCGCAGGCGGCGCAGCGCACGCTGCAGCTCCTCCGCCGTCGGCCCGTGCAGCCAGACCATCAGGTCGGCATCCGCCTTCAGCCCGCTGACGTCGTAGAACCCACGCACCGAGACACCGGAGTCCTCGATGTACCCGACGATCGTCTCGAGCTCCGTCGCATCGGCCTCGACGACCGGTGCATCAGGATTTCGGCGCCAGACCGCCCAGAGCGTGAAACCCGAGGGGGTGGCTTCGGACACAGAGTCTTCAAGAACTTCCGACATGCTTCCAGTCTGCCCCTTCCCGGGGGCGCAACGAACCACGCCCTCCGGTACTCAGGTCTTCGCCGTGCTCTGAGGCGTCAGCGCGAGATCGCCCTGGCGAGCACCCACACCACTCCGCCGATGGCGACGGCGACACCCGCGACGGACGCCGCCGCGCCGACCGGATTGCGCCGGGCGAACGCACGGGCACGTCGGATGCCGCGCTGGGATGCCTGCTCGACCCTGCGGGGGATGTTGCCCTTGATCTCGATGGCGGCCAGCGCGGCCTTCAGCTCCGCCCGAGCGGACGCCACGGGGTCGACGATGCCGGCGGGCACCACCGTGCGGGCCTGGCCGGCCGTACGGACCTCCACCGGTCCCCTGTTCGGCTCAGAGATCGTCATGTCCGGCCTCCTTCACGAGACGTACGTCGGTCGCCACGGCCTGACCCGGGTTGTCGCGCTTGACGACCTTGCGGAAGCGCGCCACGCCGAGCAGGGCGAAGATCGCGACCGCCACCAGCAGGAATCCGAAGACGGCGAGAGCCGCGACCCACGCGGGCCACCAGGAGGAGAGCCCGATGATCGCGAACGCCAGCAGCACGGGAATCGCCCAGAACAGCAGGAACAGCACGATCACGAACCACAGGCTGCCGATCCCGGCATCCTTCGCGGTTCGCGACACCCACGCCTTCGCCGCGGCGATCTCCGCGGTGACGAGATTGCGCACCAGCTCGGGCAGGTCTCCGAGCAGAGTCAGCAGGCTGTCGTCGGCGCGGTCGCGGTATCCGCGTGTCATGTCACTCGCCCTCTGTTGTGGACTTCTTCGCTGCCGATCCGGACGTGGCCGTCGACGACCCCTGGCTCTTGGAGCCGCCTGCCGTCTTGGCGTCCGTGGTCCGCTTGGCTTCCGCCGCGGCGTCCTTCACCGTGTCGGCGACCTCGTCCGCGACGTCCTTGGTCGCATCCACCGCGGAGTGCAGGCGCTGCTCGGGGGTGCCGGACGCGGATGCGGCCTTGACCACCTTAACCGCGCCCGTCCAGAGCGCACCGGGAACCGCCGCAGCCTGCGCCTTGGCGAAGTCCTGCACGCGGGTGACGTTGAACTGGACCGGGTCGAGGTGCCAGACCTTGAGCCACTGCGTCTTGATCTGCTCATAGCGTTCGCGACCTGCGCGCGTGCCGAGCACGTACCCTGCTCCGAGCCCGATGACGAGTCCGATCTTGCCCTTCATGGGAGCCTCCTGACGATGGTTGCGGCGTCTTCGTCGACGGCTGAACGCGGTCCCGCCCCCGACAATGGACCTCCAGGCTAGTCGCATATGCCTGATTGGGCATCTGCCCTTGCGCACGACGTCATTAGGACGTATGGGGGTCTGTTCCGTCCTGCCAGAGCAGCTCGCCACGCAGCCGATCCGCCTCGGCGATGGCATCCGGCACGACCTGGGCGAGGCCGGTTCCGGCGAGCCACGCACCCACCGCCGCGAGCCGCGATGTGCGGCGCACGGCCGCGCGCACGGCGGCGCGACGCTCCCCCGCGCCGATCAGCGAGGTCGGCTGCGACTGGACGAACCGCGACCGGTGCGCGGCCAGCAGCTGGTGCGGCCGCAGAGCGACGCCGAGCAGGGCGGACGCCTCCGACAGCGCCAGAGTCGCCGCGGCGTCATCATCCAGCGCGCTGGTGGCGGCCGGTTCGCCCTGCGTTCCGAACGACACCCGCACGACGTGGCGTGCGCCGGCATCACGACGCAGCCACCCCCATTTGGCGGTGGAGTGCGTCAGAGCCTTCGCCGTGTGACTGCCTGGGACGGTGAGCACGCCGCTGCCCCGCGGGGACGCGTCGAGCTCGGGCGCATCCAGCAGCAGGGTGACGATCTCGATCTCCGGGGAGTCCCCGGGTTCCGGCAAGCCGGCGACATGAGGGAGGAGCAGGTCTCGGGCGGCGGGTTCGGCGGTGGCGACGACGAGAGCCGTCGCCGTGAGGGGCGCGACGGGATCGGGGTCCTCGGCGGCGTGCTCGTCGGCATCCGCGGTCTCGTCGTACGCGACCGTCCACTGGTCTCGGTCGCGCTCGAGCCCTGTCACCCGGCAGCCGGTGCGGATCTGGGCGCCGTACTTCTCCAGGTCCGTGCGCAGCGCCTCGACCAGGCGGCTCATGCCGCCGTCGATGCCCAGCACGGCGGCGCCGGGCTTCGTGCCCGCCCGCTCGCCCTGCAGCGCCAGCACCGCACCGCTCAGCGAGCCCACCCGTGTGAGAGCGGCGTTCAGCCCGGGTGCCGCGACGTCGACGTCGACGTCC
This sequence comes from Microbacterium sp. GCM10027623, assembly GCF_042666935.1. NCBI lineage: Bacteria > Bacillati > Actinomycetota > Actinomycetes > Micrococcales > Microbacteriaceae > Microbacterium > Microbacterium sp. GCM10027623. The sequence goes on from NZ_JBHTHE010000001.1 coordinate 302,813, forward strand.
TCAGGCAGTGCCGAGTACACGCCGGCGGTGACCGGCGCGACGAGCCGGTCGCGTACGCGAGGCCCCATGCGGGAGGCGACGAGCTTGCCGAGGCTGCGCTCGTGACCGATGGTCAGCGGCGGTCGCAGCCGGTCGACGTACGCGCGCCAGACGCCGCGCCAGCCGATGATCGCTCGCACATCCTCCTGGAACGGGTTGGCGGGGATGCCGAGCATTCCGCCCTGGGGCAGCGGGGCGTCGGGCGCGTCGGGGATGCCACTGAGCCAGGCACCGCCGCCCTCGGGGCGCACGATCGCATCCGACAGCCCGAGTTCCTCGACCAGTGCCCTGACATGCCCGCCCCGCGTGGCGAAGCTCTCGGCGCCGGCGTCGACCACGATGCCGTCGAGCACGGCGGACCGGATGCTGCCGCCCGGCTGCGGCTGCGCCTCCAGCACGGTCACGCGCATGCCGACCTTCGCGCATTCGCGCGCGGCGACGAGCCCACCGATGCCGCCGCCGATGACGACGACGTGCTGCTCGGCGGCGCGGGCGGCGAGTTCAGCCGAGTGCTCTGCGGTCATGGGTCGATTCTTCCAGGCGAGTCTGTGCGGGTGTCGGAGCCACCAGGTCGTCCCGGTGTCCGTGTCGCGCCGTCCGGGTCGCAACGGATGCCGCTTGGCCGCGGTCCCACCCGTCCGGGTCGCAATGGAGGCCGCTTCCAGGCGAACGCGACGGCATCCATTGCGACGTGAACGGTGAAGGGACGGACCGGATGCCGCGACAGGACGACGGGCTGAGGCTCAGAGCTCGCCGTGGGCCAGCTGCACGATGCGGGTGAGCTGGTCGGGGTCGGTCTCCGGCGGCACGCCGTGGCCGAGGTTCAGGATGTGACCCTTGGCGCCGCGTCCGCGTGCGATGACATCGCGCACGTGCGCCTCGAGCACCGGCCACGGCGCCTGCAGCAGGGCCGGGTCGATGTTGCCCTGCACGGCGACGTCGTCGCCGACGATGCGGACCGCCTCATCCAGCGGCATCCGCCAGTCGACGCCGACCGCGTCGACGATGCCGCCCAGGCGCATGTCGTCGAGGAACGGCCCGGTGCCGACGCCGAAGTGGATGCTGGGCGCACCGATGCCGTCGAGCGCGGCGTGCGAGTGCGGGGCGATGTGCGTGCGGTAGTCCGTAGGGCTGAGGGAGCCCGCCCACGAGTCGAAGAGCTGCACGACGGAGGCCCCGGCGTCGCGCTGGATCTCGAGGAAACGACGAGAGATGCGCGACAGCCAGCCCGCGAGCTTGTCCCAGGACTCGGGGTCGGCGTGCATCATGGCCCGCGCACGCAGGTGCTCCTTGGACGGGCCGCCCTCGATCAGGTAGGCCGCGAGGGTGAAGGGTGCGCCCGCGAAGCCGATGAGCGGGGTCTCCCCGAGCTCGGCGGTGACGATGCGCACCGCTTCGGCGATCGCGGTGCCGTCGAGGTCGGCGGGGTCGATCGCGGTGATGCGGGCGACGTCGTCCGCCGTGCGCACGGGGTCGGCGAAGACGGGGCCGCGGCCCGGTTCGATCTCGACCTCGACGCCGGCGAGGCGCAGCGGGATGACGATGTCGCTGAAGAAGACCGCCGCGTCCACGCCGTGCCGGCGCACCGGCTGCAGTGTGATCTCGGCGGCGAGGTCGGGGGTGAGGCAGGCGTCGAGCATCCGGGTTCCGACGCGCAGTTCGCGATACTCGGGCAGCGACCTGCCGGCCTGACGCATGAACCAGACGGGGGTGCGCTCGGGCTTCTGGCCGGCGAGCGCGCGCAGCAGATCAGTCATGCCTCCGATCCTGTCACTCCCGGCTATGCGGATGCCGGGCACGGGCGGATGCCGATGTCATGGCAGCCGCGCGACCGCAGGCGGGTAAGGCTCACCTCGGATGCCGCTCATAGCCACCCGGCGTATCCTGGTCTGGTGCTGCTCTGCGTCACAGCGAGTCATAAGACCGCTGCCTTCGAACTGCTCGAACGCCTCAGCCGCCACCCCGAGACCGTCGCCCCGACACTTGTCGAAGCCGGAGCGCAGGGAGCCGTCGTGCTCGCGACCTGCAACCGCTTCGAAGCCTACGTCGAGACCGAGGACCTCGACACGGGTGCCGTCCTGGAGGCCGTCGCGCAGGCCACCGGCGTCCCCGCCGCAGACCTGGACGGCTCCTACCGCGTGGTCGAGGACCGCCGGGTCGCCGAGCACCTGTTCGCGGTGGCATCCGGTCTGGAGTCCGTCGTCTCCGGCGAGGGAGAGATCGCCGGTCAGGTGCGCCGCGCGCTGACCGGCGCCCGCAAGCAGGGCACCACCTCGCCGGCTCTCGAGCGCCTCTTCCAGCGCGCGAGCCAGGCGCAGCGCAAGGTCAAGAACGTCACCGCCCTGCAGCGTGCCGGCCGCTCGCTGGTGCGCCTCTCGCTCGAACTCGCCGACAGCCGCATCGCGGACTGGGCCGTCGAGCGCGTGCTGCTGGTGGGCACCGGCTCGTACGCCGCGGTCACCCTGGCGACCCTGCGCGAGCGCGGCGCGGTCGACATCTCGGTGTACTCCCCGTCGGGCCGCGCCGAGCTGTTCGCCAAGAAGCACGGCATCCGGGCCGTCTCGGCATCCGAGTACGCCACGGCCGCTCAGCGCGCCTCTCTGCTGATCACCTGCACCGCGGCGACCGAGCCCGTGCTGGGGCCCGTGCAGCTGCAGCGCCGCGAGCGCGCAGCGTCCGCCGGATGCCCTCTGCCCCAGCCCGGCGGTTCGCAGCTGGTCATCGACCTGGGCATGCCGCGCAACGTCGACCCCGCCGTCGCGCAGCTGGAAGGCGTCGCCCTGCTGGATCTGGAGACCATCCGCCTGCACGCCCCGATCGAGGAGCTGCAGGCGACGGACGCCGCCCGCGCCGTCGTGCGCGAGGCCGCCGAGGACTTCCTCGCCGCCGGCTCCCGCTCGACCGTCACGCCCGCCGTCGTCGCGATGCGCACCCACATCTTCGGTCTTCTCGAGGCCGAGATCGATCGTGCACGACGCCGGGGAGATGATGACGGACGGGTGGAGCAGGCGATGCGCCACCTCGCCGGCGTGCTGCTGCACACGCCGACGACGCGTGCGCACGAGCTCGCCGCGGAGGGCCGCGGTGCGGAATTCACCGCCGCGCTGGAGACCCTGTACGGCATCACGCCGGAGACGGCATCCCCAGGAGCGGCAGCATCCGACGTCGCCTGAGCGGGCGGAGATGAGCGACACTGAGTCCATGAGCGACGTGAACGACGCGCTGGACGAGGGCCCGTTCTTCCACGGCACGAAGGCCGAGCTGCGGACCGGTGATCTGCTGACCCCGGGGTTCGCGTCGAACTACCGGCCCGAGATCCTGATGAACCACATCTACTTCACGGCGCTGCGCGACGGGGCCGGGCTGGCGGCCGAACTGGCAGCCGGTGATGGCGAGCCGCACGTCTACCTGGTCGAGCCCACCGGGCCGTTCGAGAACGACCCGAACGTGACCGACAAGAAGTTTCCCGGCAACCCCACCCGGTCCTACCGCAGCCGCGCCGCTGCGCGTACTCAGCGAGGTCGACGACTGGACGCGCTTGACACCCGAAGCGCTGCAGACCTGGCGCGACAGGCTGAACGAGATCCGCGAGACGCGCGGCGAGATCATCAACTAGAGGACCTCGCCCGGCGCCTGCGAGACTTGTCCCATGGCCCTTCACATCACCGGAGACCCCGCCGCCGACGAGCTGCTCACGAACAACCCGCTGGCACTGCTGGTGGGCATGCTGCTGGATCAGCAGGTGCCGATGGAGACCGCGTTCGCCGGTCCGCTGAAGATTCACCAGCGCACGGGCGCCGTGGACGCCTCCGCGATCGCCACGCAGGATCCGGACGAATTCCTCACCGCGTTCCAGCAGACGCCCGCCGTGCACCGCTTCCCGGGTTCGATGGCGACCCGCGTGCAGACGCTCTGCCAGACGATCGTGGACGACTGGGGCGGCGACGCCTCGGCACTGTGGACGCGCCCTGCGGCCGGCTCGCAGACCCAGCCGGACGGCCCGGAGGTGCTGAAGCGCCTGAAGAGCCTGCCCGGCTTCGGGGAGCAGAAGGCGAAGATCTTCCTCGCCCTGCTCGGCAAGCAGTACGGCTTCGCCGGGGAGGGATGGCGCGAGGCATCCGCCCCCTACGGCGAGGACGGATCCTTCCGCAGTGTCGCCGACATCGTCTCACCGGAGTCGCTCACCAGGGTGCGGGAGCACAAGAAGGCGATGAAGGCCGCGGCGAAGGCGGGGAAGGCGTGAATCCGACCGGGGACGATGTCGCGGGACTCATCGCCCGCAGCTCACCGGCGATCAGGCGACGGGATGCCGAGACGCTCACCGCGCTGATGCAGGAGGTCTCCGGTCGCCAACCGAAGACCTGGGGCACCATCGTCGGCTTCGGGCGCTGCGAGTACCGCTATCCCACGGGTCGCACCGGGGAGACGGCGCTGCTGTCCTTCGCTCCCCGCAGGGCCGCCACGACGATCTACCTCATCGACGGCGCGGACGCCCACGCCGTCGAGCTCGCCGCGCTCGGTCCGCACACGACCGGAGCCGGGTGCCTGTACATCCCCGACCTCGAGAAGGTCGACCTCGCCGTGCTCCGCGGCATCCTCACCCGCTCCCTCGCCTGGGTCCAGGCCGGCGGCAGCGACGGGATGCAGCTGACGGTCCTCGACTGATCCTCAGTCGCGCGCGGTGCGCTCGGCCTCCCGGGCGGCGACGATCTTGCGCAGCCCGGAACTGGAGAAGCGGTGGTCGCGGCTGTTGAAGTACAGCTCGATGCCGGCCTCCTCGCAGTACGCACGGCCTGTGAAGTCGCGGTCCGCGTACTCGTCGCCGACGATGCGCACGTCGAGCTTGAATGCGCGCAGGATGTCCTCGAGATCCTGCTCCGTGGAGTACGGCACGATCTCGTCGACATACTCGCAACCCCGCAGCTGGATGTAGCGCTCCACCACGGTCTGGGTCGGCGCGTTCTTCTCGGGCCGGTCCAGTGTCGGGTCCATCTGCAGGCCGCAGATGAGGTAGTCGCACTGCCGCTTCGCCTCGGCGAGCATCATGATGTGCCCCGCGTGCAGCAGGTCGAAAGTCGAGAAGGTGATCCCCACCCGCGGACCGGGGTTGTAGTCCTGGTGCTTCTTCGCCGTCTCAACTGTCATCGTCGTCCTCTCAGGTGCCTGTGCTCCGAGTCTATTGGCCATCGGGACATCTGTTCGTCCGCCTCAGTACAGTGAATGCACGGATGCCGCCGTCCAGCCGCACCCGAAAGGAACATCATGCACGACGCAGACGCCACAGGCGATGCACCGCTGCGTTTCGGAGCGAACTACACGCCATCGCAGAACTGGATGCACTCCTGGCTGTCACTGGATCTCGATGACGTGCGCCGCGACTTCGCGGGCCTGGCCGAGCTCGGGCTGGATCACGTGCGCGTCTTCCCGCTGTGGCCGGTGCTGCAGCCCAATCGCACGCTCATCCGGCAGGAAGCCGTCGACGATGTGCGCGCGGTCGTCGACGTGGCGGCCGAGTTCGGGATGGATGCCGGCGTCGATGTCATCCAGGGCCACCTGTCGAGCTTCGACTTCGTCCCCGCCTGGCTGTCCACCTGGCACGACAAGAACATGTTCACCCACCCGGATGCCCTCGACGGCCAGGTCGCTCTGGTCGAGAAGCTCGGCGGGGCGCTGCGCGATGCCGACAACTTCCTCGGCTTCACCCTCGGCAACGAGACGAACCAGTTCTCGGCCGAGACGCATCCGCATCAGTGGCCGGTCACCGAGGCCGAGGCGACGAACTGGATCGTCACGCTGCTGGCCGCAGCCGAGCGCGTCGCACCGGGCCGCCATCATGTGCACAGCGAGTACGACGCCGCCTGGTACATGGACGGCCACGGCTTCACACCGGCGCTGGCCTCACGGCTGGGTGCGATGACCACCGTGCACTCCTGGATCTTCAACGGCACCGCTCAGCGCTACGGCGGACGCTCGACGGCATCCGACCGTCATGCCGAGTACCTGATCGAGCTCTCCCGGGCGTTCGCCGTCGACGCGGCGCGGCCGATCTGGCTGCAGGAAGTGGGCGCGCCCTCGAACTGCCTGATGCCGGAGGAGACGCCCGGATTCCTGGAGGCGACCGTGAGAGCAGCCGCCCGCACCGAGAACCTCTGGGGAGTCACGTGGTGGTGCTCCCATGACGTGAGCAGGGCGCTCAGCGACTATCCCGAGCTGGAGTACTCGTTGGGTCTGATCGAGAACGGCGGCGCGGCGAAGCCGATCGGCCGGCGGTTCGCCGAGATCATCCCCGAACTGCGCGAGCGGCAGACGACGCCGGTGCGCCGACTCGGCATCGTGGTCGAGGTGGATGACGGCGGTGTTCCGGTCAGCCGTGCGGCGATGAGCCCGGGCGGCGCGATCTTCCAGGCCTGGGTGGACGCCTGCGAGTCCGGCGTCGACGCCGCCTTCGTCACGTCGACGGATGCCGTGGACACCGCGCTCCTGGAGCGGCGGGGCATCGCCGAGCTGGTGCACCCCGACCTGTCGTCGGGGGTCGGTGTCTACTCGTCGAACAACACCGTCGTCTGATCCAACACCGTCGTCCGACCTCAGACGGTCGTCCGATCTCTCCCATCGCGAAGGAGCGCCACCGTGCACGAAGAGACCTCGCTCACCGTCGGCCGCGTGAACCGCGTCCTCACCGAGCGCGTCCGCCCCGCCATCCACTCCGCCCGCGTCCCGCTGCAGATCGCCGCGCACGCCCTGCCCGGCGAGCCGATCGCCCCCGCAGACGGTCTCGCGCTGGACTACGAGCCGTTCGCCGCGGGCGGCATGTGGGGCCCCGCGTGGGGCACCACCTGGTTCCGGGTGCGCGGCGAGGTCCCGGCCGAGTGGGCGGGACGAAAGGTCGAGGCTCTGGTCGACCTCGGCTTCGACGTGAACATGACCGGGTTCCAGTGCGAGGCCCTCGCCTATCTGGCATCCGACTCCGGCCCGGTGCCCGTGAAGAGCCTCAACCCCCGCAACCAGTGGTTGCCGGTGGCGGAGGCGGCCGAGGCCGGGCAGGCCGTCGAGTTCTACCTCGAAGGCGCCTCGAACCCCGTGCTGCTGGACTACCACCCCTTCCTCCCGACGCGGGAGGGCGACATCCGCACCTCCTCCTCCGAACCGCTCTACCGGGTGCGGCACATGGACCTCGCCGTGTTCGAACCCGCCGTGTTCGAGCTGGCGCTCGACCTCGAGGTGCTGATCGAGCTGCAGGCCGAACTGCCGGAGACCTCGCCACGGCGCATGCGCATCCTGCAGGCTCTCGACGACGCGCTGGACGCGCTGGACCTGCAGCGCATCGTCGCGACCGCTCCGGATGCCAGGGCGCAGCTGACCGAGGTGCTGGCCTCCCCTGCGGACGCCAGCGCGCACCGCATCGCCGCGATCGGTCACGCGCACATCGACTCGGCGTGGCTGTGGCCGCTGCGCGAGACCATCCGCAAGGTGGCCCGCACCACCTCGTCGATGACCGCGCTGATCGACGAGCAGCCCGACTTCCTGTACGGGATGTCGAGCGCGCAGCAGTACGCGTGGCTCAAGGAGCACCGACCCGAGGTCTTCGCACGGGTGAAGGACGCCGTCGACGCCGGCCGCTTCCTGCCGCTGGGAGGCATGTGGGTCGAGTCCGACACCGTGATGCCGACCGGCGAATCGCTGGTGCGCCAGTTCTCGTACGGCCAGCGCTTCTTCGAGCGCGAGTTCGGCATCCGCTCGAAGGGCGTCTGGCTGCCGGACAGCTTCGGGTACTCCCCCGCCCTGCCTCAGCTGATGCGCCGGGCAGGGTTCGAGTGGTTCTTCACGCAGAAGATCTCCTGGAACCAGCGCAACGTCTTCCCGCACCACAGCTTCCTCTGGGAGGGCATCGACGGGTCGCGCATGTTCACGCACTTCCCGCCGATGGACACCTACAACTCGCAGCTGAGCGGGATGGAGGTGGCCAGAGCCAGCCGGCAGTTCAAGGAGAATCGCGTGGCGACCATGTCGCTCGCCCCGGTCGGCTGGGGTGACGGCGGCGGCGGCACGACCCGCGAGATGACCGGCAGGGCCGCACGCATGGCATCGCTGGAGGGTGCCGCGCAGGTCGAGTGGACGCATCCGGATGCCTTCTTCGCCGACGCTCGCGCCGAGCTGACCGACCCGGCGGTCTGGGTCGGCGAACTGTACCTCGAACTGCACCGCGGCACGCTCACCAGCCAGCACGCCACGAAGGCGCTGCACCGCTGGTCGGAGCAGGCGCTGATCCAGGCCGAGCTGTGGGCCGCGACCGCATCGGTGCGGTCGGGCGCCGACTACCCGTACGAGGAGCTCGACCGACTGTGGCAGCTCGTGCTGCTGCACGAGTTCCACGACATCCTCCCCGGCACGTCGATCGCATGGGTGCATCGAGAGGCCGTCGAGGCGCTCTCGGGTGTGCTGTCGGACGCCGACGGGCTGGCGGATGCCGCGCGCAGAGCACTCGCGGGCGACGGCGACCGCGCACTGGTGTTCACCCCGACCTCGGTCGGCGGCGGACGGGCTCTGGGCGCCCGGTACCAGGACGCGGTCACCACAGGGAGCGGGCAGGCGGCGACCACCGTGACCCCGGAGGACGGCGGCCATCGTCTCACCAACGACGTGGTCTCGGTGCTCATCTCCGCCGAGGGTCTGATCACGTCCGCCGTGGACCTGGCATCCGGTCGCGAGACGATCCCGGCCGACCGGCCCGCCAACCTGTTCCAGCTGCACCAGGACTTCCCCAACATGTGGGACGCGTGGGACATCGACCGCTACTACCGCAATCGGGTCGACGACCTCACCTCGGTGTCGTCGATCACGGCCTCCGCCGAGGGCGGTGTCGCGACCGTCGTCGTCGAGCGCGTGTTCTCGGCGTCGCGCCTGACGCAGACGATCTCCCTCGCACCCGGGTCGCGCACGGTGCTGCTGCGCAATGACATCGACTGGCACGAGACCGAGAAACTGCTCAAGCTCGCGTTCCCCCTCGACCTGTTCGCCCGCGAGACTCTCGCCGAGACCCAGTTCGGGTTCCAGCGCCGCGTCACGCACGTGAACACCAGCTGGGAGGCCGCCAGGTTCGAGACCTCCATGCACCGGTTCGTGCTGGTGCAGGAGGATGACGGCTTCGGCGTCGCGCTCGTCAACGACTCGATCTACGGCTACGACACCACGCGCGATGCGGACGGCGACGACGTCACCACCACCATCCGGCTGTCGCTGCTGCGCGCCCCGCGCTTCCCCGATCCGGACACCGACCACGGCCGCCACGAGATCGAGGTGGGCCTGGTGATCGGAGCGGATGCCGAGATCGCCACCGCCGAGGGCATCCGCCTCAACGCGCTGCCGACGGTCGTGCACGGCGCGAACGAGGTCGAGCCGCTGGTGTCGGTCACCGGTACCGGCATCGTGGTCTCCTCGGTGAAGCTGGCCGACGACCGCTCGGGCGACGTGATCGTGCGCGTGTACGAGTCGCTCGGCCGGCGCACGCGCGGTGCGCTGCATGTGGACTTCGCGCACACCGGCATCCGCGAGGTGTCGCTGATCGAGGACGAGCTGGAGTCACCGCGCACCGGCGGCGAGCTGGTGCTGCATCCGTTCGAGGTGCGGACGCTCCGCATCGCGCGGGGCTGAGCCCGCCGGACCCTCCGCGGGGGTGAGCCGCATCTCCGCTCGCGGGCCGGTCCCCTGGACCGGGTGTCACATCTCCGCGCCGGGCGGTGTCCTATGTCGACGGCATGAGAGACGTGCCGGCGAAGGAGCAGTGATGATGAACGAGGCCCGGATCCCCGCGACACCCGTCACCGGCCTGTACGGCGCCGTGGTGAAGTTCGCCGCGAAGAGGATGCTCGGCAAGGTGCCGGACTCCCTCGGCGCGATGTGGCAGCACCGTCCCGTGATGATGGACATGATGAAGTTCGGCGGCAGGACCGAGAAGTGGCGCGAGCTCGACAAGAGCCTCGGCACGCTCGCGGCCATGGCCTCCGCCGCGGCCGTCGGCTGCAGCTTCTGCCTGGACCTGCACTATTTCATGTCCCGCGACCACGGACTCACCGAGGAGAAGGCGAGGGAGGTGCCGATCTGGCGCGAGTCGAGCCGGTTCACTCCGCTCGAGCGACGCGTGATGGAGTACGCCGAAGCGATGAGCCAGACGCCACCGGCGGTCACGGACGAGCTCTCCGACGCGCTGCTTGCGTACCTCGGCGCCCCGGCCCTGTTGGAGCTCGCGGCGAAGGTCGGCTACCTGAACGCCACGGCGCGCATGAACGTCGCCCTCGGCATCCGCTCCGACGGACTCGCCGATGCCTGCGGTCTGGCACCCCTGGCGACCGGCGCGGCGAGCGGCGTAGCGTCGCAGTCATGAGCGGCACGGCGCACCCGGCATCCGAGGACCCCTTCGTCACCCACCGCGGCCTGCTGTTCACCGTCGCGTACGAGATCCTCGGATCGGCGGCGGATGCCGAGGACGTGCTGCAGGAGTCGTGGCTGCGCTGGGCGGATGTGGATCACGACCGGGTGCACGATCCACGGGCCTATCTCGTCCGCATCGTCACCCGGCAGGCGCTGAACCAGCTGCGCACGGTCTCACGGCGGCGCGAGGACTACATCGGACCGTGGCTGCCGGAGCCGCTGCTGACCACGCGGGACGTCGCCGACGATGCGATCCTCGCCGAGAGCCTTTCGGTGGCTGTGCTCACGGTGCTGGAGACCCTCGCGCCCACCGAACGCGCCGTCTTCGTGCTGCGCGAGGTGTTCGATCTGCCGTTCGACGAGATCGCCGATGCCGTCGGCAAGACGTCGCAGGCCGTGCGGCAGATCGCGCACCGGGCACGAGGTCACGTGGCGGCGCGGCGACCGCGCGTGGAGGTGGATGCCTCGGAGCACGACCGTGTGGTGCGGCGCTTCATCGCGACGTTCGGCTCCGGCGACGTGCAGGGGCTGATGGATGTGCTCGCGCCGGATGTGGTGTCGGTGACCGACAGCGGCGGGCTCGTCTCGGGTGCCGCCCGGCGCCCTCTGCATGGAGCGGAGCGCGTGGTGGCGTTCCTGCGCGGCAGCATCGCCAAGCTCGACGTCGCGTACTCGGTCGCACCGATCCTGGTCAACGGCAGGCTCGCGGCGCGCATCACCGTCGGTGGGGAACTCGTCGCGGTGGTGAACTTCACGGTCGAGAACGACCGCATCACGCGGGTCTTCTCGACGGCCAACCCGCACAAGCTGGCGGGCCTCGCGTCGGAGCATCCGCTCGCGCGCTGACCGACTCCTTGCGGAATGCAAAGGATCTGCGCTTCTTTCGGCGCCGCGAGGCCATAAGAGCGCTCTCCTGTGAGCCAGGCTGGAAGAAGACCACGATGCAAGGGAGCAACCTCATGGAGCACAACGAGAGCAACGACCTCTTCGACAGCGACGCTCTGCTGTACATCGGACGGCCCTACTGGTTCGACCGTCACCCGTCACAGGCGGAGGGCGAGGACTTCTGACCCGTTCGGAACGCCGAGACGCGAGGGCGCGCCGCACCTGCTGAATGACGCCGCCCCTGCTGGTTCACGTGGATCAGCAGGGGCGGTTCGGCGGGACGCACGCGGTCCCGCAGGATGACGCGCGGCCGGTCAGGCGCCGCGCAGGCGCTCGGCCAGGTAGGCCTCCAGGCCGTCGAGCGGCACGCGCTCCTGGGCCATGGTGTCGCGGTCGCGCACGGTCACCGCGTCGTCGTCGAGGGAGTCGAAGTCGACGGTGACGCAGAACGGTGTGCCGACCTCGTCCTGGCGGCGGTACCGGCGGCCGATGGCACCGGCGTCGTCGAAGTCGATCGTCCAGCGCCCACGCAGCGCGTCGGCCACCTGGCGGGCGAGCGGCGAGAGCCGCTCATTGCGCGACAGGGGCAGCACGGCGACCTTGATGGGCGCCAGGCGGGGGTCGAGCCTGAGCACGGTGCGGGTGTCGGTGCCGCCCTTGGCGTTGGGCACCTCCTCCTCCGTGTAGGCGTCGACGAGGAAGGCCATCATCGAGCGGGTCAGGCCGAACGACGGCTCGATCACGTACGGCGTGTAGCGCTCGCCGGACGCCTGATCGAAGTACGTCAGGGAGGAGCCGGACGCTTCGGAGTGGCTGGAGAGGTCGTAGTCGGTGCGGTTGGCCACACCCATCAGCTCGCCCCACTCCTTGCCGGGGAAGCCGAAGCGGTACTCGAAGTCGATCGTGGCCGCCGAGTAGTGCGCGCGCTCGTCTTCGGGAACGTCGAACCGGCGCATGTTGTCGGTGTCGATGCCCAGGTCCTCGAACCAGGCCCAGCACGCCTCGACCCAGTGGTCGAACCACTCCTGCGCGTCGGCGGGCGGGACGAAGAACTCGATCTCCATCTGCTCGAACTCCCGGGTGCGGAAGATGAAGTTGCCGGGCGTGATCTCGTTGCGGAACGCCTTGCCGATCTGGCCGATGCCGAACGGCGGCTTCTTGCGCGATGCGGTGAGGACGTTCGAGAAGTTCACGAAGATTCCCTGCGCGGTCTCGGGGCGCAGGAAGTGCAGGCCGGACTCGTCGTCGACGACGCCGAGGTAGGTCTTCACGAGACCGGAGAACGCCTTGGGCTCGGTGTACTGCCCCTTGTTGCCGCAGTTCGGGCAGGGGATCTCGGCCAGCCCGGTCTCGGCCTTGCGCCCCTTGCGTGCTTCGAAGTCCTCGACGAGGTTGTCGGCGCGGAAGCGCTTATGGCAGTTGAGGCACTCCACCAGCGGGTCGGTGAAGGTGGCGACGTGGCCGGACGCCTCCCAGACGCGCTTGGGGAGGATGACGCTGGAGTCCAGGCCGACCATGTCGCCGCGACCGCGGACGAAGGTCTGCCACCACTGCCGTCGGATGTTCTCCTTCAGCTCGGTGCCGAGGGGGCCGTAGTCCCATGCTGAACGCGAACCGCCGTAGATCTCACCCGCTTGGAAGACGAACCCGCGGTGACGGGCGAGGGCGATGACCTTGTCAAGACGGGACTGTTCGGCCACGGTGGCTCCAATGGTCGGATGCTACGGGGAAGATGCCCGTGATCACGGGCATCTTCGATCTTACCGTCGCCCCCGCTGGCGCACCTCGCCCCCCTCCCGTCGAGAGCACGGAAGGGTGCGGGTGTCGGATGCCGGTGGCATGCTGTGTCCATGGAACAGCGAGTGAGCTTCATCACCCTGGCCGTCACCGACGTCGCGCGCTCGCGGGCGTTCTACGTGGACGGTCTCGGCTGGCAGCCGATCTTCGAGGCGGACGAGGTGCTGATGCTGCCCGTCGCGGACCGCGTGATCCTGTCGCTGTGGAGCGTCGAGGGCTTCACGGCCGAGCTCGGTGAGGCGCCGGCATCCGGCCTCGCGCCCATCACGCTCTCGCACAACCTCGCCACCGAGGCCGAGGTGGATGCGGTGCTCGCCGAAGCCGAGCGGCTCGGCGCCCGCACCCAGAGGGCGAGCCGGCGCGAGTGGGGCGGCTACTCCGGCTACTTCGCCGACCCCGACGGGTTCCGCTGGGAGATCGCCGTCAACCCCGGGGACACCGGCGCCTTCGTGCTGCCTACTTCGTGAACAGGTAGCCTCGGCCCGTCTCGAAACCGGCGATGCGGCGGCCCTGGCCCAGCTGCTTCTCCATCTCGGCGCGCAGACGCAGCCGCCACTCGTGAGCGGCATCGGGGTCGGAGAGACGCATCGACTCGACGTCGGAGGGGATCTCGACGACCGCGACGACGGCGTCGGATGCCGGCGGCTTGGCGATGTCCGCGAGCATCCATTCGACGTCGAGCCGGTCGCTCTCATCGCCCGCGTCGCCGCCGCCGAAGATGCCGTATCGGTTGATCGTGTAGCCGGTCACGCGCGCACCGAGCACCGTGAGGAAGAAGTGCGCGTTGCGCGCGACGAGCGGATCGAACGTCCACGTGATGCGGCCGACCTCCCGGGAGAACGCCCACTGGCGCTGATGCTCCTTGAGCTCGCGCCCCCAACCGCGGCCGCGGTACTCCGGCAGCAGGGCGGTGATGTGCGAGTGCATGGTGCGCTTGCCGGGCTCACCGAAGAAGGCGATCGACGCGCCGACCATGCGCTCCTCTCCGCCCTCGTCGTCGAAGAGACCGACGACGTAGTTGCCGGAGTGCTCCAACGCACGCAGCGTGCCGGCATCGATCACTCGCTCCGGGCCACGGATGGAATCCAGCAGTCCCTGCGCGTCGATGATGAGTTCTACGGTGTCCAGATCACGGATGCTTCGCACGCTCCCAGTCTGCCCCTCACCGCGCTCAAGACGAAACGCCGTGTCATGTCAGCGCGCCGGGAACGCCTTCCCACCGCGTTCGGCGAGCACCTCGAGCGGAGCGTCTTCCAGACGCACGTGCCCGCGCGGCGATATCGCACCGACGAACGGGATGCCGGTGGGCCCCTGCATCCCGCCGCTGACGCGCCAGTCGTCGTGGCTCATATCACCCATCGAACCATCAGCGGAACCCGTCTGACCAGGATGAATGATCCGGTTAGCGTCGACGCATGACCACCACCGGGCAGGACATCACACGCCAGTCGACCGTCATCGCCGCCGCGGTCTTCATGCTCATCGCCGCGGCCGTCGGCGGCGGCGCCTTCGGCGGGGAGCCGGTGTCGGAGTTGCAGGACGGCGCCCTGTCCGCCGAGAGCTCCTACCTCGCTCCAGCCGGACCGGCGTTCGCGATCTGGTCGCTGATCTACCTGGGACTCGCCGCGTACACGATCTGGCAGGCGCTCCCCGGGCAGAGGGGGAACTCCCGGCAGCGCGCGGCGGGATACTGGGTCGCCGCGTCGATGGTGGTCAACGGCCTCTGGCTCGTCACCGCCCGGTACCTGAACCTCGTGCTCACGGTGATCGTCATCGCCGCGCTGCTGGTCGTGCTGGCACGCATCATCGTGCTGCTGGGTCGGCGGCGCGCCGCCGGCATGCTCGAGCTCGTCCTGTTCGACGCCGTCATGGGCCTGCACTTCGGCTGGGTCACCATCGCCACCGTCGCGAACACCGGTGCGTGGCTGACGCAGACCCTCCCCGACGGGATGGGGAAGCAGGCGGATGCCTGGGGCATCGCGGTGCTCGTCGTGGTGGCGGCGATCGGCGCGGCGAGCGCTCTGGTCACCCGTCGCCTGGCACCGGCGCTCGCGACCGCATGGGGCCTGGTCTGGTTGGCGTTCGGCCGATTCGGGGGCGAGCCCGAAAGCACCCCGATCGGGGTCGTGGCCATCGTCGCCGCCGTGGTGATCCTGGTGGCAGGCGTGATCGGCCTGCTCCGCGCACGCAGCTCGTCGGACCGCACCGCCGTCTGACGCGCAGCTGTCAGAGGGTGCGACCGTCGGGATCGCCTGGACGCACGGGCCGCAGACGGGAGGGCGCGGGCCACGGCAGCGTGAAGTGCTCGGCAGGCGGGCGCTGCATGTCGCCGAAGTCGTCGACCTTCACGACCACTCGGCCCGCGGTGCGCCCGTCTGAGGGCGTCACCTCGACGAAGCGGACGCGCAGCGCGTCGGGCGCCTCATCCTCCAGCATCCAGATGTCGGCGAGCCAGCCGAGTCCGACCTTCTCCAGAGCCGCCTCCGCGTCGAGCCAGTCGACAGGGTCGGATGCCGTGCGCCCGAGCACGTCCACGGCGACCCAGTGCGCTCCCTCTGGCCGGATCCAGCCGAGCAGTTCGCCGTCGTCGCGCCGGTGCGGTGTCCAGTCATCGGGGAGCATCACTCGACGGTAGCCGACCGGCCCGGTGTCCCTGAAGCCTGGCCGGGCTCGAGTGCACGACATGCTGCCGAGAGCACGGCATCCGCGCGCGAACAAGCCGTGCGCTCGACGAGGTCCCGTGCTCTCTACCGATCAGGGGTGGGAGGGGAAGCGGCCCGGAGCGTACCGGGAGCCGATAGCCTGGCGCGATGGGCAGGAGCGACGACAGAGCGAGAAGACGCCTGTCGCACAGCCCCTCGCATCCGGCGATCATCGCCGTGCTGGCGTTCGTCGGACTGTGCTCGGCGTTCATGTTCACGCTGGTCGTGCCGTTGCAGGCCGAACTTCCGGTGCTGCTGAATGCGTCCCGTGAGGACACCACCTGGGTGGTCACGATCACCCTGCTCGTCGCCGCCGTCGCCACCCCGATCTCCGGCCGGCTCGGCGACATGTACGGCAAGCGTCGGGTCGTGATCGCCCTGCTGGGCGTGCTCATCCTGGGCTCGGTGATCGCGGCGGTCTCGACCTCGATCGTCGGCGTGATCATCGGGCGCGCCTTCCAGGGCGCCGTGACGGGGGTCGTCCCGCTGGGCATCGCGATCCTCCGCGACGTCCTGCCCCCGGCGCGACTGGGCACGGCCGTCGCCCTGATGAGCGCGACCATGGGCGTCGGCGGCGCGGTCGGGATGCCGGTCGCGGCCCTGCTCGCCGAGCACGCCGACTGGCACACGCTGTTCTGGCTCGCTGCGGGCCTGGGCGTCGTGGGGCTCGTGCTGGTGATTATGGTGATCCCCGATGACGTGCTGCTCGCGCCGGGACGGCTGGACATCCCGGGCGCGATCGGGCTGGCGATCGGACTGACCGGTCTGCTGCTGTACGTGTCGCGGGGTGCCGAGTGGGGCTGGGCGGCCCCCTTCGCGCTGCTCTGCCTGGTCGGCGGCCTCGTGGTCCTGTTCCTCTGGGGCTGGTACCAGCTGAGAGCGACGGATCCGCTGCTCGACCTGCGGGTCGCCGTGCGCCCGGCTGTGCTGTTCACCAACATCGCGGCGATCGGGATGGGCTTCGCGCTGTTCTCGTCGAACGTCACGTTCCCGCAGATGCTGGAGCTGCCCGCGGAGACGGGCTCCGGTCTGGGCATGGACATGCTCGGCGCGGCGCTGATCGTCGCCACGTCGGGCGTCATGATGATGGTGGTCTCGCCGTTGTCCGGCTGGCTGGAGCGCACGGTCGGTCCGCGGCCGCTGTTCACGATCGGCACCGCCGCGATCGTGCTCGCCTACGTGTTCGTGCTGATCCTGTCGACGCAGATCTGGCACTTCCTGGTCGCCAACGTGCTCATCGGGATCGGCATCGGGTTCACGTTCGCCGCCATGCCGATGATCATCATGCGCGCCGTGCCCGCCCACGAGACCGGGGCCTCGAACGGCCTGAATGCGCTGTTCCGCTCCGTCGGCACCTCGACGGCATCCGCCGTGATGGGCGGCGTGCTCGCGGCCATGAGCATTCAGGTCGACGGCGTCGCCGTGCCGACGCGCGAGGCGTTCCAGGTCTGCTTCTGGCTGGCCATCGTCGCAGGCGCCATCGCCTTCCTGCTGACGTTCCTCATCCCCAGGCGCCCGCATTCCGAGGAGCGCCCCGCCCTGCGGGACTGACGGCTCGACGGGGCGACTGTCGCCGGGACGCATCGCCCCGGGCCACGGCCGCACCTCAGTGCGTGTACTCCATGAGGTCGGTTCCGAGGATGCGGAACGCGTCATGCGCGCGCAGGCGGTGGCTGATGGACAGGTCGTCGAAGCACACGGTCAGGGCGTAGGCCACGCCCGCACGCGGTCCGGCGAGGACTCCGGCTTCGGCGCGCACGCCGCGGTCGCGGCCGGTCTTGTTGATGAACAGCAGACCATGCGCGTCGTGCTCGTGCGCGAACGGGTCCAGCCCCGTGGAGGCGGCGACGAGGCTCAGATCGTGATTCAGGCTCAGCCACTCCGACACCTGCGCGCTGACTCCCGCGTCGACGACCGACGAGTTCACCAGGGCGGCGAACAGGGTGGCGAACTCGCGTGTCGTGCCGACCGCGACATGCGGCGCGTC
Source organism: Microbacterium sp. GCM10027623 (assembly GCF_042666935.1). Classification (NCBI taxonomy): domain Bacteria; kingdom Bacillati; phylum Actinomycetota; class Actinomycetes; order Micrococcales; family Microbacteriaceae; genus Microbacterium; species Microbacterium sp. GCM10027623. The sequence goes on from NZ_JBHTHE010000001.1 coordinate 320,651, forward strand.
ATCGGGTCCGCGCTTGTCGCGGAAATGATCGAGCACGGCGCTGCGCGGCATCCCGAGGCTGACCATCCGTGCGCGCACCTGATCGTGTCCGACCGCGTCGAGCAGCGCGTTCGCCGCGTTCGGGTCGCCGGTGGCGGCCGCGAGAACCGCGAGGTCGATCATCGGCAGCGCGGGGGCGCGCAGATTCCGCCAGAGCCCGGATCCCGCGACCAGCTCGTCGGCGGAGCGGTCGACGATCTGCAGCGGGTCCATCGTGCCGGCGTCCAGGGCGGCCGCCGTCTCGACGAGCACGGGCACGAACCCGAGCCCGGCGATGGGCAGCGGCACGTGGTCGTCGCCGGCGAGCACCGTGCGCTGGGTGTCGAGATCGGCGACGTGCACCGACACCTGCGCGCCGGACTGGGCCAGTTCTTCCAGGGCCCGCAGCGTGGGGGTGAACGAGCGCCTTCCGGCCGCTGCGCGACGAGGTGTGCGACGTCCGCCGCGATGCGAGCGACGCGATGCGGTCGCCATCTCGTCGACAGGCGCACCGGGCGTGCCGTCGGAGGGCTCGGGCGCCTGACCGGGGTGAGAGCTCACGCGTGATTCCTCACGGGATGGGGGAAGCGACGGTGTCCGGGTGGCACGCGAGGGGGGATGCCGCCCGACCGTCCCGGCTATCGTAACCCCGCCGATCCGATCTCGGACCGGCGGGATCACGACGCGTTCACCAGATCGTGACGCGCTGGTCCTCGGGCAGGTGCAGGGCGTCGCCCTCGGTCACGTCGAACGCCCGGTAGAACGCGTCGATGTTGCTGAGGATCTGGTTGCAGCGGAACTCGTTCGGCGAGTGCGGGTCGATCGTCAGCAGTCGGATCGTCTCCGCCTCGCGGCTCTTCTGCTGCCACACCTGCGCCCACGACAGCAGCAGGCGCTGGACGCCGGTGTAACCATCGATGACGGGCCCCTCGACCGGTTCCGAGACCGACGGGTCCTTGCGGAGCGAGAGCTCGTACGCCTTCAGCGCGATGCCGAGGCCGCCGAGGTCGCCGATGTTCTCACCGATCGTGAGCGCGCCGTTGACGTGGTTCTCCTCGCTGAGGCCGAGGGGCACGAGCGCGTCGTACTGGGCGATGAGCGCCTTGGTGCGCTTCTCGAACGCGGCGCGGTCCTCGTCGGTCCACCAGTCCTGCAGGCGTCCGTCGCCGTCGTAGCGGCTGCCCTGATCGTCGAAGCCGTGGCCGATCTCGTGGCCGATGACCGCGCCGATGCCGCCGTAGTTCGCAGCCGCGTCGCGGTGCGGGTCGAAGAACGGATACTGCAGGATCGCCGCAGGGAACACGATCTCGTTCATCAGCGGGTTGTAGTACGCGTTGACCATCTGCGGCGGCATGAACCACTCGTCGCGGTCGATGGGCTCGCCGACCTTGGAGATCTGACGGTCGTGCTCGAAGACCGTCGCGCGGCGGGCGTTGCCGACCAGGTCGTCGGCGGCGATCTCGACGCCGTCGTAATCGCGCCAGACCTCGGGATGGCCGATCTTGGGACGGAAGGTGGCCAGCTTGTCCAGCGCCTTCCTGCGCGTCTCCGCCCCCATCCACTCGAGCTTCTCGATGCTCTGGCGGTACGCCTCGATGAGGTTGGCGACCAGTTCATCCATGGCGGCCTTGGACTCGGCGGGGAAGTGCCGCTCGACGTAGATCCTGCCGACGGCGTCGCCGAGCGAGCCCTCGACCAGCGAGACGCCCCGCTTCCAGCGCTCGCGGACCTCGGGGGTCCCGGTGAGCTCGGTGCCGTAGAACGAGAAGTTCTCGTCGACGAGGGCTTCCGGCAGGTAGGCCGCGAGGCCGTGCACGATCTTGGCGCGCAGCCAGGCCTTCCAGTCGTCCAAGCGGTCCTCGACGAGCAGCGAGCCGAGTCCTTCGAAGAAGCTCGGCTGGTACACGACGACCTCGTCGAACGCGTCCGCGTTGGCGACGCTCACCGCATCGCGCCACGGCGCCAGGTCGATGCCGACGAGCTGCTGGAACTCGGCCCAGCTCTTCAGGTTGTAGGTCTTGACCGCGTCACGCGATTCGACGTTGTCCCAGTGGTGCGAGGCGATCTCGTGCTCGAGGCCGAACGCGCGATCGGCGATTCCCGCGGGGTCGTCGATCTCCGCGAGCGCCAGCAGTCGCTCCAGGTGCGCGCGGTACGCGGCACGGGTCTCGGCGAAGCTGTCCTGACGGTAGTAGCTCTCGTCGGGCAGCGACAGGCCGGCCTGTACCGCGAAGGGGACGTACCGCTCCGGGTTGCCGGGGTCGGGTTCGACGAACACGCCGATCAGCGCGGCGATGCCCTCGCGGTCCAGGGTGCCGATGGCGGTGAGGAAGGACGGGATGCTGTCGATCGCGTCGACCTTCGCGAGCTGCTCCCGCAGAGGCGTGAGACCGAGTGCCTCGATGCGCTCGGTGTCCATGAAGCTGGTGAACAGGTCGCCGACCTTGCGGGCGAGGGTGCCGGGCTCGGCATCCTGCGATTCCTCGATGATCGCGCGGACGTCCTTCTCGGCCTGCTCGGCGAGCAGATGGAAGGAGCCCCAGCGCGCCTTGTCGGCAGGAATCTCGGCGGACTCGAGCCACGCGCCGTTGACGTGGCGGTAGAGGTCGTCCTGGGGACGGATGGAGGGGGTGAACTCGGAGACGGCGAGGCCGGAGGGCAGAACGTCTGTCATGCCTGCAAGCCTATGCTCCTGCGCCGACATGACGCGCGTGCCGACGCTCCGTCTGCGCACCCGTCGCAGCGGCAGCCCGCGCGCGCCTCAGCGGCAGCCGGCAGGCACGGCCTCCCCGGCGAAGCGGTCTGCGCTCCACGCGAAGGCGTCCGCGATCGCCGGCGACTCGGCCTCCACGAGCCCGAGGTGGCCGAGGCCGTCGTAGCCGCGGAAGTCGACCGTTCCCCCCTCCGCGCACAGCTTCGTCGCGAAGGCGGATTGCATGCCGAAGTCGACGAGGTCGTCCGCCCTGCCCTGCCCGAGCAGGATCGGTCCGGGAGCGACGGGCGGAGTGTTCTGCCGCAATCGCTCGCCCAGCGCGCCGGTCGTCGGATCGGCCGCGAGGATGTTCGGATCGTCGACCAGCGCGAGCAGCGCCAGCACCGACACGAACGTCTCGGGAGAGGCCAGGCAGCGTCCGGCCATCTGCTGCACCGTGACCTCGGCGCCGGGGCGGATATACCGGCGGAAGGAGACATCGGGATAGCCGGCACTGTAGGCGGAGATCACGAACGAGGCGAACACGCTGCCTCCGGTGGCGTCCGGCAGACGTTCGACGAGGCCGATCAGATCGGATGCCGGCGCCAGTGCGACCGTGCCGGACAGTGGCACGTCCGGGGCGTAGTCCGCGGCGATGGCGGCGGACCAGAGCGCCGCACCGCCGCCCTGCGAGTGCCCCCACGCGACGGTGCGATCGGCGAGGTCGGCGCCCTCGAGCTGACGCGCCGCGCGCACGGCGTCCAGCTCGGCCCTGGCGCTGTCCTGCCCGATCAGGTACGGATGCGGCCCCTCGGTGCCCAGGCCGATGTAGTCGGTGGCGATCAGCGCCCAGTCCTGCGCGATGACGTCGTCGAGCACGTAGAGGGCGCCTGAGCCGAACGGATCGGATGCCAGCGAGGGCGCGCACGCGCGGGCGAAGCCCGTGGTGCCGTGGTGCCAGGCGATGACCGGATGCCGTCGTCCGTTCGCGGGAGCGACGACCAGCCCGCTGGCGATCGCGGCGCTGCCGTCTCCGTGCGTGGTCGTGTAGAGGATGCGCCATCCGACGGCGCCGTCGGGCACGCCGCGGGTGAACTCCTCGGCGCGGATGAGCTGCCCGGGTTCGGAGGGCACTGTGCGCGGGGCGACGTAGAAGTCGTCGACGACCGGGGTGCCGCCGCGCAGGGCGATGCTGGTCACCACGGCGGCCGCAGCGAGCGCGACGGCGCAGACGGCTCCGATGGTGCGCGTCCATCGGCGCGCTGCGGTGTCGCGCCGGAAGGCTCGCGGACGGCGGCCACGGCGGGCGCGCAGCATCCGCAGCAGCGCCGCCGCCCCCGCGATGGCGAGTGTGGCCCCGAACGTCACCGCGACGACCAGCAGGGTGATGTCGGGCCAGACGATGGCGAGGAGACCGAACACGACGCCCGCCGCGCCCAGCAGCACCTCGGCCACGCGCCGGTCGAGCGTGCGATCGCGCGCGACGATCGCGCTGACGCCGAGTGCTCCGCGCACGATCAGCACGGCACCGACGATGATCGCGAGCGCGCGGACGGTCAGCCCGGGAAGAACCAGCACGACACCGCCCGTGACCACCAGCACCGCGCTCATCAGCATCCGGACACGACCGGCGCGCACGACGGGCACGACCAGCTCGAGCGCACCGCCGAGCACCAGGCCCGCTCCGATCAGCAGCGCCAGCACGCCGAGTGCGGTGGTGGGGCGCACGACGAGCACGACGCCGAGCACGACCGCCGCGATCGCGAGCACGGCCACGATCGGTTCCGGCATCCGCCTCACGAGTCGGATCAGCGCGGGATCCGCGCGGCTGCCGGATGCCGGGGACGGGGACGGGTCCGATGCCACGCCGCCAGCCTAGTCAGAGACGCCTCCCCGTCGCGGTGACGACCTGCCCTCGACCGGCTGCCACCGCACGTCGAGTGTCACCCGGTCGCCGGGTTCGAGCAGTCGCAGCGGGCTGAGCGCCTCCAGCTCGACGTAGCGCGCTCGAGCGCTCATCCCCTCGAGTCCGGGAAGGGGGCGGTCCACGGGTGTCTGCATCCACAGCTGCACGGGCGAGTCGTCGGCGTACTCGGCTCCCGTCGTCGTCGCGAAGGACATGCGCACGCCGCGCCCGTCGGCGTGCACGAGCTCGGCGATCCCGGTGGCGCCGGGGAAGCCCAGCTTGCCGACCGCCGCGCAGAACTGCGCGCTCACCGTGCCGGCGTCACGGCTCCAGCCGATGGAGCCGATCGGATCGTGGAGCACGACCGGTCGCGCCTGTCCGGCCACGCGCACGTGGATCCCAGCGTGATCGGATGCCAGATCATCGGCGCCGAAGGGGAACTGGGCGACCTCCCAGACCGCCCAGCGGGCGGCAGGGCCCGAGACGTTGACCAGTGTGCTGCGGACGACGAGCGCGCCCGGCTCCGCCCTCAGCTCGCGCTCGATGCGCAGACCCGTGCGCGGCTCGGTGCCGCTGCGCAGCCGGACGAAATCACGGCCGCCGTCCAGCACCCGGTACGGCCCGGAATCCAGCACCCCGTCCGGCGGCCCCGGCCATCCCCCACCGGCCCCGGCCTGCGGTGCCGGCCAGGTCTTGTCGCCGCCCCAGTTCTGCCACTGCCCGAACCCGGCTCCGAGCGGCGGGCGCGCGACCGGCTGCCGGGTCCGGAGCTCGTCGTCCAGCAGCTCGGGGTCACGCCAGAGCACCTCGCGGCCGTCGAACCGCAGCGACAGCATCCGTCCCCCGAGCTCCGGGACGATCGCAGCCCGCACGCCGCCCGCCTCCAGGACAACCGGTGACACCCTCACTCCCGCCGGTCGCGATGGAACAGCAGCGATTCCGGAAGGCTCGTGGCGAAGTAGTCGGTGCTGCCGTCCTCGTGCACAGCCACCGGCGGCACGTGCACCGGGCGGTGCTCGCCCAGGCTCTGCGGCGGATCGATCCGGGGCAGGCCCAGCGCCGAACGCGCCGCATCCCAGGCGGCGAGCGCCCGACCTTCACCGCCCTCCCAGGGCTGGAACTGACGGGAGTTCATCCATTCCAGCGCACCCGCGGGGTCGCCGGTCGACCGCAGCAGCTCCGCGTAGACGATCGCGAGGTCGTCGCGCCTGTCCACCAGCGGCAGCGCCGCCTGCAGCCGTGCCAGCCGGTCCCGAGCGGGATGCCCGAGCTTCGCGGCGAGCTGGTCCTGCTCCGAGAGCAGCCGGGGGTCGTGCGGATCCGCCGCGCGCGCCTGCTCGTACCGACGCCAGGCGAGCGCATCGTCGTGCGTCACGTTGTAGGCGGCGAGTCCGGCGTTGCGGAGGATCACGGGATCATCGGTTCCGCTGTCGACGGCGCGCTCCCACAGCGCCGCGGCCTCCGTGCGGCGTCCCTCCTGGTAGAGGAGTTCCCCGAGCAGGCCCGCCGCCACCGGGTCGCCGGGTTCGGCGTGAAGCGCGGAGACCAGAGCGTCATGGGCATCGAGGCCGGACGGGAAGGCCCATCGTCGATCGGCGTCCCTGGCCTCCTGACGCGCGGTCGCCGCGTCGTCGCGCCGCCCGAGCCGCACGAGCAGCGCCGCACGCAGGTAGTGGGCGACCGGAGCGGCGTTGCCCGCCGGACCCGCCGGTGCGAGCGCGGCGGAGCGCAGCACCGAGATCGCCGCCGGGGTCTCACCGAGGTGATCCAGGTCCACGGCGAGGTCGAGCAGCCGCAGCCCGTCCGTCGGCAGCGAGCCGTCGGCGAGGTGTCGGATCAGATCGTCGGGAACGCCCCGGGCGATCTCCTCCCTCAGCATCCGGTCGGCCGCCTCCCGATCCCCTTCGCGGCGCGCGAGGACGACACGCAGTGCGGTCAGCCGTGGCTCCACGCCGTCCAGCGCCGCGTCGTCCGCGTCCCTCCGGGCCAGAGCGGTCCTGCCCTGACGGGCGAGCAGGCAGGAGGCTTCGAACGTCGCCGCCCGATGCCATGCCCCGTCCCACGCGGCGCGCCCGAGCGCCTCCAGCGCCTCTTCCTCGCGGCCGAGCCTGAGGAGCACGAGACCGAGCAGGTAATAGGGCTCGGTGTCGCGCAGCCGCTCGTTGCGCGCGGTCTGCCGCACGATCGAGATCCGCAGGTGCTCCTCGGCGAGCGCGTACTGTCCGCTGCGGTACGCGCGCCAGGCCAGGGCCAGCCGGGAGCGGGAGTCTCCCGGATCCCGGCGGATCGCCTCCTCCCAGTACGGCGCGGGCAGACGCGTGGGGTGACGGTACTGCTCCAGGTGAAGCCCGGTCAGGTAGAGCTCGTCGACGGTCTCGGTGTCCTTCGGCAGCGGCGGCACCGTCGCGAGCCACGGCTCCTCCTCGCTCGGCCGGCACAGGCGCCACTCCAGCACTGTGCGCGGGCCCTCGCTGAGTTGCACGCGCACGTCGCCGGCATCCGTGCCGTCGGAAAGCCGGACCAGCCGCACGTCGACCTGCCCCGGCTCGAGCGCCACGTCGTGCGCGCCGAGCCGGTCACCGTCCACCGACACCCGCACCGTGACCTGCATCGGACGCGTCACGGCCGTGCGCACCGAGACGACGCCGGGCTCGTCGAAGGAGACATGCACCGCGGCATCCTCGTTCGCCTGATGGGCGATGCCGATGGCGGGGATCGGGAACCACACCTGCCGCATCCGCTTGACCTCACCGGGGCGCAACCACGTGAAATCGGGCTGGTTGTCGGTGTACACGCCCGCCATCAGCTCGACGTACGGTCCGTCGCCGTCGGTCAGGTGCCGATCCCACGCGTGTCCGAACGGCGAGTCGCCCCAGGTCCACTGCTTCTTCCCGGGTGAGACGCGCCGGTCGGCCCAGTGCACGACGCCGGCGCCGGCCGCGTGGTCGTAGCCCCCGAAGAACTCCCCCTTCGTCTCGACCACCATGTACGAGGTGGGCACGGGGATGTTCGCGTACCGGTCGATCCGATCGGCGCCGGGCGTCTCCCGTCCGCGTGCGGCGTAGTCGACGCCGTAGTAGGGCCGGTCCGCCGCGGGGAAGGAGGTGAGGGCCCGGCGGGCGTGGTCGGCGACGAACCCGACGTCCTGCGGGAAGAAGGACTGGTAGTCCTCGTGCACGCGCACCGCCGCGTTCGCCCACCACAGGAAGGTCTGCGGCTGCTCGGTGCGATTGTGGAACGTGCCGATGATCTCGACCACCGACCGGTCGGCATGCAGACGGATGCCGTGCATGCCGTTCATCCTCGCGAACGGATCGTGATCACGGCACCAGACCGTCGCCGACCCGTCGTCGCCGAGCACGAGATCGGCGTCGGTGGGGAGATAGGTGCCTGGCCGATGGTGCTGCGGCCAGTTGAACTCGACTCCCCCGCTGATCCAGGGCCCACCCAGTCCCACCAGTGCCGGCTTGATGACGTGGTTGCGGTAGAAGAAGTCGTATCCGGTGGTCTTGTCGTAGCCGGTGTAGATGCGTCCGCCCAGCTCGGGCAGGACGGTCACCCGGATGTAACGATTCTCGAGGTGCACGGCCCGCCAGGCGTGGTCCACGGGCTGACGCGCCACACCCTCCACGAAGGGCATCGGATAGACCCGCCCGCTCGAGCCCTGGTACACGCGATTGTCGAGGTACACCGGGAACCGCACCGGCTCGTCCGGCTCGTAGGTCGGCAGAGTGAGCACGGACTCCCAGACGATCGCCTCGCCGGCATCCAGCCGTGCCTGCAGCGCGGCGGGGGGACGCGCATCGCGCTCATCGCGCACCGGGCGCACTCTCTCTTCCGGCACGGTCTCCTTGCGGGGCATGTCGCGGCCACCTTCCTTTGTCGAATCCTCTGAGCGGGCATGATCGACACCGCCGCCCGGCGGCGTCATCCTGCGCGTGCTCACCCTGCTGGTGTCAGCACCAGCACTTCTGCATCGGGAGCCCAGGCGAACGGCACCCGCAGCCCGAGCGCGGCGGCCGACGCCGCCGTCACCGTCTCCCCCGTCGCATCCACCCGGTAGGCGACGTCGGGCGCGAGCCCGGCGGGATGCACGCGCGGGAACTCCCGATCCCTGGTGCGATCGCGGTCGCTGTCGAAGACGAAGACCACCGCCCGGGGATCCTCCGCCGGCCCGCAGAACGTGACGGTGTACAGGTCGCGGTCGGGCGCCCCCGTGGTTCGGACGGTGCCGTCCTGCACGATGCGGCGGATGTCCTTGTACACCGCGGTCATGCGCGCGGCCTCGGCGCGCTCCGTGACCGACCAGGCGAGCAGGTCGGATCCGATGCCGAGAACGCCGCACATCGACACCGCGAACCGATAGCCGAGCGAGACCGCACGCCGGTCCCGATGGCCGTTGTCATCGCTCACCCACGAGCTCATCGCCCACGCCGGGTACGCGCTCAGGTAGCCGTCCTGGATCACCAGCCGGTCCCGCGCCCCCACCTGGTCGCTCGGCCAGACCACATCCGAGACGGCCAGAACCGCGTTGTCGATGCGCCCGCCCCCTGACGCGCAGGCCTCGACGACGACCTCGGGGTATTCGCGTCGCAGCATGTCCATCACGCGGTGATAGCCGCGGGCGTGCTGCACCGGCCACTCGCGTCCGTGCGGATCGTCGGCGCGGCCGCCGTCGGAGACGGTGCGGTTCATGTCCCACTTCAGGTAGTGGATGCGGGCGGAGTCCAGCGCCTCGCGCAGCATGTGCTCGACCCACTCGATGACCTCGGGGCGGCCGAAGTCGAGCACGTACTGGTTGCGGACGGTCAGCAGCGGGCGCCCCTCGGCGCGGTGGATCCAGTCGGGATGCTCCGCGAAGAGCATGCTGGCGGGGCTGACCGCCTCCGGCTCGACCCAGAGCCCGAAGTCCATGCCGAGTTCCGTCACCAGGTCGGCGAGCTCGGCGAGTCCGTGGGGGAACTTGCCGGGGTCGGGCGTCCAGTCCCCCAGTCCCGCCCTGTCGCTGCTTCGTCCGAGGAACCAGCCGTCATCGACGACGAAGGTCTCCACTCCGAGGTCGGCCGCCAGGCGCGCGAGCTGCGACTGGTGCCGCACGGTCACGTCGAACTCGGTCGCCATCCAGGAGTTGTAGACGATGGGTCGTCGGATGTCGCGGCGCAGGGTGCGCTGGTACTCGTGCCAGCGCTGCGGCAGTTCGGCCACGCCCTCGGCACTGAAGACACCGAGACTGTCGGGGGATTCGAACCGCTCCCCCGGCAGCAGGGTCACAGTCGTGGTGCCGTCGTCCACTCCCGCCGAGACCCGCACGTGCTCGCCGACGGACGAGGAGGCGACCTGCATCCGCCACGATCCGCTCCACGCGAGCGCGATGCCGTACCCGGCCACGGGTGCGGAGCGGGGCGCGTGCTCGTGGTCGTCGAGACCGGTGACGGCGACGACGGGGCTGAACCGCAGCCCGGTGATGCCGTCGCTGCTGCCGATCGAGAACGTGCCCCAGTCGAGGTCGATGCTGCGGCGCTGGAACTCCCTCGCCCAGGAGCCCGCCAGGTACTCGACCCGTGCACGCTGGCCGATCGGCAGGTTCCATCCCGCCGAGAACGCCCGCGGAAGGGTGATCGCATCCGGGCCGCCGTTGACCAACAGGATCCGCCGGGCCACCACATCGTGGGCGCGAGAGGTGCGGTATCTCACCTCGAGGCGCAGCGTCGTGGTCTCATCGACCGCGGTGAGCACCAGCTCGTCGCCGGCGGCATCCGTCATCACCTGCGCGGAGGGATCGAAGGTCCAGATCGCTCCCGTGCCCGCGTCGCCGCGGTCGACGCGGAGCTCGCTGAAGGCGGTGTGACGCTGTCCGTCCGACGCGTACTCGAGCGGGAGCGCATCCGTCTCGGTGATGTGGCTCAGCACCCGATGCGACTGGTCGTACCGGGGCACCGCCTCCAGCGGCGCACCCCAATGATCCAGCACGGCATTGCGCCCGTCGGAGGTGAGACTGATCACGTACTGCGTCCGAGCGGTGCGGAGCGTCCACTGAGGCCGGACCATCTACTTGCCCGATCCGATCGCGAGCCCCGACACGAACTGCTTCTGGAACACGAAGAACACGACGGCGGTGGGGATGGCCGCGATCACGGCACCCGCCGCGACCACGTTCCACTGGCTGACGAAGCCGCCCTGGATGTTCAGCAGCTCGGCGGTGATCGGGAACTTCGACTCGGTGCGCAGCACGGTGAGCGCCCACAGCAGGTCGTTCCAGACCCAGGTCGTGGCGAGGGCTGCGAGCGCGGCGAGCGACGGGCGGCACAGCGGCATCGCGATCTGCAGATAGGTGCGCAGGGGGCCCGCGCCGTCCACCCTGGCCGCCTCGAAGATCTCGCCGGGCAGCGAGCGCATGAACCCGTGCAGCACGAACGTGTAGAAGCCCAGCCCGAACGCGACCTGCACGATGATCAAGGCGAGCAGCGTGTCGGCGATGCCGAGGCTCTCGCAGATGCGTGCGACGGGGATCAGCAGGATCTGCGGTGGCAGCAGGTTGCCGGCCAGCATCACCAGCAGCACCGCGCGCCGCCCGGGGATGCTGTGCCTGCTCAGCGCGAACGCCGCCCAGGATGCCAGCAGCAGCGAGAACACCACGGTGAAGCCGGTGACGACGACACTGTTGATCAGCGCCTGCCCGCCGCCGAGTCCGTCGCGGAACACGGTCACGAAGCCCTCCAGGGTGAAGGACTGCGGCAGCGACCCCAGCCCGTTGGAGGTCAGGTCGGCGAACGTGCGGAAGGCCACCAGGACGACGAACGCGAGCGGCAGGATCCAGAGGATCGCGATCGGCGTCATGACGACGTGGAAGATCCAGTGTCTGCGGCGGCGGCGCATCGGCGGCGTGGATGCCGAGGGGGCGGGTGCCACCGGAGCGGCGACGGTCGTTGCGCTCATCTCAGTCCTCCTCCCTCGAGGCGCGCACCAGGTATCCGATGATGAAGAGAATGGCCAGCAGGAAGATCACGACGGCGATCGCCGAGCCGTATCCGAGATCCACCACGCTGAAGCTCGTCTGGTACATGTACGTCGACAGCAGCTGCGTCGAGTTGTAGGGGCCACCGCGGGTCATCGCCCACACGATGTCGAAGGTGCGCAGCGAGTCGATCACGGTGACGGCGAACACGATCGAGCTGACCCCCTTCAGCTGCGGCATGACGATGCGCCAGAATCGCTGCCAGGGGCTGGCGCCGTCGACGGCGGCGGCTTCCTCCAGGGCGGGGTCCACGCCCTTCAGCCCGGCGAGGTAGAGCACCATGATGTAGCCCACCTGCCGCCACACCGCCGCGATGAGCACCGCGTATAGCGCCAGGTCCGGGTCGGCCAGCCACTGCTTCTCCCAGCTCTCCAGCCCCACCAGGCCCAGGAAGGTGTTGACCGCGCCGTCCGGCTGATACAGCAGTCGCCAGAACAGGCCGGTGACGGCGAGCGAGAAGACCATGGGCAGGTAGATGGCGCTGCGGTAGAAGCCCACTCCGCGGCGCGGCTTGTTCAGGGCGACGGCGAGTGCGAGCCCCAGGGCCACCGACGCGCCACCGAATCCAACCACCCAGATCACGTTGTTCACGAACGCGGTGCCGAACACCGGGTCGGTGAGCAGGTTCTCGAAGTTCTTCAGGCCGACGAACTCCGGCGCCCCCGCCCCGTTCCATCGCGTGAGCGAGATGTAGAAGCTGTTGACCGCCGGCCAGAAGACGAGCCCGAGTTCGACGAGAAGCGGGATGAGCAGGAACGCCCACACCAGTGGGGGAACCCGTCGGGGTCCTCGGCGCCTGCGTCCCGTCGTGATCAGGGACGTGGCGTCGTCCGTCCGACCGGCGGTCATCACCGTCACGCGTCGAAGACCCGCTCGGCGGCCGTCTGCCATTCCTTGAGGATGGCGTCGACGTCCTTGGGCTGCGCGAGGAACCTCGTCAGCGCGGCATCCGCCGTCGTCTGCAACGCATCCGACGAGTCACGGTTGAAGAACTGCGTGATCTGCTCGGTGTCGTTCAGCATCTCCAGCCCCTTCTTCACGAGCGGCGAGAACTTGCTCGTGTCGACGTCGGGCGAGGTGGGGAGGTTGGAGGACTGCGACGCCTCGATGAACTGCTGCTGCGATTCGGGACTGGCCAGGAACGAGAGGAACTCCTTCGTCGCCTTCGGGTCCTTCGTCTTGGCGCTGGCGAAGTAGCCGTCGGTGGGCGCCTCCTCGGCACGCGGGATCGAGGGGTCGATGACCGGGACGGTGAAGAAGTCGAGGTCGTCGGGGTCGCCGGTGGTGATGTTCTGACTGATGAACGCACCGGTCAGGTACATGGCGTCCTTGCCCTGCACGAGCGGGGTGACCGCGTCCTGCCAGGCGTACGAGGCCATGTTCGGATCGAAGTACGGCACGAGCTGCGCGTAGTAGGACATCGTCTTGCGCACCTCTGCGCTGTCGAAGGAGTGCTTTCCTGCGAGGAGCTCCTTATGGAAATCGGCGCCGTTGACGCGCAGGTTGAGGATGTCGAACCACCCCGACGCCATCCACGGCGTGGATCCGATGCCGTTGGCCAGCGGGTGGATGCCGTCCTTCTTGAGCTTGTCGCAGAGCGAGATGAACTCGTCCCACGTCGTCGGCGGCTGCACGCCCCACTCCGTGAAGTGCGACTTCAGGAAGAACACGCTCCACCAGTAGTAGTTGGTGGGCATGAAGATCTGCTTGCCGTCATCCGCGGTGGAGAGGTCCTTCAGCGCCTTCGAGTAGCCGGATGCCGCGCCCGATCCCTCCCAGAGATCGGAGATGTCCAGCAGCAGTCCCTTGCTCGCGTAGTCGCGCGCGACGGAGCCGGCGTACCAGGTGAGCACGTCGGGCGGATTCGCGGAGGTCAGGTAGGTCGACAGCTGCGCGCGGAACTGCTCGATGGCGACCGTGTTGAGGGTGACCCCTCCCGATTTGTAGCCGGCGACGAGCTTCTCGAGCGCCTTCTTCGGTGCGGGATCGGAGAGCGAGGACTGCAGCACGATGCCGCCTCCGCCGCCCCCACCGCCTCCGCCGCCGCTGGGGCCGGTTCCGCCCGTGGCGCACGACGAGAGCAGCAGTGCTCCCGCGCCCAGCGAGCTCACCAGGAACCCGCGCCGTGACATCTCCCACTTATCTGCCATGATCGTCCTCCTCGACGACGGCCGGATCACTGCTGTGACCGGCGTTGGATGAACAGCTCGTTGCACTCCTGCTGGAGTGCGGTCTCCCCCCACATCGGATGGTGAGGTGCGGCGTTCGAGCACACGAGTGTGCCCCACGCACCCACCCGCGCCGACTCCGCGACGGCGAAGCGGCAGTACGCCGCACCGACCGGTCCTTCTTCGAACCAGCTGCGCAGCGGCGTGTAGCCCACCCATCCCTCACCCAGCACCAGGGGGATTCCGCGGGCCGCGGCGGCATCGGCGGCGACATCGAGCCAGATCGACAGCACGCGGTGCATCTCGACGCGGTGGCTCTCGTACCGCTCGTACAGGTAGCGGTCGAAGGCCTCGGCATCCATCCAGTCGTGCATGAAGATCTCGGGCTTGCCGACGATGGTCGCGTCCATCTTCCATGCCGTCTCGGCCGGCAGCACCCACGAGGTGGCCTCCGGGGCTCCGGCGCGCAGCAGTCCGGCGGCGTCGACCGCCTCCCGCGGGAAGTCGGCGAGCGCGCCGCGCAGATCGAACGCCTGAGTCACCTCGTCGAGCACCCCGTAGACGTACGGGTGCACGACGATGACATCGACCTCGGCCGGGATGGCACGCATGGCGCCGACCGGCACCCGTGCGTAGTTCACGGTGACGGGCACGTCCGGCTGCAGGTCGTGGAAGCGGCTGATGCCGCGGCTCAGCCGCGGCTCGATGGCGATGACGCGCGCGGTCTCGTCGCCCACGTCCAGACCGTCGGCGAGGTGGCCGGTGGTGACCTCGTTGTGCAGCTCGACGAAGGCGACCCGGTCGTCCAGACCGCGCTCGCGCAGGTAGTCGATCATCCCCGAGAACGATTCCGCGAGCCGCTCCGCGCGGCGCTCGGGATCGACCGCGTCCAGCGCACGCCACCACCTGTCGTCGGTCGAGAACGACGCCGACTGCTGGTACTCCCAGGATGAGAGGATCACGAACAGGCCGTGGCGCCGGCACGCCTCGAAGAGCTCCACGAGCAGCGCGCGGCCGTCGAAGCGCGTCGGCGACTTCACGTCGTACCAGCGCACGCCCTGGGCGTACTCGCCGCCGAGCCGGTCCAGCGAGACGTCCGAGGTGTCGAGACCCGAGCCGAACAGCAGGAACGGCATGGCGCAGATCCGGATGGTGTTGTATCCGCGCTCGACGGCTGCGGCGGCCGCGGCGTCCAGATCCGCGAACGGCTCCCCCTCGCCCGTGCGCACGTACCAGGAGAAATCCCAGAGGGTGATCGTGAGAGCACCGGGCAGATGCGGGGCCGGCGGGACCGGAGAATACCGCCCGAGCTGACTGTCTGCAGTGACCATACGGGAATGGTAGGCACCTCGCCGGGACGGGTTGAATGTCTGTTCCTTCGGAGAAACCTGGATGATCCTCTGATCCTGCACTAGAGTCGCCGCATGCTCGTCCGCGACGGATTCCCGGGTCAGCGCCTACGGGTGCTGCCCGTGCCGATCACGTCAGCCGCGCTCGCGGCGCCCATCACCGACCGCCTGCTCGTGACCGACGCGGGGTTCTTCCCGCATGCCGTGGACCACGGCCGCGTGCGGCCGTCCGGTGCCGAGCAGACCATCGTCATCATCTGCACCGCCGGTGAGGGACGCGTCGTCCTGGAGGGCACGGCGCACCGTGTCACCGCCGGCGACGCGGTGATCATCCCCGCGCGCCGACCGCACATGTACGTCGCCCATCAGACCGATCCGTGGAGCATCTGGTGGATGCACGTGGCGGGAGAGGACGTCGCCGGCCTGCTGCCCGAGCCGGCTGATCGTTCGGCCTCGCCGGTGCTGCGCCTGCATGACGTCTACGCCGCGACCGCCCTGATCACGCAGGTGGTCGAGAAGCTCGACGTCGACGACACGGCCGCCTCGCTCTACGAGGCCTCAGGGGCGGCCTGGCATCTTCTCGCGCATCTGCGGGCGGACCGACTGCGTGGCGGCAGCGGACCCGGATCCCGCGTGCACGCCGCGATGGCGTACCTCCGGGAGAACCTGGGGACCAGGGCGGGCGTCGCGGAACTCGCCGAGATGGCGAACCTCAGCCCGTCGCACTTCGCCGCCCTGTTCAAGTCGACGACGGGCATGGGCGTGATCGAGTACCTCACCCGCCTGCGCAGCGCTCGGGCCCGCGAACTGCTGCTGACGACCCGCCTGAGCGTGCAGGCGATCGCGGCCGCTGTCGGCTACACCGACCCGTACTACTTCTCCCGGCAGTTCCGCCGGGTCAACGGCGTCTCCCCCCGCGCGTTCCGCGCCGGGCATCTGGAAGAGGTCATGGAACGGGCCCAGAGGGAGTCCCTGGGACCGCTGCCCTGATCGGTACCGGGCGAACCGGCGCCTGTGTCAGCGGCGCAGCCAGCGCCACAGACCGCGTCGCGCGACGGCATCCGTCGTCTCCGCAACCGTGTCATCCGGCTGCGGATTCGCCGCGGCGGCAGCACGGCGCGCCCTCCAGGCCGAGATCTCGACCTCCACATCCCGGGTCCTCGTGACCACGGGCGGTCCGCCGAGCAGCTGACGCCGCGCCGCGATCACGCGACGGTTGAAGTCCTCGACGACCTCGCGCACGTCGTCCTCGCCCGCCAGCAGATCGAGCTCGTCGTCCAGACCGCGATCCTCGTTGCGCAGCAGCAGCGCGGGCGGACCCAGGCCGGAGAGGTTCTCGGTCTCGATCTTGCGACGGATCCACCAGTCCGGG
This sequence comes from Microbacterium sp. GCM10027623, assembly GCF_042666935.1. NCBI lineage: Bacteria > Bacillati > Actinomycetota > Actinomycetes > Micrococcales > Microbacteriaceae > Microbacterium > Microbacterium sp. GCM10027623. The sequence goes on from NZ_JBHTHE010000001.1 coordinate 337,171, forward strand.
TCGTGATGCGTTCCGAGCCCCTCGATGGGCTTGCCCGCGCCGGGCAGATCGTCGAAGTCGCCGCGCCGGATCGCCAGCTGGATCGCCGTCTCGACGAACTCCGCCTTGTTCTGCGCGTTGAGCGCCATGGGCGGCTTGTCCTGCTCCACGTCATTCGGATCCTGCGTCGGCTCGGTCATCTGCACCTCCGATACCGACAGCCTAAACCGCGGTCAGAGCAGGCGGTCGGTCAGAGTGACGACCAGGTCGGCGCGGCTCGCCGTCGCACCGATCAGCTCGGCGTTGCGCTGATCACTGCCGAGTGATCGCTCCTTGGCCTCTTCGGGCGACCGGCCGTAGCGCTCGTGCCTGGCGATCAGCTGGGCGATCCGCTGCGGTTCGTCGGGTGCGAGGAACCAGACCTCGTCGATCGTCTCCCGTGCACGCGTCCACGCCGGCCCGTCGAGGAGCAGATAATTCCCCTCGGTCACGACCAGCGGCACCTCCGGCCGCACCGGGATGGCCGAACCCACCGGTTCCTCCAGATCGCGGCGGAACTGCGGGGCGTAGACGACGCCCTCGACCCCCTGATCCGCGCGCACCCGCTGATCGCGCAGCCGCGTCAGCAGAGCGGCGTAGCCCCAGCCGTCGAACGTGTCGTGTGCTCCCTTGCGCTCGAGGCGGTCCAGCAGCACCAGCTCCCGGTTGGCGAGGTGGAATCCGTCCATCGGCACGAAGACCGCCGTCTCGGGGCCGAGCTCGTCGACGAGCCGCTCCGCGAGCGTGGATTTGCCCGCCCCGGGCGCGCCCGTGATGCCGAGCAGCGCGCGTCGCCCCTGCCCCGCCAGCGTCGTCGCTCTCTCGACGAGCTGCGCGAACGACAGCTCGACCCCTTGCACAGTGTTCACTCGACTCCTCATGCCAACGGCGTTCGTACCAAGGGGACCTCGGCGATGGCCGACAGCCACGAGCGCGGCCCCACGAGGGTGCACCGCACGGCCGCGACCCTCGACGCGAAGACGATGATCGCATCCAGCGGCAGACCTCTCGCCGACGCGAAGGCATATGCTCCGTGGAACACGTCACCGGCTGCCAGCGTATCGACCGCCGCGACGGCCTCCGCGGCGATGACACCCGCATCATCGCCGCGCCACCACCGAACCGGGTTCGCACCGTCGGTCACCACGACGGTGAGCGCACCCATACCCGCCAGCTGTGCCGCGGTGTCCTCGGAGCTCGAGGAATCCGGCATCCGGAAGTCGGCGGATGCCACCACGTCCGACGCCGCGCCGATCACATCCGGCATCGATGGCTTCCAGCGGCCGGCGTCGACGATCACCCGGATGTCCGCGGACCGCGCGGCGCGCGCGACGCCGACCGAGACGGCGGGATGGTGACCGTCGACGAGCACGACATCCGCGCCCGCGAGCACGGTGCGGAGGGCGTCAGCCGCTGGCGCAGGGGCCTGCATGCCCAGCGCGTCTGCGCCGACCACCGCACGGTCGCCGTTGGATTCGGTGACGATGACCGACGACACGGGAGCGCTCCCCGAGAAGTCCGGATGCACGTCGATCACCTCGACCCCGACCTCCCGCAGCTCGCCCGTGATCGCCCGCGCCACCGGCGAGCTGCCGAGCGCGGTCACCAGGGTCGCGTCACCACCCAGAGCGGCGAAGGTGACGGCGGCATTCGCGGCCGGCCCGCCGGCGGCGATGAACTGGGCGGCGGCGGTGATCTTCTGGTTGCCCGACGGCGGGGCGGCGACCCGGTGGACCACGTCGAGCGTCGCCAACCCGGCGAACACTCCGCGCGGACGCGGTTCACTCACCTCCGGCCGCCTCGCGATCGGTCGGACGCTCGGCGCCGGTCATCAGGGCGACGACCTCGGACATGCTGCGTTCGCGCGGATCCACGACCGCGGCGCGACGGCCCAGGCGGTGCACGTGGATCCGGTCGGCGACCTCGAAGACGTGCGGCATGTCGTGGCTGATCAGCACGACCGGGATGCCGCGCTCGCGGATCGACCTGATCAGCTCGATGACCTGACCGGACTCGCGCACGCCCAGCGCCGCCGTCGGCTCGTCCATGATGATGACGCCGCGGCCGAATGCCGCTGCGCGAGACACGGCGACGCCCTGCCGCTGGCCACCGGACAGGGTCTCGACCGACTGGCTGACCGACTTGATGCCGATCTTCAGCTCCGAGAGGTGCCTGGCCGCCTCGGCGCGCATCGCGGGCATGTCCAGTCGTCGCAGCACCGTGCCCAGGAAGCCCTTGCGTCGCACTTCGCGACCCAGGTAGAGGTTCGACGCGATGTCGAGCGCCGGGATCACCGCCAGATCCTGGTAGACGGTCTCGATGCCGTGCGCGCGGGCGTCTCCCGTGCTGCGGAAGTTCACCACCTCGCCGTTCATCCGGATCTCGCCGGCATCCGGCACGACCGCACCGGCGAGCGCCTTGATGAGGCTCGACTTGCCGGCGCCGTTGTCGCCGATCACGGCGAGCACCTCGCCGTCGCGCAGATCGAAATCCGCGCCGTTGATGGCCGTCACGCTGCCGTAGCGCTTGACGAGTCCGCGGGCCTGCAGTGCCATCGGCCGTGGGACGACCTGATCGTTCGCACTCATGTTGATCTCTCCTCCGGTCTTCTAGCGCGTCGTCTTGCGGCGCATGAACTGGTCGACCGCGACGGCCACGATCACCAGCACACCGGTCGCGATGTTCTGGTAGAGGTTGTCGACCCCGGCGAGGGTGAGGCCGTTGCGCAGCACTCCCACGATCAGTGTTCCGATGAGCGTGCCGAGCACACCACCGCGCCCGCCGAACAGGCTGGTGCCGCCGATCACGACGGCGGTGATCGTCTCGAGGTTGGCGTTCTGATAGGCGTTCGGGTCCGCGTTCGGGATGCGGCCGAGCGCCGCCCAGGCGGCGATCATCGCGATCACCCCCGAGACGAGGTAGACCGAGAAGATCACCCGGTCGCTGCGCACGCCCGACAGCTTCGCCGCCGTCGGATTGCCGCCCACGGCGTACACGTGCTTTCCCCACGCCGTCTGCGTGAGCGCGTACCCGACGATGACGTACACCAGGAGCATCGCGACCACGCCGTAGGTGGTGACGAAGCTGCCGATGTGGAAGGTCGTGCCCAGGAACGTGAGGAGGGCATCGCTCACCTGGAAGGTCTGCGAGCCGGCGTAGAGATGGGTGATCGCGACGATCGCGGTGAACGTGCCGAGCGTGACGATGAAGGGGGGCAGTCTGAGCACCGTCACCAGGCCGCCGTTGAGCGAACCCAGCACGACGCAGACCACCAGGGTGGCGAGCAGGGCGGTGACCGGCCCCATCGCGCCGGCCATCTGCGCCATCACCACCGTGCCGAGCACGGCGATGGCGCCGATGGACAGGTCGATCCCGGCCGTCAGGATGATCAGAGTCTGGGCGACGGCGAGGATGCCGATCACGACCGACTGCTGCAGGATCAGCGAGATGTTCCCCGCCGCCAGGAAGCGGGGAGAGATGATGCCGAAGGCGATGATCGCGACGATCAGGGCGATGCTCGCACCGAAGACCGGTGCACGCACGATGGAGGACACCGCGCGCTGCACGACGGAGTCCTGCTGCGGGGGCGTCGGCGACTGCGTCGCCATGGTGGGAGTGGTCATTGTTCTCTCATCTGCTCGGCGGGCGGAGCGGGCAGAGCGCCCGCCCCACCCGGATCGATCGGGGAGGGTCGCTCAGCCCCAGCAGTTCTCGGCACCCCAGGCGGTGTCCTTGGATTCCAGGCCGTCCATCGGCTTGTCGGTGATCAGCACCGAGCCGGTGTCGTTGAACCCGGCCTTGGGCTTGGTGCCGTCCTTGGCGAACGCGACGATCGCCTTGACGCCCTCGTCGGCCATCTTCGTGGGGAACTGCATCACGGTCGCCCCGATGACGCCGTTCTTCACGTTCTCGACCCCGGTGCACGAACCGTCGATCGAGCCGATCACGATCTGATCCTGCTTGCCTGCCGCCTTGATCGCGGCGTAGCCGCCGGCCGCAGCGGGCTCGTTGATCGTGTACACCGAGTTGGCGTCGGGCACCCGCTGGAGCAGGTTCTCCATCGCGGTCTGGGCCTTGGTCTGGTCGCCGTTGGTGTTCTCCATGCCGAGCACCTCGGGCGACTTCTCCGTCAGTCCCATGCCCTTCAGGAATCCGTCGTGCCGGAAGGTGTCGACGGTGCCGCCGGGAGTGCCGTCGAGCATCAGGAGCTTCGGAGCCTCGTCGCCGAGCGCCGCCTTGACCCAGGAGCCCTGCGCCACGCCTGCGGCGAGGTTGTCGGTCGCGAAGGTCGCGTCGACGGCGTCCTCGGGGTCGGTGGCCGTGTCCAGCGCGACGACGAGGATGCCCTGGTCGCGCGCCTGCTTGATCGCCGCGAGGATGCCGGAGGACGAGTTGGGCGTGATCATGATGCCCTGCACGCCCTGGCTGATCAGGTTCTCGATCGCGGAGACCTGACCCTCGTTGTCGCCGTCGAACGCACCGGCGAGCGCGATCAGCTCGGCGCCGTTCTCCTCGGCCGACTCCTTGGCCGATTCGCGCATCTTGACGAAGAACGGGTTCGAGTCGGTCTTCGTGACCAGTCCGATCTTGACGGTGTCGCCCGACCCGCCCGATGCGGGCTCGTCGGTGGCACCGGAACTGCATGCTGTGGTGCCCATCAGCACCGCGGTCGCCGCGAACGCCGTCGCGATCACCAGCATCCGCTTGGAAAACCTGCGATTCATGAGAACTCCTTCGATCTCCTCTTGGCCGGGCTACTGCACCCACGGTCACGATACAAAGACGAAAGCGCTTGCGCAAGCGCTTTCGCGATTCCGTGCCGAAGTGTTAGCGTGAGCGTGTCGTTGACAGCATCCGTAAGAAGGGCGACCCGACGTGGTGACCATGAGTGAGGTGGCGACGCATGCCGGAGTCTCTCTGAGCACGGTGTCGCACGTGCTGAACAAGACCAGGCCGGTCAACGACAGCACCCGTGAGCGCGTCGAGAAGGCGCTGCGCGAACTCGGCTACCGGCGCAACGACGCGGCGCGGACGCTCGCCGGGGGTCGCTCCCACGCCATCGGAGTCGTGATCTCCGGTCTCACGAACCAGTACTTCGGCCCGCTGCTGCACGCGATCGAGCGCCGCATCTCCGCCGAGGGATACATTCTTCTGCTCGGCGACAGCCACGACGAGGCCACCCGCGAGCGACTCGTGATCGACTCGTTCCTCGGGCGCAGTGTGGACGGCCTGATCGTGGCGCCCTCCGCCGGCTTCGCCGACCAGGCGGCGGACGCGGTCACCGCCGGCAACACGCCGATGGTGCTGATCGACCGCGCGCTCGACATCGGCTGCGACCAGGTCACGCCCGAGAACCGCGCCTCCACCGCGAAGCTCACCTCGCACCTGATCGAGCACGGTCACCGCCGCATCGGCGCGATCGTCGGTCTCGCCGGACTGGACTCCAGTGCCGAGCGCCGGGCCGGATACCTGGACGCGCTGACGGCCCACGGCATCGATCCCGACCCCCGCCTGATCATCGCCGGTGAGTCGAACCAGGACCATTCGCGCGCCGCCGTCGAGCAGCTGCTCAGCCTGGACGACCCGCCCACGGCTTTTCTGACCCTGAACAACGCCATGACCATCGGCGCGATGCGGGCCATCTCGGAGTTCGGCCTGCGCATCCCCGAGGACATCGCCCTGGCGTGCTACGACGACTTCGAGTGGAGCGACCTGTTCAGTCCCGGTCTGACCGCCATCGCCCAGAACGTCGAACGCATGGGCCGGGAGGCCGTCGATCTGCTGATCCGTCGGATCGAGGGCGACGCCTCGCCGTTCGAGCACCGCATCGTCGACACCGCATTCCGCCGGCGCACCTCGTGCGGCTGCGCCTGACCGTCGCCCCCGCCCTGACCGAGAGGACCCCATGCCCATCGCCACGCCCGAGACGTACGCGGCCATGATCGACAACGCCAAAGACCGGGGTTTCGCCCTGCCGGCGATCAACGTGACGAGTTCGCAGACCCTCAACGCCGCCCTGCAAGGGTTCGCCGAGGCCGAGAGCGACGGCATCATCCAGGTCTCCCTCGGCACCGCGCTCTACCTCTCGGGTGCGCAGGTGCAGGCCAGGGCGATCGGCTCCAAGGCCCTCGCGGCGTACGCGCACGAGGTGGCGCAGCGGTACGGCGTGACCGTGGCGCTGCACACGGATCACTGCCCCGCGCAGCATCTGGACGACTGGGTGCGCCCGTTGCTGGACGATGCGATCGCGCGCCGCACCCGCGGGCTCGATCCCCTGTTCCAATCGCACATGTGGGACGGCTCGGCCGTGCCGCTGACCGAGAACCTGCGGATCGCCGACGAACTGCTGCAGCTCAGCGAGCGGGCGCAGACGATCCTCGAGATCGAGGTCGGCGTGGTGGGTGGCGAGGAGGACGGCATCTCGCACGACATCAACGACGACCTGTACTCCACCGTCGAGGACGCCCGTGCGACCGTGGCCGCCCTGGGCACCGGCGAACGCGGCCGGTACCTGACCGCGCTGACGTTCGGGAACGTGCACGGGGTCTACAGCCCTGCCTCCGTGCATCTGCGTCCCGAGCTGCTCGGCGAGATCCAGTCCGCGATCGGTGCGGAGACCGGACGCGACCGGCCGTTCGACCTGGTCTTCCACGGCGGGTCCGGGTCGAGCCCCGAGGAGATCTCGGATGCCATCTCGCACGGCGTCGTGAAGATGAATATCGACACCGACACCCAGTACGCGTTCACGAGCTCGATCGCCGGCCACATGATGTCCAACTGGAACAGGGTGCTCAAGGTCGACGGCGGCTACGGCGACAAGAAGGCGTACGATCCGCGCAGCTGGGGCACGCCCGCCGAGGCCGCCATGGCGGCCCGGGTGGTGCGAGCCGCGGAAGAACTGGGATCGGCGGGCAGGGCGTTGCGCTGACACGTCCCGCCGTCGGCACCACGCCCTAGGCTCATGAGGTGGCATCCCCCGCATCCGCTCCTGCGTCGCTGAACCGCGAGATCCTGCACCTCGCCGTGCCCGCGCTGGGCGCGCTGGTCGCGGAGCCGCTGTTCCTCATCCTCGATGCGGCGATGGTCGGCCACCTCGGCACCGTCCCGCTCGCCGGACTCGGCATCGCCAGCGCCGTGCTGCAGACGATCGTCGGACTGATGATCTTCCTCGCCTACTCCACCACTCCCGCCGTCGCCCGCCGCTTCGGCGCGGGCAAGCCGGGCGACGCGGTCTCAATCGGCATCGACGGGATGTGGTTCGCGCTCGGACTCGGCGCGGTGCTCGCCATCATCGGCGCCGTCTCCACTCCCTGGCTGGTCGCACTGTTCGGACCCACGGATGCCGTCGCCACCGAGGCCCGCACGTATCTGGCCATCTCGATGTGGGGCCTGCCCGCGATGCTCATCGTCTTCGCTGCGACGGGCTTGCTGCGCGGGATGCAGGACACCGTCACACCCCTCTGGATCGCCGGTCTCGGCTTCGGTGCCAACGCCCTGCTGAACTGGCTGTTCATCTACGGCCTCGGCTGGGGCATCGCCGGATCCGCGTTCGGCACCGTAACCGCGCAGTGGGGCATGGTCGCCGCGTACGTGGTCGTCATCCGCCGCCTCGCCCTGCGGCACGGCGCCTCCATGAAGGCGCAGCGCGCCGGCATGCGCGGCACCGCCCGCTCGGGCGGCTGGCTGTTCCTGCGCACCGTCAGCCTGCGCGCCGCGCTGCTCATCACGGTCGGCGTCGCGACCGGAATCGGCACGCACGAGCTCGCCGGCTGGCAGATCGCGTTCACGATCTTCTCCACGGCCGCCTTCGCCCTGGACGCGCTCGCGATCGCCGCCCAGGCGCTGATCGGCAAGGGCCTGGGCTCCGGCGATCTGGCCCAGGTGCACCGGGTGCTGCGCCGCACGGTCGCCTGGGGCGTGTGGTTCGGCGTGCTCGTCGGAACGGTCATCGCGGCGCTGTCGGGCGTGCTCGGCATCGTCTTCACCGGTGACGCCGCCGTGGCCGCCCTGGTGCAGCCCGCGCTGCTCGTGCTGGCCGTCGCCCAGCCGGTCGCCGGGGTCGTCTTCGTGCTCGACGGCGTGCTGATGGGCGCGAACGACGCCCGTTACCTCGCGATCGCCGGTCTCCTCAACCTCATGCCGTTCCTGCCCGTGCTGTGGATCATCTCCGCCACGGGCGTCGACGGCACCGCGGGTCTGCTGTTGCTCGCCGTCGCGTTCTTCGGCGTCTACCTGCTCGCCCGACTCGGCACGCTCGGCTGGCGAGTGCGCACCGACCGATGGACGAGAGTGGCTGCCTGAGGGTCAGGCCACCTCGCCGGCGGCCACCGTCTCGGCGAGCATGTGCACGCGGGGCAGGTGGTGGGCGCCGTAGAAGTCGGCGGACACCAGACGCGCAGCATCCGACTCGTCCTGCGTCTCGTGCGCGAGCACGGCGACGACGGCGAGCGCGTGCATCCATCCGCCGGCGAGCGTGCCGAGCAGCATCAGATACGGCACGCTCACGCCGTAGGCGTCGCGGGTCGGGCCGAAGCGGATGACGGATGCGGTGGCCGTGCGCCCTGCGGCGATCGCCCGCTCCAGCCGATCGGCGGTGCGCGCGGCCACGGCGTCGGCCCGTTCGCGGAGAGCCTGGACCGTCTCCTCCATCGAGGCGAACAGGCTCTCGGCGGTGACGCCACCGTCACGGATCACCTTGCGGCCGATGAGGTCGTTCGCCTGGATCGCGGTGGTGCCCTCGTAGATCGGCATGATCCTGGCATCCCGGTAGTGCTGAGCGATGCCGGTCTCCTCGATGAAGCCCATTCCCCCGTGCACCTGGATCGCGTCGCTGGTGAGCGCGACCGCGTCCTCGGTCGTCCAGCCCTTCAGCACGGGGACGAGGAAGTCTGCGAGGGCGCCTGTCCCGTCCGCCTCGGCTCGGTCGAACAGGTCGCCGAGATACACGCCGAGCGCCCGCATCGCGAAGATGCGGCTCTGCATCGACAGCAGCAGACGGCGCACATCCGGATGCTCGGCGATGGGGGTGCCGGCCGGGCGGTCCAGGACCGCGCCCTGGAGACGCCCGCCCGCGTACGCGACGGCCTGCTGGTACGCGCGTTCCGAGATGCCGGTGGCCTGGAAGCCCATCCCCGCGCGGGCGGAGTTCATCATCACGAACATGCCTGCCAGTCCCCCGCCGACCTCGCCGACGAGGTAGCCGGTGGCATCCTCGTATGCGAGCACGCAGGTCGGGCTGCCGTGGATGCCGAGCTTGTGCTCGATCGCGACGGTCGTCACGGCGTTGCGCTCACCGGGAGCGCCGGCGTCGTCGGGCAGGAACTTCGGCACCACGAAGAGCGAGAGCCCCTTGGCACCCGCGGGAGCATCCGGGGTTCGCGCGAGCACGAGGTGCACGATGTTCTCGGCGATGTCGTGGTCGCCCCAGGTGATGAAGATCTTCTGACCGCTGACCCCCCACGATCCGTCGCCGCGCGGCGTCGCGACGGTGCGGATCGCGCCCAGATCGGTGCCGGCCTCCGGCTCGGTGAGATTCATCGTGCCGGTCCACTCGCCCGAGACGAGCTTGGTCAGGTACGTCTCGCGGATGTCGTCGGATGCGGCCGCATCCAGCGCGTGGATCTGTCCGGCCGTCAGCAGCCAGCACAGCGCGAATGCCGCGTTCGATCCGTTCCAGATCTCTCCGAGGCCCGCGCGGATCGAGCCGGGGAGCCCGTCCCCGCCGGCGGATTCGGGAGCCTCGGCGGTGATCCAGCCGGCCTCGACGAATGCCCGGTAGGCGTCGGCGAATCCTGCCGGCAGGCGCACCTGGTCGCCGTCCAGGCGCGCGCCCTCCCGGTCGCCGATCGCCTCGAGCGGGGCGAGGACGGATGCCGCGAACTCGCCGGCCCCGGCGAGGATCTCGGTGGCGTCGTCCGCACTGAAGGCACCGCCGGTGCCGCGCGCGACGAGATCAAGTCCGAACGCCTCGCCGAACAGGAAGGCGTAGTCCGAGACCGGGGGGATGTATTCGGATGCCACGGTGCACTCCATTCCGAGATGTCGCAGATGGGACTCCGGTTCAGTGTACGCGAGACTGCGTGTCACGTCACCCGTGTCGTGTCACCCCTCGAGGCGCTCAGGCGTACCGGCGACACCATTCGTACATCACGACGGCAGCCGCAGCGCTCGCATTGATCGACCGGGTCGACCCGTACTGAGTGATCTCGACGTGGCCGGATGCCGCCGCGAGCGCCTCCGGCGACAGTCCCGGCCCCTCCTGACCGAACAGCAGCACGCAGCGCTCGGGCAGCTCGGCGCGATCGACCGGAACCGCCTCGCCGACGTTGTCGACGGCGACGATGGGCAGGCCGGCCTCCGTCGCCCACTCGGCGAAGGCCTCCACATCGGGGTGGTGCACGACGTGCTGGTAGCGATCGGTGACCATCGCCCCGCGCTTGTTCCAGCGGCGACGCCCGATGATGTGCACCGTGTCGGCGAGGAAAGCATTGGCACTGCGCACGATCGAGCCGATGTTCATGTCGTGCTGCCAGTTCTCGATGGCGACATGGAACGGATGCCGTTGCAGGTCGAGGTCGGCGACGATGGCGTCCATCCGCCAGTAGCGATAGCGATCGATGACGTTGCGGGTGTCGCCGTGTGCGAGCAGCTCCGGGTCGAAGTGCTCCTCGGTGGGCGGTTCGCCCTGCCAGGGACCGACACCATGGGTGCTGCGCTCGGGGGTGCCGTCGGAGGCCTGCTCGTCCATTCCCTCCAGCGTAGTCGCGGTGCGCAGGCGGCTCTCGGATGACTTTTAGGTACACCGAAAAGTCGCTATGATTTCGGCATGCCTAAAACTGTCGTGATGCCCGAGACCGGGCAGTCCCCCGCGCCGAGGATGCGCGGACTCTGGCTGCTCGGGCCGGCCCTCGTGGCCGGTGTCGCCTACCTCGACCCCGGCAACGTCGCCAGCAACATGACGGCCGGCGCCCGATACGGGTACCTGCTGGTGTGGGTGGTGATCGCGGGCAATGTCATGGCGTGGCTCATCCAGTACCTCTCCGCCAAGCTCGGTCTGGTCACCGGTCTCAGCCTCCCCGAGGTGCTCGGCCGCCGGATCCGCAACCGCTGGGCACGCCGCGCGTTCTGGCTGCAGGCCGAGCTCGTCGCGATGGCCACCGACATCGCCGAGGTCCTCGGCGGCGCGGTCGCACTCAATCTGCTCTTCGGCATCCCGCTCGTCTACGGCGGCATCATCACGGGCGCGGTGTCGATCGCGCTGCTCGCGGTGCATTCCCGTCGCGGACCGCGGCACTTCGAGTTCGTGATCATCGGACTCATGGCGGTGATCACGATCGGATTCGTCGCCGGGCTCTTCGTGGCGCCGCCCGATCCGGCGGGTATCGTCGGCGGGATGCTGCCGCGCTTCGCCGACAGCGGATCGGTGCTGCTGGCCGCATCCATCCTCGGCGCGACGATCATGCCCCACGCCATCTACGCGCACAGCGCGCTGGCGCGCGACCGCTTCCCCTCCTTCGAGGATCCCGCCCGCACCGCAACGAAGCCCTCGATCCGCACTCTGCTCACCGCCACCCGCTGGGACGTCACCATCGCCATGGTGATCGCCGGCTCCGTGAACCTCGCGATCCTGCTGCTGGCTGCGGCGAATCTGCCCGGCGTCGAGGGCACCGACTCGCTCGAGGGCGCGCATGCCGCCATCAGCGCCAATCTGGGCGGGCTGATCGGCACGCTCTTCGCGGTCGGACTGCTGGCATCCGGTCTCGCATCGACGTCGGTCGGGGCGTACGCCGGCGCCGAGATCATGCACGGGCTGCTCACCATCCGCGTCCCGCTGCTCGCCCGGCGGCTGGTCACCCTCATCCCTGCGCTCGTCATCCTCGGGATCGGCTTCGATCCCACCCTCGCACTGGTGCTGAGCCAGGTCGTGCTGTCCTTCGGCATCCCCTTCGCCCTCGTCCCGCTGGTCGCTCTCACGGCGCAGCGCCGCACGCTCGGCGAGCACGTGAACAGGCGCATCACGACGGTCCTCGGCATCCTGTTCGCCGTCCTGCTGATCGCCCTGAACGGCGTGCTGCTGTGGCTGGTGCTCACCGGGGCGGTGGTGGTCAACGGGTGCTGAACTCCTCCGTCCACTGCGAGGCTGCGCCGTCGGCGACGCGGTACCAGGCCTCGGGAACCGCGACCACCGTCGCCTCGCCCGTGACCCGCACCTTCGCGTTCGCCGCGGTGACCTCCTCGCCGTTCACGTAGTAGGTGATGCCGTCCACCCGCTTGGGCACCTGCACCTCGTCGTGAGCCGTGCCGGGGCGGTCCTTGAACTTCGGCGCGGGCGGGGTCACCGCGCGGGTCAGGATCGGCACGTCCGCCCAGTCGATGTCGCTCGCCAGGTAGAACGAGGTGTATGCGGGCTGGTTGTAGGTCGTCTGCTGACGAGCCGTCTCGGCGCGGTACTGCAGGTCGTGCATGAGCGTGGTCAGCTTGTGCGAGGTCACCTCGGTCGACGTGTAGAAGCGCAGCGCGCTCGAATCGGCCGTGCGCACCAGCAGCTCCTCGCGCCAGTCGCCCAGCACGTCGGCGACCAGGGACGGGTTGCCCTTGGTGCCGTTGTTCGTGCGGGTACCCGTCGCGGTGAGCATCGTGCCGCGCGTCCAGTCGTCGATCGTCGGCGTCGCCTCGCCGCTGCCGTTCACGATCTGAGTGGTCAGGTCGCCCGCCCAGCGGATCGACATGTTCGTGCCGGGCGTGCTCGCGGACAGGATCTCGCCCTTCGCACTGAGCAGCCCACTGGCATCCGTGCCGCCGGGCATGCTCGACCACACCTCGATGCCGGGCACGTCGGCGCGCACGTCGCCGATCATCGCGCGGCCGGTGTCCTTGCCGGAGTACGCCCCGAACTGCACCTCGCCGGTGGCGGCATCGCGCAGCGCCGAGCCGTACGGCGCGTACGCGCCGCCCTCATGCGCCGTCCAGATCTCCAGACCGTCCCGGTTCGGGTCGATGTCCGCGACGTGCATGGCATCGCCGTGGCCGAGGCGCACATCCGCGCCCGGGTCGGCGCTGCCGTCGGGCAGCACGTCGTGCGAGCTGTACAGCACGCTGCCGTCGTCGTCGAAGGTCACCGAGCCGTAGACCAGCTCCTGTCTGCCGTCGGAGTCGACGTCGGCGAAGCTCAGCGAGTGATCGCCCTGTGTGGTGATCCCGCCGTACACCGGGTCGCTGCCGTCGCGTCCGTGCGGTGAGTCGTTGAACGGGTTGGTGAGAGGCACCTGACCGCTGTCTACCTGCCAGCGCTGGGTGAGATTCCTGCCGTCCCAGTCGAAGGTGGTCACGGTGGTGCGGGTGTAGTAGCCGCGTGCGAACGCGGCCGACGGGTGCCGCCCGTCGAGGTATCCGACGCCCGAGAGGAAGCGGTCCACGCGGTTGCCCGGCTCGATGCGCGACATCGCGTAATCGCCCCACAGCAGGCCGTCGTCCCCGCGGTCGGTCGGGTAGGCGATGGTCTTCAGTTCCTTGCCGGTGGCGCCGTCGAAGACGGTCAGATACTCCGGCCCGTCGAGGATGAAGCCCTCGAACTCGCGCAGCAGGTTCTTGTCGCTGCGGCTGGGCGCGTACACGTCGATGAACGTGTCGGCCAGGTCCTCGGCATCCGCCCGGCTCAGCGGGTACTCGTGCGTGACGGGCATCCCCCACGCCTCTTCGAGCGTCGCCGGCCACTGGCCGGAGACGACCTCGGGGCGCTCACTCCAGCCGAGGAACATGTCCACCAGGTGCTGCTCGTAGTCGGCGGCGCTCAGGCGGTAGTCGTCGTCGTTCGAGTACCCGGCCCTGCGGTCGGATCCCGGGATCGTGATGTACTTCTCGGATGCCACGGAGCCGTCGGGCCGGTAGGTGATCGACTTGGTGCCGGGCGCGGTCTTCAGCATGGTCTCCGCGCGGCCGTCGCCGTCGAAGTCGTACGTGAGGAACTGCGTGTAGTGCGCGCCCGCGCGGATGTTCACGCCGAGGTCGAGGCGGTTCAGCAGGGTGCCGTCGAGCTCGTACGTGTCGATGTAGACGTTTCCGGTGTAGCCGCGCTGCGAGACGTCCTTCGAGTTGGAGGGATCCCACTTGACGACGTACTCGTACTGTCCGTCGCCGTCGACGTCGCCGACCGAGACGTCGTTCGCGGAGTACGTGTAGGCCTCGCCCACCGGGGTGACCCCGTCCGCCGGCTTCTGCAGCGGCAGGTCGTGGAAGCCCTGCGACCAGGCGGTGACGGCGTCCGACGCCGCCAGCTCGACGCCGTTCACGATCGGGGCCACCGTGTAGGTCGAGTCGGCGGAGCCGTCGGCATCCGCGTAGTTCGTGCTGTCGGTGACGACCGCGATGCGCTCGCCGTCGCGATGGACCGCGAAGTCGGGGCCGGCGAGACCGGTCGAGGTCGCACCGGTCGCCTCGGAGCCCAGCAGGCGCCAGCTGAGGAAGACGCCGTCGTCGGTCGAGACGGCGACGAGGCCGCGGTCGAGGGTCTCGAGCTGGGGGACGCCGGAGACCGGCTTGCCGCCCGCCGGGGAAGCGGATGCCAGCGCCGCCGGCGTGCCGACAGCGAGCATGCAGCCTGCGGTCACCACCGCCAGGGACAGCCGGAACGGGCGGGATCTGGGATTCGACATTGAAACTCCTCTGGGCTGGGGCCGTTGGATAGCGCTTTCCGCGCCCCGCCGAAGCTACCCCCGTCGCTCGTCGGGGTCAAGTGTTCTGAGACGATTCACATCCGGATGCCGGACCAGCCGTCGGGAGGACGACGCCCGCCTGCGCGGGGGCGCGCACCGGGCCCGGGTAGGCTCGAGGCATGCCCTCCGCCCCCGCCGACAAGCATCGCGACGACTCCGAAGCGCGCCGCGCGATGAGGCTGAGCACCTGGTTCGCGCTCGTCGCCGGGGCTCTGGGCGTGGTGCTCATCGCGTGGCCGTACCTGCTGCCCGCAGGCGGCCCCTGGGTGCAGCTCGTCCTCGGCGCGATGACGCTGTTCTTCGCGTTCCGCGCGCGCACCATCGGATCCCGCGGCGTGGACGACTACGACGGGCGGCTGTCGCTGCTGGCGGCCCTCGCCGGCTTCGCGATCCTCTTCTTCGCCGGTAACGCGGCGTTCAAGGTGCTGGCCGCCCTGGGCGGCTGAGGCGGTTGAGATGGCGTCCCCCGCGTTCGACGACTACCTGAAGACGGTGTACTCGCACACCGAGTGGCAGGATGCGCCGATCACGCCCTCGCAGCTCGCCGCCGCGCTGGCCATCGCGCCGTCCAGCGTCACCGAGATGGTGAAGAAGCTGGCCGCCGCTGGTCTCGTCTCGCACGTGCCGTACGGCGCGGTGCGGCTGACGGATGCCGGTCGAGACCGCGCCCTGCACATGCTGCGCCGGCACCGGCTGATCGAGACCTGGCTGGTGCGCGAGTTCGGCTACGCCTGGCATGAGGTGCACGACGAGGCCGAGGTGCTCGAGCACACCATCAGCGACCGCCTGCTGCAGGCCATCGACGAGCGTCTGGGCCGTCCGCGCTTCGATCCGCACGGCGACGCCATCCCCGACGAGGACGGACGCGTCGAGCGCGAGCCGTTCGTGCTTCTCGCCGAGGCCGCCGAGGGCCATTCCGGTCGCGTGCTCCGGGTGAGCGACCGCGACCCCGAGCTGCTCCAGGCGGTGGAGGATGCGGGCATCACGGTCGGCGCACAGCTGACGGCGACCGCCTCGGGGGCGATGCTCGGCGGGGCTCCGGTAGCGCTGCCGGAGGGCGCCGCGGATGCCATCTGGCTCACCGCCTGAGCATCTTCACCTGCGATCCCCTGAGCACTCCGCCTAGGCTGGGCTCACGCGAAGGGATCCCGATGACTCAACAGGACATGCTGTTCGTGGTGGCGGTCGTCATCATCCTGACCGTGCTCACGCTCGTCACGATCCAGCTGCTCAAACCGCGCCGGCGCGATCAGCGCGGCGAATGGTATGAGGGCCCCTGGGACGACGAGGATCGTCCGAGAGGCCCCCGGGGCTGACGGCTGCGCGCCGGGTCAGGACTTGACCGACCCGCTCATCAGGCCGCCGATGAAGTACTTGCCGAGCAGGATGTACACCGCCAGCGTGGGGATCGACGCGATGAGCGCCCCCGCCATCGATGCACCGTAGTTCGACAGCTGCGCGCCCTGCGACAGGTTCACCAACGACAGCGACACCGGTCCCTGGTTGGCGTCCGAGAGGAACAGCGCGAACAGGTAGTCGTTCCACGCCGAGGTGAACTGCCAGATGATGGTGACGACGAACCCGGGCAGTGACAGCGGCAGGATGATGCGCCAGTACGAGGCGAGCATGCCCGCGCCGTCCACGCGCGACGCCTCCATGAGCTCTTCCGGAACGCCCTCGTAGTAGTTGCGGAAGATCAGCGTGCAGATCGGCAGACCGTAGATGATGTGCACGAGCAGCAGGGTGAGGATGTTGCTGGGCAGTCCGAGCGATGTCTTCAGCTGCACCAGCGGCACCATGATCGCCTGGTACGGGATGAACATGCCGAACAGGATCAGCGTGAACACGAGGTTGGCGTACGGGAACTTCCACCGCGAGAGCACGAAGCCGTTCATCGAACCGAGCATCGCCGAGATGACGGCGGCGGGGATCGCCAGCAGGAACGTGCGCCCGAGCGGGGCGGCCAGCGCCTCCCATGCGGTCGCCCAGTTGCCGAGGCCGGTGTTGCCGTCGGCATCCGTCTGCCAGGGCCAGCGCGCGGGCCAGGCCCACGACGTGACCGCGCTGACGTCGGACGGCGGCTTGAGGCTGGTGACGACGAGCACGTAGACGGGCATCAGCACGATGACCACGAACAGCAGCAGCAGCACGTACTTGGTCGTGCGGCCGACGCGCGCCCGCGTGCGGTGCGCGGTGGGGATGTTCCCGGAGGTGGTGGTGCGGCGTTCGATTCCGGTTGCGACGGTCACTTGCGTGCCCTCCTCTCGGCGCGGGCCGTGGAGATCAGGTACGGCACGATGAAGATGCAGACCAGCAGCAGCAGGACGGTCGCGATCGCGGATGCCTTGCCGTACTCACCGCCGGTGAGGGCGGTCCACATGTACGTCGCGGGGACCTCGGTGATGTAGACGGGGCCGGTGACGGCCATGATCAGGTCGAAGACCTTCAGGGACATGTGGGCGACGATCACGAGGGCCGACAGCGCGACCGGACTCAGCTGAGGGAAGACGACGTAGCGATACAGCTTCCACTCGCTCGCTCCATCCATGCGGGCCGCTTCGCGCAGCTCTTCGGGGATGCCGCGGAAGCCGGACAGGAACAGTGCCATCACGTAACCGGAGAGCTGCCAGATGGCCGGCATGGCCATCGCGGCCATGCCCCACAGCGGCTGGTTGTACCAGTCGTTCTGCAGACTGCCGAGCCCGATGGAGTCCAGCAGCCGGTTCAGGCCCGAGGCGCGATCGCCCTGGGCGGAGCTGAGCAGCCAGCGCCAGACGACACCGGATGCCACGAACGAGACGGCCATCGGGAAGAGGTAGATCGAGCGGAACACGCCCTCGGCGGTCACGCCCTTGTCGAGCATCCAGGCCCAGAGGAACCCGAACAGCATCGTGCCCACCATGAAGAACACGGTGAAGACGCCGAGGTTGGCCAGCGAATGCAGGAAGCGCGGCTCGGTCAGCAGATCGGTGAAGTTCTGCAGGCCGACGAACTCGGAGGCGCTCAGCGCGGAGTCCTTCGTCATCGCCGTGGAGAAGTTCAGGCCGATCATCACGTAGACGAAGATGCCCAGCAGCACGATCGTCGGCGAGATCAGCAGCAGCGGCGGCCCCCAGTTGCGGATGCCCTTGCGCATGGACGCCCTCCTTCGGACGGGGATGTGCGCGGGGCGACGTGGTGACGCCGCCCCGCGCACGCGGTTGTTCGATTACTTGCCGAGGCCCTTGGTCTGCGCCTGGACGAGCGCATCCTGCAAGGTCTTGGCGTCCTGGGTCGAGACGAACTGCCCGATCGCCGAGGTGATGTCGTTCAGCCAGGAGACCTTCACCGCGGCGCCGTGGGCCAGCGAGCTGACCACGGTGTCCTTGGCGAACGAGGCCATCGCACCCTGCTGGTACTCGGGGTAGTCCGTCGCGACCGCGTCGGTGCGCGCCGGGATCGAGCCCTTGGCGAGGTTGAACGCCTTCTGCCCGTCGGCGGAGCTGATGGTCTTCAGCCAGTTCTTCGCGCCCCCGGCGTGCGGTGCGCCCACCGGAAGGGTGAACGAGTCGGCGAGGAAGTCGAAGGTGCCGTCGGTGCCCGGTGTCGGCCACGTCGTGTAATCGGTGCCGTAGGTCTTGCCCTTGGCGTCGAACTCGGCGAGCGCCCAGTCGCCCATCACGTTGTAGGCGGCGGTGCCGTCGATCACCATGTCCGTCGCGACGGGCCAGTCCTGACCCGTGCCGTCGGTGTTCGCGAACGACAGCAGCTTCGTGTAGTCCTCGATCGCCTTGGTGACCTTCGCGTCGTCGAACTTCGTCGAGCCGTCCCACAGGCCGGTGTATCCCTCGGCGCCGAGGTCGGCGAGCAGCACGTTCTCGAACAGCTGCACCTGGGTCCAGTCGGTCGCCACCGAGAGCGGCGTCTCGATGCCGGCGTCCTTCAGCTTCTGCATGTCGGCGAGCCAGGCGTCGATGTCGGCCGGCGCGGCCTTCGGGTCGATGCCTGCCTGGGTCAGCACCTCGGTGTTGACCCACACCACGTTGGCGCGGTGGATATTGCTGGGCACCGAGTAGATCTTTCCGTCCACCGTCAGGCGGTCCAGCAGCGTGGACGGGAAGACCTCGTTCAGGCCGTTGTCCTCGTAGAACGAGCTGAGGTCCTCGATCTTGTCGGCCTCGATGTAGTCGGTGAGCTCGGCCCCGGCATGGGCCTGGAACGAGTCCGGCGGGTTGTTCGCCTTCAGACGCGACGCGAGTGCGTTCTTCGCGTTCGAGCCGGCGCCACCGGCGACGGCCGCGTTGACGAACTCCGTGTCGGGGAACTGCTCGCCGAACACGGTGACGAGCGCGTCGAGGCCGGTCTTCTCGGATCCGGATGCCCACCACGTGAACACCTCGACCTGGCTGTCGTCGTCCGACCCACCCTTGTTTCCGCTGTCGGCGTTGCCGGAGCAGCCGGCGAGCGCGATCGCGGTGATGGCGATACCCGCTACTGCGGCGAGTGCCTTGCGCATGTGATCCTCCGTTGGATGATGACAGCCTGCGTTCCGCAGGCCTTCTGCCATGGAATATGAAAACGTTGCCAAACGCAACCGCGAGGCGGTCACAACCCGGTAACGCCCGGGTCGGAGGCGCTTCAGGACGGTGGCGTCTCGCCCGAGCCGCGCTCGACCAGCCGCGTGCCGAGCACGATGCGCCGCTCGGGACCGGACAGCCCGGCGATGCGGTCGAAGAGCAGTCCGGCCGCCGCGTCGCCGATCGCCCAGGGGTCCTGGGCGATGGTCGTCACCGGCGGCGTCATCAGCTCCGCCAGCTCGAAGTCGTCGAATCCCACCAGTGCCGGGTGCGCGTCCAGCAGCCGCAGCGCCTTGAGCACGGCCTTGGTGGTGCGGCTGTTGGTGGTGAACAGGGCGGTCGGCGGGTCGGCCAGCGAGAACATCTCGCGCAGCGCCTCGACGCAGGGGTCGACGTCGTCGTCGACGGCCACGATCAGCTCGGGACGGGTCTCGAGCCCGGCATCCCTTACGCCCTGACGGAACCCGGCCTGCCTGCGCTCGGAGGTGAAGCGCCCGGAGGTGTGCGCGATGCAGGCAATGCTGCGGTGCCCCGCCTGCACCAGATGCTGGACCGCGTCGGCTGCGCCGCGCTCGTTGTCGACGACGACGAGGTCGGCGTCCAGGCCGTTCGGAGGCCGGTCGACGAAGACGATCTCGGTACCGGCGGCCCGCTCGGCGGCGAGGAAGGAGACGTCGGCTTCCTCGTGCGCGACGACGATCAGCCCGTCGAGGCGGCGGCTCAGCATGCGTCGGAGCACGCGCTCGCCCTCGACCGGGTCGTCGCCGGCTGACGCGACGAGGACGAGCAGGTCGCGCTCCTGCGCCCGCTCCTCCACGGTGCTGACGAGCTGGGCGTAGAACGGGTCGGAGATGCGCGTGACGACGACGCCGATCGTGCGGGCGGAGCCGGTGCGCAGCGTGTGTGCGAAGTCGTTCCGGCTGTAGCCGAGTTCCGTGATCGCGCGCTCGACCGCCTTGCGCTTGCTCCGGCTGACGCCGCTCTTCTCGGAGACGACGCGCGACACCGTCGACAGGCCGACGCCGGCACGGGCGGCGACGTCCTTCATCGTCGGCCGACCCACGGCGTCGGCGTTCTCGTCGTTCATCTTCGCCACACAGGGAAGATTCGCATGAAAACGTTGTCAAGTCCAGGTCGGACGCCGCGCCTATGCTGATCGGAGCGCACGGCGCGGAGGTGCGCGACGCGCGACGGGGAGGTGCGGATGGGTGCTCTGGACGACGGCGACCGGATCACGGCAGCGGATGCCGCCAGCTGGCGAGCCTGGCTGGAGGCCCACCACGAATCGTCGAACGGCGTCTGGCTGCTGAACGTGCGCGGCGCCGCGGCCGAGGGTGTCGGATATGAGGATGCCGTGCGCCACGCGCTGTGCTTCGGCTGGATCGACGGCCCCGTGCGCACGTTCGCCGAGAAGTCCGTCGGGCAGTGGTTCTCGCCGCGCAGGCGGGGCAGCGGCTGGGCGGCGACCAACAAGGTGCGTCTCGCCGAGCTCGAGTCGGCCGGGCTGCTGGCGCCCGCCGGCATCCGGGTCATCGAGGAGGCGAAAGCCGACGGCTCGTGGAGCATGCTGGACGGCCCCGAAGCCGGCATGGAGCCCGAGGATTTCGCGTCGGCCCTGGATGCCGTGCCCGCCGCGCGTGCGGCGTGGGACGACTTCCCGAAGTCGGTCAAGAAGCAGGGCCTGACGCTGATCGCCACGGCGAAGCGCGCCGAGACCCGTGCGGCCCGGATCGCGAAGATCGTCGCGGATGCCGCCGAGGGCCGGAGGCCCTGACGCTCCGCATGGGCGACCCAGTCTTCATTGTCGCGCCTTCACTGTTCACGCCCCGTACGTCGTTCCGGAGCCTGCCGAGCTCGTTGCCCGTGCAGTTCCGGCGCAGTGAAGCGCCCTGAGTCTGCTGGAGACTCAGGGCGCTTCACTCACGCTCTGACCGAGCCGTCGGCGTTGTCCCTCGCGAAGCGTTCTGCGAAGACTTGCGCGGCGATTCCGTATCCCTCGAACGCCTTTGCGACGCCGGCGTAGGCTGCGACCTGCACGAACACCTCAACGATCTCTTCGGGGGTAGCGCCGTTGTTCAATGCGATGCGGATCTGGCCGCGGAGGGGTTCCAGGGTTCCGAGGGTCGCCGCAATGGCGACCGAGACGAGGCCTCGGGCGCGGTGGTCGAGGTTCTCTGTGCGGGGCCAGGCGTCGCCGAATGCCTGGATGGTGGCGATGCGCTTGAAGTCTGCGCCGTTCGCCGGCTCTCCGGGGGTTGCGACGAGGAACGGCTCAAGGCGGCCGCCGAGCATCTGCTCGGCGTAGTCGAGGGCGGCGGTGTAACTGCGGCCGGAGTCTGTGGTCATGAGAGGTCCGCTCTCGTAGTTCTCAGAGCCGCTTGCGATCGGGGTTGGGAAGGGGACGGGGTAGGGCTGCCCGTTGTCGGCGGAGCGGCTGACATCGGCCCACTTCTCGTCATCGGCGAGGAGTCGACGGTCCTGCGCGATCGCCATTTCGGAGGCGATGACGCCGAGGGTCAAGTTGGTCGGAAGGTCGGCGCGTTGAGCGATCTGCACCAGGATCTCGCCTGCCCGTTCGGGCTCGCCGGGGCTGCTCTCCGGCCCCTGCCGCAGGGAGCTGTTCATGACCCCGACCGTGTCTGCGTAGTGCGACGGCACGTCATGGACCGTCATCGAGGCGCCTGCCCAGTCGGTCCGGAAGCCGCTCGGTTCGACGACGAGCACGCGGACGCCGAACGGCTCGGTCTCTTCGCGGAGAACCCGGCTGAAACCGTCGATGGCGAACTTCGCCGCCTGGTAACTTCCGATCCCGGCCGAGCCGCCGACGCGTCCGCCGATCGAGGAGATCTGGAGGATGAGCCCCGTGCCCTGCGTGCGGAAGATGGGGATGGCGGCACGGGAGACGTGGTAGACGCCCCAGAAATTGGTCTCGAACTGCTCCCGGAAGTCCTCGACCGAGCCGGTTTCGATGGGTGCGACGTTGGCATAGCCGGCGTTGTTGACGAGGACGTCGATGCGGCCGAAGCGTCTGACCGTGTCGGAGAGTGCCTGCTCCACCTGCGATGGATCGGTGACGTTCAGCTCGAGAGGGAGCACTCGTTCGCCGAACTCGGCGACGAGGGCGTCGAGCTGTCCTGGTGTACGTGCGGTGGCTGCGACGCGATGACCTGCAGTCAGGGCGGCGCGGGCGATCGCGTTTCCGATGCCGCGGGAGGATCCGGTGATGAACCATGTTTGTTCCATGGGTTTAGTACAACACTGTTTTACTAATAACGCAACCTCGATGCGCTATGGTGGGGTCATGTCCGGTTTCCAGCGTGCGCGAAGTGCCGAGGCCAAGCAGCAGCGCGACAGGGCGATCCTCGATGCTGCACAGGTACTGGCATCCCGAGACGGAATACGGTCGGTCACCTTGACCGGTATCGCGCAGGAGATCGGGATGCACAAGTCTGCGTTGTTGCGTTACTTCGAGACGCGAGAACAGATATTTCTGCGCCTGGCGGCGATCCAGTGGGCGGAATGGGGTCCCGAGGTGAGCCTCGGAATCGCTCCGCTTCACGAAGCGGAGCAGGTGGGCGACGTGATCGCTCGATCGTTGACCGACCGTCCATTCTTCTGCGATCTGCTCGCCCACGTCCCCCTGTCCCTGGAACGAAACGTATCCATCGACTCGGTTCGGGCTTACAAGCTCGTCACCCACCAAGAGATCGATCGCATCAGCGGCGCGCTTCGCACTGTGTTCCCCGAGCTGATCGAGCAGGACGGGATCGACGTGATCTCCGCCACGATCTCCACCGCAGGCGCAATGTGGCAGATGTCGACCCCCGGAGAGGTGCTGGCGGGGATCTACCGAAGCGACCCCCGCCTGGGCCACGCAGTCATCGATCTCCGACCGACTCTCGCTCGGATCATCACCGCCGTGATCGTCGGCCTCCGACAGGCCCGACGGATGACTCCCAGCTGAGTCGTGCAACCCAGCGCGCCGGGCCCGCGACGACGTCTGACCGCGCCCGACCTTCCTCGTGTCACAGACGGTCCCTGAAACCGCCTCAACACGGCAACGCAATCCCGCGGGACAGCGTCCCTCCCATGCACCCCGCCGACTGAGCGATCGCCCTGCGGCAGGGGCTCGGCGTCGCATCACGTGCAAAGTCGGGTGGCGGGCACCCAGTGTGGTGTCTAACGTGGAGCCTGATGCCGGCCCGACACCGGGGCTGCCCGTCCTGGCGAACGGAGATCAATGACCTTTCGCAGGTCCCGACTCGCTCTCGTCAGCGCTCTCGCGCTGGCTCTCTCCGGGTGCGCCACCGCAGCTGTGCCCGGAACCACGCCGACGGCAACCGAAGGATATGTGGAACTGGCTCTCTCCGAGACGTGCACAGAGGGGTCCGATCCGCAGTGCATCGCCGTCGGTGATAACTATGTGATGCGCCCCTCAACTTTCGAGCGCGCCCCCGTCGCTGACGCCGCAGCAGGCGAAGGCCAGCAGCAGGGCGCCGTTGACATCACTTTCACCGCGGAGGGAGCCGCGATCCTCCATGACCTCACCGGGCAAGCAGCCGAGGCCGGGAGCGACTCCCGTCTCCTCCTCAAAGCCGGCGGCGAAATAATAGGAGCAACCGTGGTGATGGAAGCTCTACTGGGCGACCGCATCACCGTCGCACTCCCACCCGAACGCACTGCCTTAGAAGTGATCGACCTGATGCACCGCACCTGAGGCTTGAAGCTGACCCGTTGCGCGGCGGTGGGCGCCAAGGGTGGGTCCAGCACGTGCGCGATTCGTGTGAGACCGATCTGAGTATGATGTGTCTTCGTGACATGGTGAGCCGGGAAGTCTGGTCGGCAGCAGTCTTGGAGACTGCTTCGTTCGACTCGGAGTCGACCAATGACTGTTGCAATCCGTGTGGTGGGCGATGATCTGCCTTCACTTGTCCCTTTGATGCGCGAGATGCACGGTTCGGACCGCCCTCGTTGTGTCGTCATCGCTGTGGATCTCCGAGGAGCCGCGTCACGGCGCGACGCAAAGCGCAGGATGCATCAGGCCCTCGAAGACGCAATGGAGGGTGTCAATGCGGCACCGGCAGTGCGACACGTGCTCCTGGCCATCGCCCGCGGAGACCAAGCGAGGACGTGGGTCGATGCGACAGCGTCGTCGATTCTCACACGAACGCATGCGGCTGTTCAGCTGAGAATGGCGCGGGATATCGAGTTCACGTCGTTGGACATCAGCGAGTGCACGAATCCGGAACTGTTGGCCGACCGCATCGTCGAGCGGGGCGAGAGCATGTCGCAGACTCACGGTGTGGTGGTGCTGGACTGGGCGGATATCAGCAGTCAGTCGATCGCTGCTGCGGCTCGGGAGATCTTCTCCTGACGGTACGATGGGAGAGGCGCGTCGGGAAGTCTGGTCGACACCTCACCAGTCGACCACTTCCGGGAAGTTGCCCATGACCCGCGACACCACGCCGTCCACCGCGTCCCGCTTTCCTCATTGGCCGGGAGCCGCCGAAGCCGGGCGAATCAGTTCGCTGCTACGGAAAGAAGCGGTCGGAGGAATCCTCCTCGTGGTTGCCGCTGCGATCGCGATCGTGTGGGCGAACTCGCCGGGATCCGAGTCCTACTTCGCACTCCGAGATCTTCAGATCGGCTACGAACCGTGGCATTTGAACCTCACGCTCGGCACATGGGCAGCGGACGGGCTGCTGGCGGTGTTCTTCTTCCTCGTCGGTCTTGAGCTCAAGCGGGAGGTCGTCGCGGGTGACCTCCGCCACTTCGGCACCGCCATCGTGCCCATCACCGCGGCCGTCGGCGGGGTGATCGTCCCCGCTCTCATCTACACCGCGGTCGTGTGGGAGCAGGAGTCGCTGCGTGAGGGGTGGGCGATCCCCACTGCAACCGACATTGCTTTCGCAGTCGCGGTGCTCGCGCTGGTCGGCTCCCACCTGCCCAGCCCCTTACGGGTGTTCCTCCTGACTCTTGCCGTCGTCGACGACCTCATCGCCATTCTCATCATTGCCGTGTTCTACACGAGCGAGATCGATGTGCTCATGCTGGTGATCGCGGTTGCGGTCGTTGCCGTTTATGGCCTCCTCGCTCAGCGCTACCGGACGTTCTTCCGAGAGAAGGCCTTCGCGGCCTGGCTCATCTTGCTCCCTCTGGGATTCACCGCGTGGGCGTTCCTGCACGCCTCCGGCATTCACGCGACGATTGCCGGCGTCGCCTTGGCGTTCACGATCCCCGTGCGGTCGAGGCGCGCAGATGTGGGTGCGTCCCGCGGTATGGGTCTCGCCGAAGAGTTCGAGCACCGGTTCCGTCCTCTTTCCGCCGGCGTCGCCGTGCCGATCTTCGCGTTCTTCGCTGCGGGAGTATCCGTCGGTGGAGTCGACGGCATCCTGCGCGCCGCCACGGATCCTGTCACCATCGGAGTCGTCGCGGGCCTCGTCCTGGGCAAGCCCATTGGCATCGTTCTCTCCGTCCGCCTGCTCACATGGGTCACGAAAGTCCGGCTCGACCCCGCCCTGCGGTGGATCGACCTCATCGGTCTCGGGCTACTTGCGGGAATCGGATTCACCGTGTCGCTCCTGATCGCAGAACTCAGTTTCGACGCAGAGAGCCTGCACGGGGACGACGCCAAGATCGCGATCATGATCGCCTCGCTCCTCGCGTCACTCCTCGCCTCAAGCATCCTGGTCGCCCGCAACCGCCGCTACAGGGCAATCGCACGCGCAGAGACCGTCGACGAAGACGGCGACGGCACCCCCGATATCTACCAGGACACGAACCCGACGCGCCCCGCCCGCTAGAGGCGGCCAAGCTTCCCGATGCACTCGTCGGCCACCGTCACTGAACCCACACTGCCGCCTCGCCCTCCGGAGTTGACGTTGCGCTGCGCCAGAGCCCGGCGGCGCGATCTGGGAAAGGGCACACTCATCGCGCCACGCTAGCCCGGCAAGGCACCGCGAATGCCACGGCGGAGCACAACTCCGGAGATCAGCACAACTCCGCACGTTCGGCGCAGATCGCTCCGAGATCGTGCAGATCTGCGAAGTTGCGCCGAACCCGCTGTGCCGTCCGCCGCTACTGCGGGTCGAGCCCGAGGTCGTCCAGGTCGAATGCGGCCAGCCACTGCAGGCCTTCGGCCTCGATGGCGGCCTGCGCACCGGTCTTGCGGTCGACGATCACCGCGACGGCGATGACCTCGGCGCCCTCACGGCGCAGCACCTCGACGGCCTTCAGTGCCGACTGCCCGGTGGTGGAGGTGTCCTCCACCACGATGACGCGCTTGCCCGCGACATCCGCCCCCTCCACCTGGCGTCCGCGACCATGGTCCTTGGGCTCCTTGCGCACGACGAAGGCGTCCAGCGGACGGCCGGAGGTCACCGACGCGTGCAGCACCGAATTGGCGATCGGGTCGGCGCCGAGCGTGAGCCCGCCGACGGCGGAGATGTCGTGATCCTTGATGAGGTCGAGCATGATGCGCCCGATCGCGGGCGCGGCGCGGTGATCGAGGGTCAGTTTGCGCATGTCGACGTAGTACGTCGCCTTCTTGCCGCTGGAGAGCGTGAAGTCGCCGTGGAACACCGCCTCGGCGGTGATGAGGTCGAGCAGGGCCTGGCGGTCAGCGGCGAGATCGGTCACGGCATCCAGTGTATGGGCCGGTCTGTCCGGGTCGCGCTGCCGCGTCCGCTACCCGGATGGCACGGGCTGGCCTAGCGTGGAGGCAAGGAGGCCCCATGTTCTCGTACGATCCCTATGCCGCCCTCGCCGAACTGCGTCCCGTCCCGCCGCTGGAGCTGACCAGCCCCGACTTCGCCGCCGGCGGTCCACTGCCCGGCTTCGCCTGGTCGTCGAGCCGTGGCGGAGAGGACCAGCATCCGACGCTGGAATGGTCCCAGCCGCCTGCCGGCACGCTCAGCTTCGCCGTCTCGTGCTTCGACCCGGATGCACCGACCGGCTCGGGGTTCTGGCACTGGGCGGCGTACAACCTGCCCGCCGACACGCGCCGGCTGGAGAGCGGCGACGGCACCGCGACGAGCCTGCCCGCCGGAAGCGCGGTGCTGCCGAACGAGGCCAGACTCGAGCGCTACATCGGTGCCGCGCCGCCCGCGGGAACAGGCATCCACCGCTACTTCTTCGTGGTCGACGCGCTCGATGTCGACCGTCTGGACCTGGAGGTCGGCGCGACCCCCGGCGTGCTCGGCTTCAACCGCCACTTCCACACGCTGGCCCGCGGCATCCTGATCGGCACCGGCGACCCGACCGAGCGCTGACGGTCACGCCCGCGGCCCGGCGATCGCGACCGTCCAGGTCGCGATCGTTGTCGTTTGAACTGCTCCGGAGCGGCATCCATCGCGACCTGGACAGCGGATTCGCGTCCGGAACGGCATCCATCGCGACCTGGACAGCGGGCTCGCGTCCGGAGCGGCATCCATCGCGACCCGGACAGCGGATTCGGGGCGGCCCGGCGACGGCCGTCGCGACCCGACGCCGCGACCCGACGCGGCGACCCGACCCGACGTCGCGACCCGACGCGGCGACCCGCACCGGCGACCCGACGGAGCGATAGCGCCACGAGGCCGGCGACGTCCGCGGTCCCGAATAGGCTGGATGCATGCGTCTGGCCACCTGGAACATCAACTCGATCCGCACGCGCGTGGCGCGCGCCGTCGACTTCGCCGTGCGCGAGGACATCGACGTGCTCGCCCTGCAGGAGACCAAGTGCACACCCGAGCAGTTCCCGTACGCGCCTTTCGAAGAGGCCGGGTACCACGTCGAGGTGCACGGGTTCAACCAGTGGAACGGCGTGGCCGTCGCCAGCCGGCTGCCGATGACCGACGTGCGCACCTCGTTCGAGGGGCAGCCCGGCTTCGCCAAGGGGCATGAGGGGCCCGACGCTCCGCTGGAGGCGAGGGCGCTGGGCGTGGTGGTCGACGGCGTGCGGGTGTGGAGCCTGTACGTGCCGAACGGTCGGTCGCTGGGCGACCCGCACCTGACCTACAAGCTGCACTGGCTGGAGGCGCTGCGCGCCGCGACGGCGGCGGAGATCGCGGCGAACCCGAGTCGACCGCTCGCTCTGGTCGGGGACTTCAACATCATCCCCTTCGACAAGGACAACGGCGACCCGTCGATCGTCGAGGGTGTCTCCACGCACGTCTCCCCCGAGGAGCGCGCGGCGTTCTTCGCCCTGGAATCCGCCGGACTGACCGATGTCGTGCGCCCGCTGATTCCCGAGGGATTCACGTACTGGGACTATCAGCGGCTGAAGTTCCCCCGCAACGAGGGCATCCGCATCGACTTCGTGCTGGGCTCGCAGAGCTTCGCGGATGCTGTGACCGGCGCGTCCATCCACCGCAACGAGCGCAAGGGCGAGCAGCCGAGCGATCACGTTCCCGTGGTGGTCGACCTCTCCCTCGGCACGGCCGAGGAGGATGACGACCTGCCGATGATCTTCGCGTGACCCTGCGACAGGCTCAGGGACCGGGGCGACAGGCTCGGGGACCGGCGCGACGGGCTCAGGGACCGGAGCGCCGCGTCCGCCTGATCGCGACGGACCTCGACGGCACCCTGCTCGACGACGCGGGGAACGTCTCGCCGCGCACACGTGCCGCGCTGGATGCCGCTCGCGACGCCGGCATCCCGACGGTTCCCGTCACGGCCCGCCAGCCGATCGGTCTGCGTCCGATCGCCGCCCAGGCCGGATTCGACGGCTGGGCGCTCTGCGGCAACGGGGCCTACGGGGTGCATCTGACCACGGGCGAGCACCTGTTCGCCGAGGAGATCCCGGCCGAGGTGCAGCGCGGACTCGCCGAAGCGCTGCTCGAGGTCATCCCGGACCTGCTGTTCGCCAGCGTGCGGCATGCCGGCGAGGGCTTCGTCGCCCAGGACGGCTATGCCGCCATCGCGGATCTGAACGACCACAAGCGTCATCCGGAGTCGATGGGCGGGGTCCCACTGGCGGACGTGCTGGGCGCGCCGAGTCTGAAGCTCGTCATCCGGCATCCGTCCGTGCCGATCTCCGAGATCTTCAGCGCACTGCGCTCGCTCGGCCTGACCGGATTCGAGGCGACGATGTCGGGGGCGCCGTTCGTCGAGGTGATGGCGCAGGGCGTCACCAAGGCCACCGGCCTCGCGCAGGTCTGCGCGAGGCTGGGCGTGGACCGCAGCGAGGTTCTCGCCTTCGGCGATGCGCTGAACGACCTCGAGATGCTGGAGTGGGCGGGTCACGGCGTCGCCGTCGCGAACGCGATCGACGTGGTGCGGGAGGTCGCCGACGAGGTCACCGCCGCGAACACGGAGGACGGCGTGGCGCAGGCGATCGAGCGGATGCTGGCCGGCTGACGGTCCGATTCAGGACCCCATCGTGCCCGTCTCGACCTCGCCGGGGACCGGCGCGTAGCGCAAGAGCAGCGTGCCGCCGTCACCGCTCTCGGCGTGCAGGAGACGCAGGTTGGCGGGGGTCGAACCCTCCGGGAAGACCTTCTTGCCCCGGCCGAGCACGAGGGGGTACACCCAGAGCTGGAGCTCGTCGTAGAGCTGCTCGTGCAGCAGGGTCTGCACGAAGTCGATGCTGCCGATCACGTGCACGTCCTGGTGCTTCTCGCGCAGCCCCGCGATCTCGGATGCCAGGTCGTCGCCGACCCGGACAGAGTTCTGCCAGTCCAGGGCGATGTCGCTGTCCCGCGAGGCGACGTATTTCGGCACCCGGTCGAACAGCTGCCCGATGAAGCCCTCCGGCCCGTCCGTGTGGTGGGGCCAGTACCCGGCGAAGATGTCGTACGTCCGCCGGCCGAGCAGGAGCGCGTCCAGCGTCTCCATGCCCTGGCCGACGCTCCGGCCCACGGCCTCACTCGCCAGCGGTGCCTGCCATCCGCCGAAGGGGAAGCCGTCGCTGGGATCCTCCTCGGGTCCGCCCGGGGCCTGGGCGACCCCGTCGAGGGTGGTGAACAGGTCGATGATGATGCGTCCGGTCATGATGCGCTCCCTTGCAGTTCGGACGGCTCGTGCACGGTGACAGGTGCGATGTGAAAGGCGGAGGCGAAGGTGTCCAGCATCCGCTCATCGCCGCGCACCACGGCGACGATGTCGTTCTCGATGGCTTCCGCGCCGGTCACGGTTCCGGCGATGAGCAGACGGATGCCGGGTCCGGCGACGATCACGGCATCCGGCTCCCCGGCCGGCACCGCACCGCCGACGGGCGGTGCGGGCGGCGCCAGCTGCGCGATCCGCAGCACCCCGTCGGCCGCCTGCACGCGCAGGGCGACGTCACCGACGTGCAGCTCGATGTCGAGTCGGCCGGCCCACGACGACTGGAACGACGTGCGCAGGGCCATGGTGAGCGAATCGGGGGTGACGACGTCGTCCGGCGCGGGCTCCCCCATCGCCTGGAATCCCCAGCGCCCGATGGCCAGCACGATCGGCTCCAGCGCCCGCCCGTACGGGGTGAGCTCGTACACCAGACCGCAGTTCTTCAGCGAGACCCGGCGCACGACGCCGCCGCCCTGCAACTCCTTCAGCCGGGTGGCGAGGATGTTGGTGGGGATGCGCGGCAGCCCCTGCTTGAGGTCGGTGTAGCGCCGGGGCCCGACGAGCAGATCGCGCACGATGAGCAGCGCCCACCGCTCGCCGATCAGTTCGACGGCGGTCGTGACTCCGCAGTACTGGCCGTAGCTCCGTGCCGCCACGTCAGGCTGCGCCGCCGTGCTCCGCCATGTACGCGTCGGGCCCGTTCTCGGCCGCCTCGGGGACCATGTACAGGAAGCCCAGCGAGTTGCCGTCCGGGTCGTCCAGGTCGCGCGAGTACATGAAGCCGTAGTCCTGCGCGGGCTTGGGCTCGGAGCCACCTGCTGCCAGGCCCTTCGCCATGATCTCGTCGACCTCTTCGCGGGAATCGCAGCTGAACGCCGACGAGACCTGCAGCGACTGGGTCGGATCGACGATCGGCTTGTCAGTGAAGGTCGCGAAGAACTCGCGCGTGAGCACCATGAAGAAGATGTCCTCGCTCCAGACGATGCAGGCGGCGTTGTCGTCGGTGAACTCCGGATTGATGTCGCAGCCCAGCGCCGTGTAGAACGCCTTGGCGCGCTCCAGGTCGGAGGTGGGCAGGTTCACGAAGATCTTGGTCACGATGACTCCCTTGTCGATTGTGTCCGCCGACGCTTCGTCGGACTGGTGCCCATGCTTGCAAAAAGCAACCATGCTTGTCAATAGCAAGTAGTCGTCGGCCCGGCAGCCGCATCCGCCTCGCGGGGGATGCCCGGCGGCATGCTGCGTCCTACGGTGGAGGAATGCCCGAGTCCTTCGCGTTCACGCGCACGCCGACCCCGCGCGACGGGCGTCAGGATCTGCTGCTGGCGGGTGTGATGCTCGTCGGCGGGATCATCAGCGCCGGCCTGTCGACCGTCGCCGGGCTGTACGGCGATGCGCAGGCGCCCATGTGGTCGGCGCTGCTCACCGTGGCCGGGGTCGCGGCTCCGCTCGCGGTGCGCCGGCGCTGGCCCGCCGCCGTCGCCATCGTGGTCGCGCTGGTGTTCTTCACCAGCGTGACCGTGCGGGTCCCCGAGGTGTACGTGCTGAACATCACGATGTTCATCGCGCTCTACACGGTGGGCGCCTGGATGAACGATCGGCGGGCGGCGATGCTCGTGCGCGTCGGCATCATCGTCGGCATGTTCGTCTGGCTGATCATCGTGATGTACCGCGACGCGATCGCCGAGGCGGGCAAGGCCGACATGGCGGCCGGACTGTTCTCTCCCTACGTCGCGTTCATGATGATCCAGCTGCTGCTCAACGGGCTCTACTTCGGTGGCGCCTACTACTTCGGCGAGCGCTCCTGGAACGCCGCCGTGCAGCGGCACTCTCTGGAGGAGCGCACGCGTGAGCTGGAGGCCGAACGGGAGGTCACCGCCGCGCAGGCGGTGGCGCTGGACCGGGTGCGCATCGCGCGCGAGCTGCATGACGTGGTCGCCCACCACGTCTCGGTGATGGGCGTTCAGGCCGGCGCCGCCCGGCTGGTGATCGAGCAGGACCCGGCCGAGGCGAAGCGGATGCTGGCCGGTGTCGAGGATGCCTCCCGCGAGGCGATCAGCGACTTCCGTCAGCTGCTGGAGACGCTGCGCGCGCCGGGCGACGGCGAGGGGGAGGACGGGCCGTCCTCGGCGTTCGGGCTCGACGACATCGAGGACCTCGCGCAGTCGTCTCGGGACGCGGGGCTGCCCACGGAGTACACGGTCATCGGTGATCCGTCCCCGGTGCCGAGCACGGTCGGCGTGAATCTGTACCGGATCGCGCAGGAGGCGCTGACCAACGCCAGACGGCACGCAGGAGTCGGCGCCACGGCGGACGTACGGGTGCGGTACGCACCGGATGCCGTCGAGCTGGAGGTCGTGAACACCGGACGCTCCGTGGGCGCGCAGCGACCGGGCCTCGGCCAGATCGGTATGCGGGAGCGCGCGCTGGCGTCCGGCGGCTCGATCGACCTGCTCCCCCGGCCTCAAGGAGGATTCCGCGTGCGGGCGAGCATCCCGATCTCCCGCCCCGCCGACGGGGTGGTCGGATGATCCGCGTGCTGATCGTCGACGATCACGCCATGTTGCGCGCGGGTTTCCGCACCATCCTCGGCACGCAGCCGGACATCGAGGTGGTCGGCGAGGCCGCGACCGGCGCGGAGGGCGTCGAGCTGGCTGCGCGACTGCAGCCCGACGTGATCACGATGGACGTGCAGATGCCCGACATGGACGGCATCGAGGCGACGCGGCGCATCGTCGCGGATGCCGCGATCACGGCATCCGTGGCCATCATCACCACGTTCGATCGCGACGAGTACCTGTTCCAGGCGCTGGATGCCGGCGCGGGCGGATTCCTGCTGAAGAACGCCGGCCCCGAAGAGCTCATCACCGCCGTGCGGGCTCTGGCCGTCGGTGACGGGGTCCTCGCCCCCGAGGTCACACGTCGCGTGCTGGCCCGCTTCACGGCATCCGCCCCGCCCTCCTCTCCTGCGACCGCGCGCGGTGCGGCGAGGGATGAGCGGGTGCTCGCCGAGCCGCTGACCGAGCGCGAGGCCGAGGTGCTGACCCTGATGGCCGACGCTCGCAGCAACGCCGAGATCGCGAAAGAGCTGTTCATCGGGGAGGCGACCGTGAAGACGCACGTCTCACGCGTGCTGCAGAAGCTCGGCGCCCGCGACCGCGTGCAGGCCATCGTGCTCGCGCACCGCCACGGCCTCACGTAGACGGCCGTCACGGCGTCACTGCATCCTCGTTCGCTCGGTCGAAGAAGAGGCTGGCCAAGCACGACGCGATCATAGTACCATGCAGATGTGCGAATAACAACATTGAATGTTGGTAAAACAACACTTACCCTGTCGGTGGCCGCGCTCTGCGCGCTCACCCTCTCGGCGCCGACGATGGCTGCCGAGCTTCCTTCCGACGTCGACACCGCTGTTGATCGTCTGCTCTCCTCGTCCACGAACTCCGTTGGCGACTACTCCGATGACATCGTCGACCTGCGCGGCGACTGGCATTTCGCCGTCTATCGCAAGTACAGCAACATGTTCCAGTACCTGCCGCTGGGTCGGGTGAATGTCACCTGGGAAGACCTAGACGATGCCGAGCTGCCGGACGCCGGGCAGTTCACTCAATGGGAGACCGTCACGGTTCCCGCTGCCGACTACTCGACCGGCGGCCTGATGCAGATGGTGCGTCCGGGGTATACCCAAGGCGGCTCACGCAATGAGCTCAGCGAAGCCGACCTGTTCCCGAACTGGTCGGAGGGCTGGTTCGCTCGCACCGTCGAGATCCCCGGCGGCTTCCTCGACGACAGCGACCATGTGACGCTGATGCTCGGCATCATCGACGACATGGACGTCGTGTACATCAATGGCACACCGGTCGCGGCCAGTGGGTTCCTCGGCGCCGACGGCGCACCGGCCCCCGCCACGAACGTCCCCGACCACGGCGGGTTCGATCAGAGCGGCGACTTCAGATTCGAGAAGTCCTACTGGGAGGTCCCCCGCGAGTACGAGGTGGACAGCTCTCTGCTGCATGAGGGAACGAACGAGATCAGCATCCGGGTCTACAACAACAACTCCTACGGCGGGTTCTACGACCGTGATATCGCGCTCGTCAACTCGGATGTCGCCGTGCGCTCGCTGAAGGACATGCCGACTGAGCGAATGACCGACGATGCGCCCTACCGTGCCATCGTCGATGCGCAGGTCGCCGCGATCGAGTCCGAGGACCTTGATGCCTATGCCGCCACCCTCGACGAGGCGTACCACCAGAATGAGATCGACAAGTCGGAGCAGTTGGCCATCCTGAAATCGATGTTCGACTCTTATGAAGACCTCTCCGTGACGGACACCGCCGCCGGCTACTACCAGTACCGCGGTGCGCCCGTGTACTCCGCTGAACGGGTGATCTCCGGGGTCAGCGGGGGCCAGAGGGTCCAAATCGACGTGGATGCGCTGCACCTGCAGTACTTCCTCGACCGCGATGGCAAGACACTCGAACGCGGAAACCTGAACCACACGTACGCGGTCGACTACGTATCCACGCTTCCGGGCATGAACGGGAACACCCTGCGATACAACATCTACCTGCCACCTTCGTACTACACCGAACCCGACCGCGACTATCCCGTCGTCTATCTGCTCCACGGCATCAACAGCACAGGCGATTCGTTCGTCAACGTCGACCGCATCGAGGACCGGATGAACGAGTGGATCGCGGACGGATCGGTCGACGAGATGATCGTCGTCATGCCGAACTCCGGAAAGAACAGTGGCTACGCCGACACTCCGGGCGGCCCGAGCGACACGCAGGGTCCGTGGGCGAGCCACATCTATGTCGACATCCTCGATCAGATCGATTCGCACTACCGGACGATCGCCGATGCGGAGTCCCGTGGACTGACGGGCATATCGATGGGCGGAGGCGGCGTGTTCAAGATCGGCATGGCGCACACCGACCTCTACACATCGTTCGCGTCGCACATGGGAGCCATCCCCGACCTCGAGGCGAACTACTCCGATATTCTCGAGTCCGACATCCTGCCGAGCCTCGACTTCTACATCGACCACGGCAACGATGACCAACTGGTGAACCCGGCGGTGTCTCAGCGGGCGGCGGACTACCTGAACCGTATCGGCGCGAATGTCGAGTTCGAGCTCCGCGACGGTGGCCACAACAGCGCGTTCTACATGGAGGGGATGCAGGCGTCGATGGCCATGCACTCTGCGCACTTCCCCGATATCCCTGCACCGGTGGGAGCGCTGGTCGCTGTCAAGACCGCGACGCTCGACGACACCAACGGCAACGGCGTCGCGGACGAGGGCGAGCGGATTCAATACGAGATCGTGCTCACCAACACGGGCGACTTGCCGCTGACAGGGGTGGCGGCGATCGACCCGATGGTCGCCGGCCTCACTCCGAGCTCGGTGGCGACCCTGGCTCCATCGGAGTCGGCGACCTTCACCGCGGACCCCTACACGGTCACCGCATCCGATGTGGACCGCCGGAAGATCGTCAACGTCGCAACGGGCGCCGGGACGACCCCGGGCGGGGCGAAGGTGACTTCTCCGGAGGCGTCGGTATCCACTCCGACGATGGCTCGTGACGAAGACCCGGGGGAGGAACCGGTCTCACCGCCGGCTCCGGGAGGTGGCGCTCCGGGCGGGAACGTTCCGGACGGCGACCTGGCCGATACGGGATCGGCGCCGCCCTGGGCGCTGGGCGGTGTTGCAGCGGCACTGCTGCTGGCCGGCGGGGTGACGTTGTACATCGTGCGACGCAACCGGGCGATGTCTGCTTGATCGATCACTGAGCGCAACGGGGCCTCCGCATCCGGCGGAGGCCCCGTCTGCTCAGACCGTGGCGAGCGTGGAGGCGTGCTCGACCCGGGAGATCAGTCCGTTGAACGCCTCGAGGTAGCCGACCAGGAAGCCCGCGGTGCTCTCGTCGGTGACCTGGCCGTCGTCGGTGAACAGGCCAGGGCGGTCCTGGATGAAGCCCTCGGGCTGCCCCATGGTGACCGCGCTGAAGTGACCGAGGATCGCGCGCAGGTGCTGCTGCGCGGCAGCGGTGGCGACGCCGCTGCCCGACGTGCCGATCACGGCGACGGGCTTGCCGTAGAACGACATCTCGCCGTACGGACGGGTCGACCAGTCCAGGGCGTTCTTCAACACGCCGGGGATCGAGCGGCTGTACTCGGGAGTGATGATGATCACGCCGTCGACATCGGCGATGGCCTGCTTGAAGTCGCGCGCGACCTGCGGGAAGTCTCCGTCGTAGTCGGGGCTGTAGAAGGGGAGGTCCTTGATCTCGATCTCGACGAGCTCGGTGCCCTCGGGCGCCAGGTTCACGAGGACGCGCGAGAGGCGGCGGTTGATGGACGTGCTCGAGATGCTGCCGACGATGTAACCGATTCTGCGGGTCATGGGGATCCTTGTCATCAGGGAACGGGTATGGCGGATACAACCCGCCGGCCTTCAACTGTATTCCGATGAATATAAGAGACGCCTGACTCCCCCCGACGAGGGAGCACCTCGGTCCGCCGCGCGGGGGATGCCACAGCCTCCCCCGCTCCGTAGCGTGGAGGCATGACAGGCAGACTGCATCTCGACGGCGTCACCAAGAGCTACGGCTCGCGCACCGTGCTCGACGACATCCGCTTCGACGTCACCCCGGGCCGGCTCACCGGCTTCGTCGGCGGTAATGGCGCGGGCAAGACCACGACCATGCGCATCATCCTCGGCGTCCTCGCCGGCGATGCCGGCACGGTCACCCTCGACGGCTCCCCTGTCACATCCGCCGACCGGCGGCGCTTCGGCTACATGCCCGAGGAACGCGGCCTGTACCCGAAGATGAAGGTGCTCGAGCAGGTCGTGTACCTGGCACGGCTGCACGGCTTCGGCAAGACGGATGCCACGGCGCGCGCCACCGCGCTGCTCGAGGAGCTCGGCCTCGGAGAGCGTCTGGAAGACACCATCGAATCGCTCTCGCTGGGCAACCAGCAGCGCGCCCAGATCGCCGCCGCCCTCGTACACGACCCCGACGTGCTCATCCTCGACGAACCGTTCTCGGGTCTGGACCCGCTGGCCGTCGACGTCGTCGCCGACGTGCTCCAGCGCCGCGCCGGCATGGGATGCTCGATCCTGTTCTCGTCGCACCAGCTGGACGTCGTGGAACGACTCTGCGACGACCTGATCATCATCGCCGGCGGCACGATCCGCGCGGCCGGCTCCCGCGACGAACTGCGCGCCCGGCACTCCACACTGCGATACCAGCTGGACTCCTCCGCCGATGCCGGCTGGCTGCGCAGCGAACCCGGCGTGACCGTGATCGATTTCGAAGGCGGTTCAGCCGTGTTCGAGGTCGACACCCCCGCGACCGCGCAGCGCGTACTGCGGGGTGCGGTCGACCGCGGCGCCGTCACGAACTTCACCCCGCAGCATCCGTCCCTCGCCCAGATCTTCAAGGAGGTCATCCTGTGAACACCCCATCCGCCGTCTGGCTCGTCGCCGAGCGCGAGATCGGTTCCAAGCTGCGCAGCAAGGCGTTCATGATCTCCACCGGCATCCTGCTGCTGGTGGCTCTCGCCGGGGTGCTGATCGGCGGGTTCGCCAGCAAGTCGTCCACACCCGATGCGATCGCCGCGACACCGCAGTCCGCCTCCATCGTGAGCGCGCTGCCGGATGTGACGGTGACCGAGGTGGCCGATCGCGCCGAAGCCGAGCGGCTCGTGCTCGACGACGAGGTCAAGGCGGCCGTGCTGCCCGCCGAGGGCGACCCCACCGGGCTGGTGATCTTGGCCAAGGAGAACGCGCCTACCAGCCTGGTGATGGGCCTGTCGCAGTCGCCTCAGGTCGACATCCTCCAGCCGGCCGAGACCAACCCGCTGCTGCGCTACCTGGTGGCCATCGGCTTCGGGGTGGTGTTCCTGATGGCGGCCTCGACGTTCGGCAGCACCATCGCGCAGAGCGTGGTGGAGGAGAAGCAGACCCGCGTGGTCGAGCTGCTGATCTCGGCGATCCCGTCCCGCGTGCTGCTGGCGGGCAAGGTGATCGGCAACACGGTGCTCGCGATGGCGCAGATCCTGCTGCTCGCGGCCATCGCCGTTGTCGGCCTGATCGTCACGGGTCAGAACGAGGTGCTCGCCGGCCTGGGCGCGCCGGTGCTGTGGTTCGCCGTGTTCTTCCTGTTCGGCTTCATCCTGCTGGCTTCGCTGTACTCCGCCGCGGCGGCGATGGTCTCGCGGCAGGAGGACATCGGCTCGACGACGATGCCGCTGATGATCCTGGTGATGGCACCGTACTTCCTGGTGATCTTCTTCAACGACAACCCGGTGATCATGACGATCCTGTCGTATGTGCCGTTCTCGGCGCCCGTGGGGATGCCGGTGCGCCTGTTCGTCGGCGAGGCGCAGTGGTGGGAGCCGCTGCTGTCCTTGATCATCCTGCTCGCCAGCTGCATCGGAGCGATCCTGATCGGCGCGAAGATCTACGAGAACTCGTTGCTGCGGATGGGGGCGCGCGTCAAGCTCGGCGAAGCACTGCGCGGCTGAACGGAATATGCGCGCGCATACGTGTGTTGCGCTCTCCGGACGATGGGGTCCACCGGATTCACTCCTGAAGGGACTCATCGCCATGAGCACTGCTGTCATCGATCGCACCGCCCCCACCGAGCACGACCTGCTCGATGTTCTCGCCAACCGATGGAGCCCCCGTGCTTTCGACCCGGAGGCGCCGATCGACGAGGCCGAGCTGTCGCGCGCTCTGGAGGCGGCCCGCTGGTCGCCGAGCGCGAGCAACTCGCAGCCCTGGCGCCTCATCGTCGCGCGGCGCGGCACCGAGCTGCATCGCGGCATCCATTCGACGCTGATGGGCTTCAACCAGGCATGGGCGGGTAACTCCGGCGTGCTCATCGTCGCCGTCGCCGAGACCGCCACTGCCGATGGCACCCCGATCACCCACGCCGCCTACGATCTGGGGCAGTCGATCGCGCACCTGTCCGTGCAGGCGCATCACGACGGACTGGTCGTGCATCAGATGAGCGGGTTCGACCCGGAGCCGATCCGCGAGATCGCCGGACTGGACCCGCGGTTCGTGCCGATGACGGTCATCGCGATGGGTCACCTGGGCGACGTCTCCGCACTTCCCGAGCCCCTGCAGCAGCGTGAGGTCGCTCCCCGCGTCCGCCGCCCGATCCACGAGACGGTGGTGCTGAGCGCCTGATCGCCGTCGACGCCTAGCGCGGCCGGTGCCCTGTCCTCGACAGCGCATCGGCCGCTCTCACGAGCGCCAGATGCGAGAACGCCTGCGGGGTGTTGCCGACCTGGCGGCCCTGCACCGGGTCGTACTCCTCCGACAGCATCCCGACGTCGTTCGCGAGTTCGCAGAGCCGGTGCATGAGGGCGCGCGCCTCGCGCTCGCGGCCGGTGGACGCGTACTGCTCGACGAGCCAGAAGGAGCAGGCCAGGAACGGACTCTCGTCCCCGGCCAGCCCGTCCACCCCGCTGCCGGTGCGGTACCGGTGCAGCAGCCCCTCGTGCATGAGGGTCTGCTCGATCCGGTCTACCGTCGCCAGCATCCGGGGGTCGTCAGGGGCGCAGTAGCCCACCTGGGGAAGCAGCAGGAGCGAGGCATCCACCTCGGTCGTGCCGTAGTACTGGATGAAGTGCCCGTCACTGACGCCGTGCTGATCGATCTCGATGCGCATCCGGTGCCGCAGCTCGCGCCAGTGCTGCACCGGTCCGTCCAGACCGTACTCCTCCACCGCGCGCACGCCGCGGTCGAAGGCCGCCCACATCATCACGCGGGAATGCGTGAACT
Source organism: Microbacterium sp. GCM10027623 (assembly GCF_042666935.1). Lineage (NCBI taxonomy): Bacteria > Bacillati > Actinomycetota > Actinomycetes > Micrococcales > Microbacteriaceae > Microbacterium > Microbacterium sp. GCM10027623. Next base: position 377,280 of record NZ_JBHTHE010000001.1, read on the forward strand.
GGTGGGGATCGCCGCGGATCTCCCACATCCCCTGGTCGGCGCGATCGAGGTGGCCGGCGGCGAACTTCAGGAGCTGCCGCTCCAGCGGCCAGGAGAACTTCGACTGCTGCAGGCCCGCGGCACGAGCAGCCGACAGTGTCACCAGCACCTCGCCCACCACGTCGGCCTGATACTGGGAGGCGGCACCGTTGCCGATGCGCACGGGCGCCGAAGCCGCGAAGCCGGGCAGTGAGTCCAGCTCGCGCTCCTGCAGGTCGCGCTCGCCGGCCAGCCCGTACATGATCTGCAGGTCCGCCGGGTCGCCGGCGACGGCGCGCAGCAGCCATTCCCGCCAGCGTTCCGCCAGCGCGAGGAAGCCGTGATCGAGCAGCGCCTCCAGTGTGAGCGCCGCATCGCGCAGCCAGACATAGCGGTAGTCCCAGTTGCGCTCCCCTCCGAAGTCCTCGGGCAGCGCCATCGTCGCCGCCGCCGCGATGCCACCGGTCTCATGGTTGGTGAGAGCGCGCAGGATCAGCAGCGACCGCACGACGATCTCGTGGTGCGGTCCGTGATGCTCGATCCGGTCGGCCCAGCCCTGCCACCAGTTCTTGGTGCGCCTCAGCTCGTGGTCGACGTCGAGCGGCTCCGGCACGTCCATGTGCGATGGGAACCAGGTCAGCTGCAGGTCGCGCACCTCACCGGCGGTGACCGAGAGATCCCCCCTGTGCTCGTGATCGACGGGCTTCAGCGCAGCACCGCGGAGCGCGACGGCATCCGGTCCGGCCATCGCCACCAGACGGGGATGCTGCGCCGTGCCGGTCTGCCGCACCCACGGCATCGCCCGGGCGTAGTCGAAGCGGATGCTGAGCCGCTGTTCGAACCTCATGGTCCCCTCGACCCCGACCACCCGCCGGATGAGGTCGGTGCGGCGGACGTCGACGCGGGGATCGGGGTCGATGGGCATGAAGTCGTGCACCTCGGCCACGGCATCCGCGCTCTGCCACCGGGTGATCAGCACGAAGGTGTCGCGATCGTAGCGGCGGGTGACGGTGGCGTCGGCATCCGCGGGGCGCAGCGCCCACCGTCCGTGGGACTCGTCCCCGAGCAGGGCGCCGAACGTGCTCGCCGAATCCAGCCGAGGCAGACAGAGCCAGTCGACGGCTCCTTCGCGGGATACGAGCGCCGCCGTCCGGCAGTTGCTCAGAAGGGCATAGTCCTCGATCCGCATGGCCACGCTGCGCAGTCTTGCACCTGGTGCTCGTCGCATCCACCCCCTTGCTTCGTCGTTCCGAGCGACTAGCGTCGACATCATGTCGACGACGACCCTCCTCATCCTCGGCGCCTCCGGCGACCTGACCTCCCGGCTGCTGCTGCCCGCGATCGGGCAGCTGCTCTCGCGTGAACCGGAGCGGCAGCTCACACTGCGGGGGGCGGGCTCGGATCACTGGAGCGAGAAGCACTGGCGCGACTGCGTGCGGACGTCGTTCGCCGCATCGGATGCCGAAGACCAGTTCGACCGCGTCTCCGGCACCACGTACACGCAGGCCGATGTCACCGATCGTGATGCGCTCGCGGCGCTCGTGGAGGGCACTCAGGGCCGACTGGTGATCTATTTCGCCCTTCCGCCCGCGGTGACCGAGGCGGCCTGCGAGGTGCTGCGCGACGTCACCCTCCCCGAGAACACGGTACTCGCGCTGGAGAAGCCGTTCGGCTCCGACGAGCGCAGTGCGCACGCGCTGAACGAGCTGGTGCAGAAGCTCGTCCCGGAGGAGCGCATCTTTCGCGTCGATCACTTCCTCGGCCGGTCGACGCTCCTGAACGTGCTGGGCGTGCGCTTCGCGAATCGTCTGATCGAACCGGTGTGGTCGGCAGATCACGTGCAGTCCGTGCTGGTCCGGTACGACGAGGCGCTGGCACTGGAGAACCGCGCGCGCTACTACGACAAGGCCGGCGCGATGATCGACATGATCCAGAGCCATCTGCTGCAGGTGCTCGCGGTGCTGGCCATGGAGCAGCCGCACGACCTGGACGAACTCGATCTGCGCGACGCCATGGCGGCGGCGCTGCGCGCCACCCGGATCTGGGACGACAACCCGGTGCGATCATCGCGCCGCGGCCGGTACACGGCGGGCCGGCTCGCGGTGAAGGACGACGTGCACACGAGACAGGAGCCGCGCGACGTCCCCTCCTATGTGCACGAGGAGGGCGTGGACCCCGACCGCGACACGGAGACGCTGGCCGAGATCACCTGCGAGGTGCACACCGCCCGCTGGTCAGGGGTGCCGTTCACGCTGCGCAGCGGCAAGGCGATGACGGAGCGCTGCGCCGAGATCGTCGTGACGTTCAAGCCGGTCCGCCACATCCCCGACGGGCTGACCGGGCAGCCCACCGACGGCGGCATCCTGCGGTTCGTGCTCGGGCCCGACCAGATCGACCTCGTGCTGAACGTCAACGGCGGAGACGACCCCTTCGCGCTGCGGCGCGACGTGCTCTCCAGCAATCTCGGCAAGGGCACTCTGCTGGCCTATACCGAGGTGCTCAGCGAGATCCTCGACGGGGACATGACCCTGTCGGTCCGGTCGGATGCTGCCGAGCAGTGCTGGCGCATCATCCAGCCGGTCCGCGATGCCTGGGCACGCGGCGACGTGCCGATGGACGAGTACGTCGCCGGGTCGACGGGGCCGGCGGACTGGGCGACCACCAAGGACGCGTGAGGCCGCCCGTCGCCGGGATCAGCTCTGACTGGTGAGCACCAGCCCCGAGCCGTCGGCCGCGACGTCCACCCGCACGGTGTCGCCATCGCGCACGCCGCCCGAGAGCAGCGCAGTGGCAAGGCGGTTCTGGATCTCGGTCTGAATGAGCCTCCGCAGCGGACGGGCACCGAACATCGGGTCGTAGCCGCGCTCGGCCAGCCACGACCGGGCATCCGGGGTGACGGCGAGCGTGAGCCGACGGTCGTGCAGTCGGCGCTGCAGCTGGTCGACGGCGAGCTCCACGATCTGCGCGAGGTCGTCCTGGCTGAGGGCCGAGAACATCACGATGTCGTCGAGCCGGTTGAGGAACTCCGGACGGAAGGCCTGCCGCACGAGTGTCATCACGGCGTCCCGCTTGTCGTCGGCGGACATCACCGGGTCGATCAGGATCGGCGAGCCGATGTTGCTCGTGAGGATCAGGATGACGTTCGAGAAGTCGACCGTGCGGCCCTGGCCGTCGGTGAGACGGCCGTCGTCGAGCACCTGCAGCAGCACGTCGAAGACCTCGGGATGCGCCTTCTCGACCTCGTCGAGCAGCACCACGCTGTACGGGCGCCGGCGCACGGCCTCGGTGAGCTGACCGCCCTGCTCGTAGCCGATGTAGCCAGGAGGGGCGCCGACCAGGCGCGAGACGGTGTGCTTCTCGCCGTACTCGCTCATGTCGATGCGCACCATGGCATGCTCGTCGTCGAAGAGGAACTCGGCGAGCGCCTTCGCGAGCTCGGTCTTGCCGACACCCGTCGGTCCGAGGAACAGGAACGAACCGGTCGGGCGTCCGGGGTCGCTGATTCCCGCGCGGGAGCGGCGCACGGCATCCGACACCGCCTTGACGGCCTCCCTCTGACCGATCAGTCGCCTGCCGAGCTCGTTCTCCAGGTGCAGCAGCTTCTCGCTCTCGCCCTGCAGCAGGCGGCCGACGGGGATGCCGGTCCATGCGGCGATCACGGCGGCGATGTCCTCGTCGGTGACCTGCTCGTTGACCATCCGGCCCTCGCTGGAGAGGGCGGCTTCGGCATGCTCGGCCTCGGTGATCTCGGCCTGCAGACGCTTGATCGTCTCATATTCGAGCTTGGACGCCCGGGTGTAATCCGCCTCGCGCATGGCGAGGTCGCGCTGGGTGATGGCGTCGTCGAGCTTCTTCTTCAGCTCGCCCACGCGGTTCAGTCCCTGGCGCTCGCGCGCCCAGCGCTCCTCCAGCCCGGCGAGCTCGTGTTCCAGGTCGACCAGCTGCTCGCGCAGTGTGGCCAGCCGCTCCTTGGAGGCATCGTCCTTCTCTCGCTTGAGGGCGAGCTCCTCGAGCTTCATCCGGTCGACCTGCCGCTTGAGTTCGTCGATCTCGACCGGAGAGGAGTCGATCTCCATCTTCAGGCGCGACATGGCCTCGTCGATCAGGTCGATGGCCTTGTCCGGCAGCTGCCGGCTCGGCAGGTAGCGGTTGGAGAGGGCGGCGGATGCCACGAGCGCGCTGTCGGAGATCGTGACCCCGTGGTGCGCCTCGTAGCGGCCCTTGAGGCCGCGGAGGATGGCGATGGTGTCCTCGACGGACGGCTCCCCGACGTAGACCTGCTGGAAGCGGCGCTCCAGCGCGGCATCCTTCTCGATGAACTCCCGGTACTCGTTGAGTGTGGTCGCGCCGATCATGCGCAGCTCGCCGCGGGCGAGCATGGGCTTGAGCATGTTGGAGGCCGCCACCGATCCCTCTCCGCCGCCGGCGCCCATGAGCACGTGCAGTTCGTCGATGAACGTGATGACCTTGCCGTCGGATTCGGTGATCTCCTTCAGCACGCTCTTCAGGCGCTCCTCGAACTGGCCGCGGTACATGGCGCCGGCGACCAGGGCGGAGATGTCGAGGGTGATGAGCTCCTTGTCCTTCAGCGATTCGGCGACGTCCCCGGCGACGATGCGCTGTGCGAGTCCCTCGACCACGGCCGTCTTGCCGACGCCGGGCTCGCCGATGAGCACCGGGTTGTTCTTGGTGCGGCGCGTGAGCACCTGGCTGACGCGGCGGATCTCACTGTCCCGTCCGATCACCGGGTCGAGCTTGCCCTGGCGCGCACGATCGGTGAGATTGATGCCGAACTGCTCGAGGGCGCTCTGCTGCTCTTCGCTGCTCTGTGCGGGGTTGGTCATCCGATCCTCCTGAGGAGACTCCTTCAAAGTTGAGTTTGGATGACTCAACTTTATCAGAACCACCCGGAACGCGTCACCCCAGGTTGGCGGCGATCACATCCCAGATGTCGTCCGCGACGGCGCGTTTCGAGCCGGAGGCCCTGGCCAGCACCGCCCCCTGCTCGCCGACCACCTGGACGGTGTTGTCCTCGGCCTCGAAGCCGCGCTCCCAGCCGACCTCGTTGACGACGAGCAGGTCCACACCCTTGCGCTCGCGCTTGCGTCGCGCGCGGGCGAGCATCTCCTCGGCATCCTGTGGCGTCTCAGCCGCGAAGGCCACGACGACCTGGCCCGGATGCCGACGCGCGGCAAGTGACGCCACGATGTCTTCGTTCTGCACGAGGTCGATGCGCTCCAGCGTGCCGGACTCCTTGGTGAGTTTTCCCTCGGCGACCTCCGCCGGCCGGTAGTCCGCCACGGCCGCCGCCATCACGATCACCGCGGCGTCCTCGGCCGCCGCGCGCATCGCGTCACCCAGTTCGGCCGCCGTTCCGGCGCGCTCGATGCGGATGAGCGGATGCTGCGCAGCGGTTTCCAGCACGCCGTCGTCGATGTTCGCGGCGACCAGCACGACCTGGGCGCCGCGATCGGCGGCGGCGAGCGCGAGCGCGACTCCCTGCCGCCCGCTGGAGCGGTTCCCGAGGAAGCGCACGGGGTCGAGCGGCTCGCGGGTTCCGCCGGCGGAGACGGCGACCTGCAATCCGTCGAGGTCGCGCTCATCCAGGTCGCCCTGCCCGGCGCCATCGAGGAGCGCGAGGGCGGCGTCCACGATCTGTTCGGGCTCCCACATCCGTCCGGGTCCCGAATCACCCCCGGTGAGCTCTCCCTCTCCTGGCCCCAGGATCGCGACCCCGCGCTCACGGAGGACGGCGATGTTGGCCCGAGTCGCCGGATGCCGCCACATCTCGGTGTGCATGGCCGGAGCGACCGCGACCGGTGCGGTGGTGGCGAGCAGGGTCGTGCCGAGCAGGTCGTCGGCGAGGCCTGCGGTCATCTTCGCGATCGTGTTCGCGGTCGCGGGGGCGACGATGACGAGGTCGGCGGCCTGGCCGAGGGCGACATGCCGCACCCGGGCGACATCCTCGTGCACGCTGGTGGTGACCGGCCTGCGGCTGATCGCCTCCCAGGTGGGCAGGCCGACGAAGCGCAGCGCATCCTCGGTGGGGATCACCGTGACCTCGTGCCCGGCCTTGATGAGCAGGCGCACCAGGTGCACCGCCTTGTACGCGGCGATACCGCCCGTGACTCCGACGACGATGTTCACGATTCGATTCTGCCTCAGCATCCCGTCGGACGGGCGCCCGGCCTCCGCTTCTGAATCGTGTTTCCTGTAGGATTCGCGGACAGGCAAGAAGAAGGAGACGGAACGGTGCAGTCCCGCAGATATTCCCTGGACGCGATCGTCGCAGCCGCCACGGCCGCCCTTGAGGCGGTTCGCGTTCCCCGCGTGGACGCGGAACTGGTCGCCGACGCCCTCATCACCGCCGATCGCCGTGGCATCTACTCGCACGGCCTCATTCGCCTGCCGCTGTACGTCGCCGCGCTGGAGGCGGGCGGCATGAATGCCGCACCCGATCTGACCTGGACCCGCGAGAGCGGCGCCACCGCCGTGCTGAACGCCGACGGGGCCCTGGGCCAGGTCGCCATGGGCGCCGCCACCACCCGCGTCATCGACCTCGCGCGCACCTACGGCATCGGCATCGTCACGGTGGAGAACTCCACCCACTACGGCGCCGGCAACTACTGGAGCGACCTGCTGACGGCTGCCGGCCTGGTCGGCATCGTCACCTCCACGACCGGCCCCGCCGTCGCACCGTACGGGGGCAGCGCGGCGACGCTCGGGACCAATCCGCTGACCATCGCCTTCCCCAGCAGCGGTGAGCACTCGCTCACGGCCGATATGGCCACCAGTGCGGGGGCGTACGGCAAGGTGCTCGCAGCGAAGAACGCCGGCGAGCGCCTCCCGGACGGCTGGGCCGTGGGCCCGGACGGAGCGGCGACGACGGACCCCGCCACGGCGCTGTCGGGAGCCCTCCTGGCGTTCGGAGGGCACAAGGGATCAGCGGTGTCGGTGCTGCTCGAAGCGCTCAGCGCCGCGCTGACCGGCGCGCACTACGCCTTCGAGACCGTCGACATCTGGTCGCAGCCGGCCAGCCGGATGAACGCCGGACATCTGGTGATCGCCATCGACCCCGAGCACTTCATGGGCCTCGACCACACCCGTGATCGCGTCCGCACCCTGCAGTCGCGCGTGCGCGCGACCGGCGCGGACACCCTGGCGCCGGGAGATCCGGAGATGACCCAGCTGCGCGCGAACGAGTCCGGCATCGACCTCGCGGAGTCCACCGCCGCGGATCTCGACGCCCTGTTCGCCCGCCTCGGGGTCCCGTCACCGGCGTGACACCCGCGCGCCGGGCGGCGTGACACCCGCGCGCCGGGCGGCGTGACACCCGCGCCCTGGGCGGCACCACGACACCGCGCCCCGGCGGCACGACAGACGGGGCGGTGGCGGCCCGAAAGCCTCCACCGCCCCGTCGCGAACGGTCGTCCGCGCTACTTCACCGCACCGAACGTGAGGCCCTGCACCAGGCGGTCCTGGGCGGCCATGCCCACCAGCATCACCGGCAGCGACACCGCCAGCGCGCCTGCGGAGACGGTCGCGAGGAACAGTCCCTGGCTCGACACGAAGCCCGTCAGGAACACGGGCGCCGTCTGAGCCCCCGTGCCGGTGAGCACGCGCGCGAACAGCAGGTCGTTCCAGCTGAAGATGAAGCAGATCAGCGCCGTCGCCGCGATCCCCGGCGTCGCCACCGGGAAGATCACCGCACGCAGGATCATCGGCAGTCCGGCCCCGTCGATCTGCGCCGCCTCCATGAGCTCCACCGGCACCTCGGCGAGGAAGGAGCGCATCATCCACACGGCGATCGGCAGGTTCATCGCCGTGTAGAAGATGACCAGCAGGAAGATGTTGTCCAGCGCGCCGATCTGCTTGGCGAACAGATACAGCGGCAGCAGTGCTGCCACCAGCGGAAGCATCTTCGTCGTCAGGAAGAAGAACATCACCTGACTCCACTTCTCCACCGGCCGGATCGACAGTGCGAACGCGGCGGGGAAGGCGAAGAGCAGCACGAGGATCACAGACAGCACGGATGCCGTCAGCGAGTTCATCAGGGGCGGCCAGGGATTCATCCCGGAGCCGGAGAAGAACTCGATGTAGCCGTCCAGCGTGAGCGGCGCGAACAGCGAGGGCGGGTTCGTCGCGGCGTCCTCCTCGGCATGCAGCGACGTCAGCAGCATCCACAGGATCGGCGTGATCATGATCAGCGCGACGATCCAGGCGGCCATGCCGCGAATACCCGTTCGCACGGCGCGCCCGCGGTTGCGGCGGGGCGACGGCCCGGCGGATGCCCGGCGGGATACGAGGGTCGCAGTTGCAGTCGTCATTTCTCGGGTCTCCATCCGGTTCATCGTTCGTTCTCGCGGAACAGCGAGAGCAGCACGCGCAGGGTGAACGACGCGATGATGATCGTGCCGATGACGACGATGACGCCGAGCGCGGATGCGAGCCCGTAGTCGTTCGCCATGTAGAACGTCTTGTAGACGGCGTACGGGAGGTTGGTGGTGCCCAGTCCGCCCGCGGTCATCATGAAGATCGCATCGAACTCCTGAACGAGATAGATGCTGCCGAACAGCGCGGCCAGCTCGAGGTAGGGGCGCATGTGCGGGAGGGTCATGTACCTGAAGGTCATCCAGGTGCCTGCACCGTCCACGGAAGCCGCTTCCATGACGTCCTGCTTCCGGGACTGCAGCCCCGCCAGCAGGATGAGCACCATGAACGGCGTCCAGCGCCACACCAGGAACATCGAGATCCCGAGGAGCGGCGAGTTGGTCAGGATGTCCAGCTGCGGCGGGGAGTCGCTGCCGAACAGACGCCACACCCAGGTGAGCACACCGTTGATCAGTCCGTAGGACGGGTTCAGCATGGAGTGCTTCCAGAACAGCGCCCCGGCGACCGGGACGATCAGGAAAGGCAGGATGAGCAGCGTCCGCACAACTCCACGGCCGAGGAACTTCTCATTCACCAGCAGGGCGATCCCGAAGCCGATCACGATGCTGACGAACACGACCAGCGCCGTGAGAAGGATGGTGAATCCCACCGCATCCCGAAGCTGCGGGTCGGTGAACACCGCCACATAGTTGCCCAGGCCGGCGAAGCCGGTATCGCGCGGGAACAGCGTGTTCCAGTTCATGAACGACACGATCACCGTGCCGAGGAACGGCAACTGCGTGAGCACGATGGTGAAGATCAGCGCGGGCAGCAGCGGCGCCCGTCTGCTCCAGACCTCGCGCCGGCGCACCTTCACGCGCGGTGCCGGTTTCGTCGCCGGGCTTTGTTTTGCACCGTGCCCTGTCTCATCGGCACGGGGTCGCGACATGGTCGCCATCTCAGATCTCCAATGCTCTTCGCAGTGGGAGTGCGCGGTGGCCCCTGGGAGGTGCCACCGCGCACTCGGTCAGCTGCTGCGTGCGGTATTACTTCTTGTACTTGTCTCCGACGTCCTGAGCGAGCTTCTGCGCCTTCTCCAGCGCGGCCTCGACCGTGGTCGTGCCCGCGATGGCTCCGGCGATCTCCTCGGAGACGGTGGTGCCGAGGGAGATGAACTCCGGCACTCCGACGAACTGGACGCCGGCGTACGGACGGGGCTGCAGGCCGGGGTTGGTGGCGTCCACGCTCGAGATCGCGGTGCGTGCGGCCTCGTAGAACGGAGCACCCTCCTGGAAGGCGGGGTTGTCGAAGGTCGACTGGCGCTTGCCGTACGGCACGCTGGCCCAGCCGAACTCCTCGGCCACGAGCTCCTCGTACTCACGCGAGCTCGCCCACGAGATGAACTTCCAGGCGGCGTCCTTCTGGTCGGACGCCTCCTCGATGCCCCACGCCCAGGTCCAGAGCCATCCGGAGGCGTCGGTCTTGTTCACCGGCGACTGCGCGTAGCCGATGTCACCGGCGATCGGAGACGACGAGGACTCCACCGGTCCACCCGCGTTCGTGGCGTCCACCCACATCGCGACCTCACCCTGCTGGAAGTAGTTGAGGCACTCGGTGAAGCCGGCCTGTGCGGCGCCGGGCTCGCCGTGCTTCTGGATCAGGTCGACGTAGAAGTTGACGGCCTCGACGGTCTCGGGAGCCGTGAGCTGCGCGTTCCAGTCCATGTCGAACCAGGTGCCGCCGAAGGTGTTGATGACGGTGTTCAGCGGCGCCAGCTGCTGACCCCAGCCGGGAAGCCCGCGCAGGCAGATCCCCTTCATCGAGCTCTTCTCGTCGATCTGAGCGGCCAGGTCGGCAATCTCGTCCCAGGTCGGGTTGTCCGGCATGACCAGGCCGAGCTCGTCGAAGACGCTCTTGCGGTACATGGTGAAGGAGGACTGACCCTCGAACGGCAGACCGTACACCTCGTCGCCGGGGCCGGTCATCGAGTCCATCATCGACGGAAGCAGGTCATCGGCCTCGATGAGCTCCGCATCCTCCTTCAGGTACTTGTCCAGCGAGGTGACCCAGCCGTTGTCGGCGTAGAAGGGGATCTCGTAGTTGGAGAGCGTCGCGATGTCGTAGACGCCCGCCTGCGACGAGAACTCCTGGGTGATCTTCGCCCGGACGTCGTTCTCCGGCAGGAGGGTGAAGTTGACCTTGATGCCGGTCTTCTTGGTGAAGTGCTCCTCTGTGAGCTTCACCAGGTCCTCCTGGGCGGGCAGGTTCACGGCGAGGACGTCGATGGTGACGCCGTCGGTGCCTCCGTCGCCGGAGCCTCCCGGATCTGCCGACGCGCCACAGGCGCTCAGGACCATGACGGATGCGATGCCGCCGGCAACGGCGGCAGCGAGCCTTCGGGTTTTCATGTCATCTCTTCTCTGTGTGGTGGTGCTTCTTACTCGGGTGACGTCCCGGCATGCCGGGCACAATGGGTGCGGCGAATCGCCTCGAGCGTCGGAGGTTCTCCGACCGCCCGGGGTGCGCCGGCGGTTCTGCGGCGACTCAGGAGTACTGCGCAGGCCTCGCGAGGTGATGGTCGGTGATGCGCTGGTAGTGCTCGGTCAGGGTGAGCAGCAGTGGTTCGGCGTGGTGCGCGCCGACCAGCTGCGCGCCCAACGGCATCCCCTGTGGGGTTCGCCCGGTGGGGAAGGTCATCGCCGGGTGGCCGGAGAAGTTGTATGGGCTGGTCAGCCGCATGACCTGGTGGTTCCAGGTGGCGTAGTCACTGCGCATCTGCGCGATCTGCGCGTTGGTCGGCGCCGGTGTCCCGATCGTCGGCAGCAGGAGGGCGTCGAGTCCGCCGAGGACGGCATCCAACTCAGCCGTGAAGGCCTGTGCCTCTGCCTGGATCTGCTCGTACTCCGCCCGGCTCGTCGCGCGACCCTGCGCCAGGACGTAGGCGATCTCGGGTCCGTAGAGGTCGCGCTGCTCCTCGGGATACAGCGCGGCGATGTCCTCGACGGCTTCGAACCCGACGAAGGAGACCCAGCGGGATGCCAGCGGGCCTCCGTCGGGAACGGTCACGGAGACGATCTCGGCGCCGAGCTCGGCGAAGGAAGCCGCGGTGGCCTCGATCATGTCGCGGATCTGGGGGTCGACCTGCTCCAGCAGCGCGCGGTCGATGCCGATCCGCAGCGAGGCGGGCAGTGCCGGGATGATGCGGTCCTGCGTCGCATCGGATGCGCCGGTGAGAACCTCGAAGAGGATGCGGCAGTCGCGCGCGGAGCGTGCGAAGGGTCCGACCGTGTCGAGGGTGCGGGAGAGCGGGATGGCGCCGTCGGAGGGGATGGCACCGCGCGTGGGCTTGAGCCCGGAGAGTCCGGCGGCGGTCGCCGGGCCGCGGACGGATCCACCGGTGTCGGATCCGAGGGATCCGTAGCACAGGCCCGCCGCGGTCGCCGACGCGCAGCCGCTGGAGGAGGTTCCCGACCAGATCTCCGCACCCCAGGGATTCACGGGAGTGGGCAGGCCCGGTCCGTGGTCGGTGAGGGCCGCCTCGGACATCCGGAGCCGTCCCAGGATCACGGCGCCACCCTGTCGCAGACGGCGCACGGCCTCGGCCTCACGGTGCAGGCGGTGCTCGCCCAGGTGCACGGAGCCGAATGCGGTGGGCGCGTCTCCCAGCGAGTACAGATCCTTGATCGCGATCGGCACGCCGTGCAGGGGTCCGCGCCACAGACCGCCGGCGATCTCCTCCTCGGCGATCCGCGCTGCCGCGCGCGCACCCTCCGCGTCGACGGCGACATAGCTCTGAAGCTCGGCATCGAGCTCCTCGATGCGCGCGAGAAGGTGCTCGCACAGCTCCACGGGAGAGACGTGACCGGAGCGGACTCGCTCGGAGATCACGTGGATATCCGTGTAATGCATCAATCTCTCCTCACTGAGCGACGAAGACCGACAAGCGCTCCGACGTGACGACTGGACCTGCTGACGATGGGCTGTGACGCCAGTCCTATAGGATCGGGTTCCTAAAACAGGCGTTGATCAAAGATCCTATAGACATTTCAGGAATAGTCCAGTCTCACTTAAAAAACAATTTAGCCTCTCTGCGCGCTCGGCAGGCGAGCGGGCGCCGTGCAGACGGCTCGCCACGGCGACGAGACGCGCGAGCTGATGCCGCGGCGCGTTGCGCCGGTGGGTCGTCGTCGTGTGCCTCAGGCGCGAGTCTGCGTCTCGAGCGAGCGCTTCCCCACCTGCTGGATGTGGTGCCTCATCGCGCGCGCCGGCGCCTCCGGGTCATCCGTCCGGAACGCGGCCAGGATGGCGGCGTGCTCCTCGAGAGCGTCGGTCACATCGATGTCTCCGTACAGCGCGGACTGGCGCATGCGATGCAGCTGACCTCCGAGGTTCTCGGACATGTGCTGCAGATACGCGTTGTTGCAGTGCCGGAAGATGACGCGGTGGAACGCGACGTCCCGCGCGAAGTACTCCGTCGTGTCCGAGAGCTCGCTCTCGCCCGCCGCCGTCACCCGGAGAAGATGCTCACCTGCCGTCCAGTGCGCATCGAACGCCTCGCCGAGCTCACGCAGAAGCGTCCCGTCGGCCGGAGTGGCGAGGCGGGTGGCAGTGGTCTCGAGCATCACACGTGCGGTGGTGAGCTGATGCAGCTGGTCGACGGTGAGCGGGGGTGCGACGCGGTAGCCCTTCAGCGCCTCGCGCGTGACGAGGCCCGTGCGCTCGAGCTGGACCAGGGCCTCCCGCACGGGCGTCGGAGACACACTCAGCTGCCGCGCGATGGTCTCGATGGACAGCCTCGCGCCCGGAGGAATCTCATCGCTGAGCAGCAGCACGAGCACGCGGTCGTACACCCGATCGCGCAGGCCGCGCCGTTCGATCGTCGAGTTCAGCTTCATGAACACGTCATCGTCGTTCATCGCTGCACCCTTCCACACGTCATTGCGGATCGGCATGCCTGATCACCCCTCTGCTGCGGTATGCCGTTCCGTGCGACGCCGGGTCGCCGCGGCTCGGCCCATGCTATAGGAAATGGGATGGAACGGGATCGACCCCCGTCTCGCTCGGTGTGGCGAACTGTCGGCCACCCTCCGGCGCCGTGCGCGACCCTAGACTCGTGCTCGTGTGCACCGTGGTGATCGATGTGACTGATGCCGGAGCGCGGATGCTGGCCGTGCGCGACGAGGATCCGCAGCGCCCCTGGGACGACCTGGGCGAGTGGTGGCCGCAGACCCATCCCGGGGTGATCGGCATCCACGATCGCAGGGCGGGCGGGGCCTGGCTGGCTCTCGACCCCGAGGCGCGACGCCTGGCCGTGCTGCTGAACCGCGCGGACGTGCTCGATCTGCCGGCGAGCGCGGTGCTCTCGCGCGGCTCGCTCGCCCTGGAGTCGGTCGCCGGGCGCTCACCCGAGGGCTCGACTCTCCCCATGCACGGCTTCAACCTTCTCGAGGCCACGCCGGAGGCTTCTCGCGTGCTGTCCTGGGACGGCGTGGAACTGCGGGAGACCCCGGTGCCACCGGGCGTGCACATGATCGCGCACGACGACCTCGATGATCCACGCACAGCACGCATCGAAGCCTGGCTGCCGCTGTTCGCCGGGAGCCGCCCGGACGACGACGGGTGGGCGGAGCGCTGGATCGACGTGCTCGGCGAGAGCGCGACCCTCTCACCGGATGATGACCGAGCGATCATCCGCGACAACAATCCGCACGGGTATCCGACCATGTCCTTGCTGTTCTGCACTGCCGAGGTGTCACGCGATACCGCTGCGGCGCGCTCGCACGTGCTGGCCCGCCCCGGCCAGTGGGGCGTGATCTGACATGAGGGAGCACCCGGCATCTCCCGACGGCGCAGCGCCCTTCGCCTCGGCTCCGCTGAGCCAGGCGGTCTTCCGGCTGGCCCGCCTGCACAAGAGCGTGGCCGCTCAGCTGCTGCGCGACACCGGCCTGCGGCCCGGCCAGGAACTGGTCCTGATGACCCTGTGGGACGCGGGTCCGCAGCGTCTGGTCGACCTGGTGCAGACGCTCGACTCCGACGCACCGACGATGACGCGCAGCATCGCACGCCTGGAACGAGCCGGGCTGGTCGCGCGCAGTCGCTCGCCTCACGATGGCCGGGTCGTGATCGTGCAGGCCACGGAGAAGAGCCTGCCCCTCCGCCCCCAGGTCGACGCGGCATGGGCGCGCCTGGAGCACCTCACGGCCGGCTCAGCGTCGGAGCAGCGCCAGGCGGAGCTGCTCGGCGCACTGAGGGAACTCGAGGCGCGGCTTGCGGCGACCGCTCCTCCGCCGGCCGAGTCCTGAGCCGCCACCCGCCGAAGATTCTCTTGCTCGAACAAGGAATAGCGCGCGCCAAAAGCTTGTTCGAGCAACCAGGACAGGAGACGCCCGCCCGAACAGGAGAATCCCATGACCCAGCAGCTCACCGCATCCATCGCGTTCGAGCCCACCGTCGCCGGCAGCCTGCGGCTGCGCAACCGCATCGTGATGGCCCCGATGACCCGCAGTCGAGCATCCACCACGCACGCGACCGACGACATGGCGACGTATTACGCCCAGCGCGCCGGCGCGGGCCTCATCATCACCGAGGGCACCCAGCCCAGCGCAGTCGGACAGGGCTACCCGGCGACTCCCGGACTGCACTCTCCCGAGCAGGTCGAGTCCTGGCGTGCGGTGACCGAGGCCGTGCACGCGAACGGGGGGACGATCGTCGCCCAGCTCATGCACGTCGGGCGCATCTCCCACCCGAGCAACGCGGAGGCGGCCGGCAACGGGCCGCTGACACCGGTCGCTCCGTCGGCGGTGCAGGCGGCGGGAACGATCTTCACCCCGACCGGCCGGCAGAGCCATGCGGTTCCCACCGCGCTGACGGACGACGGCATCCGCCGGACCGTCGAGGACTTCGTGTCCGCGGCGCAGAACGCCATCGCTGCGGGGTTCGACGGCGTCGAGGTGCATGCGGCCAACGGCTACCTGCTGCATCAGTTCCTCTCCACGAACGCCAACGTGCGCACCGACGCGTGGGGCGGGAGCGCGCACAACCGCATCCGCTTCGTCCTGGAGGTCACCCGGGCCGTGGCCCAGGCCGTCGGGGCGGGCCGCACCGGCATCCGGATCTCCCCGAACAACGGGCTCGGCGACACCGTGGAGGACGACTACACGACGGTGTATCCGCTGCTGGTCAGCGAGCTGGACGAGCTCGGCCTCGCGTACCTGCACCTGGTCGATGCCGGTGATCCCGGTCTGACGCCGCGCCTGCGCGCGGCGTGGAGCGGCGCCCTGATCCTGAACGCCTCGGCTGCGGACATCGGCACCCACCGGGAGCGCCTGCAGCTCATCGACGACGGGGTGGCCGACCTGGTCTCCTTCGCCCGGCTCTTCATCGCCAATCCCGACCTGGTCGAGCGGCTCGCCGAGGGTGCCGAGCTCGCGACTCCGGATCTGTCCAAGGCGTACGGCGGCACCGCTGAGGGATACACCGACTACCCCCGCCGTGACGTCGTGCGCACGGCCTGAGCGCCGGGGCGGGCCGGGGTCACGGGACGGGGTCTGTACCGGGACGAGCCGCTACTCCGGCAGCGGCTCGTCCCGGTACAGGGCCTCGAACGTGTCCAGGGTGCGGTTGATGTCGTGCACGGCCACGCCGTCGAGCGACGCGCGCTGCATCCGCTCGTACTCTTCCGGCGCCGCCGTGAGCACGCGAGTGAGCTTCTCCGCGAGGTCGGCGACGTTCCCGGGCTCGAACAGGTAGCCGTTCTCGCCGTCGTGGACCAGATGCGGCAGGGCGACCGCGTCCGCTCCGACGACGGGCAGGGCGGATGCCATGGCCTCCATCGTCACGATCGATTGGAGCTCCGCGATCGAGGCGATCGCGAAGACCGACGCACGCGAGTAGAGCTCGCGGAGCTCCTCGTCGGTCACCCGGCCGTGGAAGGTGACCCGGTCGGCCAGTCCGAGGTGGGCGGCCAGCGCCTCGAGCGCCTTGCGCTGGTCGCCGCCGCCGGCGATGTCGAAGTGCACGTCCAGTGCCGGTTCCAGCTGGGCCATCGCGTGCAGCACGACGTCGACCTGCTTCTCACCGGTGAGGCGTCCGACGAAGAGGATGCGGTTCTTCTCGCGCGGTGCGATGACGGGGGTGTAATGGCTGCGGTCGATGCCGCAGGAGACCGGGATGACGCCCGTGATGTCGATGGTGTGCTCGAGGAAGTCGGCGGCATTGCGCGTGGGGGTGGTGACCGCACGGGTCATGTCGAAGGTGCGCTTGGCGTCGGACCAGGCCCACTTCAGCACGGGGAGGTTGATGAAGTCCGGCATCGAGGTGTGGTCGAGGATGTTCTCCGGCATCACGTGGTTGGTCGCGATGATCGGGATGCCGCGCTGGCGGGCGATGCGGGTGAGGCCGCGGCCGATGATGATGTGCGACTGGATGTGCACGACATCCGGCTGCACCTCGTCGAGCACCGTGCGGGCGTAGTGCTTGGAGCGCCACGGCCAGACGAAGCGCAGCCAGTCGTGCGGCAGCCAGCGCACCGCGGGCAGGCGGTGCATGATCAGCGGCTCGCCCTCGATGATCTCGGTGTGGGTCGCGGAGCGCCGGTAGGCCGAGTTCGGGGCGATGACGTGCACCTCGTGGCCGCGTTGCACGAGGCCGGCGGCGAGGCGCTCGGCGAAGCGCGCTGCGCCGTTGATGTCGGGCGCGAAGGTGTCGCAGCCGATGAGGATCTTCAGGGGACGTCCGGAGGTCACGGAAAGATGCTGCCTATCTGTAGCTCTGAGGTCGCGGTATCGTGAGCCGACCCTGCTGGGCGCTGGCAACTCTACCCGAGCAGAGCCGGCTGACCCGGTAGGCCGAGCGCTCTCAGCGCATCCTCCGCGGGCTCCCGTAGCGTGGAGTCATGCGCCTGGTCTCCTCCGCCGATCCGTCCCAGTGGATCCCCGTCACCGGCTCCCTCGGACTGCGAGGACGCCGCCACCGCAAGGCCGCGGTGCGGATGCTGATGGCGAGCGCGGGGGCGGGATCGCTGCCCGGTGCACGATTCGGCAGCTGGCTGGCCAGCCAGGCCATCCCGCTGGCGATGCGCAGGGCCGACGGCCGGGTGCTGGCGTGGACGTGGAAGGCGCAGCCCGAGCTCGTCGTCGCGATGGCGACCGCGCAGGAGCTGACCTCTCAGCTGCGCACCGCGCGGGCGATGATGCCGATGGAGTACGACGACACCGAGGACTTCCCGACGCCGCTCGGTGTCGGCGAGAAGCTGCTGATGCCGCTGCCGCCGCGGCCAGAGGCCCCGGCGACGGCGACCTACACCTGGGACACGGGCTCGCACCTCATCACGCTGACGGCGGTCTGCAGCGACCGGGAGCGCTTCGGCACCCTCGAGCCCGCGCTGGATGCGCTCGCGCGCAGCATCCGCATCGCCGATGATCTGACCGGCGGCGAGTCGAACGTGCTGCGGCTGCCGCCGGCCTGAGTCTCCCGTCACGCGCGGCCCCGCCGCCCTGCCCCGTCACGCGAGAATTGCCTTACCGCGTGAGAATTGTGCTGGTAGCGCGATTCTCGAGCGGCAAGGCAATTCTCGCGTGGGTGGATGCGCGGAATGGGGGACGAGTGACTCAGATCATGACGTCGCCCACGAGGTTGACCTTGATGCCCAGGCCGTCGAACATGGCGGCCTTCGCGATCAGCGCCTTGTCGGCGGTCTCGGCGTCGGGCGCGTAGACCAGCTGGGCGTGGTTGGCCTTGTGCCGGGCCATGAACTGGTCGCGGGTCTGGCCGTGCAGCACCACATGCGCGATCGGCCATTCCTCGTTCGTGGCGGCCTTGCGCCGCTGCGTCTCCTCCTCGGGAAGCTCGATGACGGATGCCCGGAAGATGTCCGCCTGCAGGATGCCGTCGGCGATGAACACGCGCGAGAGCACGACCTCGCCGGGCTGGGAGACGCCGTTCAGCGTTGCCCCGCCGGCCGGGAAGAACACGTGTCCCTGACGCCAGCCCTCCGCCTTGTCCCAGCCGCCGAGGTGCGAGGCGGGCACGGAACCCGAGATCTCGTAGGCCCAGACGAAGTCGCCGTCGTACTCTTCTCCCCAGCGCACGTCGTGCAGGGTGTTGTCGGGCAGCAAGCCCATCGCGCGCCACACGCGGTCGGTGATGAGCGCGTCGACGGCGACACCCTCGTCGGCCTCGTTGAAGTGCGGGAACGCGCGCCCCTCGTGCAGCACCCGAGAGCCGTCGCGGCTGGTCACCGGCGGGCGCTCGGTGGAGTTGAGCATGCCCTCGGCGAGGTCGGATGCCGGCACGAGGTCCTTCAGACCCTGCTGGTACTGGATGCCGACGGCATCCAGCCCGAAGTCGTCGGCGATGCGCAGGGCGGCGATGTACATCTTCATCTGCCACTGCACCTGCTCGCGGGTGAGCTCGGTGACGCCGTCCTCCCCGAACCGGAACGTCATGCCGTGGTCGACCAGCCAGTCGTACGCGGCATCGGCCTCGGCATCCGCCACCTCGAGCATCTCGGCGTACAGCGCCGACTGCGAGAGGCGCTCCTTGTAGATGCCGATGGTGTTGAGCAGCTCGTCGTCGAAGATGGCGTTGTACATGCCCATGCAGCCTTCGTCGAACACGCCGATGATGGCCTTGTCGGCGAGCAGTTCGGCGGCGAGCGCCTGGCCCAGCTGCTTCTCCGCGCTCTCGGGCAGTTCCGGGAGGTCGCGCACGTGCGAGGCGTCGTGCACGATGCGGCCGGTCTCGGTCCACTCGCGGATGCCGTCGGTGAACCAGGCGTCGGTGAAGTCGACCGACCAGGTGGTGGCGTAATCGCGGCCCATCTTGGTGAGGCCGGCGTTCAGTCCGAGCAGGCCCACGAGGCCGGGCCAGTCACCGGCGAAGTTCGCGACCGTGAGGATGGGGCCCTGGTGGGTGCGGAGCCCGGCGAGCACGTGGTGCGAGTACTGCCAGTTCGCGATCGCGACGACCAGCGGCGCCTCGACGGGGATGCTCTTGAAGATCTCCATGCCCATGCGCTGGCTGGAGATGAAGCCGTGCCCGGTGGCCGGGTCGACGCCGAAGGGGCGGATGACGCTCCAACCGAGGCCCTCGAGCACGCCGGTGACTCCGGCCTCCAGTGCGACCTGGGTGGGCCAGCCCGCGACGTTCGCCGACTCCCGCAGATCGCCCGATGTGATCAGGTAGGCGGTCTTCGGGGCGGCCTTCGGCCGGGAGACCGGGGCGGGAAGTGTGTAGCTCATGGTGTTCTCCGTTGGGTGGGGGGTCAGAGGGCGCGCTGCAGCGCGGCGAGTTCGTGCACGACATCCGCGGTGTGCTCGTAGAGCCGCAGGTAGCGGTCGAACAGCGCGTCGTAGGCGCTGCGGTTCACGGGGTCGGGTTCGATGCGGGCGACGATGGGGTTCCAGTCCTGGATGCGCGGATCCGCCCCTTCCGGCGCGACGGCGGATGCTGCCAGGAAGGCCGCGCCGTAGCTCGCCCCGATCGTGATCGCGGGAACCTCCTGGACGAGACCGGTGGCGTCCGACACGATCTGCAGCCACAGCCTGCCCTGGGTGCCTCCACCCACGGCGACGATGCGTCGGATGTCGGCACCGGCCGCTCGCATGGTCTCGACGTTGTGGCGCACTCCCAGGGCCGTCGCCTCGAGCGCGGCACGGTACAGGTCGCCGCGACCGTGCCGCAGGGTGAGCCCGGCGATCACGCCGCGGGCGTCCGCATCCTGGATGGGGGTGCGCTCCCCGGCGAAGTACGGCAGCATCAGCAGTCCTCGCGCGCCGACGCCGGACGCGGCGGATTCAGCGAGCAGCTGCGGATAGTCGGCGTCGGTGAGGTCCTTCAGCCAGGCGGTGACAGCCCCGGAGGTGGCCATGCCGCCGGCGAGGTTGCGGGTGCCGGGGAAGGCACCCGCGGTGGTCCACATCGACGGGGTGCGGAGGGTCTCCTCCCCCGTGGCGAGGAGGAACATCGTCGTGCCGTACATGAGCATCAGGTCGCCGACGCTGTGCGCACCGACGCTGACCGCTTCGCTCCAGGCGTCGATGGTTCCGGTGATGACGGGGGTCCCCGCGGGGATGCCGGTGGTCTCGGATGCCGTGGCGGAGACCGTACCGGCGACGTCTCCCGCCCACGTGAGCGCGGGGAGCTCCAACGCGCCGGCGTACTGACGCCACCACGGTTCGTGCCAGCGCTCGTTCTCGATGTCGTAGAACGGCGAGGTCTGGCTGGCGGACTGGTGGTCGAGCACATAGGCGCCGGTGAGCTTGCGCGCCAGCCACGATGCGGGCATGAAGAGCCGCCGCGCGCGGGCGAAGGCGACCGGCTCCTCGTCGGCGATCCAGACGATCTTGGCTCCGGCGGCCTGCGAGGTGAGGGTCGATCCGCCGACGCGTGTGATCTCCTCCTCGCCGAGCTCCTGGGTCAGGCGCGCGATCTGGTCGCCGGAGCGGGTGTCGACGCCGTAGAGGATCGCCGGGCGCACGGGCTCGTCGTCCTCGTCGGCGAGCAGGACGCACGGCCCCATGCCGCTCACACCCACACCGACGATCTCGGCGTCGGGCTGTGAGGTCAGCAGGTAACGCGTGATGGAGACGAACTCCTCCCACCAGACGCGGGCGTCCATCTCGACCCAGCCCGAGCGCGGCCGGTCGACCTCGTGCGCACGGGTCACCGTGGCGAGGATCGAGCCGTCGTCGGCGACGAGGACGCCCTTCGTGCTCGACGTGCCGACGTCGACCCCGATGGTGCAGCGCATGTCTTCCTCCGTGCCGATGCTGCGCTCTGCCGCGCGTGACCAGCCTAAACGAAATCGATTTCATACGCTAGAGCGCGCGGAGGTCCCGCCTGCGGCTCCCCCGTCAGACGAGTGCGGATGCCGCCTGCATCTCGTTGGGCAGCACGATGGTGCGCGCCGGCTGATTGTCGCCGCGGATGCGCTCCAGCAGCATCCGCGCGGCCGTGACGCCCATGTCGCGGGCGGGAAGACGCACCACGGTGACGGCGCTCGGAGACAACGTGGTGAACGGCAGCGACCCGATCACCGCGACACCGACCTTCGGCGGCGTCAGACCACGTTCGGTGAGCACCTGGATCGCTCCCACGCCGATGAGGTTGTTTCCGGCGACGACGGCATCCGGGGGCTCGGGCAGGTCGAGCAGCTCCTCCATGGCATCTCGACCGCCGTCGACGCGGAACGAGGAGAAGCGCAGCAGATCCAGCGGCGCTTCCATCCCGGCACTGCGGTGGGCGAGCTCCCAGCCCGCGGCACGATCGGAGGCGGTCTCGATGTGCGCGGGCCCGCCGATGTAGGCGACGCGCCGATGCGATGCCAGCAGGTGCTCGGTGGCCACGCGTCCGGCTTCCCGGTTCGCCATCATCACGCCGTCGATCCCATGCTCGGTGCTGCGGTCCACCGCGACCACCGGTCGTCCGGTCGCGAGGATCTCGGCGAGGTCCGTGCGATCGGATGCTGCCGCCAGGATCACCCCCGACATGTTCTCCGCGATCGCGATGCGCAGGTACGTCGATTCCTTCTCGATCTGGGAATCGGAGTTGCACAGCACCACCGAATACCCCGCCTCGCTGGCGACGTCCTCGACACCGCGCGCCATCTCGGTGAAGTACGGGTTCTCGATGTCGGGGATGATCAGGGCGATCACCTCCGAGCTCTGCCGACGCAGCGAGCGGGCAGCGCGGTTGGGGGTGAAGTTCAGCTGCTCGGCGGCCCGCCGCACCGCCGCGACCTTCGCGGTCGAGACGCTGGTGCCGTTGAACACGCGCGATACCGTCGCCGGCGACACTCCTGCGAGCTTCGCGACGTCGTAGATGGTTGCCATGGCCGTCAGAGTATCGCCGTCCGACTAGCGCCTGCTGTATCGTCGGGCGATCGTCGAGAGCGCCACGGCGAACACGAGGATTCCGCCCTTGAACACGTATTGCCAGAATGTGGGCGTGCCCATGAGAGCGAGCCCGTTGAAGCCGACGCTCACGACGAGCACCCCGACCAGCGTGCCGAGGATGTGGAACTCGCCGTCGCGAAGCGTGGCTGATCCCAGAAAGACCGCGGCGAACGAGTCCATCAGATAGCCGTCGGCTGCGCTGACGGTTCCGCTGCCGAGGATCGACGCCAGGAGCACTCCGGTGAGTGCCGCACAGGCGCCGGCCATCATGAAGGCAGTGATCTTGGCCCGGTCCACGCGGATTCCCGCGAGCTGAGCCGCCTTCGGGTTTGCTCCGACCGCCTGGATGCGCTGCCCCATCGGCGTGCGATTGAGCAGCACCCACAGAACGACTCCGACGATCAGCATGAACCAGATCGGGTTCTGGACGCCCAGGAACCGAGCCAGAGTGATCCACGTGAACTCTTCGGGGAGCTGGGTGATGGGCGAGCCGGCTGTGTAGCCGAACGCGAGCCCGACGAGTATCGTGCCCACTCCGAGCGTGGCCACGACCGCGTTCACGCGTGCCTTGGTTACGAGCACCCCGTTGGCCGCGCCGATGCCGCCGCCGAGCAGAACCGTCACGACGACCGCCACGATGATCGGCAGGCCCTGCTTCGCGATGAAGCCGGTGACGAGCACTCCGGCAAGGCTCGCTGCATACCCGATGGACAGATCGAACTCGCCGACGACCAGAACCATGGTCAGGCCGAACGCGACGATCGCGGTGAGAGCCGACTGATTGACGATGCTGAGCAGGTTGTTGGTCGTGAAGAACGCCCCGTTCGGCACGACGACGGCGAAGAATGCGATCATGATCGCCATGGCGATCAATGTGCCGTACTTGGAGACGATGAGGAGGGCGGCATTGCCGACGCGGCCCTGTGGTCGGATCGCGGCCTCGGTCGCGCCTGCAGCCTGACCTGCGGGCTCGGCAAGGGACGGCATCATGATTGTTCCTCTCGTGAATCTCGCTCGAAGCTGAGGGAGATGATCTGGTCTTCGGTGATCTGGGTGCCGGTGAGCTCACCGGTGACGCGTCCTTCAGCCATCACGATGACGCGGTCGCAGAGACCGACGAGTTCCTCGCTGTCGGAGGAGATGGCCAGCACGGCGGTGCCCTCGGCCGCCAGCTCCCGGATGACGCGGTGCACTTCGGCTCGGGCGCCGACATCGACTCCGCGGGAGGGCTCGTCCAGAATCAGAACCCGCGGTCGATGGGCCAGCCAGCGCGCGATGGCCACCTTCTGCTGATTTCCGCCGGAGAGCGAACCGACCGGGTCGGACATGTCTCGAGCCTTCACCGTCACGGTGTCCGCCAGCGTCCGGGCCCGACGTCGGCCCTCGCGCAGCTTCAGCATCGGCCACAGGCGGGATCTGCGCAGGCTCGTGAGCGACGCGATGTTGATGTTGAAGTCGATGGAGCGCTCCAGGAACAGTCCTTCGCTGCGTCGTTCCTCGGGGACGAGTCCGATGCCGGCCCGAACGGCATCCGCGGGTTCGCGGAAGCGCACCGGTCTGCCGTCCAGGTCCACGGTTCCCGCTGTTCTCGATCGGACTCCGTAGATCAGCCCCGCCAGCTCGGTGCGACCTGCGCCGACCAGGCCGCCGATGCCGAGCACCTCTCCGGAATGCACGGTCAGCGAGACGCCGTGCACCCGACTGCCATCGCGTATCCCGTCCACGGTGAGCACCGGATCTCCGTGGCCGCGAGGCTCGTTGCCCTGCTCGGCGATCTGCAGGTCTCTGCCGACGATGGCGCGCACGAGCTCGGACTTGTGCACCTTCTCATCCAGACGACGATCCACGACGGCCCCGTCCTTGAAGACCGTGACATCCGCGCACAGCTCGCTGACTTCGTCGAGACGGTGCGAGACGAAGATGACTGCGGTGCCGGACGCTGCCAGTTCGCGGATGATCGTGTGCAGACGCCCGGCCTCCTCTGAAGAGAGCGACGCCGTCGGCTCGTCCATGGCGATGAGGCGGGCATCGCGCATGAGTGCCCTGCCGATGAGTACGAGCCATTGATCCGCTGGACCGAGGTCGTCGACGTTCGTGTTGAGCCCGAACCTCATGCCCAGACGGGTGGCGACTTCTCGCGCACGCACTCGAGCCGGTCTCCAGTCGATGATGCCGACGCGCGTCGGCGGCTGCTGACCGAGAAGCATGTTCCGCAGCACGCTCCAGCCGGGGATCAAGCTCATCTCCTGATGGATGAACGCCATACCGAGCTTCGTCGCATCGCTCGGCTCCGAGAGCCGCACGGCGGAGCCGTCGACGACGATCTCTCCCTCGTCCGGCGTCTCGATGCCGGCAAGGCACTTGATCAGCGTCGACTTTCCGGCGCCGTTGGCCCCGACCAGGCCGTGCACGACGCCGGGCCGGATGTCGAAGCTCACATCGCGGAGCGCATGCACGCCACCGAAGGATTTGCTCACTCCCCGGATCTCGATGAGCGGCTCGACCTCGTTGCTGAGCGCGTTCATCGCCGATCTCTCGGAACGCACCTGGCCGACATGCATCAGTCCAACGCCTCGGGATGCTCCGCGAGGAAGGCCTCGATGTTGTCCGAGGAGACCAAGATTCCGGGGACGTCGACAGTGCGGGAGGTGAAGTCGCCCGATTCGATAGCCGCGACGGTCTCCTCGAACATCTTCTGCCCTTCAGCGAAGGCGTCCTCGAACACGGTCGCTGTGAGGGTCCCGTCCTTCACCGCCTGAATCGCGGTGCTGGATCCGTTGATGCCATAGGTGAGCACGTCCGTGCGTCCCTGTTGCTTGAGCGACGAGATGGCACCCAGGGTCGGGTCCTCCCAGCAGCCCCAGATGGCAAGGTTGCCGCTGCCGGCGGGGTGAGCCGCGAGCCAGGCGTTGGCGTACCGGGCTCCGTCCTGCAGGAAACCGGGGATGTTCACCTCGTTCTTCGTGACCGAGACTTCCGGCGCCTGGGCGGCCATCATCTCGTCGAAGAGCGCCTCGCGGTCGCGGCACACCTGGCCCGTGCGATACGTCAGCGCGAGGACGTCCCCCTGGCCGGCGAGCGCGTCGATCATCGCCTGTGTGGCCGGCTCGGCGAAGGGGGCGCCGTCGCCGGCGACCACGGCGATTCCCGTGCCGGGCCCACCACCCCAGGTGGCCACCGGCACCTTCGCCTGGGAAGCGGCGTTCAGGCCGGCGCCCAGGGATGTCGCGGGGAAGACGAGGTTGAAGATCATCCCGGCGTCCTTGTTGACGAAGTTCTGGATCGCCGTGTTCGCCTGATCGGCATTACCCGCGGCGTCCACGACCTCGACCGTCCACCCCGCTTCCTCCGCCGCCTTTGTCGCACCTTGGATGACTCGGGCGTTGTTCGCATCGGTGGCGCTGATCGTGACGATGCCGAGAAGCGTGCTCGTCGACGGCGAGGAGTCGCCGGTGCCGGCTTCGGAGCTGTCGGGCACGCTGCAGCCGGACAACGCGATGGTGGCAGCGCACAATGCCGCCGCCGCGAGAACCACTCTGTTCTTCCACATGGGTTTCTGCTTTCTTGATAGGTGATGGCTGTCGCTCGGGCGCGTCAGCCGATTCGGGAGATCTCGCCGTGGGCGAGGAGAAGCTCGGCGACTGAGAGTCGGTCGCCGTAGGTCCGAGAGGGGTGCCGCCGGAAGGTGTCGTACTCGTGCACGATGACGAGCCGCGAAGTGTCGCCGGCGGTGCGGGACATCTCATCGATGATCTGGAGTCCGCGCCAGCCGCTGCCCCCACCGAAGCCGATGTTCACGGGCACACCGGATCCGCCGATTCCCTCTGCATTCTCGTAGGAGTAGAGCGCATCGCCGGTGATGACCCAGTTGTCGCTGCCGTCCTCGACGACGACGTACTGACCGCCCATGGTGTGCGTGTCCAGGGCGGTGCGGATGTGCAGACCGGGATACAGGTTCTCCACGGGACCGTCGAGGAGCCTGAGCCTGCCCGACTCCGCCAGTTCTTCCAGCATTCGCACGTCCTCGGGGTCGAGCGCCCCGATGATCGAGGCGTACAGATGCGCGTTGTCCAGCGCCCAGCGAGAGCTCTCCAACTCCACGCGCTGCAGATAGAAGGTGGCGTTAGGAAAGTACCGGGCCGCGCCGGCGTGGTCGTAGTGCGCGTGTGTGAGGATGACCGTGTCGATCTCGTCCGGAGTGACTCCGATCTTGGCCAGGACGGCATCCGGTGGCTGGAAGTCCACGATGTCGTTCGCTTCGCTGAAGGCGCGGTTCGATCCGCGATCGTCATGGCCGACGTCGACGAGGATCTTGTGGCCCTCGCCTTCGAGATACACGTACGAGTAGGCGAACTTGCGGGTGGAGCCGTCCCACGTGCCGTAGAAGATGCATCCGACCGGGTGTTCGAGACAGTGTGAGTACTCCAACATCCACATGGAGTAGTTCGTCATCGTTTCCTCTTCCCTCACCGACCGCCGGTGGCCGATGGGGCGACTCTAGGAAGAGACGGACACGCGGATCAACAGGCGATAGGCGCGCTTGCGCGGCTAATACGGCACAAGCGGCTCCACAGGCTCGGAATGCAATGAAATCGATTTCTTGCCCAACGTTGTTATCGGTTGTGCGCGAATCCAGAACAGTAGTCTGAGACACATGACTCCGAGTACTGGCGCCTGGAAGGCGGTGAGCTACGAAGAACGCCAGTGGCATCCTGCCGCCGACGTTCGTGATTCCTCGAGCCCTCACCTGGCTGCGCCTGGCCCGTATCAGGCTTCTGTTCCGCCGTTCATCGCCGACCTCGATGTGTCACTCGACCCCGGATCGCTCAGCCGAGCCCACGACGCGACCACGGATCTCGTCCGACTGGATGCCGAGTTGGGCCGCGACGGCGGAGCGGTGATCGCATCACTCCTGCGCGCCGAGTGCATCGCCAGCTCGGCGATCGAGCGGGTATCCGCCCCGGCGCTGGCAGTCGTGCTGGCGGAGATCGACGAGTCTCTGGAGCCGCACGCCAGGCAGATCGTGGCGCATATCAGAGCCGATGAGGTGGCCCTGTCGTCTCCGGGCCCTCTTGACGAGGACAGCATCGTGCACGTCCAGAGAACCCTCATGGCCTCGTCGCGCCCTGACCGGCGTGGCCGATGGCGCAGCCAACAGGTGTGGATCGGCGGGGGATCACGCGGCCCCCAGCGCGCTTCCTTCGTTCCGCCGCATGAGTCGCGTGTTCCGGAGCTGATGTCGGATCTCGTCGCGTTCATGAGGAGGAAAGACATCCCACCGCTTCCCCAGATCGCCATCGCTCACGCACAGTATGAGACCATCCACCCGTTCCTGGAGGTCAACGGACGCACCGGCCGGGCGCTCCTTCAGACCCTTCTCCGGCGCTCCGACGTGACGCAATCAGCCGTGCTGCCGCTGTCGGCCGGCATCCTCCAGGACACGGCGCGCTATTTCGACGCGCTCACGCAATACCGCGCCGGACACGTCTCGGGGATCATCGACATGATGTCCCGAGCTGCGCACACGGCTGTCGACACCTCGCGGATGCTCATGGAGGACCTGGAGGCGGTGTACGACTCCTGGGAGACGCGCCTCACGGCAAGGCGAGGCTCCGCTGCGCGGCGCCTTCTCGGGCTGCTCGAGGCACACCCGGCGATCAACTCCCGCACCGCGGTGTCGTACCTCGGCGTCACCGCACCCAACGCCCTCCTCGCCATCGACCGTCTCGTCGAAGACGGCATCCTCGAGCAGGTCGGAACCGGTCGTCGCAATCGCACGTGGGCCGCGCATGACGTGTTGCACGCACTCGATGCCTTGGCAGAGCGGGCTCGTCGCCAAGGGTGACGACACCCGTGTCAGCCCCGCTGCCGAGCAGGCTGCACTGACCTCAGCGACCTACGATCGAGACATGACCGATTCCACTCTCGTCCTGGTCGCCAACGCCGGCGACGGCACCATCAGCACCTTCCACCTCGACGACGGGCGGCTCGAACGCATCGCCGTCACCGAGGGCGTCACAGGATGCTCGACCTTCGCCGTCGACCCGGACCGCAGTCTCGTCCACGCCGCCGTGAAGGGCGAACCCGCCGGCATCCTGACCCTTGGCCTGGACCGCGAGAGCGGACGACTCGTCGCGAAGTCGCGTCTGGACCTGCCGGACGGCGGGATGAACTACCTCGCTCTCACGCGCGATGGCACCGGCCTTCTCGGCGCCTCGTACAGCGGCGGCTACGGAATCAGCTGTCCGATCGTGGACGGCGTCGTCGGCGAGCCGATATCGCGGATCGCGTTCCCGAATCTGCACTCCGTCCTGCCGAGCGCGAACGGCGAGTTCGCCTATTTCGTGTCACTGGGCGCGGACCTTATCGCCCAGTATGCGCTCGCCGACGATCTGCAGCTCGTCGCACTCGAGCCGGAGACCGTCTCCGCGCCGACCGGCAGCGGTCCGCGGCATCTCGTGCTGAACGCGGCGGAGGACGCCGTGTACGTGCTCACGGAGTTCTCGGGTGAGGTGCTGCACTACGGCCGCGACACGGCCACCGGCGCGCTGACTCCGCGTGGCGCCGCCACGGCCTACGACACCACGAAGGATCTCGGGCGCAGCGTCTTCGGCGCGGACCCGCTGCAGAATCATTACATCTGGGGGGCCGACCTGCATTTCGGCGCCGGCGGCCGCCTGCTCTGGGCCTCGGAGCGCACGGAGAGCACTCTGGGCGCGGTCACGGTCGCGGAGGACGGCTCGGTCTCGGCGCCGGGGCACTTCACCGTCACGGAGCCGCAGCCGCGCGGATTCGCCGTCAGCTCAGACGGAGCCCACCTGGTCGCAGCCGGCGAGAGGTCGACCACGGTGTCCCTGTACGCCGTGCACGACGACCGTCTGGAGCTTCTGCAGCAGGCCGAGACCGGTCGCGGCGCGAACTGGGTCCGCTTCGTCTGAACCGTCCCCGGGCGACTGACGGCCCGTCCGCCGCATCGCCGGTCGCGCCCTGCAGCGCCCGATCAGGCGTACTGCCCGACCACCCTGGCAACGGCTTCGCGCTCGGCATCCGTCGGCTCGTCCAGCGCCATCCGGCAGTAGGAGTCCGCGACGCCGAGGACACGGTACCCCTCCTTCATGCGCGCCATGTCGCCTCCGATCAGCGAGACGACCTCGTCGACGGCCGCCTGGGCGTCGGCGATCGCCGCGGGGTCCCCGGCGCGGCCGGCGTCCGCCAGCGCGCGGAAGGGCTTGGGCGTGACCGACGAGACTCCGGACACCACCCCCTGAGCCCCGGTCCGCACGGCGGCGATGAGGTCGCGGTCCGCGCCGGTGTAGAGCTCGAAGTCGGCGGGCACCACCGCCCGATAGGCTGCGAGCTCGTCCAGCGAGAGCTCGCTGACCTTGGCGCCGACGACGTTCGGCAGCTCCGCCAGCCGCACCAGCAGCTCGGGGGAGACCGGGTTGCCGCTGCGCGCGGGGTAGACGTACACGTACAGGCGGCCGTCGCCGACGGCATCGGACACCTGCCGGAAGTAGTCGAACACCGCGTCATCCGAGGAGCGCAGGTAGTACGGCGTGAGCGCGGCGAACTCGGTCGCGCCGAGCTCCCGGGCGATGCTGGTGAGGCGCACGGCCTCGTGGGCGCTGGAGCGACCGACGTGCACGACCACCCGCATCCGCTCCTTCAGTTCGTCGAGCGCCGCTTCGACGAGCGCGGTGAACTCCTCGACGTCCACGGAGGGGAACTCGCCGGTCGTCCCGAGAACGAACGCGCCCTCATTGCCGGATGCGGCGACGTAGCGGAAGATCGCGCGGGACCCCTCCAGATCGAGCGACCCGTCGCGCCCGAAGGCGGTGGGAATCGCGGTGAGGATGTCGTAACGGGTCACTTCTCGTTCTCCTTCTGGGTGCGACGCGCACGGCGCGCACTCTTCTTGTCGGTCTTCTTCTCGATGTTGCGCACGGTCGACGTGAGCAGGTCGTGGTCCTGGGCGAGTTCGTCGCGAGCGTCCGCGATCTGCCGGATGCTGGCGGTCGGCAGCACCGACTCCTCCAGCGATGCACGCTTCTCGCGGGGCTTGCGCGCGGCGCGGATCGCGGGCAGGGCGATGGAGAGCACCGCGAGCGCGAGCAGCGCGATGGCGATGGGGCTGACGACCTCGAAGAACGGCTTGGTCGGCAGGATCGCCATCGTGCGGGCGAGGTTCTCCTCGGCGAGCGGGCCGAGCAGCAGCCCGAGCACGACAGGCCCGGCCGGCACCTGCATCCGCTTGAGCAGCACGCCCACGACACCGAAGACCAGCATGGTGATGACGGTGGAGAGACTGTTCGAGGTGGCGTAGGTGCCGATGATGCAGAAGATCAGGATGCCGCTCCACAGGTACTGCTGCGGCACATCCAGCAGCTTCACCATGCCTTTCATGCGCACCAGGCTCAGCGCCAGAGACAGCAGCGTGGCGACCAGCATGATGCCGACGATGGAGACCACGAGGTCGGGGCGGTTGGTGAACAGCGTGGGTCCGGGGGTGATGCCCCAGATGATCATCGAGCCGATCATCACCGCCATCACCGAGTCGCCGGGGATGCCCAGCGCCATGGTGGTGGTGAGGGACCCGCCGAGCGTCGCGCTGGATGCGGTGTCGGATGCCGCAACGCCCTCGATCGCCCCCTTGCCGAACTTCTCCGGGTTCTTGGACGCGCGGCGCGCCTGCTCCCAGCCGATGAGACCGGCGATGTCGCCGCCGGCCGCGGGGATCAGGCCGACTCCGAGCCCGACGGATCCCGAGATGGCCGTGGCGCGACCTGTCTGCTTCAGCTCGCCCCAGGTCGGCCACCAGCGGCCGAGGCTGGAGATGGGACGCACCTTGTTCTTGCGATGCGTGAGCAGCTGGTCGAACAGTTCGGCGATGCCGAAGAGCCCGATGATCACGGCGATGAAGTTGACGCCCTCGACCAGCTCCAGCACGCCGAAGGTGAAGCGCTGATCAGCGGTCGCGGCGTAGGTGCCGACGGTGCCCAGCATGAGACCGAACAGGCCGGCGAGGATGCCCTTGACCATCGACTTCGACGAGATGCCGATCATGATCGCGATGCCGAAGATCACGAGCGCGAACAGCTCGGGCGAGCGGAAGTAGTCGCGCGCGAAACTGGCGATCGGCACGGCGGCGACGGAGAACAGCACCAGCGAGGCGAGGATGCCGACGGCCGACACGATCGCGGAGACGGTCAGCGCCAGGCCCGCCCTGCCCTGCTTGGCCATCGGATAGCCGTCGAGGGTGGTGGCGATGGACGCCGGGGTGCCCGGGGTGTTGATGAGGATGGAGGGGACCCGGTCGCCGAAGTTCGCGGCGACGTAGATCGTGAGCATGACGGCCAGGCCCTGCACGGGCTCGAGAGTCATCGTGAAGCCGGCGGCGAGGGCGACGGCCATGGTCGCGGTGATGCCCGGGAAGGCGCCGACCATGAAGCCGAGCACGAGGCCGACGCCCATGTTGAGCAGGATGGAGACGTCGAGCAGGGCGTTCAGGCCCTCGGTGAAAGCGTTCACAGCGGAATCCTCAGCAGCATGCCGAACACGACGTAGACGAACGCCGTGACCGCGACGGAGTAGATGATCAGGCTGAGCCACCGGCGGTGCCCGTAGACGAGCATCAGGGATGCCATCAGCAGGCCCGCCGCGATCGGGAAGACCTCGATGCGGTAGCCGAACAGCACCACGGCACCGAGCGACCACAGCGCGATGAAGGTGCAGGCGATGGCGAGGGTCACGACCATGCGCATCACGCCGCGCTGCTGGATGCGCTCGACGTCTTCGCGGGTCGGCGCCGGCCGGGTGATCGCGATGACGAGCAGCAGGATCGACAGCGTGACCGCCGCGACCCCGAGCAGCGTGGGCCAGAATCTGGCATCCATCTGGCCGGGAGCGGCCTCGCGGCGAAGCGGGATCTGCATGGCGAGCAGCAGGAAGCCGGCGGTGAAGGCGATCGCGACGAACGCGAAGACGATCTCGAGCCGGCGCGACGGCGTCGCGGCCTCGTACTCGTCGACGGAGGCGTCGGGGGTCTCGATGCTCGACATGTTGTCCTCTCAAGAGGTCGGGGGG
The DNA here is from genome assembly GCF_042666935.1 of Microbacterium sp. GCM10027623. Classification (NCBI taxonomy): domain Bacteria; kingdom Bacillati; phylum Actinomycetota; class Actinomycetes; order Micrococcales; family Microbacteriaceae; genus Microbacterium; species Microbacterium sp. GCM10027623. The sequence continues at coordinate 409,646 of NZ_JBHTHE010000001.1, forward strand.
CGGATCACTCGATCCTGCCCCCCGAATGCTCTCAGCCCAGCAGCTCCTTGAAGAGCGTGAACTGCTCGCCGACGAACGACGTCCACTCGGCTGCGTCGCGGTAGACGACCAGGTTGCCGGCGTCCTTCTGGAACTTCTGGTAGTCGTCGGAGTCCACAGCCTTCTTGACCGCATCCTCGAGCGTCTTGTGCACGTCGTCGGGCAGACCCTTGGCGGCGTAGATGCCGCCCCAGCCGCCGAACTCGACCTTCTCGCCGATGGCCTCCTCGACCGTCGGAACGTCCGCGGCGTCCGGGTGGCGCTCGTCGTGCATCACCGCGAGGATCTTCACGGCCTCGCCCTGTGCGAGCGCCTCGCCGAGTCCGGAGACCGCGGCGACCGTCTCACCGGATGCCGCCGCGCCGACAGCGGTGGCACCGCCGTCGTACGGGACCGGCGTGAACTGCGCGCCGCTGGCCTCGGCCAGTCCGAGGGTGGCGGCCTCCCAGATGGAGCCCGCGCCGGAGTTCGCGACCGTCACGGCGCCGGTGCTCGCCTTGTCGACGAGCGCCTCGAGCGAGTCGATCCCGCTGTTGGCTCCGACCGTGATCACTCCCGGAGCGAGCATGATCTGACCGAGCAGGTCGTAGTTCTCGGGCAGGACGTCGGCGCCCTGTGTGGTGTTGAGCATCGCGATCTCGACGGGCGCGAACCCGATGACGTACCCATCGGCCTTCTGGCTGCCGACGTACTCCATCGCGAGAGCGCCGGCGGCGCCGGGCATGTTCTCGGGGATGACGCTGACGTCGAGGATCTTCTCGAGTTCACTGGCGAGTGCGCGCGATGACAGGTCGGAGCCGCCGCCGGGGTTCGCCTGGATGATCAGGCGGATGTCCTTCTCGGGGAAGGCCGACTCGGCACCTCCTTCATCGACCTTGGTGCAGCCGGCCAGGACGAGCGCGGTTGCGGCGATGGCGGCGATGGCTGCGGCCGCTCGGGACATGCGGATGCGGGGCATCTTTGCTCCTCGGTGCTGATCGACCGGGTTGTCGATGTCGACGAGCGTAGCAGTGTTGACTGTTAACAGTCAACACTGCTACGCTGACCGTGATCTCACCCGAGCTCGTCAGCCCTTCTGCCGAGCGAGTTCGCTGAGCATCCGGCTCCGCGCGCCGTCCAGATGTGCGGTGAGAACGCCGGCCGCCTTCTCCGCCGCCCCGCTGCGCATGACCTCCATCAGCGTCACGTGATCGGCAGCCGAGTCGTGCAGGTCCTCGTCGTGGTTGATGGTGACCTCCAGCAGTGCTGTGAAGGTGGGCAGATACTGTCGCCAGGCGCCCTCGAGGCGGGGGTGGTCCGCAAGCGCGTAGATCTGGGAGTGGAACTCCAGGTCGGCCTCCACGAATGCCGCGTGGTCGCCGGAGTCGGCTGCCTCCGCCATGCGCCGCACAGCGTCGGCCATCATCCGCCAGCGCGCGTCGTCTTCGACGCGGATCGCTCGAGACAGGGCGAGCTGCTCGAGGGCTCCGCGCAGGCTGTACAGCTGGTCGACGTCGTCGTGCGTGAGTCCGACGACGAAGACCCCGCGGGGGCGCTGGATGCGCACGAGCTTCTCGAAGCTGAGCTGGGTGAGCGCGTCGCGCACAGGTCCGCGGCTGACCGCGAACTCGTCGGCGAGTGCTTCCTCGGTGATGCGCTCTCCGGGCGCGATCTCGCCGCGGACGATCCGCTGGCGCAGGACGTTCGCGATCTGCGCACCCAGCGAATCGCCTCGTCTGACTGTGTCCGGCACGTGACTCCCCTTGTCGGCCGCGGCCTTCATTGACCTGGCCCGTTGTTGACTGTTGACAGGTTACATCCCGCGGGCGGGGACTAGACTCATCGAGGAAAGTCCCTCGAGCCCCCAGGAAGTGAGGTGGTATCTCATGTCCGGTGACAGTCATAGTCGCAGACACGTTCTCCTCCCCGCTTCCGCACCGCTCGACTGAGCCCGAGGGGCGTCCGCTGCGACGCACGCCCCTCGACGCCTGGCGCTCTCGCCACGCGCGGTGCCCTTCTGAAGGCACACGCCCATGACTCCCACCCAGCTTCAGACCATCTCCGAGGCAGCCGATGACATCCACCGGCTCATCTCGCAGGGGGACCTGGCCGGCGCCTCGGCGGCATTGACCCCGCTCTCGGTTCCGGAGGTCGTCGAGCTCGTCGACCGGCTCGGCATCGAGGACGCCGCCATCGTCTACCGCCTGCTCGCCAAGCCGCGCGCCCTCGAGGTCTTCGAGGCGCTCTCCCCCGGTGCGCGCGGCGACCTGGTGCGGGCGCTGCGCAACGCCGAGGTCACGATGCTGTTCGCCGAGATGGACCCGGATGACCGGGTCTGGCTGCTCGACGAGCTGCCGGCGTCCGTGGCCCCGCAGCTGCTGCGCGGGCTGACCCGCCAGGAGCGCGACCTCACCTCGGGGATGCTCGGCTACCCGCAGGACTCGATCGGCCGGCGGATGAGCCCGGAGTTCGTCACGGCCCATCCGCACCTCACCGTCGCACAGACCCTGGCGCGTGTTCGGGGCGCTCTGGACAGCGCCGAGACCATCTACACGCTTCCGGTGACCGACCGCGGCCGCACCGTCGTCGGCGTCGTCAGCCTGCGTGACCTGATGGGCGCCGACGAGGATGCTCTGATCAGCGAGCTGATGAGCGACGCGCACGTCGCCGAGGTGACGGAGAAGGCCGAGAACGCTGCCCGCCGCGCCACCGACTACGCCCTGCTCGCCCTCCCGATCGTCGACAGCGAGCATCGCCTGGTCGGCATCCTCACCATCGACGACGCCGCGCGCATCCTCAAGCAGGAGGAGAGCGAGGATGCCGCCCGGCAGGGTGGCGTGGAGCCGCTGCGCCGCTCCTACCTGTCCACGCCCATCCGGCGCCTGGTGCGCTCTCGCGTGGTGTGGCTGCTGGTGCTGGCGGTCGGCGCGACGCTGACGGTGCAGGTGCTCGACGCGTTCGAGACGACGCTCGCCCAGCTGACCGTGCTCGCGCTGTTCGTGCCGCTGCTGATCGGCACCGGCGGCAACACCGGCAACCAGGCGGCGACCACGGTCACCCGGTCCCTCGCGCTCGGCGAGGTGACTCCGCGCGACCTGTTCCGCGTGCTCTCGCGGGAGATCCGGGTGGGGTTCTTCCTCGGGCTCCTGCTCGGCACGCTGGGCTTCGTGCTGACCGGCCTGATCTACGAGTGGCACATCGGTCTGGTCATCGGGCTCACACTCCTGGCCGTATGCACGGTGGCCGCCTCCATCGGCGGGATCATGCCGCTCGCCGCCCGCGCCATCCGGGTCGACCCGGCGGTGTTCTCCAACCCGTTCATCACGACCTTCGTCGATGCCACCGGGCTGATCATCTACTTCCTGATCGCCAAGGCCGTGCTGGGCATCTGACCGCGGCCCGGCACCCGGCTGCGGCCCCACCCGCGGCCTATCAGGACGCTGCACACCAATAGGAGCGCCCGCGGTGCGCGTGGTCCGGACGCATCCGCACCCAGACGAGACTGACCAGGCGTCCCGTGAAATCCACGGTGATCAGCGCCGTGAGCTCGTCGCCTCTGGTCATCGCCAGGCCCGCCTGGCCGTTCACGGTGCGCTCTGCGACCTGGACTCCGTGGCCGCCCCGGAACCCGTACAGGAGCACGGGGGCGGCGTCGCGCGGCCCGCGCGCCACGACGGTGCTCTCCTGCCCGTCCTGCGTCGTGGTCACAGCCACGGTCACGTCTGGATGCAGCGCGGCCACGAGCGCGGCCTGATCCTGCGCCTGGGCAAGCGTTCGCAGCCGGCGGACTCCTGCGTAGTGGCTCGGTCGGGCCACCCATTCCCAGACGGCCTCCCACAGCGGCGTCGCCCGCCCGCCGTGGTCCTGAACCCCTGCGGATGTCGTGAGAGCCTTCATGTCGCCTCCTGATCGGTCGGCCTGCGGTGGGCCCGGCCGCAGGCCGGCACCCACCCTCATCGGTTAAGACCGGTCAGGGGCAGCATCTGTGAGAGGTCTGACGCACGGCGTTCCCACATCTGTGCGCGGTATCCTGTATCGACGCGCTTCTGCTACAGCGCGCAGCCGCATTCCGCATCTCCGCCGGATCGACCCATCGCATCCGGCCGAAGCGGGCCGGCGCCCTCGACACCGCTCTCTGAGTCGGCCGGCAGTCGACGACCGCCACAGGCTCTTCAGCGACCCGCTGAAGAACCCGACGCCGGCGACTCAGTCGTACGTGAAGGAGAACCGAATACATGACGGCACTTTCCGCCTTGCCGGGAACCCCGCGCCGCGCCATCTCGTGGAGGCACGACCTCGTGCTCGAACGCGGGCTGCTGCACATGGAGCACCACGACGTCACGCCCGCCGACGCACGCCTGGACGATCTGCTCGCCATCGCGGAGGCACTGGAAGCCGGCGGCATCCCGCTGCTTCTCATCCGCCGTGACCGGTCCACACCGGCCCTCGTGGTGGACATCGACCAGCGGGAGGAGATCTTCCGGACCCTGCGCGAGCACCTCCCGGCAGACCCGTTCTACGTCAAGACGAAGGGCACCGCTGTCGTCCCGCTCGAGGACGCCGCGCTCGCCGGCGGCGCGCCCAGGGCGGTGCGCATCTTCCGGCCCCGCATCACACCGACGCGCGCGCTCCCCCACGACGGCCGACACGCGCCCCGCGTGGAGTTCTGGCGCTTCGGCACGGAATTCGTCGAGGCGCCCGATGACAACCTCCTCATGCGGCGCGTGACACCGGCAGCGGATGTGACGTTCGACGAGGTCGAGAAGTACGGCCGTCGCTGGCGCACGATCGAGGGCATGTTCGACCCGCACCCGGAAGAGTTCCTCGAGCCGGTGGACATCGTCTTCTCCTGGGTCGACGGCTCATCGGCCCAGTTCCAGAGGGAGCAGGCCGCTCGACTCAGGACCCATGTCGTCGGCGAGGGCGACGACAGCGCGGCCCGCTACCGCCACGTGGATGAGCTGCGCTATGCGTTGCGCAGCGTGCACATGTACGCCCCCTGGATCAGGCACATCTTCATCGCGACGGACTCTCCCGTGCCGAGCTGGCTGGGCCAGCATCCCAGGGTGACGGTCGTGCGCGGCGAGGAGTTCTTCGCCGACCCGAGCGTGCTTCCCACGTACAACTCGCACGCGGTGGAGTCGCAGCTGCACCGCATCCCGGGCCTGTCCGAGCATTTCCTGTACTCCAACGATGACATGTTCTTCGGTCGGAGCGTCGATCCGGAGATGTTCTTCAGCCCCGCCGGGCACACTCGCTTCGTCGAGAGCGAGGTGCGCATCGGCGTCGGCGCACCCGAGGCGCACCGCAGCGGGCACGACAACGGGCTGCGGGTGAACCGGGCTCTGCTGCGCGAGCACTTCGGGCGCACGATCCTGCGCGACCTCGCACACTGCGCCACACCCCTGCGTCGCAGCATCTTGTTCGAGCTGGAGGAGACGTTCCCGGAGGAGTTCGCCCGCACCGCGGCGGCGACGTTCCGGTCGATGACGGACATCTCGGTCACCAACAGCCTGTACCACTACTACGCCATGCTCACCGGGCGCGCAGCGCCGACCACCGAACCCCGGGTGCGATACGTGCACACCACCACCGCGGGCGCTCTGCAGCGGATCGACCGGCTGGCCGCCCGCGGCGACGTCGACATGCTGTGCTTCAATGACGGCTCGGAGACCGACGTGCCCGAGCACCTGCGTGCCCGGGCCCTGCACGACGCCCTGGAGCGCATGTTCCCGGTCCCCGGTCCGTGGGAGAAGTCCGAAACGCTGCCGCAGACCGTCGAGGCTGTCGAGGCCGTCGCGAGCTGACCCGGTGCAGCGTCGCCTGCGAAGAGTCGCTCAGTCGTCGTCCTCGGCCGGTGGGGCCGGTCCCGCGGAGCGCGGGTGCCACAGCACCACTTCGGTGGAGCGGCGGATGCGGCGGCCGGATCCGACCGTGAAGACCTGGCCGGTGGGGCCGGCCGCGAACACGCGCACCCCCGGCCGGTTCTCACGCTCGTGGCGCAGTTCGCGCTCGAGTTCGGTGACCCGATGGCGCAGCATCCGCACCTCGTCCTCCATGTCCAGCAGCCGGGCGATGGCCGGCAGGCTGACGCCCTCACTGGAGAGCTGTGCGACCTCGCGGAGCTGCTCGATGTCGTGCATCGAGTAGCGCCGCGAACCGCCGCGCGTGCGGCCGGGCACGACCAGTCCGATGCGGTCGTACTGCCGCAGCGTCTGCGGGTGCATGCCGGCCAGCTCTGCCGCGACGGCGATCGAGAAGACGGGGGATTCGGCGTCCATCGGACTATCCTCGGGCCTTCGCCATCATCTCGCCGCGCGGGTTCTCCTTCGGCTCCACCGCCTGGAAGGCGAGCAGCGCTTCGCGTGCCGCGTCATCCAGGTGCGATGGCACGACCACCTGCAGCTCGGCGAGCAGGTCGCCTGTGCCCTTGGACGAGCTGATCCCGCGACCCTTCACCCGCAGCACCCGGCCGGACGGGGTGCCCGGTGCGACCCGCAGCTTGACAGTGTCGCCGCCCAGCGTCGGCACCTCGATCGTCGCGCCGAGCGTCGCCTCCGTGAAGGTGACGGGCACGGTCAGACGCAGGTTCAGCCCTTCCCGGCTGAACACCGGATGCGGACGCACCTTCACCTGCACGACGATGTCGCCAGGCTCCCCGCCGTCCGGGGAGGGGCGGCCGCGTCCGCGCAGGCGAATCTTCTGACCGTCCGCGACGCCGGCCGGCAGCTTGACCTTGAACGGCTTGCCGTCCTCGGCCTGCAGGGTGATCGTCTCTCCCTGGGCGGCAGTGACGAAATCGATCGTCGTGCGGGCCGTGACATCGGCGCCCTTCTGAGGGCCGCCGAAGCCACGGTAGCCGCCTGAGGTCTGCCCGAACCGACCGGAGCCGAACGAGCCGCCGCCCTGGTTGAACATCGAGAAGATGTCGTCGAAGTCAGCCTGGCGACCGCCCTGCCCGAACCGGTTGAACACGTCCTCGAAGCCGCCCGCGCTGCCGCCGGGCGCGGTGAAGCGCGCTCCCGAGCCCATCGCGCGGATCTCGTCGTACTCGCGGCGCTGCTCGGCGTCGCTGAGCACGCTGTACGCCTCGCTGATCTCCTTGAACTTCGCCTCGGCCTTGGCATCGCCCTGATTGGAGTCGGGGTGATACTTGCGGGCGAGCTTGCGGTACGCCTTCTTCAGCTCCGCGTCGGAGATGTCCTTCGAGACGCCGAGCGTCTTGTAGAAGTCCTTGTCGAACCAGTCCTGACTAGCCACCGATCACCTGCCTAGTCGGTCCCTGAGCCTGTTGAGGGCCCTGAGCCTGCCGAAGGGTCAGCGGGGACGGCGACGACGACCTTCGCCGGACGCAGTTCGACATCACCCAGCCGGTAGCCGACCTCGATCACCTCGAGGATGGTCGAGGAGGTCGCGCCCGGGACGGGCTGCTGGAAGATCGCCTCGTGGTGCTGGGGATCGAACTCGTCGCCCTCCGCGCCGTACGCGACGACGCCGAGGCGCTCGACCACGGCACGCACCTTCTCGGCGATGACGAAGAAGGCCGAGCCCTCGACGAGGTCGCCGTGCTGCTGGGCCCGGTCCAGGTCGTCGAGTACGGGCAGCAGGCCCTTGGCCGCCTCGCCCTTGGCACGCGCGACCTCGACGTGCCGCTGCTCCTCGGTGCGCCGACGGTAGTTGGCGTACTCGGCGGTCAGCCGCTTGAGATCGGTGAGCAGGGCGTGCTCGGCATCCTGGATCCCGGCATCCGAGCCGTCCTCCGAGGAGGCCTCCTCGGTCTGCACGGCGTTCAGGATGTCGTCGATCGTCAGTTCGTCGTCGGCCTCGGCCGGGGTCTCGTCGGAGCCCTCCGCAGCCGCCGCCTCGGTGGAGTCCTGCTCAGGAATGATTCCCGAATCCGGCGCGGGGCCGGATGCTGCAGCATCCGACCCCTCGTTCTCGGGAACTTCGTCGAAGTTCTTGTCCGTCATGGTTACTTGCTCTCATCCTCGTCGTCGATGACCTCGGCGTCGACCACATCCTCGTCGGACGCGGTGTCGGTCGAGGCGCCCTCATCGGCGGGGCCGGCCGCGGTGTCCGCCTGGGACTGGGCGTAGATGGCCTCTCCCAGCTTGCCCTGCGATTCGCTCAGCTTGTCGAACGCGGTCTTCACCGCGTCGTCGTCCTCGCCGGCGAGTGCCGTCTTCAGAGCGTCGACGTCGGCCTGCACCGCGGACTTGACGTCCTCCGGCAGCTTGTCCTCGTTCTCCTTGATGAGCTTGTCGATCGAGTAGGCGAGCGACTCGGCCTGGTTGCGCTGCTCCAGAGCTTCGGCGCGCTTCTTGTCGTCGGCGGCGTTCTCCTCCGCCTCGCGCACCATGCGCTCGATGTCCTCCTTCGACAGCGACGAGCCGCCGGTGATGGTCATCGACTGCTCCTTGCCGGTGCCCTTGTCCTTGGCCGACACGTGCACGATGCCGTTGGCGTCGATGTCGAAGGTGACCTCGATCTGCGGGATGCCGCGCGGCGCCGGAGCGATTCCGGTGAGCTCGAAGGTGCCCAGCGGCTTGTTGTCGCGCGTGAACTCGCGCTCGCCCTGGAACACCTGGATCGCGACCGACGGCTGGTTGTCGTCGGCGGTGGTGAAGGTCTCACTGCGCTTGGTCGGGATGGCCGTGTTGCGCTCGATGAGCTTGGTCATCCGGCCGCCCTTGGTCTCGATGCCGAGGCTCAGCGGGGTGACGTCGATGAGCAGCACGTCCTTGCGCTCACCCTTAAGGACACCGGCCTGCAGCGCGGCGCCAACGGCGACGACCTCGTCCGGGTTGACGCCCTTGTTGGCTTCCTTCCCCGTCTCGGCCTTGACGAGATCGGCGACCGCCGGCATGCGGGTCGATCCGCCGACCAGCACGATGTGATCGATGTCGCCGACCTTGACGCTCGCCTCACGGATGACGTCGGCGAACGGCTTCTTGGTGCGGTCGAGCAGGTCCTTGGTGAGGTCCTCGAACTTCGCGCGGGTGAGCGTCTCGGACAGCGAGACAGGACCGGAGTCCGTCAGGGAGAGGTAGGGCAGGTTGATGCTGGTGCTCGTCGAGGAGGACAGCTCCTTCTTGGCCTGCTCCGCTGCCTCCTTCAGACGCTGCAGGGCGATCTTGTCGCCCGAGACGTCGACGCCGGAGGTGTCCTTGAACTGCTTGATGAGGTAGTCCACGACGCGCTGGTCCCAGTCGTCGCCGCCGAGGCGGTTGTCGCCGGAGGTGGCGCGCACCTGGATGGTGGAGAAGTCGTCGTCCTTGCCCACCTCGAGGAGGGAGACGTCGAAGGTTCCGCCACCGAGGTCGAAGACGAGGATGAGCTCGTCCTCCTTGCCCTTGTCCAGGCCGTAGGCGAGCGCGGCCGCGGTCGGCTCGTTGATGATGCGCAGCACGTTCAGGCCCGCGACCTCACCGGCCTCCTTGGTGGCCTGGCGCTCGGCGTCGTTGAAGTACGCGGGGACGGTGATGACGGCATCCGTGACCGTGTCACCGAGGTACGACTCGGCGTCGCGCTTGAGCTTCATGAGGATGCGCGCGGAGATCTCCTGCGGCGTCCACTTCTTGCCGTCGACGTCGAAGGACCAGTCGGTGCCCATGTGGCGCTTGACCGACGAGATGGTGCGGTCGACGTTGGTGACGGCCTGGCGCTTGGCGGTCTCACCGACCAGCACCTCGCCGTCCTTGGTGAAGGCCACCACCGAAGGGGTGGTGCGGAAGCCCTCGGCGTTGGCGATGACCTTGGGCTCGCCACCCTCGAGGACGCTGACCACGGAGTTGGTGGTTCCGAGGTCGATACCGACAGCACGTGCCATGTGATTCTCCTTGTTCTAAGAGCGCCGTGTTGGTGCAGAGCGCTGAGTTGTCGAAGACTGTGAGGAAGTCCGATGCGATCCAGAAACCTGAGTCGCGATGACTCAAGTGTATGCGCCGGAGCGGATGCTGTCAAGAAACTTGATACGAAGCGACTCAACTTCTAGGGGTGGTGCCGGAACCACACCGTGCCGAGCGGCGGCAGCGTCACTTCCGCGCGGCCGTCCTCCGGCACGTCGATGCGGCCGAGGTTGCCGACTCCGGAACCGCCGTAGTGCGCGGCGTCGGTGTTGAGGATCTCGTCCCACCGCCCCGGATGAGGGAACGGCAGGCCATAGCCGTGGTGCGGGGTCGCCGAGAAGTTGCTGACGCAGACGAGCAGTGAGCCGGCTTCTGCATCGGAGGGGGCATCTCGACGCGTGAAGGCGAGCACGTTCCCGCCGGCGTCGTCGGCGACGAGCCAGTCGAATCCGGCGGGCTCGGCATCGAGCTTCCACAGCGCCGGCGTCTCCCGGTACCGCGCGTTCAGGTCGCGCACCGTCTGCTGCACGCCCTGATGATCGGGCTGGTCGAGCAGCCACCACTCCAGTTCGCGGGACTCGGCCCACTCCGCCTCCTGAGCGAATTCGCCGCCCATGAAGAGCAGCTGCTTGCCGGGGTGAGCCCACATGAACGCGAGGTATGCGCGCAGAGTCGCCCGCTGACGCCAGCGGTCGCCCGGAACCTTGCGCAGCAGAGAGCCCTTGCCGTGCACGACTTCGTCGTGCGAGAGCGGCAGCACGTAGTTCTCGCTCCACGCGTAGGACAGTGCGAAGGTCATGTCGTGGTGGTGGTGCACCCGGTGCACGGGGTCGCGCCCGATGTAGTCGAGCGTGTCGTGCATCCAGCCCATGTTCCATTTGAATCCGAAACCGAGCCCGCCGGTCGAGGTGGGACGGGTGACACCGGGCCAGGAGGTGGACTCCTCGGCGATCGTGACGACGCCGGGCACCCGGCGGTACACGGTGGCGTTCATCTCCTGCAGGAACTGCACGGCCTCGAGATTCTCATGCCCGCCGTTGCGGTTCGGCGTCCACTCCCCCGGCTGGCGTCCGTAGTCCAGGTAAAGCATGGAGGCGACGCCGTCGACGCGGAGGCCGTCCGCGTGGAACTCCTCCAGCCAGTACACGGCGTTGGCGTAGAGGAAGTTGCGCACCTCGCGGTGACCGAAGTCGAAGATGTGCGATCCCCATTCCTTGTGCCAGCCGCGCTGGGGATTGGGGTCTTCGTAGAGGGGGGCGCCGTCGAAGCGCGCCAGCGCCCACTCGTCGGTGGCGAAGTGGCCGGGTACCCAGTCGAGGATCACTCCGATGTCGGCCCGATGCAGCCGGTCGATGAGCAGCCGCAGTCCGTCCGGGTCGCCGAAGCGGCTGTCGGGCGCGTAGTACGAGGTGACGTGATATCCCCAGGACCCGCCGAACGGATGCTGCATCACCGGCATGAACTCGACGTGCGTGAAGCCCAGGTCGCGCAGGTAATCCACCAGTTCGTCGGCGAGCTGCTCCCAGCTGCGATCCCGCCGCCAGGAGGCGAGATGCATCTCGTAGATCGACATCGGGCGGTCGACCTGGCCGCGGGCGGCATGCGCGGTCCGCTGCCGCATCCACCGGTCGTCGCCCCACTGGTACGAGGACTCGTGGACGATCGACGCGGTCAGGGGCGGCTGCTCGGCGTACGCGGCCATCGGATCGGCCTTCTCGCGCCACTCGCCGTCGACGCCCAGAATCTCGTACTTGTAGCGGCTGCCTTCAGCGGCATCCGGTATGAACAGCTCCCAGACGCCCGAGGAGCCGAGTCTGCGCATCGGATGCCGGCGGCCGTCCCAGTCGTTGAAGTCCGCCTTCACCCGTACGGCCTGTGCGCGTGGCGCCCAGACGGCGAACGCGACCCCGGTGACGTCGGGGGCGTCGCCCCAGCCCTCGTACCGGTGCACGTGCGCGCCGAGCACTCTCCACAGCTGCTCATGTCGACCCTCGCCGATCAGGTGCAGGTCCAGCTCACCCACCGTCGGCAGGAACCGGTACGGGTCCTCGCCGACATCATTGCTGCGCTCCTCGCCTTCCCCGTAGCCGGTCTCGACGCGGTATACGGGTGCGTCGCCGGTAACCACCCCCTTCGGCAGCGCGCCGACCCAGATCCCGTCGCGCTCATGCCTCAGCGGAACCGGGTGCCAGCCGTCGGGAGATCGCCGCGACGGCTCACTGCGCAGGTGCACGGTGACGAATGCCGCGAGCGGTCGCAGCACGCGCACGGTGATGCCCCCGTCGTGAGCATGCGCGCCGAGCACCGCGTGCGGGTCGGGATGGCGCCCGGAGGCCAGAGCCTCCAGCACGGCGCCGTCGACGGGCAGGATCCGCGGCGCGCTCACACGCCGCCGATCCGGGCGAGCGCGGCCAGCGGGATCGAGATCCACAGCGGCCGGTTGCGCTTCTCGTAGACCGCCTCGTACACGGCCTTGTCGGCTTCATAGGAGTCGAGCAGTATGCGCAGCCGCCCGTCCAGGGAGGCGGCGTCAGCGGGCGATTCCGCTCCGTCGGCGGCCGGGGCGTTCAGGGTGGCCACATAGGCATCGAGGAAGTGGCTGCGAGCGATCTGCGCCCACTCCTGTGCCCGTGCGGCGCGCAGCGCCATCTCCTCGTCCTCGCCGGCGTAGCCCGCCAGGGACATCTCCACGACGCCGGGCGCGTAGTCGAAGGAGCGCAGCATCCCCGCCACGTCGCGCCACGGCGAGTCCGGCAGCGCGCGCTCGCGGAATGGCCGGCCGGGTTCGCCCTCGAAATCGACGATGCGCCAGCCGTGCGCGGTGCGCAGGGTCTGGCCGAGGTGCAGATCGCCGTGCACGCGCTGCACGTCCAGACCGTCCAGTGCCCCGACGTCGCGGTACATGGCGCGCAGCCGCTCGGCGCAGGGTGCGATCTCGGGCACGACGCGCAGCGCCCTGTCCAGTCGTTCGGTCATGGCACGCGCCAGTTCGGCCGTGGTGTCGGGACCGCACCTCTGGGTGGGGAAGCGGTCACGGAGGGCGGCGTGCACCTCGGCGAGCGCCTCGCCGAGCCGCGTGGCCTCGCCGGAGAAGTCCCCGCCGGATTCGGGCACGCTGAGCTCGGGATCGACGAGCGCGGCGCGCACGCTTCCGGTGGCGAGCTCGAACCCGTCGGCACCGGTGCGCAGGAACTCCTGCAGCATCGCCAGGTGGATCACCTCGCCGTCGAGTTCGGCCTCGACCCAGCCGTAGAGCTCAGCGATGTGCTCGGACCCTGCCCTGGTCAGCTCCTCGTGGATCTCGATGTCGGGGTTGATGCCAGGGCTCACCTTGCGGAACAGCTTCATGATGGCACTGTCATCGAAGCGCAGCGACGAGTTCGACTGCTCGCCGGTGAGGGGCGAGGAGCGCCAGTCGGGGTCCAGCGCCGGTCCTCCCGAGACGCGGTGGAAGCGCAGGCCTCCGGCCTCGGCCGTCCCGTGGGCTTCGGCGGCGATGAACGCCTGCAGCCACAGTGCCATCGCGTCGCGGTCGTGCACCGCGTCGTACAGGTGGTGCTCGCGTCCGTCCACCTCCACGGGGCCGATATACGCGTACCCGTGGCGGTCGTCGATCTCCTCGTAACCGGCCAGTGGCACCTGGTACAGGTCGGTGCCGCTCTCCTCGTCGTCGTAGTCGACGCTCACGAGCCAGACGCTGACGTCGGGGCCGTCTTCTCCTCCGTGCAGCTCGGCGAGCACGCGCGCCTGCGCGACGTGGAAGGGGCGTCCCTTGCCGCCGAACCAGCGCGTGCGCACCATGTAGCCCTCCAGAAGGGCGTGATCGATCGTGTTCACAGCAACCCCACCTCCTCCACGTCCTCCGCCGGCGCGTGCAACTGGAACCAGAAGAACCCGTGACCGCCGAGGGTCAGCAGGTAGGGCAGCTCACCGATGCGCGGGAACGGCACCCCGCCGACCAGCTCGACGGGAACCATCCCTTCGAAGCGCCGCAGGTCCAGTTCCACCGGCTGGGGGAACTGCGACAGGTTGTTCACGCAGATGATGACGTCGGCGGTTCCGTCGGCGTTGGTGTGCTCGCGCGAGTACGACAGCACCGACGGGTTCGAGCCGCCGAGATCGTTGAAGCTGCCGAGGCCGAAGGCCGGATGCCGCTTGCGGGCCTGGATCATCTGCCGCGTCCAGTGCAGGAGCGATGAGCGGTCCTCCTGCTGCGCCTCGACGTTCACCGCGAGGTAGCCGTAGACGGGGTCCTGCACCACGGGCTTGCTGAGCTTGCCGGGGTTGGCGCTGGAGAAGCCCGCGTTGCGGTCGGAGGTCCACTGCATGGGCGTGCGCACGCCATCGCGGTCGCCGAGCCAGATGTTGTCGCCCATGCCGATCTCGTCGCCGTAGTAGAGCACCGGTGAGCCGGGGAGCGACAGCAGCAGCGCGGTGAACAGCTCGATGCGGTCGATGTCGTTCTCGAGCAGCGGTGCGAGTCGGCGACGGATGCCGATGTTCGCTTTCATCCGCGGGTCCTGGGCGTACTCGTCCCACATGTAGTCGCGGTCCTCGGCGGTGACCATCTCGAGCGTGAGCTCGTCGTGGTTGCGCAGGAAGATGCCCCACTGGCATCCGGAGGGGATGGGCGGCGTGTCGGCGAGGATCTCGCTGATGGGATAGCGCGACTCGCGTCTGACCGCCATGAAGATGCGCGGCATCACCGGGAAGTGGAAGCACATGTGGCATTCGTCGCCGCCGACCTCGGGGTCGCCGAAGTAGTCGACGACGTCGGCCGGCCACTGGTTGGCCTCGGCCAGCAGCACCCGCCCGGGATAGTTCTCGTCGACGAAGCGGCGCACCTTGCGCAGGAACTCGTGGGTCTCCGGCAGGTTCTCGCCATTGGTGCCGGGCCGCTCGTACAGGTAGGGGACCGCGTCGAGGCGGAAGCCGTCGAGGCCCATGTCGAGCCAGAACCGCATGGCGTCGAGCATCGCCTCATGGACGCGGGGGTTGTCGAAGTTCAGGTCCGGCTGGTGCGAGAAGAAGCGATGCCAGAAGTACTGCTTGCGCACCGGGTCCCACGTCCAGTTGCTGGGTTCGGTGTCGACGAAGATCACCCGGGCGTCCTCGTACAGCTCGTCGGTGTCGCTCCAGACGTAGAAGTCGCCGTACGGTCCGTCGGGGTCGTTGCGGCTGGCTTGGAACCACGGATGCTCGTCGCTGGTGTGATTCATGACGAAGTCGATGATCACCCTGATGTCGCGCGCGTGGGCGGCATCGAGGAACTCCTGGAAGTCGGCGGTGGTGCCCAGGTCCGATTGCACGCCGGTGTAGTCGGAGACGTCGTATCCGCCGTCGCGCAGCGGCGAGGGGAAGAACGGCGGCACCCATAGGCAGTCGACGCCCAGCCACTGCAGGTAGTCGAGCTTGTCGATGAGCCCGCGGAAGTCGCCGACACCGTCGCCGTCGCTGTCGTTGAACGAGCGCACGAGCACCTCGTAGAACACCGCCGTCTTGAACCAGTCCGGGGTGGCGCTGCCCGGCGTGTCCGGGAAGGGCTCCTGCGTGAGGACGGGGATCGAGGCGGTGTAGGGGGCGGGCTCAGCGGTCATTCTGACTCCTCACGCTCACGAGGGGGGCGACATCGCCGAAGCGCGCGGACAGCGGCCCGTCCGCCGTCGCTTTCGCAGGGCGAGGACCCCCGAGAACCAGCGGGCGCACATCGACGATCGGGGCGCGTCCGAGCATGTGCCCAACCTGTCACACGACACCGATGCTGGCTAGTGTCGCCCGCACCCCTTGCGTTCAGCCGCTCAGCGTGCAATAGGGCCCGTGAGGAGCCGAGATTCAGCGCCCGCCGGGAGGTCCGATCAGCAGCAGGATGACGTAGAGCGCGACGATGAGCACCGCGATCAGCACGAACAGCACCCAGGGTCGCTGCAGGAACCAGCGCATGGTGCGGTCGTACCAGGTGCGGTCGCGCGGATCATCGGTCTCGGTGAGACGCCATTCGCCTTCGAGCCGGCCGGTGCGGTACAGCCAGATCTCCATCGGGATGGTGGCGAACGGCACGATGGCGCTGGCGATGGTCGTGATGGCGACGCCGACGTGCCAGCGCTGGTTGAACGCGAGCAGCACCGCTGTGGCGCCGTAGGAGAGGAACACGAAGCCGTGGATGCCCCCGGCGATCGTCACGAGCAGGGCGGACTGCCCGACCGCCCGCGCGATCAGCGCGCTGATCAGAAGGGTCCAGGTGATCGCCTCGGCGATCGCGAGCACACGGAACAGACGTGCAGGACTGCGGAACATGGGTCTCCTCGGGTGGCCTGCCACCAAGCTAGGGGAACGAACCCTTGCATCCGCTGATATCCGGTCCCTGCGTCCGCTGATATCCGGTCCTTGCATCCGCTGATATCCGGTCGGGAGGTGCGATCGTGCGGCGGGCATGAGGGTGCCGACGGCGGTCCGGTCAGAAGGGGGCGAGGAGCTCTTCGGGCGCGGATGCCCACGCGTCGGCGCTCTCGGTCGAGCCCCTGTCGGCGCCCTCGGTTGAATCCACGCCTGCGCTCTGGGTCGAATCCACGTCTGGGCTCTCGCCTGGAGCCGGGTCGATCCTGTCGCCTGGAACCGGCGGCGACTGCGAGAAGCCCGGAATCGGCGGGGACTCCGAGAAGCCCGGAATCGGCGGCGATTCCGAGAAGGTGACGGCGTTCTGCGGCGGAGGCTTGTCGATGTAGACGCGACCGGTGGGACTGAGCCATTCCAGCAGTCCACCGCCGAGCTGGGTGACGTGCCAGGGCGAATGGTGTTTGAGAACGTGATGCCGGCGACACAGGTCGGCGAGATTGTCCTCTTCGGTGGGTCCGCCGAGGGCTGCGTCGAGGGTGTGGTCGAGGTCACTGTCGCCGGCGGGCATGCCGCATCCGACGAACCGGCAGCGCTGGTCGCGCGCCTGCAGCTGACGACGCAGATGCGCACTCGGCCGGTAACGGTCGACCGCCAGCAGGTCGCCGCTGATCGGGTGGGTGAGGATGCGATCCCATCCGGATGCGGCACCGGCGAGCACTCTTGCGGAGTCGATGTCGATCGGGATGCGCCCGTTCAGCTCTGCCGGCGGAGTGTCGACGCCGTCGGCGTTCATGAGGGTGGTGACGGGCACTGTCACGCCGACGTGCGGGGTGATCGCGGCGAGCATGCCGTCCGGGGTGTCGTGGCCCGCGGGGGCACCGGTCAGCAGCAGATCGAACGCGAGATCACTGCGCTTGTGCGACAGCGTGCGCAGATCTGCGGCTTCCGACGTGAGGGCGAGTCCGAAGGCCGCACCCGCACCGCCGGCGGAGACCTCCCCTTCCACCGAGGAGCCGGAATCCGCCTTCGCCATGCTGGTGAGCCTGTCGAACGCCGCGTGCACCAGCACCGCCGGACCGAGGATGCCGAGCTCGGCCATCCCGTCCGCGGCGTCCTTCACCCAGAGGGTGCGCTTCTCTCGGGCATCCGCGTGGCGCTCTTCCAACGACCTCGGCTGGTACTGCTCCGCGATCCGCGCGGCGATCGGACGCAGTCGATTCGGTGACTCCTCTTCGGCGAATTCCAGCACTCGGGCCGAGTAGGCGTTGCGAGCCTCGGCGTCGTCGAGGTGGAGGCCCGCGTCCACGATCACGCGGGCGTGGCCGGCGCTGATGCGTCCGGTGCCCTGCGCCGCCCAGACCAGCGGGAAGCCCTCGACCGTGATCGACGCGTCACCCATCCGCCGCTGCACGGTGCGGTCGCTGAGTCTCAGCACCGCCCCCACCTCGGCGGCCACGGTTCTGATGGTCAGATCGGACGCGTCGATGCCGTCGCCGTCCTCGGCCATGGACAGGGCGAGCTTTCCGGCGAGCGCGAGCAGCCCGTCTCGCGCGGCGAGCACACCGGCAAGGGTCTGTTCCACACTCTGCAACGACGACACGAGGGAGTCGAGCATCGACACCTGCTCATCCGTCGCGGCAGCCATTGCGTTCATGGTTCCAGTATCCGAGGGGCCACCGACATTCGAACGTATGTACGAGCGCGAGACGGCATCCGTCAGGTCACGAACGCGTAACGACCCGCGCGAGGCCGGGTCGAAGACAGGAAACCGCTGTCGGCCACGCGCGGACGAGAGGCTCGCGTCCGGGTGAGGGCAGGTGGACCGGCGCGCCGTCACCGCCCGTTCACCGGTCCCGGCCAGACTGCGAGCATGAGCGAAGACCAGCCGGGCTCCGCGGCGAAGACGCCGATCACCACCGCCGCGATGACCGCCTTCGGGCGCGACCACACGCCGCCCACCGCGGTCACACGCAAGCAGGTGGTCTCGTGGGCGATGTGGGACTGGGCGATGCAGCCGTTCAACACCGTCATCCTCACCTTCGTCTGGATCGCGCTGTACCTGACATCGCGGTTGTTCCTCGACCCGGCCGTGCGCGAATCGGGGATGCTGGCCGACGGCAGCTACATGAACTGCAACAAGGACGAGTTCATCGGGTCGGCGTACTGTCAGGGGCTCACCGATCTGTCGGCGTGGTGGGGCTGGGCGAACTTCGCCGCCGGCATCGTGATCCTGGTCCTCGCACCAGTGCTCGGCCAGCAGGCCGACGCCCGCGGCAACAAGAAGAAGTGGGTCATCGCGGCGACGATCGGCGTCGCCCTGTTCCAGTTCGCGCTGTTCTTTGTCAACGCCGACCCGGTCTACTTCTGGTTCGGGGCGTTCGCCGTGGCCGTGGCCGCCGTGGTCAGCGAGATCGGCAACGTCAGCTATTACGCCATGCTGTCCGAGGTCTCGACCCCGAAGAACGTGGGGCGCATCTCCGGGCTCGGGTGGGGCCTCGGATACATCGGCGGCGTCGTGGCGCTGATCGTCTGCATCCCGGTGCTGTTCCTGGTGGGGCAGGACGACCCGATGTCGTTCAAGCTCGTGGCGGTGATCTGCGCGGTGTGGACGCTGCTGTTCTCCATTCCGATGTTCCGGAACGTGCCGGAGTCGCCGGCGTACGACGGCTCCGCGCGGGTGGGGTTCTTCCGCTCGTACGTCGTGCTCGCGAGGAACGTCGCGAACCTGTTCCGCACGAACCGTCCGACGTTCTGGTTCATGCTCGCCGCCGCCGTCTACCGCGACGGACTGGCCGGCGTGTTCGCCTTCGGCGCCGTGCTCGCCGCTCAGGGCTTCGGATTCTCGTTCCTCGAGGTCATCGTCTTCGGACTCGCCGCAAACCTCATCGCCGGCGTCTCGACACTGCTCGCCGGGCGCCTCGACGACCTCATCGGACCGCGCCGCCTCATCCTGATCACCCTGACCGGCCTCGTCGCCATGGCGTTCGTGGTGTTCGCGCTCAAGGACCTGGGCACGATCGTGTTCTGGATCTGCGGACTGCTGCTGTGCGCATTCGTCGGTCCCACCCAGGCAGCGAGCCGCAGTCTGCTGACGCGTCTGACCCCGCCGAGCCAGCAGGGCGAGATCTTCGGGCTGTACGCGACGACGGGTCGCGTCGCCTCGTTCCTGTCACCGTTGGCCTGGTCGCTGTTCCTCCTGTGGTTCGGCGGCATCGTCTACGGCGTGCTGGGCATCGGCCTGATCCTGCTCATCGGCCTCGTGATGCTGCTGTTCGTGCGCTTCCCGAAGGATGTCGGGGCGTGACCCCGCACGCACAGGCCACCTGACCCGGTTTGCGCGCAGGTGCGGCTCTTATACTGAATCGACCATTTCGATCATGAACTTCAGGTGAACGATTCTTGCGGCAACTGCTTCGCGGGAGCCGGGTGCTGCGCAGCATCCGTTTCCTGCCCTACCTCGTCCCCTACGTGGCCTGGGCGACCCTGAAACGGGTGAAGCCGAATCGGGTGCTGTTCCTGTCCGACTCTCACGACGGCTTCGTGGGCAACATGCGGTTCCTGCGGGATGCGATGCTGCAGGCGGACCCGTCGGTGGAGATCATCGGCGTCTTCAAGCCGAGCCTCGCGTCGCGCCGCGCGCTTCGTGACGCGCTGCGGCTGTCGCATCTGATCGCCACCAGCTCCGTCATCGTGCTGGACGACTTCTACCCGCTGATCTACCGGTTCCGCATCCGCCGGGGTGCGCGTCTGGTGCAGATCTGGCATGCGGCCGGAGCGTTCAAGCAGGTGGGGCACAGCCGCGCCGGGCTGCCGGGCGGGCCGACACCCGGGTCGGAGATCCATCGCAACTACACTGATGCCGTGGTGAGCTCTGGGGGGATCGTCGGCGACTACGCCGAGGCGTTCGGCATCCCGGCCGAGCGCGTGCACCCGTGGGGGATGCCCCGCTCCGACGTGTTCTTCGATGAGGATGCCGTTGCGGCCATCCGAGCGCGCGTGCGGCGTGAGCTGGGCATCGGAGACGACCAGCGCTTCGTCGTGTACGCGCCGACGTTCCGGGGCAACGGTCAACGCAGCGCGACCGCGGCTCCCGAGGCCGACTGGGCCGGTATCGCCGCGGCACTCGGCGATGGGTGGCGGATCGGCATCCGCCAGCATCCCTTCGTCGAGCGCGGCCCGCTGCCCGACGGTGTGGTGGATGCCGCGGGCGTCCTCGACATGAACGAGCTGCTGATGGCGACGGACGTTCTCGTCACCGACTACTCGTCGTCGATCTTCGAGTACGCGCTCCTGCGTCGGCCCGTGGTCTTCTTCGTGCCCGACCTGGACGAGTACGAGTCGGCGCGCTCGTTCTACCGGCCCTTCGACGCCTATGCCATCGGACCCGTGGTGCGGCAGGCGTCCGAGCTCTCGGCTGCGATCCGCACCGCGGAGGTCGACGAGGCGCGCCTCGAGGCGTTCCTCGACGAGTTCGCGGACGCTCTCGACGGCGGTTCCAGCGAGCGCATCGCGCACGAGCTGCTGAGCATGCGCGTCATGGAGCCGACCTCGTGATGGTGCTGGCGCAGCGGCTGCGCCTGGACGTGCTCGCCGCGTACGCCGCTCGTCTCGCACTGACGCTGGTGAGCCTGGTGATGCGGGTGCTGCCGCGGCGTCGCAAGGTGACGCTGCTGACCAGGCAGAGCAACAAGGCGCCGTCGGACTTCCTGCTGCTGCGCGATGCGATCCTCCAGGCCGATCCCACGGTGAAGGTGCAGCTGATCGCCCAGATGGTGCCTCCGGGGGTCATCCGCAAGTTCGGCTATGCGCTGCACCTGCTCGTGGAGATGTACCACGCGTCGACGTCTCGTGTGCTCGTCGTCGACGGCTACTCGATCATCGCGTCGGCCACTCCCCGCTCGGACGGGCTGGTCGTCGTGCAGCTGTGGCACGCACTGGGATCCCTGAAGAAGTTCGGCCTGAGCATCGTCGGGCAGCGCGGTGGCCGCGACCCGCGGCTGGCGAAGGCCATGCGCATGCACGCCGGCTACGACATCGTGGTCGCCAGCGCCGAGCGCTGCCGCCAGCCCTTCGCCGAGGCGTTCGGTGTCGACGTGTCGAAGGTGGTCGTTGCGCCGCTGCCGCGGGTGGACAGGCTGCGCGATCCCGCGCACAAGGCGAAGGTGCGCGCACGGTTCGAGTACCTGTACCCCGACCTGGTGGGCAGGAAGGTGGCGCTGTTCGCGCCCACCTTCCGCACCGAGGGCCGCAGGGCGGCCATCGATCCGCTCGAGCTGACCCAGGCCATGGCGGATGCCGGGTACACGCTGATCACGAAGCTGCACCCCCTCGTTCCGGTGCCGACCGATTGGGGCCTGCGAACCGCCCCCGGCATCTCGACGCAGGACCTGCTGCTCGTGGCCGACATCTTTATCACCGACTACTCGTCGGCGGTGTTCGAGGCGGCCGTCGCCGAAGTGCCCTCCTACCTGCTCGCGCCGGATCTGGACGAGTACTCCCAGGGCCGCGACTTCTACATCCGCTATCCCGACGACCTGGGTCTGCCCATGGCCTCCAGCATCGAGGAGCTGACCGAGATGGTGCGGCGCGGAGAAGCGGACGCCGGGATGATGGCGGCGTTGCAGGAAGAGTTCATCACGGAGATCGGGGAAGTGTCCGCGTCTGGCCACCTCGCACGCGTGGTGCTCGGTGGGAACATGGATCCGACGAGGAATGACATCAGTGATTGACACACCTGCAACGCCCCGCACGGTCGCCGTCATCCTTGCGGGTGGTATCGGCGTGCGTGTCGGGCTGGGGATTCCGAAGCAGCTGATCAAGATCGCGGGGAAAGCGATCGTCGAGCACACGCTCGAAGTGATGAGCAACAGCAAGGTGATCGACGAGATTCTCATCGTGATGAATGCGGGAGCCATCGACCAGCTGGCATCGCTCTGGGATGACGAGCGCTTTCCCAAGCTGACGCGCATCATCCCCGGCGGAGAGACCCGCAACGATTCGACTCAAGCCGCGCTCGCCGCCCTCGGCGACGACCCGAACACGAAGGTGCTGTTCCACGACGCTGTCCGCCCTTTCGTCAACGAGCGGATCCTCGAGGAGTGCGTCGAGGCTCTGGATCACTACGAAGCGGTCGACACGGCGATCCCGTCTGCCGACACGATCATTCATGTCGACTCGGCGTCGCACATCACCGGCATCCCCAATCGTGCAACGCTGCGACGCGGTCAGACGCCGCAGGCGTTCCGTCTCGGCACGATCCGCGCGGCGTACGAGCTCGCGAGCAGGGACAAGATGTTCCACGCGACGGACGACTGCGGCGTCGTCTTCACGTACCTCCCTGACACGCCGATCTTCGTCGTCGATGGCACGCCGGAGAATATGAAGGTCACCGAACCTATCGACGTGCACATCGCTGACAAGCTCTTCCAGTTGCAATCAGCGAGCCTGACCGCGGATGCTGATCTTCCTGACTTCACAGGCAAGGTGATCGTCGTGTTCGGCGGCAGTTACGGCATCGGCGCGAGTATCGTCGCGCTCGCCGAGCAAGCGGGCGCCACCGTGCACCAGTTCAGCCGGTCGACCACCGACACTGATGTGCGGTCCCGGGGTGCAGTGAAGAAGGCACTCAAGCAGGCACACGAGGCATCCGGACGCATTGACGCGGTCGTCATGTCAGCCGGAGTGCTCCGGATGGGACCGTTGACCGCAACCAAGGTCAAGCACATCGAGGCGAGCATCGAAACGAACTTCCTTGCGCCGGTGATCGTCTCCCGCGCGGCGCACAAGTATCTGAAGGAGACCGGCGGTCAGGTACTGCTCTTCACGTCCAGCTCGCATACCCGCGGACGCGCGAACTACGGCATCTACTCGGCCAGCAAGGCCGCTGTCGTCAACCTGACCCAGGCTCTAGCCGAGGAGTGGGCTACGGACGGTGTGCGGATCAACTGCGTGAATCCGCAGCGCACTCGCACTCCGATGCGCGCACACGCCTTCGGCGAGGAGCCGGTCGGCACACTGCTGGACCCTGTGCAGGTCGCAGAGGTGAGCCTGAAAGTGCTCGACAGCGGGCTGACCGGGCAGATCGTCGCGGTTCGCGTCGAGGAAGCTCCGAAAGCGCAGTGATTTCGTGACGGCCCACATGACGGACGCGCTCAGCGTCATCATCCCCGTGTTCGATGTGGGCGAGTACCTTCCGGCGTTCTTGTCGAGCCTCGATGCCCAGGGTGAGCGACTACCAGCAGACATCGTCTTCATCGATGACGGATCGACGGATGCCAGCGCTGAACTCGTGCAGCGATGGATCGATTCGCGTCATTCGTCTGCCCGGCTGATCCGCACGGCGAATCTCGGAGTGAGCGCGGCGCGGAACACCGGTCTGGATGCGGTGACCGGAGACTGGGTCCTTTTCCTCGACCCCGATGATGTGCTCGGTCCCGGCTATTTCGCCGCACTCGATAGCTTTCTCACGTCACACGCCGACGTCGATCTGGTCGCTACTAATCTGTTGCGTCTCCATGACCCGGACCGCATCATGCGTGACAAGCACCCGTTGCGTTTTCGATTCGCCGGCGGCACGCGGGTGGCGAATCTCGAGGACGACGTCTTCGTGATGAACGCGGCGTCGGTGGTGTTCCCCGTCGAGGCAGTCCGCGCGTCCGGGTCACGGTTCCGCACGGCCCTACATGCGTCCGAGGATGCACTCTTCGTCGTGGAGTACCTGCTGAGCCTCGGCCGCGCGCCTCGCGCCGGCTTCGTCGCCGAGGCGACGTACGGCTATCGAAAGCGCGCAGCACGCACCTCCGCCGTCGACCGCTACCGGTCCGACCCGAGCACCTACATCGTGCGATTCCGCGACGGGTACGCGCCGTTGCTCCAGGCCACCGCCGAACGGGGGCCCGTTCCGAGCTGGTTGCAGTCGATCCTGCTCTACGAGATGCAGTGGCTGCTGCCCGTGCAGATGGATCCGCAGCGATACGCCGAGAATCTCAACGACGAGCAGAAGGCAGAGACCCTCGAAGCATTGAGATCTTGCTTGCAGCACGTGAGCGAGGACCGACTGCTGCGCTATGACGCGAGTGCACTGCCACTCGAATCGCGACTGCTCGCTCTGGCCCTCACCGGCCGCCCGCTCTGGGAGTGGGCGGTGGCTTACGGCACTACGCCGCGGAGGTGGCGACGCACAGTGGACGTCATCGCCTATTCCATCGACCCGGACACCGTGTTCACCGCGGACGCTCCGATGCGGAACCTTGTCACCTGGTCACCTGATATTTTCGGTCAGCTCGTTCTCGTCGCGCACCGTCTGCGTGCCGACGCCCGAGTTCGCACGATCTCAGGACACGACATCGTCTGGCCGCGACCCGGAGAGTCGTTTGTCCAGACCCAGGACAGGCATCGTCGGTGGATGGCGGGCGAGCGCGGGCCGTCGGTCCCGTCGGATGAGGGCGACGTGTATGTTCGGCGCACCCGGCCATGGGCTACCGATGCTCACGCTATCCGCAAAGAGATCCGACGTCGCAGCGTCTGGTCGAAGGACGCGATGATCGGCCGCGCGCTCAGGCCCGGCCGAGCATTTTTGGTCGAGCACTCCTCGGAGCGCGCAGACCTGTCAGCGCGGCTCTTCGCCGCACTGCAGGGTCTGGCACCCTCGGTGCAGTCGAGCCCCAAGCACGGGGCGCGCGTCCCCGGGGCCCTTCGCTTCGGATCGTTTGCGCATCGCGTAGCTCGCGCACGTGCGCGAATGCTCGTGTCCGTAGAACCGACCGCGCGGCCCTCGGCTCGCGCACGGTTGCGAGGTTTGCGGGTACTGGTAGCCGACGGTGGCATCAGCACATCCGAAGCCCTCGCCGTCCGACGATTCAATCCCGACTTGGTGCTGTCGTCTGAAGCTGAGACCATCGACCGGCTGGCCGCGGTCGGGATGCCGGCTGAGGACGTGATCGTGGCAGGGAGTGGCGCCGAACTCCTTGCGCATAGTCTGATCACGCGCGTCCACACGGATTCACGATTTTCTTCGGAAGGAAGCTCGAACATTGGAGCCTGAGTTCACGATCATCTCGCCGATGTACAACGTCTCGCGATACCTGCCGGAGTACTTCGCATCGTTGGAGAGGCAGACGTACGGGTTCGACCGCATCGAGGTGATCCTCGTCGACGACGGTTCCACGGACGACACCGCGGCAATCGCGGATGAGTTCGCCGCCCGGCATCCCAACGTCCGTGTCATCAGGAAGGAGAACGGTGGCCAAGCATCAGCGCGCAATGTCGGGATAGACCACGCCACAGGAACCTGGCTGACCTTCCCGGATCCGGACGACATGCTGGGCGATGACTACTTCCGGATCGCGCACGAAGCCGCGTTTGCATCTGAACCCCCGGCGATGATCTCCGCACGACTGCTGATGTGGTACGAAGCGGACGCACGCGTTGAAGACAACCATGCGTTGACCGGACGGTTCCGCGGGGGCGATAGCGACCGTGATCTGAATCAGCATCCATCGTGGATCCAACCGCACATTACGAGCGCATTCGTGCAACGCGACGTGGTAGCCAAGACCGGGCTGCGGTTCCCCTCAGAGTTGCGATTGCGGTTCGAGGATGGCAGCTTCACGGTCCGTTACCTGCTCCAGTTCGACCGGCCTGTGGTCGCTTTCCGCGCCGGGATGGACTACTTCTACCGCCAGCGGGCTGACAGTTCATCCACGATACAGTCGAGCGGCGCCGACCCACGTAAGTACACCGACACCATCAGACTCGGTTTTCTGCCCATCATCGATTCTCTGGCCGCGGAGGGACGGAGGCTACCCCGCTGGCTCCAGAATCTCTTCCTGTACGACCAGTTCTGGATTCTTCGGTCGTCGCAAGGAGCCTCAATACGCAAGTACACGTTTCCTGAGTCGATGTACGAGGAATTGGACGAACTACTCCCGCGACTCCTTGACTCTATAGACGCTGAGCGGATTCTTTCCTTCGACATCATGCCTGTTGCCCCTTGGATGCGAGAGGCCCTGCTCGTCGTGAAATTGCGCAGCGGTCGCGTGTCGGCCTACTGGGGCGCGCGGGACAAGAAGCGCGGTCTACGGAGCGTCCACCTGCGATACCGAGGCTCGCTACCGTCCTATGAGTTACACGTCAACGGCGCACCGGCTGAAGCGCGTTTCATCAAAGATCTGGGACTCGAGTACGTCGGAAGACCGATCATCCGGCAACTGACCCTCTGGGTGCCGGATGAATCTGACATCAACATCATGGTCGACGGTGAGCCACGTCAGATCCTCGACCTTGCTCCGGTAGTTCGTCCAGCGTTCCCTCCCCTGAAGCGAGCCACCGCGCATGGATTCGCACCGTCGCGAGTGCAGGCCGCGTTGAAGCGGCGCTTCACCCGTACTGGGTCGATGAATATAGCCCGTCAGCTCGCAATGAAGGACCCCCGAAAGGTCGCGCGCTTCGCCGACGCATGGGTGTTCATCGACCGCGATGTCGATGCGGGTGACAGCGCCGAGGACATGTATTGGTGGGTGCGAGAGAACCACCCCGAGATCAATGCTTGGTTCGTGGTGCGCAAGGGCACGCGAGATTGGGCTCGGATGGCCTCCCGCGGAGCCCGCCTAGTCGACTATGGGTCACCCGATTTCGGTGCTCTTCTGCATCACGCATCGCACCTGGCTTCCAGCCACGCTGACCGCTTCATCACGGACGCGGTCCCACGAAAGCACGTTCCGACCGACTATGTGTTCACGTTCCTGCAGCACGGAGTGATCAAGGGAGACATCTCGGGATGGCTGAACTCGAAGTCGATTCAGGTCTTCGTCACATCTACCCAAGATGAGTACGACTACGTGTCCGGTGACTCGCCCTTCAAGTTCGGCCCGAAGGAGGTTCGCCTGACCGGGCTGCCCCGTTTTGATAGCCTCCTCGAGCGAGCCGCGGCGGTTCCGGAAGCCGAACGTGACCTCGTAGTCGTGATGCCGACGTGGCGCGACTACCTGGTGGGACGCATGAAGGGCGCCTCGAACGACCGGCCGCGAATCGATGGTTTCGGCGACACCACGTATGCACGCACGTTGAGCCGACTGCTGCGAGACGAGTCATTGGCCAGCATCCTGAGTTCCGCCGGCAAGCGCCTCCTCTTCATGCCGCATCCCAATATGAAGCCGTACCTCCACGATTTCGACGTCCCAGATCACGTGCAAGTACGTTCCTATGACGAAGCCGACGTACGCGACGTGATCGTTCACGCGTCGACTCTTGTAACGGACTATTCATCTATCGCCTTCAACGCCGCATATCTGCGAGTGCCAGTGGTGTACTTCCAATTCGACAAGGAGGAATACCTGCAGCATCACACGGAGCGGCCAGCGTACTTCGATTACGCGCGCGACGGCTTCGGACCCGTCACGGAGACGGTGGACTCGACCGTGAAGGGCATTTCTGACAGCTTCTCGCCGCGACTCGGCCGCGAGTATCTGATGCGGATGGAGACGACTTTCCCTGTTCGTGACGGACGCAACCGCGAGCGAGTGTTCCTTGCCATGCTGGAAGCAGCCAGGAAACGCCCTATAGATGAACGTGTCCGACGCGCCGCTAAGGATCACTGGTGACAACGGCAGTCGCCACGATCCGAAAGCGATCGGTGGCAATCGACGGAGTGCGAGCACTCGGTGTCGTGGCGGTGGTTGCGGGACACACGTGGCCCAACGACGCGTGGGTCTCCAACTGGTTCTTCTCCTGGCACGTACCGGTATTCTTCGTCATCAGCGGCTACCTGTGGACTCCTGATCGTGCCATCGGGGCCGAACTCCGGAAGCGTGCCAGAACGCTCGCTGTTCCCTATGCGGCCTGGTTCATTGTCGTGGCCGCGATCTGGTTGTCAGTGCGAGCCGCGATGGGCCTATCCGTGTCCTCCGAGCCATGGAGCGACCTCCTGATCGGTGGCGCTCACATCTCCCGTCCCTGGTCGGCCTTCTGGTTTATCAGTGCGTTGTTCGTCGCCAGCATCGGAATGCGATTCCTTGATCGTCACTCGGCGATCTTGCCCTGGTTCGTCGGATCCGCGGCACTCGCGTGGTGCTACGCAGAACCAAGCTCTGCCCGATCGCTACCGCTCGCCGCCGTCCAAGGCGCGGTCGGGATCCTCTTCATGTGCGTTGGTCGCTTTCTTAGGGCTCAGGAGGCGCACATAGCGAGTCCCCTTGTCGTCGGTCTCATCTTCATCTCGGTCCCTCTGGTGCTGACCGTTGCCGACATCCTGCCCTCGCTCAATCTGAAAGCGGCAGACCTAGGCGAACCTATTGTGACAATGGCCGCGGCCAGCGCCATCTCATGCGGATTAATCCTTGTGGCGAGGTCAACCGAGCCTCATTGGCCTCGAGCACTGCGCACCGTGTCAACAGAACTCGCTCGACTTGGCCTCCCCATCATCCTGGGCCATGCGTTGGTTCTGGGGCTCCTCGCCCTTTGTCAGGTTGAACCGTCGGTATGGTCGTTCCTTATGGCACTGATCTTGCCTGCCGCAGCGGGTTGGCTCCTCTCCCGCACGCGCGTGGGTACAGTATTTCTCTGAGAGGGCCGCCCGCTACACGGTTCGCGTCGAGCACGCCAACGCACCGCAGCCGGCCTGACGAAGGGCCCGCGCGGTCACGGCCGGATTACTACTTCCCGCTCGGTTCGTACTCGCCGAGTGTGCCGTCCTTGATGGCCTGGCTGATCTGTGCGAGGCCATCCCAGTCGGGCTTGACGATCGACTGACCCTTGATGGTTCCCGTACCGAGCGTCGGCGAGGTGAAGAAGCGCACGTCGTTCGCGCGGATGTCTTTCAGCGCCACCGCGAAGCCGGTGATGTAACCGGCATCGAGTCCGGCATCCGTGGTCAGAAACGGTGACACCTCGCTCACCAGCGCGCTGAGTCGCCCGGGGTTGGTCAGAGTCTCCGCGCTCAGCACCTTGGAGATCAGACCCTTCACTAGCAGCTGCTGGTTGGCTGCCCGCTGGTAGTCGCCCTTCGCGAACGCCTTGCGCTCGCGGACGAAGGCCAGCGCGTCATCACCCTCCAGGGTGATCGTGCCGGCCTCGAACCGCTGCCCGGAGACGGTCTTGAAGGCCTTGGGGTTGTCAACGGTCACTCCACCCACCGCAGAGGTCAGACCCTTGAAGCTCTCGAAGTCGATGATCGCGACGTGGTCGATGCGCGTGTCGAGAATGCTCTCGACCGTCTGTACCATCAGCGGGATGCCGCCCAACGCCGTCGCGGCGTTGATCTTCCGCTCCCCGTGACCCGGGATCGGCACCCAGTTGTCGCGCATGATCGACATGACCTGCACCGTCCCGTGATCCGCGGGCACATGCGCGACCATGATGGTGTCGGCACGCCCGAGATCTCCGCTGCCGGCGCCGCTGCGGCTGTCCGACCCCAGCAGGAGGAACGTCTGCGCTCCCTCGACGGCGGCCGGACGGTCGACGTCATCGGGGAACGCCTCGTCGAGCACGGTCTTCTCGTTGAACGAGTTCCACAGCGTCCAGGCGTAGACCCCGCCGGCCGCGAGGCCGCCGAGAACGATGGCGAGCACGATGAAGAACGCGACCTTCACCTTGTCCGGCCGCCTCTTGGGCCGCGTTGCAGCGTCGGCATGGCGAAGTCCGGCGTCATCAGTCCTCATACCAGTATCCTGCCGGGTCTAGTGAAGGCGTACCTGACGAAAGGCTGATCTCGCGCGAACCGCGCGACTCGGCGGCTTGAGGCGTGGGACCGCAACGTAACTAGCCAACAAGACCCCGCTTTCAGTTCATACATGATGAAACGTTGACGGACGGTTGGTCATGGTAATCTGGCGGCGATATTCCACTACGACCGCGACATTCGGGCCGTGTTCTCGCAAAGGCTGCCTTTGACCCTCGTCCTCTCGCGCGGTCCGTCAGCGCACACAGCTGCCCGTTCTCCCAGAATCGTCGAGATCGAGGGGTTGCGTGGCATCGCACTGACACTCGTGGTGTTGTTCCACCTGTTCGGCAACGGCCGCATTTCGGGCGGTGTGGACGTGTTTCTCGTCATCTCTGCCTTTCTGCTGTCGCGCTCGATGTTCCGAAAGGCATCGCGGCCGGAAGGCGCCCGGCTGGCAGAGCATTTCAGCGGCGTAGGAGCACGTCTCGTACCGTCCGCGGCGGTCGTATTGGCCGCGGTCGGCGCCGCAACGCTGTTATTTCTGCCGCCTGTTGTGCAACGTCAGAACCTGCAGGAGATCCTTGCTTCAGCCCTCTACTTCGAGAACTGGGAACTGATTCGTTCGCAACTTTCCTATGGTGCGGCGGGCCCGAATGCTAGCCCACTGCAGCACTTCTGGTCCTTGTCGATGCAAGGACAGTTCTTCCTCGTTTGGCCGTTCCTCGTCGTCGCTCTCGTATGGATAGCACGAAGAATCGGGGCGTCCGCCTATCCGGTTGTGCTCTGCGTAACCATGGTGCTCACAGGCGTATCTGCCATTTTCTCCTGGTACTTGACCTCCACCGATCAGGAGGTCGCATATTTCCACACGTTCGCCCGCTTCTGGGAGCTCGGCCTAGGGGCGATCCTAGGACTGACACTTAATCGAATCACGCTGGGTGCCCGGGTGAGGATGATCCTCATCTCGACCGGCATCGTGCTTGTCTCGTCATGTGGCTTCTTCATCGACGGTGGCCGCCTCTTCCCTGGCCCCTGGACGCTATGGCCGGTAGCAGGAACGCTGCTCGTGATATTGGGATCCGGCACGGGGCCGACATCTCCCGCTGCTCGGCTGCTGGGTAATGCGGTGCTCGCGTTCTTCGCGCGCATCTCGTACGCGTTGTATCTCTGGCACTGGCCACTTCTCGTCTTCTATCTCCAGCTACGAGATCGGAGCCGCCTGGGGTTAGTAGGCGCGTGCTTCATCTTCGTGATCTCGGTGGTGCTGGCTTGGCTGACAACAGTCCTGGTAGAGGATCCGGTGGCTCGCCTTCGCTTGAACGCCTCTGTTCCCAAGCTGTTTTTCGTTTCACTTGCGGCGACGCTCACGATCACGGTGGGGGCGACGGTGGCCGTCGCCGATGCCGAGGCCGCGCGGGCCAAACAATTGGCGATGCTCGCTAGTCCTTCCACTGAACACGTCGGAGCCGGCGCCCTGACAGAAGGTCTCCAGCCAAATGCGGCGGCGCCAATTCTCCCGGATCCGTCCATCGCTTTCGAGGATCTACCGGCGATCTACGGCAAGGGCTGCATCCAGAACTATCGCAGCGATCCCGGGATGGATGAGGTCCTTGTTTGTGAAAGCGAGATCAATCATCCGAAGAAGACCATCGTGATGTCTGGAGGCTCTCACGTTCAACAGTGGTACCCGGCGGTCGCCGCGATCGCCGACCAGGAGAATTGGGCAGTTGTTGTCATCGATAAGGATGGGTGTCGGCTGGCTGTTCCCGACGCGAGTATGAAGCAATCGGAGTCATGTGAGTCCTGGAACGAGCAGGCCCTTCCGAAGCTGATCGATCTGAAACCCGACGCCATATTCACAGTCGGGACCGAGACGGCATCGCCCGAGGCTTCTCGCGAGTACACCCCCGGGGGCCAAGTGGGTGCGTGGCGGATACTTGACGCTGCGGGAATACCCGTAATCACTGTGCGGGACACCCCCCGCTTCCCGTTCCGTGTCCCCGAGTGCGCTGAGAGTGCGCCAACCGAAGAGCTCTCGGATTGCGGCCTAGCACGAGATGATACTTATGCTGACACCTCACCCTTCTACGCAGCAGATCCCCCACCGGGAGTGGCTCACATCGACCTGTCTGACGCATTCTGTACACCAGCACGCTGTGACGCCGTTGTAGGGAACGTCTTCGTGTACCGCGACGACGACCACATGACAGCAACTTATGCCCGCACCCTTGCGCCCGCACTACGTAAGGAACTTCAAGCAGCCACCCCTTGGCTGTTCTAGCGGCACAGTTCAGATAGACCCCAGCAGAGCATCGCTGCGATCGCGCAGACCGAGCGCTCAGGCGCTCCAGTTGTCGGCGAGTTTGGTGAGCAGGCGGGCGAGCTCCGCGCTCTCCTCGTCCGTGAAGGCGGTGAGCGCCCGGGCGAGCGCCTCGCGCCGCTCCCCGCGCACTCCGCGGAACAGACGCGCGCCTTCGGGCGTCAGCGCGATCCGTGTGCGTCGAGCATCGTCGGGATCGGCCTCCCGCCGAACCCAGCCGCGGTCGACGCCCTGCTGCACGAGACGAGACGCACGCGGCTGATCCACACCGATGGCCTCCGCCAGTCCACTGACGCTGAGCGGGTCGGATGCCGCAGACAGTGCCTCGATCATGCGGATGAGTGCCGGCGCCCCGTGGCGCAGGCCACCGTCGGCGCCCCACGGCCCGCGACGCCCGGGGGGACGCATCCCATGCGGCCCGTGTTCGTGCGGTCCGTGTTCATGCGGATGCTGGTGCGGACGCCGGCCGCGCAGCCTCGACAGCGCAGCCGCGATGATGTCTGCGGCGTCCAAGGGCTCTGCGGTCATACCCCGATTTTACATGTGGTTTGACATGCACCATACTCGCATGTCACACTACATGCATATGCACTATGACATGTAAAGGATCACCATGAACACCGATGACGACAACACCGACAAGAATCACCGCCCCTTCGGCTATTGGATCACGGCGGTCGACCGCCTGCTGCGCGCCGAGTTCGCCACCGTCTTCGAGGACGAGGGCATCGCCCGTCGCGACTGGCGGATGCTGAACCGCATCGACGACACCTTTCCCGGGTCGGCGCGAACCGACCGTCCGCTCGGCGAGCACAAGCTGCACCGCCTCCTCGAGCTCGGCTGGGTCGAGCACAGAAACGAGGGCTGGGCTCTGACTGAGCCCGGCACGCTGGCGAAACAGCGTCTCGGCGTCGCCGTGGACGAGATCCGCGCACGCGTGGCCGGTGCCGTCTCTCCCGAGGAGTACGCGACCATGACGGCATCGCTCGAGAAGATCGCGCGGGAATTCGGCTGGGCCGAGGGTCGCCGTCTCCCTCGCAGCCGGCGTCGTCACGGCGGTCGGCACCCCGGCGGTCACCGCAGACACGGCAGACACCTCGGTAACCGCGAGGGTTTCGATCACCATGAGGGCTTCCGCACCGGCGATCGCTTCGGCCACGGCGCGGACTGCGCGCACGGCGAGGGCTTCGGTCCCGGCGACCGCTCCCCGCGCGGCGAAGGCTTCGGCCGGCACCGCTTCTCGCGTCGAGGCGCCCCGGCGCACATCCACTTCCATCATCATCACGGCTGAGCATCAGCAGCCGACACGGCCCGACGGCATCAGCCGCCGGGCCGTTTCGGAATAGCGGGACGCGACGGAAGGTTCTGCTGAGACATGAGCCTCGTCGCGCCCATCCCGCAGAGCGACGCACTGGAGCGCCTGCTCGGAGACGTCGCGATCGGCATCCGCTCGCAGCACCGCATCCGCCCCGTCGCCGATCAGGCGACGGTGCTCGGCGCCGACGGGCTGTCGATCCTCTACGTCCTCGACGGCGAGGTGCAGCTCCCGTCAGGCGCGAACATGCCCGATCGCCTCGATGCCGGCGATGCGCTGCTCGTCGCCGGTCACCGTCCACTGACCATCCGGGTGCCGACGGGCGCGAGCGCGCTGGTGTCGCACCTGGACTGGACCGACAGCGCGGCCCACCTCTCCGACCTGCTGCCCGACACCGCCTGGCTGCGCCGCTTCGACGAGCTCGAGCCCGCGGCAGCCGCCCTCGCACAGCACATCGGGGGTGACGAGCCGGGACGCACGAGCAGTGGCGATCTCGTGATCTGCCGAATGATGGCCACGATGCTGCTGCAGTCGGTGATCCGCGCCTGGGCGAAGCTCGGGTGCGCCCCGCAGGGGTGGCCCTCCGCCACCGACGATCCTTTCCTCGAGCGGGTCATCGAGGCCGTGCGCCGCGACCCCGGCCGGGATTGGACCGTCGAGAGCATGGCCGCGCTGAGCGCCCTGTCGCGCTCGGTGTTCGCCGAGCGGTTCCGTGCCGCATACGGTCGCTCTCCCGCACAGCACGTCGCCGAGGTCCGGATGCGCGCTGCCCGCGCCCTGCTCATCGAAGGCCGCGCCGTCAGCGACGTGTCCCGAGAGCTGGGCTACGGCTCCGACGAGGGCTTCAGTCGCGCCTTCCGCCGTCACACCGGCATGACACCGTCGGCCTGGCGCAGTCGGGGTTCCCTGGCATCCGTCTGACGCCCGGACGCGGCCTGCCGGGCGCGGCCATGAGATGGAACCGGCGGGTTCCCGGCCCCTCCCACCGACGTTCTGCATCCGTGCGTCAGCCTTGCGGATGGAAAGGGCGGGTTCCAGAGCCCTCCCACCGACGTTCTCCATCCGCGCGCGACGACGGGGATCGAGAACGCCCCTCCCCCGCCGGCCCGCGTCAGCGCCCGCGGCGGTCCGACAGGCCGAACAGGACGGCACCCACAGCGAGCGTGCCCGCCCCCGCCGTGTAGGCCAGTTCGATGCCGAGCCCGTCGACGAGCATCCCGCCGACTCCTGCCGCCAGCATGATCGCCGCCTGGAATCCGACGACGACCAGGCTGCCGCCGGCCTCCAGGCGGTCGGGCATCCGGTGGCCGACCCAGGTGTTGACGATCAGCAGCCACGAGGCGAAGAAGAAGCCCCACACGAACGCGACGGCTCCCACCGTCCACAGCGAGCCCGCGCCCAGGATGACGGCCATCAGCGCGACGGCGATCACCAGCGGCGTGATCACCGCCAGCAGCCGGTACGTGCGGTCGATGGCGGCGCCGATCACGATGTTGCCGATGAAGCCGCCGATGCCGAACACCGCCAGCAGCACGACGACCGTTCCCTCATCGATGAGAGCGTCCGCCACCTGCACGCGCTCGAGAGCCAGACGGATGTACGTGTACGCGAGTGCGTGACCGAAGATGACCAGGATGTGCCCGATGAAGCCCAGGCCGATGCCGGGCCGCCGCAGCGTCTCGACCAGGACGCCGATGCGCGCGACGTTCTCGGCCGGCACCGACGGCAGCAGCAGGAACAGTGCCACCGCGAGCAGGGCCGTCACCGCGGCGGCGATGCCGAACACCCCCCGCCAGTCGAGCAGCTGGCTGAGCATCACCCCAGCCGGGACCCCCGCGACGGTCGCGAGCGAGGTGCCCGCCGAGGTGAACATCACCGCGCGGCCCAGCCGCTCCGGTCCGGCGATGCGCGCGGCCACCGTGATCGACATGGTCCAGAAGCCCGACAGGGCGGCGCCGAGCAGCACGCGCGCCAGCAGCATGAGCACCAGACTCGGCGCGATCGCCACCACGAGGTTCGACACCGCGGCGAGCACCGCCATCCACACCAGCAGTGTCCGTCGATCCAGTCGAGGCAGTGCGAGTCCGACCGTCGGCGCGACGACGAGACCGGCGAGCGCGGTCACCGTGACGAGCTGGCCGGCCTGACCGGGGGTGACGCCCAGCTGCGCGGAGATCTCGGTGAGCACGCCGTTGGGCAGGAACTCGGCGCTGACGAGAAGGAAGCTCATCGCCATCATCGTCAGCAGCGCCGCATAGGGCATGCGGCGGGGTGACGCGGTCGAGGTCGGCACAGGTGCGGTTGCGGTCATGGTTCCAGACTGGTCGGAAGACGGATGCCGCACCCGACCCAACGTCCGCGGCATCCGACCGTTCGTCCGGCGCTAGACGGGCAGCGGGTGCGCGCCGACGAATCCTGCGATGGACGCGGCATCCGCGGACGGCGCGAACCCGCCGTTGAGCAGCACCACGATCAGCACGATGGCGCCCACCAGCAGAGCGAGCAGGACGCCGAAGATCACCATCGTCAGACCTCGATAGCTCCCCGATGACGCACCCGACTCCGGCGGCACGACATCCTCGGGGGCGAGCGAAGGTTCCGGCACCACGGGCGTGGCAGCCGCCTGCGCTGCGGCCAGGCGAGCACGAGCTCGTGCCCGAGGGCGGATGCTGGCGGGAGCGTCGCTCTCCGAAGTCCACGTCGAACGCGAGTCCCCGTGTCTCGCCGAGGTGTCCCCCGGAGCGGGAGGGATGACCGGTTCCGCCAGCAGGGAGGGCGGGATCACCGCGTCGGGGATCTCCGGCGCGGGAATGGTGAGGTCCGGTTCGGCCAGCTCGGGGATCGCCGGAAGATCGGCGAGTCCGGGAAGCTGCGGCACCACGGCATCCCGGTTCACAGCATCCGGGCTCACGGCATCCGGGACGCCGTCCGGGGTAGCAGCATCCGGGCCCACGGCATCCGGGACGCCGTCCGGGGTAGCAGCATCCGGGCCCACGGCATCCGGAACGCCGTCCGGCGTCACCTCATCCGGGTTCCCGGGCTCCGGGTTCGAGTCGGCCATGTCATCCTCCGATGGATCCTGCGTCGGTCGTGCCCACGTCGGTGCGGTGGAAATTCTGGAAGGCGCGGGATGCCGTGGGTCCCCGCTGTCCCTGGTATCGGTTGCCGTAGGGGCCGGTGCCGTAGGCGTTCTCGGTCGGCGAGGTCAGGCGGAAGAAGCAGAACTGCCCGATCTTCATGCCCGGCCACAGCTTGATGGGCAGGGTGGCGACGTTCGCGAGCTCGAGGGTGACGTGCCCGCTGAAACCGGGGTCGACGAACCCCGCGGTCGAATGCGTGATCAGGCCCAGCCGACCCAGCGACGACTTGCCCTCCAGCCGTGCAGCGACGTCGTCGGGCAGGGTCACCTGTTCGAAGGTCGACCCGAGGGCGAACTCGCCAGGGTGCAGGATGAACGGCTCGTCGGGCGCCACCTCGATCAGCCGGGTGAGCTCGGGCTGCTCCACGGACGGGTCGATGAAGGGGTACTTGTGGTTGTCGAACAGCCGGAAGTACCGGTCCAGGCGCACGTCGACGCTGGACGGCTGGACCATCTCGCCGTCGAACGGGCTGAGTCCGATCCGGCCCGATGCGATTTCTGCCTTGATGTCGCGGTCGCTGAGAAGCACGTCTTCAGCGTAACGGTGCTGTTGCCCGCCCGCAGAGCTGTAGCCGAAGCATGGCCGTCGTGTTGCCCGGCGGTGGATCGTCCGTTACCCGGGGCTGAATAGCTTCTTATCAACGGGGCATTCCCCGACCAGACCTCATCCCGAGAAGGAACCATGAACGAGAACACCGCCGCCCAGACCCCCACCCGCTCGCGCAAGCGCCTCATCGTGCCGCTCGCCGGCCTGCTGGTCGCCGCCGCCATCACCGTCGGCTCGGGCGCGGACTTCGTCGCCAACTCCGTCAACGCCGCAAACGCCTTCAGCACCGGCACACTCACGCAGAGCAACTCCAAGTCAGGCAGCGCGATCTTCACCGCTGCGAACCTCAAGCCGGGCGACACGCTGAACGGCACGGTGACCATCACGAACTCCGGCAGCCTGCCCGCGGACTTCACCCTCACCGAGGAGGCGCTGAACGGCTTCGCCACCAAGTCGAACCTCACACTCGTGATCACCCGCACAGGGCAGGCCACCACCCCCGTCTGGTCGGGTACCTTCGGCGACCTGACCGCCGCCGGCCCACTCAGCCTCGGCACCTTCGCCGCCGGGGAGGCCCGCGAGTACGCGTTCAGCACCACGCTCTCGCAGTCGGCGACCAACGTCGAGCAGGGCAAGAGCGCCACGGCGAAGTACACCTGGAACTCCACGCAGACCGCTGCGGACACGATCGCCCAGTAAGGCCCGAGCGCAGACGAGGACGAACATGAGCGCCACCCGCACCAGCCGGCGAATCGGCACCGGCCTCCTCACGATCGCATCGATCGTGGGAGTGCTCATCGTCGCGCTCATGCTCGTCCCTGCGCTTCTCGGCTACGACCGCTACGTCATCACGGGCGGATCGATGTCGGGCACGTTCGAGCGCGGATCCCTCGTCTTCGAACGCGAAGTCCCGGTGACCGACTTGAAGGCGGGTGACGTCATCACCTATCTGCCTCCCGCCGATTCCGGCGTCACCGAGCTGGTCACGCACCGCATCCTGTCGGTCACCGAGGATGCCTCCGCGCCGAGCGGGCTCGTCTTTCAGACCAAGGGGGATGCGAACGCCGCGGCCGACCCGTGGACGTTCACCCTCGCCGCGGCTACTCAGCCGCGCGTGGAGGGATGGGTCCCGACGCTCGGCTGGATCTTCATCGGCCTGTCGATGCCCATCGTGCGGATGCCGGCGATCGGCATCCCGGCGGCGCTGATCGCGCTGATGTATCTGCGCGACCTCGTCCGAGCCCTGCGTCCCGCGCAAGCGCCTGCTGCCCGGGTCGCCACCGGCTCACCGGTCGCCGTCTCGACCACCACCATCACCCTCTGACCACCGGCACGTGCATCGGGCCGGCTGCCGCAGCTTCTGCGAGGGGCAGGACCTGCGGCCGGGCCACAGTTCCTGCGAGGGGCAGGAACTGTGGCCCTGTTGATGTGCTGCTGTAATCCGGCTGTAGCCCGCCTCCTCGTAGCGTCATGAGTACACCCCCCGAAGAGAGGAATAGCGATGATCAGCACGGCACTGCGCAGCACGGCGCTGGTCGTTCTGGCGTGCATCCTCATCGCGGTCCCCGTCCTCGGCGGAGCGCGCTTCTCCTCCGCCATGTACACGGCCCAGTCCTCGAACGCCCCGAGCTCGGCATCCGCCGCCGTGGACTGGACGCCTCCGACGGTCGACGTGGTCGATCCGGGCACGGGTCTGAAGGACTCCGTGACGATCACGGCGAACGCGGCCGACGGCGAGACCGGCGTCGCGAACGTCGTGCTCCAGGTGCAGACACCCGGCGCGTCGACGTGGACGACGCTGTGCACCAGCACCAGCGCCCCCTACCGCTGCACGTGGAACACCGCGGCCATCGCCGACGGCCCCTACGACCTGCGCGCCATCGCGACCGACCGCGCAGGCTACGCCACGACCTCCGCGAAGGTGCGCACCACGGTGAGCAACGCCTTCGGTGTGACCCTCGGCGATCCGGGCGAGATCCTGCGTGGCAGCGTCGCACTCACGGCGACCCTCCTGAACGCCAGCCCGCTGGGCCTGTACAGCGTCCGCTTCGAGTACGCGGTGGCCGGCAGCGACAA
This sequence comes from Microbacterium sp. GCM10027623, assembly GCF_042666935.1. NCBI lineage: Bacteria > Bacillati > Actinomycetota > Actinomycetes > Micrococcales > Microbacteriaceae > Microbacterium > Microbacterium sp. GCM10027623. The sequence goes on from NZ_JBHTHE010000001.1 coordinate 448,899, forward strand.
CTGGAAGAGCGTGCCGCTCTGCCTGAACATTCTCGCCCCCTTCTCCTGCTCCTGGCTCACGACCGGCGTCGCCGACGGATCGTACGATCTGCGCGTCGCGGCGACCCGGCTGCTCACGACGACTTACTCTCCTGTGCTCACCGACGTCCTCGTCGACAACACCGCCCCGGCCGTGACCATGCTCGACCCGAGCACGCCGCTCAGCGGAACGGTGACCCTGGCGGCCACGGCGTCCGACGGCGGTTCCGGCATCTCCGCCGTGGCGATCCAGTACGCGCCCAACGGCACGTCGACCTGGACGACGATCTGCACGCCCACTCAGGCGCCGTACTCCTGCCGCTTCAACACCATGGTCGCCCCCCGCGGGGCGTACTCGTTCCGTGCGGTCGCGACAGACTTCGCCGGCAACGTCACCACCTCGGCGATCGTGGCCAACCGGATGATCGACAACACGATCTCCTCCATATCACTCGAGGATCCCGGCGCCCACCTCGCCGGGACCACCTCGCTTTCGGTGAACGCGAACTCCACCGCGGGAGTGACCTCGGTGACGGTCCAGTACGCACCGGCGGGCACCACGGGCTGGGCGCCGATCTGCGTGCTGACAGGCACTCCCTACACCTGCGCCTGGAACACCCAGGCCGTCGCCGACGGACTCTACGACCTGCGAGCGCTGCTCATCGACGGCACAGGCAAGCAGACCGTCTCGACCGTCTTGGGCGGACGCCGCGTCGACAACACGCCGGTGCGCGGGCTCGACGTGCAGACGGCGAACACCACCGGCATCGCCGGTCGGCTCGACACCGGGGACCGCATCACCTTCACCTACAGCAAGGCGATGTCGCCCGCCAGCATCCTGCCCGGGTGGAATGGCGCCGCCACCGCCGCCACGCTGCGGCTGCGCGACGGCGCTCTGCTGGGCACCGGCAGCGCCGGCGACACACTCGACCTGCTGGTGGGCAGCACGGCGGTGCCCCTCGGATCGGTGAACCTGCGCGGCGATTACATCAAGTCCGGCAAGACGTCGACCGCCACCGTGACGATGGTCGCGACGACGGCGATGGTCAACGGCACAGCCGTGACGGTGGTCACCGTCACGGTCGGAGCGCCGACCAACAGCGGCACCCTGCGCACGGTGACGGCGACCGGCACCATGGTCTGGTCGCCGTCCGGATCGGCCACCGACCTCTCGGGCGCCCCATGCTCGACCGCCCCCGTCTCCGAATCGGGTGCACTGGACAGGGAGTTCTGATGACACGGCCCGATATATCGAATGAGTCGGACGTTGATAGCCTCGACCACGTGGGACGACGAATCCTGGTCGTGGAGGACGACGACGGCATCGCGGTGCCGCTGCTGCGCACCCTCGACCGCGAGGGGTACGTCGTGGAACGAGTCGCGGAGGGCGCGGCCGCGCTCGATCGCGCCGGTGAAGACATCGATCTCGTCGTCCTCGATCTCGGCCTGCCCGACATGGACGGCCTGGACGTGTGCCGCCGCCTGCGCGAGCAGGACTTCGCCGGGGGCATCATCATCCTCACCGCCCGTGACGGCGAGCTGGACCGCGTGGTCGGGCTCGACGTCGGCGCAGACGACTACATCGCCAAACCGTTCGCCCTGGCCGAGCTGCTCGCCCGGCTCCGGGCGCTGCTGCGCCGAAGCGCGAGTGCGGCCCCGGCCTCGCCGGTCGAGGACCCGTCCGCGTCCTCCCCGACGTCGACGGCAGAGCGTGCCCTCGTGGTCGACGTGGACGCGCGGCGTGCGCTCGTCGGTGGGCGTGAGCTGCCCCTGAGCACCAAGGAGTTCGACCTGCTCGCCCAGCTGGATCTGCGCCGCGGCGCGGTCGTCACCCGGGAGCGGTTGATGGACGAGGTCTGGGACGAGAACTGGTTCGGCTCCACCAAGACATTGGATGTCACGATCGCCCGACTGCGCCAGAAGCTCGAGGAATCCGGTACGGAGGTGCGGATCACCACGCTGCGGGGCGTGGGATTCCGACTCGACGAGACGACCCCGGATGCGTGAGCGACTGATCCTCGCCTTCGTCGCCCTCGCCGTGACCATCATCGCGCTGTATGGCATCCCGCGGGCGTTCATGGTGGCGGAGATGGTGCAGACCTCGCAGACCCAGCAGGCCGACCGGCTCGCGGATCTGCTCGCCGCCGTCGTCGCCGAACGGGGGCAATCGGGACCGGTCACCGAGGAGTACCTCGAGCCGCTGCTCGGCCACGGCGAGAGCGCGACCTACGTCACCGCCGACGGGCAGGAGCTGTCCATCGGCGTGCCCGACGAGGACGGGGTGAGCGCCACCGCGCAGGTCGCCGGCGGGGGCAGCGTCACCATCACCAAGTCCGGCACGGCGCTCTCAGAGCGCATCGCCACGGCGATCATGCCGGTGATCCTCATCGGCGCCGCCCTGCTGGTGGCTTCGGTGATCGCCGCGATCCTGCTGGCGCGCGCCCTGTCCCGGCCGTTCGTGCGCCTGGTCGAGATCGCCCGTGAGCTGGGGCGCGGCAGCCTGCGACCGGAGCGCGACCGGATGAGGATCCCGGAGGCCCGCGCCATCGACGAGGCGCTGCGCGAGAGCGCGGACACCCTCGAGCGCCGCATCCGTCGTGAGCACGAGTTCGCGGCCAATGCATCACACCAGCTGCGCACGCCGATCACGGCGCTGCGTCTGGAGCTGGAGGACCTGTCGCTCTGGCCCGAGACGCCGCCGAAGGTCGGGGAGCAGCTCGGACACGCGCTGACCGAGATCGACCGGCTGGCTGATGCCATCACCCAACTGCTGCAGCTGGCTCGCGGGGAGGCGCCCGGCGGCGGAGCATCCGAACCGCTCGATGCCGCGATCCACTCCGCCGCCGAGCGCTGGGGCGCCCAGGCCGCGTCGGCGGGCAGGGCCATCCGGGTGGAGAACGTCGACGCGGATCTGGGGTCGGCGGCGACGGCGGCCTCCCAGATCATGGACGTGCTGATCCACAACGCGCTCACTCACGGGCAGGGCACCGTGACCATCAGCGGCGCACGGCGCCGGGACTACGTCACCGTGCACGTCTCCGACGAGGGACCCCGCCCGCAGGGGAATGCGGTGTTCCAGCGCCGCCCCCGCGCGGCCGGTGACTCGGTGTCCGGCGCCACGGGAGCGGGAACGGTCTCGGCGTCCGGGGCCGACTCGGGATCGGGATCGGGATCGGGCGGAGGGTCGGGAACGGGCGAGGGCATCGGGCTGGCGCTGTCGGCCGAGCTGGCCGAATCCCTCGGCGGGCACCTGCTGCTCGAGGGTGACGAGACCACCACGTTCTCGCTGATCCTGCCCGCGCGGGACTGATCGGCAGGGCCGAGACCCGCTTTCCCGCACGTTTCCCTTCCGGTCCCGTACCTCCCGCCCCTTCCCCGCCTCTTCCCCGCCTCTTCCCCGCGTGTTCCCCGCCGCGGCATGTCCCACAAATGGCGGGTCCCCGGCATCCGCACCCTCCACTTCTGCACCTGGGTACGGGCCGTGTTCCAGTAGTGGCGGGTCCGGACCGGCTGCACCCGCCATTTGTGAGACACGGCCCGGGGAGGAGACACGGTGCGGGGAGGAGGCACGGCCCGGGGAGGAGACACGGCCCGGGGAGGGGACACACCCCCCGGGAAGGACCCGGCTCAGTCCGCGTCGGCGAGCCCCCACTGGTACGCGAGGATCACGAGGTGCACACGGTCGCGCGCGCCGAGCTTGGCGAGCACGCGTCCCACGTGCGTCTTCACCGTCGACTCGCTGAGGAAGAAGCTTCCCGCGATCTCGCTGTTGCTCAGGCCTCGCGCGATCGCCCGGAACACATCGCGCTCGCGGTCCGTCAGCTCGGCGAGAGGATCGGATGCCGGCGATGCGGACTGCGGCGGGTCCGTTGCCGGCTGCGCCGCGAGATGGTCGAGCAGGGCACGCGTGGCTCGCGGCGCGAGCGCCCCGTCGCCGCGGTGCACCGCGCGCACGGCGGCGACCAGTTCGTAGCGCTGTGCGTCCTTCAGCAGGAATCCGCTCGCCCCGGCCCGGATCGCACCGAACGCGTACTCGTCCAGGTCGAACGTCGTCAGCACCAGCACCCGGACGTGCGGATGCTGACGCACGATCCGCTCAGTGGCGGCGATGCCGTCGATGCCCGGCATCCGCACGTCCATGAGCACCACGTCGGGGGCCAGCGCCGCCGTCTGCGCGATCGCATCGGCACCGTCTCCGGCCTCGCCGACGATCTCGATGTCCGTCTCGGCCTCGAGCACCAGCCGGAACCCGATGCGGATGAGTGACTGGTTATCGACCAGCAGCACGCGGATGGGGGCGTCGGTCATCGGTCGCTCTCCTGGGTCTCTGCATCCGTTGCCGGGATGGAGTCGGCGTCGGCATGCGCGGAAGTGCCGGTCGGATCCGGCAGCTCGGCGCGCAGCATCCACCACCCCTCCCCCGTCGGGGCCGAGACGACGACACCCCCGAGCAGCGCAGCGCGCTCGGCGAGGCCGCGCAGACCGAAGCCGGCGTCGGACACCGACCCCGATGCGCCGTCGTTCACGATCTCGATGACGACCGGCTCCGCATCGTGATCGATGCGCACGTCGATCGTGCTGGCCGTGGGCGCGTGCCGGATGGCATTGGTGACGCCCTCCTGCACGATGCGTCCGATCGCGAAGCGTAGTGCCGGGGCGGCATCCGCCTCGCCACGCGTGGAGAGGGAGACGGGGAAGCCGGCGCGCTGAGCCGTCGCGACCGTGTCTGCGGGACTCACCGCATCCAGTGGAGCGAGCGGAGCATCCGCATCGCCGTCTCGCAGCACGCCCAGCATGGACCGCATCTCGGCGAGCGCGTCACGGGCGGTCTGAGCGGCGGCCATCGACGCATCGCGCGCCCGGTCCCGATCCGAGGTCGCCGCGGCACCCTCCGAGAGGGCCACGACGACCGTCAGGGAGTGCGAGACGATGTCGTGCATCTCCCGTGCGATGCGGTCGCGCTCGGCGGCGGCCGCGAGCTGGGCCTGCTGATCGCGCTCGACCAGCAACTGCCTGGAGCGGTCGATGACGGCCTCGATGTAGCGTTTCCGGTTGCCGATGTTGATGCCGATCAGCGCACCGATGAGCCCCGGGATGCCGACGGAGAGCAGCGAGTTGATCGCTGCCTGCAGGCTCAGCCCTCCGAAGCCCCACCAGGCGAAGGCCAGGCCTCCGGTGATCGCCGCGCCCACCCCGAAACCGATCCAGGTGGACCGGGTGGAGCGGTGGACGGCGAGCGTGTACACGGCGACCGCGAAGGGGGGTCCGCCCGACGAGCGCGTGAAGATCAGCAGCAACACGTCGACGAGCACGGCGGCGGCCAGCACAGCGACGGGCCAGCGCCGACGCCAGACCATCAGCACGGCGGTGGCGACCAGCGCGACGCCGATGACGACCGCGCCCCATGGCGGGACCGGGCCCGCGTCGGTGCCGGGTGAGGCACTCGCGCCCGCGGACAGCAGCAGGCAGATCAGGGCGATCAGGATGTCGGCGAAGCGCGGATGCCGTGCCCAGAACTGCCGGATGATGCCGGGTGGACGCGGCAGCCGCAGCTCGTCGTCGGGGAGGACGACAGAGCTGCGGCTGCGCGATCTGGACACGCTGATGACTCTACGGCGTGGGTCGCTGAGCCCGTCGAGGGGTCAGACGTCCCGCCCGCGCACCACGGCCCAGGCGCCCAGGAGGGCGGCGGCGGGCCATGCGACGAGGGTGACCCAGGCGACCGGGGTGCTGATGGCGCCGCCGTCCTGCGGCAGGATGGCGAGCGGTGCCGCCGAGGAGGGCAGGTAGTTGCCGAGCTCGCCGATCCACTGCACGTCCTGCGCGAGCACGCCCAGGAGGCTGATGATCACCGGCAGCACGAACAGGATGCCGACGGTGACGGCGATCGCGCCCGCCCCCGATCGGAGCACGAAGCCGAGGCCGACCCCCAGCAGGGCGAACAGCGCCATCGCGGCGGAAGCGGCCAGGATCGGCAGGATCACCGCCGCCGGGTCGGCCCATTCCAGCGCCATGTCCTTCGAAGCGGCGAGCGGTGAGACGGCGAGCGCGGCGATGAGGAAGAGCGCCAGCGAGACGACGAACATGAACGCCGCCAGCACGACCGCCTTGGCCGCGACGACTGCGCCGCGTACCGGGTTGGCGGTGAAGGTCGAGCGGACCATGCCGGTCGAGTACTCGCCGGTGACCGAGATCACGCCGAGCACACCCGCCAGCATCATCGTCAGCTGCACCGGCGAGACGACGACCATGATCACGTTGTCGATCGGTGGCGAGATCGCCGAGGTGGCGATGAACGCGATGCCGATCGTGAGCGCGGCGACGATGCCGACCGACCACCAGGTGCCGCGGACGGTCATCAGCTTGATGAGTTCGCTGCGCAGCTGGCGGACGAAGGTCGGGCGCGAGGTGGTCGTCGGGATGTGGGTGGCCCTGGCCTGGATGGCGGTCATGCGTGTGCCTCCTCGAACTGTGCGCCCTCCTGCGGGACGGCGCGGGTGCGGTACTCGACGGACTCGCCTGTGAGGGCGAGGTAGGCGTCTTCGAGCGACCCGCTGGTGGGGGTGAGCTCGTGGATCGGGATGCCGCGCTCGAAGGCGAGGTCGCCGATGCGCGACGCCGGCAGGCCCGAGATGTCAAGGGTGTCGGGGCTGGAGGTGACGACCTCGACGTCGCGGCCGGAGACGGCGGATGCCAGTTCTGCGGCGCGCGGGCTGCGCACGTGCACGCGCTCGGTGGTCCAGGCGCGGACGAGGTCGGGCAGTGCGGCATCGGCGAGCACCTTGCCGCGGCCGAGCACGATGACGTGGTCGGCGGTCTGCGCCATCTCGCTCATGAGGTGGCTGGAGAGCAGGATCGTGCGCCCCTCGGATGCCGCGTGTCGCACGAACTGGCGAACCCAGCGGACGCCCTCGGGGTCGAGTCCGTTCACGGGCTCGTCGAGGATGAGCGTGTGCGGGTCGCCGAGCAGGGCCGCGGCGATGCCGAGGCGCTGCCCCATGCCGAGGGAGAAGCCGCCGGCGCGCTTTCGCGCGACCGAGCCGATGCCGGTGATGTCGATGACCTCGTCGACGCGGGATGCCGGGATGCCGTGGGTGGCAGCCATGGCGCGCAGGTGATTGCGCGCCGAGCGCCCGGTGTGCACGGCCTTGGCGTCCAGCAGCACGCCCACTTCGGTGAGCGGTGCGGTCAGCTGGCGGTACTCCTTGCCGTTCACACTGACCCGGCCGGTGCTGGGGCGGTCGAGCCCGACGATCATGCGCATCGTGGTCGACTTGCCTGCACCGTTGGGTCCGAGGAATCCTGTGACGCTCCCCGGACGGACGGTGAACGACACGTCATCCACCGCGACCTTGTCTCCGTACCTCTTGCCGAGGCCCTCTGCTGTGATCATGTCTTCGACGCTACGGCCGCGAACGGTGCGCGCGCGTCCCCCTGCGGGATGAACCTGCCGGAGGGCATGGCACTTTGGTGCCATGCCCGGTTGGGCAGCCCCGGGCTGCGTCGGCACATCTCCGCAGATCTGCGCGATCCCGCAGAGATCCAGCATCCGGATGCTGAGTTGCGCGGATCTGCGGAGTTGTGCCGCGTGCGAAGCGGGCCGTCCGGGTTTGTTATGCTGGCCAGGCGCCGTGAGGCGTGCGGGGCTGTAGTTCAATGGCAGAACTTCTGCTTCCCAAGCAGACAGCGCGGGTTCGATTCCCGTCAGCCCCTCCACCTGTCGAATTTCCGCGTTGAGATCTTGCGCGAGCGTGGGCTGTTGTCTGAGTGGAACGCTAAGCCGACGCTGGGGCGGTGCTACGGCGCTGCACCTTCCGCTCCTTGCCGATGAGCACGAACGCGACAATGCCCGCGAGCGCCAGTCCGACGCTGGTCGTGAGACCGTAGCCCCGCGCACGGTCGAGATCTCCGGCCGCGAGGTAAGCGATTCCGAAGTCCGCAACCGGGAGAACGAGGCCCGTGAGCCCGACGATGAGCGCGGCGGCGATGGAGTCAGACAGCATCAGACCGAAGAATGCCGCCCAGAATGCAGGCAGGGGGACGACGAGGATCGGCACGACATACCAGGTCTCGGCGAGCGTTCCAGACCGAATCGCGAGCGTGACGACGGACCCGATGGCACCGAGCGCGATGACGAAGACGACCCACCCCAGCGGTCTCATGCGGTCAGGCTAGCATCCGCTGGATACGTGCCACTTCCCCGCAGAATCGAGGCGAGGACCTGGTGTGTAAAGGAGGTCATGGATCAACCTGGACCGTTCCTCACCTGGGTGCTACCCCTTGCATCCTGTCGGTGAGACCCCCTGTTCCCCGCGGGAACCACGTGCTCTTCGCTCAGGCACTCAGTCCGTGGCCGCCGGCGACCGTGATCTCCTGACCGGTGATGTAACCGGCCGCCTCGGAGGCCAGGAACGCGACAGTCTCCGCGATATCGCGTCCGGTCGCGAAGCGACCGAGCGGGATCTGCGCGGCGATGCCCTCCCGCGCGGTCTGCGGCACGCCGAGCTTGTCGAGCAGCGGGGTGTCGGTCATGCCCGGACTCACGGCGTTCACGCGGATGCGGCGAGGCGCCAACTCGACGGCCAGCGACGGCAGCATCGCGAGCAGAGCACCCCGCGTTCCAGCCCCCAGCGCGGCGCCGACGCTGCCGCGGCTCGCGCCGAGACCGACGGTCATCACGATCGAGCCGCCGTCGTTCAGAATCGGCAGCGCCCGCTGCATCGTGAAGAACTGTCCCTTGAAGTTGACGTCGACCTGGGAGTCGAACTCCGATTCGCTCACATCCGCGATCTCGGCCGGTCGGAAGACACCCGCGTTGAGGAACAGCAGATCGAGCGATCCGAACTCCTCGCCCACCCGGGCGATGAGATCGTGGATGTCGGTCACCGAGCCGCTGTCGGAGCGGAGGACGATCACCTCGTCCGGCAGAGCGGCAGCGGGCGAGCTGCGCTCGGGCGTCGATGCGGTCGACGTGGGCGCGCTCATCTCCGGCGCGCTGTCCGTCGCGGGTTCGCCCTCGCAGACCGCGCAGCTCCGTCGCATGCTGACGGTGATCGTCGACGGTCTCGCCACCCGCTGACATCTGAAGGTCCTGAGCTCGCTTCGGTCGTGGACGCGAGATGCGAGAGGGTCTGCGACGACTGTCACGTCTCTCGCACGGCGCCGATGACCCAGTCGACTGCCTCCACGAGGATCTCCGGATCGCCCATGTTTCCAGGCACGATGACGCAGTCGCATTCCTGCCCAGCATCCGTTCGCACGCGCCACACGCTCACTCCCGGACGCACCTGACCGCACACGAGCGCCGCTCGCGCACCCAGGCTCTGTCGCACCACCTCCGCCGACGTGATGCCGCCCTTGGTGACCACCACTTCGGCCTCGGCTGCCAGAAGCCGAGCCGCCACGGTGAGAGCCTGCATCACCGCTGCACCGTGCTGCAGTCCGTCGTGCGAATCGCATCGATCCCGCTCAGTGGCCACGAAGCGCGCAGCCCCTGGTCGGGAGAGGGAGAGCTCTTCCGCAGCGGCCCGCGCCCCCTCGGCGTAGGGATCGCGGAGAGCGGCAGTCGTCCGGACGACCGTGGGTGGACCGAGCCGAGTGGACAGTGCGGCGACCTGCGCTCGCGCGCCATCGGTGTGGGAGCCGCAGACGACGAGCACTGACCGAGCGCTCGACAGCACTTCGGCATCGAGCGGCTGTCTGCTCACCACTTTCGCGAGTGCCGCCGCCAGCGGCGCCGCGGTCCGAACGGTCACCGCCCTGGAGTCCCACACGCGCTCGACGGCCTCTGCGATGATTCCGATGTCCTCGTCATTCTCCGCATCCGGAACGACAAAGCATCCGGCGGGCGCCTCGCGCAGCACACCCGCCAGGCGGCCGGTCCGCACCTCGTCGAGTGGCACGTGCAGCGCACGCGCTCCCGAGTACGACTCGATGAACGCGGTAAGCCGGCTGCTGCTGAAGCCGAAGACGGGGTCGTGTGCGTACTCCGTCTGAGAGACCGGCACCAGCCGGCCGTCCTGTCTCAGGTGGTGCACGCCGTTCCGCGTGATCCTCCCACCAGCCGGAAAGGCGGGAACGAAAAGGTGCACGGCGTCCACCTCGGCGATCGCCCTGGTTTCGGCGACGACGTGCCCCCGGAGAGTCGAGTCGCCTCGAAGAACCAGTCGGACATCGATGTCGAGGCGATCCGCGACCTCCGCCGTCACCCCGCGGATCGCCTGGACGAGTCCGATGGCGTCCCGTTCGTCGAGCGCACGGCTGTTGGTTTGGAGATACACGCTGTCGGCGGTTGCGAGCGCCTCCTCCACGATGTCGGCGTCCCAGGTCAAGAGCACTGTCACGTTCGACGCGGACTGAGTCCCAGTAGGGTCGTCGTCGAGGACGACGACGCAGCGCCGCCTGGTCATGAGGCGCCACCGACCAGCCTGCACAGCAGCCGGTAGGCGTTGAGAGTGGAATCCAAGCTCGCGCGCCCCGAACCGACGATGTCGAAGGCGGTTCCGTGCGCTGGCGTGCAGATCGGGAGAGCAAGACCCGCCTCCAGCGTCACTCCGCCGTCGAAAGCCCTGGTCTTCAGCGCGATCTGTCCCTGATCGTGGTACATCGTGACGATGCCGTCGTAGGTCCCGTCGAACCCGCGCCGGAAGAGCGTGTCGCAGGGGAAGGGGCCCGACACCTCCACATCGCTCTCTGCCGCGAGCGCGATCCCCGGGGCGATGGCGGTGATCTCCTCATCGCCGAACAGCCCGTGCTCGCCCGCGTGCGGATTCAAGGCGCAAACGGCGAGCCGTGGCCTGGCGACGCCGGATGCGGACAACAGGCCGTGCAGCAGCAGCACGGAGTCGCGTACAGCCTCGGCGGTGACGAGATCGGCCACCTCTCGCAGGGCCACGTGCGATGTGACTCGTGACGTCCAGAAGGTCGTACTGACGTTGACCTCGGATGCACTCGCCGTCGGACCGAGCCTCGCCTCGAACCAGCGCATCTCGTCCGGTTCGGTCATTCCGCCCAGATGCAGCGATGTCTTGTTCAACGGACCGAACTGCAACCCCGCGACGCGTCCATCCGCATGCAGCTCAAGCGCGCGATTCAGCGCCATCAGCGCCCAGCGCCCACTCGCCGCGGAGACATCCCCCACCGGTCCGGGGTGGTCGCAGACGACCTCCTCGAGAGTCGCCTGCGCCCCACTGATCAGCTGATCGACATCCGCATCGAATCCCGCCTGCATCAGGCCCTGAGCGAGTTCCGCCTCCGAGGACACGACGACGATCGACCCCTCATCCTGCCCGCGGAGCTCGCGGAGAAGGCGCACGAGCAGTTCGGGACCGACTCCCGCCGGGTCGCCCGCGGTCAGTGCGACAGCGGGTGTCATCGCAGGAACTCCCCGGGGACCTTCGCCCCGAGAACGGGCACGATGGTCGGGAACTCCGAGATGCGGATGGTCGCGCTGCCGTAGGGCACGAGCTCGACGATGTTCGCCCATCGTGCGGGAAGCGGCCCGTCCGGTGGGTTGCCCGCGTCAGCCCCGTCCCGCTGCCATTCGGCGAGCGTTCGGATGCCCACGCCGGTGATACTCACGGGTACGCCCTCACGGCCGAAAGGCACGTCCGGGACCGGCAGTCGGTGCACGGACCACTCCTCGAGCGGCACGGGGGCGTCCGGATACAGCCCGAAGTTCCAGCTGCGCTCGGGGAACACCTCCCATTCGCCCATCCCCTTCGCGTCGGGGATGGGGCGCCAGCGCTCACCGGCGGTGGCCACCATCACCAGCGGCCCAAGCCGCACGCCGACGGCCTGCCGCTCTCGTTTGATGCGACGGGGCCGCATCGGAAGGGTCAGTACGACCTCGTCACCCTGCTTCCACGACCGGGAGAGTGCGACGTACCCATGCTCGTCGGTGTCCACAGCGACGGGCGCGGCGTTCACTGTGAGGGCGGCGCCGTGCGCCCACTCGGGGATCCGCAGTCGCAGCGCGACGTCGCGCCTCACGGTGGAGTCGATGATGCGGAAAACGATCGTGTCGTCGAAAGGATAATCAGTGATCTCGTCGATCGTGATCACTCCGCCGCCGACGTCGGCGGTGACCCGGGACGGCCCGTAGGCGGTGACTGCGAGCGCGTCCTCCGCTGTCATCCACAGCGCAGCGACGAGCTTCGGCCACCCCTGGTGGTAGTTCGCCGTGCAGCATCCGAAATGCGGCTCGAGGCCGAACACGTTGGCTCCGTTGGTGCTGTACGCCCAGTTGCGGTCCGCCGTGGAAGCCTCGATCTGGTTCGCCTGCTGATGGTACTGGTGCGCCCGCATGAGCGGGTCGGACGATGCCGGCAGCAGGTTGTACGCGGCACCCTCCAGCAGGTCGGAGTACGCGGCCTCGCCGGTCACCCGCGCGGCGATCTCCATCGTGAACATGTATTCGACGACCTGACAGGTCTCGACCCCGCGCGCGGCTTCGCGCCCGGCGAGCCACTCCTCGCCCGAGAACATCCCGTGCACCATCCCGTGCCAGCGGTCGAGGTTGGCGAGCGCCCGCTGCGTCTCCCCGTGCGGCTCGCCCTCGCCGAGCATCATCGAGCGCACGACCGGGTTCTTCAGTGCCATCGCGACGTTCGGGCCGTGGGTGCGGTGATCGAACCCCATCGCCTTGCCGGTGATCAGCCCCTCGCCGAACGCGTCGTCCCAGTCCAACCCCTGAGACAGCAGAAGCCTCGTCAGCTCCACCCACTCAGGGCGCGGACGCCGCTCGTGCACCCAGGCCAATGCGAGCACGTTGTCGATCGCGCGCGCCGCCGCCCAGTGCTCCAGCGGGCGGCCGGGCAGCTCCCTGAGCTGGAACTCGTAGTAGCGCTCCAGGAACGGCAGCACGCGCTCGTCACCGGTGGCCTCGGCGTGTTGCTGGAGCACCTTGGCCGCCACCATCCGCGTCCACCAGTCGTCATTGCTCGCGGGACCGAACTGACCACTGGGCTGCTGGCTCTGCAGCATCCATTCGACCCATTTGTCAGCCCGCTCGATGAGCACCTCATCGCCGAGCAGGTGCGCCAGCGGCACGAGACCGTCGAGGTAGTAAGGGCCGCGCTCCCAGCTCTCCCCGGCGCCGCCGAGCCAGCCCGAGTCGGGACCGACATCCGGCCACAACTCCTCGATGGAGCCGGACAGTCCGTCGGCCTGGATCTGCAGCTGCCGGCGCAGCCAGCCGGCAGGGCGCACTGCGCCGAGAGGCAGAGACGAGAAGGCGGAATGGATGGAAGGCATGTGTTCTCCTGGGGTCGACATGGATTCAGCCACGCAGCGCACCCTCGGTGAGCCCACCGATGTAGAAGCGCTGCAGAACGAGGTAGAGGACGAGACAAGGGAGGATGGCGACGGTCGTACCCGCCTGCAGCAACCCCCAGTCGATGGAGCCGTACGCCCCGGTGCGAATGTTGACGAGCATGACCGAGAGAGTGAAATGCGCCCCATCGTTCAGCAGGAGCAGGGGGATGAAGAACTCGTTCCAGGAGACCAGGAACGCGAACAGCGCGACCGTCACCACACCAGGCAGGACCAGCGGAAGCGAGATGCGCAGGAAGACGCCCAGCGAGTTGGCACCATCGACCTTGCCCGCCTCCTCCAGCTCGAGCGGGATCGCCTCGAAGCTGTTACGCATCAGGAAGATGCTGAATGGCAGCTGGAACACCGTGAGCACGAGGCCCACACCGACCAGGCTGTCCTGCAGCCCCGCCTTGGCGAACATGAAGTACAGCGGGAGCACCAGGGTCGCGTGCGGCACCATCAGCACCGCGATCACGGCGAGGAACACGATGTTCTTGCCGGGGAACTGGAAACGGGCGAAGCCATAGCCACCGAGGGTGGCGATGACGATCGTGAGGACCACCGAGACGACAGCCACGACGAGCGAGTTTCCGATGTACTGCCCGAGCCCCTCGCCGTTGGCGACGAGCTCGGAGTAGTTCTCACCGCTCCACTGCTGCGGCCAGAGCGTCGGAGGCGACGCGCTCGCTTCCGACGATGTTTTGAAGGAGTTCAGTGTCGACCACAGCAGCGGAAACAGGAACAGCAACGCGAGGACGATCCCGGTGACGTGATACGGGATGCTCATGAGTGTCCGCCGCGCACTCGGGCGCACGCGGCGAAGGCGAAGGTGACGCGAGCGTGCGCCGGCGGTGGTCAGCAGCTCAGTCCGGGTGGTGGACGTGGAAGTGCGGGTGATAGAGGTCATTTGTCTGAGCCCTTCACGAACTTGAGCTGCAGTCCGTTGATGATGACGAGCGCGATGAGCATGACGATCGACAGCGCCGCCGCCTTGCCGAGGTCGAAGGAGGTGAACGCGGTGTTGTAGATCTTCATCACCATGGTCACGGTGCTGTTGTCGGGACCCCCCTGTGTCATCACCATGAATTGATCGAATGCCAGCAGGGATCCGGTCACCGACAGCACGAGCAGCAGCGCCAGCGTGGGCCGCAGGAACGGCAGGGTGATGTAGAAGAAGCGCTGCCAGGCGTTCGCGCCGTCCATCAGCGAGGCTTCGTTGACGCTCGAGGGGATGGACTGCAGCGCCACCAGGAGGATGATCACTTGGAATCCGACGAACTTCCAGACGATCATGAAGGTCACTGCGAGTGTGGCACTGAGCGGAGTGTCGAAGAAGCCGACGGGGCCGTCGGCGATGCCCAGCCAGCGCAGCGCTTGTGCATAGATGCCGACCTGGTCGTTGTAGTTGACGACCCACATCAGGCTGGCGGTGGAGAGACCGACTACATAAGGGGCGAAGATCGCGATGCGGTAGAACTTCGCACCGCGGCGAGCCGTGTTCAGGAAGGCCGCGAGCAGGATCGCGAGCACGAAGATCGCAATCGTCGCGAGGGCCGTGTAGCCGAGGGTGAACAGGATGGCGCCGATATAGCCAGGGTCGCTGAAGATCTCGATGTAGTTGCCGACGCCGATGAGTTCGGGGGAGCCGAGCAGAGGCCAGTCGCTCAGCGACATGAAGACCACGATCGCGAGCGGCAGGATGAACAGCACGAGGATGGTGACCGCCGTCGGCCCGATGAATGCCCATCCGGCGAGCTGCTGGCGTGCGGCCCCGCGGGACCGGCGCATGCGCGTCGGCCCCGCGGGGAGTGCTGTGGTGACCACGATCAGTTGGTTCCGTCGACCAGCGCCTGAATGGCCTTCTGGCCGGTCGCGAGTGCACCGGCGTCGCCGTTGAAGACCACACCGCGCATCGCAGTCAGCCAGGGACCGTTCGGCGAGTTGATGGCCTCGCCGTAGGCGAGCGTGGAGGGCGTGTAGCCGTTCGCCATGCCCGCCGTGATCGCCTCGAGCCGGGGATCAGCAGAGGTGAACTCGTTGTCGGAGAGGTCGACGCGCACGGGAAGATTTCCGTCCTTGGCGACGATGTCGACCTGAGCCTCCTCCTCGAGTGTCCATTCGATGAAGTCCCACGCCGCGTCGGACTTCTTGGTCGTGCTCGTCACGCCGACCACGTCACCGCCCACGAACGTCCCGGTGTTGGAACCATCCGCGTTGGCCAGAGGCATATAACCCCACTCGAAGTCGATGGACTCGTTGACAGTCGGGATCGAGTAGGACCCGTTCGGCCACATGCCGACCTTGCCCTGTAGGAAGGGCTCCTGCTGCGTGGTCGAGTCGCCCGTGGAGGCACCAGGAGGGACCAGCCCGTCGGCGAAGAGGCGCTGGTAGAGTCCGAACCAGTCGCTGAGCGCGGTGCTGTCGATGTCTGCCTTCTTGCCGTCGTCAGCGAAGGGCACTTCGTCGCCGGCCCGCGCCACTCCGAAGGAGGTGTACGCGTTGCACCCCGCGCAGTTACCCGGGAAGTAAAGGCCGTAGGTGTCTCCGCCGAGGGCTCTGATCGCCTTGGCCGCGTCGTAGATCTCGTCATAGGTGCGGGGCGGGTTCTCAGGGTCGAGGCCTGCTGCGGCGAAGAGATTCTTGTTGTAGAAGATGAAGCTCGAGTCGACCTTGTGCGGCACGGCGTAGATCTTGCCGTCGAACGTCGAGGCCTCGATGTGCGCGGAGACGAGGTCGTCGGCGAATGGCAGCTTCTTCACCCGGTCCGAGATGTCCTGGTATACAGACTGCTTCGCGTAGTTCGGCGCGTAGACCACGTCGGATGCCAGGATGTCGGGCAGTGATCCGGCGCCCGCTGCGGCGCCGACCTTCTGCTGGAAGCTGTCGGAGGCGACGATGGTCAGCTTGATCTGGGTGTCGTGATCGGCGTTGTAGGCGTCGACCAGAGCCTGCGTGTAGTCCTGCGTCGATGAACGCGCCCACATGGTCAGCTCATCGACGTCGCCGGAGCCGTCGCCTTCCGTCGAACCTCCGCAGGCCGTGAGGACCAGGGCAGCAGTCAGCAGACCGGCGCCGGCGGCGAGCGTCTTTCGTAATGCAGTCATTGTTGCTCCTCATTGAGTGGGACTTGCTGTGATGCCAGTGTCTGAGGGCCGGTGCGCAATTACCAAACTTTTCCCAGACTTTCTCAATCATGCACTTGACGCCCGCTATTCAAGAGAGAAAACTCGTGCGAAAGGAGGGTGTTCAATGACGAATCCATCGCAACCCACCATCTCGGACGTCGCTCGTGAGGCAGAGGTGTCGATCAGCACCGTCTCGAAAGCGCTCAACGGAACGGGACGGATGCGCGATGAGACGAGAACCCATGTGACCGAGGTCGCGCAACGGCTCGGCTACACCGCACGCGCTCCTCGACGCGAATCCCGCTCCTCGCGGTCGTACACGATCGGACTGCTCACCACCGACAGCTTCACCCGCTTCGCGATACCGCTCATGCTCGGCGTCGAGGACGCACTGAGCGCCGGGCGGATCTCAGTGCTGCTCGCCGACGGACGGGGCGATCCGATCCGGGAGAATCATCACCTTCAGACTTTCCTCGCCCGCCGCGTCGACGCGATCATCGTCACGGGCAGACGAGCCGAGTCGCGAGCACCCATCGGCATTCCCACCCGCGTGCCCGTCTGCTACGTGCTCTCTCCGTCGCAGCGCCCGGAGGATCTGTCGATCGTGATCGATGACGAACAGGGTGCACGACTGGCCACGTCCCATCTGCTGTCTCTGGGACGGCGCCGCATCGCCTACGTCTCCGGTCCGCAGAAGCATCTGTCGGCGCGGTTGCGGCACAGTGGCATGCTTCAGCAGCTGCGCGAGGCGGGCGTCGAGCCCGCGGAGCGATCCGTGATGTGGGGCGAGTGGTCCGAAGCCTGGGGCAGACAGGCCGCCAGCATCCTGACCCGCTCGCACGTGCCATTCGATGCCGTCTTCTGCGGAAGTGATCAGATCGCTCGGGGAATGGTGGAACAGCTCCAGCAGGAATCGGTCCGCGTACCCGAGGACGTGTCCGTCGTCGGCTTCGACAACTGGGATGTGATGGCGCTCGCGTCTCGTCCCATGCTGACCACGATCGACGCGCGACTGGACGATCTCGGCCGCCTCGCGGCGCACTCGGTGCTCTCCGTGCTCGAGGGCAAGGAGATGCGCGGAGAGATCGCGCACGAGTGCGAGCTCATTGTGCGCGGATCGACGGCGGTGCTGCCCGCGTGAACGTCGGCAGCTGGGCCGCTCCCCTCATCAACCCCGATAACCTCCTCCGCGTTTCACCGCACGTGCATGCGATCGCCGACGGCGGGGTCCCCGGCGTGCCCAATGCCGGAATCGTGGTGGGGGGCAGGGCGGCCCTCGTGATCGACACGGGGATCGGCGAGCCCAATGGCCGGGCGGTGCTCGGAGTGGCACGGAAGCTTGCCGGCGATCTCCCCCTGCGGCTGGTTACCACGCACGTGCACCCTGAACACGACCTGGGTGCCTCGGCGTTTCCCGCGGGCACCGTGATGATCAGATCGCGCCCCCAGGTCGAGGAGATCGCCGAGACGGGCCTGGGGGTCGCGGACGACTTCCGGAAGCGCTCCACCGAGTACGCAGAACTGCTCGCCGGGGCACGATTCCGCGAGCCGGACATCGTCTTCGATGACGTGCTCGTACTCGACCTCGGCGGAGTCCGCGTGCAGCTGCGAGCCATGGGCCCCAACCACACACCGGGAGACACCATCGCCCTGGTCGTCGACGATGGCGTCGTGTTCTCGGGAGATATCGCGATGCGGCCGCCTCCGTCATTCGCCAGCCCTCACTCGAGTTTGCGCCACTGGCTGACGAGCCTGGACGAATTGCAGGCGATGCGTCCGCGCATCATCGTTCCCAGTCACGGCCCCTTCGGCGGAGCAGAGCTGATCGAGGGCTATCGCCGCTATCTGCGCGACGTTCGCCGTCTCAGTCGGGCGGCCTGGCAGGAGGGACGGAGTGCCGAGCAGGCGGTCGCCGAGATCGTGCCGCAGCTGATCGACGCACAGCCCGACGCCGTCCGCATCGCGGGGGCCGTGCGGGTGGCATACCGCGAAGCAGAATCCGCCGACGAAGAGACAGGAGAGCACGCATGACGGACGAACTGATCGCAGAGGGATCGCAGTTGGAGCAGCTGGCGACCGGTGGCACGTGGAACGAGGGTCCGCTGTGGATTCCGGACGAACGGGCCGTGCGCTGGAGCGACATCCCCGGCAACCGGATCATGCGGTGGGATGCGGCGACCGGCGAGGTGAGTGTGCACCGCTCCGAGGTCGAGTTCACGAACGGGCGGATGCTGGACCGCGACGGCAGCGTCGTGCAGTGCTCGCACGGCCGCCGGAGGCTCGAGCGGGAGTCGGCCGACGGGGAGCTCACCGAGCTGGTCGCGCACTGGGGGGAGCATCGCCTCAACTCCCCGAACGACGTGGCGCTCGCCCCGGACGGCTCCTACTGGTTCACCGATCCGGACTACGGCATCCGTCAGCCGCAGGAGGGGCACCCCGGCGTCCGCGAGTACGGGGACTGCCGGGTGTTCCGGTGGTCGGACTCCGACGGCCTCACCTCGGTCATCGATGACATCGACCGCCCGAACGGCATCGCCTTCGCGCCGGACGGGAAGACCGTGTACGTGAGCGACACAGCCGCGGCCCTGGGTGACGGGCCTGGTCACTGGATCCGCGCCTACGAGGTCCAAGGCGCCACCGCGAGCGGGGGTCGCCATTTCGCCTCCATCGAGGTGGGCCTCTCCGACGGCATCGCGGTCGACGTCGAGGGGCGCGTGTGGTCCTCGGCGGGAGACGGGGTGCACGTCTTCTCCCCCGTCGGTGATGAACTGCTTCACATCCCGGTGCCCGAGGTCGTCGCCAACCTGTGCTTCGGCGGCGACCACGGCGACGAGCTCTTCATCGCCGCCACGACGAGCCTCTACCGCGTCAGGACGACGACCCGGGAGGCCCGCTTCGACTGAGCGGCATCGGCCGGCGCCCTCAGCAGCATCCGCCTGCGCCTGTGGAGCACACCCCCGTCGCCGGGAGCGTGAGCCGAACCTCGGACGCGGCGCGCATGTCGCCGTCCAGCCACGCGACAACCGAGCGCACCTGCTCGTAGCCGGTGGCGAGCAGGAACGTCGGCGCACGACCGTAGGACTTCATCCCGACGAGGAAGAATCCGGATTCGGGATGCCGCAGCTCCTCGACACCGTGCGGAGCGACCGTCCCGCAGGAGTGCACGTTCGGGTCGATCAGCGGGGCGAGGCGGATCGGCGCCTCGACGATGTCGTCCAGCTGCACCCGGATCTCGCGGAGCATGTCCAGATCGGGCCGGAAGCCGGTCGCCCCCACGACCAGATCGGTGTCGTGGGCGGCCGGCTCGCCCCGCCGCGCACCGATCAGGCGGATGCCGTCACCGTGTCGACGGACAGTGGAGATCTCGAACGAGTCGATCTTCTCGATGATCCCGGAGTCCACGAGCTGATCCACGCGCGAGCCGAGGCGCGCGCGGTCGGCCAGCTCGTCATCCGCCGACGAGGACACGCGCACGGCGGACGCGTTCCGGATCAGCCAGGTCACGTGCGTGCCCGGCTCGCTCTTCGACAACTCGGCCAGCGCGATCAGGGTGTTCGCCGCGGAGTGCCCGGCTCCCACGACGGTCGTGCGCCGACCGGCGAACCGGTCCCGATCAGCGCCGAGAACGTCCGGCAGCGCGTGCACGATGCGGTCGCCGGCGCTGCCGGCCCCCATCGGCTCCAACCCGGACGAGGCCAAGGGATTGGGGGTCGTGTACGTGCCGGAGGCGTCGATCACCGCCCGCCCGGTCATCTCCTCCACTTCTCCGGCATCCGTCATGACGCGCAGCAGGAACGGCGTCGCCTCCCTGCCCACAGTGCGGGTGCGATCCATGCCCTGCCGGGCCACCGCCGTCACGCGCGTGCCGTACCGGATCCGGCTGCGGATCGCCTCCAGCCCTGCCAGCGGCACCAGGTATTCGTCGACCAGCTGCAGGCCAGTCGGCGCGCGGCCCTCATCGAGCGGCGGAGTCCACCCCGCGGCGGTCAGCAGGCGTCGAGATGCGGGGTCGATCAGGTGCCGCCAGGGCGAGAACAGGCGGGTGTGCCCCCACAGACGCACCGAGGACGCGGGGCGATCGCCGGCCTCCAACACCACGAAGTCGATGCCCCTCTCGACCAGGTTCGCCGCCGCGGCGAGACCGATCGGCCCGGCGCCGACGATGACGACGGGCAGCGTCGCCAGACGATCGGTCAGTCGAGGGCGAGGTGTCAGATCGAGCAGAGTCATGATGGCCTCCCAGCCACATATCGATGAACGTCGATATTCAGTATCGAGGCATATATCGATCCCTGTCAATATCGATTATGATCGATACATGGTCACGATGCTCGAGGTCACCGATGTCACCGCCCCGCGCGGCGCGACCTGCTGCGCTCCGCTGGTGAAGGAGCCGATCACACCGGCGGATGCCGACCAGCTCTCGAGAGCCCTGAAGGCGCTCGCCGATCCCGCACGACTGCGACTGCTGTCGATCGTCGCCTCCTCCGAGGGCCAGGAGGCCTGCGTGTGCGATCTGATCGAGCCCGTCGGCCTCTCGCAGCCGACCGTGTCGCATCACCTGAAGGTACTCACGGAAGCCGGGTTCCTGTCGCGCTCCAAGCGGGGCACCTGGGCGTACTACCGGCTGCGCCCGGACGCGTTGGCCTCCGTCGCAGGAGTCCTCTCGATCTGAACGCCGCTCAGCCCTCGGATGCGGGACGCGTGCAGACCCGTTCGATGAGCGTCTGCCAGCTGTCCTCGAAGGAGCCGACGCTGCGTGCCGTGGGAGGCGGCGGGGACTGCAGCGCCAGCAGCAGCGGCCCCTCCAGTGCCACGCTGAGCTGCACGGCCAGATTGTCGAGATCGTCGACGCCGATGTCGGCCTGCGCCAACAGCATCCGGATGTGGATCTGCGTGAAACGCACACTGGAGGCGGGTACGTCGCTCGCCGGATCCAGCGTCTCGCGGATGATCTGCAGGTGGTTCATCGAGTGCGCATAACGCGCACGACCGTACGCGACGAGCCGCTGCACGGGGTCGGCTCCCGGCCCCAGAGGTGGCGCCCCCCGCATCACCTGCTCTTGGAAGGCGACCTCGTCCGCGCCGAGCAGATCCCGGAAGATCCCTGCGCGGGAGCCGAAGGCGCGGAACACCGTCCCCTTGCCGAGCCCCGTGCGCTCGGCGAGGCCGTCCATCGTTATTCCTGCCGGGCCTCGCTCGGCGAGCACCTCCTGTGCGGCGGCGATCAGACGCGCATGATTGCGCACCGCATCCGCGCGCTTGGGGCGCGGCTCACCGGGCGCCGCGAGGGGAATACTCACGAATTCAGATTAGGCGGAATAATAAACGGGGGATAGTCCGTTTGACTGGGCATGCACGTACTCGTCACAGGCGGTACCGGCCACACCGGTTCGCACATCATCCCTGAACTCATCGCAGCCGGCCACCGGGTCACCGGACTCGCCCGGTCGGATGCCTCCGCCGCCGCGATCACCGCCCTCGGCGCCACGCCCCGTCGCGGCGACCTCCTCGATCTCGACGGTCTCACGCGGGCGGCCGCGGAGTCGGACGGCGTCGTCCACGTCGCCCACCGACAGGACCTCCTGCCCGTCGGCGGGATGGACGCGGTGGCGGCCGCCGAGATCGAGGTGATGAACGCCTACCGCGATGCTCTCGCGGGCACCGGGAAGCCTCTCGTCGCAGCCGGAAGCATCGGATCTCCCGGAAGCCTGGGGCGGCCCGTCGTCGAGAGCGACCCGGCGCTGCCCGCCGACGGCGAGCACAGCGGAACGCTGCGCATGCGCAACACCGTGGAGTCCGCGGTCATCGGCTTCGCGGAGCAGGGCGTGCGCTCCTCGGTCGTACGGATGGCGAACATCGCGCACAGCACCGTCGACCAGGCCGGGTTCCTGCCGACACTGATCGCACTGGCGAAGGAGAGGGGCTTCGCCGGCTATCCGGGGGACGGCTCGAATCTGTGGAATGCGATCCACATCCGCGATGTCGCCCGGATCTTCCGTCTGGCGCTCGAGAAGGGCGCCGCGGGCAGCTACTGGCACGCCGTCGCCGACGGAGAGGTCCCTCTCCGCTCCCTCGCCGAGGCCATCGGCGAACGGGTCGGCGTACCGGCCCTGAGCGTCCCGCTCGACGAGCTGATGGTGCCCGGGTACTTCGGCTTCCTGTCCAACATCGTGACGCACAGCTACCCGGCATCCAATCTCACCACCCGTCGCGAGCTCGGCTGGGAGCCCCGTGAACCCGGGCTCTTCGACGGCCTCGACAACGGCCACTACTTCCCCGCACGTTGAACAACCCACCCCGAAGGAGATCGACATGAGCAACATCACCATCATCGGCACCGGCGGCATGGCCGCCGCGATCGCCGGACGCGCGTCCGCGGCAGGGCACACCATCCAGGTGCTCAGCCGCAGTACCGCCAGCGCACAGGCGTTCGCGGACGGACTGGAGATCGACGCGACCGTCGGCGCGCACGGCACCGTGCCGGCCGGCGACCTCGTCATCCTGGCCGTGCCCTACTCCGTCGCCGCACCCGTTGTGAGCTCGTACGGCGACGCGCTCGCCGGAAAGGTGATCATCGACATTACGAACCCGTACTCGCCCGAGCCCGGCGCCCTGGTCACCCCGGCCGGAAGCTCCGGCGCGCAGGAGCTCTCCAAGCTGCTGCCCGCAGGGACGACGGTCGTGAAGGCGTTCAACACCCTGGTGGGCCAGGTGCTCGCCCGCGGCGGAAGCCGAGACACGTTCGTGGCCTCAGACGACGCGGCCGCCAAGGAGCGCGTCTCGGAGTTCATCACGAGCCTCGGGCTGCGTCCCCTCGATGTCGGCGGACTGGTGATGGCGCGCAATCTCGAGGCGACCAGCACGCTGCTGATCGGCCTGGCGCAGAACGGCCTCGGCAGCTTCGACTTCGCCCTCAACGTCGACGCCGGCTGAGCCGCGAAGACACATCCAGATCCCACCCAGAAAAAGAGAAAGCGACCCACTATGACCCGCATCTTCCGCCTCGACGCCTCCATTCGCGGTGAGGCCTCGGTCAGCCGCGCACTGTCGGATACCCTGCTCGAGACCCTCACCTCCGAACTCGACGACGTGGCGACGGTCACCCGCCGCGATCTCGCCACCGAGCCGGTGCCTCCGACCACGTGGGGCCTGGCCGCGAACGCCGGGTTCGCGCCCGAGGACCAGCGCTCCGTCGAGCAGGTCGCGGCGGTCGCCTATGCGCGGATGCTGGCGGACGAGGTCGACGCCGCGGACCTGCTGATCATCGGCGCGCCGTTCTACAACTTCGGCGTCTCGCAGCACACCAAGGCCTGGCTGGACGCCATCATCACCGACAGTCGCTTCAGCCCCGGAGCACGCCCGGGCGAGGGCAAGACCGCCTTCATCGTCGTCTCCCGCGGCGGCGGGTACTCCGAGGGCACCCCGCGCTACGGCTGGGACCACGGCACGCCGTGGCTGCTGCGCATCTTCCGTGACGTGTTCGGCTACGAGACCGAGATCATCGAGACCGAGCTGACCCTCGCCGAGCACAACCCGGCCATGGCCCACCTCGTGGATCTCGCCAAGGAGAACCGCGCTCGGGCGCACGAGGCGGCCGAAGAGCACGGCAAGCGCGTCGCGGCGAGCTTCGCCGACACCGCTGCGGCCTGACAGCGGACACGGCGAGAGGCAGGCGGCCCTTGCGGACCGCCTGCCTCTCGGTGCTGCGCCCTCGGTCACAGGAACGTGACGCCCCCGGCGTTCGGGAACCCCCGCAGCCGCGCGTAGTCGTCCAGTGCCCGCAGGGCGGCCCAGGCCACGACAGCGCTGGAACGGGGCCGCTCGACCGACGGCGCGTTGGTCACGATCGTGCGCACCTCGCCGAGGACGCCGGAAGCGCGAATCTCATGCCGCGTCCGTACGGCGGAGGGATCAGCGACGATCCGAGCGGTCGCCACCTCCCAGGCATCCGCGGCGAGCGCGAGCGCCGCCGCGACGTTGGCGGATGCCGGGAACCGCTGCGCGACCTCCGCGGCCGGCCCGTCGGCCAGGACGATCTCGGTGTCGCCGGCACGCAGCGACTCCGTCAGGCGAGTCCGCATCCACGGTTGGATCAGGGCTCCTGGCAGCTTGCGGCTCTCCAGCGAGACCGACTCCAACGGGCCGGCGGCGCGCAGAGCGCGCACCTGGTCCAGCCCGCCGATCGCGCCGGTGCAGGGGATGAGCAGGCCGCGCCCCGGCATCCGCTGCAGCAGCTCGGACCGCACGGCGGCGTCGGCCAGCGCGCCGACGGACAGCAGGATCACATCGATCCCGTCCGCGAGCAGCGGCGGCACGCGTTCTCGAACCGCCTGCTGGGTGGCCGCCTCGACGATGACGTCGACCATCCCGGAACCGGGCAGCACGGCATCCCGTCCGTACACGCCGACCACGCGGTAAGGACGCGACTCCCGCACCGCCCGGTGCAGCACCCCGTTCAGGTGCCCGTCGCCGAGGAACCCGACCCGCAGACCCGTCATGTCTCGACCCTAGGTCAGGCACGGCGACGGCGGCGCATCGGCGGGAAGCCGCAGCACTCATCGGAGAGGCCGAGCGCGGGATGATCGGCTGAGGCGGCGCTCACGGCCCTAGGTACCGGTGACGATCACCTGCACGCCCGCCTCCGTGAGCGCCGCGGCGATCGCGGTCGGCGGCTCCTGGTCGGTGACGAGTACGTCGATGTCGGTGAAATCGCCCAGCCGGACGAGGTCGCTGCGGCCCATCTTGCTGGCCGCGGCGACGAGGACGACCCGATCGGAGGCGGCCATGATCGCCCGCTTCGTCGTCAGCTCGAGGTTGCGCTCGATGTACAGTCCGTGCTCGTCGACCCCGGCGATCCCGAGGAAGGCGGCCTCTGCACGCAGTCCCTGGAGATTCGCGATGGCGATGTGCCCGACGAAGGCCTGGCTGTCGTGGAGCAGCTGCCCGCCGAGCGAGATGGTCGTCGCGTTCGGCAGCTGCAGGGCGATCTGCATGACCGGAGCCGAGTGCGTGATCAGCGTGCCGGAGAACGTCGACGGCAGAGCCCGGGCAACGCTGTACGCGGTGGTTCCCGCGTCGATGAAGATGCGCTCGCCCTCCGAAATGAGCTCGATGCAGGCAGCGGCGATGCCATGCTTCGCCTCGCTGTCGTCGTTCGCCCGCGCCGCGAACCCCGCGCCGTGCACTGTGCCGTGCGGCAGCATCAGCCCGCCGTGCACGGACCGCGCGATGCCCTGCTGCTCGAGGCGCCTGGCATCGCGGCGGATCGTCATGTCGGAGACCTGGTACTTCTCGGCCAGCGCCGTCGTGGAGACGAACCCGCGTTCCTTGAGGTCCTGTGCGATCGCGTGCTGGCGCGCGGTCAGCGCGTCATTGCCCGCCATGTCCACCTACTCCCTCGATCCGGCCCCATCGACACCGCCGACGCTGCGCCTGATCACGAGACCGTGCCTGCTTACAAGATAGATGCACGGCGGCCCCTAACGAGTTCACGACGCCCACAACTCCACCACTCCTTTGACGATGATGACCGCCGCGCCCGCGAACGCGAGCACGATGACGAGGGTCCGGGCAGCTCGAGGCTTCACGATGCGCGCCAGGAAGTGCCCGACGAGGAGGCCCGCCGCCAACGCCGCTCCGCAGGAGGCCCACCCCTGCCAGGTCAGCTGCGGCAGAGCGCCCTTGAACGCGAGGGAGATGATCGCCAACGCGCAGAAGTACGGCTGCACGGTGATGGCGAAGGCGGGTTGCGGCCAGCGGATGGCGATCGCGTAGGCCGAGATCGCGGGGCCCCCGACTCCGGCGGAGGCACCCATGAAACCCGAGACCCCTCCGGCCAGCACCGCTCCTCCTCGCCCCATCATTCGCACGTTGCTGACGGCGAAGAAGCTGCCGACCAGGGTGAGCACGACCAGCCCGCCGACGACGATCGACAGGATCGCGGAGGGGACGAGTCGGGCGACCAGCGCACCGGGAAGAGCGGCGATCACCGCCGGCACGAGCAGCAGCCCCGCGCGCCGATACTCCACGCGCCGCCACGTCGCGGCGAACAGCACGAACGCCGTCAGCGCGCCCAGCAGATTGATGAGCACCACCCCGTCGAACGGTCCGAGCAGGGCCACCAGGAAGGGGGAGGCCACCAGAGCGAAGCCCATGCCGGAGATGCGCTGGGTCGCGGCCCCCAGGAAGACCGCGCCGCCGAGTGCCAGGTTCACGAGCAGACCGGTCATGCGCGGTGCCGCCGCGTGCGCACGATCACAGCCGCCAGGCGAGGTACTTCGGTTCGGTGAACTCCTCGAGTCCGATCGTGGCGCCCTCTCGGCCCAGTCCGGACTGCTTCACGCCGCCCATGGGCGCGAAGGCCACCGACGGAAGGGGGTCGTTGATCCCCACGATCCCCGCCTGCAGCTGCTCCGCGACCCGCCAGCAGCGCGCTGCGTCCTTCGTGAACACGTAGGCCGCGAGCCCCATCTCGGTGCTGTTGGCCCGGGCGATCGCCTCGTCCTCCGTGTCGAAGGGGAACACCCCGGCCACGGGTCCGAACACCTCTTCCCGCGCCAGCAGGGCGTCGTCGGGCACGTGGGTGAACAGCATCGGGCGCACGAAGGTGCCTCCGGAGGGCACGTCGCGGGCCGTCGTGACCTCGCGGGCGCCGCGGGAGACCGCGTCGGCCACGATCGCGTCCACGGCGCTCACCGCCTTGGCATCGATCATCGGACCGAGATCCGGTGTCGGCTCCGCCAGCCCGTCGCCGATGCTCATCGCGTCCAGCCGCGCCGCGAGCTTCGCCACGAACTCGTCGTGGATTCCGTTCTGCACGATGAAGCGATTCGCGGCCACGCAGGACTGGCCGGTGTTGCGGGTCTTCGCCAGCACCGCGGCATGCACCGCCTCATCGACGTCCGCATCGTCGAACACGACGAACCCGGCGTCCCCACCGAGCTCGAGCATCGGCCGCACCACGCGCTCGGCGGCCTTCGCCATGATCGCCCGGCCGACCGACGTCGATCCGGTGAACGTCACGACGCGGACGCTCGGATGCTCGAGCAGCGCGTCCGTGATCGCCCGGGACGGACCGTGCACGAGCCCGAGGACGCCCGCGGGCACGCCGGCATCCGTGAACGCGCGGATCATCTCGGTCACCGCGAGCGGCGCGCGCTCCGAGACGCGGACCACGACGGGGCAGCCCGCCGCGAGTGCGGGGGCGAGCTTGCGCGCCTGCAGTGAGCACGGGAAGTTCCACGACGTCAGACTGACCACCACGCCGGCTGCACTGCGCGTGCTCAGATGCCGGCGGGCGGCATCCTCCTGCGCGTAGACGCTGCCCTGCGGGCGACGCACCTCCTCCGCGAACCAGCGGATGTACTCCGCCGAGAACGCCAGCTCGCCGACCGCTTCGGGCAGGCGCTTGCCGGCCTCGGCCGCGAGGATCCGGGCGATCTCGTCGCGGCGCTCGGTCAGCAGGTCGGCAGCGCGCAGCAGGATGTCGGCGCGCGCCCGGGCGGACGTCCCCGCCCAGGATGCGAAGGCGCGCCCGGCGGCATCGGCGGCCCGCCTGGCATCATCCGCCGTCCCCCAGCACACGCTTCCGACCACGTCGCCGGTTCCGGGCGAGATCACCTCGCGTCGCTGCTCGAGCGCCGTCCAGACGCCGTCGATGAGCGTGGTCTTCGTGTCCATGTCCTGGGTTCTCCTCGTATCTGTCGTCGCGACGTCGTCCGCGTCGATGTCAGCCCTTGACCGCGCCGCTGGTCATGCCCGCCACGAAGTAGCGTTGCAGGAACACGTAGGCGATCACGATCGGGACGGATGCCAGCACCACGCCCGCGAACAGCACCGGGTAGTTGGTGAGGTACTCGCCCTGGAACCGCAGCAGCGCCAGTGGCAGCGTCACCTTGTCCTCGGACGAGATGAACATCAGCGGGTACAGCAGCTCGTTCCAGTGCATGACGAACAGGAACGTCGCCGTGGCCGCCAGCGAGGGCGCCGACAGCGGCATCGCGATCGACACGTACGTGCGCCAGGCTCCCGACCCGTCGATCTCGGCGGCCTCGTACAGCCCGCTGGGAAGGGTCTTCATGAATCCGCCGAGGATGAACACCGCCACCGGCAGCGTCATCACGATGTTGATCAGGATCAGGCCGAACTGGCTGTCCAGCAGCCCGAGCTGACCGAACTGCACGAACTGCGGGATCATGTTCGCCTGCGTCGGCACGGACATGCCGGCGATGAAGACGCCCAGCAGTACGACTCCCTTCCAGCCCGGGATGCGCGAGATCCCGTACGCCGCGAGCGAGGCCACGAACAGCGTGATCGTCACCGAGCACACCGTGATCATGGCGCTGTTCGCGAAGGCGGTCGCCAGGTTCCCGCCGGTGAGCACCTCGTGATAGTTGTCGAGGCTCGGCGCGGGCGGGACGCCGAAGGAGTTCTCGAAGAGCTCCCCGGTGGTCTTGAAGCTGCCCGAGAAGACGACCACCAGCGGGACGACGATGAGCACCGCGTAGATGAAGAGGACGGCGCCCCGCGAGAGCCTGCCGGTCATGATTCACCCCTCTGGATCAGTCGCAGGAAGCGACGCAGCACGAACACGGTCACCAGGATGAAGATGATGAAGAGCACCGACTCGGCCGCCGCGTACCCGAACTGCGAGTTCGCGAACGTCGCGTAGATGCGGGTGGAGAGGATGTCGAGCGCACGGCTGGGCGGATTGCCCGAGATGCTGAGCACGACGTCGAACGCCTTGAACGACTGGATCGTGGTGTAGGCGACCACGATCGACATCGCCGGGGCGATGAGCGGCCAGGTGATCGAGGTGAATCGCCGCCATGGCCCCGCCCCGTCGACCTCCGCGGCCTCGTACAGCTCTGCCGGGATCGCCTGCAGGCCCGCGACGAAGATGACGATCATCATGCCCGCGTGGAACCAGATCTGCGTCACCGCCAGCCAGTAGATCGCCGCGGTGGCGTCGCCCAGGAACCCGGGTCCCTGGATGCCGACCGCTCCGAGGAGGCTGTTGATCACCCCGTAGTTCGGGTCGTAGACGAACTTCCAGATGAAGCCGACCGAGACCGACGACAGGATCGTCGGGAAGAAGTACAGCGCACGCAGGAACACGTTCGTCTTCGTGTTCTTCATGAGCAGCACGGCCATCGTCAACGCGACGATCGTCTGCCCGATGACGACGACGATCATGAACTTCATGTTGTTCACCAGCGCGTTCGTGAACAACGTGTCTCCGGTGAAGGCCCGGGCGAAGTTCTTCAGCCCCACGTAGTCGAATTCCGCACTGTAGCCATCCCAGTTCGTGATCGAGTACTGGAACGTCTGCAGTGTGGGCACCACGAAGAAGGCGATGTAGATGATCAGCGCCGGCACCGGGAAGAGGTACAGCGCAGGGGCTGTCCTCCTCCCGGAGCGTCGGCCGCCGAACCTTCTCTTCGTCGCCGCTCCCGTGACGATGAGCTCGGTCGTCGTCACGGTCCTACCCCTTGGCGGCGATTCGCTCGTCGACGATCTTCTGCGCGTCTTCGGCTGCCTTCTCCGGCTGGGTGCCCGTCAGTGCGGCGACACCGGCGGCCTCCACCGCGTTGCGCATGTCGAGGTCGAGGAACTGGAATCGCGGCGCGATGACGAGATTCTTGTCCAGCCAGGGCGCGATGCGCTTGAGGTCGGGGTTGGTGTATTCGACGCCCGCGACCGAGGTGTGCTGAGCGGTCGCATCGCCGTAGGCACCCGCGTTCGTCGGATCGCTGAGGAACTCGAGCCACGCGAGCGCGGTGGCCTTGTTGTCGCCCTTGGAGTTGATGCCGAGGATGAAGGTCGCGTTGTAGATGCCCTCGTACTTGCCCTCGCCCTCCGCGTTGGTGCGGGCGGGAACCAGATCGATGGGGAAGGTCGCGCCCAGGGAGCGAACCGCGGCGATGTGATAGCTGCCGGTCGAGAGGATGGCGGCCTGGCCCGTGTTGAACATCTGCTGCGCCGGCTCCACCGCTGTGCCCGCGGCGTTGGGCTGCACGTAAGCGCCGAGCTGCGCGTACCGCCGCAGCATCTCCACGAACCAGTCATCGGTGCACTTGGTCTTGCCCTCCTGCATCTGCGTGAACATGTCGTCGGAGGGGGCGAGGTTCATCACCATCGAGTTCATGAGCTGCCCGGCGTTTCCGGCATCCGCACCGGGGAAGGCGATCGGCGTGATGCCCTTGGTCTTGAGCTTGTCGAGCATGTCGATGTAGGCGTCCCAGTACGCGGGGGCCTCGGTCACGCCGACGCTGCTGAGCAGATCCATGTTCGCGATCGGCACGTTGTAGACGATCTGGTACGGGTAGCCGTACTGCTTGCCGTCCTTGGCGCCCACCTCGATGAGACTGGCCTGGTACTTCTCGGTCAAACCGGTCTCGTCCAGCGGCTCGAACAGTCCCGTGGTGGTGAACTGCTCGAACTGATCGCCGCGGCCGGCCACGGCGACGTCGCCGATCTTCCCGTCGCGAAGACGACGGAAGGCCTGGGCCGCGTAGTCGTTCGACGTCGAGATGTCCTGCGTGATCGCCGTGTCGGGATACTTCTCCACGAACTTCTTGATCAGGTCGTCGAACGCCTCACGGTCCTCGCCGCGCCAGTGCGCGAACGAGAGGTCACCGGTGACTTTTCCGCCGGGCTTGAGCGCACCGCTGCCGGTGCCGCCGCCTCCCCCGCCGGTTCCGGTTCCCGGCCCTGCGCACGAGGCCAGCAGTGCTCCGATGCCGAGTGCTCCCGCCGCCCCGAACAGCTGGCGACGCGTCGGCTGCCATTTCTCAAATGCAGACATTCCCATACTCCGTTGTGTTGGTGGTGTTGTGCTGGTTGTTCATCGACCGACCGCGTGGTCGGCGACGTCGGACAGCCGCTGCAGGCGTGCAACGGCGTTTACTGCAAGATCCGCTCTCACATCGTCGGCGCCGAGTGACGGCGCCCAGACGGCACGGCCGGCGAGGAATCCGGAGGCCCCGGCCCCGCACGCGATCCGCACGGCCTCCGGGAACAGGTCAGGAGACACGCCGGAGGACAGAATGACCCACGGTCCGTCGATGGTGTCGGTCAGACGCGCGCACTCGGCACGCAGCACTGCTTCATCGCCCTGACCGCGCAGCGGCATCTCGGCCTTGTACAGGTCGGCGCCGAGGCCGCCGAGCTCGGCGGCGGCCTGGTGCACGCCCTCGTTCCAGTCCCAGTCACCGCCGTCCACCGGACCGCGGGAGACGGGTTCGATGATGCTGGCGAGTCCTGCGTCCGCGCAGATGCCGATGAACTCGCGCGTCATGGCGATGCGCTCGGCGGCACCGCCGTCCGGACGGTAGAGCACGAGGAGCTTGAGCGCGACCGCGCCGCGGCGCTTGAGAGCGTGCGCGTCGACCAGACGGTCGATGGTGACCTCCCCCACGAGCTCGCCGTGGGCGGACTCGAAGTGGTCGGCGGAGCCGATCAGGCCGCAGCCGGCGTCGACGACGCCTTGTTCGATCGCCTGATCGAGCGCGAACTGGCGATCGATCAGCACGGCCGAGGCGTGCGGGGTGAGAATGCGCGCGGCGTCCAGCTTGAACGCGGTCACATCCTCATCCGACACCGGCTGATCGGTGTGCTCCGCGAGCATGTTCCGCAGCGCCTCGCGTTGGTCGACCGCCAGCATCGCGAAGGCGCCCGAGGGCCTGCGCAGCGGAGCCAGACGGTCGGCGCCTGTCGTCGTATCGGTCATCACAGTGCTTCCTCTTCTCAGACGGCCACGGCGTCGTCGGCGTCCAGAGCCGCCAGCGCCCGCAGGGTCTCGGGATGGGTGGGTATGCGCGAGCGGCCGTCGATGCCGCGGCAGGACAGGGTCGCCACGATGGTGGCGTAGGCGATGACGCGCTCGAAGCCGCCGCCGAGCGCGCCGTCCTCGGCGTGCATCAGCCCGGCGATCAGGGCGCCGTGGAACACGTCCCCCGCCCCCAGGGTGCTCACCAGTTCGGCGGACGGCGGCATCGCGTGGGCGGCGCGGCCGTCGGCTCGCAGCGCGTGCGACCCGCGGCCGCCGTCGGTGACGACGACCGTCTCGGCACCGTCGGCGATCGCCCGCCGCATGTTCTCGTCGAGGTCCCCGTCGCCGTATCGGCGCTGGAGGGCCTCGCGGGTCGGCGCATACAGCGCCGTGCCGGACAGGTCGAGCCCGGGGATGTCGTTGCCGGCGTCGATGGAGAGGCGGATGCCGCCGGCGATGCGGTCGCGCACGTCGCGGACGGCACGCCAGCCGTGCTGGTCGACGTGCACCCAGCGCGCGCCGGTCATCAACTCGCGCGCGCGTTCGTCGCCGGTCAGATCGAGCGCCGGTCCCACCCGGTTGACGATCGCCCGCGAGCGCTCCGGACCGCTGATCACGACGATGCTGCGCGACGTCTCCGCGCCGGAGACCGTGACGATCCCCGAGACGTCGACGTCCTCGGCGATGAGCCGCTCGCGCACCCGGTCGCCGGCCTCATCGTCGCCGACCGCGGCGACGACGGCGCTCGGCACGCCCAGTCGCGCGGCGGCGACCGCCGCCGTCGCGGCGGGGCCTCCGCCGCCGAAGACCATGCCGGATGCCACGACGCGCTCGTCGGCGTCCGGGTAGCGGTCGACGACCGCGATGGAGTCCTCGGTCGCGACACCGATGAAGACCGCGCGCGGGGTGGTCATGAGGTCACCGAATCGAGCAGGCCGGCGGCGAGCGCCGGAGCCATCGCTGGTGCCAGGGGCAGCCGCGGCACCAGCAGGCAGTGCATCAGGTGGTAGATGTCGGGCTTGCCGTCCCACACCTCCGTGGACACCACGTTCTCGGGGGACAGCTCCTGCCACCACGAACCGTTCACGGTGTCGATCAGGTAGGTCTTCGCATAGTCCCAGAACTTCTGGTACCACTGCTCGTACTGGTCCTCGCCGGTCACGTTGTACAGGGCGGATGCCCCGCCCATCGCCTCGACGACCACCCAGCGGATGCGCTCGCGGACCACCGGCTCCCCGTCCCAGCCCACCGAGTACACGAATCCCGGGTTGCCGTCCGGCTCCCACGCATCGCGCACCGCGGCCTGGAAGACGCCGATCGCATCCTCGAGCAGCCAGTCCGGAGCATCCAGGTCCCGGGCGATGAGCGACGCACGCAGCGAGAGCAGCAGTCGCGCCCATTCGGTCCAGTGCCCTGGCGTTCCGCCGTAGGCACGGAAACGGTGCGCTCGGTTGTCCGTGTTGTACTCGAAGAGCGGATTCATGTGCTCGTCGAAGTGCTCCACGACCCGGTAGTCGTTGCCCCGCGCGACGTCGTGGATCACCTTCGCGGAGATCGCGAGCGCCCGGTGCAGCCACTTGTCGTCTCCGGTCACGTCGGCGACCACGAGGAAGGCCTCGACCGTGTGCATGTTCACGTTGCCGCCACGGTATGCCTCCGTCTCGGTGAAGTCGGCGTTCCAGGATTCGAGGCTGATCTGATTCTGCTCATCCCAGAAGCGCTTCTCGAAGAGCTCGATGGCGTCGTCGAGCAGTTCGCGCGCACCCGGGCGGCCGGCGGCGGTCGCACTCGCGGCGCCCAGCAGCACGAAGCAGTGCGCGTACCCGGGCTTGCTGTCGTCGACCGGGCCCTCGGAATCCACCTCGGCGAACCAGCCGCCGTTGACGGCGTCCCGCAGCGGGCCGTTCAGCGCACGGATGCCGTGGTCGACGTAAGAGGCGGCACCCGGGCGACCCAGGAGCGCGGCCAAGGAGTAGACGTGCACCATGCGGCTGGTGATCCACAGCTCGGTGTTCTTGTCCTCGCGCACCACTCCCTGGTTGCTCAGCCAGCCGAAGCCGGTCGGCACCTTCGCGGCGCGGCCGAACTCGAAGGTGCGGTCGGCCTCGGCCTCCAGCCAGCGGGCGTGTGCGGGGGTGTTGAGCCACTTCATCGGATCGGTCTTTCTCTCAGCTCGGGTTCGCGGCGAAATCGAGGTCGACGGGGGTGTGCTCGACGACCGACCGCTCGGCGGCCATTCCCATCAGCACGGCGCGCAGTCCGTCCTCGACGGTGACCTCCACGTCGGCCTCGCCGCGCACGACCTGCTGGAACTTCAGGTGCTCGAAGTACGTCGAGCCGTAATGGCCGCCGGCCAGCAGCAGCTCACGATCGAGGGCGACGTCCTGGCGATGTGGGCCTTGGGGATCCCTGGGGCTGAACTCGATGTAGGCCGGGCTCTCGGAGCCCTCCCAGTGGTGCGCCGAGACGGGGACGCCGATCTCGACCTTGGCGACGTCGCCGACCACCGACATGTGCTCCTGGTACCGGCTGCCCTCGGCGAACATCGACAGGTTCAGCATCGCGCGGCTCCCGCGAGAGAAGTCGACGATCACGAACGCGTTGTCGAGGATGTCGGGAACATGCCCGTCGTAGTCCTCGTCCTTGTGGTTCACGTCGGCGGCGCCGGATGCGTAGACGCGCACGGGCTCGTCCTGCAGGATCAGGCGCATGAGGTCGAAGAAGTGGCAGCACTTCTCGACGAGGGTTCCGCCGGTGCGGGCCGCGAAGCGGTTCCAGTCGTCGACCTTGTGCATGAACGGGAAGCGATGCTCGGTGATCGCCAGCATCCGCGGGGTGCCGACGCGGCCGCCGTGGACATCCTTCAGGAATGCCTGCACCGGCGGCATGTAGCGGTACTCCATGGCGACCCAGATCGGTGCGGGGTAGCTCGCGGCCGCGGAGCGGATGCGCTCGACGTCGGCGGGGGAGGTCACCAGGGGCTTCTCGACCATGATCGGCAGCACGACGCCCGAGGCGAAGACGTCCAGCAGGATCTGGGCGTGGGTGTCGTTCGGCGTGGCGATCAGCAGCGCGTCCAGACGCTCCTCGGCGAGCATCTCGAGGTGGTTGTCATACGTGGCGACATCGCGAGAGAGCATGCCCCGCGCCTTCTCCAGCGAAGGAGCGTGCGGATCGGTGATCGCGACGATCTCGCCGCCCTCGATCAACTCGATGTAGCGGATGTGCTCCTGGCCCATCGTGCCTGCACCGATCAGACCGTAGCGCAGGCCTTCTGCCGAGTCGGTCTCAATCCCTGTCATCGCGTCCGCCTTCTTCGCCGAATGTTAGGTTTCCAACACTGTCTGTCGGGTTTCGAACAACAATAGCGATCGGACGCTGACTCCGTCAAGAGGTCATTCTGCACTCCCGGGCACGGCTCACCACCGGACGGCGCTGCGCACCCCCGGCGCACCAGCGCGGCCCCGGCGCACCAGCGCGGCCCCGATCGCCGTCGCCGGCGGTCAGCGCGCTCGCTCGTTCGTCCCGATGATCGACGGCGATGCCTACAGCGACCCGCCGGTCGGCACGCCCGCGCGATCGAGCACGGGAAGCGTCACGCCGAGGACCTCGCCGTACTTGTTGCCCGCGCCCGTGTTCAGCAGCACCACCTCGTCGTCCTCGGCGATCCAGCCGGAGCGCCTCAGAGCCCCGGCCGCGGCGATGGTCGCCGCGCCCTCCGGGCAGGGCAGGATGCCCTCGTCCTCGGCGATCGCATGCAGAGCGGCCATGGTGTCCTCGTCACTCACCCGCACCGCGGTCCCCCCGGTGCTGCGCACGGCGTTCAGCACGCTCGGGGCTCCCAGCACGGGCGAGGGCACGTTGACCCCGAAGGC
Organism: Microbacterium sp. GCM10027623; assembly: GCF_042666935.1. Lineage (NCBI taxonomy): Bacteria > Bacillati > Actinomycetota > Actinomycetes > Micrococcales > Microbacteriaceae > Microbacterium > Microbacterium sp. GCM10027623. The sequence goes on from NZ_JBHTHE010000001.1 coordinate 485,006, forward strand.
GATCGTGGAGGTGTCGTTCAGCGGCTCGACGTTCTCCGCGCCGGATTCGAAGGCGCGCACGATCGGGTCGCAGCCCTCAGCCTGGACGCTGACGAGGCGCGGCATCCTGCCCTTCTCGATCCAGCCCAGCTCCTGCAGCTCGAGGATGGCCTTGTGAATGCCGATCAGACCGACGCCGCCGCCCGTGGGATACAGGATCACATCCGGGACGCGCCAGCCGAGCTGCTCGGCGATCTCCAGGCCCATGGTCTTCTTGCCCTCCACCCGGTACGGCTCCTTGAGCGTGGAGACGTCGAAGTGCTCCCCCTTGCCGACCAGCGCGGCGATGGCCTTGCCCGCATCCGAGATGAGGCCGTCTATCAGGGAGATCTCGGCGCCGGCGAACGACGACTCGGAGCGATTGATCCGCGGAGCGTCGATGGGCTGGATCGCCGTCAGAGCGATGCCATAGCGCGCGCTGTAGCTCGCCCATGCCGCGCCGGCATTTCCGTTCGTCGGCATCGCGATGCGGGCGATGCCGAGCTCGGCGGCGCGAGCGACGCCCACCGCAGCACCGCGCGCCTTGAAGGTGCCGGTCGGCAGCAGCGATTCATCCTTGAACTTCAACCGCGACAGCCCGAGTCGCCTGCCCAGGGTGGGCACGTCGATGAGCGGCGTCATCCCCTCACCGAAGCCGCGCACGGCATCCGGATCCTGCACCGGGAGCAGTTCGTGATAGCGCCACAGGTCGTGTGCTCGGCCGGCGATGACGTCAGGGTTCACCGCCTCCCGCACGGCGTCGAGGTCGTAGCGTGCGAACAGAGTGGATCCGTCAGCGGCAAGGTTCTGCGGCACGGCAGGGTCGTGAACCTCGCCGGTGCGACTGCTGACCAGTGACGTCAGATAACTGAAACGTGTCGACATCGTGCGACCTCCATGATTTTCGGATTGTTGAGTTCACCGTGAAGCGAATGGCATGGCCCGGACCGGGCCGACGTCACAGCCGTGACGCGAGCAGTTCGGCGAGGTGCATCGTCGGACGGGCGGTGAGGTCGTCGACCTGGATGCGGCAGCTCATGCCGTCCGCCAGCACGATCGCGTCGGGATGAGCGCGCAGCCCGGGCAGCAGGTTGGTCTCGGCCACCGCGACGCTCACCTCGTAGTGGCCCTTCTCGACGCCGAAGTTCCCGGCCAGCCCGCAGCATCCGTCCAGGCGCGTCACGGTCGCGCCGGCGCGGCGCAGCAGCGTCTCGTCCACGGTCCACCCGAGCACCGCGTTCTGGTGGCAGTGCGGCTGCGCCACCACCTCGACCCCGGTGAGATCCGGCACCGGCAGTTCCAGCCGGGTGACGAGTTCGGCGAAGGTCAGTACGCCGTCGGCCACGCGCTGAGCGTCGGGCGAGGCGACCAGTTCCAGGACGTCCGAACGCAGTGTGGCGGTGCAGGACGGCTCCAGACCGAGCACCGGAACGCCCGAATCCACGTAGGCCGCGAGCCGCTCCACCGTGCGGACGAGCATCGGCTTGGCGCGATCCAGCTGGCCCGTCGTGATCCAGGTCAGGCCGCAGCAGGCGTCCTCCTGGATCACGCGGGCGTCGATCCCCTGCGCACTCAGGTACGCCAGGGCCGCCACGCCCGAGTTCGGGAAGAAGTGATCGGTGAACGAGTCCGCCCAGATCCAGACGTCCGGCCGGCCCTGATCGGCAGCCGAGCGGCGATCGGATCGCCGCAGCGTCCGCGGCGCGAACCTCGGGATGGAGCGACGCTGGTCGATCCCGACGGCCCACTTGCCCAGCGCCGCCAGCGGGGGCACCCGCGCGGCGAGATTCGCGGCCGACGCCAGTGGCGCGGCGAGCCGCGCCCAGAGCGGCAGGCGGCCGAGCGTGAGGTGCGAGCGCGGACGACGGACGCCGGCCACGTCGTGCTTCTGGTGCAGCACCTCGGACTTGTAGGTCGCCATGTCGACGCCGGTCGGGCAGTCGCTGAGGCACCCCTTGCACGCCAGGCACAGGTCCAGCGCCTCGTCGACGGCGGCGCTGGTGAGCCCGTCGCGCAGCAGTCCGCCGTCGAGTGCCTCCTGCAGCACCCGCGCGCGACCGCGCGTGGAGTCCTTCTCGCTCCTGGTCGCCTGGTACGACGGGCACATCACGCCGGCGGCGTGCGGCGCGACGCATTTGCCCACGCCCGTGCACCGGTGCACGGCCGCTCCGAGATCTCCCCCGTCGTGCAGCAGAGTCAGCGCAGTGCGCGGCCGGGAGCGCGGGCGCACCGGACGGAGATCCTCGGTGATATCGGCCACGCCGTTCTCGGAGGGGTCGGCGATCACGCCGGGGTTCATCAGCCCTCGGGGGTCGCAGATGCGCTTGACCTCGTCGAACAGCCGTAGGGCGTCGGGCTCGTACATGTACGGCAGCAGCTCCGAGCGGGTGCGTCCGTCGCCGTGCTCGCCCGAGATGGTGCCGCCGTACCTCTGCAGAGCGGATGCCGCAGCGTGCATGAAGTCATGGAACGGGGCCGCGGACGCGGGCTGTCCGGGCTGGAACGGGAAGTCGATGCGCACGTGGATGCATCCGTCGCCGAAGTGCCCGTACGGGATGCCCTGCAGGCCGTGGTCGACGAGAAGCGCCTCGAAGTCGCGCAGCCACGCCCCCAGATGCTCTGGTGGCACGGCCGAGTCCTCCCAGCCCGCATGCGCCGGCGTCGGCAGTGCTCGTCCGGCGAGGCCGCCGCCGTCCTCGCGGATCCGCCAGAGCGCATCCTGCTCCGAATCCGTGCTGACGATCCGGGAGGCCAGAGCGCCGGATGCGGCGATGACCTTGACGGCGGCATCCGTCACGGCTCCGGCCTCGCCGCCGAGCTCGGCGAACAACCAGCCGGTGCCTCGGGGCAGTTCGGGCACGATCACGCCGCGACCGCGGACCAGATCGATGATGCGCGCGTCCATGCCCTCCAGGGCAGTCAGTCGGAGGTCGGGGCTCTCGTAGGGGGCGATGCCGGCGCGGATCTGCGGCACGGCATCCGCGGCCTGCGCCATGTCCGGGTAACCCAGCGCGATGAGCACGCGCGCGGCGGGGGCGGTCACGAGACGCACGGTCGCCCGAGTCACGGTCGCGAGGGTGCCCTCCGAGCCCACCAGGAATCTCGCAATGCTGCGCCGCTCGGGCAGCAGGTGCTCCAGGGAGTATCCCGAGACCTGCCGACCGAACCTGCCGAACTGGGTGCGGATCATGCCGAGGTTGCGCTCGGCGAGCGCGGCGAGGTCGGTCGTGATCTCGGACGGAGCCCGGTCGGAGCCCCAGATGACCTCGAGGTCCTCGATGTTGTCGACCGTGCGCCCGTAGCCCAGGGCTCTGGATCCACAGGCGTTGTTGCCGATCATGCCGCCGATCGTGGCCCGGGTGTGCGAGGACGGGTCGGGTCCGAACCGCAGCCCGTGCTGTCCGGCCGCGCGCTGCAGGTCGGCGTGCACGACCCCGGGCTCGACCGTGGCCGTGCGCGCCTCCGGGTCGACCGCGAGTACGCGGTTCAGGTGCCGGGTGTCCACGACGATACCGGATCCGATCGCGTTGCCGGCGATGGAGGTGCCGGATCCGCGCAGTGTCAGCGGCACTCCGAGCTGACGCGAGGCCTCGTGCAGCGCATGCAGCTCGTCCACGTGCCTCGCGCGCACGACGGCCCGGGGCACGACCCGGTACAGCGAGGCGTCGGAGGAGTACATGGCTCGATCGATGTCACTGACGGAGACGTCCGCGAGGCCTCGGCCGCGCAGTTCGGCGACGAGGTCGACGGCCGTCTCGGTGACGGCATCCATGGCGTCCTCCCTCTCCCGCGATTCTTCTGCATCCTAGATCCGCGCAGCAGCGCTCCCCGGGATGATGATGTTGAGATTCCAACATCATGTGTTGTTTAACCTACACCGTAGGCATCTGCGGATTCCAGGTCAAGCCGATGCGACGGCGTCGTCGCCGTGGGTCACTCCGTCTCGGGCAGGACCTTCGCCCACACCCGGGCCAGATCTCGAAGGTCCTGCTCGTCGAGCCGGTCGAAGAACAGCCGCTGCAGGTCTGCTCGATGCTGTCGCCAGGCGCTGCGCAGTAGTGCGCGGCCCTGCGGCGTCAGAACGGCGACCATGCCCCGCCCGTCCTCCTCGGCCCGTCGGCGTTCGATGAGCCCGCGTCGGTCGAGTCGGTCGGCGAGACGCGTGAAACCGCCGGTGGACATCACTCTCCTCCGGGCGAGTTCTGACATCCGCATTCCCGCGTCACCGACCTCGCCCAGCAGCGCCAGCACGCTGTACTCCGCCATCGAGACGTTCAAGGAGGCCAGGCCCGCCTCCACCTCGCGCCAGAGATGGTCGTGCGCGTAGAGCAGACCTCGCCAGGACTCGTCCTGCAGGGCGTTCAGACGCGGTGCGGCCATGCGCCGATTCTATCCACCGGCGGCGGTCTCGGGTGGCGCCGCGGACCCGGGAATAATTGTCTGCGCAGATAGTTAACTCTGCCACGGGATCCTTCCGAGCCCCGTCACGACAACGAGGAGAAGACCTATGAACGACGCGGTATCGGCCCCCGATGGGCGACCGGCATTCGAACTCGGCCACATGACCTTCGTCGAGATCACCGAGAACCCGCTGACGGGCGAGATGCCCTCCCCCACCCAGCGCACCCGGGACACGATCGAACAAGCGCGGCTGGCCGACCAGGTCGGCCTCGATCTCTTCGGAGTCGGTGAGCACCACCGCACCGACTTCGTCGGTTCGGCGCCGCAGATGGTGCTCGCCGCTGCCGCCGAGGCGACGGAGCGGATCCGTCTGACCAGCTCCGTCACCGTGCTCAGCTCGGACGACCCCGTGCGCGTCTGGGAGCAGTACGCGACTCTGGATCAGCTGTCCGGAGGCCGGGCGGAGATCATCGCCGGCCGCGGCTCGTACACGGAATCGTTCCCCCTGTTCGGCTACGACCTGCAGGACTACGGTGACCTGTTCCGCGAGAACCTCGACCTGCTGCTGCGCATCCGCGCGCAGAACCCCATCACCTGGCAGGGGCGTCTCCGCGCGCCGCTCGTCGACGCCGACATCGGTCCTCGCGCCGTGCAGGACGAGCTGCCGGTCTGGGTGGGCGTCGGCGGCAGCATGGCATCCGCCGTCCGCACCGGGCACCTCGGACTGCCGATGGCCCTGGCGCTGCTGCTCGGGCCCATCACCCTGCACCAGCAGACGGTCGAGGCCTACCATCAGGCCGCTGCGCAGGCCGGGCACGACCCGTCGCGGCTCCGCACCAGCATCAACGTCCACGGATTCATCGGCCGAACCAGCCAAGGCGCGCGCGAGACGATGTACCCCTTCTTCGCCCAGGGGATGAAGGAGAACAATCATCAGCGCGGCAATGGGTTCATCATGCCCAGAGACGCGTTCGAGGCGCAGACCTCGCCGGCGGCCGGTCTCATCGTCGGCAGCCCGCAGGAGGTCATCGACAAGATCCTGCTCTACAACCAGCTGTACGGGATGGACCGCGCCCTGATTCAGATCGGCTTCGGCGGCATGCCGCAGAAGGATGTTCTCGACGCCATCGAGCTTCTCGGCACCGAAGTCGCCCCCGTCGTGCAGCGCGAGCTGTCCGGTCGAACCACGGCGGCGGCGTGATGACCGCGATCGAGGCGCTCGGCGACGACCGCTCCGCAGGGGACGCCGACCGCGCCCCGCTGGAGGTCGTCGTGGTGAACGGCAGTCCCAGCCGCAAGTCCAAGACCGCCGGGCTGACGGATCTCATGGTGGACCGGGTGACCGCCGCGCTCGCGCGCGCAGGGCTGGCCGCACGCACGACGACCGTCGATGTCTATCGGCTCGGCCCCGCGTTCACCGGAGCCGTCGAACGTGAGGGCATCGCCGCCGACATAGACGACCTCCTGCGGCAGGTCGAGAACGCCGACCTGCTGATCGCGGCGACGCCCGTGTTCCGCGGCTCGTACACGGGAATGTTCAAGCACCTCTTCGACCTGGTCGACCAGTACGCGCTGGCGAACAAACCGGTGCTGCTGGCGGCCACCGGCGGCGGGGAGCATCACGCGCTCGTGCTCGAGCACGCCATGCGGCCGCTGTTCTCGTTCTTCCAGGCGATGACTGCGCCAGTCGCGGTGTTCGCCTCCGCCACGGATTTCGACGGCACGATCCCGCTCACCCCGCGCATCCACGGTCGCATCGAGACCGCGATCGACGACATCCTCCCGCTGCTCGTGGCTCGGGCGGGGAAGCGCGGCCCGCTCCCGGTCGCGCGGCCCCAGGTCGAGGAGGCGGCTTCAGCCTGAGACGTCCGCGCGTCAGGCGAACAGATCGTCGAACGCGTCCAGCCGGATGCGCGGCACGCGAACCTCCGGCTCGGTCGGGGCTGCCGCCACCGCGGGTGGCGGGGACGTGTCCACGGCATCCATCGCCTCACGCGCCGTGGGGGTCAGGAACCGGCTCGGCTTGGCGATCACATGCCTGGCGAGGAAGGAGGTCGGATGGGTGGGCAGCCGTGCGGGCGCGTACACGTCCAGCGTGTCGCGCGCTCGCGTCAGCGCGACGTAGAACAGCCGCTGCTCCTCGTCCAGCCCGGCCGATGACGAAAGCGCCATGTCCGACGGCATCGCGCCGTCGCAGGCGCGCAGCACGTGCACGGCATGCCACTCCAGGCCCTTGGCCGAGTGGATCGTCGAGAGCGTCACCCAGTCCTCGTCGAGGTGCGGCTTCTTCGCCCAGTCGCCGGCCACGGTCACCGGATCGATCGCCTGCTCGCTGACGAACGTGCGCAGGTCGGACTGCCGTGCGGCGGCCTGGGCGATCCCATCGACGTCGATGACGCGGCGCTGCCAGTCGGGGTAATGCGCCCGCAGGAGCGGGTCTACCGCCCCGCGGCACGCCTCGACCACGTCGGCGACGGGCGCGCCGGAATGCACCGCACCCAGCAGGGACAGGGTCGAGGCGAGCCCGGTGCGGGCCTGGGCGGGGGCTGCGGCGACGGCGTCCGCCGCCCGGTCGATCCCGCCGTCGGAGAGCATCGCCGCCAGCCCGCGGGCGGTCGTCTTGCCGATCGCCCGGTGCCGGGTCAGCAGGCGGTACCAGGACACCTCGTCGGCGGGATTGAGGATGATCCGGAAGCTCGCGAGCAGGTCACGCACGTGTGCGGTCTCCAGATAGCCGATCCCGCCGAACTTGCGGAACGGGATGCCGCGCACCTTCAGCTCGATCTCCAGCAGCGAACTGTGCGATCCGGTGCGCATGAGCACGGCCTGCTCGCGCAGGGGCATCCCGTCGACATGCGCGGCGAGGATGCGGTCGGCGACCGTGCGCGCCTCGTCGTCGGCGTTCCGGCACACGACCAGGGCGGGCCGAGGCCCCCGATGCTCCCGGTCCGCGACCAGCCGCAACGGGAGTTCGCCCGGCCGCACCGCGTTCGCCAGGTCGAGGATCGGCTGCGTGGAGCGGAAGTTGCGCTCCAGCCGCACGAGAGTGGCGTCCGGATGCGCGTCGACGAGCTCGAGGAGCTGACCGGCGCCCGCACCGCGGAAACCGTAGATCGCCTGCGCGTCGTCGCCGACCACGGTCAGACCGCGCCCGTCGGGAGCGAGCCCGCGCACGATGTCGACCTGCAGCTGGTTGACGTCCTGATACTCGTCGACGAGCACCCAGTCCCAGCGGGCCCGCATCCGCGCGCCGATGTCCGCGTCGGCGACGAGCGCGCGCCAGGCGATGAGCAGGTCGTCGAGATCCAGCAGGCCGCGTTCGCGCTTGCGGGCGCTGTAGTGCCTGAGCAGGGCGATGACGGCGTCCGCGTGCTCCAGCGCCCACGGGAACTGCTCGTCGATGACCGTGCGCGCCGGCGTGCCGGTGTTGATCGCCCGGGAGCCGATGTCGGCGATCGTGCGCGTGGTGGGCAGGCGGTCCGTCGTTCCGTCCAGACCGTGCTCGGAGCGCAGCAGATCGAGCAGGTCGATGACGTCATCCGGGTCGAGCAGTGTGACATCCGCCAGCCCGAGATGCTGCGCGTGCTCGGCGACGAGCCGGTGCGCCACCGCGTGGAACGTGCCGCCGGCGATCCGCTGCGCGGCCTGCGGGTCGCCGCAGAGCGCCGCGGCACGGGAGGCCATCGCGGCGGCCGCGCGGCGGGTGAAGGTCAGCAGCAGGATGCGCTCGGGCGCGACGCCGGCCTCGAGCAGGCGCGCGACCCGCGAGGTGAGCACGCGCGTCTTGCCCGTGCCGGCGCCGGCGGCGATCACCAGCAGCCCGTCGCCGTGCTCCACCGCCTGCAGCTGGGCCGCGTCGAGCCCGGCGAGCGCATCGCTTTCCGTCATACCGCCGACGGTAACCGCGGCCTCGGACATCGGCCTCGGACACGGGCGCGGCGACGAGCTCAGAGCGCCGTCGCGACCTCGACGAGATCGCGACGGGTGGGGTCCAGATCCCGGGTGCCACCGCGCCACAGCGCCGTGATGGGGCGCGTGACCGGGTCGCTGTCGATCGCCACCTCGACCAGACGGCCCAGGTGCACGTCGTCGGCGACCACCAGCCGCGACAGCAGCGCCGGCGCCAGCCCGTTCGCCACGGCCGAGCGCACGGCTGCCGAGGTCGGCAGCACGGCGATCGGGGCATCCGGTTCCCGGTGGAGCCTGTCGCGCACGGCGTCCTCCCAGGTCCTTCTCGTGCCGCTGCCCTCCTCGCGCGCGACCAGTGGTGCTGACGCGGCGTCCGACATCGTGACCGATGCGGCGACGGCCCACGGATGTCCGGGCGCGACCACCAGCGCGAGCGCGTCCGCACCCACCACCGCGCGGGCGAGACCGTCGGGCAGCACCGGCGATTCGATGAACCCCAGATCGGCGGCGCCCTCGCGCACGAGGGCGGCCACCTCGACACTGTTCCCGGCGATCAGGCGCACCGTGGTCGGTTCCAGCCCCTCGCGCACCTGCCGGTCCCGCAGCGCGACCAGCCACCCCGGCAGCAGGTGCGCGGCGACCGTCTGGCTCGCGGCGACCGTCAGCTCGCGGCGCCGCTCCCCGCGCAGCGTGCTGACACCGATGCGGAATCTCTCGGCAGCGGCGAGCACCTCCTCCGCCCAGGCGGCGGCGGTCTCACCGGCGGGGGTCGGCTCGGCGCCGCGCGTGGTGCGCTGCAGCAGCTCGAGTCCCAGCATCCGCTCCACACCGCGCAGGCGGGTGGATGCCGACTGCTGGGTGACCCCGCACTCGCGGGCCGCAGCGGAGATCGATCCGTGCCGCACGGCCGCGGTCAGCAGCCGCAGGGCCCGCAGGTCGGGAACATCGGTCATCGCATCCGTCACAGTTCCGAACTGTACCCCTATCGTGATGCGACCCCTACCGCATGACGGCGTCATCCGAAATGCTGGACGGGTGCAGCTGTCTCCCGTGCAGACCCTCCCCTCCCGCCTCGGCCGCCGCGGCATCGATGTGCTCCCCGGCGTGCTCCTCACCGCGGCCATCGCGCTGGTGGCGACGGGCATCGGCGCGATCTTGCCCGTGCTCGGCTCGGCCGTCCCGGCGATCGTCATCGGAGTGCTGCTGTCGCTGCTGCGCCCGCGCCTGATGGCCGGGCGCGAGAGGACGGATGCCCGGGTGCAGCCCGGCATCGCCTACTCGGGCAAGTTCCTGCTGCAGCTCGCCGTCGTGCTGCTGGGCGTGCAGCTTTCGATCGGCGCGATCGCGAAGGTCGGCCTCGAGTCGTTGCCGATCATGCTGACCACCCTCATCGTCTGCCTGCTGGGCGCCTGGGCGCTGGGACGGATGCTGCGCACCGAGCGACGCCTGACCACCCTGATCGGCGTCGGAACGGGCATCTGCGGAGCATCCGCCATCGCCGCCGTCTCCCCCGTGATCGGAGCGGCCGGCGCCGAGATCGCCTACGCCGTCTCGACGATCTTCCTCTTCAACATCCTCGCCGTCGTGCTCTTCCCCCTGATCGGGCACGCGCTGAACCTGGACCCGCACACTTTCGGCCTGTTCGCGGGCACCGCCGTGAACGACACCAGCTCGGTGGTCGCCGCGGCCGGCGTCTTCAGCACCGCCGCCCTCGGCTTCGCCGTGGTCGTCAAGCTCGTGCGCACACTGATGATCATCCCGATCAGCATCGGCCTGTCCGTCATGGAGGCCCGGCGCAGCGCAGCCGGGCAGCCGCTCACCGGCCGTCGCATCGCGAAGCTCGTGCCGTGGTTCCTGATCGGCTTCGTCGTCGTCGCGATCGTGAACTCGACCGGAGTGATCCCGGATGCGCCGCGCGAGGTGCTCGTGCACGCCAGCGTGTTCCTCATCGCGATGGCCCTCGCCGGCATCGGACTGTCCACCGACATCCCCGCCCTGCGCCGCGCGGGCTGGCGTCCGCTGGCGCTGGGCGGGATGCTGTGGATCCTCGTGACGATCACCGCGCTGGCCACGATCGCCGCCACGGGCGCTCTGCGCGGCTGAGCCCAGCCTGGACACCGCGCCTGCCCGCGACGCATCCAGGCCTCGCACACGCAGGGGTCCCGCACGCGCGGGAGGAGAACTCCGCGTCGGGAGGAGACATCCCGCAGGATCACCCTCCCGAACGCGAGTTCTCCTCCCGAGCACGCGGGTCGGCAGCGCAGCCCGCGACGAGACGCATCGAGTGTCCGGTCAGCTCCGGCGCTTGCGGACGGTGATCACGATCACGATCGCGATCGCGACGATCAGCACCACGCCGAGGCCGATCAGCAGCGGCCAGGGAGCGGCCTCCGTCTCGGACGGCGCCTGCGTCTCCTCGGGCGAAGCCGGCGCGGTGGTCTGCACCGGCGCGGTGGTCTCGGACGCGGTCGCAGACGGGCTCGGCGCCGCCTCGGGGGCGGCGAGCGAGAACGCGTACTCGCCCGACGTGGGGTGGCCGTCACTCGAGACGACCTGCCAGGTCACGGTGAAGTCGCCGTTCGGCATGCCGCTCTTCAACGGCACGGTCACGGTGTCGGCGCTCACGACAGGATCGCCGCTCACCCAGTCGTCGCCCGACGCGTCGACGACGGACATGGCGGTGCCGCTGTTGCCGTCGAGCTCGAGCAGATTGTTCGAGAACGTGAGCACGACCTGCTCCGGCGCGGTGGTCAACTGCTCACCGGATGCGGGCGAGCTCGACACGAGCTCGTCATGGGCGGACGCCGGGGCGGCCACCGCGAACACGGCGGCGACGGCCACGGCGACTCCCGCCAGTGCGGTGCGGATACGGAACATGAAAGACCTCTCTTCGGATGCCGCGATGCGGCGCCTGTATCTGTGGACGGCGGGCGCGGATGCACGACCGACGGTCGCAGCGATGCGCTGCGAGGGGAGTCAGACCAGGCGAAGAGGCGGACCGCGACGATGGATCTCGGCGCGCAGGGGGTCCTGGGGCACCGGGGCGCATGCCACCGCCCAGCGGCGCCGTGCGGGTATGTCGAGGGTGACCGAGACGGCCGTCGGGACGATTCGGCGCACCCAGGCGGCAATGGCGGATGCCGCGCTCAGCAGCGCGCGGACGATCAGCTCCCCGCGGTGCAGCGCGGCGATCGTGAGGGCGGCGGCCAGGCCGTGCGCGATCCACATGCCCGCATCCTCGGGGACGAGCACGGCGTCACCGGAGAACGACAGCGGCGCGAGGGCGTGCACGTGCGGCGCGAGGGCATGCACGTGCGGCGCGAGGCCGGCGGAGGGCGTGATGCTGCCCAGCACGAACAGGGCGTGGAAGAGCAGCTGCGAGGCGAGCACCGACAGACTCAGCCGGAGGATGGAGAGACGCCGACCGGCCAGCAGGATGCACACGGTCAGCGACAGCAACCAGGGCACGGCGATGCCCAGCAAGCCGGGCATCGGACCGCCCACCCACACGTGGGACGCCAGCGCGACGAACGTCGCGATCGAGGCGCCCACGAATCCACGGAGCAGCGGGATTCTGCGGGAGGGGCGCACCCCTCCATTGTCTCACTCGCCGGCGGGAGCCGTGCAGATGGCGACGTCGGCGATCGTCTGCGCATACTGCTCGGCTGTGAACGGCAGGCCGAAGTCAGGCGCGGTCTCGCCCTTCGCCGCGGGAGCCTTCGACGCGATCGCCGCGAGCTGCCAGGCGAGGTAGGCGGCGGTGCCGCCTCCGGCGGCGGAGTTGTTCAGCGTCACCGCCACCGTGAATCCGGTCTCGGGGTCGGCGTAGGCCGCTGTCGCGTAGCCGGGCACCCAGCCGTGCTGCCCGATCATCGATCCGACCAGGTACGCACCGCCCGTCGCCTGATACCAGGCCGGGGCCTTCGACGACGCCGGCAGCGGAGACTCGAAGCGGGCGGGAGCGGCGTTCTTCTCGCGCAGTGCCTGGCGCGCCTCGGCCTGCGTGTACCGGCCGAGGTCGGTGATGGTGGAGACGACGCCCGAGTCGGTGAAGCCGATGCTCGAGGAGATCTTGGTGATGTCGACGGGTGCCTTGCAGTCGTATCCGCCTTCGACCTCGGGCAGGTAGGCGCCCTTCAGAGCCGGCGCGGGCTTCGGGGCGGACGCCGCCGGCGACGGCAGCGAGGTGGAGTCCAGCTCAAGGGGGGTGGTGACGTACCGGGAGATCAGCTGCGATGCGCTCTCGCCCGAGATGCGCTCCAGCGCCAGACCGAGCATGAGGTAGCCGGCATCCGAGTCGCGGTAAGTGGTGTGCGCGGCGCCGCGCTGCACGCCCAGGCCGAAGCTGGCCAGCTGCAGAGGCGCCCATTCCCGATCGGGGGTGTTCAGCCAGTACGGCTTCGCGGCGGCTTCCGACGAGCCGACCCCGCTGGTGCCGTTGCACAGGTCGAGCAGCGTGATGTCGCTGAGATCGGCGACGCCCGAGACATGCTTCGGCACGGGAGTGTCGAGCTTGACCTTGCCATCGTCCACCATTCCGTACAGCACGTCGCAGGTCATCATCCGCGTGACATCCGCCACGCGGAAGGACATGTCGGTGGTGACCTTGGTGTCGTCGTTGGCGGTCTGCGTGCCCAGCCCGGTCACCCATTCACCGCTCCAGGGCACCCACACGCCCACGATGGCGCCGGATGAGCCCGTCGCGACCATGGCCTTCTCGACGGCCGACTGCAGCTGAGCGGTCACGTCGTCCGGCAGTTTCGCCTCCACCTGCTTCGGAGGCGTGTAGGAGAAATCCGGTTCGGATGCCGAGCATCCGGTGAGTGCGAGAACGAGGGCGACGGCGCCGCCGACGGCAGCGCGCAGACGGCGCGACGAACGAAGGTGCATAGATCGACTCTCTGGGAGATGGATTCTCCGAGTCTAGAACGCAGAGGCTGAAAGCCCGCCTGTACGGCTCCTGTGCGTCAGGTCCGCACTTTCTCGGCCTGGCGCGCCTCCCACGCTTCGCGCATGAATCGGCGCACGTCCTCGTCCACGCGGATGTCACGCGGACGCAGCGGCCGCGAGAGGTAGAGGCCGTCCAGGGAGGTGAGCCGCGACAGCGCGACATACGTCTGTCCGGGGGCGAACGCCCCCGAGCCCAGGTCGATGATCGCCCGATCGTACGTCTTGCCCTGCGATTTATGGATCGTCACCGCCCAGGCCAGCCGCAGCGGGAACTGCGTGAACTCCGCGACCACCTCGCGAGTGAGCGTCTTGGTGCCGGGATTGTAGGCGTACCGGAATCGCTCCCAGACCGCCGGCTCCACGTCGAACTCCTCGCCGTCCACCTCCACGCGCACCGTGCCGCCCAGGATGCGGGTGACCGTGCCGATGGATCCGTTCACCCAGCGGGGCGGCTCTCCCTGCATGGCCACGTCATTGCGCAGGAACATCACCTGAGCCCCGACCTTGAGCTTGAGCTCCGAATCGGCGGGGTAGTTCGCCTCACCGCGCCCGAAGTCACCCGACACCTCGGCATGAGCGGTCTGCTCGCGGCCGGCGAGAGCGGCGAGGTGACGGCTGTTGATGCTGTTGACGATGTCGTTGCGGGTGGCGAGCGTGATGATCGGCACCTCTCCCGGCTCCGGTTCCGGGGGCGTGCGAGCGCCCTGCGCGTTCAGCGTTCCTGCGATCTCGGCCGTCACGCGTCCGTACCGCACGGCGTTCAGCATCGCCTTGAATCCGTCGTCCGCCTGGCGGTGGATCTGCACCAGCTCGTGCACGTGCAGCTTCGCCCCATGGGCGCCGAGATCCAGCAGTCCCTGGGATCCGGCTCCGTCGGATAGACCCCCCGTCCACACCTTCGCGTCGAAGAACCAGAACGAGCGGTAGTGGTCTTGGATGTAGCGCAGCTCGTCGCCGCGGGGCGGCACCGGCGCCAGCTGGTACGGGTCGCCGAACATCACCACCTGCACGCCGCCGAACGGCAGGCCGCGCTTGCCCCTGGCCTGGCGCAGAGACCGGTCGATGGCGTCCATCAGGTCGGCGTTGACCATCGAGATCTCGTCGATGACGAGGGTCTGGATGGCGTTGAGGATGCGGCGCGTGGCATCCGACTGCTCGATCTCGCTCTCGGCGATCAGCCCGATCGGCAGCCGGAACAGCGAGTGGATCGTCTGTCCCTCGACGTTCAGCGCGGCCACACCCGTCGGCGCGCAGATCGCGATCTGCTTCTCGGTGTTCCACGCGAAATGCTGCAGGAGGGTGGACTTTCCCGTCCCCGCACGACCGGTGATGAACACGTGCTCGTCGGTGTCCTCGATGAGTCGGAACAGCGCCTGCTGTTCATCGGAGAGGGTCACGGGCACGCACCCATGTTAAGTCCCCCTGCGTACGGCGGGAGTCCGCGCATGTCGCACCGAGGCGCGCGACTCGGCTGCATCCCAGGACGCATCCCTAGAATTGCGCCATGATGCAGGGGCGGACGGTGTCACGGCGGCGAGCCGCGCTCCGAACCGACCTCAGCATCCTCACCGTCATCGGGATCCTGCTGATCGCCGCGCTCTCCGCTGCCGGCGTCTCGCTCTACCAGCAGATCTACAGTCCGTCGGCGTTCGTCCACCGCTACCTCGATCTGCTCGCCGACGGTCACGCCGCAGACGCGCTGCGCGTGCCGGGCGTCTCGGTCGATCTGGTTCTGCAGACGGATGCCGACATCGACGCCGTGGCATCGGAGGCGCTGCTGCGCACCGCCGCCCTCAGCCGCCTGTCCGACTACGAGATCACATCGGAGAAGCAGAAGGACGGCGTCTACCGGGTGACCGCCTCCTACGAGGCCGCGGGCACCCCCGGCTCCACCACCTACACCGTGGTCCAGGACGGCTGGATCGGCGTGGCGCCGAACTGGCGCTTCGAGCGCAGCCCCCTCGCCGAGATCGAGCTCACCGTGCGAGGCGCCGACGTCTTCTCGGTGAACGGCTTCGAGCTCGACCGCCGCCAGGTCTCCACCCATGGCGCCGAGGCCGATCCTCTGGACCCGCTGCATCTGCTGGTCTTCACCCCCGGCGTGTACTCGGTGACCGTCGACACTCCGATCTCGGCAACGCCCGGAGTGCGCGTGCTCGCCGACACCGCCCTCGCCCGGACACCCGTCGAGGTGCAGGCGCTGCCGACCGAGAAGTTCATCGGCATCGTGCAGCAGAAGGTCGAGGAGTTCCTCGCGAACTGCGCCACCCAGGAGGTGCTGCTGCCCACCGCCTGCCCGTTCGGCCTCGAGGTGCAGAACCGCATCGCCGACGGGTCGGTGCCGAAGTGGTCGATCGCCCGGCAGCCGCAGGTCACGGTCGAACCCGACGGGGCGCAGTGGCGCATCCCCGCAGCCGACGCCGTCGCCCACATCGATGTGAAGATCAAGTCGGTGTTCGACGGGTCGGTGCACGACGTGTCGGAAGACGTGCCGTTCCAGGTCGACGGCACCATCGGCATCCTGCCGGACGGCTCCGCGCAGATCCGGGTCGGATCCCCCGCCGCGGACGCCGACCCCGAGTAGGCCGTCGACGCGACGCGTCCTACTTGCCGAACCCGGCAGTCAAGCCGGCCACCAGCTGACGGCGCCCGAAGACGTACAGGAGCAGGATCGGCAGCATGGTCAGGATGACCGCCGCCATGATCCCGGGCACGTCGACGGTCAGCTCGCTCTGAAAACTCCACAGCGCGAGCGGCAGCACGCGCTGTGAGGGGCTCTGGGTGAGCACCAGCGGGAAGAGGAATCCGTTCCACACCTGCAGGCCGTCGTAGATGAGCACCGTGATCAGTGCCGGGCGACCGAGCGGGAGCACCAGCCGCCACAGCATGGTCCAGTTCGTCGCGCCGTCCAGCCGCATCGACTCGAACAGCTCGCCGGGGATGTCCCGCAGGAAGTTCACCAGGATCACGATGGTGATCGGCATGGCGAAGGCGGCGGAGGGGATGATGAGTGCGATGAGGGTGTCGTAGAGCTTCATCTGCGTGATCATGTAATAGATCGGGATGATCGCCGCCTGCAGCGGGATCGCCAGGCCCAGCAGGGCGAACGAGAACGACCCGCGGGAGATCGGATGATCGTTGCGGACGATCGTGTACGCCGCGAGCAGTGAGATGAACACGGCGGCCACCGCGGCCACGGTCGTGACGATCACGGAGTTCATGAAGTAGCCGAGGAACCCGGCGTCGAACACCTTGACGTAGTTGTCGAGTGTGGGCGCGGACGGCAGAGCCAGCGGCGCGTCGACGAAGAACGTCTGGTTCGACCGCAGGCTCGTCACGAGCACCCAGTACAGCGGGACCATGACGATGATGAGCCAGATCGCGCCGAAAGCGCCTCCGGCGACGTTGACCTCGCGTCGGGGGCGGCGTGATCGAAGCGGCCGGCCCTGTGCTCGAAGCGGGGGGCGCTGTGTTCGAAGCGGGGGGCGCTGTGCGGTGGAGGTCATGTCAGGCGCCTTCCATCTGGCTCTGCATCTTGGTGAAGCCGGTCAGTCTGGTCAGCAGAACGGACATCACCAGACCGAGCACGGCGAGGAACGTGGCGATCGCGCTGCCGAGACCCATGTCCGCGGCCCGGAAGCCGGTGATGTACATGTGCAGCGGCAGCACGCGCGTCGCATAGCCGGGGCCACCGGCCGTCATCACGAAGATCAGATCGAAGTAGGTGAGAGATCCGACCAGCATGAGCGTCGATGAGGTGACGATGGTGTACTTCAGCTGCGGGAGGGTGATCGAGAGGAACTGCCTCATCGCACCGGCGCCGTCGATGGACGCCGCCTCGTAGAGCTGCCCGGGGATCTGCCGCACGCCGCCCTGGTACAGGATCGTGTGCAGCGGGATGAAGCTCCACGCGATCACGAAGATGACCATCAGGAGCACAGTGCTCTTGTCACCGAGCCAGTTGTGCGAGAGCCATTCCAGACCCGGCTGGGTCGACAGGCCGAAGTTGGGGTCGAGCAGGTTCTTGAAGGCCAGGGCGACGGCGGCGGACGACAGCAGCAGGGGGATGAAGAACATCAGCCCCGCGAACGAGCGGAATCCGCCTGATCGCGCGATCCACACGCCGAGGAGAAGACTGATCGGCGTCTGCACGAGCCAGCTGCCGATCACCACGAGGATCGTCACCTGCAGAGTGATCCAGGTGACGTCGCTCGTGAAGAACTCCTGCCAGTTCGCCAGACCCAGCCAGCCGGGCGGGCTCAGCTGATCCCACCTCATGAACGACAGCACGACGGCCCCGATCAGGGGTATCACCGCGAATCCGCCGAACAGGAGCGCGGCCGGCAGGAGATACCAGAGGCTGGGGCCGTGGGACGAGCGCTGGCGCGCCCGTCCCACAGTCGACGCGCTCGTCATCCGATGGTCGCATTCATCGCCTCGGCGAAGGCATCCGCGTCGATCTCCAGCAGGAAGACCCGGTCCAGCTGGGTGGTCAGCTCAGCACCCTGCGCCGGCGACAGGGCCTGATCCCAGGACAGCTGGAAGCTCGGCGCGTCCTGCGCCAGATCGAAGACGAAGCTCTGGAACTCGTTGTCGTCCCGCTGTGCGATGAGCTCCGACGCGCTCTTCACACCCGGGACGGCCGAACGGTCCAGGATCTCGCCCACGTAGTCCTCGTTCATCACCTCGGTCTTGAGGAAGTCGAGCACGGTGGCCTTCTTCTCATCGGATGTGGCGCTGGTCACCGACCAGAAGTTCGACGGGTTGCCGACGATGGTCGCGGGGTCGCCGCTGCCGCCCTCCACGGACGGGAACGGGACATAGCCGAGGGATCCGGCCGCCACGAAGTCCGGGGCGCTGCTCTGGATGTTGGAGTACGCCTGCGAGAGGACGACCATCATCGCGGCCTTCCCGGAATACAGCAGGGCATCCGCCGCACCGCTTCCATAGTCGACGGAGGCGTAGTCGGCGTTGAATCCGCCTGCCCTGACCAGCTCCTGGATCATCTCGACGGCCTCGATGACCGCCGGGTCCGACCAGGAGTCGGGCTCGCCCGCCAGGATGCTGTCGAACACCTCCGACCCGCCGATGCGGTCGACGAGGTACGAGAGGTAGGGCAGTTCGGGCCATTTGCTGGCACCGGCGAGCGCGATCGGAGCGACCCCGGCCTTCGTGAAGACCGGCACGAGTTCCATCAGGTCGTCCCAGGATGCCGGTGGTTCGGCGCCCACGCTCTCGAAGACGTCCTTGTTGTACAGGATCACGACCGGCTGGATGTTGTTGATCGCCGCACCGTAGGTCTTGCCGTCGAAGGTGACCGCGCCCTTCACGGTGTCCAGGTAGCGGTCGGTGATCTCGGCATCCTCGATCGGGTCCACGTACCCCGCATCGACGTAGCTGTCGAGAACGCCGCCGCCCCAGCCGAACATCAGCGCCGGCCCCTGATCGGCGCCGAGCGCCATGCGCAGCTTGTCCTGGTAGCCGTCGTTGCCGAACATCTGCAGCTCGATGGGGCGACCCGGGTTCGCGCTGTTCCAGCGCTCCACCGCCGCCTCGTACGAGTCCGACTGGCCGCCCTGCACGCCCCAGACGACCGCCGCGGAGCTGTCGGACGCGGCTTCCCCGGACGATGGTCCGCACCCCGTCAGTGCGAGAGCGGCGGTCACGCCCGCAGCCGCGAGTGCGGCCGCTCTGGTCTTCTTCAACCTCATGGTCTGCCTCACTTCATCGTTGATACAGGAGAACCATCCGAAATAATTTCGGCATATTTTCGGGGTTCGCTGTGACAGTAACGGCTGAAATCATTGCCGTCAAGCGTGCCGGCCTGGGCATAGGATGACGACCAGGTCCCCAACACCTACGAAAACATTTCGCTGCTTGTACGATGCTGTCGACGACCGAGGAGATCCCCATGAACGACACATCCCGCGACACCGTGCCCCGCGGCAGAGCGACGCTGGCCGACGTCGCCAGGCACGCCGGTGTGTCCCCGTCCACCGCGTCGAAGGCCATCAACGGTCGCCGCGACGTCTCGGCAGCCACCCGCGCGCGCGTCGAGGCGGCGATCGCCGCGACAGGTTACGACCCGATCCACGGTGCGGCGCCGCGCTCACGGCCGACCGTCGAGTTCCTCGTGGACGTGCTGACCAGCCCCTATGCGATGGAGATCCTGCGGGGCGTCACCCTGGCCGCCGAGGCAGCCGGAGTGGACATCGTCGTCGGACGCTTCCGCCGAACCGACGCCGACGCCGACGCCGACATCATCGGTCGACTCGTCGATGCCGAGCGCATGGGCGCGATCATCGTCACGGCCGAGGTGTCCGACACGACCTATGCCGCGATCACCGAATCCGGCATCCCGGTCGTCTTCGTCGACCCCCTCCGCGTCGAAGGCGCCCCCGTGGTGTCGGTCGGGTCGACCAACTGGATCGGTGGACGCAGTGCCACCGAGTACCTGATCGGCCTCGGCCACCGCCGGCTGGCCATGCTCGGCGGACCCGAGACGTCGGTCAGCGCGGTGGCACGGATGGACGGCTTCCGATCCGCCGCCGAATCGGCGGCGGTGACCGTCGACCCGCGTTTCGTCGCGCACACGCACTTCGAGCACGACAGCGCGCAGGCGATCGCGGAGGGCTGGCTGGCCCTTCCCGACCGCCCGACGGGGATCGTCGCCTCCAGCGATGCCCAGGCACTGGGGGTCCTGGAGGCGGCACGCCGACTCGGACTGCGCGTGCCGGAGGACCTCAGCGTCGTCGGCTATGACGACACCTATGTGGCCGCCTGGGCGCACCCGCCGCTGACCTCCGTCTACCAGCCGCTGCAGGACATCGGACGGGTCTGCCTGCGCACCGTGCAGCGCCTGGCCGCCGGCAAGCGCCTCGACTCCCACCACATCGAGTTGGCGACGCGTCTCGTCGTCCGCGAATCCACCGCTCCTCCCGCACCCCAGGACCATCCGTGACACAGCAGCATTCCTCCGCCGCCGCCTGGCAGCGCACCGACCTCCCCGCCGACGCACGCGTCGAGGCGCTTCTGGGCGCGATGACCCTCGAGGAGAAGGTGGCGCAGCTCACCGGCTACTGGTTCGATCGGCGGGATGCCGGAGAAGTCGTCGCCCCCATGCAGGACACCCTGGGTGCAGGGCGACCGCCGTTCGAGAAGGTCGCCCCGCGCGGTCTCGGCCACTTCACCCGGGTGGTCGGGACGACCCCCGATACGACCGTCGCGGTGCGCCGGCGCCTGCGCGACCGCCAGCGCGAGCTCATCGAGCAGTCCCGGCTCGGCCTGCCTGCGATCGCCCACGAGGAGTGCCTCACCGGTGTCAACGCGGTCGGTGCGACCGTGTACCCCGCCCCGCTGTCCTGGGGCGCATCCTTCGACCCGGCGCTCGTGCAGCGCATCAGCGAGACCATCGGCGCCGACCTGCGTGCGCTCGGCGTGCACCAGGGCCTGTCCCCGGTGCTCGATGTGGTCCGCGACTACCGCTGGGGACGCGTCGAGGAGACCATCGGCGAGGATCCGGTTCTGGTCGGCACGGTGGGCGCGGCGTACGTGCGCGGACTGGAGGAGGCCGGGGTCATCGCGACGCTGAAGCATTTCGTCGGCTACTCCGCCTCGGTGTCCGGGCGCAATCATGCGCCGGTCTCCGCGGGCCCGCGTGAGCTCGCCGACGTCCTGCTGGTGCCGTTCGAGCTCGCCCTGCGTGAAGGCGGGGCGCGCTCCGTCATGAATTCGTACAGCGACATCGACGGGATGCCGGTGGCCGCCGACCGCACCCTGCTCACCGACCTGCTGCGCACCACCTGGGGCTTCGAGGGCACGGTCGTCTCCGACTACTGGGCCGTCCCCTTCCTCGCCACCGCTCACGGCGTGGCCGCCGACGGTCCCGATGCGGGGGTGCGCGCCCTCGAGGCGGGCATGGATGTCGAGCTGCCGAACGGCATGTGCTTCCCCCCGCTGGCCGACGCCGTCGCCGCCGGCGTCGTCGACGAGGAGCTCATCGACCGGTCCGTGCGTCGCGTCCTGCGCCAGAAGGTGGAGCTGGGCCTGCTCGAGGCGGACTTCGATTTCCAGGTGGAGGATGACCTCGACCTGGATGACGCCGACAATCGCGCCCTGGCGCGGGAGGCCGCTGAGGCCGCCATCGTGCTGCTGCGCAACGAGAACGATGCCCTCCCACTGGATCCGGCGTTCCGCGGCAGCATCGCGGTCATCGGCCCAGCCGGTGACACCCCGCGCGCTTTCCTGGGCTGCTACTCCTACCCTGTGCACGTCCTTCCCCGGCATCCGGAGTACGGTCTGGGCGTGGAGGTCGCCTCTCTCACCGATGCGCTGCGCGACGAGTTCCCCGCCGCGCAGGTGGTGCACCGGCGCGGAGCCGACTTCCTCGATGACGACGCGTCGGGAGTTCCCGCGGCTGTGGAAGCCGCGCGCGCCGCCGACATCGTCATCCTCGCGGTCGGAGACCTGCCCGGCATGTTCGGCCGCGGCACCTCAGGAGAGGGCTGCGATGTCGAGGACCTCGCCCTTCCGGGCGGGCAGGCGGCGCTCGTGGACGCCGTCACCGCGACCGGCAAGCCGATCATCCTCATCACCAACAGCGGTCGACCCTACGCGTTCGATCACACCACGCGGAGCGTGCCCGCAGCCGTGCAGGCGTTCATCCCCGGAGAAGAGGCGGCCGCTGCGATCGCCGGCGTGCTCTCAGGCCGCGTCAATCCGTCGGCGAAGCTGCCCGTGCAGATCCCCCGCACCCGCAGCGGCGCTCAGCACCTCTACCTCGGCGCGCCGTTGACCCGCACGATAGACAAGATCTCCAACCTCTCCACGACGCCCGCCTTCCCCTTCGGGCACGGACTCGGCTACTCCGACTTCGCGATCGACGCGGTGACCGTCGGCACCGACCGGCTCGCCTCCGACGAGACCACCACCCTGTCGCTGACCGTGCGGAACACGGGCGCGCAGGCGGGCGCCGAGGTCGTTCAGCTCTACGTCTCGGACCCGCTCGCGCAGATCGCGCGGCCGGTGCGCAAGCTCGTCGGCTACGCCAAGGTCGCCCTCGGAGCGGGGGACCGAGCCGCCGTCACCTTCACGATCAGCCCCGAGCTCGCCGCCTACACGGGTGGCGACATGCAGCGCCGGATCGACACCGGAGCACTGGTGTTCGCGGTCGGCAGCTCCAGCGAGCAGATCCATGCCGAGTGCTCCATCGAGGTCACCGGGTCGGCGCGGCTGGTCGGCGGGGATCGGATGATCGTCGCGCCGGTGCAGGTGCAGTCGCTGAGCTGACTCGCGACCCCGGATGCGGATGCCGGGCACCACGGGTCGTCAGGGTCGTCAGGCGCGGTTCAGGCGCGCGCTCAGTGCGGTTCGCGCTGGGCGACGGGCAGGTCGCGCGCGGCCATCTTCGCGAGCCTCTCGTTGTACTCGTCCAGCTCCGCATCGCCCGCCCGATCGATGAACCGGTCCCGGCGACGCTGCAGCTTGGCATCCGACCGGGACCACTGGATCGCCACCGTGATCGCCAGGATCAGCGTCGGGATCTCACCGACCGACCAGGCGATGCCGCCGCCGATGTACTGGTCCTCCATCGGCGTCGGTCCCCAGGTGCGCCCCATGGATCCGAACCACTCGGCGACCATCAGGCCCGACTGCATCATGATCGCCATGCCGAAGAACGCGTGCATGGCCATGATGGCGATGAGGGTGATGATGCGGCCCGCATGCGGCAGCCGGTACGGGATCGGATCCGCCCCGACCAGAGTCATCACGAACAGGTAGCCCGAGATGAGGAAGTGCACGACCATCCACTCGTGACCGAGGTGGTCGTACATCGACCACCTGACCAGATCGGTGAAGTAGAACGCCCACAGCGACACGATGAAGATCCCGGCCGCCACGAACGGATGCGTGATCACGCGCGAGTAGGGCGAGTGCACCGCCCAGAGGATCCATTCCCGTGCGCCTCGCGTGCCGTCATCGCGCTTGTGGATCGCGCGCAGCGCCAGCGTGATGGGGGCACCGCTCACCAGCAGCAGCGGAATGGCCATGCTCAGCACCATGTGGCCGAGCATGTGGACGCTGAACAGGTACTCCTGGTACAGGTTGATGGGACCGCAGGTGACCCAGAGCAGCAGCAGCATCCCGGCCATCCAGAAGATCGTGCGCTGCACCGGCCAGCGGTCGCCCCGCGCCCGAAGCCGCACGACGCCCACCGCGTACAGGAAGACGCCGAAGCCGACAGCCACCACCCACAGGATGTCGACGTCGTGCGAGGTGAACCATCGGTCGAGCGTCAGTTCCGGCGGCAGCGGGCTGCGCGCGAGCCTCTCGGCCGCCGTCTGCACGGCGGGCGCCGTCTCGCCCTGCGGCGGTGGGGTGCGGGCGAGCGCCGACGCGGCACCGGACGCGGCCCCCATCAGCGCCAGCTCGCCGAGGACCAGCGTCCAGAACGAGCGCTTCCCCTTCGCTCCGGAGAAGTGCGGGATGAGTCGGCGGCGGTACCAGGCGCCGAACAGGCCGAGGCCGATCAGCAGAATCGCCTTGCCGATGACGATCAGGCCGTACGGCGAGAACATCTCCTCCCACGAGCCGACCGCCACGACGGTGCGGGCGATGCCCGAGATCGCGACGACGACGAAAGCGGCCAGTGCGAGCGACGAGTACCGGCTGATCAGCAGCGGCAGGTCGACGGCATCCGTCTTCGCGTTCTTGGTCTTCGTCTTCGCGCTCGTGCCGCCGACGCCGCGCAGGATCACCAGCAGCATCAGACCGCCGATCCACACGGCAGCGCCGATCGTGTGCAGCAGGATCGCGTTGACCGCGACGTTGTGTCCCGCCAGGTCGCCGGAGTGACCCTGGGTCGCGAGGGGAAGGAACGCCGCCGCCGCGAGCACCGCCGTCATGAGCGTTCCCGTCCAGCCGCGCCAGCCGAAGGCGAGCAGGGTGATGACCGCCCCCATGAGCACGGTGATCAGCCACGCCTGACCGAGCGGAAGGGTCAGCAGGAACATCCCCAGCTGCTCTCCGAACGAACGATCCGCCGAGAGCTTGGGGTTGAAGGCGGCGAGGAGCGTCATGACCGCGGCGATGGCGGAGGTCACGGTGAACAGCGCCGCTCCGACGGACGCGGTGTCCAGGGCGATGTCGTACGGGCGGGTGCCGCTGCGCAGGGCGAACAGGGCGAGCACCAGCGCGCCCAGCATCGCCGCCCCGGAGAGGTTGGCGACCATCTTGACGATGGGCAGACCCCACATGACGACGGGGCCGGGATCCAGCAGCTTGGGCGGCACGGCGGCCCCACCCACGACGAACGCCACGAGGACCCCCGCGGTCGCGCCGGCGATGAGGATCGCGAGGCCGGCGAGACGGTAAGACTTCACTCCCCCAGCCTACGGCGGATGCCTGTGCACGACGCGGGAGACGGATGCCTGCACAGCACCTGCGGGCACGAGAGAGGCCGCCCCCGCAGGGACGGCCTCTCCGCGCTGGCAGATCCAGCAGCAGCGGTCTTACTTGACGGCAGCCTTCAGCTTGGAGCCTGCGGTGACCTTGACGCGCTTGCCGGCGGGGATCTTGATCTCGGCGCCGGTCTGCGGGTTGCGGCCGGTGCGCGCAGCGGTCGCCACCTGCTCGAACGAGATCCAGCCCGGGATCGAGACCTTGCTGCCCTTGGCGACAGCGTCGGAGACGGTGCCGAAGAGCGAGTCGAGGACGCGCGAAACGGTGGCCTGGCTCTCGCCGGTTGCGGAAGCGATGCTCGCGACGAGCTCGGTCTTGGTGATGGACTTGTCAGCCATGTCATCCTCCAGCGACGACGTCCGCCGCATCGTGTTGATTTCGGGGGAGACCCCCGTCGGTCGATCGACCGCCTTGAATGTATCAACCGCAAGCACGAAATCCCCGTCATTTCGCGGGTTTCGGGCTGTTTTCTCGGTGTGTCGCGCCTCAGCAGTCACATTTTTCACATTTCGGGGGTTCGATGCCGGGCCAGCGACCCTCCGCGCCTCCCCTGCTCGGGAGGAGAACTCCCGCTCGGGAGGAGCCCAGCGCGAGCATCCTCCTCCCATCCGAGAGTTCTCCGCCCGAGCGGGAGTGGGGAGCAAGGGACTCAGGCGGCGAGGTGCAGGCGCTGCGCGATCGCGGCCAGGATCGAGGCCTGCACCTCGTGCCAGCGATTCATGAGCTGCGAGTAGCTGATGCGGATGACGTGGTACCCGTGCAGCTTGAGCAGCGCGTCATGGGCGATGTCGCTGGTGCGCTGCGCACCGACGTGATGGCCTCCGTCGATCTGTACGACGAGGCGATCACCGATCAGGAAGTCGACCCGATGCCCCAGCAGCCAGACCTGGGGAGTGATGGGCACGCGCAGCCACCGTAGGCGCGTACGGAAGATCGTCTCCGTGCCGGCATCCGCGAAGGGCGTCGCATGCTGCAGCATCCGCTTGGCGTCGGGTGGCAGCGGTGCCCGCGCGAGGATGCCGGGATCCACCAGTCCGCTCTTGAGTGCCGACTCCCAGACAGCGAGCGCCTCCTCGTGCGGGCGGCAGCGCGCCACCAGCACGAGCGCGTTCTCCAACGAGTCCTCACAGGAGTCCGGATGCCGAGGGAAGAGCGGCACGCTCCAGTGCACCACCCCGCTCTTCACCGCGACGTGCCCAGCGTGCGGCGGGGCGGCGAGGTGCGGTGTCGAGGAGTCGAGCACCCACAGGTCGCGCCGTGCGGCGAGGGTGATGCAGCTGAGCACCACTCCGCGCTTGGCTGCGGCCACCAGCATCCGATCAGCGCCGGCGCGCGCCACCCATCCGCGACGAATCGAGAGGATCCAGCCGCGCTCGCGCGCTCTACGCAGAGCGTGAGCGGTGACGCCCAGCCGGCGCAGGGCGTCGATGGGGGCCACTCCGTCGTACTGCGCGAGCGCGTCCAGGACATCCATGGGTCGATCGTGGCCCCGCGCGACAGCATCCGAAGTCCCCGATCCCGCGTTCTGGGGACAAATCGCCGGCGCTCGCGATTGTGCAGGACGACACGGGCGCCCCCGCTCCGGAGGAGAACTCGCGCTCGGGAGGAGCGCTGCGCGACGACCGTCCTCCCCACAGGGAGTTCTCCTCCCGAGCGGGTGCGGACAAGAGCGCCACGGGACGCGAAAGGGGCGAGGATCCGAAGATCCCCGCCCCTTGGAAGCGACTGCTTACCAGCTCGACTTGGTGATGCCGGGCAGCTCGCCGCGGTGCGCCATGTCACGGAAGCGGACACGCGAGATGCCGAACTTCGTGAGGACACCACGGGGGCGGCCGTCGATGGCGTCGCGCGAACGGACGCGAACCGGCGACGCGTTGCGCGGCAGCTTCTGCAGACCGACGCGAGCGGCCTCACGGGCCTCGTCGGTGGCGGTCGGGTCGACCAGGGTCTTCTTCAGCTCGGCACGACGCTCCGCGTAGCGGGCGACGATGACCTTGCGCTGCTCATTCTTGGCGATCTTGCTCTTCTTGGCCATGTCTTAACGCTCCTCTCGGAATTCGACGTGCTTGCGGATGACCGGGTCGTACTTCTTCAGCACGAGACGGTCGGGGGTGTTGCGACGGTTCTTCTTGGTCACGTAGGTGTAACCGGTGCCTGCCGTCGAACGGAGCTTGATGATCGGACGGACGTCCTGAGCCTTCTTGGCCATTAGAGCTTCACACCCTTCGCCTGGAGGTCCGCGACGACCTTCTCGATGCCGCGCGCGTCGATCACCTTGATGCCCTTGGCGGACACGTTGAGCGTGATCTTACGACCCAGCGACGGCACGAAGTACGTCTTCTTCTGCACGTTCGGGTCGAAGCGGCGCTTCGTCCGGCGGTGCGAGTGCGAGATGTTGTGACCGAAGCCGGGAACAGCTCCTGTCACCTGGCACACTGCTGCCATGTGATTACTCCTTCATTACCGTGAGGCCGGACGGCCCCACCCAAGATCCCTTGTCTGCACCCCGCCCGCACGCACAGCCCTTCGACAAGCTCAGGGACCGGATGGTGAGGAGTGGGATGCGAACTGCGCACAGGAGAGCGCGCAGACAAGGAGTCAGTTTAGCACGCGGGCAGCGGATGCCGGTATCACGCCCTTCCCCCGGTCAGGTCAGCGGATGCCCGACCCGCAGCAGACCGTCCTCGTCCCATGCGGAGCGGATGTCGCGCAGGCGCTGCGTCGACGGACCATACAGCGATTCGGCGGCTGCCGGGCGCTCGGTGAAGGTCTTCACGCTTCGTGCGGAGCCGAACGGACGCAGGCGGGAGAGCACCGCATCCGCTGCGGTGCGCACCGGCTCCAGCGCCTCGGCGGACGGCACGATGCCGACCACGTACACCAGGGCGTCGCCCTCGAGTGTCGTCACCGCGCCGTCGCCGGACGCATCGGATGCGGCTGCGCCGAGGTGGCGCAGTTCGATCGACAGCAGGGGCGCGGCGATCGGCTCGCCCACCGCACTCACCAGCGCATCGATGAGCTCCGGAGTGATCGCGGCGATCAGCAGCGAATCACCGTGCCCCGGCACCGGATCCGGCGGATCGCCGTGCACCGCCGCGAGCCCGGCCGCGGTGATCGGCGCGAAGCTGTCCTGCTCAGGCTCGAGGGCGCGCAGCGGTGCGAGCAGGCGCATCGTGGTCTCGGCGTCCTCCTGGATCGCCGCTTCGACTCCGACGAACGAGCGGCCCCGCATCGGCTCGGGGATCTGCTCGATCGGCGGGAATCGCAGCACGCGCAGCACCGAAGTGACGCTGCGGGGCAGTCCGTCGGTCCACTGCGCCCACGCCGCGGCGACCTCCGCCGTCCGTTCCACCGGCCACAGCAGCGATCCGGCGACCAGTTGCGGAACCGCATGCAGCCGGATGACGACGGCCGTGACGATCACCGGCAGAGCACCGCCGCGCGCGGCCCAGAGCAGTTCGGGATGCCGGTGCTCGTCGATCGTCAGCATCCGCCCCTGCGCATCCACCGCCTCGACGGCGATGACCGCGTTCGAGGCGAGGCCGTGCGATCGCGCGAACCACCCCAGTCCACCACCGAGCAGGAGGCCGACGACCCCCACGCCGGCCGCCATCCCGGCGACCGGCGCGAGGCCGTGCGCGGCGGCCCCAGCCGCCACCGCGCCCCACCGTGCGCCCGCTTCGACCCTGGCCGTCCCCGCGACCGGATCGATGCTGACGTCATCCAGGCGGGAGGTCCGCAACAGGATCGTTCCTGCCAGACCGGGCAGCGTGCCAGCCGCATGACCGGTGGACTGAGGTGCGACGCCGAGTCCCAGCGCTCGGGCCGCACGCACCGCCTCGACGACGTCCTGCACGTCGGCGGCTTCCACGACCGCATCGGGACGCTGGTCCGCGAGGAGCTGCCACGCGCCCCGCGCCGCGTCCCAGCCCGCCTCCCCCGGCAGGTGCAGCTCGCCGTGCAGCCGTCCCCGCAGCTCTTCGATCTTCGAGACGGCGGATTGATCGGTGTTCATGGTTCCTCGATTCCCAGTGGTGGAACGTTTCCGCTGCGACGCAGACGGCGCCGCGGTCGGGTCAGCCTGCGCGCGCGACGAGACCGCGCAGGACGGGTTCGATGCCGGACGGCCCCGGCGCGGCGGAGATCTCCGCGCCGATGCGCGCGGCGTTCTCACGGAACGACGGCTCGTGCAGAACCCGCCGGACGGCATCGCGGATGCTTTCCGGCGACACTCGGCGCACGCGCAGTCCCGCACCGCTCCAGGCGACGCGCGCGGACACCTCCGCCTTGTCCTCCGTGCTGCCCGCAGCGACGATCGGCACTCCGCGGGCGAGGGAGTGATGCACGCCGCCGTATCCGCCGTTCGTGACGAACGCCCCCAGACGAGGGAACAGCAGGTCGTAGGGAAGGTACTCCGCGATCCGTGCATTCGGCGGCAGGGCGCCTTGCGGCACCGGACGCCCGCCGGTGGAGACGACCACGAGCAGGTCCTCCTCGGCGAGCGCGCTCAGCGTGGGCAGCACCAGCTCACCGAGATCCGCGTTCGCGACGGTGCCCTGAGTGACGTGCACCACCCGGCGCCCGTCGAGATCGTCCCACCAGTCGGGGAGGGCGCCCGGCTCACGGGCAGGCGCGGCGTCCGAAGCCCCCTCCGATGGCACCGAGCCGACCGACACCGGGCCGACCGACACCGAGCCGACCGACACCGAGCTGACCGACACCGGGCCGACGAAGTGCACCGGCACGGGCAGATCGCTGCGCGGATACTCGAACGACGGCACGGTGAACTGCACGACGGCATCGGCCAGGGCCGGATAGTTCATGGCCGGCGCTGTCAGCGCAGCACCGGTCTCGGCCAGCGCCATCCGCTCCGCGTCACGCTGCAGTTCAGCGAACACCAGCCGGTCGGTCACCGCGTTCAGTGCCGCGTTGCGCAGCCGGCCCAACGGGCCCGGGAGCGGGGGGATGCCGAGGGCGAAGGGAGCGGTGTCACGGCTGCGCAGGCCCAGCGGGACGATGCCGAGGTTGATGACCGGCGGGCGCGCCGCGGCCGGGCGGCACAGCAGCAGCATCGCCCCGAGGAACATGCTCTCCGCCAGCACCGCATCCACCGGCCGCACCCGCAGCTGCTCGTCGACCGCGCGCAGCTGCGCGGGCGCGGGCTCGAGGAAGATGTTGCGCAGGTCCCAGCGAGCGCCGTCGACGCCGCGCCGACCGACCCGACCCGGAAAGGCGGTATCCATGTCGCGGTCGTCGTAGTCGGCCTCGGCAGGAAGCGGAATCCATCGCGCGCCGGTCTGCTCGACGAGGGCGCGGTACCGCGCTCCGGTGAGGAAGCGCACGTCGTGGCCGGCTGCGGTGAGGGCGCGCGCCACGGCCACGAGCGGCAGGACGTGACCGTGCACGGGAGTGCAGCAGATCAGCAACGACATCGGCGTCGTCGAGGACGGCGAAGGCGACGGCACCAGATAGGATGTTGAAGACATGCTGGAAGTATTCACTACCCCTTAAGGAAAGTCAATGGCTCGTTATGTGTCGCCCCTCCGCGAAGCGCAGGCGGCGCAGACTCGCGAACGCGTACTCGATGCGGCGGTGGCGATCTTCCGCTCGTCGGGCTATTCCGGCGCCTCGCTGGCGCAGATCGCCAGGACGGCGGGAGTCTCCGTCGAGACGGTGAAGCAGCTCGGGCCGAAAGCCTCTCTGCTGCTGTCGGCATTCGGTCACGCCTTCACGGGAGTGGACAACGAGCTTCCGCTGAGCCAGCAGAGCGGGCTGGAGTGGATCCGCGCGCTTCCCGACGACGAGTTCACCGCCGGCTGGCTGGGCTTCGTCGCCGACGCGAACACGCGCGTCGCGCAGCTCTGGCCCCGGCTTCTCGAGGCGGCATCATCCGACGACGAGGTCGGCACCCGGCTGGCCGCGCTGCAGTCCAACCGCCGTGCGGACATGGATTCGGTGATCGCGCTGCTGCGCGAACGCGGCCTGTGCCGCAGCGCACGCGACGACGCCGACCTCGCCGCCGAACTGTCCTTTCTCATCTCTCCGGAGAGCTACACGCAGCTGGTGCTGGACAGCGGATGGAGCGAGGACGCGTACCGGGCCTGGCTCGGCCGCGCGGTGGACCGGATGATCCTGCAGCCCTGACCGTCGGGTCACTTCTCGGAACCCGCCACCATCCCCTTGATGAAGTACTTCTGCAGCACGAGGTACACCACCAGCACCGGCAGCACCGACAGCAGGGACGCCGCCGCGGCGGCGCCGACGTCGCTCGACGTGGTCGAGAAGAACGTCGCCGTGGCCGGTGCGATCGTGCGCATCTCCGGACTGCGCATGAGGTACACGCTGAGCGCGTAGTCGTTCCACACGTTCACGCTGGTGAGGATCACGACCGTCGCCGTCACCGGTTTCAGCATCGGCACCACCACCCGGAACAGCACTTGCACGGCGCTGGCCCCGTCCACCGACGCGGCTTCCTCGATCGAGACCGGTATCGCGCGCATGAAGGCCGTGTACAGGAAGATCGCCAGCGGCAGCTGGGTGGCCGTCATCACCAGGATCGTGCCCCAGTAGGTGTTGATCGCGTGCCACTGGCTCATCATCGAGTACAACGGCACCAGGATCGACAGCGGCGGGATCATGATGAGTGCGACAACACCGGCCAGGATCAGCTTGTTCGACAGCGTGGGACGACGAGCCAGCGGATACGCGGCGAGCGCGCCCAGCACGCACACCAGCAGCGTCGCTCCCACCGTCACGATGGCGCTGTTGCCGATCGCGCGCAGGATGCCGCCCTGCTCGATCGCGGTGGCGAAGTTCTGCCAGTGGATGGCGTCGAAACGCGGCAGCCACTGCGAGGACAGGTCGCTGCGCGCCTTCATCGCCGAGGTGACGGTGATGTAGAACGGCAGCAGCTGCAGCAGCACGGCCGACAGCACCCCGGCGCCGATGGCGAGCCGCGCCGGCCACGCGGAGCGGACGGCGGCCCTGGTCGCGGCGGGCGCCGTGCTCGCTGCGGACGGTGCGGATGTCACGCTCACAGCTGCTCCAGCCGTCGACGGTTCAGCATCGTGTTCAGCACCAGTGTGAACACGATGATGATGAGGAACAGCACGACCCCCATGGCGGAGGCGTAACCGGCGCGCTGGCTGCCGAAGTACATCTTGGCGATGAGGGTCGACACCGAGTGCGTGGAGTAGCCGGGGCCGCCGGCCGTGAGCACCTGGATGACGTCGAACAGCTTCAGGCCGCCGATCAGGTTCAGCACGATGCTCGTCGCGAAGGCGGGCTGGAGCATCGGCACGGTGATGTGGCGGAAGGACTGCACGGCGTTCGCGCCGTCGAGGCGCGCCGCTTCGTAGTACACCGTGGGGATCGATTGCAGGCCCGCCAGGTAGATCACCATGGAGATGCCCACGAACTGCAGCGAGTTCACGGCGACGATCAGCGCCACCGCGGTACCGGAGTCGCTGAGCCACGCCGTGCGCTCCCCGCCCAGCGCGATGACGAGGTCGTTGAGGCCGCCGCCGTTGTAGGAGAGGAACAGGTAGTACATCGTGCCCATCACCACGGGTGACACGAGCACCGGCAGATAGATGATCGCGCGCGCGACGCTGCGACCGCGCACAGCCCTGTCCAGGGCGAGGGCCAGCCCGAGGCCGATGATCTGCTGCAGGATCGTGGAGCCGATGCCGTAGAGGAACGTGTTGCCCAGCGCCGTGCGGAAGTTGGGGTCATCGAACAGGCGCAGATAGTTGTCCACGCCGACGAA
This sequence comes from Microbacterium sp. GCM10027623, assembly GCF_042666935.1. Classification (NCBI taxonomy): domain Bacteria; kingdom Bacillati; phylum Actinomycetota; class Actinomycetes; order Micrococcales; family Microbacteriaceae; genus Microbacterium; species Microbacterium sp. GCM10027623. The sequence continues at coordinate 517,512 of NZ_JBHTHE010000001.1, forward strand.
GGTGCGCTGCGGTGAGTATCCGTCCCAGTTGGAGAGCGACAGCAGCACCCCGTTCAGCAGCGGCCACAGGGTGAAGACGCCGAGCACGGCGAGCGCGGGGAGGTACAGCAGATTGAGCCCCGGGCGCGCGAACCGCGGGATGACCGCGCGACCGGGACGCCGCCCGGACCGGTTGCCGGCCCGGGCGGAGGAGGGTTTCGGCCGCACTCTCGCAGCGGTCGCCGTCATCGCAGCGAGTCGTAGCTCGACTTCATCTGCTTCACCGCATCCGCCGGTGTCATCTGTCCGGTGATGACACCATCGGTCGTGGTGACCATGGTGTCCCAGATGCCGTTGGGCAGATACACGCGGTCGAAGTACGGCTTCAGCGGGAGCTCCCCGGGCTTGACGAACGCGTCGTAGCTCGCGGTGAGGACGCCGAGATCGCTCGTCGCGCTGGTCAGCCCCGGGATGCCGCCGATGGAGCCGGCCAGCTCGGAGAGGTTCTCCGGCTCGGCCAGGTAGGCCAGGTAATCCAGCGCCTGCTCCTTGTTCGGAGAGGTCTTGGACACGCCGTACGCGCGGCCCTCGCCACCGACGAGGAAGGGCTCGCCGTTCTCGGACGGGATGGGCATGTAGCCGAGATCGGCATCCGGATTGAAGCCGAGAGCGGTGGCGACCAGGTAGTTCTGCACGAACACGAACGCCGTCTTGCCCTCGGCGAGCGAGCGCCCCAGGTCATCGGTCGTCGCCGACGAGTAATCGGGGTTGAACCATCCGGCCTTCTGCCAGGTTGCGACGTGATCGAGGATGCGTGTGTACCCGTCCTCGTCGAAGGTGCCGTCCGCAAATCCCTTCAGCTCGGCGTCGCTGAAGTCGCCCGAGCCGATGAAGTCGGCGATGTTCCCCGCGAACCAGCTGTCCTTCCCGGAGGACGAGACCGGGGTGACGCCGGCACTCTTCAGCGTCTTCAGCGCGGCCTCGAACGCGTCCCAGTCCGTCAGCTCGGTCGGGTCGATCCCGGCATCCTCCAGGACGGTGCGGTTGTAGACGATGCCGGCCACGTCCGTGTCGATCGGCAGGGCGAAGAACTGGCCGTCGGAGTTCGCCATCGCGGGCGCGAGGGCCTCGTTGAAGTCCTTCGCCCAGGCCTGCTCGTTCAACGGTTCGAGGAACTGGCTGTACCTCAGCAGCGACCACCCGTGGGTGGCCCAGATGTCGGGGATGTCGTTGGAGGACAGCCGCACCTTCATGTCGGCCTCGTACGTGTCAGTCGACGGCACGAGCTCGATCTTCACGCCCGCGTTGTCCTTCTCATACGCCTCGGTGATCTTCTGCAGCACCTTCAGCGACGGATCCGTCGAGCCGAAGTTGGTCTGCATCTCGATCGTGACATCGCCTCCGCTCTCACCTCCGCCGGTGTCGCCGGAGCATCCGGTGAGCGCTAGCGCGGCAGTCGCGACGATGGCCAGGGCGGGCGTGGTGTGCTTCGCGGTCATAGATCTCATCCTGTCTGGTCCTCACTGTCTCCAGGTGTCTCCAGGCGTGGCCGTCCGTTACATGCGGCTGATGCGGAATCTCCCGGTTCGTGATACGTTACCCGCGTAGATCGCTGGGGTACAGGGGGTCTCGAAGCCGTTCTGAGGGGCACGGCTCCGGGGCCCTCCCTCATGTTGACACCCGTAGACCGGCAATGGAAGACTTCCGCCATGGCGTTCACTCTGGGGATCGTGGGGGCGGGCCAGTTCGCCGGCCAGTTCGCGACGCTCTTCCACCACCATCCCGGCGTGTCCGCCGTGCACGTCACCGACGTGGTCCGCTCACGAGCCGATGAGCTCGTTCGAGACGCCGGACTGTCCGGCACGTTCGACTCGTTCGAGGACATGATCGCGTCGCCGACGATCGACGCGGTCGCGGTCTTCACGCAGCGCTGGACCCACGGGCCGCTGGTCGTGCAGGCGCTGCGTGCCGGCAAGCACGTCTACTCGGCGGTGCCCATGGCGATCACGGTCGAGGAGATCGCCGCGATCATCGACGCGGTGCGCGAGACGGGCCTGACGTACATGATGGGCGAGACCAGCTACTACAACCCGGCGACGGTGTTCGCCAGGCGGAAGCTCGCCGAGGGGGCGTTCGGGCGGCTGTTCTACGGCGAGGGCGACTACATCCACGACATGGACCTGGGCTTCTACGAGGCGTACCAGTACTCCGGCGGCGAGAACTGGAGGGCGACGGCGAGCTATCCCCCGCTGCTCTATCCGACGCACTCGATCGGCGGAGTCCTCGGTGCCTGGCCGACCCACGCGACGGCCGTGTCGGCGGTCGGGGTGGTGGATCAGCGGGGTGACGCGGTGTTCGACCGGACGGTCAGTCAGTTCGACAACGACTTCTCCAACGCCACCGCGCTCTTCGAACTCGCCGCCGGCGGCTCGATGCGCATCAACGAGTTCCGCCGCGTGGGGTATCCGTCGCATCTGCGCGAGTCCCGCTTCCGCTGGTTCGGCACGGAGGGCTCGTTCGAACAGCTCGCGACGACCACCGTGTGGCAGACCCGCGAGGGGATCGAGGACATCTCGCGGCTCATCGACACGCATGCCTCCGTCGCCCACGACGATCCGTCGCTGGCCCACGTGGCCCCCGCGCTGCGCGACGCGTTCGTCTCGGGCTACGCCGAGATCCACGAGGCCGATCGCGCTCGCATCCCCGTGGAGCTCCGGTCGTTGCACAACGGGCACGAAGGCAGTCACCATTTCCTTGTGGACGATTTCGCACGCGCGGTGAACGACCGCACCCTGCCGCCGGTGAACGCCTGGCAGGCGGCCCGCTTCACCCTGCCCGGCGTGATCGCGCACGAGTCTGCGCGGCGCGGCGGGGAACGACTCGCGATCCCCGACATGGGGGATCCGGATGCCTCCTGAACGCGCGCGCTCGGTGACCCGCGCGGACGTCGCCCGCTACGCCGGTGTCAGCACCGCCGTCGTCAGCTATGTGCTCAACGACGGCCCGAAGAACGTCGCCCCGCTCACCCGGGAGCGCGTCCTCGACGCCGTACGGGTGCTCGGCTACCGCCCGAATGCGGCCGCCCGCGCGCTGTCGCTGGGCTCGACCGACATGTTCGGGCTGCTCGTGCACGACAACCGCAACCCGTTCTTCGCCGAACTGTGCCACGCCCTCGACCAGGCCACGGCCGACGCCGGTCGCTCGCTGCTGATCGTCAACTCCGACCGCACGCAGGTGCCGACCTCGGAGCAGATCCGCGATCTCGCCTCCCGGCAGATCGCGGGACTCGTCATCGCGGACGTGCTCACCGTGCGCGAGCAGTCGCTGGTCGAGACGCTGGGCGTCCCTGCGGTCGTCATCGGCCAGTTCGGTGAGACCGAGGGCCTGCACAGCATCGGCGTCGACTTCCGCAGCGGTGCGCGCCTGGCCACCGAGCATCTCATCGGGCACGGCTATCGCGACATCGCCTTCGCCGGAAGCGCCGCCCGCTACGACGAGCGCGAAACCGGCTGGCGCGAAGCGCTCACCGCAGCCCGGCTCCCGCTGGGCGCGCTCGCGCACACCTCCTTCTCCTACCAGGGCGGATACGAGGTCGGCGTGCAGCTGGCGGCATCCCCCGTGCGGCCGCGCGCGGTGCTCGCCGCGTCGGATCAGATCGCGATGGGCATCCTGACCGCGTTCGGCCAGCGCGGCATCCGGGTGCCGGACGACATCGCGCTGGTGTCCTTCGACGGCACGGTCACCGCCGACTTCGTCTGGCCCCGTCTGACCACCGCCGTGCAGCCGCTCGAACTGATGGCCGAGACGACGGTGCGGACGCTGCTGACGCCCGGGGCCGTGGCGCATCACCAGACCTTCACGAGCACCCTGCGCATCCGCGAGTCGTGCGGCTGCGCGCCGGCCGACTGACCCGGGCGCGGCTGCGCGCCGGCCGCAACGCCGCCTGCGATGCGCGGGCGATGTCGCTCAGACGCCGAGTACGGCTGCGGCATCGGCGGCGCCGCGCCCCCACCGGAACGGCGAGACGGTCGGGTCACCGGTGATCCAGAACCGCCAGGGGAATGCCATCGTCCCGGCGATTCCCGCCACGCCGACCCGCGGTCCGGCCGAGATGTCCGCGACGGGATCGGCCAGCAGCAGTCGTGCGACGGCGCCGTTCATCTCCGCACCCGTCACGGCGTCGATGCCGTCGTGGAGCCCGTGCCGCAGTCCCAACGCCTGACCCAGCCTTCCGGGCCCGCGGGCGAGATCGCGCGCCGCCGTGCGCCCCAGCGGCACAGTGGCGCCGCGGCGCGCGGCGGCGGCCTCAGCCCCGTGCACGACCTCCCCGGCGCGCAGCAGCACTCCGCCCGCTTCTCCCTCGGCACCGCAGACCACGTTGATGCAGGAGTGGATGCCGTGGCTCAGGTACACGTACAGGTGCCCGGGCTCGCCCCACATGGTCGCATTGCGGGCGGTGGGGCCCATCCGGGCGTGCGAACCGGGGTCGGGTGCGTCGCCGGTCCCCTTGCCGTGATAGGCCTCCACCTCGGTGATCCGCAGGTGCGTCTCGACACCGTCCACCACGGTCATCAAGGTCGCACCCAGCAGGCGCGGCGCGACCCGGAGCGGCAGGTCCACGAGGTCCGCTCGCAGGACCGGACGCGGGCCGCTCACGGCTGCGGCGCCTGAGCGCACCAGGAGATGTCGAACCCGCTCAGGGTGGGCAGCTCGCGGTCGCCGTCGAGGTCGATCAGCCGGGTGTGCAGGGTGGAGGGCAGCGGCAGCTGCAGGGTGTCGTAGGGGTTGTTCGGCAGGTCGGGTGCCACCACGACCGCCGCGTACTGTCCGCTCGGGGACACGCAGGTCTGCAGAATGGCATCCGCTCCGCTCACGTCCGAGATCACCGTCGCCGCACCGTCGTCGTCCACCCGGACGATGGCCTGGCCGGTCGGCATGCCGGCGTCGTCGCGCTGCACGATGTGGCGCAGCGTGCCCCCGGGGAACGGGACGATGGTGTCGGCGTCACCGTAGTCGGGCTCGGACGCCGGCAGCGCCGACTCCGTGCCGTCGGTGAGATCCAGCTGCACGATGCTCCCGTCCGAGCGCTCCACGATCGCCGTGTAAGTGCCGCGGCTGACGCCGAGGATGCTGGCCGCGATGCCCATCCCCTGCACCCCGGCATCGGTGCTGCGATCCTCCACGCCCAGCGCGCCGTTGAAGTCGATGAACAGCAGCGACGACGAATCCGGGACGAACTGCCACTCGGCGACGCTGGCCTCCTTGCCGTCGACCTGGACGATCCGCGGCTCCCCCTTACCGCTGAGCGGCTGGGTCACCAGGACGCTGGCGCGCCCCGACGTCTCGGTGAGCTCACGATCGGAGTAGCTGTAACCGACGAGCCCGCCGCGATCCGAGACCTGCACCGAGGACACGAACCCCTCGCCGGGGAGCTTCAGCTCCCGCCGGTCGGATCCGTCGCGGTTCATCACGAGCAGATGCGAGCCGTCCTCGTCCTCCACCGCGACGACGAGCAGGTTGGCAGCGGCCCGGTAGTCGTCGATGTGCGGATGCGCGAAGACCGGCGCCGCCCGCTTTCCGGTGAGGTCGGTCGAGAAGATCTTGTCGTCCTCGTCGACCGAGCGCTGCAGCAGGAGGATGCGCGACGCGGGAGTGGTGAAGCTCGTGGTCAGGTCGGCGGTCGGTCCCCCGCCGGCGGCCGCGGCGCCCGCGACGGAGACGGTGTAGGACGTCGCGTCGTCCAGCGGCACGGTGAAGCGGACGCCGATGCTGCGTCCGGCCGCGTCCACCGTGAAGGGAACGGCGGGCGACACGGTGACCTGTGCCGGGTCGATCGGCTCCAGACGCTGATTCGCGCTGAGGATGAGCCTGCTGCCCGAGGTCTCGATCGCCTGCTGCGCGTCGACCTGCACCTGCGCGATGCGCGGTCCCTGCACGAGGCTCACGGTGCCCAGCACGGCGACCACCAGCGCGAGCGCGCCGAGCACCGACATCATCGTGACGGCGAAGCGCCGGTCGCGGGGGCGGCGATCCTTCGATCCTGCGCCGCGGTCGGACGGCGAAGCGGAGCGGTGCCGCGGCGCGGTGCGTGCCGGGTCTGCGGGGCTTGCCGGGTCCTCCGGGTCCGTGCGTGCCGGGTCCTCCGGGTCCGGGCGTGCCGGGTCACCTCCGCGAGGGGGATCGGGGGTCTCCGCGGGCGCACCGACACGCGGGACCAGGTCCGCCGGTGCGGCGGCGGTCTGCACGGGAGTCGTGGGCAGTGGGACGGACGGCACCGGATGCCGAACCGCCTCAGCCTCCTCGGCCGCGCGGAGTGCGCGCAGCTGGGCGCGGGTGAGCGGCGGGCCGGACTCGTCCGCCCCGGGTCCGTCAGTACTCATACGGATCCTTCGGCTCGGCGATCTTCTTCACCGAGGTGGGCTCGATGCGCAGCGTTCCGCCTGCTTCCGCGCGCACCGTCCCGGTGACCTCCACCCATTGGCCAGTGGCGTACTTCTCGGTGACTCCCCCGAGCGGCACGGTCGCCGGCTGCGCGTCGATCACGCAGTGCGTGATGGTCATGCGGGTCAGGCCGACGGCATCCCCCTCCCCCGGGGTGACGAAGCCGGTCAGCGTCACGGCCGCGCCGTCGTAGTTCTCCGGACGGGTCGCGGTCGCGAACGCACTCGCCCAGTCGCCCACGCCGAACGTGGTCGTGTCAGCCACGCCGAGGGTGACGTCGTCGGCGCCGGCGAACAGCACCGGCACCTCGCCGGAGCGCGACATGGCCAGTTGGGCGGAGAGGGATGCCGGGGGCAGCACGAGCCCGGCGAGGACCACACCCGATGCGATCACTCCGCCGCTCACGGCGGCTGCGGTCTGCAGCATCCGGTGCCGCAGGGCATGCGCGCCCGAGGCGGCCTCACCGTGATCGTGATCGTGATCGCCCTCCGCACCGAGCGGCAGCGTGCACGACCACACCGCGACGACCAGCGTGACCACGGCGGCCGCGCAGGCGAACCACACGGTCTCGGGGCTGATGTAGAGGGTGAGGCGCCCGGTCGCACCGAGACCCAGTGTCACGACCGAGATGACGGTCGCCAGCCCGACGCCCAGCCAGCGGGTCACCAGGGCGTGCCGGCGAGAGGGGGCGTCGACAGTGGGGGTACGGGAGTCAGCCAAGGACGTTCACCCCGATCCCGATGGCGCACGCCGAGAGCACCACGATGCCGACCAGGCCGGCGAGCACGCGTCCGGTGAACGTCGTGCGCAGCAGCGCGAGCATCTTCACGTCGACCAGCGGACCGACCAGCAGGAACGCGATGATCGCACCCGTGGAGAAGGTCGACGCGAAGGACAGCGCGAAGAACGCGTCGACGTTCGAGCAGATGGCCACCGTCATGGCCAGCGCGACCATCGCCAGGATCGACAGCACCGGGTTCGAGCCGATCCCCAGCAGCACGTCGCGCGGGACGAGCACCTGCACCGCACCGGCGAGCGCCGAGCCGACCACGAGGGCGGGCATCACGGCACGCAGCTCGACGAGGAAGTGGACCAGACTGCGGCGCACGGGGGTGCCGGGTTCGTGGGCGGCCTGCTCGCACGTCTCCACGAAGCGGGCGGTGAGCAGCGACTGCGGGTCGGAGTGGCGGCTGTAGATCCAGCCGATGAGGTTCGCGATCAGGTAGCCGCCGACGAGACGCGCGACGAGCACGCCGCCGTCCCAGCCGAACGCGGCGTGCGTGGTGAGGATGACGATCGGATTGACGATGGGTGCGGCGACGAGGAATGTCAGTGCCTCGGCGGGGGCGAGCCCGCGCATCAGCAGGCCCCGCGCGAACGGGACGTTGCCGCACTCGCACACCGGGATGAACATGCCCAGCAGCGACAGCACCGCCCGACGCAGCCAGGCGTTGCCAGGCAGCCAGCGCTGCACGGCGTCGGATGGCAGCCACACCTGTACGACGATCGACAGCACGACGCCGAGGATCACCCAGGGCAGAGCCTCGATGAGCACGCTCAGCGAGAGGGTCAGGCCGTCCTGAGCCCGATCGGGCAGCGCCTCGGGGAAGAGGGTCGGGGCGAAGGCGTCGATGAGGACCAGCACGACGAGGATGCCGAGACCGACAGCGAGCGCGGTGCCGAGGGGAACCCGGCGCTGTGGATGACGATGCGCGTGCGGCGTGCCGGTGGACGGCCCCTGCGGCATCCGTGCCGGGGCTGTGGTCACGCGTCTGCTCCGGCTTCGCCCGGCGCCTGCGTGGCGCGATCACGGCGGTCGGCGCACTCGGCGCACAGGCCGAAGATGTCGACCACGTGTGCGGGGTCGCGGAAGCCGTGCAGGGCGGCAGTGCGCTGCGCCCACTGCTCGACATCCTTCGCCTCGATCTCCACGGCGCGGCCGCAGGAGCGACAGATCAGGTGGTGGTGGTGGCCCTGCGTGGCGCAGGCGCGGTACAGCGCCTCACCCTCGGGGCTCTGCAGCGAGTCGGCCTCGCCGGTCGCTGCCAGCCCGGCCAGGGCGCGGTACACCGTGGCGAGTCCGATGCCGGTGTTCGCCTGCCGCAGCTCGGCATGCAGCGTCTGCGCGCTCACGAAACCCGCCGCATCCGTGAGCGCGTCACGGACGCGTTCACGCTGCCAGGTGTTCCGCTGAGCCATGCTCCGAGTCTAGGCCGGGAGCCTGAGAGGCGCGCTGAGCGCACCTACTGACCGCCTCACGGGCTGGTGCGTGTCCCGCTCCTGTCACCCGCATGTCCCAGAAGTGGCGGGTCCGCACGGCATCCACCCACCGTTGCTCACCCCGCACCCCGGCGCATGTCCCAGAAGTGGCGGGTCCGCAGTCCGCGAACCCGCCACATGTGGGACATGCCCACGAGGACTGCCGAGGGTCAGTCGCGCGGCTCGTCCTCGTCCTCGTCATCCTCGTCGTCGTCCGCATCGGCGTCCTCGGCGGCGAGCGCGGGCTCGTCTCGCAGTGCGTCGAGCGCGGCGTCGCCCTCTTCCTCGTCGGATGCGTCGGCGGCGAGCGCGGCGTCGGATGCGGGGCGGGCGAGCACGCCCTCGGGGCGGATCAGCTCACGCACCTCGGCCATGAAGCTGTTCAGCTGCTGCTGCTGCCAGCGCAGCTGACGCGTGCGGTCCTCGGCGTCGCGCAGCGCGCCCGTGGCGTGGCCGGTGACGGAATCGATGATCTTCTGCGCCTTCGCGCGAGCGCGCTCGAGGGTCTCGCGGGCCTTCACCTGCGCCTCGGCCTCGATCGCCTGCGCCTGCGAGCGCATCAGCCGTTCGTAGTCCTCGGCCTTCGACGAGATGCGCTGTGCGTGCTCGAGCGACGCGGCGACCTGCTCATTGGCATCCGTCGTGATGCGCTCGGCGTGCGCGACCGCCTGGTTGTGCAGCACGAGGAACTCCTGCTGCGCGTCATCCTGGCGGCGGGTGAGGGTCTCCTCGAACTCCAGGACGCGCGCGTTCATCTCCCGCACCTCGCGCTCGGCGTCCGCGCGCAGGTCGGTGGTCTCGCGCGTGACCATGGCGCGCAGCGCGGCGGCGCCCTTCTCGGCCTCGGTGCGCACCGTCGCGGCCTCCTGCTCGGCCTGCGCGACCTTCTCGGCGGCATGAGCGGCCTCGCGCTCCAGCCGCGCCTCGTGCGCGGTGAGCTCGGTGTCGATCTTCAACCGCACCTGGTCGGCATCGTGCTGCGCCTGCGCTGTGATGCGGGCGACGTCGGCGGCGAGCTCCGCGCGCTTGTTGTCCGCCTCCTCGCGGGCGGCGTCGAGAAGCCGCTCGGCCTGAGTGGCGGCGTTCTGGATGAGCACACTGGCCTGCTCCTCGGCAACGCGCAGCACCGCCTCGAACTGCTGGCGGCTCTGCGGGGCGTCCTCGTCCCGGGGCGCCTCGCTCAGCTCCGAGGCGAGCGTGCTCACCTGGGCGGCCGCGTCGTCGGCCTGAGCGCGGGCGGCGGCGAGTTCGTCCTCCAGCCGCGAGACACGGGCGTCGCTCTCGGCCAGAGCCTCCGCGAGTGCGCGCTCGTTGTCGGCGCGCAGCGCCTCCAGTGACTCACGGTGACGTGCGTCGGCCCCTTCGCGGTCCGCGCTCAGTCGTGCCAGCTGGTCGCGCATCGTCGCGAGCGCCGCATCCACCTCGGTCTTGTCGTACCCGCGGAACGCCTGGGTGAATGACGCGTGCTCCTTGGGTGCTGCGGTCAGCAGCTGGTCGAAGAAGTCACCGTTCTGCGCGTTGCCCGGCTCCTGCGAGTCGCTCACGGACGCCACCTTTCTGAGTAAGCCTGCCCCGAGTGACCATGATGTCATCCCCAGCCCGCCGTCGGGGACGAGATGCCCGACGGCGACACACTCAGACTCGGCGGATGCGGGCGCGCAGGCGCTGCGTGATCCAGCATCCGCCGTAGATGAGGAACGAGATCGTGGTGATGTAGGGGCTGACAGGCAGCGTGCCGGCGAGGGCCAGCAGGATGCCGCCGACAGCCGACACGAAGCCGAACAGCGCCGCCAGCACCGGCACCGCCACCGGTCCGGCCGACAGGCGGGTCGCCGCGGCCGCGGGGGTCACCAGCAGCGCCATGACCAGCAGCGCCCCGATGATGTGCACGCTGACCGCGACGATCAGGCCGAGCAGCACCATGAACACCAGGTTCACCGTGCGGGTGGGCACGCCGCGCGCGGCCGCCGACTCGGGGTCCAGCGAGTCGAAGCGCAGCGGATTCCACATCAGCAGGAGCCCGGCCAGCACGATCACGCTGATCCCGATCAGCCAGCCGAGGTCCGGACTCGACACCGACACGATCTGGCCGGTGAGCAGGCCGAAGCGGTTGGCGCTGCGGCCCTCGTAGAGGGAGAGGAACAGGATGCCGAGACCCAGCCCGAACGGCATCAGCACGCCCACGATGGAATTGCGGTCGCGGGCGCGGGCGCCGAGCACGCCGATCAGGATCGCCGCGATGAGCGCACCGCCGATCGATCCGGCCACGACGCTGCCGCCGAACAGCAGGGCCGCGGCGGCGCCGGCGAAGGACAGCTCGCTCACGCCGTGCACGGCGAACGCGAGATCGCGCTGCATCACGAAGGTGCTGATCAGCCCGCCCACCAGGCCCAGCACGGCACCCGCGATCAGGGAGTTGGACAGCAGTGCCAGCAGCTGCCCGTAGTCCTGGAAGGAGAAGACGTCGCCCCAGTCGACCAGCGGGTTCACGCGCGGCCGCCCGAAGTGATGGTGCTCGTCGTGATCGGCTCCTCGCCCTCGAGTTCGTGGTGCGTCTCGGCATCCGGAACCCCGACGACGACGAGTCGGCCGCCGGCGCGGAACACGAACACCGGGGTGCCGTACAGCCGGCTGAGCACGTGGGTCTGCAGCACCTCCTCGGGTGTGCCGAGCAGGAATCGCCCACCGGCGATGTAGAGGATGCGGTCGACGCGGTCGAGGATCGGGTTGATGTCGTGGGTGACGAACAGCACCGCGGTGCCGTGCTCGCGCCGCTCACGGTCGATGATGTCGGTCACACCGCGCTGGTTGGCCAGGTCGAGGTTCGACAGCGGCTCATCGCAAAGCAGCAGGGCAGGTCGGTCGGCGAGTGCCTGGCCGACGCGCAGCCGCTGCTGCTCACCGCCGGAGAGCAGTCCGACGGGCCGGTCGCCGTAATGGGAGGCGCCGACGCCGTCGAGCAGGGCGTCCACACGCGCGCGGTCGCCGCGGCGCGGGATCGGCAGACCGAACCGGGTGCCGTTCACTCCCAGTGCGACGAGGTCGCGGGCGCGCAGGCTGGTGTCCGGCGGCAGCGGGCGCTGCTGCGGGATGTATCCGATGCGCGGGTCGCCCCGCTGCGCGGAGGAGCCGGCGATCCGGATGCTGCCGGTGGACAGCTGCTGCAGACCGAGGATGCTGCGCAGCAGCGTGGTCTTGCCGGAGCCCGAGGGGCCGAGCACGGCGATGAACTCGCCGGCATGCATCTCCAGGTCCAGGCGGGACCAGAGTTCACGGCCGTCGCGATGAAGCGCCGCCCCCTCGATCGACAGGACCGGCTGAGGTGCGGCGTCGGTCGCCTCGGGACCGCCGCTCACATCACCGCCGCTCACTTCTGGAGGGCGGCGAGGTCCGAGATCGCGGCGCGCATCCACTCAGCGTACGACTGATCGGCGTCGAGCAGCTCACTGAAGGTGAGCACGGGGATTCCGACCTGCGTCGCGGCATCCTCTACCCGGCTGGTCTCGCTGCCGCCGGTCTGGGCGTTGGCGAGCACGGCCCGCACCTTGCCGTCGTCGATGAGGGAGAGCGCCTCGAGCAGCGTGGCGGGGGCGACGTCATTGCCCTCCTCGACCGCGGAGGCGAAGCCGTCGGGGGTGACGTCGTCGAGACCCGCGGCGGCAGCGAGCAGGCCGGGCAGCGGCTCGGTGATGAACACCGGCGTGCCCTCCAGCTTCTCGTGCAGTCCGTGGAGCTCGGATTCGATGTCCTCCAGATCGTCGTTCAGCTTCTTCGCGTTCGCGGCGAAGTCGGCCTTGCCGGCCGGGTCGAGCTCGGCCAGGTCTGCCGCGATCTGCTCGGCGACGTGCGAGACGGTGTGCGCGTCGAACCAGACGTGCTCGTTGAAGCCCTCGATGTGCGCGTGGCCGTGGTCGTCGGCGTGCTCGTGCTCCTCGGCGTGCTCGTGCTCGTCGACGTGCTCGTGCTCCTCGGCGGTTGCGCCGGGGTAGTCGTGGGAGAACTCGACGGCGGTGATGACGGCGGCATCCGATCCGTCGCGCAGCTCCTCCATGAAGGCGTCGTATCCGCCGCCGTTCTCGATGAGCAGGTCCGCGTTCTGGACGACGAGGCGATCGCGCGCGGTGGCCTCATAGGAATGCGGATCCTTCGCGACCGAATCGATCAGGCTCGTCACCGCGACGCGATCGCCACCGATCTCCGCCGCAAGCGCTCCGTACACGTTGGTCGACGCGACCACCTGCACGGTGCCCCCGCCATCCCCCCGCGCAGTGGCGGTCGTCGAGCATCCGGACAGGACGATGACGGATGCGGCGGCGAGCGCGAGCGCGGCGAGGGATTTCTGCATGCGTTCGACACTAATGCAAATGAGAACCATTCTCAACAAGGAATCTCCGACCCGTTGCTATGCTCGCCGGATAGACGCCGATCCACGACCCCTAGGAAGACATGCTCCTCATTCTCCTGCCGATTCTGTACGTCCTGGTCGGCGCATGCATCGTCTACGCGACCGTCCGATTCGCGATCGTTCACGCACTCCGTCAGGCGCGCAATGAGACGCGGATCGAGCAGCGTGTACCGAAGGCCGCCACCTGGCTCGACGAGGACGAACGTCGTCTTCTGGACATGTCGAACGCAGCGCAGAACTGACGGCGAATCCGCTCACCGCTGCCCGGTGAGGGGTCACGGGTGCGCCGGTGCGATCCAAGCGGTCGCCTCGCCGCGGAGGGCGCGGTCTGAGAGCGGGATGCTGGTGAGCACCACGTCCGCGGCATCCGCTCCCAGATCGAACGACTCGGTCCCGAAGTTCGTCACCACCTGCCAGCCGTTCGGGCGGGCGAAGCGCAGCACGTCGGCGCGGCCGGTCTCGACCCACTCGAGCCTCTCCTCGGCCTGCAGCCGCCGCCGCAGACCCAGCGCCCTCCGGTAGAGCGAGAGGGTGGATGCCGGATCCGCAGCCTCCGCCTCGACCGCGTACTCCGCGAACCACGCCGGCTGCGGCAGGTGGGCGCCGTCGGCGCCGAAGCCGAACGACGAGCCTCCCGTCGTCCAGGGCAGCGGCACACGGCATCCGTCCCGCCCGAGACCGTCGAACTCGCCCCCGCGGAAGAAGGCGGGATCCTGGCGCTGCTCGGCAGCGATCTCCGCCACCTCGTGCAGTCCGAGCTCCTCGCCCTGGTAGAGATAGGTGCTGCCGGGCAGGCCGAGCAGCAGCAGCGTGGCCGCCTCGGCGCGGCGCCGGCCCTGCTCGCGGTCCAGGTCGCCCGCCGGGCCTCCCGCGCGCACCCATTCGGTGCCCTGCTTCACAGGCCTGCCGTGCAGCGGCGCCAGCCCGTAGCGAGTGGCATGGCGGGTCACGTCGTGGTTGGAGAGCACCCATGTGGTCGACGATCCGCTCAGTGTCGCCTGGGCGAGGTTGTCGGCGATGATGCGACGGAACTCCGCCGCATCGAAGTCGGCGACGAGCAGGTCGAAGTTGAACGCCTGGCCGAGACCCTCGGCCGACGCGTACTTCGCGCGGCGCTCGGGGGACGAGACCCAGGCCTCGGCGACGGCGGTCCGCGGCGGGTCGTATGCATTGAACACCCGGCGCCATTCCGCGTAGATCTCGTGCACGTCGTCGCGGTCGATCAGCGGATGCGTTCCGTCCTGCGGCAGCAGTGCGAGCTCGGCGCGACTGGGCAGCGGCTCGCTGAGATCCTTGGTGAGCATGTGCGCCACATCGATGCGGAATCCGTCGACCCCGCGATCCGACCAGAACCGCAGAGTGGTCAGGAAGTCCTCGCGCACCTCGGGGTTCGACCAGTTCAGGTCGGGCTGCTCGACGGCGAAGTTGTGGAAGTACCACTGGCCGTCCTCGACGCGCTCCCACGCCGACCCGCCGAACACCGACACCCAGTCCGTCGGCGGCTCGGCGCCGTCGGGTCCGGTGCCCTCGCGGAAGATGTAGCGCTCCCGGGCGGTGGATCCTCGGCCGGCGGCGAGCGCCTCGCGGAACCACTCATGCCGGTCGGACGTGTGGTTGGGGACGATGTCGATGACGACCTTGATCCCGCGCTCGTGCAGAGCGGCGACCATGGCGTCGAAATCGTCGAGCGTGCCCAGCCGCGGGTCGATGTCCCGGTAGTCGTCGACGTCGTACCCGCCGTCGGCGAGCGCCGACGGGTAGAACGGGCTCAGCCAGACCGCGTCGACGCCCAGCTCGGCGAGGTAGTCCACGCGGGAGAGGATGCCGGGGAGGTCGCCGATGCCGTCGCCGGTGGCATCCGCGAAGCTGCGAGGATAGATCTGGTAGACGGCCGCCTGGCGCCACCAGGCGGCGGCGTCCTGCGCCGCGGCGGCGTCCTGCGCCGCGGCGGCGGCGTGCGCGGTCTTGTCGTGCGCGGTCTTGTCGTGCGCGGTCTCGCTGAGGAGCGGGTCAGTCACGGAAAGGAACTCCTTGTCGATGGTGTCGGGTTCGGGGTGGGAAGACGTCGGTCAGCCCTTGACGGCGCCCTGGGTGACGCCCTCCATCACCCAGCGCTGCGTGAACAGGTAGGCGACGATGGCGGGGGCCATGGCCATCAGGTACGAGGCGAAGGCGACGTTGTAGTTGTTGCTGAACTGGTTCTGGAACAGGTTCTGCCGCACCGGCAGGGTCTGCAGATTCGGGTCGGAGATGATCAGCGACGGCATCATGAAGTCGTTCCACGCGTACAGGAACGCGAAGATGCCGACGGTGGCGCTCATCGGCGCCAGCAGCGGGAAGATCAGTCGCCAGAAGGTCTGCCAGGTGCTCGCGCCGTCGATGCGGGCGCTCTCCTCGAGCTCGATCGGGATCGAGCGCAGGAACGCGGTGAACAGCAGCACGCTGAAGCTGAGCTGGAACATGGTGGCGAGGATGATCACGCCGACCGGGTTGTCCAGCCCGACCCGCCCGGTGAGCTGGATCTGGGGCAGTGCGACGACGGGGAACGGGATGAACATCGCCGCCAGCAGGTAGAAGAACGAATAGCGGAAGAAGCGCCGGTCCCAGTTGCGCACGATGGCGTACGAGGCGAAGGCGGCCAGAAGGATCGTCGCGATCACGGTGCCGGCCGTGACGAACAGGGAGATCCCCGCGCCCACCGGGAACTTCGTCAGGTTCCACGCCTGCACGAACCCGTCGAAGCTCAACGGCGCGGGGAGGGAGAAGGCGTTGCCGTCGACGGCCTGGCCACTCGTCTTCAGCGCCATCGAGATCGTCACGTACAGCGGCAGCAGCACCGTGACCGCACAGAGGATCAGGATGATGGTGCCCGACCAGTTGACGCGCTCCATCTTCGTGCGCCCGGGCTTGGCGCTGCCGGGTCCCAGCACGATGGCGGCGGTGGATGCCGTGGTCACGGCGGGTTGAGTGGTCATCAGAGCGCATTCCTTCCGCGCGTCAGCGAGAGCTGGAGAAGGGAGATGAGCACCGCGACGATGAAGAAGATCGTCGCGTTGGCCATCTGGTAGGCGTAGTCGCCGCCGTTGAACCCCGCGATGATCGTCATCGCGACGCTGCGGGTGGCGGTGCCCGGTCCGCCGTTGGTGAGGCCCACGATGATGTCGTAGGCGTTCAGGAAGCCCTTGAAACCGAGGATGATGTTGATCACCACATAGCCCGCGACCAGGGGCACGGTGATGCGCGCGAGCTGCTGCGCCTTGCTGGCGCCGTCGATCGAGGCCGCCTCGTACACCTCTCCCGGCACGGAGAGCAGGCCGGCGATGTAGATGAGCATCGTGCCGGGGATGGCCTGCCAGGCGGTCACGATGACGATCGCCACCCAGGCGAGGTCGGGGTTGGCCAGCAGGCTGGTCTGCAGCCACGAGATCCCCGTCGCCGCACCGGCCGCGGGGATGGAGTTGGAGAACAGGAAGTTGAAGACGTAGGCGATGATGATGCCCGAGATCACCATCGGGATGACGAAGACCGTCCGCAGGCCGGTCTTGAAGCGGATGCGGGAGGTGAGGCCCACCGCGAGCAGGAAGGCCGCGAGGTTGACCACGATCACCGTGGCGATCGAGAACCCGAAGGTGAACAGGTAGCTCTGCAGGATCGCCGGGTCGCTGAACATCGCGATGTAGTTCGTCAGCCCGTTGAAGCTCCAGTCGCCGATCCCGATGGAGTCGGTGAAGCTGAAGAAGATCCCGATCGCACCGGGCAGGGTGATCGCCAGGGTGAACAGCACCAGGGTCGGCACGAGGAAGAAGTAGTAGATCGGCTCGACACGGCGCGAGCTGCGACGCCGGGTGGCATCCCCCGCCGTGACGATGTTCGTGGTGCTCATCGTGCGGACTCCTTCGTCTGGCTGGTCGGCGCCGGTGCGCGGAAGGCGATGCGCGCCCAGTCCGCGTCCATGGTGCTCAGGGTGCGGGCGGGATCCGCCCCGAGCACCATGGCCTGCGCGTAGTTGAAGACCGGGATGGTCTTGGGCACGAGCACCGACGGGCCCTGGTAGATGCGGCCCGCGTCGTAGTACTCGATCATCCCCTCGATGCGAGGGTCGTCGGGGGCGGGGGAATCCTGCAGCGGAGTGAATCCGAGCTGGGACGCGTTGTACGCCTCGATGCGCTCGGGCTGGTACAGGAACTCGAGGAAGTCCCGCGCGGCCTCCTGGTGACGCGAGCCCTCCGGGATCATCGCCGCGAGGTCCATGTTCACCCGCACGGCGAGGTCGTCCGGGTCGTCGGTCATCGGCAGCGGGAAGGTGCCCAGCTCGAGATCGGGAGCCGTCTTGGCGATCTCACTGAACGCCCAGGGGCCCTGCAGATACATCGCCGCCTCGCCCTTCGCGAAGGCGAGATTCCCATCGCCGTAGCCGCGACTCGCGGCATCGTCGTTGGTGTACTCCTTCGCCAGCTGCAGCATCCGGTCCATGGGCTCGGCGAAGTCCTTCCGGAACGACACCTCCGAGTCGGGACCGACCTCGGCGCCCTCCTTCGCGAGCGCGTCGAAGAAGTCGATGACGTCCAGCGACCCGCCGGCCGAGTAGTCGTACCAGCCCTGAGCCACCGTCCAGTCGTCCTTGAAGGTCGCGTAGAACGGCGTGATGCCGTCCTGCTGCAACTGGTCGGCCACCTCCAGCAGATCGCTCCAGGTCTTCGGCACCTCGAGCCCCTGCTCGTCGAAGATCTGCTTGTTGTAGATCACCGAGGCGGCCATCACCGAGAAGGGCAGCGCACTGGTCCGTCCCTCACAGGTGCCGTACTGCGCCATGAGCGGCTGCAGGTCATCGCGCAGACTGCGGGCGGCATCCGTGTCGCTGAGATCCGTCAGGGCGCAGCGCTGCACGAACCGGGCGATCTCGTAGTTGTAGTTGGCCAGCATGATGTCGGGGGGATTGCCGCGCACGAAGCTCGCCGAAACGACATCGACGCCGGAGGTGTCGATCTCGACCCGCACGTCGTCCTGCGAAGCGTTGTAGTCGGCGACGAGGTCGGTCATGAACTCGATCGCCTCCCGCTTGCTGAAGGTGAAGCGGATGGTCTCGCGGCCGTCGGCCGAACAGCCGGCGAGCGCTGATGCCACCAGGGTGAGCGCTGTCGCGCCCGCAGCCATCCGGGCCGCCCGTAGAGGTTTCACAGACACCGTCGTCCTTCCGATTCAAAGATTCGGAGATTAAATTTAGTGAGCAGATTTAGTTTGCTGGAGGGTACTCTCTCATTTGGGGTGAGGAAAGGTCAAGGGCATTGAGCGAAGTCTCTGCGGATCTCGGCACAGGACGGGCGAGTGTCGGCGCGGTGCTCGACTATGCCTGGACGGCCGACGAGTTCACCGCGACCGACGTCATGGCGTCCACATCGCTCACCCGCTCCACCGCCATCGAGGCCCTGGCGATTCTGGTCGACGCCGAGGTGCTGCAGGAGCTGCCCAATGCGCGTCTCGGTGGCACCTACCGGTCGGGCCGGCCGGCGCGGCGCTTCGCACTGTCGTCGGAGCTCGGGGTCGTCGTCGGCGTCGATGCCGGTGACACGCACCTCGCGGTGACCGTCGCAGACGTCCGGGACGCAACCCTGGTGCACCACCGTGTCGAGGTCGACTCCGCCCAGACGCCTGCGGAGCGGCTCACCACCGTCGAACGACGCCTCGACGGGGCGCTGACCGAGGCGGGCCGAGGTCGTGAGGACGTGCTCGCGCTCTGCATCGGCGTGGCGGCACCCGTGGACCGGAACGGCGTCTCACCGCCGCATCCCGGCGGGTTCTGGGAGCGCACCAACCCCGGTCTCGCTGCCGCTTTCCGCGACTGGGCACCCGTGGTGCAGGTCAAGAACGATGCACTGCTCGCCGCGGTCGCCGAAGGCGCCCAGGGGGCTGCCGTCGACTGCCGCGACTATGTCGCACTGCTGGCCGGCCAGCGATTCGGCGCCGGCGTCGTGGTCGACGGGCACCTCCTGCACGGGGCGCATGGAGGTGTCGGCGAAGGCGTCGCCTTCGCCCATGTGACGGGCGTGGAGTCCGCGTTCGGTCTCGGCCCGCTGCTGCGCGACCAGGCCAGGGCCGCGCTGGACAGCGGGGAGATCGCTCCCGAGAGCGCGATCGGGCTGCTCGCGCGCGACGACCGCATCGATCCGCGCACCGTGCTCGCGCTCGCGGCGGAGCAGGATGCGGATGCCGGACTCGTCAGCGCCAGGGTCGGCAGGATCCTCGCGCGCGCGGTCGGACTGCTCGGCAGCGTCTACGATCCGGCTCGGGTGATCGTCTGCGGCGCGGTCGCCGACAGCATCGAGCCGGTTCTCGCCGCCGCGCGCCGGGTGCTGCCCGAGCAGCTCGACCTGCCGGCGCCGCAGCTGCTGGCCTCCACCCTCGGGGCGGAGGTCGTCTCGCTGGGCGCCGTCGCCACGGCGCGCCGTGCCGCCCGGGAGCGCGCAGTGCCGCTGCTCGCCGAGAGGCGGCTGTCCGCCCGCGGCTAGCCGCGCGCTTCTCTCCGCCCTCGCCCGCGCGACCTCTCGCCCTCACCGCGAGAATTGCCTTACCGCGTGAGAATGCTGCTGGCAGCGCCATTCTCCCGCGGTAAGGCAATTCTCGGGCAGTAGCGCGGCAGTAGCGGCGCGTGGTGGTCACTCCACGAGCAGCGCGGGCTCCTCGAGGATCGAGGCCACGTCGGCGACGAAGCGGCTCATGCCGTCGCCGTCGACCACGCGGTGATCGAAGGAGCCGGCGACCGTGGACACCCAGCGCGGACGCACCTCGCCGTCGACGACCCAGGGCTTCTGCGCGATCGTGCCCATGGCCACGATGCCGGCCTCGCCGGGGTTGATGATCGGGGTGCCGGCATCCATCCCGAACACGCCGATGTTGGTGATCGTGATCGTGCCGCCCTGCTGGTCGGCAGGGGTGGTCTTGCCCTCGCGGGCGGTGAGGGTCAGGCGGTTCAGCGCCCGGGCGAGGTCCTTCATGCTGAGGTCCTGCGCGTCCTTGATGTTCGGCACGAGCAGCCCGCGCGGTGTCGCCGCGGCGATGCCGAGGTTCACGTAGTGGCGCACGGCGATCTCCGCACCGTCGTCGGTGTCGACCCACGCGGCGTTCACCATCGGTGTGCGGCGGGCCGCCCAGATCACCGCGCGCGCCATGATCAGCAACGGCGAGACGCGGATGTCCGCGAAGTCGGGCGAGGCCTTCAGCCGCTTGACGAGCTCCATGGTGCGGGTGGCGTCGATCTCCTTCCACACCGTCACGTGCGGGGCGGAGTATGCGCTGCGCACCATCGCCGACGACGTCGCCTTGCGGACGCCCTTGACCGGAATGGACTCGGTGCGCTCCGGATCGGAGCCCGGCTGGCTGCCGCGCGACAGGCCGACCGGCCCTGCGACGGGCTCGGCGACCGGCAGCGTCTCGTCGCGCACGGCGCCCCACTCCGGGGTCTCGATGTTGCGGAACACGCTCGCCTGCTCGGCGTGCCCGACGACATCCTCCCGGGTGACCTCTCCATCCGCACCGGTCGCGGTGACCTCGGTCAGATCGACACCCAGATCGCGGGCGAGCTTGCGGATCGGCGGCTTCGCGATCACCCCCACCGAGGAGCGCACCTGACGCTCGGCCGGACGCTTGCGCCTCGAGGTCGCGCCGCCGCCGGTGCCGTACCCGACGAGCACCGATCCGCCGCCCTCCTCCACCGCGGGCGCCGCCGGTGCGGGGACCGCTGGGGCGGCATCCGCACTCACGAAGGTGATGATCGGCGCTCCGACCTCCACGGTGACGCCCTCGGCGACGAGGATCTCGCCGACCGTGCCGGCGTGCGGCGAGGGCAGCTCGACGAGCGACTTGGCCGTCTCGATCTCGCAGATGACGTCGTTGATCGCCACGGTGTCTCCCGGTGCGACCTTCCAGCTGACGATCTCGGCCTCGGTGAGGCCCTCGCCGACGTCGGGAAGGGTGAAGGTCTGAGTGGTCATGGCGAGTCCTTTCGACTACGCGAGGTTCACAACTCCGGAGATCCGATGCCCACAGTGCCGGAATCGAGGTGAAGGGGGAAGTTCATGGACGCTTTTCCGGAGTTGTGAACGCGGGGGAAGGATCAGTAGGCGAGCGAGCGGTCGACGGCTTCCAGGATGCGGTCGGCATCCGGAAGGTAGGCGCCCTCGAGCTTGGCGGGTGGGAAGGGCACGTCGAACCCCGAGACGCGCAGCACCGGTGCCTCGAGCGCGTAGAACGCGCGCTCCATGACGGTCGCGGCGATCTCACCGCCCACGCTGGTGTTGCCTGGCGCCTCCTGCGCGTAGACCATCCGTCCGGTGGAGCGCACCGAGTCGAGGATGGGTCCATAGTCCACGGGCGAGAGGGAGCGCACGTCGACGACCTCGCAGCTGGTGCCCTCGGCCTCGGCGAGCGCGGCGGCCTGCAGCAGAGTCGTCACCATCGCGCCGTGGCCGACGAGGGTCACGTCCGTGCCGCGGCGGACGATGCGCGAGGCGTGCAGCGGGGCGGCGGATGCGTCGAGCTCCACCTCGCCCTTGGGCCAGTAGCGGCTCTTGGGCTCGAGGAAGATCACAGGGTCGTTCGAGGCGATGGCCTCCTGGATCATCCAGTAGGCATCGTTCGGCGTCGACGGCGACACCACCCGCAGCCCCGGGGTGTGCGCGAAATACGCCTCGGGGCTCTCCTGATGGTGTTCGACGGCGCCGATGTGGCCGCCGTAGGGGATGCGGATGACGATCGGCATCGACAACGCGCCCTCGTGGCGGTTGGTCATCTTCGCCAGCTGCGAGGTGATCTGGTCGAACGCGGGGAACACGAACCCGTCGAACTGGATCTCGCAGACCGGGCGGAATCCCGCCATGGCGAGACCGATCGCGGTGCCGACGATCCCGGACTCGGCGAGCGGGGTGTCCAGCACGCGCCGGTCGCCGAACTCGGCCTGCAGACCCTCGGTGACCCGGAACACGCCGCCGAGCCGGCCGATGTCCTCGCCCATCATCAGCACGCGCGGGTCGTCCTGCATGGCCTTGCGGAGCCCTGCGTTCAGCGCCTTCGACAGCGGCATCGTCTCGAGAGTCACGCGGCGCCTCCTTCGAACGAGGCCTCGTAGTCGTCCAGCCAGGCGCGCTGCTCCTGGACGAGCGGATGCGGTTCGCTGTACACGTGGTCGAACATGAGGTTCCGGGGTGGAGAGGTGAGCTCGACGGTGCGCGCGCGCAGGTCTTCGGCGGCGTCCGCCGCCTCGGCCTGGATGTCGGCGAAGAGCGCGTCGGATGCTCCCCTGTTGCGCAGGAATGCCTCCATCCGCGCGATCGGGTCGCGCAGGGCCCAGGACTGCTCCTCGTCGGAGCCGCGGTACTTGGTCGGGTCGTCGCTGGTGGTGTGCGCGCCCATCCGGTACGTGACCGCCTCGATCGCGCGGGGCCCGGCGCCGCCGCGCGCCTCGTCGAGCAGGGTGCGTGAGACGGCGTAGCTGGCGAGCACGTCGTTGCCGTCGACGCGCACGCTCGGGATGCCGTAGCCGGCGCCTCGGCCGACCAGCGGCACCTTCGACTGAGTCTGCACGGGCACCGAGATGGCCCAGTGGTTGTTCTGCAGGAAGAAGACGACCGGGGCGTCGTAGCTGGCGGCGAAGACCATCGCCTCGTGCACGTCGCCCTGGCTGGAGGCGCCGTCGCCGTAGTAGACGACCACGGCCTCGTCGCGGTCGACGTCTCCGGAGCTGGTCCTGCCGTCGAAGGCGAGACCCATGGCGTAGCCGGCGGCGTGCAGTGTCTGCGACGCCAGCACCAGCGTGTAGATGCGGGTGTTGCCGTTCTTCGGGTCGGTCGGGTCCCAGCCGCCGTGCGAGGTGCCGCGCATGATCTTGATGATGTCGAGCGGGTCGACGCCGCGGATGCGGGTGACGGCGTGCTCGCGGTAGGAGGGGAAGAGCGTGTCCTGCGTGCGCGCGGCGCGCGCCGAGCCGACCTGGGCGGCCTCCTGACCGCGGCTCGGCGGCCACAGGGCCAGCTGTCCCTGCCGCTGCAGGTTGGTGGCCTGGGTGTCGATCGCGCGGATGACCACCATGTCGCGGTGGAACTGCTCGAGATCGCTGTCGGGAAGTGCGTCGATCAGCGGCAGATACTGCTCGGCGGCCGCGGAAGGAGCGAAGGATCCATCCGCATCCAGGATGCGGACCAGGGGTGTCTCGGTCGAAGTCACGGCTCCACGCTACCCACGCCCGCATGCCACGTCACGCATAGCTCGGGGGCCCTAGTACCTGCTCGGAATGCGGACTTCCGAGCGTGCTCAGCGGCCGTGCGCCTGGGCCAGCCGTTCCAGTGCGTCGGCGATCGCACGGCGCGGTGCGGCGAGGTTCATGCGCTCGAAGCCCTCGCCCTCGGGGCCGAACATGGCACCCTCGTCGAAGAACACCAGGGCGTCCTGCTGATGCAGGCGCTCCAGCTCCTCGGCGGTCAGGCCCAGTGCACGGAAGTCCATCCACTGCAGGTACGTGCCCTCCAGGTCGTGGACGACGACCTCGGGCATCCGCTCGGCCAGGAAGGACCGGACCAGTTCATGGTTGCCGTGCACCAGATCGATGAGCCCGTCGAGCCAGCCGCCGGCCTTGGTGTACGCCAGCCGGCACGCCTGGAACCCCAGTGCGTTCAGGGTGAAGAAGCCGGTGCGCCGCTGCTCGGCCGCGTACTTCTCGCGCAGACCCTCATCGCTGATGACGATGTTGCTGGTCGCCATGCCGGCGAGGTTGAACGTCTTGCTGGGCGCCGTGCAGATGATGCTCCGCGCCGCCGCGTCCTCGTTCAGGGTGGAGAAGACGGTGTGCTGGATGCCGGGCATCAGCAGGTCGAAGTGGATCTCATCGCTGATCACCGTGAGATCGTTGTCGCGCGCGATGCGCCAGATCGCCTCGAGCTCGGCGTGCTCCCAGACGCGTCCGGTGGGGTTGTGCGGGCTGCAGAACAGCAGCGCGGTGGTCCGCGGGTCGGCGGCCTTCTCCGCGAGATCGTCCAGGTCGATCCGCCAGCGGCCGTCGCGCAGGACGAGCGGGTTGCGCACGACCACGCGGTCGTTGCCCTCGATGGCGCCGAAGAAGGGGTAGTACGCGGGGGTCTGCACGATCACGCCGTCGCCGGGGGCTGTCACGGCTCGGACGGCCGTGTTGAACGCCGGCACCACACCCGGCGCCAGCAGGATGTGCTCGCGGTCGACGCTCCAGCCGTGCCGCTCGCGGAACCATCCGGTCACGGCATCCCAGTAGTCATCGGTCGCGACGGTGTAGCCGAGCACCGCGTCCTGCAGGTGCTCGTGCAGGCCGTCGATGATCTCGGGCGCGAGTTTGAGGTCGAGGTCGGCGACCGAGAACGGCGAGATGCCGGCAGGCACCGCGGGGTTCACCGTGCGCATGTGCTCCCACTTGGCCGCGCCGGTTCCGGTGCGATCGACGGTGGTCTCGAAGTCGTATGCACGCGTCTCGGTCATGCCCCGAACTCCCGGGCGACCCACAGCACGCGGTCGATCGACTCCTCCTCGCCGACGGAGATGCGGATGCCGTCGCCGGAGAACGGGCGCACGACGAGGTCGGCGTTGCCGAAGGCGTCGGCGGCCGCGTCGGTGCGCTCGCCGGTGGGCAGCCACACGAAGTTCGCCTGCGAGTCGGGCACGTCCCACCCCCCGGCGCGCAGTCCCTCGATCAGGCGGGTGCGTCGCTCGACGATGACGTCGACGCGTGCGAGGAGCTCCTGCTCGGCGTCCAGGCTCGCGATCGCGGCGCGCTCTGCGGCACTGGTGACCGAGAGCGGGATGCCGGTGGTGCGGGCGGCGTCCAGCACGCTCGGGTGCCCGATCGCATAGCCGACCCGGAGCCCCGCAAGACCGTACGCCTTGGAGAAGGTGCGCAGCACGACCACATTGGGGTGCTGCTCGAAGATGCGCTCGGTCAGCCCGTCGACGGCATCCGGGGCGGTGACGAACTCGGCGTACGCCTCGTCGAGGATTACCAGGACGTCCTGCGGGACGCGAGCCACGAACGCCGCGAACTCGGCGCTGGTGACGATCGGGCCCGTCGGGTTGTTGGGCGTGCAGACGATGATCACGCGGGTGCGGTCGGTGACGGCATCCGCCATCGCGTCGAGATCGTGCCGCGCGCCGGGCGCGAGCGGGACCTGGATGCCGGTGGCACCGGCGACCAGGGGCAGGCTGGGGTACGCCTCGAAGGAGCGCCAGGCGTAGATGACCTCGTCGCCCACCGTCGACGTTCCCAGCACGAGCTGGTGCAGGATCGACACGCTGCCGGACGCGACGTGCACGGCGTCGGGGTCCACGCCGTAGCGCTCTCCGAGCCGGGCGCGCAGCGCCCCTGCCGTGGCGTCCGGATACCGGTTGATCGGGGCCGTGTGCGCGAGCGCCTCGAGCACCGAGGGGAGCGGCTCGAAGGGGTTCTCGTTGCTGGAGAGCTTGAAGGCGTTCGCGCCGGCCTGCCTGCCCTGCCGGTAGGGCGGCAGCGCGGCGATCTCGGGGCGGATGCGGGGCAGCGTTGGCTCGGTCACGGAATCAGTCTAGGAGCCGGGCGCCACCCAGCGGCTCAGACGATTCGGGGATGCTCCGTGACCCCGGGGCGTACGCATGGGAGACTGTCGGAACTATGCGCTTCATCATCCGCGTCGTCATCAACGCCTTCGCCATCTGGGTGGTCACGCTGATTCCCGTGCTCGGAATCGCCGTGCGCCCGTTCGCGCCCGGTGAGACCCTGCAGCTGGTGCTCACCCTGCTGGCCGTCGCCGCGATCTTCGCCCTGGTCAACTCGATCATCGGCACGATCATCAAGATCGTCGCGTTCCCGCTCTACATCCTCACGCTGGGGCTCATCTCCTTCGTCATCAACGGCTTCCTGCTGTGGCTCACCGCCTGGATCACCAGTGGCTTCGGCTGGGGCCTGAGCGTCGAGTCGTTCTGGTGGGGCGTCGTCGCCGCGATCGTGATCTCGATCATCAACGCCGTGCTCGGGGCGATCCTGCGACCGCAGGCGAAGAAGCGCCGCTGAGGCGCGCGACGCCACGGCAGCAGCTCACTCCCGACTGGCGGCGAACTCCCGCCGTTCGACCTGCGACGCCTGCACGAGCTCGTCGAAGAAGTCCCGCCTCAGCGCGTCGACCCGTGGGTCGCCGGATCGGCCGGCCATGTCGGCGGTCTTCAGGTACTCCTCGAAGTCGTGCGGGGTGACGGGATTCGCATCCCGTTCGGGTTCCCTCATCACCTCGAAGCTCTCCGGCGACCCCGTGCCGCCCTCTGCGCCGCCCTCTGCGAGGTTCGAGACGATGTCGCCGCGGTGCCGGATATCGACCAGGGTCTGATCGGCGGCGAGCGACGGCTGCGTCGGATCGCCCGCCACGATCACTGTGCTCGTCTCGTAGGGGCTGTCCATCGCGATGAACGAGGCGATCTCCGCCCCCTGCGAGTAGCCCACGAGGTCCACCTGATCGCCCGGCTCGGCGCCCACGGTCGCCAGCGCATGCAGCACCGCCTGCTGAGACGCCGCCCGCTCGCGCTGCAGGTACATGTCGATGTTCGAGCCCATGTCCCACGGCTCGGACGTGCCCGGCTTCACGGTGCGGGTGCCGTCGATGTAGGCGACGAATCGGGTGCCGCCATCCCTCATCGTGTATTTCTCGACGGCCACCTGTCCGGCGCCGTGATAGGGGATGCGGCTGATGGCCTCGGTGAGGTTCACGGGCGCTGCCGTCGTGGTCCTCGAGATCTGTCGCACGGTGACCCGCGGCGCAGGACCCCGCAGCGCGGCACCGAACGGCAGGACGCCGAAGCCGCGTCGAGCAGCCTCCCCCGACGCGACGGTCATCAGCGTCTCCGTCGGTTTCGCGCCGAGCAGCCCGCTGGCGACCATCCCCGTGCCGCGCAGCGCGAAGGGCGAGAAGACGGCGCTCACGGCTCCGAGCAGTCCCCCCGCGAGCCCGAGGCGGCGATCGAGCGGCTGATCCACGGCACCGTCGACGCGCAGCCGCGCCCATCGCGACTCGGTCCACACCACCGACTCCGCGACCGTCGGCAGCGCCAGGAGCTCATCGATCCGTGGCTGCAGTGCCGCGGCGGATTCGGGACGATCGATGCCGAGCGCCTCCTGCTGCGCCCGCAGCTCGATGACCTCGAACGTGTCGGCCATCATCACGGTCCCCCTCGACGCCTCATCGACCTGTCGCCCCAGGCCGGCCAGACGCTCGATGCACGCCGGGATGCCGGCATCCCCCACCCGGCGTTCGACGTCGGGTGCCTCCGCCAGCTCGGCACGGGCGCTCCCCAGACGATCCCTCGCCTCTGCGAGCTGTCTCGAGACCTGGTCGAGCCGCGCGGCGATGTCGCGCAGCGCCGAGGAGTCCACGGCGATGGCACCGCCGGAGGTGATCGTCACCTCATCGCTCATGCACCGATCCCCCTCTCCACCTCGGCGCCCGCCCGCCGCACCTCCGACAATTCGCCGCCGATGGCGCTGTTCAGCTCGTCGAGCGCGTCGCGCAGCGCCCGCGGTCCGAGGCCGTCGTTCCGCCACCGCGATTGCGCGCTCAGCTCGGCGGTCAGCGCGCCCGCGGCACTGAGCGCGTCCGCCGCCGCGTCGATCCGACGCACCGCGAGGAGCGCCCGCCAGATCTGATCGGATGCCGGCGGCTCGGCCGCTGTGATCGCGTACATGCCTCCAGCGTGCGCCGCACACGGCATCGGCTCGGCCTCGGATGGCACTCCCTGTGGACAATTGTCGGCACCGAACGATTGGGGACGGAAGTGGATACCGGCACAATGGGACTGTGACCCGCCCGGATCCCTTCCGCGTCATCTTCGTCTGCACGGGCAACATCTGCCGCTCGCCGATGGCCGAAGTGGTGTTCCGCGCGCTCGCAGAACAGCGCGGACTGGGCTCCCGGATCGTGTCCCGCAGCGCCGGAACCGGCGACTGGCATCTCGGAGAGCGCGCCGACGCCCGCACCCTGGAATCCCTCGAACGTCACGGCTACGACGGGTCACAGCATCGGGCGAAGCAGTTCAGCGCGGCCTCCTTCGCCGACAACGACCTGATCGTCGCCCTCGATCGCACCCACGAGCGCATCCTGCGCGCCTGGGCGCGCTCCGAGGACGACGAGGGCAAGGTCACCCTGCTGCGGGCGTACGATCCGCACGCGTCCAGCATGGACGTGCCCGACCCCTACTACGCAGGCCCGGAGATGTTCGATTCGGTGCTGGCTATGATTGAGACCGCGACGCGTGGCCTGTTCTCCCAGCTCGAGCCCGCCGTGCGCGCCCCCCATCCCACGCTCCGCGCGATGCGGCGCCCCGATCAGGAGGATCTCCCCTGACTTCTCAGCCCTCGCCCTCGCTTCCTCCGCTTCCGGCTCAGCCGCTCAGCCCGCTCGACGGCCGCTACCGCGCCTCCGTCACGGGCCTGGCGGATTACCTCTCGGAGGCCGGTCTGAACCGCGCCCGCGTCGAGGTGGAGGTGGAGTGGCTCATCGCGCTGACCGATCGCTCCCTGTTCGGGACGTCGCCACTGCCGGATGCCGACAAGCAGCGCCTGTGTGCGCTCTACCGTGACTTCGGGCAGGCCGAGATCGACTGGCTCGCCGACAAGGAGGCGGTCACCCGCCACGATGTGAAGGCCGTCGAGTACCTGGTCCGCGATCGTCTGGCGACCCTGGGCCTGGACTCGATCGCCGAGCTGACGCACTTCGCGTGCACCAGCGAGGACATCAACTCGGCCTCCTACGCGCTGACCGTCAAGCGGGCGGTCGAGGGTGTGTGGCTGCCGGCCCTGGACGGCGTGATCGCCAAGCTGCGCGAACTGGCCGTCGAGCACGCGGATGCCGCCATGCTGTCCCGCACGCACGGGCAGCCGGCCACCCCGTCCACGATGGGCAAGGAGCTCGCCGTCTTCGCCTGGCGCCTGGAGCGGGTGCGCAGCCGCATCGCCGCATCCGAGTACCTGGCGAAGTTCTCCGGCGCGACCGGCACCTGGTCGGCGCACCTGTCCGCCGATCCCGACGTCGACTGGCCGCAGGTGTCCCGCGAGTACATCGAGGGTCTCGGCATCGACTTCAACCCGCTGACCACCCAGATCGAGTCGCACGACTGGCAGGTCGAGCTGTACGACCACGTACGGCACGCCGGCGGCATCCTGCACAACCTCGCCACCGACATCTGGACCTACATCTCGCTCGGCTACTTCGCGCAGATCCCCGTCGCGGGGGCCACCGGCTCCTCGACGATGCCGCACAAGATCAACCCGATCCGCTTCGAGAACGCCGAGGCGAACCTCGAACTGTCCGGCGCGCTGCTGAACTCGCTGTCACAGACGCTGGTCACCTCGCGGATGCAGCGGGACCTGACCGATTCGACGACGCAGCGCAACATCGGCGTGGCGTTCGGGCACTCGCTGCTCGCGCTGGACAACCTGCGCCGCGGGCTGGATGCCATCTCGCTCTCGCGCGACGTGCTGCTCGATGACCTCGACCACAACTGGGAGGTTCTGGCCGAGGCCATCCAGACCGTCATCCGTGCGGAGGTCGTCGCCGGCCGCTCCACCATCACGGACCCGTACGCGCTGCTGAAGGACCTCACCCGCGGGCACCGCGTGGGTGCGGCCGAGCTGGCGGAGTTCGTCGAGGGTCTGGAGATCGGGGATGCCGCGAAGCAGCGTCTGCTGGCGCTGACCCCCGCCACCTACACCGGCCTCGCCGAGCAGCTCGCCCGCTGAGCCCCGGGGCGCGGCCCGTCGCCGCCCCTTCACCCGGACGGCCTGCGCTCGTGCGTGCCCCGCCCGGCTCCTCTCAGAGATGGAAAGGGCGGGTCCGAGGGGCGGCGCACCGGCGTTTTCCATCCGCGGTCGTCGGCTGCGGATGGAAAACGCGGGCAGGAGGGCCCGCCGACCGACGTTATCCATCTCTGCGACCGCGCACGCAGGGGCCGGGGCGCCCGCGCACGCGGAGGCCGGGCGACGGCGCGCGGTCAGTCGGGGGCGACCGCGCCGTCGCGCGGCATGAACAGCACGACCACGAAGGTCAGGACGGCGGCGATGGCCGCACCCACGAACACCCACGTGGATGCCGCGATGATCGTGGCCGGATCCTGGGGTCCCGCGCCCTGTGCGATCACCGCATTCGAGATGGCACCCAGCACCGCGACGCCCACCGCGCTGCCCGCCGAGCGCGCGAACGCGTTCATTCCGGTCACGACGCCGCGCTCGCCCCAGCCGACCGAGGCCTGCGCGGCGATGAGGCTCGGCGCGGAGGTCCACCCCAGTCCGAACCCCAGAAGGAACGCGAGTCCGGCCACCGTGAACGGGCTCGGCCAGGGGCCCGTCAGCGCGAGGCCGGCTGCGGCGATGGTCGCGATACCCATTCCCAGCATCGCGGTGCGTCGGAAGCCGATGCGCAGGTACAGCCGCCCGGACACCCCTGAGGCGATCGGCCAGCCCACGGTGAGGGCGGCGACGGCGAGGCCCGAGAGCAGCGGCACGATGCCGAGCGAGCCCTCCAGGTAGGCCGGCGCGAAGCTCGTGACGCCGATCAGCAGAGCGCCGACGCCGAACGAGGCGATGGTCGTGGTGAGGATCAGCCGACGGGAGATGAGCGTGAAGTCGATGATCGGCTCGGCCGTGCGGCGTTCCACGAGCGCGAAGGCGATGAGCGCGAGCGCCCCGCCTCCGAAGCAGATCGCGCTGGGCACCGAGACCCACGCCCAGGCGTCGTCGCCCTCCAGCAGCCCGAGGATGATGCCGGTGAGGCCGACGGTGAGCAGCGCCGCCCCCGCGAAGTCGATGCGGTGCCGGCGGGTCTGCTTCTCCTCCCGATAGTGCGTCAGGAGCATCCACGCGGCGAGCGCGCACAGCGGCACGTTGACGAAGAAGATCCAGCGCCAGGCGTCCAGCTGCGAGAAGATGCCGCCGAGTGCCGGCCCGACGACCGACGAGATCGCCCAGACGCTCGCGATGTAGCCCTGCACCTTGGCGCGTTCCGCGACCGTGTAGATGTCTCCGACGATCGTCATCGACATCGGCGCGACCGCACCGGCGCCGAGTCCCTGCACGATGCGGAACAGGATCAGCCACATCATGCTGCCGGCGAGACCGCAGAGCACCGAGCCGATCAGGAACAGGGCGATGCCGATCATGATGATCGGCTTGCGGCCCACGGTGTCGGCGAAGCGGGAGTAGATCGGCACGCTCACGGCCTGCGCCAGCAGGTACACCGAGAACAGCCACGGGAACTGCTGGTAGCCGCCGAGGTCGCGCACGATGCTCGGCACGGCCGTGGCGAGGATGGTCGCGTCGATCGCGATCAGCCCGGTGGAGAGCATGAGCGCTCCGAGAACGGGTCCGCGTGCCGATCGCAATCCGACGGAAGCGCGATCGACGGAAGTGGCCATGGCAATGACAAGCACCCGATGATTCCGAATATTCCCGGACCGCTCCATCGCCGACACGAGACCTCGCCGCCGGGCACGGGCGCTCGGCGACATCCGGTGACCAGCGCTGGCGCCCCGTCTCGCGGTCGGGGATGCTGGAGCGAGGAGGTGCGGCATGACACGGATACTCGCCGGCGCGGCGCTCCTGCTCGCGCTCACCCTCACCGCCTGCACGTCGCCGCCCGACACCCTCCAGGAGGAGACCGTCACTCTGGCGTCGGGCCTGGACGCGCCCTGGTCGGTGGTGCGCCTGGACGACGGCGGCGCGGTCATCTCGCAGCGCGATGACGGCAGGGTGCTCGAACTGACGGCATCCGGTGATCTGCGCGAGGCCGGCACGGTTCCGGGGGTCGTCTCCGGCGGCGAGGCCGGGCTGAACGGACTCGCCGTCCGCGAGGCCGACGGCATCCGCTGGCTGTACGCGTATCACGCCACCGACGGCGACAACCGGGTGGTGCGGATGCCGCTCACCGGCGACCCGGGATCGCTGACCCTGGACATCGACCGGCTGGAGACGGTGATCGACGGCATCCCGCACGCCGCCACGCACAACGGCGGGCGGATCGCCTTCGGTCCGGACGGGATGCTGTACATCGGCACGGGAGACGCCGGGCAGCGGGAGCACGCCCGCGACCCGGACTATCTCGGCGGGAAGATCCTGCGGGTGACTCCCACGGGCGAGCCCGCACCGGGCAACCCGTTCGGCACCGCGGTGTACTCGCTCGGGCACCGCAACGTGCAGGGGCTGGCGTGGGACAGCTCGGGCACGATGTGGGCGAGCGAGTTCGGGCAGGACACCTGGGACGAACTGAATCGCATCCGTCCTGGCGGCGACTACGGCTGGCCCGACCACGAGGGGAAGACCGGGGCGCCGGATGCCATCGACCCGGTGGCGGTGTGGGCGCCGGCGGAGGCCAGCCCCAGCGGCATCGCGGTGATCGACGACATGGTCTACATCGCCGGGCTGCGCGGTCAGCGCCTCTGGCTGTTCGATCCGTCGAGTCCGGACGTCGAGCCGTGGTCGTTCTTCCGCGAGGAGTTCGGACGCCTGCGCGATGTCATCCCCGGACCGGACGGCACGTTCTGGGTGCTGACGAACAACACCGATGGGCGCGGACAGCCCGGCGACGGCGATGACCGGCTCCTCCAGCCGGCGCTGCCGGAGGGCTGAGCTCCGCCGTGGCGGGTCAGACCTCGCCCGGCTTCTCCGGCGCGGGCGCCTCGGGATCGGACGCCTCCGCGTTCGTCGGCGAGGAGGACGCCGCGGTCCCGCCGGCGGACTTCTTCCTGTCCTCCGCGTCGTAGAGCACCGGCCGGTCGATGGTCTTGGTGACGTCCGCGGGGTTGACGGCGAGCATCAGCATCGCCAGGCCCAGCAGGGTCACGATGAACGCGATCCCGCCAACGACCAGGCCCAGGCTGACGGGCGGGAGGTCCTCGTACGTTCCGCGCGCGAGTGCGGTGTTGACGCGGGAGGTGAAGGCGCCGGTGGAGACCATCGTCACCACGGCGGCGAAGACACCGCAGCCCAGGGCGATGCCCACGAGGTGCAGCGGCCGCAGGATCTCGCGTCGGGTGGGCTTGTCGTCGGTCATGCGTGTCCTCCCTCTGCCAGGCGGTCGCCGCCGGCATCCGTACGGGCCTGCGCCTGCACGGCCTTCTTCGCGTTGGGGGTGAACCCGGCGATGCCCTGGAGCACGGCGACGATCGCGGCGTAGCCGCCGAAGGTCCCGACTCCCAGGATGATGCCGGTGAGCACCATGGTCTCGCCCTGCGGCGTCATGTACTCGTGCACGAGCCCTGCGGGGATGACCAGCAGCAGCACGGCGAGCAGCAGTCCGGCGCCTCCCGTGATCACGGCGTCGCGTGCACCATCGGCGCCTGTGAAGCGGATGCCGGCGATGAGTTCGACGAGCCCGGTCACCGCGGCCCAGACGATGACGACCACGAAGAAGAGCGTGACCGAGCGCAGCGAGGGGATGCTGGCGGCCATGCCGAGCACGAACGAGACGCCGCTCATGATCAGCGCAGGCCAGCGCCGAGTCCCGCGGTGCACGAGGATCGCGGCGAGCAGGAGGACCAGGGCGGTGGCGATCGCGAATCCACCGAACACCGACAGGCCGACAGTGGCGGAGTGGTCGGGGGAGAACGTGATCATCAGGGCCGCGACGGCCGCCAGGACGGCGCGGGTCAACTGCACGTGACGGGCAGTGAACGTGAGGGGGGCGGCGGGCATGACAGTCCTCGGATCGGTGACCTGCCCAGTCTACGTCGCGACGCCTATGAGCCCGGTTCGATCGGGCGTGGGCGCGGGCCGCATCCGCGTTCTGCTCTGGGCGGAAGAGGTGGAAACGGGCCCGCGACCGTGCGTACCGTGAGCCATGGCCTCGATCCTCCCCTTCCCGCCCCGCACCCGCCGTGCGCCGGAACCGCTGTGGCGCGAGCTGCTCGGTGCCGAGCTGCGGCGTCGCCGCCACGAGCGCGGTGACACCCTCACCGAGACCGCGGATGCCGCCGGCATCTCCCCGCAGTATCTGTCCGAGATGGAGCGAGGGGTCAAGGAGCCGTCGAGCGAGATGATCGCAGCCGTCGCGGGCGCGCTGGAGACGTCGCTGCTCGAACTCGTCGGCTCGGTGGCGGACGGGCTCCAGCCGGCCGACGCCGCGCCGGGCGCCACGGGCGGCGCGTTCTCTCTGGCGGCCTGAGGCGCCGGCATCCGGGGCGGCGCGACCGCCCGCGGCCGACCCGCACGGTCACCGCGGCGCGAGCACCTGATCGATGAGCCCGTACTCGCGGGCCGACTCGGCGGTGAACACGCGGTCGCGGTCGGTGTCGGCGCGCAGCGTCTCGACGGTTCGTCCGGTGTGAAGGGCGAGCACCTGCTCCATCTCGGCGCGCACCCGCACCACCTCGTCGGCGGCGAGGATGAGATCGGGCACGGCGCCGCGGGTCTGCGCGGCGGGCTGATGCAGCACGATCCTGGCGTGCGGCAGGGCCGAACGCATGCCGGGCGCTCCGGAGGCCACGAGCAGAGCACCCACGCCGATCGCCTGGCCGACGCAGGTCGTCGTGACCCGCGGCCGGATGTGCTGCATCGTGTCGTAGATCGCGAGCGCAGCGCTGGGGTCGCCGCCGGCGCAGTTGATCGAGAGCTGTACGTCAGCGTCCGGGCCGTCGGCATCCAGGTGCAGCAGCTGGGCGATGATCGTGTTCGCGACTCCGGCATCCACCTCGGTGCCGAGGTAGACGATCCGCTCCGACAGCAGGTGCGAGTAGACGTCCATGATGCGGTCGCCGCGCGGGTTCTGCGCGATGACATTGGGGATCGTGTAGCCGCTCATCGGGACTCCTCCATCGCGTCTGACTGGGCGGTCTCGCCGCCCAGTCCGATCCGTGTGCGGCGGTGCGGGAACACATCGGCGAGGGAGACGACGATGCCGTCGATGAAGCCGTAGTCGAGCGCCTCGTCGGCGGTGTACCAGTGGTCGTGCAGCGAGTCCTCGAACACGCGCTCGCGCGGCTGCCCGGTGTCGTCGGAGATGAGCCCGATCACGGTGTCGCGCATGTGGCGCAGATCATCGGCCTGCACCTCGATCTCGCCGGCGGAGCCGCCGATGCCGGACGAGCCCTGATGCAGCAGTATGCGGGAGTGCGCCAGCGCGCGGCGCTTGCCCCTCGTGCCTGCGGAGAGCAGGAACTGCCCGGCACTGCAGGCGAGACCCAGCGCGACGGTCGCGACGTCGTTGGGGATGGTGCGCATGATGTCCCGGATGCCGAGCATCGCCGGCACGGAGCCACCCGGCGAGTGGATCCACAGGGCGATGTCGGCCGCGGGGTCCTCGGCGGCCAGGCTGAGCAGCTGGGTCATGAGCAGGGTGCCGTTGTCGTCATCGAGGGGTCCGTCGAGCACGAGCACACGGTCGTGGAGCAGTGCGCGCCGGGCCTCGGCTCCGAACTGCGGAATGGACTTGTCTTCGGTCATGACTCCAGCGTGCGGCCGGCCGGGCGCTGGTGTCGCGGGGATCCGCCTGGGGCGGATCCGCCCTCGGCGGCGATCGGGCCCGTCGCCGACGTGGCAGAGCGGTCGTCGGTAACCTTGCATTGCAATACTTGCTATGCAAGGTTAAAGTGGACGCGTGACTGAGAACGCCGAGCGCATCGCCACGAATCTCCGCAAGGGAGTGCTGGAGTTCTGCGTGCTCGGACTTCTGGCCGCGAACGAGCGGTACGGCCTGGAGCTCGCATCCGAATTGCAGACGCGCGGCCTGATCGCGAGCGAGGGCAGCCTCTACCCGCTGCTCGCACGCATGCGGGAGGGCGGGCTCGTCGACACCCGCACCGAAGGGATCGGCGGAGGGCGGCCTCGCCGGTACTACACGATCACGGCCGCGGGCCGCGAGCAGCTCGACACGTTCGCCGCCGTCTGGCGCGCGATGGGCACCGAAGTCGACGCCATCATCGAGGGGACATCATGACGACGAAGGACGATTATCTGCGATCGGTGGAGCGGACGCTGAGCGACATCGCCCCGGAGCACCGCGCAGCCGTGCTCGAGGACCTGCGCGGACACTTCGAGGATGCCGAGGATGCCGGCCGGTCGGTCGACACGATCATCGGAAGCCTCGGGACGCCCCAGGAGATCGCGGACCGGGCCGTCGAGGAGTTCGGGTCGGATGCCGACGCAGGAGCCGTCCACGCGGAACGAGCCTGGCGCGTGCTCCAGGGCGCGGCCGTCGCGGTGGCGCTGGTGACGGGAATCGTCGTCGCGTTCATCCTGCCCAGCTATGGCGTCTCCTCCTCCGACTCGGTGACCTCGGACGGACTGCACACGGCAGAGCCCTCGGCGGGGACGATCTTCCAGCAGCTGGGACTGGCGATGGCGCTGGTCGCCCTGGTGCCCGCGCTCGTCGCGGCGGTACCACTGGCCGTGCCGCGGCGAGCGCGCGCAGCCACGGCGTCCGTCGCCGCCACCGTGCTCACGCTGATGGCGCTCGTGGGCGGCTTCACGCTGGGCGGGTTCTTCCTCCCGGTCGTGCTGCTGAGCTGGGCGTCGTTGATCGTGTGGGTTCGGCTGCGGGGCGCCGGCTTCGGCGGGCCGGCGCGCATCACCGGCGGTGCGCTGACGATCGCGCCCACGCTGCTGCTGCTCGCCGGGGCGGGGACCGGAGGAGCGTTCGACATCAGCGCGTGGGCGTGGCCGGTACTGGCGGCGATCGTGCTGCTCGCCGTGCTGATCGGCCTCGGCATCCGCTCAGCCGGGTGGCTGCTCGCCGCCGTCGGCCTCGTGATCCTCATCGGCGGTCTCGTCTCCGGCGGACTGCTGACCCTGCTGGTGATCTGGCTCGGCGGCTGGTGGCTGACCATCGGGCTGGCTCACGCTCTCACGGCATCCCGGCGGCCCTGATACCGCGCCGCCGCGGGGTGTCGGCCGGCGGCATCCCCAGAAGCCGCCGGCCCACCTGCGCGCCGATGAGGGCTGAGCGAACAGGAGCGAGTGTGCGTGCCGACCATGGTCCGCACGTCCCTCTGTGCTCGGTGCGTGTGACTCCCCAGTCGTGACCTCACCGAACCCTGTGCCAATCTAAGGCTCGGGTGTTCACATACCGGAAGGTCTGCTGTGACGACGGAGAAGTCTTCTGACGATCAGGGTGCGGCATCGTTCGCCGAGGCGCTCAGTGCCGCCATCAGAGTCCGCGGACTCACCCTCTCCCGACTGCACGACCGGCTCGTCGCACGCGGAAATCCGGTGTCGATGGCCACGCTCAGCTATTGGCGCTCCGGTGCACGACATCCCGAGGGGGCGCAATCCCTGGCTGCGGTCACTGATCTGGAGGAGCTGCTCGACCTCGACCGCGGCGCGCTCGTCGACCGGCTGCGCCCCACGCTGCGCACCGGCCCGCTGGGCTCGACGGCCTTCCCCTTCGACGAGGAGCTGATGGAGCAGCGGGTGCGCGAGACGTTCCTGGCCATGGGGGCGGCCTATCCCGATCCGACGCGAGAACTGACCATCCATGCGGTCACCGATGTCGGACCGGCCGGCCAGGTGCTGCGGCGCACCACTCGACTGCTGGTGCAGGCCACCTCGGGCGTCGTCTCGGCGATCCCGTTCGTGGAGTTGACGCCGGGAACACCGACGCCTCCCCCGGACTTCGTCGCCGTCGGCGGCGGCCGCATCTCCGCACGGCACTCGCACGAGAGCGGTGAGGTGCACGGCTTCCTGTTCGAACCGGAGCGTCCGATCGCCGCACCCGCCTCCACGCTCATCGAGTGGGCGGTGGTGTACCCAGCGGAGTTCCCGCAGGGCGACGGAAGCGGTCATGGCATCGCTTTCCAGTCCCGTGAGCTGCTGCTGTGGACGCGGTTCGACCCGGCCGCGGTGCCGGCGTGGATCGAGGAGGTCGAGGAGACGCCGTCGGGTGCGGTCGTGACGCCGCGCTCGCTCGACGGCGCGCTCTCGCTGCACGCGATCCGACGGGGCTTCGGCCCCGGCGCGCTCTCGATGCGGTGGGGATTCGACGAACGCCCCGAGTGACTCCCGCCGGCTTCCCGCACCCCGACGGTCCGCGCTCCCGCAGCGACAGCCGGATGCGGGAGAATCGGCTGTGACCTCTCGACTGCGCTGGATGCGCCTGCGCCCGCAGGAACTCGCCCTCATCGCGATCACGGCAGTGTGGGGCGGCACGTTCCTGCTCGTGCACTGGGCGATGGAGCACTCCGACCCCTGGTTCTTCGTGGGGCTGCGCTTTCTCGTGGCCGCTCTGGTCGCCATCCTGATCTTCCGGCGCTCGCTGCGGGGCATGACGTGGGCCGACATCGGCGCAGGTGCCGCGATCGGCGTCATGATCTACGGCGGTTACGGGCTGCAGACCCTCGGCCTGCAGACGATCGACAGCAGCACCTCTGCCTTCCTCACCGCCCTCTACGTGCCGATGGTGCCGTTCGCCCAGTGGCTGTTCTTCCGCCGGCGACCGCCGGCAATGGCCTTTCTCGGTGCCGGTCTTGCGTTCCTCGGACTGCTGCTGATCGCCGGCCCCAGCGCGTTCTCCCTGTCGCTGGGTGTCGGGGAGTCCGTCACGCTGATCAGCACGCTGCCGATCGTCGGCGAGATCATCCTCATCAGCGTGTTCGCGAACCGCATCGATCTCGGTCGCATCACCATCGTGCAGCTGCTCGTCGCCGGTCTGCTGGGACTCGCGACCATGCCGCTCACCGGCGAGAGCATCCCGTCGTTCTCCTGGGCCTGGGTCATCGCCGGCGTCGGGCTCGGCGTGGCGAGCTGTCTCATCCAGCTGACCATGAACTGGGCGCAGAAGTCGGTGTCCCCCACGCGCGCCACGATCATCTACGCCGGTGAGCCGGTGTGGGCTGCGGTGATCGGGCGCATCGCGGGCGAGCGGCTGCCGGCCGCCGCCCTGATGGGCGGGCTGCTGGTCGTGCTCGGCATTCTCGCCAGCGAGCTGCGCCTCGTGCGACGGCGTGATCGGGGCGGTCACCGAGCCCTGTCGACCTGATCCTGCGCGGTCCGAGCAGATCCTCCCGACGGATCGACTTCAACGCGTCTACGCTCGGATCATGCCCACCGTGATCCCCGCCATCATCGCGCCGTCCGCCACCGACCCGCTCTTCACCGGCACCATCGAGCGCCGCGACGTCGGCCCCGACGATGTGCTCATCGACATCCGCTGGGCGGGCATCTGCCACTCCGACATCCACACCGTGCAGGGAGACTGGGGCGCGCAGCAGTACCCCCTGACCGTCGGGCACGAGATCGTCGGCACGGTCGCCGAGGTGGGCGCCGACGTGACGAAGTTCGCCGTCGGCGACCGCGTGGGCGTCGGATGCCTGGTGAACTCCTGCGGAGAGTGCGCGAACTGCCTCGCCGGCGAGGAGCAGCACTGCGAGAAGGGTGCGATCGGCACCTATGCCGCCACGGACGTGGACGGGACGATCACCCAGGGCGGCTACTCCACGTCGATCGTCGTCACACAGGACTTCGTGCTGCGGATGCCCGAGGCGATCCCCTACGAGAAGGCGGCACCGCTGCTGTGCGCCGGCATCACCACGTACTCGCCGCTGCGGCACTGGAACGCCGGCCCCGGCAAGAGGGTCGCGGTGATCGGGCTCGGCGGGCTCGGTCACATGGCCGTGAAGATCGCGCACGCCATGGGCGCCGAGGTCACCGTGCTGTCGCGGTCGCTGTCGAAGAAGGACGACGCGCTGAGGCTCGGCGCCGACCACTACTTCGCGACCGAGGATGCCGAGACGTTCCGCACCCTGCGGAGCTCGTTCGACCTCATCATCAACTCGGTGTCCGCGCCGATCGACATCGACGCGCACCTGAAGCTGCTCGCCCTGAACGGCACCCTGGTGAACGTGGGCGCCCCGGCCGAGCCGATGCCCGTGCGCGCCGGCACGCTGATCGGCGGGCGTCGCTCGTTCGCGGGATCCAACATCGGCGGGATCGCGGAGACCCAGGAGATGCTCGACTTCTGCGCCGAGCACAACATCGCCCCCGAGGTCGAGGTCACCTCCGCCGATGAGGTCAACGAGGCGTGGGCGCGGGTGCTGGCCTCTGACGTCCGCTACCGCTTCGTGATCGACATCGAGACGCTGAAGGGCTGAGCGAACTCGCGCCGCCGCGATGTCGGCTCATGGCGGCCGCGTCAGGACGAGTTACGCGGCGGCGCGGATGCCGTCGGTCACCGGCGAGGATGCGCGAACCGGCGCCGGCGCGACGCGCGTGGGCTGAGTCCGCGGCTCCTCGACGCGCGGCTCCTGGACGCGCGGCTCCTGAGCCTGCGAGGTCCGGGCACTCGACTCCGGCTGTTCGCGCCTGCGGACGCCGCCGATGAGCACGCGCAGCAGTCCGCCCACCACGAGGGCGGCGCCGAGGGCACCCAGCGAGACGAGCAGCGGCAGCCACAGGTCGGCGAACGACGACGCCC
Organism: Microbacterium sp. GCM10027623; assembly: GCF_042666935.1. NCBI lineage: Bacteria > Bacillati > Actinomycetota > Actinomycetes > Micrococcales > Microbacteriaceae > Microbacterium > Microbacterium sp. GCM10027623. The sequence continues at coordinate 558,015 of NZ_JBHTHE010000001.1, forward strand.
AGCTCAGCAGCGCGCCGACGATCCAGACGCCGGCTGCTCCGCCGGCGAGACCCGCCGCGCGGCGAGCGAGCGCGAAGGTGACGATCAGCGCGCAGATCACTGCCAGGACCGCCCCCGCGATCCCGATCGGCACGAAGATGGCTGCCAGTGTGTGTGTCATGGCAAGTGTGGACATTCGACGACCCCCCGGTGTCTCAACACTTCCAGGTTACGCGCGTTGATCGCCGTAATCCTCCACCTGGAGAACGATTCGGCATCATCCCGAAGGATGACAGGTGAACGCCCGGTGACCGCCTCCTCCGCCGCATCCCGACTCCCGTCGAGAGCACGGTGTCTCGGCTCACCGCGGACGGCGGATGCCGCGCGGCAGACGCAGCCGGCTGAGGCGCGGCGGCACGATCGGCACGGGCGCGGTGAACACGGCATCCACCGACATCGAGCCGTCGGCCGGACCGATCACCGCGATCGGGGTCGTGAGCGTCGGCTCCACCGGCGAGACCACCATCTTCGCGAGCGCCCGGTGCGCGCGCGCGTACGCCGGGGCGAGGAGCGCGACCGCGCCGACCCAGGCGAGCGGGTTGCTCATCGCGACGCCCTCGAACTCCAGCAGGGAGCCCAGCACGACAGCCGCGACGACACGCATCACCAGCTCGATCACACCGGTCACCGTCGGCACGAGCACCCGGCCGATACCCTGCAGCACGCCGCGCAGCACGAACAGCACCCCCAGCAGCACGTAGGTGCAGCCGTTGATGATGAGCATGAGGTGCGCGAGCTCGACCACGCGGTCGGCGCCGTCGCCCACGAACAGGCGCACGGCCGGTGCGCCGAGAGTGATCATGATCACGCCGAGCGCGACGGCTGCCACGACCGACATCCAGATCGCCTGGATGGTGCCGCGACGGATGCGGTCGGGGCGGCCCGCGCCGAGGTTCTGCGCGGCGTACATCGAGGCCGCCAGCCCCAGCGAGGCGAGGAACGCGCTGGCGAGGCTGTCGACGCGGGACGCGGCGGTGTACGCCGCGACCGCCTCGGACCCGAGCGTGTTCAGCGCCACCTGCACGATCAGCGCTCCGATCGCGATGATCGAGGCCTGGAAGCCCATCGGCAGACCCAACCGCAGGTGGTCGGCGATGTCTGCGCGCGAGACCCGCCAGTCGGCGCGGTGCACGTGCAGGACCGGCACGCGCCGCCAGACGTACAGCAGGCACAGCAGCACCGAGATCGCCTGCGCCACGACCGTCGCCCACGCCGCGCCGGCGACGCCCCACTGCAGGGGCCCGACCATGAGGATGACGAGCCCGACGTTCAGCGCGCACGAGACGGTGAGGAAAACGAGCGGCGTCGTCGAGTCGCCGATCGCGCGGATGATCGCCGCGAGGTAGTTGAAGAACATGATGGTGCTGCCGCCGATGAAGGTCACCTGGGTGAACACCGTGGCCTCGGCCATCAGCTCGGGCGGCGTCTGCAGCAGCTCCAGGAAGGGCGCGGCGATCAGCGGGCCGAGGATCGTGAGGATCAGGCTGGTGACGCCGGTCAGCAGGGTTCCCGTCGCGACGGAGCGGCGCACTCCGCGGGCATCCGACCCGCCGAACGCCTGCGCCGTCGGGATCGCGAACCCGCTCGCCAGGCCCCAGGCGAACCCGATGACGAGGAAGATCAGGCTGCCTGTCGCCCCGACCGCGGCGAGCGAGTCGACCCCGAGCTGGCGGCCGACGACGACGGCGTCGACGAACTGGTACAGCTGCTGCACGACGTTGCCGATGAGCAACGGCACGGAGAAGGCCAGGATGACGCGCCAGGGGCGCCCGGTGATGAGATTGATCGCCATGAAGAGAGAGGGGTGAGGGATGCCGAACGGCGGGAACAGGAAAGGCACCGTGATCGGTCACGGCGCCACACCCGACCCTATCGAATCGATTCGGCGAAGAGGAAGCCCCTGACCGGCTCAGGGAAGATCCTCGACGTCGATCACGTCGTCGCCGGAGCTGTCAGCGCCATCCGATTCCTGCTCGTCCGTGACCACCCCCGTCGCCGGCGCATCGCGCACGGTGTGCCGCGCCCCGGTCTCGGCCGCCAGCCTGGCGCCCTCCTCGACCGCCTCCTCCTTGGAGGCGTATCCCTGAGAGAGCTCCGCCTCGCCCTCGACGCGATTCACCCATTGCCCGTTCTTCGAGACCGTCTCGACATCTCCGCGTGCCATCGCGCGTCCTCCGTCCGTCCACCGCGACTCCCGCGGCGAACCGGCAGGATAACCCTGCCCATACGGCCCTGCGCAGGGGCTTGCGCCCCGCCCGCCAGGCGGGGTACTCACAGAGCATGACTCGTCTTCGGCGCAGCGATCCGCACGCCCCCGGCCTGACCCGCGTGCGCCGCGGACGCGGGTTCGAGTACCGGGCACCCGACGGTGCACGCATCGATGATCCGTCCACGATCGCCGCGGTGCGCGCGCTCGCGATTCCGCCCGCCTGGACGGACGTCTGGATCAGCCCTCATCCCCACGGGCACATCCTCGCGACCGGCACCGACGCCGCGGGGCGCCGCCAGTACATCTACCACCCGGCCTGGCACGAGCGGATGGCGAACGAGAAGTTCGAGCGGATGCTGGACCTGGCCTCGGTCATGCCCGCGGTGCGCGGCGGAGTCACCCGCGACCTGCGAGCGGAGGGGTACGGCCGCGCCCGCGTGCTCGCCGGCGCCTTCCGGATCCTGGACAGCGCGCTGCTCCGCGTCGGCTCGGAGCAGTACGCCCGCCAGCACGGCAGCATCGGCCTGGTCACCCTGCGCGGTTCGCATGCCCGCGTGCGGGGAGGCACCGTCGTGGAGCTGCGCTTTCCGGGGAAGAGCGGGCAGCCCTGGGAGTCGGATGTCGAGGATGCCGAGCTCGCCCAGCTGATCGCGGGTCTCAAGCGCCGCGGCGGACGCAGTCTGCTGCTCAGCTGGCAGGACGAGGACCGGCGCGCCTGGCATCCGCTGCATCCCGCGGACATCAATGCGGAGGTGCGTGGCCGCACCGGCGGCGAGTTCACCGCGAAGGACTTCCGCACGCTGCACGGCACCATCACGGCGGCCGTCGCACTCGCCGAGATCGGCCCGAAGGGCACGGCGAGCGCACGCAAGCGGGCGGCCGCGCAGGCGGTCCGCACAGCCGCCGCCGTCCTGGGCAACACCGCGACAGTCGCGCGGGCGAGCTACATCGATCCGCGTCTGTTCGATCTGTACGACGAAGGCGTGACCGTCGATCCGGCCCGGCGCGTGGAGGGCCAGCTCATCGAGCTGCTGCGGTGAAGCGCATTCCGCATCGAGCCGGTCGGTGTCAACCCGCTGTCGGCACGCCCGGCACCGATGGAGGATCGTCTCACCGGTACGCGGCGCACCCCGCGGGAGAGGAGCCCGGATGAATCGCCACCGCACGCGCCGCGACAGCCGTGCTCCGCTGATCGCGTCTCTGTCCTCCACCGCGCTGGCGAGTTTCATCGTGAACACCGGGTACGGCACGGCGGTCGCGGCGGGGGTGTTCGGCACCGCGCGGATGCGGTGGCTGCACCACGCGCTGTTCATCCTGACCTCGACGCTGACCGGTCTGACACTGCTCACCTGCGTGCTCGGGCGGCGCAGTGCGGGCCTCGCGCTCGTCCCCGCCGCCGCGGCACTGGTCGCCATGCCGTCCACCCGAGGCGGAAGTGCGCGGCACATCGCCGTCGCGGCATCCGCTCTTCCCTCGTTCGTGATCGCAGCCTTGCTGGCCCGGAGGTGACCTGATGGACTTCCTCGACGTGGTTCGTCGACGCAAGACGACGAACGGTCCGTTTCTTCCCGACCCGGTGAGCGAGGAGCACCAGCGCCTCCTCATGGAGGTCGCCGGCCGCGCGCCCTCCCAGCTGAACAGCCAGCCGTGGCGCTTCGTGGTGATCGAGGAGCGCGAGACGATCGAGACGATCGCGCGGATCAGTGGCGAGAGCATGACCGAGGCGATGTCGAACGGCACGTTCTTCGAGCGCTACAAGCCGTACTTCCGCTTCAGCAGGAAGGAGATGGCCGAACGGCGCGACGGGATGCTGTTCGACCGGCTTCCCGCTCCTCTGCGCCCGTTCACCGGTCAGGTGTTCACCGCGCGCGGGCAGAGGCTGATGAACGCGCTGCGCATTCCTCAGACTCTCGGGGAGGAGAACCGCAAGCTCGTCGCCGGCTCGCCTCTGCTGCTCGGCGTGATGCTCGACCGCTCCGAGTATCGGCCCGGAGAGCTGTCGGCGTTCTACTCGGTGTTCAGCATGGGCGCGGCCATGGAGAACGTCTGGCTGACGACTGTCGAGCTGGGCATGGGCATTCAGTTCATCTCCTTCCCCATGGAGGTCCCCGGTCGATGGGCTGAGATCGAGCGGCTGCTGCAGGTGCCCGATGCGCTCGAGCTGATGGCGGTCTATCGGCTCGGCTACATTCCCGCAGAGCAGCGGCGACCACCCATCGACTGGACCAGCAGTGAGCGCCGGGTCCCCTCTCAGTACGTGTTCCGCGGCACCTGCGCCACACCGCAGCAGGGGTGGGACCAGCCGCTGAGCGCGCCGGCCGAGGAAGAGGACCCCCCCGCCAGCGGCGTGAGCCGTCACGCGTCACCCTCGGCCGACATGGTCAGCAGATGACCATTGACACCGTAGTCAAACCGGTTTACCTTTGCCGATATCAAACCGGTTCAATCGACGCGATGCGCCTCGGTCGAACCGCCGGGCACGAGGAGGTGGCATGGCACGGACGACGATCGCGGATGTCGCGCGCGAGGCGGGCGTCACCAAGGCGACTGTCTCGCACGCGCTCAGCGGCAACCGGCCGATCTCCGACGAGACGAAGGCGCGGGTGCTCGCGGCGGCGGAACGCCTGAACTGGGTGCCCAGCCAGAACGCCCGCTCGCTGGCGACCCGACGCGCCAATGCGGTCGGCGTCGTGCTGGCGCGCGATCCGGACGTCATCGCGAACGACTCGTTCTTCCCTGCTTTCATCGCCGGCGTCGAGTCCGTGCTCGCCGAGACCGAGACCGCGCTGCTGCTCCAGGTGGTGCCGGACCGGGAGGCGGAGGAGCGTGCCTACCGGGCGATGGCGCGCGGCCGCGCCGACGGCGCGATCCTGCTCGACCTGCGCGTGGACGACTGGCGTGTTCCCCTGCTGGCGGAACTCGGTCTGCCGACGGTGCTGGTGGGCGCGTACGACCGGCCGCACGACTTCTCGTGCGTTCGCACCGACGACGGCGCGCCGGTGCGCGAGCTCATCGCGCATCTCCGCGCGGAGGGACACAGCCGGATCGCGCACGTCAGCGGGCCGCTCGACTACGTGCACTCCAAGGCCCGCGCCGACGCCTACGTCGATGCGATCGGAGACGCGGCACTGCTGCGGGAAGGCGACTTCACCGCGGGCAGCGGACGCGATCGCACCGCCGAGCTGCTCGACCTGGACGATCCTCCCACCGCCATCCTGTACTCGAACGACACCATGGCGATCGCGGGCCTCTCGCTCGCCCGGTCCCGCGGGCTCGCCGTTCCGCGGGACCTCGCGGTGGCGGGCTTCGACGACGATCACCTGTCAGCGCATCTCTCCCCCTCTCTCACCAGCGTGTCGTCCGATCCGGCGGCACGGGGTCGCGCCGCCGCGCGGCTGCTGCGCGACGCAGGCCTCGGTGCCGCACCGCACACCGAGCTGATCGACTGCAACGTCGTGCATCTTCGGGAAAGCACCTCAGGACCGGCGACCGCGGGGCCTGGCATCGCAAGGAGGAAACCATGAGAAGGATCCGTTCCGCAGCACTCATCGGGGCCGCCGTGCTCCTCGTCACCGGCTGCTCGGCAGGCGGGGGAGGAGGCGGCGGCGGCGAGAATGCCGGCAGCGGCACCGGAGGCATCAAGGTCTGGCTCTCCAACAACGAGCAGGAGCTCGCCTGGGGAAAGGCCGTCGTGGACGCCTGGAACGAGGAGCACCCCGACCAGAAGGTGACCTCGCAGGAGATCCCCGCCGCCTCGTCCTCGGAGGAGGCCATCACCGCCGCCATCACCGCCGGCACCGCGCCATGCCTGGTCTTCAACATCGCGCCCGCAGCCGTATCCGGCTGGGTCAGGCAGGGCGGGCTGGTCGACCTCAGCTCGATCGACGGCGCCGACGACTACATCGCCGAGCGCGGTGGCGACGTCGACTCGTACCAGACCGACGGGAAGTTCTACCAGCTGCCCTGGAAGTCCAACCCGGTGATGGTGATGTACAACAAGGAGCTCTTCACGAAGGCGGGGCTGAACGCCGACGACCCGAAGATGAACACCTACGACGCGTTCCTCCAGGGCTCCCAGGCGATCGTCGACTCCGGAGTGCAGAGCGCCATCTGGCCCTCGCCCACCAGTGAGTTCTATCAGCCCTGGTTCGATTTCTATCCGTTCTATCTCGCGGAGACCGACGGCACGATGCTCGTCGAGGACGGCAAGGCCACCTTCGACTCCGACGCCGGCAAGACCGTCGCCGACTTCTGGGCCACGATGTACGCGGACGGGCTCTCCCCCAAGGAGAAGTCGACCGACGATGCGATGTCGGCGGGAACGACCGCCATGCAGCTGGCCGGCCCCTGGGCGATCCCCTCCTACGCCGACACCGTGGACGTGGGCTTCATGCCCGTGCCGACCTCCGACGGCCGTGCGGACCCGAAGACCTTCGCCGACTCCAAGAGCGTGTCCATGTTCACCTCCTGCAAGAACCAGGGCACCGCATGGGAGTTCATGAAGTACGCCACCAGCGAGAAGAGCGATGGGGTGCTGCTGGAGAAGACCGGTCAGATGCCCATGCGCACGGACCTCAAGGACACCTATCCGGACTACTTCTCGGCGAACCCGAACTACGCCGCCTTCGCCGACCAGGCCGAGAACACCGCGGATGTGCCCAGCATCCCGAACTCCGTGGAGGCCTGGCAGGCCTTCCGTGATGAGTATTCGGCCTCGGTGATCTTCGGCAAGGAGTCCACTTCGGACTTCCTCACGAAGGCGGCGAAGAAGATCGACGAGCTCGTCGCGGAGTGATGGCGTGACCGACACGAAGAGCGTGACCGGATCCCGCGGCACCACCGCGGCCGGCTCGCGGCGGTTGCGCACCCGGATCCTGGGGGCGCAACCGCTGGGCGGGCTGTTCGCACTGCCCTACTTCGTGTTCGTGGTGGCGATCTTCGCCTACCCGCTGGGGTTCGCGATCTACATCGCGTTCCACGACTACTTCTTCACGGCGCCCGGCGTCGAACCCGACCGCCCGTTCGTCGGCTTCGACAACTTCGTGCACGTGCTGACCGACCCGCGGGTCTTCGACGCCTTCCGGAACACCCTCGTCTTCCTCGTGATCAACGTGCCGCTGACGGTGGTCCTCTCCCTGTTGCTGGCGGCGGCGCTGAACAGCGGCATCCGATGGGTCGCGGCGTACCGCGTCGCGTTCTACGTGCCGTACCTGACGGCGAGCGTCTCGCTGGTCGGCGTGTGGATGCTGCTCTTCTCGAGCGGGGGGCTCATCAACGCGGTGCTCGGTCCGCTGGCACCGAACCCGTCGTGGTTGGTCAACAGCACCCTGGCGATGCCGATGATCGCTCTCTATGTGACCTGGAAGCAGCTCGGGTTCTACATCCTGCTCTATCTCGCGGCCCTGCAGAACGTTCCGAAGGAGCTGTACGAATCGGCAGAGACCGACGGGGCGGGCGCGTTCGCACGGTTCATGAACGTCACCGTGCCCGGCGTGCGCAACGCCACCACGCTGGTGCTGATCCTCTCGATCATCACGGGAGCCAATCTGTTCACCGAGCCCTACCTGCTCACCAGTGGCGGCGGGCCTGACGGCGCATCGGTCACTCCCGTGCTGCTGATCTACCAGCAGGGCATCCAGCAGCAGAACCCCGACACGGCGGCGGCGATCGGCATGCTGCTGGTGATCCTCGTCGGCGGCCTGTCCCTGCTCGCGAACCGCGCCACCCAGGAGAGATGATGCGATCCCGTCGACGACTCCCCCGCGTGCTGAGCATCGTCCTGCTCACCGTCGCAGCACTGCTGTTCGCGTTCCCCTTCTATTTCATGATCGTGGGGGCCTTCCAGGAGAACCCGACCAATTCGCCGAGCGAGCTGCTGCCGACCAGCGGCTGGACGCTGCAGAACTTCGTGAACATCGACTCGCGCATCGATCTGGTCGGCTCGCTGCTGAACTCGCTCGTCTTCACCGCCGGTGTGCTGCTCGGCACCCTCGTGTTCGGCCTGCTCGCCGGGTACGCCCTCGCGCGCCTGGATTTCCGCGGGCGCGGCGTGCTGTGGGTGCTCATGCTGCTCGTGCAGATGGTGCCGTTCCAGCTGCTGATGATCCCGCTGTACGTGCAGATCACCCGCAACTACGGGCTCGGCGACTCGTATCTCGGCATGATCCTGCCCTTCGCGATCAACACGACGGCGGTGTTCATCTTCACCCAGTTCTTCAAGTCGCTGCCGGTCGAGATCTTCGAGGCGGCGCGCATCGACGGCGCGGGTGAGGTGCGCCTGCTCACCGGCGTGGCCATCCCGCTGATCCGCCCCGTGCTGGTGACCGTCGTGCTGATCACGTTCATCGGTCCGTGGAACGAGTTCCTCTGGCCGTTCCTGATCACGAAGGATGCCGGGCTGCAGCCGCTCGCCGTGTCGCTGGCGAACTACATCTCCACGGTGGCGCAGTCGACGGCCAATCCCAACGGCGCGATCCTGGCCGGAGCCACCGCCCTGGCCCTGCCGGTCGTCGTGCTGTTCTGCGTCTTCCAGCGATTCTTCACCGCCACCGATCTCGGCGCCGCCGTCAAGGGCTGAACACACCGTCGGCATCGGCGCGGTGGCGCGCGTCGACGTCCGCAGACACTCATCCCCTCGCGTCACAGAAAGGCATCACATGTTCTCCGGAGCGACCTTCCCCCTCGGCCCGTTCACCCCGTACGAGGGCAACCCGATCCTCCGTCCGCGCGGCGACAGCTGGGAGTCGTCGAACCTCTACAACCCCGCGGCGCTGGTCGACGGCGACGAGGTCCTGCTGCTGTACCGGGCGCATGCCGACGACATCGTGTCGCACATCGGTCTCGCACGCTCGCACGACGGATTGAACTTCACGCGGGAGGAGGAGCCGATCCTGTCCCCGCAGGAGGACTACGAGCGCTACGGGTGCGAGGATCCACGGATCGCCCGCATCGACGGCACCTACTATCTGACGTACACCGGGTGGGATCGCCACAGCGCTCAGCTCTGCCTGGCGACGTCGACGGACCTGCGCACCTGGACCAGGCACGGCCCCCTCTTCGAGGACTTCGACACGTTCAAGACGGTCGACCCGCGCGGATTCAACTGGTCGAAGGCGGGGGTCATCGTCCCCGTCAAGATGCAGGGCACCTGGTGGATGTACTTCGGCGAGGGGGCGATCTACTGGGCGACGAGTGACGATCTCATCCATTGGACGCCCGGCACTCCCGACACGCAGCCGATGTACTCGCCGACCCCCGGCACCTGGGACGAGGCGCTCGTCGAGATCGGCACCTCACCGGTGCTCAGCGACAACGGGCTGCTGGTGATGCTCACCAACGGTGCGACCCGGACCGTGAACGAGGACGGCACGGTGGACGTCGACTACCGGTGCGGACAGATCGCCATCGACCCCGATGAACCCACCAAGGTCATCGCGCGGATGCAGGAGCCGTGGCTGCGCCCGCAGACCTTCGAGGATCTCAACGGCCTGGTCTCGAACGTGACGTTCGTGGAAGGACTGGTGAAGTTCCAGGGCCGCTGGCTGGCGTACTACGGACAGTCCGACACGACGCTCGCCGTGGCGATCCACGACCCTGCCGAGCCCTGGGGCCGCACGCTGCGATAGCGCCGGCACGCCGCGCCCCGCCAGGCAGGAGCATGATGGAGGGGTGACCGACCTGCTCGCCTCCCTGACCCGAATGCCTCACCCGCGGTTCATCGAGGTCGGTGACGGAGTGGCGCTGGCGACGTACTCGTGGGGCGAGCCGGACGCGCAGACGGTGGTGCTCGTGCACGGTTTCGCGTCGAGCACCGCCGACACCTGGCTGCACACCGGCTGGGTGCGGATGCTGCAGGCCGAGGGCTTTCGCATCCTCGGCATCGACCAGCGGGGTCATGGCGCCAGCCAGAAGCCCCACGACGCCGCCGGCTACAGCGTGCGGAACCTGGCGCGCGACATCGCTTCCGTCCTCGACACCTTCCTCGTCGACGAGGCGCTGTACGTCGGGTACTCCCTCGGTGCCCGCGTCGGCTGGCAGGTGCTGCAGGATCTCGGCGACCGCCTCCCGCGCGCCGTGCTCGGCGGCGTCCCCGACGGGATACCGCTCGACCGGCTCGACGTGGAACAGGTGTGCCGGTACGCCGAGGACGGCACACCTGTCACCGACCCCGACACGCTCAACTACATCGCCCTCGCCGAGCGGGTCCCGGGCAACGACTTGTACGCGCTGCTCGCACTGGCGGAGGGGATGCGCGATTCCCCGTCGATCGAGCACGACCGGGCGCAGGCGCCTCAGCAGCCGGTGCTGTTCGCCACCGGATCGCAGGACCCGGTGCTCGACGGATCACGGCACCTGGCGCAGACGGCACCCAGGGGTTCGTTCTTCGAGATCCCCGGTCGTCATCACTTCAACGCCCCGGGTTCGAGGCACTTCCGCGAGGCGTCGCTGGAGTTCCTTCAAGCGGGATAGTCGCGCGGGTCAGTCAGCCGTGCGGTTCAGCAGCGCGCGCAGGCCGGCATACACGGCGACGGCGACGACGGCCACCACCGCCAGCTTCGCGATGAACCAGAGCAGCGAGAACAGCGCGCTCACCAACCACCACGCGATGACGACGGCGACGATCACGCCGAGGACGGTCCAGACGGTGCTCTTGGTCATGCGTCAAGCCTAGCCGGGGTCGCTGACCGCCTATCGTGTGAACGTGACGTTCGAGGGGCCCCTGTCCGCATCCGCCTATGAGGTGCTCGGCGTCTCGGCGACCGTCGACGACGAGGAGCTGCGCCGTGCCTACCGACTGCGGCTGCGCCAGACGCATCCGGACACCGGCGGGGATGCGGCGCTGTTCGTCCGGGTGCAGCGCGCCTGGGAGAGCATCGGCACGCCCGAGGGCAGAGCGGCGTACGACCGTGGTCGCGATGAGGTGACATGGGGTGCGCCGGCTGCACCCGCTTCCCACGCGGGCACCAGGCCGCGCACGAAGTCGTACGGTCAGGCCGGCGGATGGCGTCGCCTGCGGTATCTGCAGCTGCTCAGCGAGCATCTGAGGAGGACCGTCTCGGCACGCGAGGCGTACGATCCGGCGGTGGTGCGCTCGGCGCCGTGGGAGGTGCGCCGGATGCTGGCCGATGCGCTCGCCGAGGAGAGCACCGCGGCGGCGATCGCGGACCTCGGGATCGGATTCACCGCCTGGCACGACGTGGTCTGCGGCGCGGATGCGGCGCAGAAGCTGGACCATGCGGTGCTCGGCCCGACCGGGCTGTACGGCCTGGTGTCGGAAGACTTCGGAGATGCGGTCCGCTTCCGCCAGGGCGAGGTGATCGGCGGCACGGTGGACGGGAGCACCCCCGTGGCCGACCTCCTCAGCCGCATCCGTTCGATCTCGCGGACCGCGCGGGTGCGCTTCGCGGGCGCCATCCTGATCCTGCCCGACGACGACCTCGACGAGCCGGTCACCGCACTGGGGTCGGTGCGCGGGCTGCCCGTCTCCGTGGTGCGGCGCAGCGCCGTGCGCACCGTGCTGCGGCGAGGCATTCCCGGTGCGCGTCCCCTGGGAGCCACCGAGGCCTTCGACGTGCGCACCCGGCTCACCCAGTCCGCGCGTGTGCTCCGCCCCTGACGACCACATGCCGCACCGCCCGGCCGGCGCCGGGGGTGCGGCATCCGATCGTGATCAGCGGCTCAGCGAGAAGCCGGCGTTCCACCCGACCTTCTCCGACGCGGCGAGCGTCAGCTGCAGGAAGCCGACGGCCTCCAGCTCGCGCGCGCGGACGAGGGCGCCGGCGTCCACAGCGACGAGCCCACCGGCCTCCACGGCGGCGATGAGCGACTGCTTGGCGGCGTTGTCGTCGCCTGCGACGAGCACGGTCGTCCTGTGCGAGCCCACGGTGCCGGAGATGAGCGTGGCGGCGAAGGTGGTGTTGAAGGCCTTCAGCACGTGCGCACCGGGGAGCGCGGCCTGCAGTTCGGCGGCGGCGGAAGCGTCCGCGGGCACCACGAGAGCGTCGAAGGTGGTGAAGTCGAGGGGGTTCGTGATGTCCACGACGGTCTTCCCGTCGAGCTGGTCCCCGTAGTCTGCGGCGATCTGCGCGAGCGCCGGGTACGGGACTGCCAGCACGACGATGTCGCCCTCGAGCTGCGCGGCCTTGTCCGCACTGCCTACGTACTGGATCGAAGCTCCGCCGCGCGCGAAGACGCCGCCGATGGCCTGGGCCATGTTGCCGTTGCCGAAGATCGAGATGGTGGTCATGCTGCTCTCCTGATTTATTGGTTGATTGTTCAAGCTCTTACCCAGGACAACGTCATTGAAGAATCAACTATTCCCCGTAGGCTCGGAAGATGAGCACACCACGGTCCTTCACCGACGAGGAGCGCCGCACCTGGGCACCGCTGACCGCGGTGCTGGAGCTGCTGCCCCACCGGATCGACGCCCAGCTGCTGCGCGATGAGAACCTCACCCACTTCGACTACGCCACGTTGTCGATGCTCGCTCTCGCCGACGGCCGACGCATGCGCATGACAGCCCTCGCCACCGGCGTGAACGCCACGCTCTCCCGGCTGTCGCATGCGATCAGCCGGCTGGAGCAGCGGGGTCTGGTGCGGCGGGAGCGCACGCCCGAGGATGCCAGGGCCACCACCGTCCAGCTCACGGCGGACGGCCGTCGCAAGGTGATCGGCGCGACCCCCGAGCACGTGCGCACGGTGCGCGCATTGGTGTTCGATGCGCTGGATGCCGAGCAGCGCGAGCAGCTGCACGGCATCACGGTCGCGCTGCTCGCGCGGCTGGACCCGGATCAGCGGATGCTCGCCAGCAGGATGAGCTGAGGCTCCGGCGCCCGGGGTACGGTGATCATGTGCTCCCCACCCACTTGCCGCACACCGATCCCCTTCCCGACCACCCTGCGCCGGACTGCCCGCAGGGCAAACTGGTGCTGCTGCGGCACGGTGAGACCGAGTGGTCCCGCACCGGCCGGCACACCGGGCTCACCGACATCCCGCTCACCGCGCACGGCGAACAGCTCGCCCGTGCCGCCGGCGACCTGGTGCGCGACTACGACTTCCGCCTCGTGCTCAGCTCGCCGCTGCAGCGCGCCCGCCGCACGGCGGAGCTGGCCGGGCTGCACGCAGACATCGATCCACTGCTGGTGGAGTGGGACTACGGCGGGTACGAAGGACGCACGACCAAGGACATCCGTGCCGAGCTCGGCTACGGCTGGACGGCTTTCGAGCACGGTGTGATCCGCGGCGAGACGCCGGGCGAGACCGTCGAGGAGGTGGCGGCACGGGCCTCGCGCGTGCTCACCCGCGTGCTGCCCGCGATGGCGCAGGGTGATGTGGCCCTGGTCGCGCACGGCCACTATCTGCGCATCCTCACCGCGGTGTTCCTGCGGCAGGCGCCGCGGTTCGCGGCGTCCATCTCACTGGATGCCGGTTCGGTGTCGGTGCTGGGCTTCGCCCGCGAGCAGCCCGCCATCCTCGCCTGGAATCACGGGCCGGCCCTGCCCCTCGTGCCGTCGGAGTCCTGACGGCACGAGCGCGGCGCGATCCTCAGGCGAGCGATCCCCCGGCGGCGAGCGCGGCGGCGAGGAAGTCACGCACATCGACGAGTTCCTGCGCGTCGATGCCGTGCCCCAGCCCCGGGTAGAGCTTCGCGATCGGCGTGGTGTGCGTCGACAGCCAGGCGTCGGTGCGGGCGACGGCGGATGCGGTGATGACGCGGTCCTCCTGCCCGCGGCCGGAGAACACGGCCGGCCGCGTCTGGACGAGCAGGCTGTCGCCGGGCTGCTCACCGGCCTGCACGAACCCGCCCAGGATCACCGGGGCGATCACGCGCCCGGGGGCGGTGCGCAGCAGCTGCGAGGCCATCAAGCCGCCCTGCGAGAACCCGATCGGCACGATGCGCGCACCGTCCGGCAGCGCGGCATCCACCCACTCCCAGATCGACTCGGTCGCCGCCGCGACGACACCCGGGGCGGGATTGCCGGGTTCGCCGATGGGGAACCAGGCCCAGCCGTCGGGGCCGACGGCGATCGGCGCGCGCACCGACACCCACGGCGTGCCCTCGGGAAGCGCGGATGAGAGGCCGACGAGGTCGCGCTCGTTCGAGCCGAATCCGTGCAGGAGGACGGCGACGACGGATGCAGCGCCGACGTTCTCCGTGGATGCGATCGCGTGCAGGGTCACCGCGCCAGCACCTCGGCCACGTCGGCGCCGGGGAGAGCGAGGGTGACCTGCGTGCCCCAGGGGTCGGCGACCACGATCGAGCGGCCGTCATCGGCGAACGACAGCCGGTGGTGGACGAGGCGTGCGGCGAGCGCATCGAGGTCATCCCGAGCAGGGACGGTGATCGAGACGTCGCCGAGCCCGAGACCCGCTGCGCGGGGACCCGCCCCTGCGCTGTTCCAGGTGTTCATGGCGATGTGGTGGTGGTAGCCGCCCGCCGAGGCGAACAGCGCGCCGGGGTAGGACCCGACCGTCGTCTCGAACCCGAGCGCGTCGATGTAGAACGCCCGCGCCGTGGGGATGTCGCCCACCTGCAGGTGTACGTGGCCGACCTTGCCGGCCGTCCGCGACACGTTCTTCAGGACGTCCTCGTCGAGGTTGTCCCGCAGATACGCGTGGGGATCCAGGTACAGCGTGGACATCTGCAGCTCGCCGTCGCGGTACCGCCAGTCGGCGCGGTCGCGGTCGACGTACAGCTCGATGCCGTTGCCCTCGGGGTCCGTGAAGTAGAAGGCCTCGCTGACCAGGTGGTCGCTCGACCCGGTGAAGTGGCCGCGCTGATCCTGGGCGGCGCGCAGCACCGTGGCGGCGAGCGTCGGGGCGTCGTCGAAGAGGAAGGCGGTGTGGAACAGACCGGCCTGGCGCGGGTCGACGGCCGGCAGTCCGGGCGTGCTGATCAGGCGCACCATCGGCGTCCGGCCCCGGCCGAGCACGCGGTGCACCTCGGCGCCGCGCGAACGCTCTTCGATCGGCTCCAGGGCCAGTGCGTTCGCGTAGTACGACGACATCGTCTCGAGGTCTCCGACGCGCAGCGACACCGCATCCATACCGGTGTCGGGGTTGAGGGTGAGGTCGGATGCGATCGGATGACCGGCGCGGGTCTCGTTCTTGGACATGAGGGCCTCCAGGAAGTTATTGTTGAATGTACAACCAATAAGCGCGCGGATCCATTCCTGGATTCGAGAACGCGGTGATCGGACCCCTGGCTTACGTCGTCGGACGGTGGTTGTATGGCGGCATGGCCACCACGACCTCCGCCGATGGAACCGCGATCTCCTTCACGACTTCGGGAGAGGGCCGAACCGTCGTGATCGTGAACGGAGCACTGTCGACCGCCGCTGATGCGGCGCCGCTGGCTGCGGCGCTCACTGATGCCGGATTCCGCGCGGTCGTCTGGGATCGCAGAGCGCGGGGCGCCAGCGGCGATCGAGCGGGGTCCACCCCCAAGGACGAGGTGGACGATCTCGCCGCCGTCATCGATGCGGCGGGAGGGACGGATGCCGTGCTCGGGCACTCCTCGGGTGCGGTTCTCGCCCTGTACGCGGCGATGCGCGGCGTGGCCGTCGGAGCTCTCTTCCTCTCCGAACCGCCGATCGACTTCGACGGGACCGGCTTCGGCGATCAGCTGCCGGAGAGACTGCAGGCGCTGGTCGACTCCGGCCGACACGACGAGGCCATCGCGTCCTTCCAGCTCGACGCCGTCGGCCTGCCCGCCGAGATGGTGGCGGCCGCACGCGACAGCGGGCAGCTGCGCGCGCTGGCCCCCCTGGCCCAGTCCACGATCTACGACACGCGGCTGACACTGCGGCTGAGACAGGTCGATCCCGCACTCCTCGACGTGTCAGTGCCGGTCACGGTCCTCCGGGGTGCACAGACCTTCCCGTTCCTCCTCGAGGCGGCGGATCGACTGGCGGCGGCGATCCCTCACGCGCAGCTGCTGGTCGTCCCGGAATCGGTGATGCATCGCCCCGACCCGGTGGCGACCGCGCGCGTGGTCGCCGCCGGGATGTGACTCGGGCGTGCGTCTCATGAGCGCGGCGCGTCGCCGGCCCGCGGATGCAGAAGGTGCTCGGCCTCGACGAGGATCTCGTCCGAGACGGCGGATCCGCTGGTCGCACGCGCCAGTGTGAGTCCGCCCACGAGCACCAGGAGGTCCTGCAGGGCGCGACGGCGAGCATCCGGTCCCTCCGTCAGTGCTTCGAGGCGCTGAAGCGTCTGCTCGAAGCCTGACACGTACGCCTCGCGCAGCTCGATGCTCTCCGAGCGCGCGGCGTCGGCCGCGAGGGCGGTGTTGGCGCACCCCGTCGCCGGTGTGTCCCTGTGCTGCGGGGTCAGGTACTCACTGATGATGCGCTCGCGCGCGTCGGCCGGCGCGGCGCTCTCGCGCGCGATGCGCTCCAGTCGCTCGAGAATGTCGTCGAAGGCGGTGCGCGCCGCCGTTGCCAGCAGCTCGTCCTTGGATGCGAAGTGCTTGTAGAACCCGCCGTGGGTCAGTCCGGCCGCTGACATCGCATCCTGCACGCTCACACCGGCAGCCCCCCGCTCGCGCAGCAGGTGGGAGGTCGCCTCGATGACCTGCGCACGGTTGCGGGCGGCATCCGCCTGTGACGATCTGCTCATGACGTTCCTCTCGATCAGAACCGCTTATTAGATTACAGCAATCATCTAAGTTGCGCTCGACGGGATCCTCGTGTTTAGATTACGCACATCATCTAAATGAGAGGAGTGGACATGTCCACGTATCTGATCAACCACCTCCGCATCCCCGGGGGCATTCCCAACGAACAGGGGCTGCGCTACCTCGAGCAGGTCGAGGCGACCGTGGCACCGTTCGGCGGCACCTGGCTGGCGCAGGGCGAGCCCGATGTCGTCGAAGGCGCCTGGCCGGGCTCGGTCGTGCTGATGGAGTTCCCCGATCGGGCCGCCGCCCTGGCCTGGTACGAGTCGGCCGCGTACCGCGCCATCGTCGACCTGCGTCACGACAACGCGATCTCCGACCTCGTCCTCGTCGACAGCCTGCCCGCCGGCTTCACCATCGCCGGATTCGCGGCCGACGTGCGCACCGCGATCGCCGCGGCCGCGGAATGAACATCCGACGATCTCTCGGGCTGGCCGTGGCCATCATCGGAATCATCCTGATGATGGCCGCGGCGAGCGCGCCGTCGCCGTTCTATCCGGCCATCCAGTCCCGGTTAGGAATGACGCCGGGAGCCGTCACGGCGGTGTTCGCTATCTACACGGTGGTGCTGCTGGCGGCGCTGCTGACGACGGGCCGACTGTCCGAGCACATCGGGCGCCGTCCGGTGCTGAGCATCGGCTTCGGCATCCTCGCCGTGAGCGTCGTGCTCTTCGCGGCATCCGACTCGCTCGCGGCACTGCTCTGGGCGCGATCGCTGCAGGGACTGGCCAGCGGGCTCCTGCTGTCGGCGCTGTCCGCGACCATCGCCGACCTGGAAGCGGTGCGCATGCCCGGGTCGGCTGCGGTGTGGAACTCCGCGGCGCCGCTGTTCGGCCTGGCCGTCGGGGCCTTCGTCGCCGGCGAGGCGCTGTCGATCTCCGAGGATGCCGCGGGGCCGGTCTTCGGCGGGCTCGGTGCCGCTTTCGCGGTGTTGGCCCTCCTGGTCTGGATCGCACCGGAGACCTCGTCCCTGCGGCCGGGCTGGGCTGCGTCCCTGCGCCCCGTGCTCGCCGTGCCGCGACATGCGCGTCGTGAGTTCTGGGCCGCCGTTCCCGTGCTCGTGGCAGGTTGGGCCAACGGCGCCCTGTTCCTCTCGCTCGGAGCGCAGATCGTGAGATCGGAACTCGGCATCCGTTCGCACGCCTGGCAGGGAGCCGTCGTCGGCATCCTCTCCACCGCCGCTGCGGTCGGTGCCCTCGTCGTCATCCGGCTGGGAGCCGGCCACGCCCCTCTGGTCGGCATGATCGCGATCGTCATCGGCACGGGGTCGTCGCTGATCGCGCTGGCCGGGCACTCCGCCGCGGTGTACCTGGGCGCCGTCGCCGTCGCCGGCCTCGGCTACGGCATCGCCTTCACCGGAGCGCTCCGCTCCGTGCCCGCGGTCGTCGGCGTCCACGAACGGGCGGGCCTGTTCGCCGCCATGTACACGGTCTCGTATCTCGCGTTCGGCCTTCCGGCCGTCGCAGCCGGCTTCCTCATCCCGGTGCTGACGCTGGGCGGCACGACCCAGTGGTACGGCGCGGCGGTGGTGCTGCTTGCCGTCACCGCGGTGGTGCTCGACGTCGCCCGGCGGCGGGTCCGACCGCGGCGGACGTCCGTCTAGCGAGGCGAGCAGGGTGCGCTCGAAGCCCGGTGCGGGTTCGGCTCGAGCTCCGACCGCCGCCGTGGCGACGACCGTCATCGGTTCCAGTGCCTGAGCTTGTCGGGGTTGCTCACCACCCAGACGTTCGCCAGCAGGCGCCCGCGTGGCTGTGCGGTCACGACTCCGATGACCGCGCCTGCACGGACGAGGAGCAGTCCGGGCGTGCCGTTGACGGATGCCGTCATGACCGTCACGTCGTCGGTCATCAGCCGCCGCAGTCCGACGGCCGCATCGCGACGCGTCTCGGAGCCCGTCGGGCCCGTCCCCGAAGAGGCCCGGACTGTCGGTGGGACATCACCGGTGTCGATCACCAGCTCCACGTCCGGCCGCAGCACGGCACGGATGCCGTGGTCGTCCCGCGCGGTCAAGGCGGTCGCCAGGTCTTCGATGGTGCGCCTGACCAGGGCATCACGGCGACTCCGGCGCGTCCACGCCGGGCGGTGTCCACCCGTCATGCGCCGACCGGAGTCACATGGCCGAGCTTCTGCGGGCTCATCACCCAGAGGAGCTGCTCGATCCCGGCGCCGGACGTCGTCAGCGTCACGATGGTGGTGATCCGTCCGTGCTCGCTGAGGGTCGCCGCGGGTTGTCCGTTCACCTCGACCCAGCCGATCGACTTGCCGGTCCAGAAGTGGTGCGCGAAGGCGGCCACGAACTTGGCGACGCGCGCGCGTCCGATGACCGGAATGCGTGCGGCCAGCTTCGCGCCGTTGCCGTCGGTGTAGCTGACGACATCCTCCTCGAAGAGCTTCTCCAACTGACGCGCGTCGCCGCTGCGCGCCGCCGCGAGGAACGCCTCCAGCAAACGGCGCTGATGTCCAGGACCGGCAGGAACGTGACGTGCCGATGCGAGGTGTGCGCGGGCGCGGCTCACCAGCTGCCTCGCGCTGACCACGCTGGAGGACACGATCTCCGCGATGCGCGGATACGGATAGTCGAAGGCCTCGCGCAGGATGTAGGCCGCACGCTCCGTCGGCGTCAGCTTCTCCAGGGTGAGCAGGATCGCGAACTGCAGCGCCTCGGCGCGTTCCGCGCCCAGCGCGGGATCGTCGTCGGTGTTGACGGGCTCGGGCAGCCACGGGCCGATGTACGTCTCCCGCTTGGCGTGCGCGGACTGCAGGACGTTGATCGAGAGCCTCGTCGCGATCGTCGCGAGGAACGCCGCCGGCTCCTGCACCCGCGAGCGGTCAGTGCCCTGCCAGCGGATCCAGGTCTCCTGGACGATGTCCTCCGCATCCGCCACCGTCCCCAGCATCCGGTATGCGATGCCGAACAGGCGCCTCCGCTGCGCCGCGAAGAGCTCCGTCGCGATCTCGAGATCATCCACCGCCGATCCCTGCTCATCCCTCGCGCTCACGCCTCCACCTTCCATCTGCACGGTCACCTCCGCAAGCGCCTGCCCCTCTCGCGCACACGCGTCCTGCCAGCTATGACAGGACGCGACCCGGATCTGTGACAGGGAGGCGGAATCCTCCATCGGCGTCGGTGAGCCGTCACACCTGCGGTCCCCGCGCTGTCCTCGCTGTAGACGTCGCCACCGGCGGCGCTGACAAGGAAGGCTGGACAATGGCAAAGATCGTCGTCATCGGAGGGACGGGCCTGATCGGCTCGAAGGTCGTCGCGAAGCTCACCGAGCACGGACACGAGGCGATCGCCGCCTCGCCCCAGACAGGTGTGAACGCGCTGACCGGTGAAGGACTCGCGGAGGTTCTCACCGGCGCGAACACCGTCGTGGACGTGTCGAACTCGCCCTCGTTCGAGGCCGCGGCCGTGCTCGAGTTCTTCACGACCTCCACCCGCAACCTGCTCGCTGCCGAGGCCGCAGCAGGCGTCACCCACCACGTCGCGCTGACGATCGTCGGCACGAACCGTCCGCAGAACATCGACTACTTCGCGGCGAAGATCGCGCAGGAGAAGCTGATCCGCGAGTCGGGCATGGGCTACTCGCTGGTGCACGCGACCCAGTTCTTCGAGTTCGTCGGCAGCATCGCCGACATCTCGACCGAGGGGGACACGGTCCGCCTGCCCGGCGCGCTCATCCAGCCGATCGCGGCGGAGGACGTGGCCACGGCCGTCGCACGCACTGCTGCGGGCGCACCGCAGGGCGACATCGAGATCGCCGGCCCCGAGGCCTTCGGGATGGACGAGTTCGCACGCCGCGCGCTCGCCTTCCGGGAAGACCCGCGCACGGTCGTCCGCGATGACAGCGCCACGTACTACGGCGCGCAGATCGCGGAGCGGACCCTCATTCCCATCGAAGGCGCGCAGATCTTCGAGACCACGCTCGAGGAGTGGCTGCCGGCCAATCCGCCGCGCAGGTGACGGCCCGGCACCGTCCTGCAGGCCGCGGCATCAGGGCAGCGGAATCTGCCTCAACTGTCGCCGAGAGGTGATGCCCAGCTTGCGGAAGATGCTGCGCAGGTGCGCCTCGATCGTGCGCGGGCTCAGGAACAGCTGCGCTCCGACTTCCCGGCTGGTCGCTCCCGTGGCGACCAGCCGGGCGACGTGCAGCTCGTGAGGAGTGAGCTCGTCGGTCGGTCGGACCGCGCGTTTGCGGGCGAACTCCCCGGTGGCCGCGAGCTCCCCGGCAGCACGCGCGGCGAACGCCTCGGCACCCATGTCCGACAACAGCTCATGGGCGGTGCGCAGCTGCTCGCGTGCGTCCTGACGCCGCCCTTCACGGCGCAGCCACTCGCCGTAGACGAGATGCGTGCGGGCCAAGTGAGCGACGGTCCGGCATCGGCTGAGTTGCGAGATCGCCTCCTTGTAGTGCGCCTCGGCCGTGGGCCCTGTGCTGGTCAGCGCGCGTGAGCGTGCCGCCAGCCCCAGCGCCCACGGCGTTCCGCTCGCGGTCGCCCGCATGCACAGTTCCTCGAGGGCGTCGGCGACGCGCTCCGGCTCGCCCGACCTGCATGCCGCTTCGATGAGTTCCGTGTGCGCAAGGTTGCTGTGGGTGAGCTCGTCGGATCGGAACGCGCGCTCCGCGGCGTGACGTGCCGCGTCATAGGCGCGCAGTCCGTTGTGCAGCACGGCCATGCCGTACTCCGCGAGCGACACCTCGGTCGCGTGATCTCCCGACTCCCCCTCCTGCGCGAGCGCCGCGTGCGCGTGCCCGGTCTCGTCGGACCGGCCTCGCCAGGCGGCGAGGATGAGCTGGGCGTGCAGCAGCGGCGCCGACCCCGCGGCCGGACCGATCGAGGCCTGCTCCGCGGCCCGGGCGAACTCGCCGAACAGCACCAGCATGACCGACTGCACGAGCAGGGCGGCGGGGAGAGTGGCGAGCGCTCCGGCTTCCAGAGCCAGGCGAGTGTGGCGGGACGTGAGCGCCAGAAGCCGTTCGTCATCGAACACCGCCATCGCCGTTCGGCTTGCCAGCCATCCCCAGCGTCGTACCTCCGCATCACTGGCCGGATCCACATTCGGGTCCTCCCCGCAGAAGGCGGCCAGAGCCCGCTGCAGCTGACCCGCACCGGCCGCGTATCCGGCGGTGAAGGTGGTCACCAGTCCGTCCAGCAGCAGATCCGGTGACCTCGGCGTTCCGGGCGGAGGGGGCGCAGCGCGGGCGGCTTCGGCCACCTCGCGCACGTCCGGACCCGAGCGGAGACCGCCCGTGACGATCGCCGCGTCCAGGGCGTCGAGGTACGTCTCCCGCGACAGTGCCGCATCCAGAGGCGCAAGACCCTCCGCCGCCTCCAGCAGCATCACCAGCCCGGGGCCGCCGCGCGACCGGTGGAACGCGATCCTGGCGCGGAGCAGGTTCAGGCGAGCCCTCTGCAGGGCATCCAGTGACCCTCCTTCCGCGGACGTCAGCAGCTCCGCCGCTGCCGCGGACGAGCCCGTCTCGTGCATCGCGAACGCCGCCTCCAGCGACCGGCGCGCACGCGCGGTGGGGTCGGGCGTCAACCGGGCCGCGTACTCCATGAATGCGGCCGAGGCTGCCAGTCCGCCCCGCCGGCGGGCCCGATCGGCGGACCGCTCGAGCGCTGCCGCCGTCTCCTCGTCCATGCCGAGCACCGCCCGGGCTCGATGCCAGGCGTGGCGATCCGGCTCCGCATCCGGATCCGTCGCCGCGGCGAGTGCGGCATGCGCGCGACGCAGATCTGCGGCCGCCGCCTCGCGATAGATCGCCGAGCGCACCATCGGATGCCGGAATGTCACCATGCTGCCGATCTCGAGCAGTCCGGCGTCCTCGGCAGGAGCCACCGCGCTCGGGGAGATCTTCAGTCGTGCGAGGGCGCGCCAGAGCAGCGCCGTGTCGCCTGTCGGCTCCGCCGCCGCCACGAGAAGAAGCAGCCGGGTGTCCCCGGGAAGACCCGCCGAGCGGCGCCGAAAGCTCTCCTCGATGCGGCGCGACACATTCCATGCGCCGGGGACGGCGAATCCGCCGGCCAGGGGCGTCTGATCCATGCTGCGCGGAAGCTCCAGCAGCGCCAGCGGGTTCCCGCACGATTCGGCGACGATGCGTTCGAGCACTGCGTCATCCATCGGCGCGGCGAGCGCGGATGCCAGCAGCCTGCGCGCGTCCGCGTCGTCGAGGCCCTGCAGGCGCATCTCGGGCAGCCCCATCAGGACACCGGGGTCGACCCCGGCGTCGTCGCCCTCCGGATCCCTCATCCCGAACACGAGCGCGATGCGCTCGGCGTCCAGCCGGCGCGCGACGAAAGCGAGGACCTGTCCGGAGGCGTCATCCAACCACTGTGCGTCATCGATGACGCACAGCAGCGGCTGCTGCTCTGCCGCCTCGGCCAAGAGGTTGAGGATCGCCAGCCCCACGAGGAAACGGTCGGGCGGCGCGCCGCTGCGCTGGCCGAAGGCGACAGCCAGCGCCGTCCGCTGCGGCTCGGGCAGCCCCTTGTCTCCCCTCAGCAGGGGCGCGCACAGATGGTGCAGTCCGGCGAAAGCGAACTGCCTCTCGGCCTCCACCCCGACAAGGGATTCCACCCGGAAGCCGTCTTCCCCGGCTGCGGCGCGCGCGTGGTCGAGCAACGTCGTCTTGCCGATGCCGGCCTCGCCCCGCACGACGAGGGCCGAGCTGCGCCCGGCTCGCGCACCGTTGAGGAGCGCCTGAACAGCGGCGCGCTCGGTCCGACGGCCCAGAACGTCTGACATGGCGACTCCCGTCAGAGCGCGGGAGCGCCCGTTCTACGTAATTATCACCGACGCGACGCAGCGCAGGCCAGGTGTAGCGGTCGGAGAGGGCACGCCGGGGAGCGGGGGTTCTACCGACGCGAAGGCCCGGCGGAGGTTGCGAACCTGGGCTTACCGATCACCGGCCTCGGGAGGCGACCCGCTGGGCTCACCCGAGGCGACTCGCAGAACAGGGGAGAGAAACATGGGACACATCACCGTCGGCACCGAGAACAGCTCACCGATCGAGCTCTACTACGAGGATCACGGATCAGGCCGACCGCTGGTCCTCATCCACGGATACCCGCTCGACGGTCACAGCTGGGAGCGGCAGTCGCGCGCGCTCCTCGCCGACGGATATCGCGTGATCACCTACGACCGTCGCGGATTCGGGCGGTCGTCGAAGGTCTCGTCCGGCTACGACTACGACACCTTCGCGACCGATCTCCGCATCGTCCTGGAGACCCTGGATCTGCACGACGTCGTACTCATCGGGTTCTCGATGGGCACAGGTGAGCTGGCCCGCTACGTCTCACGATTCGGGCACGAGCGGGTGACCGGGCTGGCGTTCCTCGCATCGCTCCCCCCGTTCCTCGCTGCGCGCCCCGACAACCCGGAGGGCGTGCCGCAGATGGTCTTCGAGGAGATCCGCGCAGCGGCAGTCGCCGACCGTTTCGCCTGGTTCGCTCACTTCTTCGCGGACTTCTACAACCTCGACCAGAACCTCGGGGACCGCATCAGCATGGAAGCGGTCACCGCCAGCTGGAACGTCGCCATCACGAGCGCGCCGGCGGCTGCACACGCCGTGGTGTCCTCCTGGTTGGAGGACTTCCGCGCCGACATCGTCGCCGTCCGGGCGAGCGGCGTGCCGACCCTCATCGTTCATGGCACTGCCGACAGGATCCTGCCGATCGACAGCACTGGTCGGCGCCTGCATCGTGCCCTGCCCGACGCCCAGTACGTCGAGATCGACGCAGCGCCTCATGGACTCCTGTGGACACACACCGATGACGTCAACCTGGCGCTGACCGCGTTCCTCGACACGGGCCGCGAGTCGCTGGACACCGACACGGTGTCCGCTCTGCTCAGCGTGGCCGGGCGGGTGTAGCCCGGCGATGGCCTGGAGCACACGAGAACTCGCCGACATGGCGGGCACCACGACGAACACGATCCGGCACTATCACCGGCTCGGCCTGCTCGACGAGCCGGAACGCCGGTACAACGGCTACAAGCAGTACGGAGTGCGCCACCTGGTGCGGCTGCTGCGCATCCGCCGACTTGCGGAACTCGGCGTGCCGCTGTCGAAGGTGGATCCTGTCGGCGCGGGCGACGAGACCACACCGGATGCTCTGCGCGAACTGGACGCCGAGTTGGCCGAGAGCATTGTACGAATGCAGGAGGCGAGGGCGGAGATCGCCGCCATCCTCCAGGAACACGCGCCGGCGGATGCACCGGCGGGATTCGCCTCCGTCTCGGCGCACCTGTCCGACGCCGACAGCTCTCTCGTCCACGTCTACACGCAGCTCTACGACGAGGACGCGCTGGCCGATCTGCGGCGTATGGTCGAGGCGGACGCCGAGTCCGACGCACTCGGCGATGAGATCAGGGCTCTCCCCGCGGACGCGGACGAAGCCAGCCGGCAGCAGCTCGCAGAACGCCTTGCTCCCGTGCTCGCGCAGAACCTCGTCGACTACCCATGGCTGTCCGATCCCGCCGGGCACCTGTCCAAGAGCGAGCACGTGACGCAGGAGACCTTCATCGAAGCGATCGTCGAGCTCTACAACCCTGCCCAGATCGATGTGCTCGCACGTGCCAGCACCCTGGCGGATGACCTGAACCGATCGAGGTCAGATCAGCGCGACGCCCCGCAGCCGACGGCGGATCACCCACCCACTTGACCCTGTTCCGAGAACACGGTGTCCAATGACAGCGATTCGAGAATCGCTCGGGTCAGCGACAGGAAGAAGCCAGAGCCATGAACATCATCCAGGACCTCATCAGCACTCTCCAAGACCTCGTATCGCAAGTGCCGGAGATCGTGCAGCCACTCGTGGTGATGCTCGCCGGCGCGATCCCCGCCATCGAGGGAGATGCTGCCGCTGTGCTCGGCATCGTCGGCGGACTCAATCCGGTCGTCGCGGGACTCGCCGGCGCAGTGGGGAACTTCGTCACCGTGCTGCTCACCGTGCTGCTCACGGCACGGGCCCGCACCGCGATCCAGAACCGCAAGGAGCGCATTGCCGCCCCCGTCGGGGGTGCCGAGTCCTTCGTCACGCTGAGCGACGACGGCACGGCGTTGCCCGCGCCGTCGTCGGGCAAGGCCGAGTCGAAGAGCCGTACGAAGGGCCGTCAGCGCCTGAACAAGTGGTTCGTCCGCTTCGGCGTTCCCGGCGCCAGCATCCTGAGCCCACTGGCGCTGCCCACGCAGGTCACCTCGGCGATCCTCGTCGCGGGAGGCTCGCCGCGCGGCTGGGTTCTGCTCTGGCAGGGCGTGGCCATCCTGATCTGGACCGCGCTCGCCAGCACCTCGGCCTGGCTGGCCCTGACCGTCGTCTTCCTGGTCTGAGCCTCAGCGCCCACGCATACCCGACTCGCGACGACGAAGAGAAATCGAGCTCATGACTGATTCGTACGAAGCACCGCGCCCGACATCCGCGAGTGGAGGCGCCGCGACGCCCTCCCCCGCGCCCACAGTGGCGGAGGACCTGCTGCTCCTGCTGTTCCAGCCCGACAGCGGGACCGTTGCCGGGGAGGGGACCCTCTACTACGTGCTCGCCGGCGCTGTGCTGGCCGACCTCGGGCTCGGCGGACACGTCAGGACGGGCACGGGGGTGACAGGTGCGCTGACCGTGCAGGCCGTCGCCGAGAACCCGCCGGACGACCACCTGCTCCGCGCCAGCTGGGAGTACGTCGCCGAGAAGCCGCGTGGTGTGCAGACGGTCCTGGCCGCCATGGGCCCCACCCTGCGTGCGCCGCTGCTGGACCGGCTCGTCGAACGAGGCGACATCCGGCGGGTCACACGCCGGATGCTCGGCCTGTTCACCACCTCGGCACTGGAGGACGGGAACGACTCCCGCCGCGGGGGCGTCCTCGCCGACGTTCGCGCCGTGCTCGTCGACGGCGCACCGGCGACGCCCCGCACCGCCGCGCTCGCCGCGCTGCTGTACGGGAGTGGCACCTTGCCGCAGTTTGACCGCGACATCCCGTGGACCTCCGCGGTCATCTCGCGCGCCGAAGAGCTCAAGGCCGGCAGCTGGGGCGCGGATGCCGCCGCGAACGCCGTGGCGCGCACCCTCACCGCCACGATCGTCAACAGCGTCATCTTCGCTGCGGCCGCCCTGCCGCGCCGGTGACCGCTGTGAACGACCAAGGAGACCCATGCATCTGCTGACCGTGTTCGCCCATCCGTTCCGCGACAGGTACCCCGCCGCCGTCATGGATTCCTTCCACGCCCCGCTCAGCCAGTCCGGTGTCACTATCGACATCCTGGATCTGCACCGGGAGCGGTTCGACCCGAGGTTCACCGCCGAGGACCATGCACATTTCTGGGGAGGGCCGATTCCCCCCGACATCGAGGGGATGCACCGCCGGGTGGAAGCAGCCGACCGGCTCGCGTTCGTGTTCCCCGTCTACTGGTGGTCGATGCCCGCGTTGATGAAGGGGTGGATCGAGCGGGTGTTCACGGCGGGCTGGGCATACCAGTACGGCCAAGGGGTCGTCGATCGCGGCAGAGCGCCGCTTCGCGGGCTCCTCCCCTCGATACCGACAGCGCTGGTCGGTGTCGGCGGCTCGAAGAAAGCCACCTATGACAAGTACGGCTATGACGACGCGATGCGCACGCAGTTGGATGTCGGCATCTTCGCGTACTGCGGCATCGATGATGTCGAGAGCCACCTGATCTACGACGTGGAAGGAGACCACAACGCCTCCGTCCGCAGCGCGGGGCTGGCCCAGGCTCGTCGGATCGGGCGCTCCTTCATCGACCCCGGCAGGACCGTCCGCCATGCGAAGCAGGAGCACCTCGAGGGTCGACGCGGGCGGGGCGGACCCATCACCCCGGATCAGCGATAGACCGATGCCGTGAGCGGCTGCGGTACTGCGCGGGCGATGCCCCGACCACCCGGCGGAACGCCGTGCTGAACGCGCTCTCGGAGAGATAGCCGGTGGAGCGGGCCAGCTGGGGGATCGACAGGCTGTCGCGCTCGAGGGCATCGCGGGCGAGACTCATCCGCCATCGGATCAGATACTCCCGCGGTGGCACCCCGACATGGGCTTTGAACGTCCGCGCGAACCCGGAGCGAGACATGTGGCTGATTCCGGCGAGCTCTGCGAGAGTCCACGAACGGGCGATGTCCGAGTGCAGGGCACGCAAGGCGGCGCCGATGCCGTCGTCGTTCAGCGCGCTGAGCCAGCCCGCAGGTCGATCGGTGCGCGCCGCATGGGCGCGCAGCATGTGCACGAGCAGGATCTGCGCCAGATGGCTCTGCACGAGCGGCCCGCCCGGTGCGGTGACGGCGACCTCCGTGGCCAGCAGGGTGATCAGCTGTGCCATGCCCGATCCGTCCGGGTCTGCCGCGCGGAAGACGACGAGCGGCGGCAGCAGGTCGGTCAGCAGCGTCGCGTTCGCCTCGTCGAATCCGATGTGCCCCACGCAGAGGTGGAGGTCTTCGGGCTCCGATCCGATCCGCGCGAACCCGTCCTCGGCAGCCGCCCACACCGGCTCAGCAGGCTGAGGCATGGCGTCGAGGGTGCTGGCCAGCACGTAGGAGGGCGGATTGCCCAGCAGGAAGGTGTCTCCTGCCTCCAGCCGCACCGGGTCGTGCCCGTCCAGCGTCAGCCAGCAGCGACCGCGCACCACGCCCCCCACCCGAACATGCGGGAACGTCTCGAAACGCAGCGCCCACTCTCCCGCGGCGCGCAGGTTCGGCCCCACCACGGTGCGGGGCCGCAGCAGACCGATGGCGTCGGCGACGGGATCCTGGAATCCGAACACGCGAGCTCCTCGGGACGATAGATAAAGAAATGTGGACGCTGTATGACCGATGTTACCTCGGGGCGCGACCAGGGTGGATGACAGCACGTCGATCTACGAACGAGGGAGCAACAACATGTCGCAGCTTGCAGGCAAGACCGCAGTCGTCACGGGCGGGAGCACGGGGATCGGGCTGGCCACCGGCATCCGATTGGCCGACGAGGGCGCGCACGTCTTCATCACCGGACGGCGCAGCGCGGCACTGGCCGCAGCCGTCGAGACGATCGGGCCCAGCCGCGCGACGGGAGTCGTCGGGGACGTCGCCGTCGGAGACGATCTGGATCGACTCTACGCAGCGGTCGCGTCACGAGGAAGCGGACTGGATGTGCTGGTCGCGAACGCGGGGGTCGGCTCGTTCGCCACACTGGAGCAGACCACCGAGGAGCACTTCGACCAGACCTTCGCGGTCAACACGAGGGGCACGCTGTTCACGGTCCAGAAGGCGCTGCCCCTGCTCAACGACGGCGCATCGGTGGTCTTGACCGGTTCCACGGCCGCCGACCGCGGGATGGACGCGTTCGGCGCCTACGCGGCGTCGAAGGCCGCCGTCCGATCCTTCGCACGAACCTGGTCCACCGAGCTGAAGGGTCGTGGGATCCGCGTGAACGTGGTCTCGCCCGCTTGGATCGAGACACCAGGCGGCACCGCCGCCTTCGGCGACGAGGAGACCGCACGGGCCATCATGGAGAACGTCGCCGCCACGGTCGCCAAGGGACGCATGGGGCGACCCGAGGAGGCTGCCGCGGTGATCGCGTTCCTGGCTTCCGAGCAGAGCAGTTACGTCGTCGGCGCGAACCTCTACGTGGACGGCGGAGCGAACCAGATCTGACGGACGGCTCAGTCCTCGTCCTCCCCGGCATCCCGCTCCAGATGCCTGCGCAGCGCCCCCGCGATGTCATCGAGGTGCGCGAGCTGTTCCGTCGTGAGGGCGTCGACGAACAGCTCGCGCACGGCGCGCAGGTGCGGGACGGATCCGGCGCGGAACGCCTCCCTCCCCAGCTCGGTCGCGCTGACATCCACCCCGTGAACTTCGTCCGCGCAGGGGAGGCGTCGGATCAGCCGGCGCTTCTCCATCCGCCCCAGATGGTGAGAGAGCCGGCTGCGCTCCCAGTCGATCAGCGCCGCCAGCTCCGACGATCGCAGCGTTCGCTGCGGCGCCTCCGTCAGGGCGAGCAGCACCTGATAATCCGCCGCCGACAGCGATGACTCGCTCAGCAGACGTCTGCCCAGAAGAGTCCTCAGGGTCTGGGCGGTCTCGATGTAGTCCCGCCAGATGCGCAGTTGATCCTGCGTGGGCATCGTCCGCTGATCGTGAGGCATCGCGTCTCCCTGGAATCGCACGCGTGGAATAGACGCGTCAATACCAATGTTGCAGCATTGACACGTCAATCCGGATGCGCCGGCGACGGAGAGGCATCGATCATGGTCACCCGATCAGGCGAAGTGGAGTTCGGACTGAACTCCTTCGGCGACATCGCGACCGACGGCGGACGCGTGCTCTCGGACGCCGAGACTCTGAGGCTTCTCGTCGCTGAGGCGCAGCTGGCGGAGTCCGTCGGGCTGGATGTCTTCAGCATCGGCGAGCATCACCGGGAGGGCATGGTCGACTCGGCAACTCCCGTGATCCTCGCGGCCGCAGCGCAGGGAACATCGACCATTCGCCTGGGAACATCGGTGACCGTGCTGTCCACTCAGGATCCCGTGCGCCTCTACCAGCAGTTCGCCACGGTCGACGGCCTTTCCGGCGGACGAGCCCACCTCGTGCTGGGGCGCGCATCGGCGATAGAGTCCTTTCCGCTGTTCGGGTACGACATCGCGGAGTACGAGGAGATCTTCGAGGAGAAGCTCGACCTGTTCCTGAGGCTCATGCGCGAGGACCGCGTATCGTGGTCCGGTCGCCACCGCGCTCCTCTGGACGGTGTGCGTCTGCACCCCCGGATGCCCGATGGCGGGATCCCCACCTGGATCGGCATCGGGGGAAGTCCTGATTCGGCTGTTCGGGCCGCGCGCAATGGACTCCCCCTCATGATGGCGATCATCGGAGGGCGTCCGGAGCGCTTCGCCGGGCACGTCGAACTCTATCTGCGCGCGCTGTCCCGGTTCGGGCGGGAAGAGCTCCCGATCGGTCAGCACTCCCTCGGCTTCATCGCCGACACCGACGCGCTGGCGAAGAGCGTGCACTGGAAGCACTGGCAGCCGGTCGTGACCGCGATGAGCGAGGAGCGGGGGTTCTACCCGCCGACTGCCGAGCGGTACGAGACCGAGGTCGATACCGGAGCCCTGTATGTCGGATCGCCGGAGACGGTCGCTCAGAAGATCGCTGCGACCGTTCGCGCCAACCATCTGTCGCGTTTCGACCTGAAGTACGACCTGCTGCACCTGTCCAGAGATGCGCGCGAGCACAGCATCCGCCTGTTCGGCGAGCGCGTGGTCCCCCGCGTGCGTGAGCTGCTGGACGAGGACCCCGGCCGGTGGAGGCTGACCGGGCGCACTCCGGCGGAGATCGTCAAGGGCGGCAGAGCCGTCCACGCCTGAGACCCAGGAGAAGAGAGAGATCATGAACGACTTCACCGACCTCGAGTTCGGCATCGACACGTTCGGCGACCTGCCGCGCGATGACCGTGGCGCCGTCGTCTCCTACGGTGCGGCCATCCGGGCCACCGTCGCCGAAGCGGTGCTCGCCGACAGCATCGGAATCGAGGCTGTCGCGATCGGGGAGCATCACCGCCCCGAGTTCGCCATCTCCTCACCCGAGACGGTTCTGGCCGGCATCGCGACGGCCACCGATCGCATCCGCCTCGGGTCGGGGGTCACGGTGCTCTCCTCCGATGACCCGGTGCGCGTGTTCCAGCGCTTCGCCACCCTCGACGCCCTCTCGAGCGGACGTGCCGAGATCATCCTCGGTCGGGGATCCTTCACGGAGTCGTTCCCCCTGTTCGGCTACGACCTGTCCGACTACGACCTCCTCTTCGACGAGAAGATCGATCTCTTCCATGCCCTGCTCGACGAGAAGCCCGTCACCTGGGAGGGCACGACGCGTCCGGCGCTGCATGCGGCGGACGTCTTCCCCAAGACCGATTCGGGACGACTGCGCACCTGGGTGGGCGTCGGCGGGTCGCCGCAGTCCGTCATCCGCACCGCGCACTACGGGTTCCGGCTCATGCTCGCCATCATCGGCGGCGCCCCGTCGCGCTTCGCTCCGTATGTCGACCTGTATCGCCGCGCGACCGAGCAGCTGGGCACCAGCGCGCACGCGGTGGGCATGCACTCGCCCGGCTTCATCGCCGAGACCGATGCGCAGGCGATGGAGATGTTCTACCCCGGATACAAGGTGATCCGGGATCGGATCGGAGCCCTGCGCGGCTGGCCTCCGCTGCGCCGCTCCGAGTTCGAGGCAGATGTCGCGCAGGGATCGCTGTACGTCGGCTCCCCTGAGACCGTCGCCCGGAAGATAGCCGCTGCCATCCGCACTCTGGACGTCGGCCGATTCGACCTCATCTACACCGCGGGAGGCGCCATGTCGGCCAGCGCGCGACTTCGCGCCGTGGAGCTGTACGGCACGAACGTCATCCCGATGGTGCGCGAACTGCTTGCCGAGACACCCGCGCGCGGTCTGACCACCGAGGAGGTGGCCCGATGATCATCGGCATCCTCGGCGCCGGAAAAGTCGGCACGGTCATCGCTCGGCTCGCCATCGCCGCAGGCCACGAGGTGCTCATCGCCGGCTCCAGCGATCCGGATCGGATCGCGCTGACGGTCGAGGTCCTGGCGCCCGGCGCGGTCGCCGTCGGCGCCGACGACGCGGCGCGCGCTGCCGATCTCGTCGTCCTGGCCCTTCCTCTCGGGAAGTATCGCAGCCTTCCCGTGACCGAGCTCGCCGGCAAGCTCGTCGTGGACGCCATGAACTACTGGTGGGAGACCGACGGCATCCGCGACGACCTGAACGATCCCCGTACGTCCACGAGCGAGATCATCCAGGAGTTCCTGCCCGACTCGCGTGTCATCAAGGCCCTGAACCACATGGGCTATCACGACATGCAGGAAGAGGCCCGGCCTCGCGGCACAGCGGGCCGGAAGGCGATCGCCATCGCCGGCGACCACGCTCGCGACGTCGAGCGCGTGGCCGCATTCGTCGACGGCCTGGGCTTCGACGCGCTGGTCGCCGGCCGACTCGCGGACGGAGCGCGTCTGCAGCCCGGCTCGCCGACGTTCGGTGCGGATCTGCCGCTCGACGATCTCCGAGCGCTGATCGAGCCTGCGGATCCGCTGCACATCACGTCATCCGACGCGGACGCGTCGGAGAAGGGAATGAAGCAATGGCATCGGTGACCTTCGACCAGGCGACGCGCACCTTCCCGGGTGTGCTCCGTCCCGCCGTCGACAAGCTGGATCTCGAAATCGGCGACGGTGAGTTCCTCGTGCTCGTCGGCCCGTCGGGGTCGGGGAAGTCCACCTCGCTCCGGATGCTCGCCGGCCTCGAAGAGGTGAACGGCGGACGCATCCTCATCGGCGATCGGGATGTGACGTCCGTCCCCCCGAAGGATCGCGACATCGCGATGGTGTTCCAGAACTACGCCCTCTACCCGCACATGACGGTCGGCGAGAACATGGGATTCGCGCTGAAGATCGCCGGCGTCGGCAAGCACGAGCGCGCG
The DNA here is from genome assembly GCF_042666935.1 of Microbacterium sp. GCM10027623. Lineage (NCBI taxonomy): Bacteria > Bacillati > Actinomycetota > Actinomycetes > Micrococcales > Microbacteriaceae > Microbacterium > Microbacterium sp. GCM10027623. The sequence continues at coordinate 591,396 of NZ_JBHTHE010000001.1, forward strand.
CAACGCGTTCTGGATGCTGCGAAGCTGCTCGATCTCGTGCCGTTCCTCGAGCGGAAGCCGAAGGCTCTCTCCGGCGGCCAGCGTCAGCGGGTCGCGATGGGGCGGGCGATCGTGCGCAGCCCGCAGGTGTTCCTGATGGATGAACCGCTGTCGAATCTCGACGCGAAGCTGCGCGTCCAGACCCGCACCCAGATCTCGTCTCTCCAGCGTCGCCTCCACGTCACGACGGTCTACGTGACCCACGACCAGGTGGAGGCTCTGACCATGGGCGATCGCATCGCCGTGCTCGCGGATGGTGCGCTGCAGCAGCTGGGCACCCCTCGCGACCTGTACGAGAACCCGGCGAACGTCTTCGTCGCGGGGTTCATCGGCTCGCCGGCGATGAACCTCTTCGAGGCCGACATCAGCGAGCAGGGAGTGCGTTTCGGCACGGGCACCGCCGCGATCGATCGTGGCACGCGGGATGCCGCCGGCACGCGGGTCACGATCGGCATCCGCCCGGAGGACATCACGATCGCCGACGCGATGGAGCCCGGACTCAGACTCACCGTCGACCTCGTCGAGGAACTCGGCGCCGACGGCTATCTCTACGGGCACACCACGCTCGACGACCGGCGGGTCGAGATCACCGCTCGCGTCGACGGGCGAAGGCACCCCGTGGCGGGCGACACCGTCTCCGCCGTCCCCGTGCCCGGACGCGCGCACCTGTTCGACCTGCACAGCGGAGTCCGGGTGAACGCGGGCGTCGGCGCAGCGGTTCGATGAACCGGCTCCGCACCCACAATCCTGCCGCCGCACACGCGGCGGTGTCCTCCTCGACGCGCATCCGGCCGTCGCGATCACGGAAACACGAGAAGAGAGAATCCCAGTGAACAACATCATGACGACGACGGAATCCGGCGACACCCGCGGTTCGGCCGGGCGCGAACTGCATGACCGGACGCATCACCTCAAGGTGGATGTCTGGGCCGACGTGATGTGCCCGTGGTGCTACCTCGGCAAGCGACGGCTCGATGCGGCTGCCGCCTCCTTCGCGGCCCGGGGCCTCGGCGAAGGCCGCAAGGTCGAGATCGAGTTCCACAGCTTCCAGCTCGCGCCCGATCTCCCCGCAGGAAAGACGGAGCCCGCCGCCGCGTTCATCGCGCGCGAGACCGGATCGACAGAGGCCGAGGTGCACACCATGCTGAATCACATGGTCCGGCTCGGCAAGCGCATCGGCATCGATTACAACTGGGATGCGGTTCAGGTCACGAACACGCTGCTCGCCCACCAGCTGATCCATCATGCGAAGGCCGCCGGCAAGCAGCTCGAGGCAGAAGAGGCGCTGTTCGCCGCCTACTTCACCGAGGGTCGGGACGTCGGCGATGCGGAGGTCCTGGCAGACATCGCCGAACGGCTGGGTCTGGATCGTGCCGAGACGACGCGAGCGCTGGCCTCGAGCGAGCACCTGCCCGCCGTCCGGTCCGACATCGCGCGAGCCGGCGCGCAGGGCATCACCGGCGTGCCGTTCTTCGTCGTCGACGGGAAGTACGCCCTGTCGGGAGCCCAGGAGCAGGCCGTGCTCGAGCGCGCCCTGGAACAGGCCTGGTCGGAGAGGCCGGGAGCATGAGCGACTCGACCGTCACCCGGGTGGAGGATGCCGACGGGATGGGCGTCAGCGCGACGCCCGCGTTCACCCCGTTCGGCGAAGTCGCCGCCGGCTTCTGCGGCGACGTGTGCGCGATTCCCTCGGGCTCTCTGAGTGCCGGAATCGCCTCAGCCGTCGTGAGCGGGCTCTCAGACGCTCGCTGACGCCACCGCCCCGCGGGGCGCGCCCGAGCGGGTGCGCCCCGCTTCGCCTGTCTGCGGCGGCGTCACCGCGACTGGTCGTTCGCGTTGAGCTGCACCATCGCGTTGTAGAGCTGCTCGTCGGTCATCGCCGGTTCGGGAAGAGGGTGGGCGCGCTCGGCGCGGTAGGCGTCGAGCATGATGTGCAGCTGCCGGCGCCACGCGTTCGGGACGGTGGCGCTGGTGGCGTCGATCATCCGGCCGTTGAACCAGATGAGATTCACGATGTCGGCACGGGTGATGTCGGCACGAGCGCTGCCGGCCTCCTGGGCGCGCGTGAGCACATCCTCGATCTGCTGACACATCCGGTCGTGGATGCTCTCCGTCTCGGCGTTGCCAGGGAAGCGACGGGACAGGAAGTCGTTGAATCCGCGGTCGCCCGCCTGCAGGCGGAAGAGGTTCTCCAGGTAGCCAGCGAACCCCTCCCAGGGGTCCTCGATCTGCAGCGCCTTCTCCGCTTCGCTCAGAAACTCGCGCAGTCGAGGCTCGAACGCCGCGAGCAGCAGGTCCATCCGCGTCGGGAAGTGCCGGTACAGCGTCCCGATCGCGACGCCGGCATCGCGGGCGATCTTCTCCAGGGAGGCGTCCATGCCGCGTGCGGCGAACTCCGCCCGTGCCGCGGCGACGAGTCGGTCGTACCGCGCCTGAGCGTCGCGGCGCAGAGGCTTGCGTCTCACCTCACTGATGGTCATGCCGTCAATCTACTCCCCGATGCTGGGAATACCTGAGGCCTCCCTCCGGTTCTTCCACACGAACCGGAGGGGTGCCTCATATTTGGTGCTCCGCTCGTCCACCCGGCGAGAGAAGTCGCCGGGTCATCAACGGATAACGAAGGAGCTCACCATGAGCAGCATCACCATCATCGGGGCGGGCAACATGGCCCGCGGGATCGGCAGCCGGGCGGTGAGGGGCGGCAACAGCGTCCAGATCATCGCTCGCGACGAGGCGAAGGCCGCATCGCTGGCCAAGACCCTCGGCGCGGATGTGACCACCGGCGCCTGGGGCAGTGCACCGACGGGAGACATCGTCTTCCTCGCCGTGCTGTTCGCCAGCGCCGTTCCGGTCGCCAAGGAGTTCGGCGACGCCCTCGCAGGCAAGATCGTCATCGACATCACGAACCCGTTCAACGCCACCGGCACCGGCCTCGCCGTGCCGGATGACACCTCCGTCGCGAAGCTGGTCGACGAGGCCACTCCCTCCAGCACTCGCGTGATCAAGGGATTCAACACCCTGTTCAGCCAGATCGTCGCGTCGGGCGAGCCGGCGGACGTCTTCTTCGCAGGCGACGACGCGCAGGCCAAGGCCAAGGTGGCGGCGCTCATCACCAGCCTGGGGCTGCGCCCGCGCGATGCCGGTGAGCTCTTCATGGCCCACTGGCTCGAGGGGGCCGGTCTCTTGGAGATGGGTCTGGCGCGCGGCGGCCTGGGGATCGGATTCTCGCTGGGCGTCAACATCGCAGAAGGGAACTGAGCATGGGAAAGCTTGACGGCAAGACCGCGGTCATCACCGGGGCCACGAGTGGAATGGCGCTCGCGGGCGCCAAGCTGTTCGTCGAAGAGGGCGCGTACGTCTTCATCACCGGACGCCACCAGGACACGGTCGACGCGGCCGTGAAGCAGATCGGACGCAACGTCACCGGCGTCGTGGCCGATTCGGCCGATCTCACCCACCTGGACCGCCTGTTCGAGACGGTCCAGCAGGAGAGGGGCTCGATCGACGTGCTGTGGGCGAGCGCGGGCGCCGGCGGACCCCAGAAGCTGGGCGACATCACCGAGGAGGAGTTCGACAGCACGTTCTCGGTGAACGCCCGAGGCACGCTGTTCACGGTGCAGAAGGCCCTGCCGCTGTTCAACGACAACGGCTCGATCATCATGACCGGCTCGAACGCCTCCGTCCGGGGGTACCCGGAGTGGGCCGCCTACGCCGGCAGCAAGGCGGTGCTCCCCGCCTACGCACGGGTGTGGGTCGCGGAGCTGCGGGATCGCAGGATCCGCGTGAACGTGCTGACCCCCGGCCAGGTCTCCTCCCCCATGATGGAGAAGAACCTGGACGCCCAGATGATGGCGGTCTTCGAATCCGTCATCCCGCGGCGCGAGATGGGCCAGCCGGAGGAGATCGCCACCACGGCGCTCTTCCTCGCCTCAGACGACTCCAGCTACGTCAACGGCATGGAGCTCGTGGCGGACGGAGGTTCGACAGTGATCTGAGTACGCAGATGAATGTTCCTCAGGGGAGGTCGCCGACGGCGGCCTCCCCTTTCCTGCGCGCGGATGCCGGGGCGCGGGCCAGCCGACCACCGTCAACGCAGTTCGCGGTTCCGGTACATTCGCGTCGCGATGACCACGCCGAGTGCAGAGCCGAAAGCGCCGATGACCACACCGGCGATGACCAGCCCGATCGTGGAGAGAAGCTGCCCCTCCATCTTGACCAGGCCCGTGCCCTGATTCAGCCAGATCAGCCCGGCGACCACGAAGGCGGGCGCGTAGGCGACGAGACGACCGCGCGTGTACCCGACGCGGAACAGCACGGGCAGCTGCAGCGCCATCGCGAGACCGATGAAGGCGAAACCGACGGCGAGCGCGACGCCGACCAGCTCCATCGGGATCGTGTCACCGCGCGCGATCGCTACGACGAACGTGGTGAGCGCGGCGACGCCGAAGGCGATGACGTAGTAGACGAGAAGCGCTGCCGCGCGTCCCACGACCACCTTGTTCCGGGAGATCGGAAGCAGGCCGTAGAGGATGTCGAGACGACCCCGCTCGTCGGCGAGGAACGGCGCGGAGATCATCATCGAGGCGACGACCGCGGACGCGACCACGGCCATGCCCGGCACCGGGAGCGCCACACCCACGACGACGATGAAGGCGAGGGGCAGCAGCGTCTGCTTGCGAGGCAGCCACGACAGAAGATCGAATCGAATGAAGGCAATCGTCATGCTGCGGCCTCCCGGTGTTCGGCGGCAAGGTGGATGATGATGTCGTCGACGCTGGCGGTGTCGATCACGACGTCGGCGTCGAAGGATGCGGTGTCAGCCGCTCTGATGAGCCCTGACCATTGGGCTCCCCGGGTCTGAGGCCCGATGACGCCGGAAGGCGGCACGGTTCCCGCTCCGCGAGCGAGCGCGAACTCGTCGCGCACGTCGAGGAGTTCACCCTGGCGCGCGACCCGGCCGCCGACGAGCACGACGAGTTCGTCGGCGAGGTCGTCCAGATCGGTGGTGATGTGTGTCGAGAGGAGAGTGGAGTGCTCAGGGTCGACCATGAACTCCCGGATGACGTCGCCGATCTCACGACGCGACGCCGGATCCAGACCGCTGGAGGGCTCGTCGAGGATCAGCAGGTCGGGGCGCTGCGCAAGTGCCGTGGCGAGCGTGAGCTTGACGCCCTGTCCACGCGAAAGGTCGCCGACGCGCCCGCTGCGGGGTACGTCGAATCTTTCGAGCAGCTCGACGAGGTGGTCCTCGTCCCACGCGCGGTAGAACGGCGCCAGTCGGCGGCCCAGGCTTGCGACGCGCCACTCCGGCGCGGCGGTCGGCTGGTCGAGCACCACGCCGGTGCGGGCGAGCGCAACAGGGGATCCCGCCGGCTGCCCGAAGACCTCGACCGCTCCTGCATCGGGCGTGATCAGACCGAGCAGCGCACGGATGATCGTGGTCTTCCCGGCACCGTTCGGGCCGACCAGACCGACAACCCTCCCTGGGGGAATCTTCAGTGAGACGTCGGCGACGTCGAAGCTCGAACGTCGGATGCGCAGTTCATCGAGTCGGGCAAACGCGTCAGTCATGAGCCCTCCAGGTCTCGTCGATCAGTCGGTGCACGTCAGCGCTGCTGAGTCGTGCATGGCGTGCTGCGGTGTAGAGGTCCTCGAGCACATCGTTCACACGTTCACGCAGTGCGGTCGATGCGGTCTGCGGATCGACGTCGAGCACGACGAAGCCGCGACCATGTTCGTTGCTCACGAGCCCTTCTGCGACCAGGTTGTTGTACGCACGGGTGATCGTGATCACGCTGACTCGAAGATCGGCTGCGAGTTGCCGCAGTGAGGGCAGGTGCGAGCCTGCCGCCACCGTTCCCGACAGGATCGCAGAGCGCACCTGCACCCTGATCTGGTCGTAGATCGGGATCGTCGAGTCCGTGGAGACGACGATCCTCACCTGTCCACCTGCTGTATATACACACAAGAACAGTAACAGCGCCCGCTACAAAGTGCCAAGCACGATGCGTGGATCCTCCTGCAGCGCGAGTGTGTCCAGTACCCGGAGCAGCTGACGTTCCTCATACGCGAAGTGGTTCTCCATGATCGCTCCGATCCCGTCCAGATGTCGGTCGAGTTCCGACGGTGCCGCGCCCTCGTCCACGGCCGAACGCAGCGCCGTGAGGAGGAAGTCGATCATCGAGTGATCCTGCTCGAGATTGCGCAGCACCGGCGCGAGCTCCGGGTGGGCTGCCTCGATCACGGGGAACAGCGACCGGTCCTCACCGCGGTGATGCTTATCGAGCGCAGCGCAGAATCCCCGGCAGTAGAGCAGGAGCTCACTGCTCACCGTCTGCGGGTCGCCGCCGCCCTGCACCGCAACACGCGCGACCCGCAGTGCGTCGCGCAACCGTGAATGTGCACGTCGGAGTTCGTTGCTCCAGGCGATGAGCCTGGTCGTCTCGCGGTCAGTCACGCGAGAACAAAGGATGCGACGGGGCCATCGTCCACTCCTTGTGTCCGGCGCCTCCATGCCTGACACAGCCTGTCATCAGCACGCGACGCTGCGGCCAGCCTACTGCCCGATGGGAGTGTCCCCCGCCTATCGCTGCCCTCGTCACGGCAATGGCAGAGATGCCGAGCGCCCGCCGACTACGAGTGGACATGTCATTGCGGCGGGGAACCACGACTAGTTGAAGTCGCCGCCCGGGGCCATGTCGTGGAAGCGCGAGTAGTGGCCCTGGAAGGCCACGGTGATGGTCGCCGTCGGTCCGTTTCGGTGCTTGGCGACGATCAGGTCCGCCTCGCCCGGGCGCACATCCTTGTCGTACACCGAGTCGCGATGCAGCAGGATCACCATGTCGGCGTCCTGCTCGATCGAGCCGGACTCGCGCAGGTCGCTGATCGCGGGCTTCTTGTCGGTGCGCTGCTCGGGACCACGGTTCAGCTGGCTCAGCGCGATCACCGGAACCTGCAGCTCCTTGGCGAGCAGCTTCAGGGCACGCGAGAACTCCGAGACCTCCTGCTGACGCGACTCCACGCGCTTGCCGCTGGTCATCAGCTGCAGGTAGTCGATGATCACCATCTTCAGGCCCTCGCGCTGCTTGAGTCGGCGGCACTTGGCGCGGATCTCGACGAGCGTCATGTTGGGGCTGTCGTCGATGTACAGCGGCGCGTCATTGATGCGCCCGCGGGTCGCGGCCACGGTGGTCCAGTCGCGCGGGTCGAGCGTGCCCTTGCGCATGTTCTGCAGCGGGATGCCGCCCTCCGCGCTGAGCAGTCGCATCGCGATCTCGCTCTTTCCCATCTCGAGGGAGAAGAAGATCGAGGGGAAATCGTGGCCGATGGACGCCGCGCGGGCGAAATCCAGCGCCAGCGTCGACTTTCCCATCGCAGGGCGAGCGGCGACGACGATCATCTGTCCGCCGTGCAGGCCGTTGGTCAACTCGTCCAGTTCGCGGAACCCGGTCGGGATGCCGGTCATGGTGCCGTCGCGGCCGTTCGCCGCCTCGATCTCCTCCACCGCCGCGTCGACGGCGACCGTGAGCGCCACGTAGTCCTCGGCGGCCTCGGCGCCCGTCACCGAGTAGATCTCCGCCTGCGCGTTGTTGACGATGTCGGTGGCGTCCCCCTCGCCCGCGTAGCCGAGCTGCACGATGCGCGTACCGGCATCGACCAGGCGGCGCAGGATCGCGCGCTCGGAGACGATGCCCGCGTAGTAGCCGGCGTTCGCGGCCGTCGGCACGATCGAGGTGAGGGTGTGCAGGTAGTCCGCGCCGCCCGCTCGTCCCAGTTCGCCGGTCTTGATCAGCTCGTCGGTCACCGCCACGACGTCGGTCGGCTCGCCATGCGAGTACAGCGACAGGATCGCCTCGAAGATGAGCTCGTGCTTGGGCACGTAGAAATCGGCGCCCTTGAGCGTCTCGATCACATCCGCGACGGCGTCCTTCGAGAGCAGCATCCCGCCCAGTGCGCTCTGCTCCGCCAGCAGGTCGTGCGGAGGGGTGCGCTCAGGCGGGCGCGACCCGCCCAGTCGCTCGTTCGAGATATCAGCGATCGACACCGTGCTCCTCCCCCGGCGACGGCGATGCGATCGCCTGCCGTCAGCCACGCGACCGACACCCGTGCGGTCGTGCACACAGCGAATCACGAGCCTCGGACATCCGGTCTCCCTCAAGCTACGAGCAGCGCCAGGGCCCTCGCAACACACCCTGTGGATAACTCTGTGGAGAGGTTGCGGAGAACTCGGGGGTGTCTGTGCAGAGGACCTGTGGACAACCCGGTGGAGAGCATCGATATACCGCCCTCTTATTGCGTCTCACCAGGTGTTTCCCTCGTCCCCATCCTGTGGATGGGATTCGACTTCAAGCCAAGATTTAAGGTTGGCGCCCGTGAGGAGGGATGTGTAGAACCTGGGGAAAGTCAAGTGCTGATTCTGGCGCTCCGCCACGCCGCCGCACACCCGGCCGTGTGGACACGGCGTCGCTGACGAGGTATCGTCGCTCAAGCTGTTCTGGCGGGATTTCGCCGGTGCTGGGGAAGGAAAACGTGCGGTCCGCGTCTGTCGACAACCGCAGCCGAGCGATGTGGCTGCTGGCCGGCCTCGGTGTCCTCATCTGGGCCGCGCTCAGCGTGCTCCTCGGCGGGTCACCCGCCCATGCGGACGATGATTCCGTACGCCCGCCGAAGCCGGTGCACCAGCAGACCAGTACCGCCCAGCAGGCGCGACCGGCGACGGCGCACGCTTCGCCGGCCGAGGCCCAGCAGAGGCGCGCTGTCCGCGAGTCCGCCGCACCCCAGAAGCCCGCACCCCAGAAGCCCGCACCCCAGAAGCCCGCACCGCAGAAGCCCGCACCGCAGAAGCCCGCGGCCGGCCACACGATCGCCCCGCCTCCGGCGACGCCGCCCGCTCCCCGCGCATCCGCTGCCCTGCCGCAGGCCGCGACCGAGCGCATGAACGCGGCGACGCAGCGGAGGGACGCCGCGACGCGGGCCCGGGATGAGGCGCGTACGCTGACGCAGCGCGCCGCCCGCACCCTCGCACTGCACCGTCAGGATCGCGATGAGCATCCTGCGGGCCGCGACCACTCCGGCGACCCGCGCCGAGAGTCCCCGCATGCGGAGGCGGCGGCTCGGCACGACGCCCACGCGGCCGCTCGGCACCAGGCGGCCCATGCGGCGAAGCACGCGTCCGACGGCACGATTCGCGCGCACGCACAGCGCACGCACCGCACGACGACATTCGCCGCCGCACGAACCGCGCCGGCCCCGGCGGCGATCACCCCGGTCGTGACCTCCGGCGCCGCATCCGAGAAGGCGCCGAGCCCCACGCCCTTCGACACCCGCGGCGCGAGCACGCAGCATCAGCCCGCCGCTCCGCCTTCCGCTTCCTCAGCCGGAGCCGGACCGTCCGCATCCGCCGGGGTCCTGCCTGGCGCCCTCCAGGCGAGCGACGTGCTGGGGCCCCTCCTGACCGCCGTGCACGCCGGCGACGACGTGCTGCCCACGGGTCCGGCGGGCACCACCGACCATTCTCCCGACTGATCCGAGTCCCGGGCGACCCGTGCGTCGTCCGCCGATCCGGCGCGCGCAGGCGCGCGCTCACGACTCGAACCACCGATCAGGAGAACTGACATGGGCATGACAGCCCCCCGCGTCCGCATGGACGATCGCCGACACCGCACGGCCTGACGACTTCCGCCGGTGCTGCGCGTCCTTCGGGGGAAGGAACGCGCCATCGGTGGATCGGATGCCGCATCTGCGCGCCCCGTGACGCCTCCGCGCGTCCTGCGCGCCGTCGGCATCCGGCGGCGCCGTGGAGATCCCCTCCTCCGCGGCGCCGCACCTCGGGCGGTTCTCGGCTTCCCCGGCCGGCCGCCTCGGCGGGTGCCTCACCTCCCCTCGTGAGGCACCCGCCTTTTCTGTCCGCAGGCGCGGTCCGCCGACGCGGGTCCGGGCTCGTTCGGGGGCAGCGGTCAGAGCGCGGTGGATTCGCGCTCGACGAGGGTCATCGGCACCAGGGTCTCGACGCCGATCTGCTCGCCCTTGATGAGGCGCACGACGGTCGCCATCATGGCCGCCCCCTTCGCAGCGGTGTGCAGATCGACCGTGGTCAACTGCGGACTGGTGCCGGTCGAGAAGACGTTGTTGTCGACGGTGCCCACCGCGACGTCAGCGGGGACGCGCAGCCCGCTCTCCTTGAGCACGGTCATCGCGCCTGACGCCATCTGGGCGGATGCGATGAAGATGGCGTCGAAGGGGGCATCCGCCTCGATGAGTCGGCGGGCTGCCGCCGCTCCCCCCGCGGGAGTGTAGTCGCCCTCCTCGCTGCGACCGGGCTCGAGCCCGGCCGCGAGAAGCGTCTCGCGCCAGCCTCGCAGGCGCTCCTGCCCGGCGAACGTGTCCAGCGGTCCGGTGATCGTGGCGATGCGTCTGCGTCCGCGGTCGACGAGGTGCTGCGTGCCCATGACGGCGGCGGCGTGGTTGTCGACGTCGACGATATGGATCTCGTCGCCCATCTCGCCGGGCGGGCGCACACCGAAGACCACGGGAAGAGTGCGAGCGAGCTCCCGGTACGACGATGATGCGCTGTGATGCGACAGGATCAGCGCGCCGTCGACGTTGCCCCGGCGCAGGAACTGATGCGTCTTCTCCGGATCCTTCTCGGACTCGATCAGCAGCGTCAGGGAGTACTCGGTGGAGGAGGCGTACATGGCCGCGCCCTGGATGACCTCGGCGAAGTACGGATCGGCGAAGAACTCCGCCGTGCGCTCGGGGATCATCATCGCGACGGTCTGGGTCCGACGCCGGGCAAGGCTGCGCGCCGCCCTGTTGGGTACGTAGCCGACCTTGGCGATCGCGGCGTTCACCCGCGCGATCGTCTGCTCGGTGACCCGGGGCGAGCCGTTGATCACCCGAGACGCGGTGGAGCTCGAGACCCCTGCGAGAGCGGCGACCTCTTCCAGGGTCGGAATCCAGGGCTGCGCCGCGGGGGCCGGCTCCGTCGTCACTTCTGTCTCCTGCTGCCCGTCGGGCGCCTTCTCTGGTCCTCGTCTCGGAGGTGGGACCTCTACACCGTACGCCATCATGACATGCGGTTCAGTCCGGGATCACATGCCCCTCGATCAGCCGCGTCACCCACCGTCCGCTGTCCTTCACCGTGCGCTCCAGCGTGTCGTAATCGACGTGCACGATCCCGAACCGCTTGCTGTATCCGTAGCTCCACTCGAAGTTGTCGAACAGCGACCAGACGAAGTATCCGCGCAGGTCGACGCCCTGGCGCATCGCCCGGTGCGCGGCGGTGAAGTGACGGCGCAGGTAGTCGACGCGTTCGTGGTCGTGCACGCGATCGCCGACCACCTCGTCCTCGAAGGCGGCCCCGTTCTCGGTGATCATCAGGGGCAGGCCGGGGTGCTGCGCCCCCAGCGAGAGGAGAAGGTGCTCGAGTCCGTCCGGGGCGATGTTCCAGCCCATCGACGTGTACGGGCCCTCCTGGGTGAGGAACTCGACGTTCTCACTGCCCGGCCAGGCTGAGCCCCGGGCGCTCTTGTGCCCGTCGGCGTGCTCGCGCGGCGAGACGCCGTCCCACATCCGCACGCGCGCCGTGGAGTAGTAGTTGACCCCGAGGCTGTCGAGCGGCTGGCGGATGATCTCGGTGTCGCCCGGGAGCACGAACGACCAGTCCGTGACGGATGCGGTGTCCTCCAGGAGGTCGGCGGGGTACCCGCCGACGAGCAGGGGCTGGGTGAACGAGCGGTTGGCGAGCGCGTCGATCCGGCGCACGGCCTCCGTATCGGCCCCGTCGACGCCGTCCTCCGAGCGCACGACATGGAAGTTGAGGGTGATGGACACCTCGGCCTGAGGAGCCACCTCGCGGAGCACCGGCACCGCGAGGCCGTGGGCGAGGTTCAGGTGGTGCATGGCGGTGAGCGCGGCGGCGCCGTCGGTCCGGCCCGGGGCGTGACCGCCTGATCCGTAGCCGAGGAAGGCGCTGCACCACGGCTCGTTCAGCGTCGTCCACGCGGGGACGCGGTCGCCGAGCGCTTCCGCGACGATCCGGGCGTACTCCGCGAACCGGTACGCGGTCTCGCGGTTGGTCCAGCCACCGGCATCCTCCAACGGCTGCGGAAGATCCCAGTGATACAGCGTGACGACCGGGCGGATGCCGCGCGCGATCAGCCCGTCGACGAGACGGCTGTAGAAGTCGAGTCCCGCCTGGTTCACGGCGCCCGAGCCCAGCGGCTGCACGCGCGGCCAGGAGATCGAGAAGCGGTAGGCCTCCAGGCCCATCTCGGCCATCAGGTCGAGATCGGACTCGAGCCGGTTGTAGTGGTCATCGGCCACCGCACCGGTGTCGCCGTTCACGACCCGGCCCGGTGTGGCGCTGAAGGTGTCCCAGATGGACGGTCCGCGCCCGTCGGCGGTGGCGGCGCCCTCGATCTGGTACGCGGCGGTCGCCGCCCCGATCACGAAATCCGCCGGGAACTCGAGCCCACTGTCGCGGTAGTCCGGATCTCCCTGTGTGCCGGGGATCGCCGGGCTCTCACGGGTGTGGGCGTTCATCTCGATGGTCATGTCAGCCTTTCACTGCGCCTTGCATGATTCCGGCCACGAGCTGCCTGCCCGCGACGAAGAAGAGGATGAGGAGCGGGATGACCGAGAGCACGGCCCCCGCGAGAACCATGGCGTTGTCGGGGTTCTGGCCGCCGGCAGCGCTGAGTGATGCCAGCGCGGTCTGCACGTTCGGATTGCGCGGGCCCAGCACCAGCATCGGCCACAGGTAGTCGGTCCACGACGCCATGAAGGTGAACAGCGCGAGCACCGCCATCCCGGGTCGCGCAGCGGGGACGGCGACGTGCCAGAAGGTACCCCACATGCTCGCGCCGTCCATGCGCGCGGCCTCGATGAGCTCGTCGGGGATGACGTCGACCAGATACTGGCGCATGAAGAAGACGCCGAACGCCGTGACCAGGCCGGGCACGATGACCGCCTGCAGCGTGCCCGTCCACTTCCACTCGGCCATCAGCATGAACATCGGGACGATGCCCAGCTGGGTGGGGATCGCCATGGTCGCGATCACCGTCAGCAGCAGGCCGGTGCGGCCGCGGAAGCGCAGCTTCGCGAACGCGTACCCGGCGAGCGTGGAGAAGAACACGACCGAGATGGTGATCGCGCCCGAGATGATGACGCTGTTCAGCAGCGCCAGCAGGAACGGGACGGTGTCGAAGACCTTCAGCGCGTTGCTGAGGAAGTTCGGCCCGGGCAGCACGGCGGGCGGCACCAGGTTCGTGTCCGACGACTGGCGGCTGGAGATCACGAACGACCACCACAGCGGGAAGGCGGAGCCGGCGAAGAAGGCCGCGAGGAGTGCGTAGGTCAGCACGCCCGGTCGCTCGTAGAAGCGCCGGCGCTTCGCCCGTCGGTCTTCTGCGCTCGCCTGACGATCGCTGGAGTCGGATGTCGTCGCCTGCGGCGACGTGATGAGGGCGGTCATGACACTCCCTGCTTCGCGCGGACTGCCGCGCGTTCGGTGCGGGTCCTCTTCTCATCGGCGGTGCGCACAGCGCGCGTGGCGGCGTAGCTGAGCAGTCCGACGAGGACGATGACGACGAACAGGATCCAGGCGGTCGCCGACGCCCGGCCGAAGTCGCGCCGCGGGAAGCCGAGCTGGTACAGGTAGAGCACGACGGTCTGGAACTGACGGTCGCTTCCCCCGTAGGTCCGCGAATCGAACAGCTTGGGCTCGGTGAAGATCTGCAGTCCGCCGATGGTCGCGGTGATGACCACGAAGATGATGGTCGGCCGGATCATCGGGATGGTGATCGACCAGAAGCGACGCACCTTGCTGGCGCCGTCGAGCATGGCCGACTCGTAGACGTCACGGGGGACCGCCTGCATCGCGGCGAGCAGAAGCAGCGCGTTGTACCCGGTCCAGCGCCAGTTCACCATGGTGGCGATCGCGACGTGCGACGGGAACACGTCGAACGCCCAGCGGATGGGATCCAGCCCGAACAGCTCGAGCAGTCCGGCGATGGGCCCATGGAACTGATTGAAGACCTGCAGGAAGATGACCGTGACCGCGACGGGAGCGACGATGTACGGCAGCAGGATGCTCATGCGCCAGAACGTCTTGCCCCGGATGGCCTGATCCAGCAGCGCGGCCACGATGGTGGCGACGATCAGCTGCGGGATGGCGGAGAGCAGGAAGATGCTGATGGTGTTGCCGAACGCGTTCCAGAAGAAGGGGTCGTTCAGGACCGAGACGTAGTTCTCGAGGCCCACGAAGTCGCCCTGGCCCTTGAGGAGGTGCCAGTCGTACAGCGACACGTTGAACGTGTACGCGATCGGGAAGACGCCGATCAGCGCGAACAGGATGAAGAACGGCGCGACGTAGAAGTAGGGGGAGTAGGTGTAGTCGAAGCGACTGACCTTCTGACGGAACGTCAGATGAGAACGGGCAGCGCGGCCCGGTGAGCTGGTCATCGTCAAGCCAATCCGCGAGGAGGGTGATGAAGGGGTGAGCGGGTGGCCCGGCGCGGTGCGCCGGGCCACCCGGGTCGATCAGCCGACGATCTGATCGAGCAGAGTCATGGCCTGGTCCCAGGCCTCGTCGGGATCGGTGACCTCGCCCTGGCTGACCCGGTCGAAGATGGGGCCGAAGACGTTGTCCTGGATGTTGGAGTCCTCAGGTCCCTTGACCTGGGCGACGACTCCCTTCGCGCGCTCGGCGAAGATCTCGCCGACCGGTGCGTCGTTGAAGAATGCGCTCTTCGTGTCGGCGACGAGCTTCTGGCCCTCCGGCGTGCTCGGGAACGGTCCGGCCTTCTCGAAAGCCTTGGCCTGCTGCTCGGGAGAGGCCAGCCAGAGTGCGAGCTCAGCTGCTTCCTCCGGGTGCTCCGAGGTGGAGGAGACGCCGAGGAAGGCGCCGCCCCAGTTGGCCGCGCCGCCGGGGAGGACGTTGGCGAAGTCCCAGCCGCTGTCCGTGGTGCCCTCGTCGTAGTAGCCCTGCACGATGCCGAGCATCCAGCTCGGGCACATGTACACGGCGTAGTCGCCGGCCTTGGCCTCGGGTCCGACCTCCCAGCCCGGCAGGCCGGCGCCGAGGCCGTCCTTCTCCGCCTGGACGATCTTCGCGAACTGCTCCTTCAGGACCTTGTTGTCCTTGATGTTCAGGGTCTCGCCGTCCTTCTTGTAGTACCCCTCCTTCTGCTGGTTCACGAAGGAGTTCCAGAAGAAGCGGGGGCTGTGGTAGAACGCCTTGCCGGTCTTCTCCACGTACTCCTTGCCCACCTCGAAGAAGCGGTCCCACGTCGCGTCGTCCCCACCGAAGTACTCCGCGACCTCGTCGCGATCGCTGGGCAGACCGGCGGACTCGAAAAGGTCGCCGCGGT
This sequence comes from Microbacterium sp. GCM10027623, assembly GCF_042666935.1. Taxonomy (NCBI): domain Bacteria; kingdom Bacillati; phylum Actinomycetota; class Actinomycetes; order Micrococcales; family Microbacteriaceae; genus Microbacterium; species Microbacterium sp. GCM10027623. The sequence continues at coordinate 606,806 of NZ_JBHTHE010000001.1, forward strand.
AGCAGAGACCCTGCGGCCCGATGTCGAGGCCGGCGCCGATGACCTGGCCGTCGGGCGTGGTGCCCTGCTCGTACTTCCAGTCGAGCCAGCGGTCCTTGACGTCTTCGATGCCGTAGTCGCGCAGGTCGACGAAGGCGTCCGAGACCTCGGCGATCGTGCCGAGCCAGCCCTCCTCGATCGCGACGATGTCGCTGAGACCGGTGTTGGCGGCGATCTTCGCATACGCGTCATCGCGGGCCGCACCGCCACCCTCGAGGTTCGTCGCCTCGATCGTGATGTTCGGGTGATCCTTCATGTACTGGGCGTAGGCGGTCTCGACGCCCATGGTGCCGAAGGTGGTGATGGTCAGAGTGATCTTCTCGTCGCCCCCGGCGTCGCCTGAGTCGGCCGCCGAAGAGCAGCCGGTGACGACGAGTGCCAGCGCCGCGGCGCCGGCGAGGGACGTGACGATCCTGCTTCGTGATGCTTTCACGGGTTCACTTCCTTGTGTGCATGGGTAGGTGTGGGAGCGCTTGCATTAATGCGCGTGGGAGCGCTCTCAGGTGATTTTATAGCGACCATACGCTCGTGTTTGGGGCCTGTCAAGGAATCTATGGGCGCGCTCCCACAGTGTTACGCCACGACGCGGACGTCGTCGCCGTCGCGTGCCCGCTCGTCCGCGGGGGTCAGGCGGATACGACCGAGAGCAGGCGACGCGCCTCGTCGATGGTCTCCAGCACGTCGATCGTGGACTGCAGCGGATGCAGCGGCGACTCGCTCAGGCCGTCGTCGATGTGGCGGGCCACGGCGGCGGCCTGCCAGGCCATCCCCTCGCGGTGGGTCAGCCCTGAGCGGTCCTCGAAGCGACCGCGGCGGCCGGCCGGGTCGGTCAGGGTGAACCCGCCGGGGAAGACGAAGTTCGCGTCGATCTCGAGCCGGCCGCCCGTGCCGGAGATCGCTGCCGCACCCGGGGTCGTGACCCGGATGCTGGTGCTGAGCAGCGCCTGCGCGTCCGAGGCGTACTCCATCACGAGCGCGCTCTGCTCATCGACACCCGACCGGGTCAACGTGCCGCGCGCGGTGATCGAGATCGGCGTCCCGAGGAAGAGATGACTCAGCCAGATCGGGTAGACGCCCAGGTCGAGGAGAGCTCCGCCTCCGAGCGCCGGGTCGAACAGCCGGCCGCCCGACCCGGGCGGTGCAGCGAAGCCGAGGTCCGCCATCACCAGCCGCACGTCGCCGAGCGCACCGTCCTCGTGCAGCTGCATCATGACATCCGTCCGGGGCACGAAACGGGTCCACATCGCCTCCATGGCGAACACACCGGCCTCACGGGCCCGGTCGCGGATCTGACGCGCCTGGTGCGCCGACAGGCCCAGGGGCTTCTCCACGAGCACGTGCTTGCCCGCGGCGATGGCGTCCTGCGCGAGGCGCAGGTGCTCGCTGTGCGGCGAGGCCACATAGACGATCTGCACGTCGGGGTCGTCGTAGAGCTGTCCGTAGTCGCCGTACGACCTCGGGATGTCATGTCGTGTCGCGAATGCGGCCGCGCGCTCGGGCGAGCGGGACGCGACAGCGCTCACCCTCTGGTCGGTGTGCGCGTGCAGCGCGTGCACGAAATCGGTCGCGATGGTGCCGGGCGCCACGACGCCCCACCGCAGCACGGGACCCCCGCGCAACGGCTCGGAGCGCGGCGAGGGCAGGGACAGCGGTGCGGGGGTCATGGGCCCGAACATACTGCACACGCGGGCGCGCCTGCCGTCATGAGACGACGCAGGACGCCCCGCCCTCCGAGGAGAGCGGGGCGTCCTGCGACAGACTCAGAGAGCGCTGTCGATCACTTGGCGGCGACGACCTGCAGCGTGATGACGGCGGTGACGTCGTCGTGCAGACGAACGGTCGCCTCGTGCAGACCGACCGACTTGATCGGGTTGGCGATGTGCACCTTGCGCTTGTCGATCGAGCCGAGGTCGGCTGCGGCGACGGCGTCGGCCACATCGGCCGTCTTGACGGAACCGAACAGACGGCCCTCGCCACCGGCCTTGACGGCCAGACGCACCTTGGTGCCCTCGAGCCTGTTCTTCAGTGCGGTCGCCTCATCGAGGTCGTGGATCTGGCGAGCCTTGCGGGCGGCCTGGATCGACTCGACCTGCTTGGCGCCACCACGGGTCCACGCGACGGCGAAGCCCTGGGGGATGAGGTAGTTGCGGGCGTACCCGTTCTTGACCTCGATGACATCGCCGGCGCTGCCGAGCCCGGCGACCTCGTTCGTGAGAATCAGCTTAGACATGTCCGTACCCCTCAGCGGCCAGCGCCGGCGTAGGGCAGGAGAGCCATCTCGCGAGCGTTCTTGATCGCCTTGGCGATCAGACGCTGCTCCTGCACAGAGACACCGGTGATACGACGGGCGCGGATCTTTCCGCGCTCGGACACGAACTTGCGAAGCGTTGCGACGTCCTTGTAATCAATGACGCCCACGCGGATCGACTTCGCGGGAGCGGTGGGCTTGCCACCCTTCCGCGGCTTGCGGCGGTCGCCGCTCGACTTTCCAGCCATGAGTTTTCCTTAACAGATGAGGTCGGATGCTGTGCAGCATCCGGAATTCAGAACGGGGTGTCGTCGCCGAAGCTGCCCGGAGTGCTCCAGGCGTCAGCGCTCGAGGAACCGGGGGTCGACCACGGCTCGTCCGAGACCTGCTGCTGCTGTTGCTGCGGACGGGACTGACCACCGCCGGTGGATGCGGCCCGCGTGACCTGTGCCGTCGCGTATCGCAGCGACGGACCGATCTCGTCAACTTCCAGCTCGATCGACGTGCGCTGGTTGCCTTCGCGGTCCTGGTAGGAGCGCTGACGCAGGCGGCCCTGCGCGATGACGCGCATGCCCTTGGTCAGCGATCCTGCCACGTGCTCGGCGAACTCGCGCCAGACCGACGCGCGAAGGAACAGCGCATCGCCGTCCTTCCACTCGTTGGCCTGACGGTCGAACGTGCGCGGAGTCGAGGCGATGGTGAAGTTCGCCACCGGCAGGCCGTTCTGCGTGTAGCGCAGTTCGGGGTCTGCGGTGAGGTTGCCCACCACGGTGATGACGGTTTCGCCGGCCATGATGCTTACGCCTTCGCGACCTTGGGCTTGCGAGCGGCCTTGTCGGCTGCGCGCTTCGCCTCGGCTGCGACCATGGCCTGCGCCTCTTCGGCGCGCTGGACCTTGGTGCGGAAGACGAGCTCACTCAGCTTCAGCTGGCGGTCGAGCTCCTGGGTGGCCGCGCTCGTCGCGGTGAAGTTGACGACGGCGTAGATGCCCTCGTTCTTCTTGTTGATCTCATAGGCGAAACGGCGCTTGCCCCAGACATCGACCTTGTCAATCGAGCCACCATCGTTGGTGATGACCTTCAGGAACTTGTCGAGGTTGGGGGCAACCTGGCGCTCGTCCAGCTCGGGGGTCAGAATGACCATGAGCTCGTACTGGTGCGTCACTTACCCACCTCCTTCGGACTAGAACGGCTTCCGGGGCTTTCCCGGAAGCAGGAGGGTGTGTGCATGTCGTCAGCTCCTTCGGCAAGGCGCCGCCGGGCAGACAACCTCAGAAGTCTACCGGATGCGAGCCGATCCTGCAGGACGTGCACGAACGGCGGCACCCGCAGGGGATGCCGCCGCTCGACCGGAACAGGGCTGGATCAGGGGAGCAGCGTCTCCGGGCTGCTCGGCGGCCTGGGTGGCTGACAGCCGATGACGAAGAAGCCCCGTGGAATGCTCCACGGGGCTTCTTCGTATGCGGAGCGGGCGGCGGCGGCGACGGAATCCTGGCGGGTACCGTTATCGCATGGAGTGGATCGCTGCCCCCTCCGCGGGGAACTGGTTGCGCGAGCGGCTGGACGACGGGTACGCCACGATGCACGGTGTCGTGCCGCGCGGGTACGCCGCGTACGCGCGCGTGTTCCACCCGGCATCCGTGCGGTCGCGTCCCGAGATCCCCGACGACGTCGCCGTGACCTGGGCGGATGTCGCATCCGTGTTCGCCACCCGTCTGCATCCGCTCGCGCAATGGCGCGCCCTGGTCCGCACCCCCGATGATGAGGATTGGCGCACGCGGAACGGCCCGGACGGCCGTGAGTTCACCTCTCCCGAAGAGGGTTCGATGCCGCCTGAGCTGCTGGCATCCGTCGCCCGGCACCTGGTCGAGCACACCGGTACTCCGGATGCCGGGTTCGCGGCGCTCTGGGCGGGGTGGGGCGGACTGCTGGGCTTCATGGGGCACTCACCGTCCCGCAGCTTCTTCGGATTCACCGACCAGCCCGCCCACGAGCAGATGCTCCAGCGCAGCATCCGCAGCCCCTTCGAGGACGCGTTCCGCAGGCGCACCTGGCAGGAGGGCATCCTCTCCCGCGAGATCTCCGAGGGCCCCCGCCTGCAGCTGCCCGGCCGCGAACACGTGCTGTTCTCCGCACCGCCGCGGGTGTTCGCCGACCCGGACTGGACCCTCGACGCGCCGTGGCGCGACACCGTGGCCGAGGAGCACGGCTTCCCGCCGTCGGCACAGCATCCCAGCCTCATCTGGCCGGACGACCGGGCCTGGGTGGTGGTCAGCGAGATCGACTTCGACTCGACGATCGTCGCCGGGTCCGTCGACCTGGTCCGCGCGATCTGCGCCGACCCGGCGATCGAAGCTCTGCCGCTTGCCGAGAACGCCGACCTCACGTGGAGGGCCGACCCTTCGACAGGCTCAGGGACCACCGGGTGAACCGATGACGAACTCCCCGCAGGCGCGGACCCATCCGTTCGACACCCGGCCGCTCACCGACCCGGTGGATCCCCGCGCGGCGGCGGAGTTCTGGCGCCAGACCAAGGCGAAGCATCCGACATCCGCGAGCAGCGTGATCGTGGGGGTTCTCATCGGCCTGATCGGCATCGGGATCGCCGTGCCCTTGATCGGGGTCTCGGTGTTCAGCATGTTCGCGCTGCGCGAGACAGGACCGGTCGCCTTCGTGTTCACCGTGCCGATGCTCGTCATCGTCGCGATCGCCGCGATCGGTGTTCCGCTCGGCATCCGCGCCTACCGCAGCAGCCGCGCCACCGCGTACCGGCTCTCGCGCTTCGCCGCCGCGAACGGGATGGTCTACGAGCACGCGGTCGATGACCCGCCCCTTCCCGGCATGATCTTCCAGAACGGATCTTCTCGCAGGGCGTCGTCCCTGCTGCGGGGCTACGAACCGCGCTTCGTGGAGTTCGGCAATTATCAGTACACGACCGGGTCGGGAAAGAACCGCACCACCCATCACTGGGGGTACGTGGCCGTCAAGTTGGACGTTCCGCTGCCGAACATCGTGCTCGACGCGCTCGGCAACAACGCCCTGGGCACCAATCTGCCCGCGTCGTTCTCGCGGGACCAGCGCCTGTCGCTCGAAGGCGACTTCGACCGGTACTTCACCCTGTACTGCCCGCGGGGGTACGAGGCCGACGCGCTCTACCTGTTCACTCCCGACATCATGGCGCGCTTCGTCGACCACGCCGCGCAACTGGACGTGGAGATCGTCGACGACTGGATGTTCCTCTATATGCAGCGTCCGGCGTCGACGACGGATGCCGCCACCTGGGCCTGGTTGTTCGGAGCGGTCGGCGCGTTGATGACGAAGTTCGACCAATGGGCGCGCTGGCGCGACGACCGTCTCCGCGAGGCGCAGTCCCGTGCGGTCCAGGCGCACACCGGTTCTCCCGACGCCCCGCTGCCGCCGGGCGCCCCGCTGCCGCCCCGCGCCGCTGCGAGCCCGCTCCCGTTCGCCGCTCCCGCCGGCATGCTGGAACCGCCGCCCGGTGTCGCGCTCGAGGGGCGACGACTGAAGAAGAGCTTCTCCTGGCTGACCGTCGTCATCATCGTCGTCGTGCTCGGTTTCGGATTCGTGCCGCAGCTCTTCGGCGTGCTCACCGCCCTCTTCCTGCGCTGATCGGCCCCGGGTCGGTGGGCCCCGGACAGCACGATGCCCCTCCGTCCGATCCGGACGGAGGGGCATCCCTGTGCGATGAGCGTCAGACGACCATGCGGCGACGGCGGCCGGTCACCACGAGGAGCGCACCGCCGATCAGTAGCAGCAGCGCCGCGAACGCGCTCGACCAGGTGGCCTCGGCACCCGTCGTCGCCAGCGGCGGCGGCGGCGTGATGTCGTGCGTGGTGCACAGCGGGCTGTCCGGTGCGCAGATCGGGTCGGTGCCGGTGACGGCGACGACGTTGCCGAGCACGTGATCGCCCTGCTCGTCGTACGCCTTCGGCGTGACCGTGTACGTGACCGTGACGACCTCACCGGTCGGCACCGCTCCGGTGATCCGGATGGTGTCGCCCGCCAGAGCCGCCTGGACGCTGCGGTCCGAGGGGATCGGACTCATCGTCATGACGGCGTCGTCGAGCACGTCGACCAGGTGATCGGTGTAGTCCACCGGTACCGCCCCGGCGCCCGCGTTCGTTCCGACGTTGCGGAACGACAGCGTGTACGTGACGTTCTGGTTGTAGTCGACGGCGGTACCCGATGCCGGGTCGGCCGACTTGGACACGACCACGTTCGAGACGAAGTTGACCGTGCAGTCCGGACGCTCGTCATCGGTCGGTGTGCAGTCCGTCGGGGGCACGTCGCCCTCGTCGACCAGGAAGTTGCCCAACTGGTCGTCGCCGCGAGCGCCGTCCTCGTTCACGGTGACCGTGTACGCCACGGTGACGTCCTGCCCTGCGGCAAGCGTTCCCGCGACCGTGAAGCGTCCGTCGACGATCGTCGACACCGTCAGCGCCGAGTCGGAGGCCGTCGGAGCGGCGGTCACCGTCGCGTCGTCGAGCACCATCGTCAGCACATCGTCACGGGCGACGTCCACATCCGCCTCACCGGTATTGGCGAAGTGCAGCGTGTAGGTCATCTCCTGGCCGGGACGCACCGTCGTGCCCGAGGCGGGATCGACGGTCTTCCAATCGTCGAGCTCACCCAGCGGGTGCGTGGTGGCCGGCGGCACGAACGGGTCGCAGTCCGGGTCGTCCTCCGCGCAGAAGAACGGCGGTACGTCGGGCGTCAGCACGTTGCCCGCGATGTTGTCGCCCCGGTCTCCGTCGGGACGGATGGTGGCCTGGTAGGTCACCGTGACCGTCGCACCGGGATCGAGCTCGCCTGTGACCCGCAGCGTCTGGGCCGCGTCGTCGAGCACGACATCGACGTCGGGCGAGCTCGCCGTCGGAGCCGTGGTCAGCTCAGCGTCGTCCAGCACACCGGACAGGTCGTCGGTCGAGTCCAGCGGACCCGGAGCCTGACCGTCGTTCGTCCAGCTCAGCGTGTAGGTGACGACGTCACCGGCCTGCAGCGCCTCGCCCGATGCCGGGTCAGACGTCTTGGCGGGGGTGATGCTCGGCAGCAGGGTGGTCACCTCGGTGGGAGGGTCGCACAGCACGCCGGGTGCACAGACCGGAGTCACGACGTTCGACAGGTCGTGGTCGCCCAGATTGGTGACGATGACGCTGTACGTGATCGTGACCGTCCTGCCGGTCGCGATGGCGCCCGCCCAGTCCAGCTGCGGTGCGGTGAAGCCCGGCGGCGGGACGATCGACCCGTCCGACGCCACTGCTGCGGCGTCGCCGTTGTAGGTCGCGTCGTCGAGCACGTCGGTGAGGTCATCCGACACTCCGGCCGGGTGGCCGGCGGTGTAGTCGGCGGCTCCGTCGTTCGTCACCGTCACCGTGTAGGTGACCGTGTCGCCCGGCTGCACGTCGGCCGCCGCGTCGGACGTCTTCGTCACCGAGAAGTGACGGATCGGGTTCGAGGTCTCCTCGCATCCGACCGGCGGACAGGTGCCGTCACCGTTGCTGAGCACGTTGCCCAGCCGGTGATCGGCCTGGTCCGCGTAGGCGTGCACGACCACCGTGTAGCTCACCGTCAGCGTCTCGCCGACCGGCACCTCGCCGGTCACCTCGATCTCCTGACCGGTCAGCGTGGCGGCGAGGCCCGCCTCCGCGGTGGGTCCGTCGGTCAGCTCCGCGTCATCCAGCACCCCGGTGAGGTCATCGAGCGCGTCGACGGTCGCGGGGGCCTGTCCGTTGTTCTCGAACGAGAGCGTGTAGGTGACCTCCTGGCCGGCTTCCACCGCCGTGCCGTCCGCCGGGTCGACGCTCTTCGACATGATGAGCGCGGCAGCGGGAACCTGCACGACGTCGCAGGCCGCGTCGGCGTCGAGAGCGTCGTCCACAGGGACGCACGCGGCGTTCACCAGGAGGTGGTCGCCATCGGGTGCGTCGGCGTCGTAGACGACCGTGTACTCGATCTGCACGCTCTCACCGACTCCGAGCGGGCCGCTCCAGGTCAGCTCCTCGCCGTTCAGTGCCGCTCCCGTGGTAGGCGCGACGATCTCCCCGAACGTGCTGTCGTCCAGCACGTTCGACAGGTCATCGGTCACGGTCGCCGGAGCGTCAGCGGTGTAGACGCCGGGTCCGACATTCGTCGCGGTGACGGTGTAGGTGACGGTCTCGCCGTCCGCAGGAAGGTCCGTGCGGTCCGCGGTCTTGTCGATCGTCAGCTTCGGCAGCGCGTTCTCGACGAAGCCGCAGGCCTCGCCGGTGACGGGATCGGTGCCGTCGCTCGAAGGCGGGTCGCACGTCGGGATGACGGTCGGAGGCACGCCCGGTGTGGGCGGCACGTTCGGCTCCCACGCCACGTTGCGGACGGTACCGTCTCCGCCACCGGTCAGCTCGACCGTGTAGGTGATGGTCACCGAGTCACCCGCCGCAAGCGCGCCCGACCACGACAGGAAGGAGTCCGGGAGGAATCCCACCGGACCCGCATCGGAGCCGTTGCTCGTCGCGGTCGCGTCGCGGTTGTACTCGGCGTCGTCGAGGACGCCGGCCAGGTCGTCGAACACGACCGCGGGGTCTGTCGTCGTGTAGTCGGCCGTACCGGTGTTGGTGGCCGTGATGGTGTACTCCACGGTGTCGCCCGGACGCGAGTCGGCGGTGAAGTCCGATGACTTCACGATCGCGAGGTCGCGGTCGAGCACCGTCACGGCGTAGTCCTCGACCTCGCCGCCGTCCGCCGCACCGGTGGGGAGCGGGGCTGCCACGGCGCCGGCGAACAGCCGGAACCGGGCGAACGTGTCATCGAGCGTCGTGGCGGCCGGGAACATCAGCTCGTAGTCCGCCGTTCCGCTGTCGGCCGGCACCGTCACGGTGACGAGCTCGCCTGCATCGAAGGTGCCGTTGCCGTCGAGGTCGATCCACCCTGCGAGAGTCGCCGCGGCGTCGGTGCTGTTCGTCGCACTGACCGTGACGACGGTCTCGTCGCCGACCGTCGCGACGATCTCGTCCGCGACGCCGTCCTCGTCGGCGAGACGGTTGTCGTCGTCGCCGAGCGCGGAGGGAGAGGGCTGGCCGTCGGCGTCGAAGTCGATCAGCGTACCGAGGGTGAGCCCGGGCACGATCTCGTGCTGGGCTCCGCCGTCCGCGGCGAGCGTACCGTAGCCGACCGGCGCGTCACCGAAGTCGGAGCACGCGGGGTCGATGGCGCGGTCGCCGTCGCCGTCGAACCCGAAGCCGGAATTCGGAGCTCCCTGCCAGTGCACGTCGAGCGTGCTGAGCTCGGTGAACGCCACCTGGAAGCGGCTCTCGGGGTCGCCGTTCCAGCTGCCGTTCCCGCTGAAGACCACGTTGCCGGCGTCCTCGGTGATGGTCACCGCACTGCCGTCCGAGATCGCATAGCCGGAGAGATCAGCGGCGCTGAACGTGGCGCGCTCGTTGTTCACGCCGCCGTCGAGGTCGCTCACGGTGAAGACCGCGTTGACCTCGATGGGAGTCGTCGTGCCCGCCTCGTAGAAGGTGTACCGGATCGTCGCATCCCGGTTGATCTGCCACTGCGCGTCGTCGGTGTCGAAGATGCCGCCGTTGCCGATCAGGAAGCCGTTCGGGGCGGAGCCGGTGGGTGCCATGCCGCCGGCGAGGACCTCGACGACCATGTCGACCGGAGTGCCGTCCACGACGCTGACGTCGGTGTAGCGCGCGGTGCTGCCCACCCCGCCGGCGCCGACGATGTCGGTGATCTGGGTGAAGGTGAAGGCGGAGTAGTCGACGCCGTCGGCCGAGCAGATGTTCGGCAGGACGCCCCGCTCGATCTGGGCGCGGTAGTCCTCGACCTCGCCGTCCGGCGCCGGGCCGGTGGGGAGGGCGATGGATGCCGCATCCGTCGAGTAGCGCACGCGGACCTGGCTGTGGATGCCGGTCGGGTTGGTGCCCTGTGCGAAGGTGACGTCGTTCGTGCCGGCGGTCACGGGCTGGGCGTTGGCCACCCGCTCATCGTCGGAGAACGCGCCGTTCTGGTTCCAGTCCACCCAGACCGAGACGAACCCGTCCGCGGAGGCAGTGACCTCGAGCGTGTTCTGCCGCGGCTGCTGGGAGATGAGGTCCAGTCCGGTGCGCAGTGTCGGGGTCGCGTAGCCGAGCGTCGGGTTGAACACCACGCCGTCCTCGTCGTCTGCGCCGTTCTCGTCATCGCCGACGGAGGCGGCACCGGGCTGACCGTTGTCCTCGGGATCGACGCTCGCACCGAGCATGACCGGAGCGGTCTGCGCGGTGTCGTCGTAGCCGAGGATGCCATGGCGTGCGCCGTCGCCGTTCAGCGTGGTGCCGAACGAAGCCGGGGCGTCACCGAAGTCGAGCAGGATCGGGGAGGATGCGCAGCGCGCACCGTCGTTCGTTCCAGAGTTCGGACCCTGGGCGAAGACCTCGGCTGTGGCGTTCTGAACGTCGACGCGGTAGATCACGCCGGTGGGGTTGTTCGAAGCGTACAGATAGCCGTTCGCATCGGCGTACACGGCGCCGAAGCTCCACGTGCCGACGCCGAGTCCCAGCGAGCCGACGATGTCGCGCACGCCGGTGCTGCGGTTGAAGCGCACGAGGTGCGCCTGCCCGCCCGTGCCCTGGCCGACCGAGTAGAGGTAGTCTCCACCGCCCGGGACATACGCCCAGTCGACACCCGGAGTGGTGAGGCCGGCGGGCAATGCGCTCGTGCCGGAATCGACCAGAGTCATGTAGGTGGGCGATCCCGGAGCGAGGTCGATCTTGTTCCAGGTGGTCGCATTGAGAACCCAGTACTGACCGTCGGCGTCGACGTCGCCGACCACCGTGGTGGTCACGGCGCCTGCGGGGATTCCGAGCCGCGTGACGGTGCCGTCCGAGGCGACGCGGACGATGCTCTGATCGCCTGCTGTCGTGTCCCAGCCGTAGATGTAGTCGTCGAGCACGTTGTAGCCGACGGCGTTGATGTTGACGCCGTCGAGGGTGTGCGCGGTCTCGTACTCACCGGTGACCATGTTGATGTCCTGGATCATGGTGGGTCCGGTGGGGTACTGGAAGAGCATGCCGCCGGCGCCCGAGGTGCACACGAACGGACCGGGGGTGTAGAACTCGACGCTCGAGTCCCCGGGCAGATCGATGCCGGTCTCGCCGGTGATGTTGTCCGCGCCGTTGCTGTAGGTGTCCGCCGTGTCGGCGGTCACCGGGACGGTGATCGTGCACGATGCGCTGCCTGCGGCGAGCGTGCCGTTCGCGACGGCGACCGAGTCGGCTCCGGCGGGAGCGGTCACGTCGGCGACACAGGTGCCGCCGACGGTTGCAGGGGAGGCGACGGTGAGGCCTGCCGGCAGCTCGTCCGTGAAGCCCCAGCCGCTCTTCGCGGCGAGCTCGGACGTGTTGGTGACCGTGAGTGTCAGGGTCGACGTGCCGCCGACCGGCACGCGTGCGGGGCTGAAGCCCTTGTCGAGCTGGGGGGTGACGTCGAGGATGCGGATGTTGTCGAAGGCGGCGTCGTTGCCGACCCCGCTGCCGTTCGTGTTCACCATGCGGATGCCGAGGGACGAGCCGTCGAAGAGGATCGAGTCGTTCGCGGCATAGGTGTCGACGTTGATGGCTCCGGCCGCAACGGGTCCGACCTCAGGCGCGGGAACCGTGTTCGTCGACTCGCAGGCGTTGATGACGCCGCCGACAGCAGTCGGTGTACCGGTCTCGGACAGGAACGAGAACTGGTAGCCGGGCGCGGAGACGGCGCAGTTCTTCGCCGCCGCGTCGACGCTGAAGGTGAGGAACCGGCCGGACGCGCTGGTCAGCGGGATCGGGTTCTCCGTCTCGAACTCGACCAGGTTCGCACCGGGGTTGCCCTCGGTGAACGCCGAGACGGCGTCATTGGTCTCGGCCGTGCCACCGGCGTGGACGCCGAGTGCATAGGACAGCTGACGCAGGTTCGCGGAGCTGGTCGGGTTCGCACAGTTGGCGAGAGTGGTGTACGGGATGCCGAAGTTGACGATCACGCCGTTGCAGTTCGTCAGCCAGCCGGCCGCCGCGGTGTATGTGTGGCCGTCGACGCTCTCGTAGTCGTCGAGCACCACCGGCGTGGTGCCGTCGGTGTTCTCGAAGTCCTCTTCGAAGAGCGCCGTCGGTTCGCCGGGCGTACCGGGGTTGCCGGGCGCATTGGCGAGTGGCAGGAGCTGGCCCGCGCCCTGGGGCGCAAGCGCGGCGTCGACGGTGGGCGTGGCCGCGGTCGGCACGGCGGCCATCGCGGGCGCTGCCGTTGCGATCCCGGCGCCTCCGACGAGCAGTGCGGTGACGAAACCTGAGACGAAGCGGCTGCGGGTGGTGACGCCCAGCCGGCTCCGTCGCGAACGTCCTCGTGTGATGCGAGCACGGTTCTGCCTGATCATCTGTCCCCCTCAGGACTGCACAATTCACGCGCGGCCTCGCCGCGCGTCACTCCATTGCTATCGGTGCGCGAGCTCGCCCGACGCCAGGGCGTCGGGAACTCACCCCGCTTTTCACCCCTCCGGCGCCGATTCCCGTGAGCCGAGCGGTAGGCGCACAGGTTGTGCTTGACTGTCGCCGGGGGACGCTGCGGCGCGAGGGGAAGTTGCGCTGACAGACGATATACGGCGGACAGGTGACCCACGACACGGATCGACAACACGTTCACACGCGCGTCGAGGCGCGACGACCGGAGGGAAGCACGCACTTCGCGGCGCGTGAGCACGGCGAAGAGCATCGAGCACGGAGCCGGTTCACCGGCGTGCCCCGGGTCTCGGCGAGGCTGATCCAACGCGAGAGACTCGTCGCACTGCTGAACGCCGAACCCGCGCCCGCGCTGACGGTCGTGCAGGCCGGATCAGGGTTCGGCAAGACCTCGCTGCTCGCGCTGTGGGCTCAGGGACGGGCGCATCACGAGCCGGTGGTGTGGATCGCCGCCGATCAGCCGTTCCACGATTCGACCGAGTTCTGGCGCCATGCCCTGCGTGAGTTGACCCGTGCGGGCCTGATCGACGCCGAACCGGCGCGGGCGGGCGCCGGCGAGGCTCACGCAGACGCGCTGAGCGCCTCGGTGCGGCGAGCCTTCGCCTCCCTGCGTGCGCACGCGACACTCGTCGTCGATGACTTCCAGCGGCTCAGCGGGACGGATGTCGAGCGCCAGTTGATCGACCTCCTGACCCGGACGGACAACCTGCGGCTCGTGGTCGCGACGCAGGTGCTCTCCGAGATCGGCACCGCTGCCACAGCGAGCCGGCTGGACATGCTCGTCGTGGACGCGGCCGCGCTGCGCTTCAGCGATCAGGAGGTCCGGCAGCTGTCGGCACGGCTGGGCGTCACCGCATCCCAGCGAGAGCTGCAGCAGCTCGGTGCGCAATTGGACGGTTGGCCGTTCGGGATCCGTGCCGTGCTGGAGCGGCACCTCAAGGGGGCGTCGGCCCCGACGAACGGGAAGCCCGCCGTCCTCGGCGTGCCGGCATCCCAGCCGTCGACATTCGACCCCGGTTATGTCAGCACGCGGCTGCTGCACTCGCTGAGCGACCTCGAGGGACTGGATCAGCTCGCCGCCACGTCGATACGTGAAACGTTCAATCTGGAGCAGGCCACGGCGCTCGGCGTCGACCTGGACCCTCATCCACTGCTGCGCGAGCTGGAGGTGCGCGGCATGGGAACGTGGCGACTCGACTCCGACCCACCCGAGTACCAGCTGCACCCGGCGCTTCGTCTCGCTCTCCGCGATCAGCTCGACGACGATCGCACCCGGGAGGCCTTCAGACGGCTCGCCCTCTGGCACGCCACCCGGGGGGAGTCCGCCTCGGCGTTCGAAGCCGCGATCCGCGCGGGAGAATGGGCGCTGGCCGGACGATGCGTGCGATCGGACATGTTCGACGTGATCGTGCTGCTGCGGTTGCACCCGGACGCGCTCGATGGCATCCCCCGCGCGGTTCTCAGACAGGAACCACTGCTCATGCTGATGAGCGGCATCGCGCATTACAGCGCCGGCCGTCATACCAAGGCGGTGCGGATGCTGCTCGCGGCGGTGGCGGCATTCGAGCATCAGCGCGGCGCCAGTAGACGGGCGCCTACGCCGGACCAGGTCTGGGTGCAGGGCATCCTGACGATCGCGCTGCGCCTGGCGGGCCGATTCGAGCTGGTCTCCGTCGCGCTCCGGCGATTCATGCGGATGCTCGAGGCGGTCGATGATCCTGAGGGACAGCTCGATCCCGCCATGCTGCTCTTCCGCACGCAGACGGTGATCACGCTCAGCTTCATGGATCGACTGGATGCCGCCGAGCAGCTGGCACTGGACACGGTGCGCGAGCAGCATCCGATGTCGTGGTTCCAGCAGTCCAACCTGCAAGGACTCACCGCCTTCGCCCATGCTCGCCGCGGCGACCGGGCCCGCGCGAGCGCCGTGCTGCAGACGGTCGCCGAACTGGGCACACCGCCGGGGTTCGAGGAGAGCTTCTTCGCGGTGAGCATGCACATCGCCGAGGCGTGGACCGCATTGGAACGATTCGACCCCGAGGCCGCGGACAGCGCGCTGCGGCGCACCGATCCGCACTGGCCCGCCATGGAGTACTGGCCCTTCGTCCTCGAGGCGCGTGCTCACATCGACTGGCAGCGGCGTGGCCCGGAATCCGCGCTGCTGACTCTCCGCGAGGGCCGTGCGGAGAAGCGCTTCAAGGCTCCGATCGGCGACGCCATGGTCCTCCTGCTCGTTGCGCTGGAGGCCGAGCTGCTGCTGGCTTCGGGACACGGTTCGGAGGCGCTGGCGCTGCTGACATCCGGGCGGTTGCGCCGCTCGAGGCGCCTCCAGGTGCCCAAGAGCAGGTCGCTGCTGCTCACGGGAAGCTGGGACCAGGCCGCGGCGATCGCCGATCGGTATGCCCACAGCGCCTCCCTGCCGTGGCGCGACCGCATCGACCTGCTGCTGATCTCGGCGTCATCGAACCTCCGTGCAGGCGATCGCACGGAGGCGCAGAACCGCTTCGACCAGGCGGCCGACATCGCCGAGCAGGTCGGAGTCCGGCTGCCTTTCGCATCCATGACGCGGAGTGATCTCATCGCGCTGGCCTCGCACCGGCCGGCTCTGCTCGATCAGGTTCCGGATCGGTCGCCGAGATACCCGGAACCGGAGATCATCGTCGCCCTGTCCAGACGCGAGCAGCACGTACTCGCCGCGCTCGCGAGCGATCTCACACTCCCGGAGATCGCCCACGCGCTCTCGGTGTCGACGAACACCCTCAAGTCCCAGCTGCGCTCCGTCTACCGCAAGCTCGAGGTCAAGAATCGGCAGGAGGCCGTGGCATTCGCGCGGCGCACGGGACTGATGATGATGTCCCACGATCGCCGACCCGACCCGCGAACACAGGAATGAGCGCGCCGGCCGGCGATCATCGTCGGCCGGCGGCCGGAACCTCGGGTTGCCGAGGTCCCCGTCAGCTCCGGCGCACCGCCTGCCACTGGGCACGGCGCTGGGCCTGGGCCACGGGGTCGGGCACCGGCAGGGCGGTCAGCAGCTCGCGGGTGTACTGGTCGCGCGGGTCGCCGAGCACCTGCGCCGCCGTGCCCTGCTCCATGATGCGGCCCTGCTGAAGCACGATGATCCGATCGGACACCGCGTCGATCACGGCCAGATCGTGACTGATGAACAGCGATGCGAAACCCAGCTCGGCCTGCAGCTGCACGAACAGCTCCAGCACCGTCGCCTGCACCGAGACGTCCAGAGCGCTGGTCGGCTCGTCGGCGATCAGGAGTTTCGGATCCAGCGCGAGCGCACGGGCGAGCGACGCGCGCTGACGCTGCCCGCCGGACAGCTCGTGCGGATAGCGCTCCCCGAAGTTCCTGGGCAGCCGCACCGCATCCAGCAGTTCGTCCACGCGGGGTCGCGCGCCCTGCAGGCCCGACGCCCGCCCGTGCACGATCAGCGGTTCGGCGATGCACTCCGCGATCGTGAGCAGCGGGTTGAAGCTCGTCGCCGGATCCTGGAAGACGAATCCGATCTGCGGGCGCAGAGGGGTGAGTGTGCGGCTCTTGACGCCGCGCATCTCCTGACCCAGCACCGTGAGCGAGCCGCTCAGCACCGTGGTCAGCCCCACGACGGCCCGGCCGATCGTGGTCTTTCCGGAACCGGACTCGCCGACGAGACCGACGACCTCACCGGGGCCGACGTGGAAGTCGATGCCCTTCACGGCCACCACCGCGTTGCGCCCGAAGCGCCCCGGGTAGCCGATCTCGGCGCGGGACGCGACGATCAGGCTCCCCTCGGGGACGGCCGCGGCGGCGTGGGATTCACCGACCGCGGTGACGGCGGCGGCAGCCGCCGGAGCCAGGGACGACTTGCCCCGCCCCACGTGCGGCACCGCCGCGAGCAGCTTGCGGGTGTACTCCTCGCGCGGGTGCGCGAACAGCTCGGTCACCGGAGCCTGCTCGACGATGTCGCCCTGGTACATCACGACGACGCGGTCGGCGAGATCGGCCACCACGCCCATGTTGTGGGTGATGAGCACGATCGTCGCGCCGAACTCGTCACGACAGGTGCGCAGCAGTTCGAGGATCTCTGCCTGCACGGTCACGTCGAGCGCAGTCGTCGGCTCGTCGGCGATGATCAGCCCGGCATCGAGCACGAGCGCCATCGCGATGACGATGCGCTGCTTCTGACCTCCGGAGAACTGGTGCGGATAGTCGTCGACGCGTCGTTCGGGGTCGGGGATGCCGACCCGTCGCATCATGTCGATGGCGCGCACCCTGGCATCCTTCTTCGAGATCCGGGTGTGCGCGCGAAGCCCTTCGGCGATCTGCCATCCCACCGTGTACACCGGGTTCAGCGCGGTGGACGGCTCCTGGAACACCATCGCGGCATCGCGTCCGCGCAGTTGCCGCATGCGGTTGTGCGACGCATGCACGATGTCGGTCTCGCCGCCGTCACGACCGCGGATGATCACAGCACCCGAGGTGGTCGCCGTCTCGGGCAGCAGCCCGAGCAGCGTGTTCGCCGTGACCGTCTTGCCCGAGCCGGACTCCCCGACGATCGCGAGCACCTCACCGGCGTGCGCGGTCAGCGAGATCCCCTTGACGGCCTCGACGGGCTCATCGTCGGTGGCGAACACGACCCGCAGGTCGCGGATCTCCGCCACATCCACATCCATCCGTCCGGTACCGCTCACGACTGCGCTCCTTCGCTCGTGGTGCGAGCGCTCTTCTTCGAGCCGGCGCGGCGACGCATGCGCAGTCGCGGGTCGCTCAGATCGTTCAGGCTCTCACCGACCAGGGTGACGCCCAGCACGACCAGCACGATCGCGACACCGGGGAACACGCTGGTCCACCAGATGCCGCTGGTCACGTCCTGCATCGCACGGTTCAGGTCGTAGCCCCACTCGGCTGCGGCGGTCGCCTCGATGCCGAAGCCGAGGAATCCGAGTCCTGCGAGCGTCAGCAGCGCCTCGGATGCGTTCAGCGTGATGATCACCGGCAGCGACCGTGTGGAGTTGCGCAGCACATGGCGCAGCAGGATGCGGGAGGTCGGCACGCCGATCACCTTGGCGGAGTCGACGAACGGCTCGGCCCGCACCCGCACGACCTCGGAGCGGATCACGCGGAAGTACTGCGGAACGAACACCACGGTGATCGCTATGGCGGTCGCCATGATGCCGCCGACGAGGGTGGACTGTCCTCGGCTGATGACGATCGACATCACGATCGCCAGCAGCAGCGACGGGAAGGCGTAGATCGCGTCGGCGACGACGACCAGAATGCGATCGAGCCATCCGCCGAAGTAGCCCGAGATCAGTCCCAGAGCGATGCCGATGAAGATCGAGCACGCGATGGCCGCGAGGATCACGAGCAGTGCCGTCTGGGCGCCCCAGAGCACCCGGGAGAGCACGTCGAAGCCGGAGACGGTGGTGCCCAGCGGATTCAGGCCGTTCGGCGCCTGCTGCGTGCCGAACGAGATGTCGTCGGCGGTCTGCTGCTGCGCCCAGGAGTACGGAGCGATCAACGGGGCGAGCACCGCGATGACGATGAACAGCCCCGTGATGACCAGACCGGTGACCAGCATCCCCCGCTGCAGACCGACGCTCTGCCGCAGCTGCGAGAGCACGGGCACCTTCTCGCTCCAGTGCTTCTTGCGCGGCGGAACGGCGGCGAGCGCCGACGTCTGCAGGGTCGGCATCTCGTCGTGGGAGTCGTGCCCTCCGACAGGCTCACGGACTCTCCTCATGTCAGTACCTCACCCTCGGGTCGATGAACGCCGCGACGATGTCGACGATGAAGTTGGTCACCGCGACGACCACGGCGATCATCACGACGATTCCCTGAACAGCCACGAAGTCGCGCGACTTCAGGTACTCGGCGAGCATGAAGCCGATCCCCTTCCATTCGAACGTGGTCTCGGTGAGCACGGCGCCCGCGAGCAGCATGGCGATCTGCAAGCCCATCACGGTGATGATGGGGATGAGAGCCGGCCGGTAGGCGTGCTTGGTGACGAGACGGAACTCGCTGACACCGCGGGAGCGGCCGGAGGTGACGAACTGCTGACCGAGCGTGCCGATCACGTTGGTGCGGATCAGCCGTAGGAACACGCCGGCGGTGAGCAGCCCGAGTGCGATCGCCGGGAGGATCGCGTGCTGGAGCACGTCGGCGATGGCCGCGCTGTTGCCCAGGCGGATCGCATCGAGCAGGTAGATGCCGGTCGGGGTGTCGAGTCCGGCCATCAGCAGTTCGGTGCGCGTGTTGCCGCGCCCGGAGACGGGCAGCCAGCCGAGCCACACGGCGAAGATGAGCTTGAGCAGCAGTCCGGCGAAGAAGATCGGCGTCGCGTAGGCGAGGATCGCCATCACGCGCAGCACGGCGTCCTGCCAGCGGTCGCGACGGTACGCGGCCACCAGCCCGAGCGGGATGCTGACCAGCAGCGCGACCAGCAGCGCGTAGATCGCGAGTTCCAGGGTGGCCGAACCGTACTGCAGCAGGATCTCGACAACGGGTCGGCGGTCGGTGATGGTCACACCGAAGTCACCCCGGACGACGGCACCCAGGTATTCCAGATATTGCTGCCACAGCGGGCGGTCGTAGCCGGCGGCGTGGATGCGCTCCTGCAGCTGGTCGGCGGGCAGGCGGCCGCCCAGAGCTGCGGTGATGGGATCCCCGGTGATCCTCATCAGGAAGAAGACGGTGCTCACCAGGATGAGCACGGTGGGGATGATCAGGAGGAGCCTGATCAGGATGTAGCGCCACAGTCCTCCGCCGTTGGAGCGGCTGCGGGGTTGGACGGGGACGAGAGCCTCGCCGATGTCGACGGCCATTCGGGTACCTCTTCTTGCGTTCGTCGGGCGAGCACGCCTCGGGGGTGCTGCGGTGAGGCAGCACCCCCGGGACGTGGAACGCGTTACTTGCTCAGCGGTGCGTAGCGGAACTTGAACGAGGCGTCGAGCGTGGTGCCCTTGACGTCCTTGCCGACGACCGCGACCTGCTTGCCCTGCAGGATCGGCAGCGTGGAGAGGTCCTTGGCGACCATCTCCTGGATCTGGCCGATCTGCTCCAGGCGCTTGTCCGAGTCGGTCTCGGTCTGTTCTGCGACGATCGCGTCGTTGACGGCGGGGTTGTCGTAGTGGTTCGCGAGGAAGTTCTCCTTGAGGAAGAACGGCGACAGGTAGTTGTCGGCATCCGAGTAGTCCGGGAACCAGCCGAGCTGGTACACGGGGTACACGTCGGCGCTGCGGTCCTTGGAGTACTGCACCCACTCGGTCTGCTGGAGGTTGACCGTGAACAGGCCGCCCTTCTCGAGCTGCGTCTTGTACGCGGCGTACTCGTCGCCCGAGGAGGGGCCGTAGTGGTCGCCGTTGTACTGCAGGTTCACCGTGACCGGCGTGGTGACACCGGCATCCGCCAGCGTCTTGGTCGCCTTGTCGACGTCCGGTCCGCCGTTGCCGTCGCCGTACATGTCTTTCAGCGGCGTGGTGGCGCCGGGCATGCCCTCGGGGACGAAGGAGTACAGCGGGGCGAAGGTGTCCTTGTAGACGTCCTTCGCGACCGCGTCGCGATCGATCAGGTCGGCCATCGCCTGACGAACGGCCAGTGCCTTGGCCGGGTCGGCCTCGTCAGTGGTCGCGCCGAACGGCATGGTGTTGAAGTTGAAGACGATGTAGCGGATCTCTCCACCGGGACCGTCGATGACCTGCACCTCGTCGTTCGTGGAGAGGTCGGCGACGTCGGTGGCCGAGAGGCTGCGGAACGCCACGTCGATGTCGCCGTTGCCGATCGCGAGCTTCAGGTTGGAGGCGTCCGCGTAGTACTTCGTCTGCACGGCGCTGTTCTCGGCGGCGCCGAGCACTCCCTTGTAGTCGGGGTTCGGCTTGTACGAGACCAGCTCGTTCACCTTGTACGAGTCGATCGTGTACTGGCCGGCGAATGCATCGCCATCGACGATGACGTCATCGGCGGTGACCGCATCGGGCGAGAAGACGTCCTCGTCGATGATGGGGCCGGCCGGGCTGGAGAGGATCAGCGGCCAGATCTGGTCGTTGCCGTTCTTGAGGGTGAACACGACGGTGGTGTCGTCGGGCGCCTCGACCGAGGCCAGGTTGCCCAGCAGCGAGGACGGTCCGTTCGGGTCGGCGATCTTCACCATGCGATCGAACGAAAACTTCACGTCGCTGGAGGTGAGCTCGTTGCCGTTGGCGAAGGTCAGGCCGGACTTGAGCTTGACGGTGTACTCGGTCGGCGAGGTGAACTCGGCCGACTCGGCGATGTCGGGCGTGACCTCGGCGGTGCCGTACTTGCTGTTCATCAGGAACGGATAGATCTGGTTCATCACCGCGAACGAGCCGTTGTCGTACGAGCCCGCCGGGTCGAGCGAGACGATCTTGTCGGTGGTGCCGACGATGATGTCGCCGCCCTGGGCATCTCCCTTGTCGTCGCCCGTGTCGCCGGTGCTGGTCGCGCAGCCGGAGAGGACGAGCGCCGAGATGCCGATGGCGCCGATGGCGAGGCCGAGTCGGCCCCTGGGGATGTTCATTGACATAACCTGCCCTGTCATGGTTCGAGTACACCGCGCGGATCATCCGCGCGGTCGGGGTTCAATCTAGTCACCCGCATGAAATGACCCAACCGATCGGTCAGGATCGTGACGAGACCGACACACGCGCGCCCACCTCACGGAGCCCGCGCCGCCCACCAGTCCCGCAGGCGCTGCTCCGCCGCCTCGGCCCCGATGACGCCCTCATCGAGCCGCACCTCGAGCAGGAAGCGGTACGCCTCGCCGACCTCACGGCCGGGTCGGATGCCGAGGACCTGCTGGATCCGGTTGCCGTCGAGTTCGGGACGGATGCTGTCCAGCTGCTCCTGCTCGCGCAGCTCGGCGATGCGGCGCTCGATGTCGTCGTAGGCGGATGCCAGGCGCGCGGCCTTGCGCCTGTTGCGGGTCGTGACGTCGGCCCGCACGAGGATGTGCAGGCGCTCGACCAGGTCGCCCGCGTCGCGTACGTACCGGCGCACCGCGCTGTCGGTCCAGGCTCCCTCGGCGTAGCCGAAGAAGCGCAGGTGCAGTTCGATGAGGGTCGTGACGGCATCTATGGTCGCGCCGTCGAACCGCAGCGCCTGCAGGCGCTTGCGGGCCAGTCGGGCGCCGACGACGTCGTGGTGATGGAAGGTGACGCCGCCACCCGGCTCGAGCTTGCGCGTGCGCGGCTTGCCGATGTCGTGCAGCAGCGCGGCCAGCCGCAGCGGAACGTCCGGCGCGGCGCCGGGGTTGCGCGCCTGCTCGAGCTCGATGGCCTGCCGCAGCACGGTGAGCGAGTGCTCGTAGACGTCCTTGTGATGATGGTGCTCGTCGACCTCGAGGCGCAGCGCGCCGACCTCGGGCAGGAACTCCCCGATGAGCTCGGTGTCGACCAGCACGCGGATGCCGCGTACGGGATCATCGGTCTGCATCAGCCGGACCAGTTCGCTCTGCACGCGCTCGGGGCTGACAATCTCGAGCGTCTCGCGCAGCTGCTCGATGGCGCCGAGGGTGTCGGAGTCGACGGCGAAGTCGAGCTGGGCGCTGAAGCGCGCGGCGCGCAGCATCCGCAGCGGGTCGTCGCCGAAGCTGACGAGCGGGTCGATGGGGGTGCGCAGGATGCCCGACACCAGATCCTCGACGCCGCCGGTCGGGTCGATCAGCTTCACGGCGGGCACCTGCAGCGCCATCGCGTTCACCGTGAAGTCGCGGCGCAGCAGGTCACCGTCGATGCGATCGCCGAACTCCACGGTGGGCTTGCGGGTGACACCGTCGTAGCTGTCGGCGCGGTACGTGGTGATCTCGACCTGCTCCCCCTGCACGCGTGCGCCGATCGTGCCGAAGGCGCGCCCCACGTCCCAGTGCGTGCTGGAGATGGGCTCGACGATGCGCAGGATGTCGTCGGGGCGGGCGTTCGTGGTGAAGTCGAGGTCGTGGGTGGAGCGGCCGAGGATGGCGTCGCGCACCGGACCGCCGACGACGGCGAGCTCGAAGCCCGCTGCGGCGAAGGCGTCGGCGAGGGTGGCGACGACGGGATTCGCGGCGAGCGCGCCGAGTCGGGACAGACCCTCGGCCATATTGAGCATGGGTTCCAGGTTACCGGGGTGGACGGGACGGGTTCGCGACGGGTCCCGGCTGCAGCATCGCGCGCAGCAGGATGCCGGGTGCGGCTGCCGCGGACGCGGCATCGGGGGATGCCGGATCGGTCAGCGCCCACTCGTCCAGGCCGCGCAGCATCCCGAACGCCGCTGCGGCGAGCGCGTCGACCGGGACGTCGGTGCGGACCGCACCGCTCGCCGCACCCACCCGCAGCACCTCGTCGAGCCAGGTGCGCACCGTGCCGAGCAGAGCGCTGCGCGCGTCGGCCGCTCCTGTCGTCGGGAGGTAGAAGATCCGGCCCAGCAGGCCGAGCGCCCTGTCGTCCGCGGCGAGCGCTGCGAGGTCGACCAGCACGGCGTCGACCATCGCCCAGAAGCGGCCGTGCCGGAAGTCGGCCGGTGAGGGCGGGGTCCAGCGCGCGCGCACATCGCGGATGAGGGATTCCACGACCGCGTCCAACAGCTCGGCCTTGGAGGCGACCGCGTGATAGAACGAGCTCTTGCTGATGCCCGCGGCACGGATGATGCGATTGAGCGACGCGCCCTCGTAGCCTGCCGACGCGAACTCCGCGACCGTGGCCCCGATGAGCGCATCGCGGTGCGCACCGGTCAGCTGGGTCATGGAGAGAGCCTACTGGACCATGCGGTCCAACCGGCGTACAGTCGATCTGGACCACCTGGTCCAGAGGAGGATCATGCTCACGGACACCCCGCTCTCCGCTCAGCTCGAGGCCCAGGTCGGCGACCGGCTGCGTGTGCTCGTCGTCGGCGCCGGGATCGCAGGACTCACGCTCGCACAGCTGCTGCGCCGTGAAGGCCTGCACCCCGTACTCGTCGATCGGATGCCGACGAGGGAGCACCCCGGCTACATGCTCGCGCTGATGCCCCTGGTCGATCAGGCGTTCGTCGACCTCGGCGTGCAGGAGCAGTACCGCGCATCCGGCACGCCCATGGCGCGGTACTCGTTCCGCTCGCACCGCGGCCGGACGCTGCGCACCGATTCGATGAGCGCGCTGCTCAGCGTCTACGGCGATTACACCGGCATCTCGCGCGGCGAGCTGATCGAGGTGCTCAGCACCGGCGGGTGTCCGGTGGCCTTCGGGACCACCGTGGACGACGTGTCCGAGGGCGTCGCACGGTTCCTCGACCGCGACGGAGCCCCTGCGGGTGAGGCGGCGTTCGACCTGATCGTCGGCGCCGACGGCATCCGATCCCGCATGCGGTCCGTGCTCGGCGCCGGCGATCCGGAGGTCGTCGAGACCGGCTGGTCGGGGTGGGTCGCGTGGGCAGAGGACCTCGGCGATCCGGATCTGGGTGAGGAGCTCTGGGGCGACGGGTTCCTCCTGGGCGTCTATCCGGTGAGGGGCCGGCTGGGCGTGTTCCTCGGCGGGCCGGACGCCGAGCTGCGCGTGGGACCGGCCGCTTTCGCGGCATCCGTCCGCCGTCGTGTCGACGAACTGGGATCCCGCCTGGAGGCATCCCTCACGGCGGTCGAGGAGGATCCGGATCCGTACCTGTGGCGGCTCGACGACGCGCGGGTGCCCGGCTGGGTGCTGCCACGCGGCATCCTGCTCGGCGACGCGGCCGCCGGCTTCCTGCCGACGGCGGGCATCGGCGCCGGGATGGCGATCGAGTCGGCCTGGATGCTGGCGCGGATGCTGCGGCATGCCGACCGCGGCTCGCTGCCGACGGTGCTGAAGGCCTGGGAGCGGGTGGAACGGCCGCGGGTCGAGGCGGCGCAGACCAACTCGCGGGCCCTGGCGAGGATCATGTTCCGCCGCGGCCCGGTCATCGCCTGGCTGCGCGAGACGGTGATGCGGATGCTGAGCGTGCGCACCGCGCTCGGTCCGATCGTGCGCCTGGTCTCCGCCCGTCCGGATCCGGATGGCGTGCTGCGGGACACTGCGCGGCTGACGTTCACCGAGGGGTCGCGCGCACGACATCCGCAGGACACCTGAGGTCGATTGGGTGGTGCGCGTGCGTCCGCCGACGCAGTTCCCCCACCACCCAACGAAGGATCGACATGCATTCTCGACCCCAGGCACGGCCGCGCGGCACGGTGACCGCCACCGTGCTCGTCGCGCTGCTGGGCGGCGTCCTGCTCGCCCCGGCCGCCGCATCCGCCGCCCCCGAGCCCGAGGTGCCCACCGCACCGGTACTCACCTCCGACAGCACCTGGCGCTACCTCGACGACAACACCGATCCCGCACGCGGAGACAGCGACGTGCGGGCGTGGACCGCTGCCGCGTACGACGACAGCGCGTGGAAGAGCGCGCCGGGCTCGTTCGGAGCGAAGCGCGGAACGCTCGACAAGGTCGGGCCGCACCAGCCGCGCACGCTGCTGACGCACTACATCGGCGACACCTCGACCGCCATCCCGACCTACTTCTTCCGCACGGAGTTCACCCTCGAGGACGGCGTGGCCGATCAGGTCGCCTCGCTCGCCGGCACCGTCACCTATGACGACGCGCTGGTCGTCTGGATCAACGGCACCCAGGTCGCCGGCTACGCCGACGGCCGTGTCACGGGGACCACGAACCTGGAGTACGCCGGCGACAGCAACGGCGATCCGCTCACGAGCACCTTCACGGCCACCGGTGACCTGCTGCACGACGGCGAGAACACCGTCGCCGTCGCCCTGCATCAGGACCGGGAGTCCAGCTCCGACATCTACTTCGACCTGTCGGAGCTCTCACTCGTCTCCGTGAACGCCGAACCGGTCTCCGCACCGCCGAGCCGCGTGATCCTGACGCCGACCACCACCCCCGAGACCTCGCAGTCGTTCTCCTGGCTGGCGGGCGATGCCTCGCACGTGACCGGCTCGGTGCAGATCGCGCCGGTCGCCGGCGGCGATGTGCGCACTGTCGACGGGTACTCCGCGGGCGTCGTCAACGGAAACCCGCTGCAGCACTTCTCGGCCACGGTCGGCGGGCTCGTCCCCGCCACCGCCTACCGCTACCGGGTCGGGTTCGAGGGCGGCTGGAGCGAGTGGAACGAGTTCCGCACCGCCGACCCCGCCGCCACCGACTTCCAGTTCGTCTACTACGGCGATGCGCAGATCGGCCTGGACAGCACCTGGCCGTCGGTCGTCACGCAGGCCGAGGCGAACGCCCCGCGCTCCATCGGCTCCGTGCACGCCGGTGACCTCATCAACACCGGCTCCAACGAGACCGAGTGGCGCAACTGGTTCACCGGCATGAGCCGCTCCGCCGCGACCACCAACGTCATGGCGGCACCCGGCAACCACGAGTACAGCGGCGACAAGATGCTCACCGCCTGGAAGGCGAACTTCGAGTATCCGCACAACAATCCCGCGGTCGGCTCGGTCGGCGAGCTCGCGAACCTGGCCCAGGGCGACTCGCCGGTCGCGCGCCAGTACCAGGCGTACTTCGAGCACTGGAGCGAGTTCGCGAAGGAGACGGCGTACTACACCGATTACCAGAACGTGCGCTTCATCACCTTGAACGCCACCCGCGACACCACCTTCCTCACCCCGAGCAGCCTGCCCGCCTGCACCGGCGACGACTGCCCGCAGAACGACGTCGCGCGGCTGTGGACGCGCTTCCAGGCGGCCTGGCTCGACGGCATCCTCAGCAGCAGCCCGTCGAAGTGGAACGTGGTCACCTTCCACCAGCCGGTCTACTCCACCTCGGCGGGGCGCGACGAGCCGATCCTGCGCGACGAGTGGGTGCCGGTGTTCGAGCGCAACGACATCGACCTGGTCATGATGGGCCACGACCACACCTATGCTCGCGGCTTCAAGAACACCTCGGCCACCGAGACGCCCGGACTGACCACCGGACCGGTGTACATGGTGTCGAACTCGGGCGCGAAGCACTACGACCTCGAGACCGACGCGAGGAACGTGTGGACCAACAACGGCGCCACCCAGGTGATCCGCGGCGAACGCGTCACCACCTACCAGGTCATCGACGTCACCAAGGATCAGCTGGTCTACCGCTCGTACCTCGCCGAGAAGGTACCGGGCGCGAGCACCGACAAGAACGTCGGCGACGTGTACGACGAGTTCACCGTCACGAAGTACGACGACGGCGAGAAGTGGGTCACCGAGGCGGGCATGACTCCGCCCGCGCCGCACGTGCCGGCGGCGGTCGAGCTCACCGCCTCCTCCGTGCAGGCGGGAGCCTCGCTCGAGGTGTCGGGCACCGGGTTCACGGCCGGCGAGGAGCTCGTCTTCGAGCTGCGCTCGGATCCCGTGCGCGTGGGAGCGGTGACGGCGGATGCCGACGGCGCGTTCCGCACGACGGTCGCGATCCCCGCGGCGACGGATGCCGGCCGGCACACGCTCGCCGTGATCCGTGCGGACGGCTCCGAGGTCGCCTCGGCGCTGACGGTCACCGCGGCCGCTGTGGTCCCCGGCGACGGAGACGACGGCGGAGAGCCCGGCACGACCGACCCGGATGCGGGCGCAGGCGCGGGTTCTGGCTCGGGTTCGGGACCCGACGCGGGCTCGCTCGCCACGACCGGTGCGGACAGCATCCCCTACGTGATCACCGCGGCCGTACTGCTGGCACTGGGTTCTGTGCTCCTGGTCGCCCGTCGGCGCGCGCGCAGCGACAGCGAGTAGCCGGTTCGACGAGGGCGCCGTCCGGTCTGCTCCGGACGGCGCCCTCACCGTATCCCCTCGTCGCTGCCGACTCGTGTCGGCGTCAGCAGGACGCGTACAGGTGACCGGCGACCCCCGGGGCGGCGAGCGCGAGGTCGCGCAGGATGGTGAGCGGGGCGCGATCCGGCTGGGCGCACACGTCGGCGAAGGTCATGTTCTTCTCGGCCAATGCGTCCGGGTACTCGATCTGGAGCACACGGCCGCCGTACACGTCGGTGTACGCGGCGCATTCGCCCCACGCGCCGCACTCTTCGGTGACGGCGAAGTCGAAGCCGAGTTCGTTGTGCGCCAACGCGGTGATCTCGGCTGCGTTCTTCTGCGCGATCGCCATGCCGGCGCCGTGCGCGCGGTCGACATAGGCGGCGGCGAGCGCGTGCGCACCTGCCTCATCGATCCCGTCGAAACGCGTCCAGGTGTCGAGATTGTCGATCTCGACCGCATCGAAGCCCCTCTCGGCGCAGCCGTCGATGACGGGGCCGATGTGACGGAGGATGCCGTCGCGCTGAGCGGGTGTGCTGGGCTCGAGCACGTACTCGTCCGGCCATTCGGGGTCGGTGACGAGTTCTCCCGCGGCGTCGTGCAGCAGCAGGTCCTCGTGCGCGAGCCAGGCATCCGCGTCGCCCGGCTGCGTCTGGAACCCGTTGACGTAGCAGATGCTGTACGCACCGGCGAGGGGCCGTGCAGTGGCATCCCGCACGACGACGTCGATCGGCCCGGCAACGGCCTCCAGCTCGTCGGAAGCACCGCCGAGCTGGTAGTCGAAGACCCCGATCGTGGGTGGCAGGTGGACGGCCTGCTCGGACGAAGGCGCGTCCAGCGCTCCGGTCGCACAGGCCGTCGAAGTGAGCGCGAGCGCGAGTGTTGCGCCGAGTGTGATCAGCCTGATCATGGCCCTCATTCGTTGACGAGAAACCACATTCTGCACGAGACATCAGCTGACAGGTGGTGTCTCATGCGGAATGTGGTCTCTCGCGGAACGACCGGTCGGGGCGCATCAGACCGAGTCGCCCTGGACGGGCCCTTCGGTGTTGGGCTTCCACCCCAGTGCGGGGGCGACGTGCTCGGCGAACGCCTGCAGCACGTGCAGGTTGTACTCCGGTCCGAGCTGGTTCGGGATGGTGAGCATCAGGGTGTCCGCGGCCATGACGGCCTCGTCGGCGAGCAGCTGCTCGATGAGCACATCCGGCTCGGCGGCATAGGTCTTGCCGAAGGTCGACCGGTAGCCGTCGATGATGCCGATCTGGTCACCGTTCTCGGACGAGCGCATACCGAAGTAGGCGCGGTCCTTGGCGCTGACGAGCGGGAACACGCTGCGGCTGACGGAGACGCGCGGGCTGCCGGTGTGCCCGGCTTCCTTGTAGGCCGCGCGGAACAGGTCGATCTGCTCGCGCTGCAGCTCGTGGAACGGCTGGCCGGTGGCCTCGGTGAGCAGGGTCGAACTCATCAGGTTCAGGCCCTTGCGGCCGGTATCCTCGGCCGTCGCGCGGGAGCCGGCCCCCCACCAGATGTGGTCGCGCAGGGTGGGCGACTGCGGCTCGATGGCCAGGTACTGACCCGCACCGACCATGCGCGGGTCGCCGGGCGCGATGCGCTCACCATCGATGAGGCGCAGGAACAGGTCGAACTTCTCGCGGGCCATCACGCTGCCGCGCTCGGTGTCCTCGCCGTCGACGTAACCGAACGTCTCGTAACCGCGCAGGGCGGTCTCGGGTGACCCGCGGCTGACGCCCAGGGCCAGGCGGCCGTCGGCGATGTAGTCCAGAGCCGCGGCCTCCTCGGCGAACTGGAACGGGTTCTCGTACCGCATGTCGACCACGCCGGTACCGACCTCGATGCGCTTCGTGCGGGCGGCCATGGCCGTCAGCAGAGGGATCGGAGACGCCGCCTGCCGGGCCCAGTGATGCACGCGCATGTAGGCACCGTTCACGCCGATCTCGTCGGCGCCCTCGGCGATCTCGATGCTCTGACGCAGCATGTCGCCGGCGGTACGCGTGACGGAGCCGGGCACATCTGCGTAGTGCCCGAAGGAGAGGAACCCGAATGCCTTCATGTTGTATCCAAGCGAATGAATTGGGGATCTATTCCGCGTCGTCGGCCGGCAGCAGGAATCCGTCGAGCATGAGGTCGCTGATGCGAGGTTCCAGATCCGCCCAGAGGTCGGCGACCGGCACCTCGAACAGGTCGGCCAGCGCGCTGACTATCTGCGAGACCGACAGCTCGCCGTCGCAGGCGCCCACGAATCCGGCGAGGGCCGAATCGACGCCGATCGTGCGTGCGAAGCCGCCGCCCTGACGCAGCTCGATCACGCTCGGGTCCCCGTTGCCCGGCAGGTGGTGGCGGGCCTCCGTCACATCGGCGGCGATGACCAGTCGGTCCGGGATGCCGGCGGCGAGCACGTCGTGGGCGGCCAGGCCGGCGCCCAGCGCACGGCCGAGATTCGACACCGGCTGCGTCACGGTCTCGAACCGGCGCAGCCGTCGCGGAGCCTGATCCTCCCGGGGTGACGACACATGCTCGGTGCGGTTTCCCTGGGCGCGGGCCGGCCGGCGCAGCAGGATGTACCCGAAGCCGATCGCCGTCACCCCTCGGGCGGCGAAATCATCGAGCCACGCGGTCAGCAGCCGGGTGAATTCGGCATCCCGCGGCAGAATGCCGCCGTCGCGGATCCACAGTTCGGCGTACGCCAGCGGCGAGAGCTCCTCGCGCTGCACCACCCAGACGTCGAGGTCCTCGCCGACCCAGGTGCCCACACGCTCCAGCCCGCCGGTCCCCTCGCGGGACTCCCAGTTGCCCAGCAACTGGGCGACGCCACCGGGACGCAGGTGTTCGGGGGCCAACCGCAGGAACCGCTCGACGAGCGCGTCACCCACCAGCCCGCCGTCGCGGTACTCGTACTCCGGAACCCCCGTCGCGCGCGGTGTGATCACGAACGGCGGGTTCGACACGATCAGATCGAACGACTCCCCGGTCACCGGCTCGAACATGCTTCCCGCGCGGAACTCGACGTTGCGGACGCCGTTCAGCTGGGCATTCAGCTCCGCATACGCCAGGGCGCGCTCGGAGATGTCGGTGGCGATCACGACCTGCGCGTGCCGGGAGACCAGCAGCGCCTGGATACCGCACCCGGTGCCGAGGTCCAGCGCACGCTCCACCGGCGCGGGGATCACGAGCTCGGCGAGGGTGCGGGAGGCTCCTCCCACACCGAGGACGTGATCGGCGGGCAGCGATGATCCCAGGGCGACTTCATCGAGGTCGCTGGCGATCCACCACTCGCCGACCCCGTCGACATCCACGAAAGACTGCGGGCGGATCACGGCCTGCGGCACCACCACGCCGTCCGGGCCGTCCGTGTCGCCCTCCCCACTCTCGAGCGTCGCCAGACCCAGCGTCAGAAGTCCGTCCACGCCGACCCGCGGAAGCGCCCTGTGCACGGCGTCCCGCGGCTGCGGCATCCCGAGCACGAAGAGGCGCCCCAGTGTCGCCGCAGCGCCGCTCTGCCCGTCGATGGCGCGCAGGATCGGTTCGCGCAGCCCGCGCGCCAAGGCATCGTCCGGCTCCTCGCCCCAGAGCAGTCGCAGCGGGTCGGAACGGAAGTCCGCGGCGTCCAGATCGGCGGCGAGCGCCTGCGCGAGCACGAGGTCAGGGAGGGGCTGGGCACGATCCGGCACGGCCGTCACTCTACGCGCCTTCAGGGTTCGCAGCCTCCCGGCACCTAGAATCGGGGGCGTCGACCGTGCCGATCCTTCGGCACCCCGACCTGAACTATGACTGCGATCTCCCCCGGCGACGGCACCCGCCCGCGCGCGTCCAGGCTCCTGAGCCGACTCGCCGCGGTGCTCGTCGTCGGCTCGGTCGCTCTCAGCGGCGCCTTCGCGAACGCCTCCCGGGCATCCGCCGCAACCGACGATCCGGCAGCCGAGACCGCCGGAGTCGAGCTGATGGTGTCGACCGAGGCGACCATCGACCCTGGCGGCCCGCTGGTGAGCACGGTGACCGTCGCCAACAACAGCGATGACTCGCTCAGCGCAGGAGCCCTGTCCCTCGAGGTCGACAGCACGCCCCTCCCCGACGGGGACGCGCTCGACGCCTGGCTCGACGACGACACGGCCACAGGGGACTTCCACTCCGTCGCGACGGCCCCCTCCCCGGAGCTCGCAGCGAACACCAGCGGCACGGTCGACATGATCGCGGATGCCGTGAGCCTCGGCAGCCTGAAGCCGGGTGTCTATCCGGTGCGCGCGCGCCTGACCGGCGCATCGACCGACGATGCCGACGCCACGGTCTGGAATCTGTCGGCGACCACCGTGCTCGTAGTCGCGGCACCCGGTTCGCACATTGTCGGCGTGCTCATCCCCCTCACCGCCACCCCCGCCGCGGGCGACCTGCTCACCGCTGAGGAGCTGACGACACTCACCGCACCCGACGGCGCACTGACCGGTCAGCTCGACGCCGTCACCGGCACCTCGGCCATCCTCGCGGTCGACCCCGCGATCGCCGCCGCGATCCGGGTGCTGGGAGCACGCGCCCCGCAGAGCGCGGTCGAATGGCTGCAGCGCCTGGAGCGTCTGCCCAATGACGTCTTCACGCTGCAGTTCGGCGACGCGGACCCGGCCACGCAGGCGCATGCCGGCCAGGCGGGCCTGCTCGGACCGCTCGATCTGACACCGCTGCTGCAGCTCGATGACTTCCCGCAGGGCACACCGAGCCCGACGCCCGACCCGACCGCCACGGAGAGCCCGGAACCCGTCCTCCCCGACACCGCAGCGCTGTCAGCGGTCTCCGGCGCGAAGAGCCACGTCCTCTGGCCCCGTCCGGACGTGACCGCGAAGGATCTCGGTTCGTTCGACTCGTACCTCGGCGGTGCCGCCAGCACCATCCTGCCGTCGACCTCGCTGTCCGCTGACGCCACTGCGCACAGCACCGTCGACGGGCATGACGTGCTGGTCACCGACGCCGCCGCCTCTGCTCGGCTGTCGGCGGCCGCCGAGCTCACCGACGCGCCCGCGATCGCCCGCGAGCTCGCAGGCGCCGCCGGACACCTCTTCTTCGCCGGACAGAAGTCCGCCACGATCCTGGTGGGTCTCGACCGGTCGGAGACCCGCTCCCCCGTCGCCGTGCGCGACCTGCTCAGCCTGTTCGCCACGCCCACGGTGAACCTGGCGGCTCTCGAAGCCGCGCCCGCGGCATCCGCCACCATCACCGGCGCCGCCGACACGACCCGTCCCGCAGGCCTGACGGCCATGCTCGCCGACGAGAAGCGACTTCAGGCCTTCTCCTCGATCCTCGACGTGCCCGCCGTGCTGCTCGCACCCGAGCGGATCCGGATGCTGCGCACGATCGGCGTGGGCCTCACCGACGATGAGTTCGCGGCTGCGGCATCCACCCGGGCCGAGAGCGTTCAGACCACCCTGCGCTCCGTCAGCATCCAGCAGCCCAAGCCCGTCCAGCTGATCACCTCGGCGGCGCCGCTGCCGGTGTGGGTGCGCAACGACCTGCCGTGGACCGTCCACGTGACGCTGCACAGTGAGCCGACCGATCCCCGGCTCGACATCGCGCCGACGACCGAGGTCGAGGTGATCGGCGCGAGCGTCGCTCGCGTGGATGTACCGATCGAGGCGCGCGTGGCCAGCGGCGAGGTGCGCGTCGACTTCCGGCTCACCAGTGCGAGCGAGGTGCCCATCGGGCAGGCGACGGCCGCGGATGTCACGCTGCGCGCCGACTGGGAGGGCATCGGCATCGGCATCCTCGGCACCGCGATCGCGCTGCTGTTCGTCTTCGGACTCATCCGCACCGTGCGTCGCCGGCGACGGGCCGCGGCGAGGGGTTCCCTCGCCGGCGTGGATGCCGACGCCCGCCCGACACCGCCCCAGGGGGATGAGTGACAAGTCTCGGCAGAGCCAGCGCCGTCCTCGGCGCAGGCACCCTCGTGTCCCGCCTCACCGGACTCGTGCGGACGATCGTGCTCGTGGCGGCGATCGGCAGCTTCGGGCGTCCGGCCGACGCGTTCGCCGTCGCGAACCAGCTCCCCAACAACGTCTTCACCATCATCCAGACCGGCATCCTCACTGCGGTGATCATTCCGCAGATCGTCAAGTCGGCGGCGCATCGCGACGGCGGTCGCGCGTACATCTCCAAGCTGTTCACGCTCGGCACCGTGGTCTTCCTCGGCGCCACCGTGCTGGCGATGCTGCTCGCGCCCTGGCTGATTCTGCTGTACGCCGAGAAGTTCACGCCCGATCAGCTGGCGCTGGGCACCGCGTTCGCGTACTGGTGCCTGCCGCAGATCTTCTTCTACGGCCTGTACGCGCTCATCGGCGAGACGCTGAACGCCAAGCGCGTGTTCGGGCCGTACACCTGGACCCCGGTCGCGAACAACATCATCTCCATCATCGGCTTCCTCGTGTTCATCGCGCTGTTCGGGGGCAACCGCGACCAGGTGGGCGCCTGGGACCCCTCGATGATCGCCGTCCTCGGCGGCACGGCCACGCTCGGAATCGCGCTCCAGGCCGCCCTGCTGCTGTTCGCCTGGAAGCACACCGGGCTGCAGCTGCGCCCGGACTTCCGCTGGCGCGGCGTGGGACTGGGACAGGTCGGCTCCCTGGCCGGCTGGACCTTCCTGATGGTCATCGCCGGACAGATCGCCGGGCTCATCCAGACCCGTGTGGTCACGGCCGCGTCCGGCGAGCACCCGTCAACCGCGCTGATGATGGCGGCCTGGCTGGTGTTCATGCTGCCGTACTCGATCTTCGCGATCTCCATCGGCACCCCGTATTTCACGCAGATCGCGGAGCACGCCGCCGAGCAGCGCGATGACGAAGTGCGCGGCGACGTGGCGCGGTGCATGCGCTTCGTCGTGCTGTTCGTGGTCGGTTCCGGCGTCGCACTCGCCGTGGCGTCCGTCCCCGCGACCCGCATCTTCACGGCGACCCCTGCGGAGGCGGTGCAGGCTGCGCCGGTGCTGATCTGCTATCTGGTGGGACTCGTGCCGCTGTCGCTGCTGTTCATCGTGCAGCGGACGTTCTACGCCTACGGCGACACCCGCACACCCTTCCTGTTCACCCTCGCGCAGGTGGCGCTGATCATCGGGTTCTCGCTGCTCGCCGCCGCCATCGCCCCGCTGGACCAGCTCGCCGCAGCAGTGGCCCTCGGACAGTCCATCGCCGGCATCGTGCAGACCGTCATCGCCATCTGGATCCTGCGCAACCGGCTGGGCGGACTCGGACTGCCCAGCACCCTCATGTCGCTGCTGCGCTTCGCAATCGCTGCCATTCCCGCCGGCTTCGCCGGGTGGGGCGCCTTCGTCCTGATGGGGGCTGGCGACGGGTGGGCTGCGGGTCAGACCGGCTCGGCGTTCGTCGACAAGATGCTCGGTGCGGTGGGTACGGGAGTGATCGGACTGGTCGTCGTGGTGGTCTACGCGATCGTGCTGATCGTGCTCAGGGCGCCGGAGCTCTCCTCCGCACGGGGGCTTCTCACGCGGTTCCTGCCCTCGCGCTGATCCCGCCGGATCGGAGCGACGGAGCGGTCGGCATCGCCGCATTCCGGTCGGTTCGCTGCGGTGAAGCGAGGCGGTCAGCCTGCGGGAATGCGACCCGGTTACCATTGGTTGAAGCAGTCGTGGCGGGTTCATCGCATCCGGTTTCCCGTCTGCCGGCAGAGGAGAGTTCATGCGTCAGGTCATCATCATCGGTTCGGGCCCGGCCGGGTTCAGTGCCGCCATCTACGCCGCGCGCGCCAACCTGCAGCCGCTCATGGTCGCGAGCTCCGTCGAAGTCGGCGGAGAGCTGACGAAGACGACGGATGTCGAGAACTTCCCGGGCTTCCCCGAGGGCATCCAGGGCCCCGACCTGATGGTCAAGATGCAGGAGCAGGCCGAGAGGTTCGGCACCGAGGTGCTCTACGACGACGTCGTGGAGCTGGACGTCTCCGGTCCTGTGAAGAAGGTCACGCTCGGCTCGGGCGCCGTGCACGAAGCATCCACCATCATCTACGCCACCGGGTCCGCGTACCGCAAGCTCGGCATCGAGGGCGAGGAGCGGCTCTCCGGCCACGGCGTGTCCTGGTGCGCGACGTGCGACGGGTTCTTCTTCCGCGAGAAGACGATCGCCGTCGTCGGCGGCGGCGACTCGGCCATGGAGGAGGCGACCTTCCTGACGCGCTTCGCCTCGAAGGTGTACGTCATCCACCGCAAGGACAGCCTGCGCGCCTCCAAGATCATGCAGGAGCGTGCGTTCGCGAACGAGAAGATCGAGTTCATCTGGAACAGCGAGGTCGAGGAGATCCTCGGTGAGTTCGAGACCACGGGTGTGCGTCTGCGCTCGACCGTCGACGGCTCCACTCGCGAACTCGACCTGCAGGGCGTGTTCGTCGCGATCGGCAACGACCCGCGCACCCATCTGGTGCACGGCAAGCTGGATCTCACTCCGGAGGGCACCATCTGGGTCGACGGCCGCTCGTCGCACACATCGGTACCCGGAATCTTCGCCGCCGGCGACGTGATCGACCCGACGTACCGTCAGGCCGCCACCGCCGCCGGATCGGGCGTCGTCGCGGCTCTGGACGTGGAGCACTTCCTGGCCGCTCTGGAAGACGCCTCCGTCGAGGAGCCGGCCGCGGAGGCCGCCGAGATCATCGTCGGCTGAGCCGGCGGGAACACTTTAGCCGCATCCGGTGTTTGACCAGGTGACTACGAACAAGGAGAGTTTCATGACTGCCAAGGCAACCACCGAGGCCACCTGGGAGCAGGACGTGCTCCAGGCCGAGGGTCCCGTTCTCGTCGACTTCTGGGCCGAGTGGTGCGGTCCGTGTCGCATGGTCTCACCCGTTCTGGACGAGATCCAGTCCGAGAACCCCGACAAGATCACCATCCTGAAGCTGAACGTCGACGAGAACCCCAACCTCGCGATGCAGTACCAGATCACCTCGATCCCTGCGATGAAGGTGTTCGACGGTGGTGAGGTGAAGACCACGATCATCGGCGCCAAGCCGAAGTTCGCGCTCGAGAAGGACCTCGCAGCGTTCATCGGCTGACAGTGCCGGTCCACTGAGGACTGAGTCACGGGAGAGGCCCGCCCACCGTTTCGGTGGCGGGCCTCTTCTGTGTGCGCGCGCCGCCGCGCATCGGGGCGGCGGAGTCAGGAAGCGTCGGCGATCCGGGGATCCCAGCTCCGGTGTCTCTGTTCACCCAGCAGATGCCACACGGTGCCCGTGAGCTCCGGATACTCCAGCGCGATCTGGCGCAGCACCCGGTAGTGACGTGCGGCGTTGGGTCGCACCCCGTCGTTCGCGACGATGTTCTCCGCGCGTAGAAGGTAGACGACGAGTTCGTCGACGCTCGGCAGGTCTTCCATGAAGTCCCACGGGTCCTCGCCGGAACGCAGACGCTCCTGGATCAGCACCGCGAGTTCGTCTGTGGCCTCGGCACGAAGGATCTCAAGGCTCGCGCGACGCGGAACTGATTCGCTCATCAGTCCAGACTACGTCAGCGGTTGCCGTACTCGTCCTCGCCGAGGTCAGTCAGAATGCGATTGAGATCCTGGATCGACGCGAATTCGATCTTGATCTGGCCTTTTCGTGCTCCGAGGGCGATCTGCACCCGCGTGTTCAGTCGATCGCCGAGCTTCGCGGAGACCTCATCGAGGTACGCGCGCCGGGCACCGGCCTGGGGCTTGCTCCTGCTGCCGGTCTCGGTGGGAAGAGCCTTCGCCGCGGCCTCGGTAGCCCGCACGGAGAGGTCCTCGTTCACCACCTTGTCGGCGAGCTGCTGCATGCGCTCCGGGTCGTCGACCGAGAGGATCGCGCGGGCGTGTCCTGCCGAGAGCACGCCCGCGGCGACGCGCTGCTGCACGGGGACCGGCAGCCGGAGCAGGCGGATGGTGTTGCTGATCTGCGGACGCGACCGACCGATGCGCGTGGCCAGCTGCTCCTGCGTGATGCCGAAGTCCTCGAGAAGCTGCTGGTAGGCGGATGCCTCTTCCAGCGGATTCAGCTCCGATCGGTGCAGGTTCTCGAGGAGGGCATCCCGCAACAGGTTCTCGTCCGCCGTATCGCGGACGATCGCGGGGATCTCGGTCAATCCGGCCTCGCGCGCGGCGCGCGTGCGCCGCTCCCCCATGATCAGTTCATACTCGTCTGCCGCGTTCTTGCGCACCACGACGGGCTGGAGAACGCCGAACTCGCGCACGCTGTGCACCAGTTCCGCGAGGTCCTCGTCGTCGAAGACCGTCCGCGGCTGGCGCGGATTCGGAACGATCGCGTGCGGGTCGAGTTGAATGAGGTGGATGCCGGGCACCACGGCCAGGTCAGCGTCCGCCTGCTGCTCCGGAGCCGCGATCTCCGCAGCCTCCGCGGGCTTCGTCTTCACCGCCCCAGGGAAGAAGACGTCGACGGGACGCTCCGAGTGATCCGTCGTCGGAATGAGTGCACCGATCCCCCGACCGAGTCCGGTTCGCTTCGCCATCAGTTCTCCTTCTTCTGTGCCCCATGCGGGGTGCGTCTTGCGATCTCGACCGCTGCCTCACGATAGGCGACTGCCCCGGCCGATGCGCCGTCGTAGGCGATCACCGTCTGCCCGAAGCTGGGTGCCTCGGACACGCGCACGGAGCGCGGGATGACGGCGTCGAGCACCTGCTCCGGGAAATGCGTGCGCACCTCGTCCGCCACCTGCTGTGCCAGCCGGGTGCGTGCATCGAACATCGTGAGCAGGATCGTGGAGAGATCCAGCGCCGGGTTGAGGTGCTTCTGGATCATCTGGATGCTGCCGAGCAGCTGGCTGAGACCTTCCAGTGCGTAGTACTCGCACTGGATCGGGATGAGCACCTCGGTCGCCGCCGTGAATGCGTTGATGGTGAGCAGCCCCAGTGATGGCGGGCAGTCGATGATGACGATGTCCTTCGGGTGCTCCTCGAGGTAGGTCTCGAGAGCTCGACGAAGACGGAACTCCCGCGCGACCTGAGACACGAGCTCGATCTCCGCGCCGGCGAGGTGGATGGTGCTGGGCGCGCAGGAGAGATTGGGGGACTCGGGGCTCTGCTGCACGATCTCCGCGAAGGGAAGATCGTCGATCAGCACGTCGTAGACGCTCGGCGTGTCTGCCGTGTGGGTGACGTTGAGCGCGGTGGACGCGTTGCCCTGCGGGTCCAGATCGATGACGAGCACCTGGGCTCCGAGTTCGGCGAGGGCTGATGCGAGGTTCACCGCTGTCGTCGTCTTGCCGACGCCGCCCTTCTGGTTGGAGACGGTGAAGATGCGCGTGTCTCCGGAGAAACTGACGTGCACGTCCCGAAGGGCTTTGCGGCGGGTGGAGAGGTCGGCGAGTTCGCGGGCGAGTGGCGTGTCCATCCCGAAATCGTGGCTCGGCGATGTTGCGTCAGATGGTTTCACGTGAAACATCGACTCCTTTCGGGACCGTCTACCACTCTAATCGCGGCCGGCGACATGACGAAACGCGCGCCGCTCCTCGCGCGGTCGTCCGCCGGGCCGCGACGCGACGACGAAGGACGAGGGGTGCTCCCCGTACAGCGGTCATGTTCACGGGACCGCGAGCGGTGCGCCAGAAAGAAGTCGGTGAGTGAAGGGGAGATGCAGTACGAGACGGATCGGGCTGCGGCGGCCGGTATGCGCCTGATCGCGTCGGGTGGCCCGACAATCGGCTCCCGTCGTCCGCCGACTGTTTCACGTGAAACGGTCGCGCGCGCCGCCGTGGCGCCTGTACCAGGGACCCGATTCGGCCATGGATCGAGGACGACCACGTCGAGCCCTCCTGCCGCGAGGGACGTCGACCCTCCGGGGTTGCACGTCAACCGCCCCGACCAGGGATGTTTCACGTGAAACACACTGTGAGACCGCGGCGCAACCGAACAGTGCGGAACGCCGAAGAAGCGAATGCCCAGCACCCAGCACCCACCACCCACCACCCAGCACCCAGCACCGGTAGACGACCCTCCGGTTCGGAGCCGCACCGCTCCTGTTTCTGTGACCAGCACACCCCTCCCGTGTTTGTCTTGTTTCACGTGAAACAGCGCGCTCGATCCACCACGTCCTCTGAACGACCGAGTGACGAGAGATCGCATGACTGCAATGGCCCCGCGAGCAGC
Source organism: Microbacterium sp. GCM10027623 (assembly GCF_042666935.1). Lineage (NCBI taxonomy): Bacteria > Bacillati > Actinomycetota > Actinomycetes > Micrococcales > Microbacteriaceae > Microbacterium > Microbacterium sp. GCM10027623. The sequence goes on from NZ_JBHTHE010000001.1 coordinate 646,393, forward strand.
GTGCAGCATCTCGACGGGCGAGCTCGCTCGACCGCGCGCGCAGCTCTGCGCGCCGCGACGTTTCACGTGAAACGTAGCGGCCCGGTGCCCGTCGCGTTTCCGAGCAACACCCAGCCCCGATCACAGCGGGCGCCGAGGCGCAGCAAGACTCTTCAATGACGGGTCAGTGACCTCTTCCGACCCACCTCGCTCGATGTGCGGATGCGGTTCGGTGCGGGAGGAGACCCGCGCTCCCCGCTCCTTCGATAGGACAATACGTCGTCGACGTCGCGCGGTGAGCTGCCCGATTCACTGGATCCGCTCAGTGCCCATCGCGAGGTGGCAGATTTGCGGGTGGAGCGAGAGCTGCGCTCGCGAGCGAGCCAGCGTCCGCGTCATCGACGGCGCCTACGATGAAGCCGACATGCTTCGCATGACTCCGTCCCCGAGTCCCCGTCATCGGCGCGGCGCCTCACCGACCCGGGCGAGTCCGCGGACCAGATCCAAGAAGTGCCGGAAGGCGGTGCTCCCGCTGTCTGCCCCGCGTACGCATCGCGAGACCGTTGTGCAGAGCGCGTGCTGGTCCTCGGGAACTGATTACCACGAAGGCGGGGAAGGGAAGCGGGGGCCCGGTCGCTCGGTGACCCGAGGAGTGGGCGCCGACACCGTGAGTCCTGGCTCAGGCCGGGGGATGTTTCACGTGAAACGCGACACGTGTGCCCCAGTCGGAAGGACGCTCTGACCGGCACAGTCCGCTCAACGACCCAAGTAGGGCCTGCCCGCTCCGTGAGTCAGGCGCGGACGCGCGCCCGGAAGACGCGGGTGGGCTCGCTGAGCACGCCCTCCCCGAGGGTGTCGACAGAGACCGCGGAGACCCTGTGCTTCTTCAGCGCCTTCTGCGCGGCATCGATCTCGGCAGCGACGTTCTGGCCCTTGAGGAAGACCAGCTCTCCGCCATCCCTCACCAGCGGCGCAGTGATCGGCACCAGCGTGCGCAGCGCACTGACCGCGCGTGCGGTGACGACGTCGAACTCGAGTCCCACATCCTCCGCGCGAGCACGCATCACCCTCACGTTGTCCAGACTCAGCGACTCAACCTGCTCATTGAGCCAGGTCACCCGCCGCTCCATCGGCTCGATCAAGGTCCACTGCACATCAGGCCGCGCAACCGCCAGGACAAGCCCGGGAAGCCCGGCGCCGGAACCGACGTCGGCGACCGCGCCATGGAACAGTGGTGCGGCGATCACCGAGTTCAAGACGTGGCGCGTCCAGAGGCGCGGGAGCTCCAGGGGGCCGATCAGACCGCGCAACTCACCCTCGGCGGCCAGAGCACGGGCGAACTGACGAGCGGCATCGATGCGGTCGCCGAACAGCGACGCGGCGACAGAAGGCTCCGGCTCCACCTGCGACTGAACATTCATCGGGGCTCCTGTGGGGGTTTCCGTGTTGCCCGTCTCCGGATGTTTCACGTGAAACATCCGGAGACGAGGGCGTCAGCCGCGGGAGATCACCGTGTGACGGTCGGCGCCATCGCCGTAGGACTCGGACACCAGCCCTCGCTCGGCAGCGATGTCATGAACGAGCTTGCGCTCATAGCTCGACATGGCCGGGAGGGAAGCCTGGCTGGCGCCGTCATCGAGCTTCGCCGCGGCGGCGTCCACCAGTGACTGGAGCTGCCGGCGACGCGTGTCGCGAGAGCCGCCGATGTCGAGGATCATCCGTGAGAAGGCTCCGGTGCTGCTCTGCACGGCCAACCGCGTGAGCTCCTGCAGAGCCTGCACGGTGTCCGGCGCCGACAACACGGACAGACCGTCCTCGTCCGACTCCACCGAGACGTAGGCGCGGCCCTGTCGAACATCCAGGTTGAGGTCACCGTCGATGTCGGCGATGTCCAGCAGACCTTCCAGGAAGTCCGCAGCGATGTCGCCTTCGCGCTCAAGCTCTTCGACGGTCGACTCCGCGGAGGTCCTCAGTTCTTCAGCGGCCATCAGTTGGACCCCTTCTTCTTCGCGCGCTTCTTGCTCATAGGCTGCTCGCGCTTCGGCGCCTCCGCCTTCGCGCGCTCGGCCTCTTCGAGCAGGCGCTGCTGCTCGGCCTCATACACCGACATAGGAACGATCTTGCCATCGGCAGCGATGGCCTTGCCCTTGCGAGCGAGGCGCTCTTCGCGGGCGCGTGCCGCTTCGGATCCCGGGGTCGGCATCTCACGGATGACCATGAACTGCTGGCCCATCGTCCACAGGTTGGAGACGAACCAGTAGATGACCACGCCGAGCGGGAAGAAGACGCCGGAGAAGATGAAGCCCAGCGGCAGAACGTACAGCATGATCTTCTGCATCTGGTACGCCTGACCGGTCTTGGCCTCGGGCGACAGGTTCTTGGAGATGATCTGCAGCTGGGTGAAGAACTGGGAGACGATCATGAGCACGACGAGGATCACCAGCAGCACGATGGCGGGCGTGTTCTGCACCGCCCAGGCGTCGCCGAGTGTCTCGTGCAGGGACACACTGCCGAGCAGCTTCGCGTCGTAGAACTCCTTGGTGAGCTCGGGTGTCAGCATCCCGACACCACCGCCACCGGCCTTGGCGTGGGTTCCCACATCCCGCAGCACGCTGAACAGTGCGAAGAAGATCGGCATCTGCACGAGAAGAGGCAGACAGCTCGACATCGGCGTCGTGCCGTGCTTCTTGTACAGCGCCATGGTCTCGCGACTCATGGCCTCGCGGGAGAGCTGGTCGCGCTTGCCCTTGTACTTCTCCTGAACCTTCTTCAGCTCGGGAGCGATCTCCATCATCTTCCGCTGGCTCTTGATCTGCTTGACGAACAGCGGGAAAACCGCCGCGCGCACCACGATCACGAGGCCGACGATCGAAAGCACCCACGTGATGCCTTCGGCAGCCGGCAGGCCGACGACCGTCAGAAGCCAGTGCCAGGCGACGAGGATCAGCTCGACCGCCCACTTCAGGGGCCAGAGCACGACGCCGAACAGATCGAATCCACCGCCACCGGCGTCGGGGCTGGGCGTGTTTGCGAGCAGAAGGTCAAGACCCACTGTTCAGTCCTTTCGAGCGGGTACGACGAATCCGTGCGGAGTCAGTTCGTATCGGAAGTGAGCATGCGGGCGGACGTCGTCGACGCCGCCTTTGCTCCACGGGTTGCAGCGCAGGATGCGCCATGCGGAGAGAATCGTTCCCCGCACGGCACCGTGCTGTTGAACCGCCCCTACAGCGTATGCGGAACAAGAGGGGTAATACCTGCATACATCCCCATAGAGCGGTGAGATCACCGACCGGTACGCCACCAGAAAGGCGAGAACCGCGTTGCGCGGGAGGATCAGGATGCTGCGGAGCAGATCGGATGCATGAAACCGTGCGGTTCCGAACGCGTAAGACGGTAGTGCGCTCATGCTCGCACCGTTCGGGGGATCAGACGGTTCAGGCAGCGCACCACATCGGCGCGCAGGTCGCTGAAGTCGGCACCGGCGGATGCAGGAAGGGCACGGATGACGACATCCGTGCCCTCGGGAACCGTGTCCAGCAGCTCCGCGCAGATCGCCTTCAGGCGACGACGGACGGTATTGCGAACCACGGCGGTTCCTACCTGCTTGCTGATGATGAACCCGAACCGCGGGGCTCGCACCTCCGACGCCGGGAGCACCGAGGTGATGAGCCGCGGCCCACCGCATCGCGCGCCACGGCGAACGACCTGGCGGTAGTCGACACCGCGCGTCAGACGATTCAGCCGGGCGAGCAAGGCGGATCCGAGCTGTGGCTTACGCCGAGAGCTCGGTACGGCCCTTCGTGCGGCGAGCCGAAAGGATGGCGCGGCCGGCACGGGTGCGCATGCGAGCGCGGAAGCCGTGCTTCTTGGCGCGACGGCGGTTGTTGGGCTGGAAGGTGCGCTTGGTCATGGAATCACTCCGGAAATGGTGGTGTCACCGGGGTTCGTCATCCGGAGACAGGGGGTTCTGCCAACAGGCATAAGTCAACCGATTAAGGGTACGACCTGCCGTCGCGCAGGGCAAATCCACCGACGGATGCCCTTGCCCTTCCTGTCAGTTGCGCACATCCATTATCCACAACTGTCGACTCCACGGCGGATCACGACACACCCGCGTGTTTCCGCGGGCAGCTTGCCGTTCGGGCGAGCGATGACTACCGTGGCAGACGACGTTATCCACAGGGGGAGACCACGCTTGAGGCGACCTTTCCACAACTCGCCCGGAGCACAATGACCACTGCAGCCCATCCCGATGTTCCGATCTGGCCCGCGCTGCTGGATCATCTTGCCCAGGATGAGCGCGTATCGCCGCAGCTGCATGGATTTCTCAGCCTGGTGGTCCCCGCCGGCGTCATGGCCGGTGTTCTCTACCTCGACGTGCCCAACGACCTGACCGCCGCGCAGATCAACAAACGGCTGCGGCTGCCTCTCATGGAGGCGCTCTCCGCGATCGGCGATGAGGTCTCCTCCTATCGGACGGTCGTCAACCACGAGCTCGCCGACCAGCCGACCGCGCCGATCTCCGTCCCCGACTTCACGGCTCCCGAACCGGTCCGTCTCGAGTCGGCTGTGGAAGCGCCCACCGCCCTGCGACACGAATCGCGACTGAATCCGAAGTACACCTTCGACAACTTCGTCATCGGGCAGTCGAATCGATTCGCGCACGCAGCGGCGGTCGCCGTGGCCGAGGCGCCCGCGAAGGCCTACAACCCGCTGTTCATCTACGGCGACTCCGGGCTGGGCAAGACGCACCTCCTGCACGCCATCGGCGACTACGCCCAATCGCTCTACGCCGGCGTCAAGGTGCGCTACGTGTCCAGCGAGGAGTTCACCAACGACTTCATCAACTCGATCGCGAACAACCGGGGCGCCGCATTCCAGAGCCGGTACCGCGAGGTCGACATCCTGATGATCGACGACATCCAGTTCCTCCAGGGTCGCGCCGAGACCCAGGAGGCGTTCTTCCACACCTTCAACCAGCTGCACGACCATAACAAGCAGGTCGTGATCACGAGCGATGTGGCGCCGAAGCTGCTCACCGGATTCGAAGACCGCATGCGCAGCCGCTTCGAATGGGGCCTCATCACCGACGTGCAGGCGCCGGACCTCGAGACGCGCATCGCGATCCTGCGCAAGAAGGCGCAGAGCGATTCTCTGCACATTCCCGACGAAGTCCTCGAATACATCGCGACGGTGGTCTCATCCAACATCCGCGAACTCGAGGGAGCGCTGATCCGGGTCTCCGCGTTCGCGAGCCTGAACCGCTCGGCGCTGGACATCTCGCTGGCGCAGTCCGTCCTGCGCGACATCATCGACACGACCGACGACAACATCATCTCGCCGACGGACATCATCACCGCCACCGCCGCGTACTTCAAGCTCACGGTGGACGATCTCTACGGCTCCAGCCGATCGCAGCAGATCGCGATCGCCCGCCAGATCGCCATGTACCTCTGCCGTGAGCGCACCAGTCTGTCGCTGCCCAAGATCGGGCAGCTGTTCGGCAATCGTGATCACACGACCGTCATGTACGCCTGCAAGAAGATCAGCGAGCTCATGAAGGAGCGCCGCTCGATCTACAACCAGGTCACCGAGATCACCACCCAGATCAGTCGACGCTGAGGCCTCGACATCCCTGCGCACCACTGGGATCGGACCGGTTGTCCGCAGGGGCTGTGGATAACTTGTGGAAACCCCGACCCGCGGATGCCTTCTCGCGTCCGCGTCTGTGGATAACCGGGCCACCGGCCCAGACCCCCGATGCACCAGAAACCCGCGGATTCCTCAGGGCATCCACATCTGACACGGATGTAGTTTCCTACTCTTCGTTGATATCCACCGACTTATCCACAGATTCCACAGCTGTTAACACCGTTAAGAGATCTCTCTCTGAAATGGGCTATCCGATGACCAGACGGATGTGGATGGGAACCGGCGCGAGGCCGGATCCGGGTAGCGGGTCCTTCCCTCTGTACGACTAGCATGGGATGGCCTGCAGCAGGTCCGCTGCGATGGGTGAATGACAACGAGGGAGCGCCCGTGAGGTTCCAGGTCAACCGCGATGTGTTCAGCGAGGCTGTGTCCTTCGTCGTCAAGCTGCTGCCTCAGCGCAATCCTCAGCCGATCCTCGCCGGTGTCCTCATCGAGGCCTCGGATGAGGGTCTCACCCTCTCGGCGTTCGACTACGAGGCTTCTGCTCGCACGACCATCGAGGCGACGGTCGACGAACCGGGCACGATCCTCGTGCACGGCCGACTGCTCTCGGACATCGCCAGCCGCCTGCCCAACGCGCCCATCGAGATCGTCGTGGAGGAGGACGGCGGCATCGCCGTCACCTGCGGATCCGCGCGATTCACGCTCGCAGCCATGCCTGTGGAGGAATATCCCTCGATCCCTGAGGTCAGCGGCTCGACCGGCGTGGTGCCCGCCGAGGAGTTCGGCACCGCCATCGCGCAGGTGGCGTTCGCCGCTTCCCGCGACGACGTGACCCCGGTGCTCACCGGCGTGCAGCTCGAGGTCTCGGGCACGAACCTCAGCCTGGTCGCCACGGACCGCTATCGCGTCTCGCTGCGCGACGTCCCCTGGGACGGCGAGGGAACCGAGCAGACCGCGCTCGTCCCGGCCCGCACCCTCACCGAGGTCGGAAAGACCTTCGCGCACGCCGGCAACATCGAGATCGCGTTCTCGGGTGCAGGCGACCGCGAGATCATCGCTTTCACCGCGGGCAACAAGACCGTGACATCCCTCCTGATCAAGGGCAATTTCCCGCCCGTGCGCCGACTGTTCCCGGAGCAGACCGACCATTATGCGGTGGTCAACACCGGTGACCTGATCGAGGCGGTGCGCCGAGTGGCACTCGTGCTCGACCGTTCCGCCCCGCTGCGATTCACGTTCGGCGCCGACGCCGTGACGATGGACGCGTCGGGGAGCGAGCAGGCCCGCGCATCCGAATCGGTCGACGCGCACCTGAACGGCGGCGACGAGGTGACGCTCGGTCTGAATCCGCAGTATCTGCTCGAGGCACTTGGGGCCGTGAAGAGCGAGTTCACCCGGGTCACCTTCACCTCGAGCGACAATGCGAACAAGCTCAGCCCGGTGCTCGTGACCAGCCAGACCTCGGTCGACCAGGCGGGTCTGGACTCGTTCAAGTACCTGTTGCAGCCGAACCTGCTGCTGCGCTGACGTTCTCAGTGCAGCCCGGGCGCCCGCGACGAAGGCCCCGCCCGATGTGGGTGTCAGGGCCCGAAGGTAGGCTGGTCCCGTGATCGTGGAGCACCTGAATCTGGTCGACTTCCGCAATTACGCGACCGCTGATCTCACCCTGCATCCCGGGCCGAATGTCCTGGTCGGCAGCAACGGACAGGGCAAGACCAATCTCGCCGAAGCGGTGGTCTACCTGGCGACGCTCGGTTCGCACCGCGTCTCGACGGACGCTCCGATGGTGCGTGACGGACAGGATTTCGCCATCGTCCGTGCACGTCTCCAGCACGGCAGCCGGACCGTGCTGGTCGAGGTCCAGGTGAACCGGCAGGGCGCGAACCGCGCGCGCATCAACGGATCGCCGTCGAAGACCAATGAGCTTCCCCGCTACGCCCATGTCGTGCTGTTCGCACCGGAGGATCTCCAGATCGTGCGCGGTGATCCCTCCTCCCGGCGGAGATTCGCCGATCAGCTGCTGATCCAGCGCACCCCGCGCATGGCCGGGGTCATCGGCGACTACGAGCGGGTGCTGCGTCAGCGCACCGCGCTGCTGAAATCGGCGCGCGCGCGCGGCGTTCGGGGGGAGGGTCTGTCGACCCTGGACGTCTGGGACGACAAGCTCGTGGCCCTCGGCTCGGAGATCATCCACGCGCGCATCCGGCTCGCCGACGATCTGCAGGGTCCGCTGTCCGACGCGTACACCGCCATCGCCGGCGCGGACCACCGTCCGCAGCTCGAATGGGCGCTGTCGGTAAGAGGCGGAGATCCCGAGGAATCCCAGGAACCGGATGCGGATGCCGCAGCCGACCAGCGCGGTGAGATCGAGGAGCTGTTCCGCGCGGCGCTGCAGGACAAGCGCGCCAGAGAGATCGAGCGAGGCCTCACACTGGTGGGTCCGCACCGGGATGACCTTGTGCTCCGGGTGCGGGACCTCCCGGTCAAGGGGTATGCCTCCCACGGTGAATCGTGGTCGATGGCGCTGGCGCTGCGACTGGCATCTGCGGCACTGCTGCGTGAGGAGTCTCCGGCCGGCGACCCGGTGCTGATCCTCGACGACGTGTTCGCCGAACTGGATGCCGATCGCCGGCAGCGTCTCGCCACCCTGACCGCGGGTTACGAGCAGGTCATCGTCACGGCCGCGGTCGAAGCGGACATCCCGGCTCAGCTGCATCGTCACGTCGTGCGCATCACGGCCGGCACCATCAGCGACGAGCGCCCTTCGACAAGCTCGGGAACCCCATCGGGGAAGTCAGCGACCGAGGATGCCGATGACTGATCCGCACCAGCCGCCCGCCCGGCCCGCCGCCACCGACCCCGCGCCGCCCGAGACCGTCGCGACCTACCTCCGGCTGCGCGGACTGAAGCCCAGCTCGAAGAACTGGAAGCGCAAGAGGCGCCTCGTCGTCGACGACGAGAACGCCCCGTTCGCCAAGGGTCGCGATCCCGGCATGCTGGGCGATGTCCTCGCACAGCTCACCAAGGACTCCGGGTGGGAGAAGACGCTCGCCGCCGAGGACCTCGTGCGACAGTGGGCCGAGCTGGCCGGATCCGACACCGCGAAGCACTCCGAGCCGGTCTCGCTGCAGCGCGGTGTGCTCACCGTCAAGTGCGACTCCACGGCGTGGGCGAAGAACCTCCAGTTCATGCGCGCCGTGATCATGACGGAGATCGGCAATCGTTATCCCGACGCCGGCGTCGTGGACATCCGGTTCATCGGACCGGATGTGCCGTCCTGGAAGTGGGGTCCGCGGGTCGTCCCCGGAAGGGGCCCACGGGATACCTACGGGTAGGACATCACGAAGCACCCCTCACGCGCTCAGAATCGCATACACGGCGTTTGACGCGTATATAGGTTCCAGAAACCCGCTAGAATGACAGGGTACTTTCGATGTGGAGAACCATTTCTGATGACGCCTGAAACCCCTGCTGACGACAACGATTCGACCGACGGGGGCATCCCTGTATCCGGGGAGGGCAATTCCGGGAAGGTTTCAGGCGACTACGGCGCCGACGACATCCAGATCCTCGAGGGTCTTGAGGCGGTGCGCAAGCGACCGGGCATGTACATCGGCTCGACGGGACCGCGTGGTCTGCACCACCTGGTGTACGAGATCGTCGACAACTCGGTGGATGAGGCTCTCGCCGGCTATGCCGACAACATCGAGGTGACGATCCTCGAGGACGGCGGCATCCGCGTGGATGACAACGGCCGTGGCATCCCGGTCGATCCGCACTCCTCCGACCCGACCAAGTCGACGGTCGAGGTCGTGCTGACCATCCTGCACGCCGGCGGAAAGTTCGGCGGCGGAGGCTATGCGGTCTCCGGTGGTCTGCACGGCGTGGGATCGTCTGTCGTGAACGCCCTCTCCACACGGTTCGATGTCGAGATCAAGCGCAAGGGACACGTCTGGCGCCACAGCTTCGCGGATGGCGGCGTGCCCCAGCAGCAGCTGGTGAAGGGCGAGGAGACCGACGGCACGGGTACGCTCATCACGTTCTGGCCGGATCCGGAGATCTTCACCGAGGGCGTCGACTTCGACTACGACACGCTGCGCACGCGCTTCCAGCAGATGGCGTTCCTCAACAAGGGCCTGCGGATCGCGCTGCGCGACGAGCGGCCGGCGTCGGCATACGAGGTCGACACCGGAGACGGCACCACCGTCACCAAGCAGCCGTCGGACGTGTTCCTGTACGAGCGGGGTCTGGTCGACTACGTCGAGTACCTCAACCGGGTGCGCAAGGCCGAGGTCGTCAACGACGAGATCATCGATTTCGAAGCCGAGGACACCGATCGCAAGATCTCGCTCGAGATCGCGATGCAGTGGACGACGTCCTACACCGAGAACGTGTTCACGTACGCCAACACGATCAACACCCATGAGGGCGGCACCCACGAGGAGGGCTTCCGCGCCGCGCTGACCAGCCTGGTCAACCGCTACGCGCGCGCCAACAACCTGCTGAAGGAGAAGGACGAGAACCTCTCGGGCGACGATGTGCGCGAAGGTCTCACCGCGGTCATCTCGATCAAGCTCGGCGAGCCCCAGTTCGAGGGTCAGACCAAGACCAAGCTGGGCAACACCGAGGCCAAGGCCTTCGTGCAGAAGATCGTGAACGATCAGCTGGGCGACTGGCTGGCCCGCAACCCCGCGCAGGCGAGGAACATCATCCGCAAGTCGATCGATGCCGCCACGGCTCGTCTCGCCGCTCGCAAGGCGCGTGAGACCGCGCGCCGCAAGAGCGTCTTCGAGTCCGCTGCGATGCCCGACAAGCTGAAGGACTGCACGAGCAAGGACCCTTCGATCAGCGAGATCTTCCTCGTGGAGGGCGACTCGGCCGGCGGTTCCGCTGTGCAGGGTCGCGACCCGCACACCCAGGCGATCCTGGCGCTGCGCGGCAAGATCCTCAACGTCGAGCGCGCACGGCTGGACAAGGCGCTCGGAAACCGCGAGGTGCAGGCGATGATCCAGGCCTTCGGCACGGGGATCGGCGAGGACTTCGACATCGAGAAGGCCCGGTACCACAAGATCGTGCTGATGGCGGATGCCGATGTCGACGGCCAGCACATCACCACGCTGCTGCTCACGCTGCTGTTCCGCTACATGCGCGGGCTCATCGAGGCCGGTTTCGTGTACCTCGCGATGCCGCCGCTGTACCGGTTGAAGTGGACGAACGCGCCGCATCAGTACGTGTACACCGACCTCGAGCGCGACGCGCTGATGAAGGACGGCATGGCGAACGGCAAGCGCCTCCCGAAGGATGCCGGAATCCAGCGCTACAAGGGTCTGGGTGAGATGAACCCGAAGGAGCTGTGGGAGACCACGATGGATCACACCACGCGCACCCTTCGTCAGATCACCATCGATGACGCCGCGGCCGCGGATGAGATCTTCAGCGTGCTGATGGGTGAGGACGTCGAGTCCCGGCGCACCTTCATCCAGCGCAACGCCAAGGACGTCCGCTTCCTCGACATCTGACCACCCCTGCTTACACACCCCGCTGATCTCGGCGGTGACAAACTTCAAAACGTGAGGGATCTCGGATGCCGCGTGAGCGAGCATCGGGGTGGCGCGCCAGCGCCGGGGCCCCGCTCTGCGAGCGAAGCGGCATCCGAGATCCCGCCCCACAAGTACGGAAAATGAGCAATGACTGACGAAGAACGCCCCGAGCCGATCCACGAGCACGGCCGCATCGACCAGGTCGACCTGCAGTCCGAGATGCAGCGCAGCTATCTCGACTACGCGATGGCCGTCATCGTCGGACGAGCGCTGCCGGATGTGCGCGACGGCCTGAAGCCCGTGCACCGTCGGGTGATCTACGGCATGTACGACGGCGGTTTCCGCCCCGACAAGTCGTTCTCCAAGTGCGCCCGCGTCGTCGGCGAGGTGATGGGTCAGTACCACCCGCACGGCGACACGGCGATCTACGACACTCTCGTGCGCCTGGTGCAGCCGTGGTCGCTGCGCTACCCGCTGGCTCTCGGCCAGGGCAACTTCGGCTCCCCGGGCAACATGGGCGCCGCTGCTCCTCGGTACACCGAGACGAAGATGGCTCCTCTCGCGCTGGAGATGGTGCGCGACATCGAAGAGGAGACCGTCGACTTCTCGCCGAACTACGACGGTCAGACGCAGGAGCCGGACGTCCTGCCCGCACGGTTCCCGAACCTGCTCGTCAACGGCTCGATCGGCATCGCGGTCGGCATGGCGACCAACATCCCGCCGCACAACCTCCGCGAGGTCGCGGCGGCCGCTCTGTGGGCTCTCGAGAACCCGGGTCTTCCGCGGGAGGATCTGCTCGAGGGACTGATCCAGCGCATCCCCGGTCCGGACTTCCCGACCGGCGCGCAGATCCTGGGCACCAAGGGCATCCACGAGGCGTACCGCACGGGTCGCGGCTCGATCACCATGCGCGCGGTCGTCGAGGTCGAGGAGATCCAGGGCCGCACGTGCCTGGTCATCACCGAGCTCCCGTATCAGGTCAACCCCGACAACCTCGCGGTGAAGATCGGCGAGCTGGCCCGTGAGGGTCGGATCACCGGCATCGCCGACATCCGCGACGAGTCGTCCGACCGCACGGGTCAGCGCCTGGTCGTCGTGCTCAAGCGCGACGCAGTGGCCAAGGTGGTGCTGAACAACCTGTACAAGCACACACCGCTGCAGGACAACTTCGGCGCGAACATGCTGGCCATCGTCGACGGGGTACCGCGCACCCTGGCACTGGACGGCTTCATCACCCATTGGCTCGACCACCAGCTCGACGTGATCGTGCGGCGCACCCGATTCCGGCTGCGCAAGGCGCAGGCCCGCATGCACATCCTGCAGGGGTACCTCAAGGCGCTGGATGCTCTCGACGAGGTCATCGCGCTGATCCGCCGCTCCCCCACGGTCGACGAGGCCCGCGAGGGGCTGAAGGCCCTGCTGGAGATCGACGACGACCAGGCTCAGGCGATCCTCGACATGCAGCTGCGGCGCCTGGCCGCACTGGAGCGTCAGAAGATCATCGACGAGGCCACGGATCTCGAGGCGAAGATCACGGACTACAAGGAGATCATCGCCACGGAGTCGCGTCAGCGCGACATCGTGCGCATCGAGCTCACCGAGATCGTCGACCGCTTCGCGGACGAGCGCCGCACCCACATCCTGCACGGCTTCGACGGCGACATGTCGATGGAGGACCTCATCCCCGTCGAGGAGATGGTCGTCACCGTCACCCGTGAGGGCTACATCAAGCGCACCCGCAGCGACAACTACCGTTCGCAGCATCGTGGCGGCAAGGGCGTGAAGGGTGCGCAGCTGCGCGCCGACGACCTGGTCGAGCACTTCTTCGTGACCACCACGCACCACTGGCTGCTGTTCTTCACCGACATGGGCCGGGTGTACCGCACCAAGACGTACGAGGTGCCCGAGGCCGGCCGCGACGCGAAGGGTCAGCACGTCGCGAACCTGCTCGCGCTGCAGCCGGAGGAGAAGATCGCCCAGGTTCTCGCGATCAGCGACTACGACGCCAAGGATTACCTGGTGCTGGCCACCCGCGGCGGCCTGGTCAAGAAGACGCGCCTGGGGGATTACGACACGAACCGTCAGGGCGGTGTGATCGCCATCCGGATGCGCGAGGGCGACGAGCTGGTCAGCGCCAAGCTCGTCAACGCGGATGAGGACATCCTGCTCATCAGCGCCAAGGGCATGTCGGTGCGCTTCCACGCCACCGATGACGCGCTGCGTCCGATGGGCCGGGCGACCGAGGGTGTGCGGGGGATGAAGTTCAAGGACGATGAGGACTGCCTGCTCTCGGCATCCGTCGTCGCCGAGGACTCCTACGTGTTCACCGTGACCGACGGCGGGTACGCGAAGCGCACCAGGGTCGGGGAGTACAAGGTGCAGAAGCGCGGCGGAACCGGCATCAAGGTGGCCAAGCTGAGCGACGAGCGCGGCGTTCTCGCGGGCGGTCTGATCGTCTCTGAGGACGACGAGGTCTTGGTGGTTCTGTCCAGCGGCAAGGTGGTACGCTCTGCCGTGGCCGAGGTGCCCGCCAAGGGCCGCGACACCATGGGAGTCGTGTTCGCCCGGATGACGGGCGACGATCGCATCCTCGCCGTGGCACGCAACAGCGAGCGCGGCATCGATGAAGAGGACGAGACGGATGCCGAGACCGCAGAGTCTCCGACGCCCGAGTCGCCCATCGCCGAAGCCGAGAGTTCCGAAGTCCAGGCTGCTGAAGCCGAGTCCCCCGAAGAGAGCTGACCGATGAGCACAGTCGCCGACAAGCTGGCGAAGAAGTCCACCCGCAAGACCGGTGGCAAGCAGGTCCGGCTGCGTCTGGTCTACGTCGACTTCTGGTCTGCGGTGAAGCTGTCGTTCCTCGGGGCGGTGGCACTCGCCATCGTCACGATGGTGTCGTTCTTCCTGATCTACATGGTGCTGCAGGCCACCGGTGTGCTGTCCCAGACGGGTGAGTTCCTCGACAAGCTGACCGACGGCTCGATCGACCTGGAGAGCCTGATCGGGCTGCCCCAGGTGATGGCGTTCGGGGCAGTCGTGTCGATCCTGAACCTGATCGTCTTCACGGTGCTCGGCGCCGTGGTCGCGGGCATCTACAACCTGGCGGTGAAGGTGACCGGCGGGCTGCTCGTCGGTTTCATGTCGAACTGAGGGGGTCGGGCGCGGGGACATTCCCTGCGCTCGCAGAGCGGGTGCCCCTCCCGCTGCGCGGGTCCCTCCCCGATGCTCGCTCCGGGAATGTCCCCGCCCCCTTCGGGGTAGCGGGATGAGGAGAAGGCGGATGCTTCGCATCCGCCTTCTCCTTTCGCTAGACGACGCCGGTGGTGCCGAGGAGAGTGCCGATCAGCCAGGTGGCCAGCAGTGCCAGCGCGCCGCCGATGACCAGACGGGCCGAGGCACGCAGCGGTGAGGCGCCGCCGACCCGGGCGGAGATGGTGCCGGTGGCGGCGAGGGCGATCAGCACCGCCGCGAATGTGACCGGCACGCGCCACTCCGGCGGGGGAAGCAGGATGGCCAGCAGCGGCAGCAGCGCGCCGACGGTGAACGAGACGGCCGACGAGATCGCCGCATGCCAGGGGTTCACCAGGTCGTTCTGATCGATGCCGAGCTCCACCTCCAGGTGGGCGGCGAGGGCGTCGTGCGCGGTGAGCTCCGTCGCCACCCGGCGGGCGGTCTGTTCACTGAGGCCGCGATCGCGGTACAGCTGCGTCAGCTCGGCGAGCTCCTCCTCCGGCATCGTCCGCAGCTCTTCGCGCTCCTTGTGGATCAGCGCCTGCTCGGTGTCGCGCTGGCTGCTCACCGACACGTACTCGCCGAGAGCCATCGAGATCGCGCCACCGACCAGACCCGCCAGCCCCGCGATCAACAGGGCGGCGTTGTCGGTGGTGGCTCCGGCGACGCCGACGACGAGGGACGCCACCGAGACGATGCCGTCGTTGGCGCCGAGCACTCCGGCCCGCAGCCAGTTGAGCTTCTGACCGATGCCCGCGCCGTGCGGCTCGTACGGGTGGGCGCTGTCCGCTGTCGTCATGACGCCCAGTGAAGCACCTTATGGAGCCGAGCGCGCGAGAGCGGTAGGGAAAACCCGAACACGGTTCTCCAGGTGGCCCCGTGTCGTGATTCTGCGGTGCGCCGTAGCTTTGTTGACATGACCACGAATCCGACACCTTCGCAGCCGGTGCAGCCCACCGCGTCGCAGGCGGCCGTGCCGCCGGCTCCGCCCGCCGCCCCCCTGCCCCCGGCAGCCGGCCCCACGCCTCCTCCGGCAGCAGGCCCGACGCCTCCTCTTCCGGCAATCGCCGGCGAGCCGACGAAGCGCCCGCTTCGTCTCGTCCTCACGATCCTCGAGCTCGCCGGTCTCGGCGTGGTCGGCTCCGGCATCCTCGCCGCGTTGAGCGCGATGCTCGGCGTCGGGCTCGGGATGCTGTTCGTCTTCGGCCTGGGTCTGTTCATCCTGCTCGGCCTCGTGTACGCCCTCTACGGCGTCGCGTGGTTCGAGGTGCGTCGCATCAGCGGTCTGTACGGCAAGGACCTGCCCGACCTGCAGTGGCGGGCCCGCAACCACCCGGGCTTCGGCGGGTGGCTGCGCAACGTCGGCAAGCAGGCGCTCAGCGGACCGATGTGGCGGGCGATCGTGAACTTCGTCCTCGCCTGCATCGCCGGCACTCTGGTGATCCGTCTGTTCTGGGGCATGATCTGGTCGGCCTTCTTCGCCTTCACCCCGTTGCACAGCGACGGCGTCGTCGACGGCCCCGCGATCTTCGGCAACATCATCTCGGTCGGATGGACTCCGCTCGTCGGCATCCTCGGCGTCCTCGCCTGCATCGCAGGCATCATCGGACTCGCCCTGCTGCACCGCCTGCTCAGCCAGACGCTCGTCGTGCCTAACCGCGAGGCCGAGCTGACCGCCAAGGTGCAGTCGACCAGCGCCCAGCGCGCCGGAGCCGTGCGCGCCGCCGAGCTCGAGCGCACCCGCATCGAGCGCGACCTGCACGACGGCGTCCAGCCGCGCCTCGTCTCCGTGGGCATGACCCTCGGTCTGGCGCAGCAGAAGATCGACGCCGATCCGGCCGCCGCCAAGGCGCTGATCGACGAGGCCCACACCTCGACGAAGGCGGCGATCACCGAGCTGCGGCAGCTGGCGCGCGGCATCCACACCTCGGTCCTCGACGACCGCGGTCTCGACGCCGCCCTCTCCGCGCTCGCCGGCCGATCGCACATCCCCGTGCAGCTGGACGTGCGACTGGACCCGACCGTGACCGGTGTGAACGCCTCCTGCCGGGATGCCGAGGCGGCCGTGTACTTCGCGATCGCCGAGTCGCTGACCAACGCGGCCAAGCACTCCCGAGCCAGCGAATGCCGGGTCGTGGTGCGCAGTCGGGACGGCGGACTGTGGGCACGCGTCGAGGACAACGGCATGGGCGGCGCTCAGGTGCAGCCCGGCGGCGGACTGGACGGGATCACCAACCGGGTGCTCGCCGCGGGCGGCACGTTCCGTCTCGACAGCCCCGCCGGCGGTCCGACCAGCCTGGAGGTGACGGTCCCATGCGCATCCTGATCTGCGAGGACTCGGTCCTCCTTCGTGAGGGCCTGGTGCGCCTGCTCGAGGACGCGGGCCACGAGGTGGTCGCCGCCCTGGCCGACACGCACGGGCTGATGGACGCCGTCACCGAGAAGGACCCGGAGCTCTGCATCCTCGATGTGCGCCTGCCTCCGACCTTCACGGACGAGGGCATCCGCGCCGCACTGGAGATCCGTGCCGCGCACCCCTCGGTCCCGTTGCTGGTGCTCTCCCAGTACGTCGAGGAGCGCTACGCCAGCGAGCTGATCGCCGCCCACAGCGGTCCCGCCCACGGTGGTGCGCTCGGCTACCTGCTCAAGGACCGGGTCGCCGACGTGGCCGAGTTCCTGGAGTCCGTGCAGCGGATCGCCGACGGCAGCACGGTGCTCGACCCCGAGGTGGTCGCCCAGCTGCTCACCCGGCGCAACCGCGACGAGCGGATGCTGCGGCTGACCGAGCGCGAGCGCACGGTGCTCGCGCTGATCGCCGAGGGCAAGTCGAACGCCTCGATCGCCGGGATGCTGTTCCTCAGCGAGGCCAGCGTGGAGAAGCACATCACGTCCATCTTCCAGAAGCTCGGGCTGGATCCCGAGGACGGCAATCGGCGGGTGCTGGCAGCGCTCGCCCACATCGAGAACAACGGCACTGCGGATGCGGGCCGAGACAACCAGGGAGGGCTGCGATGAGCGGCACGACGAAGAAGAGCATCGGCGCATTGACCGTGGTGCTGGCAGTGTTCGGCGGCGTGGTGCTGCTGGGCACGGGAGCCGCCGCGACGGTCGCCGGAGTCCACCGGATCGGGCCGGATTCCGGCTCGCTGCAGACCGATGTCCGGGGGGTGGACTCCCTCGACCTCGAGGTCAGCGGCGCCGAGGTGACCGTCGAGTTCCGGGACGACGCCGACGAGGCCGTGCTGCGGATCGATGGCGGGTCCTCGGACGGATGGGTGCTCAAGCGCGACGGGGAGGAGCTGCACGTGCGGGGACCGCACGACGGCTTCGATTGGTTCCGTCCGGACTGGCTCCGCGGTGATCAGCGGGTGACGCTGGTGCTGCCCGACCGACTGAGAGGGCTGGACGCCGACTTCACCCTGCAGGCGGGTTCGCTCTCCGTCGACGGCGCGTTCGGCGAGCTCGACGTGGACGTGAACGCCGGCTCGTTGAGCCTGAACGCCACGGCGCGTGAGTTCGACGCGCAGCTGAACGCCGGCAGGGCCGACATCGATCTGAGCGACGTGCGGACGGCCGAGTTCACCGTCAACGCCGGCCGCATCGTCGCCTCGCTCGACACCGTGCCATCGTCGGTCGCGATCGACGTCTCCGCGGGGGCTCTCGACCTCACCGTTCCGGACGAAGAGTACGACCTGCGGCAGGACGTGAGCGCCGGGTCGCTGGAGAGCCGTCTGCAGCAGAGCTCGAACAGCGTGAACCGGATCACAGCGTCGGTTTCGGCGGGATCCGTCCGGCTCCACCCCGCGGCCGACTGACCGTGGATCGGCGATCGAGCCCGGCCCTGAGCGGTCGGGCTCGATTCGCTTTTGACGCGGGACATCCGGTAAAGTCTTGGAGGTTGACGGGGCTATAGCTCAGGTGGTTAGAGCGCTTCACTGATAATGAAGAGGTCCCAGGTTCAAGTCCTGGTAGCCCCACCATTCCCTCCAAATGAATACCCGTTCGGGGCCTTAGCTCAGTTGGTAGAGCGCCTGCTTTGCAAGCAGGATGTCAGGAGTTCGAATCTCCTAGGCTCCACACTGTGTTGAGACAGTGAAGACGACCCCGCCTCGGCGGGGTCTTCTTTTTCTCCCTGGACCGATCGGGTCCCGAGCCGGGCGGCGGAGTCGCCCTCTGGTGAGCGCTGCGCCGGAGGAGTAGAGTCTGCTCGGCCTGCCGGACCTCCGACGACCAGGGACAGTGAAGTCACGCGGGGCCGACCGCATCTGCGGATCAGCCCGTGCCGGAAAGGAGTCGAAGATGACGTCCGCGGAGAACAGGAGCACGACCGTCGCAGGGTGGCGGGTCGTGTGCGACCAGATCTTCAAATGGGTGGCGCTGCTCGGCCTCGTCCTCAGCCTGCTTCAGTTCGCGTTCGCCGCGCTGGGCTTCTGGGGCGCGGAGGAGAAGCCGGGCGATCAGGAATGGGGCATGGCGGCATTCGAGCCGCACGCCGTCAACGGGATGATCCTGTACGCGGTCACCATCGTGCTGGTGATCCTGGGGCTGCTGTCGAGAGCGAACTGGAGTGTGTGGGTCATCCCGATCGCGCTGTTCCTGTTGCTGTACTTCGTGCAGGGTCTGCTCGTCGGGCTGGGATTCGGCGTGAGCAGATGGTTCGGCTTCCTCCACGCCGTCGACGGCGTTCTCATCGTCGCCGGATTCGGCTGGCTGTTCGGCGACCGGATGCGGCACCCGCTGCGCAGCGCCTGACACCCTTCCGCGGAGGCGGACACCGCGTACTGTTCGGATCCGCGGGCAGGAACATCGGACCTGAAAGTCATTCGGACGGCTGGTCGATCGCGTGCCGGTAGCTGCCATACCGGATGTCGTCCAGGATTGAGCCGCGGAGCGGTGTCCACGGGAAAGTCCTCCTGGCCTTGTCGCCGGCGAGCGTGCCGGGTGCTCCCAGGATCAGTGCGAGGGGGCCGAGCGCGCTGGCCGCGTTCTCCGCAGACAGCGAGACCGGTTGCGCGTGCGTGACAGCGCTGATCGCCTCGACGAGTTCGCGCTGCGTGAAGGAGTGGGCCCCCTTGGCGTTGTACACGCCAGCGCGGGGCTGGGTGAGCGCGGCGACGTAGAGATCCGCGAGATCGTCGACGTCGATCGCATCCCAGACCTGCGCGCCGTTATCGATGTAGGCTGCGGTCGCCGTGGTCGCTGAGTGTGAGATGAGCGCCGTCAGCAGACCGGACCCAGCGCGGCCGTGCACGAGCGCGACACGCATCACCATGGGGATGATGCCGGGAGCGGCGAGAAGCGTCTGTTCCGCCTGGGCTTTGACCGGCTGAGCGCTGCGCTCGGGAAGCTGTGCTTCCTCATGGCGGTCCTGGTCCGGGTCGACCCCGTAGACAAGCGCCGTGCTCGTGTACAGCACCGGCTTTCCACTCCCCGACTCACCCGCACCGGACGCGAGTGCGCCGACCGCGATGAGCTCCGTCGCCGACGCGTCGTCTGACATGGTGCTGTCGAACGCGGCATGGACCACGGCATCCGCTCTCGCCGCCGCGGCGCGGAGCACATCGGCATCCGCCAGCGAGCCCTGCACCGGCGTCGCGCCCGCCTCGATGAGACGAGCGGCGCCGCCGGCGCTGCGGGTGAGCGCTTCGACGACGTGTCCTTCGGCGATCAGATGCTCCAGCAGGACCGAACCCACGTATCCTGTGCCACCCGTGAGGAAGATCTTCATATCCGTCCTTTCCGTGCGAGCTCGATGCCCGCTCGGACTCGACGGTAAACTCTGACGCTGACGTCAAGGTCAAGTCGGGAGGTGTGCTGCCGTGAGGATCGGGGAGCTCAGTCGAGAAACCGGTGCGAGCCCGCGGGCGATTCGCTACTACGAGCAGACCGGACTGCTGAAGTCCGAGCGCCGAGCCAACGGGTACCGGGAGTTCGACGTCGACGCAATACGGACGGTCAGCACGATCCGTACCCTCTTCGAACTCGGGTTCCCATCCGAACTCGTCTCGCGTGTGCTTCCGTGCACAGGCGAGGCGGGCCCGGTCGCGGGGGACTGCGGCGCTCTCATGCAGCGCGTCTCCGAGATCCGCGACGAGATGGATGCCAAGGCCAGACGCCTCGACGCCACCCGCGACCAGCTCACCCGGTTCATCGACACCGCGGGACAGCGATAGCCGATCGCCGAGGGTCGGAGGACGCAGCGACCCTCCCGGGCCCGGCCGCAGCCGTGGTTCTTCCACTTCGTGGAAACGACGCACCGGGGAAGTGCCCGGGGTGCGACCCTGGAAGCATGGACCTTCCTCGCGCTGACATCGACCCCGACGGACTGCTGGAGTACTCGGTCGTCTTCACGGATCGCTCGCTCAACCACATGTCGACGCGTTTCATCGACGTCATGCAGCAGACGCTCGGCATTCTCTGCGATGCCTACGGCGCCGACAGCGCCGCGGTGATCAACGGCGGCGGCACCTACGCCATGGAGTCCGTCGCCCGACACCTCGCCACGGGACGCCGCGCGCTCGTGGTGCGCAACGGGCTCTTCTCCTTCCGCTGGTCGCAGATCCTGGAGTCCGGCTCCATCGCATCCGCCGTCACCGTCTGCGCCGCGCGCGCGGACAGCGACGACCCGCAGGCGGCCTGGAGTCCCGCGCCGATCGACGAGGTCGTCGCGAGCATTCGGACCGAGCGCCCCGACGTCGTGTTCGCTCCGCATGTCGAGACCGCCGCGGGCATCCTGCTGTCAGACGATTACGTGCGTGCGCTCGCCGATGCCGTGCACGCCGGCGGCGGGATCCTCGTGCTGGACTGCATCGCATCGGGCGCCATGTGGGTCGACATGCGCGCGCTCGGCGTCGACGTGCTCATCAGCGCTCCCCAGAAGGGATGGAGCGGAACTCCCGGGGTCGGCTACGTCATGCTCAGCGAGAAGGGTCGGGATGCCGTCGCAGCAGGCACCCCGACCAGCTTCGCTCTCGACCTGAACCGGTGGCTCGCCATCTCCGACGGCTATCGTGACGGCACCGCCGCCTACCACGCGACGATGCCGACCGACTCGATCGCACACAATCTCGCTCAGATGATCGAGACGCGCGATCGCGGGCTCGACGACCTCCGCGCGCGGCAGATGGACCTCGGTTCGCGGGTGCGGGAGCTGCTGGCGTCCCGTGGTCTGCCCTCGGTCGCCGCCGCCGCGTTCGCGGCGCCCAGTGTGGTCGTCGTGCACACCACCGATCCCGGCATGCGGGCGGGGAGCGCCTTCCGCGAGCACGGGCTGCAGATCGCCGCCGGAGTGCCGCTGCACTGCGGCGAGCCGGAGTCGTTCTCCACCTTCCGGGTGGGACTCTTCGGTCTGGACAAGCTCGACGACGTGGAGGGGACGGTCGCTCGTCTCCGCACCGCCCTCGATGCGATCGGCGCCTGACGGCTGCCTGACGCGCCTGTCAGGCGGCGGCGCCGACCCTGTCCTCCCGACGCCTCTCCGACCCGGCCGCATCGAACACGAGACCGCGGCGCGCGAGGAAACGCGTGGCGAGGTAGTAGATCCAGTGCGTTCGCGGCCACTGGGTGACGTTCGCGCCTCCTTCACTGGTGTAGTAGTTGTTGCACCCCGAGTTCATCGCGGACGCGTGGGTCGCGAGCTGGTCATCGATCCACTTCGTCCACCGGGTGAGCATCGACGGGTCGGTGTCGACGACGTCGGCCACTCCCCGCTCGATCCGGCGGATCGCCCTCACGGCCAGCTCGGCCTGGCGCTCCAGCTGGGCGATGATCGAGGTGCCGCCATTGGTGTTCGGTCCGTAGAGCACGAAGAAGTTCGGGAAGCCGGGGACGGTGACCCCGAGGAATGCGGTCGCCCGCTGCGCCCATGCCTCGTGCAGCGATCTTCCGCCTCGTCCGTGCACCTCGATGCTGTTGAGGAAGCGCTGGGGCTGGAAGCCCGTGCTCATGATCAGCACGTCGATCTTGCGCTCCGCGCCGGTCGCATCGATCAGACCGTCCTTGGTGACGCGCGTGACCGCATGGGGGACCAGCGTGACGTTCGGTCTGTTCAGTGAGGGGTAGAACGTCGATGCGACGATGGGCCGTTTGCATCCCCAGGCGTAGTTCGGAGTCACACTGGCGCGGACGTCGGGGTCGTGGATGCTCTCCGAGATGAAGTCGAGGCAGAGCTGCTGCATCCGCTTCTGCATCCTGCTCCGTGAGTCGTACGCCTTGAACCTGCTGTTCGCCTTGGCCATCAGCACGAGACGATGGATGCGCTGGGCGAACGGCACGTTCCGGTAGAACCACCGCTCCCGCGGCGTGTACGCGCGCTCGTGCTTGGGCTCGATCCATCCGGGCTCGCGCTGATAGACGGCGACCTCGCCGGCGATGGGGGCGATGGCGGGACCCACCTGCACGGCCGTCGAGCCGGTTCCGACGACAGCCACCCGCTTGCCGGTGAGGTCGTGATCGTGCTCCCACCTCGAGGTGTGGAACTTCACCCCTTCGAAGTCGTCGATACCGGGCCAGTCCGGGTATCGAGGCACGTTGAGCAGTCCGACGGAGGAGACGACGAAGTCGAATCGCTCCTCGTCGCCGTCCGCCGTGCGGACGGTGTAGCTGCGGGTCTCGTCGTCCCAGACGGCGTCGTCGACCTTGGTGTTCAGTCGGATGTGATCGCGCAGTCCGAACATGTCCACGACGCGCTCGGCGTAGTCCTGCAGCTCGGGTTGCGTGGCGTGTGTACGCGGCCAGTCCCACTTCACGAACGAGAACGAGTACACGTGCGAGGGGATGTCGACCTCGCAGCCGGGGTAACGGTTCTGCCACCACGTGCCGCCGATGCCGCCCTCCTGCTCGAAGATGACGATGTCGGCATCGGTCTTCGCTTTCAGCTTGACGGCCAGGGCGATCCCGCCGAACCCGGACCCGATGATGCCGACACGCAGTCGCCGCCGTGGGGTGGCGAGCTGGTGAGGATGGTCGTTGCTGCGCATTCGGTTCTCAATCTTCCAAGCGGGACGCGACGCGTCCCCGGGGCGTTCGGCTCGTCAGCGGCCGACACGGCGAGTGTAGGATCGTCATACGATTTGTGTCAAATGTGTTGACCTCGGCGGTTTTCGGCCTTACGCTAACACCCAACCCGCATTAAGGGATACCCATCCCGCATTACGCAACACCCTCGCCCGGAGGTGACCGGGACCCTGCTCGGAGCTTTCTCGATGTAGAGAGGCAACACCATGAACCGAACCACCGACGCCACAGCGTCGGCCTTCGGCGGGCGTCCATGTGCGCACCGGGCTGCGAACACGACCCATCCGTTCCAGCGGGACAGCGGCGCCATCGTGCTGCCGGATTCCGTCCCGTGGACTCAGAACACGGCGCAGAGCCCGGCGGCATTCGCCGCAGGGCACGCCGGCTGGGTCCGATCAAGAGAGGCAAGGAAATGAGACGAACCCCCAGAGCGATCGTGCTGTTGCTGGTCGCCGCCCTTCCCCTGACCGCCTGCGCGGCGGCGGAATCGCGTGGCGCAGATGATGAGCGCCCGGGATCGGACACGGTGCTCACCTGGGAGACCACCGGTGGAGAGGCGACCGAGAAGGAGAAGCACTCGTTCCAGGACCCGTACACGGAGAAGACCGGCGTGCGGTTCGAGAACGTGTCATCACCGTCGGCCGTGAACCAGATCCAGACGATGGTCGAGACGGGGAACGTGCTTTGGGATGTCACCCACAAGGGGTCGCACATCGCCGCGCGCTACTGCGGCGAGCTCTTCGAGAAGCTCGACTTCGAGACGGTCCCGGAAGACATCTACCCCGACGGGTCGACGTCCGACTGCGCGCGTCCGCTGCAGAAGTACGGCACGGCATTCGCCTACGACAACGAGGTGTACACCGACAAGGTGCCGACCAAGATCGAGGACTTCTTCGACGTCGACACGTTCCCCGGCAAGCGCGTGGTCTACGGCAGCAACCCCCGTGGCGTCTTCGAAGCGGCCCTCGTCGCCGACGGGGTCGAGCCGGAGGATCTGTACCCCCTCGACGTCGATCGGGCTATCGCGAAGCTGGACACCATCAAGGACGACATGATCTTCGCCCCGACTCTGACGGCGCTGCAGCAGAACATCGTCGACAAGCAGGCCACCATGACCCTGTCGCTGACCGGGCGTCTGGGCACCATCTACGACAGCGGCGGAACGATCACGCCGGTATGGGACTACACCTCCTGGGACTTCGACGCGCTCCTCGTCCCGCTCGGATCGAAGAACAAGGATGAGGCCGCGAAGGCCATCGAGTTCGCCCTGCAGCCGGAGCAGATCATCCGCTATGCCGAGACCAACGGCGGCACTCCCGCACGCGAGGACATCGAGCTGTCGTCGATCGAGTACTCCGACACGCACCGGATCTTCAACCCGTTCCTCAACGAGGACAAGGGACGGATGGGTCTCCTGGATCCGGTCTGGTGGGCCGAGAACATCGGATCCGCATCCGAGGCCTATGTCTCGTGGCAGGTCGGCTGAGTCCACCCGGACGCGTCGGCGCAGTCAGAGACACAGAGATCACGGACGGAGAACACAGATGAAGAAGTCGATCGGAACCGTCGCCCTCGCGGCGGAGGCTTCCGAAGCCTACGTGGCCTGGCAGGTGCGCTGATGCTCGCGGATCAGCGGGTGGCGATCGTCACGGGCGCGGCGGGGGGTGTCGGCCGTGCCACGGTCGGCGCCCTGCGCCGCGCGGGACTCGCGGTCGTGGCGGTCGACGTCTCGCCGGCCGTCGCCGACCTCGAGTCCGGCTCGGCGTCCGCGCCCGAGGTCCTCGCCCTGCAGCAGGACGTGCGCCAGCCCGGCGCCGCGGCGCGCACAGTGCGCGAGGTGCGGGAGCGCTTCGGCCGGCTCGATGTGCTGGTGAACAACGCCGGCAGGTTCCTGCGCAAGCCCATCATCGATACGGATGACACGGCCTTCGACGAGCTCATGCAGATCAACGCGAGGTCGGCGTTCTCGTACACCCGGGACTCGATGCCGCTGCTGCGCGAGTCCGGCGGATGCGTGGTCAATGTCGCCTCCACCTCCGGCTTCATCGGCGTCGCCGAACAGGCGGTCTACGCCATGACGAAGGGCGCGATCATCCAGCTGACCCGTCAGCAGGCCATCGAGCAGGCCCCGCATGGCGTACGCGTCAACGCGGTCGCGCCCGGAGCGATCGACACCGACTTCACCGCCGAGTCCCGCGCAGCCGACCCTGACCCGGAGGCCACCACCCTGGCGTCGCTGGCGCGGCATCCCATCGGTCGGTTCTCCACCGCGGATGAAGTCGCCGCCACCATCGCCTTCCTCGCGGCGCCGAGCGCGAGCGGCATCACCGGTGCCGTCGTGAACGTCGACGGCGGATATCTGGCCCAGTGAGAGGAATCATGATGCGAACACGAACCAGTGCCGACCTCCCCGGATTCGCGCGCCGCCTCCGCGAGTCCGCGGAGTGCCTATGGGGGACCTGGGTGAAACTGCCCAGCCTCGAGACGGTGGAGATGATCGCGATGGCGGGCTTCGACTTCATCGTCATCGACCAGGAGCACTCGCCGTTGAGCCTCGAATCCGCCTACCGGACGACGGTCGTCGCTCAGGGCCTCGGCCTGCACGTCATCGTCCGCGTGCCCGACCGCAGCGAGAGCCATCTGCAGCGCCTGCTCGACCTCGGGGTCGACGGCATCCAGGTCCCCCGCGTCCAGAACGCCGACGAGGTGCGTCGGCTGGTGTCGCAGATGGTCTTCTCCCCGGAAGGGGATCGAGGGCTCGGCAGCACCGCCCGAGCCGGTGGCTGGGGCGAGCGCTCGCGGGCCGAGTATGTGGCGCACGGCAACGAGAACGTGCTGCGCGCCGTGCAGCTGGAGGACATGAGCGCCCTCGAGCAGGTGGAGGAGATCGTCGCGGTGCCTGAGCTCAACGGGGTCTTCCTCGGGGCGGGCGACCTCTCGCTCTCCTCGGGGCTGTCGCCCTCGGACCCGCGCATCGACGCCCTCGTGGACCGGATGCTGCGTGCGGCGGAGGCCAGGGGGATCCCCTGCGGTGCTGCCGTGCAGACGCCGGAGCAGGCCAGCAGGGCCGCCGATCGGGGGTTCCAGTACGTCATGGTCAGCAACGACGCGAGCATCTTCCGCGAGGCCGCAGCAGCCCTCGGACATCAGCTGCACCGGCAGACGGTCGGAGCAGCGCATGGCTGAGAGGCGCGGCGCGCTGCGACGCACACGAGCTGATACGGGCGGGCGCCCTCGGTCGACCGCACAGAGAAGGAGCATGCGACATGAACACGACGAATGAGGTGGCCGGCGGCCGCGGCGACATCCAGGTCGTCTCGCGCCTCGCGGCGCTGCTGGAATGCATCACGGCGGACTCCCCCTCGATGGACATCCAGCGGGCTGCGGACGTGCTCGGCGTCGGACGCTCGACGGCGCACCGCTACCTGGCATCGATGGAGAAATCCGGCCTGCTCACCAAGGACGCGTCGTCCAAGTATGTGCTCGGGCCGGTGATGGTGCGCCTCGGCGCCATCGCCTTCTCCGGTTCCGGGCTGGTCGATGCCGCCGGACCCATCATGCGCGAACTCGCTTCGGAGATACTCGGGACCGTCGTCCTCGGGGTGTGGGGAGGACAGTCCCCCGTCGTCGCGCGCGTGGAGCGCAACACCAGTCAGACCACGTCTGTCGCGGTCGATGTGGGCCGCTCACTGGGCCCCGAATCCGCCCAGAACCTGCTCTTCACCGCCTTTCAGGCCAGACGCAGCGGACGTCCCCACGCGCAGGAGGGGGTGAGCACCTACGTGCTCGAGGACGAGGAGACACTCGTGGCCCGGCACACCTACGCCGAGGGTGCGCTCAAGGTCGTCGCCGTCCCCGTGCTCACGCGCGGCGGAGACATCGCCGCCACCCTCGCCGTGCTCGGGTTCGGCGTCTCACTGCCCGACACCGATGACGATGCCCTGATCCGACGGCTCGTCACCGCCGCACGAGAGCTGCAGACATCATGACCACCGAACTGTCGACCGAACGGGCCGACACCGGGACAACCGCCTCCGACGGCGGGCCCCCGGTCTCCACGCCCTCTGCACCGCGCCGTCGCACCTGGTGGCGCGCTTCGCTCCCGACCGCGGTGCTCATGCTGCCGGCCGCCGTCGCACTCACCCTGCTGTTCTTCTGGCCGCTGGTCCAGATCGCGTATCTGAGCCTCACGCAACCCGAACCGGGATTCGACAACTACGTCAAGATGTTCACCGACGGCTACACCGTCGCCATCCTGTTGCGCACCGTCTGGGTCTCCTTCATCGTCGCGGTGGTCACCACCGCCCTGGCGTTCCCCTTCGCCTACGCGATGACGATCTGCAGCCCGCTCACCCGCGTGATCCTGTTCACGATCGTCCTCATCCCGTTCTGGACCAACGCGACGGCGAAGAACTTCGTCTTCCTCGCGCTGTTCCAGCGCAATGGGGTGATCGACTCGTTCCTGCAGCAGTTCGGCATCCACTATCCGCTGATCGGGACCGCCTTCGGCGTGACCATCGCGATGGCCCAGGTTCTCCTGCCGTTCGCGGTGCTCCCCCTCTACGCGAGCCTGGGTCAGATCGACAGAAGACTGCTCGACGCGGCGGTCGGATTGGGGGCCACACGCACGCGGGCCTTCTTCCGCGTCTACCTGCCGCTGTCGGCCCCCGGCCTGGCCGCCGGCCTGATCCTCGTCTTCGTGCTGTCGCTCGGCTTCTACGTCACGCCGGCCATGCTCGGCTCGCCCCAGCAGGCGATGATCGCCCAGCTGATCATGGCGCGGGTGCAACTCATCCTCGATCTCGGCGGGGCGGGTGCCATCGGCATCTTCCTGCTCGTGGTGACGATGCTCTCGCTGGGGGTCAGTCGACTCATAGCGGGAGGCCGCTCGCGCGGAACCAACAGCCTGGGAGGCATCAGATGAACACGAAACCGATGCGGCCCTGGTCGCCGCTGGGCATCTCCGTGATCCTGGTGTCGGCACTGCTCCTGCTTCCGGCCGTGCTCATCGTCCCGATGAGTCTGTCCAGCGGCACCACCTTCCAGTTCCCGCCCCCCGGATTCTCGTTGCGCTGGTACGAGAACCTCATCGTGGACGCGGGATGGCAGCGGGCGATCATCACCTCGTTCCAGGTGTCGGGCCTGGTGACACCTCTCGCCCTCGTCATCGGCACGCTGGCGTCGTTCGCTCTCCACCGCATGACCCGCAGGGCGCGCATCGTGGGACTCGGGATCCTGGTCTCCCCACTGGCGATCCCCAACATCCTCATCGCGCTCGCTGCCTACGCGTTCTTCCTGCAACTCGGTCTCAGCGGCACGATCCACGGCCTGGTGTTCGCGCAGACCTGTCTGGCCATCCCCTTCGTGGTGATCGCGGTCTGGGCACGACTGCAGGGGTACGACCGGTCACTGACCTCGGCGGCCCTGAGTCTGGGTGCCTCGCCGTTCACGACATTCCGGCTGGTGACGCTTCCACTGATCCTCCCCGGCATCATCGCCGGCGCGGTCTTCGCATTCGTCTCCTCCTTCGACGAGCTGGTGATAGCACTTCTGCTTCAGGGCCCCGGCGTCGTCACCCTCCCCGTCAAGATGTTCGACAGCGTCGTGGAGGAAGCCGACCCCACGATCACCGCCGCATCCACGATCCTCGTCGTCGCTGTCAGCACCGCTGTGCTCCTCGTGCAGCTGGTCTGGCTGCGGCGCGGACAACACGCCACGAAAGGCGGAAACCGATGAGCACCACCCCACACGCCGGACGCATCGAGATCCGGGATCTCGTCCTGAGATACAACAGCACGTCAGCGCCGGCGGTCGACTCGATCGACCTCACCATCAATCCCGGCGAGTTCATGACGCTGCTCGGTCCGAGCGGGTCGGGCAAGACGACGACCCTCAACCTCCTCGCGGGGTTCCTGCAGCCCACGTCCGGGTCCATCCGGGTCAACGACAGGGACCTGGTGGCCGTGCCGCCGAACAAGCGGAGCTTCGGGATGGTGTTCCAGGACTACGCGCTCTTCCCGCACATGAGCGTCTTCGACAACGTCGCCTTCCCGCTGCGCCAGCGTCGCCGTTCACGGACAGACATCCGCGAACTCGTCCAGGACGTGCTCCATCGGTTCGGGCTGGCCGGATTCGAGGGCCGCAAGCCCGCGGAGCTCTCCGGAGGTCAGCGGCAGCGCGTCGCCCTGGCGCGGGCCACTGTCTTCGAGCCGTCCGTGCTGCTGCTGGATGAACCGCTGGGAGCGCTGGATCGCAAGCTTCGGGCGCAGCTGCAGGCCGAGATCAAGAAGCTGCATCGCGAACTCGGGCTCACGTTCGTCTTCGTCACGCACGATCAGGACGAGGCGATGTTCCTGTCCGACAAGATCGCGGTGTTCAACCGGGGCCGCATCGAGCGGGTGGGCAGTCCCACGGAACTGTATGACGACCCCGGCACCCAATTCGTCGCACAGTTCCTCGGCGAGGCGAATGTCTTCGCGGGCACGCTGACCTCCGACGGTTCCTATCTCTGGAACGAGGAACGTCTGCGAGTCAGCGATGCGGACGCTCATGCGGGATCCCTGCTGATGGTGCGTCCCGAGAACGTGCGGGTCGGCGAGACGGTCCCGACCGGCTGGAACGCGGCGAGGGCCACGGTCGTCGACGTGTCGCAGCTCGGCTCCTCGACCCGCGTCGACTTCCGGTTCGACAACGGGCAGGCGGGCACGGCTCGTCTCGATGCCGATCCCACGATCGCGCTGCGGTCCGGAGACAGCACCTGGGCGGCCTGGTCACCTGCCTCCCAGCGGTTCGTCACCCCCGAGCTCGATGCGCCGGGCGCCGTCGCCGCTCGCGCCGAGACGGTCGCGGCATGAGCGTCGAATCGACCTACCGGGCGCTCGCGGACTCACCCACGACGCCGGCGGGAGCGATGTGGAGCGCGTTCGGCAGTCCGGACGATCTCGGCATGCTCAACAACCTGACCGCGCCTCGCACGGCAGCAGCGGCGAAGCTGGTGCGCACGGGGTCCGTGTACAACCTGGACTACCCGATCAACACGTTCGTTCCGAGCATCTCCGGCACCCGACCGGCGACCGAGCATCACATCTTCGCGAACAACCCCAACCACCGTGACGACTGGCTGGACTCCTTCTATCTGCAGTCCACCTCGCAGATCGACGGACTGCGACATATGCGACACCCCAGCGCCGGCTTCTACGACGGCGCCGCAGACGATGAGATCGCCGAGGGCAGGACGCGCCTGGGCATCCATCACGTCGCCGAGCACGGCATCGCGGGCCGGGGCGTGCTGCTCGATATGCCGAAGTTCTTCCGCGACCGCGGGGAGGAGATGCCCCGCACCGCCGCGTTCACGCCGGAGGTGCTCGAAGCCGCGGCCGAGCATCAGAGGGTGGCCTTCGAGCCCGGTGACATCCTGCTGCTGCACACCGGCTGGGCCGTCGCGTATCTCGGCATGACCCAGGAGGAGCGCGCGCTCCGGCGCGGGTCGGCGGGCCTGCATCAGTCGGATCAGATGCTCGAGTGGCTGTGGAACCGGCGGTTCAGCCTGATCGCCGCCGACAACCCGGGCCTGGAGGCCTTCCCCATCGACCGCTCGTCCGGGTTCGTCATCGAAGACGCCCCACCGCCAGAGCGGGGTCCCGATCACAACGGCATGATGCATCGCAGTCTGATCCCTCTTCTGGGGCTCATGCTGGGCGAACTCTGGAAGCTCGACGAGCTCGCACGTGCCTGCGCGGAGGACGGCTCGTACGCCTTTCTCCTCACCGCCAAGCCGCTGAACCTCATCGGTGGTGTCGGCTCCCCGCCCAACGCCATGGCCATCAAATGACCTCGCCCTCCCGCAACTGAACCAGGAGACTCTCGCATGACGCTCAACGCACTTTCCCACCTCTACGATGCCGAGATCGACGCCGACCGCCTCACCGACGACCCGGAGGTCGACGAGCTGCTGCGCGGCGCCGTGGACCTGCACGTGCATCCGGCGCCGAGCCCGTTCCCCCGACGGATCGGGATCCTCGATGCCGCGCAGGACGCCGCGGAAGCCGGCTTC
This sequence comes from Microbacterium sp. GCM10027623, assembly GCF_042666935.1. Lineage (NCBI taxonomy): Bacteria > Bacillati > Actinomycetota > Actinomycetes > Micrococcales > Microbacteriaceae > Microbacterium > Microbacterium sp. GCM10027623. Next base: position 677,866 of record NZ_JBHTHE010000001.1, read on the forward strand.
TCGGCGATCGTCGTCAAGTCGCACCACGCCTCCATGCAGACAGACGTGCTGGCTCTCGGCCCTGCCGGACTCGACGAACTCGACATCGACGTGTACTCGGGCGTCGCGCTGAACCGCACCGTGGGCGGACTCAATCCCTATGCCGTCGAGCTGTTCCTGAGCCTGGGCGCGAAACTGGTCTGGTTCCCGACGATCTCCTCCCGCGCGCACATCGACTTCCATCACGTCCATCACGACAGCCGGTTCCCGACCACCGACCTCGCGCTGCGTGAGCATGAGCCGCTGTCGATCCTCGACGCAGAGGGTGCGCTGGTGCCGGAGGTGTACGACATCTTCGAGATCATCCGCTCCCACGGGGCTGTGCTCAACGCTGGGCATCTGCCTGCGGAGGAGATCGACGTGCTGATCCCTGCCGCGCGCGCCGCCGGCGTGGACCGGATCGTCGTCAGCCATCCGACCTTCATCATCGGCGCCTCCCCGCAGCGCGCCGCGAGCTGGGTGCGCGAAGGCGCCACCGTGGAGCACTGCCTGGCTCTGGCGGTCGGCCGGCCCGAGTCGCCCCTCACGCATGAGGCGCTGATGCCGTATCTGGAGGCGTGCGGGGTGGGCGGGACGGTGTTCTCGTCCGACCTCGGCCAGCGCGCCAGCATCCTGCCCGTGTCGGGCTTCCGTCGCATGGCGCGGCGATTGCTGGACGCCGGCATCCCCGGGGAGGACGTCCACCGGATGGTCGCGACAAACGGCGCTCAGCTGCTGAACGGGTGAGCGACGTGAGATCCGCAGACGACATCCTTGTCCAAGGGGGGGAAGCCGTACGGCGGTCGATGTTCGGCGACGACCTCGTCGACCGCAACTACATCGGCGCCGACGACTTCAACCGCCCGGTCCAGCAATGGCTGGCGGGAGCGGTCTGGGCCGACGTGTGGACGAGGGATGGACTGGACCGCCGTACCAGAAGCCTGGTCACCATCGCGATACTCGCCGCACTGAGGTCCGAGGAGCTCGAGATGCATCTGACCGCCGCACCGCGCAACGGATGCACGGTCTCCGATATCCAGGAGGTGCTGCTGCAGGTGGCCCCCTATTGCGGCGCACCCGCCGCCCTGGCGGCGTTCCGCCGGGCCGAATCGGTGCTGACGCGGTTGGGGATGCTGGACGACGACGAGCCTGCCGCACGGAAGGACGCCGACCATGGCCTACGGCACGAATGACCCTCGCTCCACGCTGCCGGTCCTGGAGAGCCGGGTGCCACCGGCGACCGCCTTCTCGCCGGCGGAGTACGTGCGCTTCTCGCAGCAGCCACCGCGCGAGCGGGAGGGCGGCCGCCGGACGTGGTACGCGCGCGGACAGCACTTCGTGCTGGAGTTCTCTGAGCTGGACGGCGAGACGGCGCTCGAGCGCTCGGATCAGCCGGACGAGTACATGCTGATCCTGCCCGACGACGGGGTGACGGCGACCGTGCGCACGTCCGCGCAGATCGAGGAGGTCCCGGGCAGGAGCCTGGTCATCGTCCCGCCTGGAGACAGCGCCGTCGACCTGCGAGGAACGGGCCGGGTCATCCGGCTTCTCTCCAGCAGGGCGGATGACCTGACCGTACGCGCGGCGAATGCCCACTCGTACGCCGAGGAGCACTGCAATCTCGCCCCTCTCGAGGACTGGCCCGAGCCGGTGGGCGGGTACCGCGTCCGGGTGTACGACCTCTCACTGCCTCCGCTGGAGCGCCCGCGGTTCCGGCTGTACCGGAGCACGACGCTGATGGTGAACTTCTTCGATCCGTCCGACGGGCCGCGAGACACGGCAAACCTCTCCCCCCATTCGCACGACGATTTCGAGCAGTGCTCGCTGGTGCTCGAAGGGGAGTTCGTGCACCACATCCGCTGGCCATGGACTCCCGACATGGCCACCTGGCGCGAGGACGAGCACGAGACGCTCGACGCGCCCTCGGTGACGGTCATCCCCGCACAGGCGGTCCACACCAGCCAGGGCATCTCCGCCGGGCGCAACCACCTCATCGACATCTTCGCGCCCCCGCGTCTGGATTTCTCGGCCAAGCCGGGATGGGTGCTCAACGCCCACGAGTATCCGATGCCATGAACCCGAAGAAGACGCGCCCCGGTGAGGACTCCGGCGCGTCCTGGTCAGATCGGCCGACCCGGTTGCGGGTCGAACCGGTAAGCGCCGGCGGCGTCGGTGCGCACCCGGCCCGGAACCGCCTCGGCGAAGTGCGCGGGAAACAGCAGATCTCGCGGCCCCATGCTGTGCAGGAGTTCGCGCCGTGCCGCGGTCGCGGCCTGGTCGTCGATGCAGTAGTCGGTGCTCCGGTGCGGGAACGCGAGCTGGAGGGGATGGTGGATCATGTCGCCCGCGAAGACGGCGCGCATGCCCTGCGACCGCACCTCGACGCACACGTTGCCGGGCGTGTGACCGAAGGCCGGAACAAGGCGCACCTCGTCGGAGACGACGAGGTCGGGCGCGGACAGCTCCAGCACCCCGGCGGTCTGCAGCGGGCGGATGCTGTCGGAGACGTAGTCGCCCAGCCGATCGAACTCCGGCGCGGCCGCCGGGCTCGTCCAGTACGCCCACTCGGCGGCAGTGGTGTGGTAGCGCGCGTTCGGGAACGTGGGCACCCATCGTCCATCGGACCAGGTGGTCGCGAAGCCGACGTGGTCGACGTGCAGATGCGTGAACAGCACCGTGTCGACATCCTCGACGGCGACCCCGACCTGCGGCAGCAGGCCGAGCCAGTCGTCGTCGCGGCGGTGGAAGCTGGGGTTGGGTCTGGTCTTGCCGTTGCCGACGCCGGCGTCGATGACGATGACACGGTCGCGCGTGCGGACGAGGAAGCCGCCCATGTCGATCACCAGAGCACCCGAATCCAGATACGGCGCGCGCCAGTACCAGCCGTCCTCGTCGATGGACCATCCCCCGATCCCGGGGAAGAAGCGCTCCGGATCGACGCGGTAGTGGAGCTGGACGAGCGGGTGCACCGTGACGTCGCCGATCCGGATGCTGCGCAGCGGTTCGCCGGAGCTGCGGGGGAAGGCATAGGGGGCGATCGTCACGGCCGCGGCCCTGGGGTGTCCTGGCCTTCCTCAAGGCGACCTGTTATTGTCCGACTGTCATACATATTTCTAGTGTGTCGCACGATGGGGTGCCGGTCAAGCATCATCGCGACCGCCGTCCCTCCGAGTTGAAGGGTGTCCGAGATGAAGATCGAGCGCAGGGATTTCACGGTGGAGACCGCCGACGGGGTGAGGGTGGCGATCCGCGAGGTGCGCCGTCCCGGCACCGCGCCGCGCACGCCGATGGTGCTGCTGCACGGGACCAGCATCCCTGGCCTGAGCGAGTTCGACCTGCCCGTCCCCGGAGGTTCGCTCGCCGAGGATCTCGCGACACGCGGGCACGTCTGCTACATCCTCGATGCGCGCGGATTCGGCCGTTCGGAGCGCCCGGCGGCGATGTCGGAACCGCCGACCGCCACGGCTCCGCTCGTGCGGACGATCGAGATCACCCGCGATCTCGAGGCCGCCGTCGATCACCTGCGCGACACGACCGGTCAGGACCGGGTCGGCATCCTCGGCTGGGGCATCGGCGCGACCTGCGCCGGGATGTTCGCCGCGCTGCGGCCCGAGAAGGTCAGTCACCTGGTCTTCTACGCCATCGTCTACGGCGGTGCCGCGGGCAACCCGCTGTTCCAGGACCTCGAGAGGTGGGATGACCCGGACCACCGCTACCGACTCAACCCCGCCGTGTTCGGCAACTACAAGTTCAACGAGCTCTCCGCGCTCGAGAACCACTGGAACCGCCTCATACCCGTCGAGGACAAGGACGCGTGGCGGGACCCCGCCATGCTCACCGCCTTCCAGGAGGCGCTGCTCGATGGGGACCCGACCTCGCGTGACCGCACACCGCCGTCCTACCGCAGCCCCAACGGCATGCTCGCCGACCTGCACCTCATGGGCGGCCACGGACAGCGGCTGTTCCATGCCAGCCAGATCTACGCCAAGGTGCTGATCGTCAACCCTGAATACGACGAGCTGTCCCAGCCGGAGGACATCGACGTGCTGATGGATGACCTCTGCCATGCCGAGGCCGTCGAGCTGTGGGAGGCGGCGGGATGCACCCAGTACCTCATCCTGGACCGGCCTCAGCACGGTCGCGACGAAATGCTCGCCCGCCTGGACGGATTCCTCGATTGAGATTCAGCGTTTGACAGTTTGTATGACGATCATATAATCAAGGAGAGGACTGATCCGCAGTCCGTTCCGCAGCGCACGAGGGAGAGCGATGGGCACCGAAGCCACACCACCTGCCGACGCTTCCGGTGCGCAGGTGATCATCGCCAGATACGGCACACGCGTGGGGCGGCGCAGCGAGGTCTATCTCAACTACCCGCTGTACGGACAGGACGACGCCGACATCGGCATGGACTACTTCTTCTGGATCGTCCGAGACGAGGGCGGCGTCGTCGTGGTCGACACGGGCTTCTCCCCGCAAGGCGGTGCGAACCGCGCTCGGATCACCCTGATGACACCGGCAGAGATTCTCGCGCGGGTGGGAATCGAGCCGGACGAGGTGGCCCAGGTGGTGATCACGCATGCGCACTACGACCACATCGGCAATCTCGGACTCTTCCCGCGGGCGGAGTTCATCATCGCCGAGCGGGAGTACGACTTCTGGAACGGACGGCACGCTGTGCGACGGCAGTTCCACCACTCCGTGGAGGATGTCGAGCTCGCCGAACTCCGTCGGCTGCACGCCGAAGGCCGCGTGAGCACCTTCAGCGGCACCCGGATCCTCACGCCGAGCATCGAGCTGATCGAGATCGGCGGGCACACTCCCGGACAGACCGCGGTGCTCGTGCAGACATCGCAGGGGCCGGTACTGCTGGCGAGCGACGCCGTGCACTACTACGAGGAGATCGAGCGCGACATGCCCTTCATGTCGGTGGCGAATCTCGTGGAGATGTACGAGGGCTTCGACCGGATTCACGAACTGCTGGCGACGGGGCGCGCGAAGCACCTCGTCGCCGGCCACGACCCCCGAACGCTGGAGCGATTCAGCCCCATACCGGGGCTCGAGGACCTCGTTGCGACGATCGGGTGAGAAAGAGGATGCACAGATGACCACAGGACGCTTCCACGGCAGGACCGCCGTGGTGACCGGGGCGGGCAGCGGGCTGGGCCGCGCCTCGGCGATCCGACTCGCGCAGGAGGGCGCCGCCGTCGTCGCCGTCGACATCGACGGTGAGGCTGCCGAGCGCACGGCGACGGAGCTGCGAGGCCCGGCGATCGCCGTGCAGGCGGATGTCTCCTCGGAGGACGACGTCGAGGCGTACATGGCAGCAGCCCGAGCGCGCTTCGGCACGGTCAGCCTGCACCACCTCAACGCCGGCATCTTCGGAGACTTCACCCCGCTACCCGATCTGCCGGCCGCGGAGTTCGCCCGGGTGATGCAGGTGAACGTGCACGGCCAGTTCCTCGGCGTGCGCGCCGCGTTCCGGGACTTCTTCGAAATGGGCACGCAGGGCGCCATCGTGCTGACCGCGTCGATCGCGAGCCTCACCGGCAGCTCCGACCTCTTCGCCTACCACGTGTCCAAACACGCCGTCGTCGGCATCGTGCATGCCGCCGCCGTCTATGGCGGCCCCCTCGGCATCCGCGTCAACGCGGTGGCGCCCGGCATCGTCCCCACGGAGTTGTTCGGCGCGGCCGGGCAGGCCACCGGAGGGAAGGACGACATGGTGGCCCGTGCGTCGACGACCCCGCTGCGACGGGCCGGGCGCCCGGAGGAGATCGCCGCGGTCGCGGCGTTCCTGCTCAGCGAGGATGCCGGGTACGTCACGGGCCAGGTGTACTCGGCTGACGGCGGCGCATCGGTGGTCAACACCGTCCGCCCCTCCGGGGGCGCAGGCGCGTGGGACACCGCAGCGGTCGACGAGGACCTCTACGCCGGATTCCGGGTGTTCTCATGACCGCGCGCATCGGGTTCGTCGGGCTCGGCAACATGGGTGGTCGCATCGCCCGCCGCCTGGTCGACGGTGGTCGCGAGGTCAGCGGGTACGACCTCTCGCCCTCCGCCGCCGCGCAGGCGGGAGCGGTCGCCGCGGGAACGATCACGGAGGTCGTGGCCTCCAGCGACGTCGTCTTCATGTCGCTGCCGGACAGCCGGGTCGTGGAACGCGTCGTGCTGGGTGAGGGCGGCCTCGCCGAATCGGTGCGAGACGGGCAGGTCGTGGTCGATCTGAGCACCGCCGCACCCGAGTCGACTCGCGGTATAGCCGCACGTCTCGCGGAGTCGGGCGCCGCCTACCTCGATGCCGGTGTGTCCGGGGGCGCCGCGGCAGCCGAGAAGGGGGCCCTCACGCTCATGATCGGCGGCGACGCCGACGCGCTGGCGATCGTGCGGCCGGAACTCGAGCTGTTCGCGACGCAGATCTTCCTGATCGGACCGAGCGGCGCCGGACACACGACGAAGCTGCTGAACAACTTCCTCAACGCGGTCGCGCTCGCCGCGACCGCCGAGGTCATGGTCGCGGCGAAGGCCGCTGATCTCGACCTCGCCACGGTGCTCGACGTGTTCAACGTCAGCTCGGGGGTGAACTTCGCCACGCTCAATCGCTTCCCCCGGATCATCACCGGCGACTACCTCGAGGGCGGGCTGTCGAACTCCCTCATGCTCAAGGACGTCACCCTCTATGTGGAGCTGCTCGGACAGCTCGGGGTGGCGAGCCTGAACTCCGCGGGACCGATGGCGAGCTTCGGTCTGGCCCGCGCCCTCGGCTACGCCGATTCCATCAGCAACACCGTCGTCGACGCCCTGGGAGACATCTCCGGCGGCATCAGACTCGCAGACAGCAGGAAAGAGGGTCAGCGATGATCATCGTGCCTCCCGAGGCCCAGGTCGGAACAGCGGGCAAGAAGGGCTCCCGGTTCACCGGAGATGTCTTCTCGTATCTCACCTGCAGCGCCGACGGCACCACCGTCAACACCGTCAACTTCACCCCGGGGGCGCGCACGTACTGGCACTCCCATGAGGAAGGCCAGATCCTGCAGGTGCTCGCCGGTCGAGGGCTGGTCCAGAGCGCGGGCGGACCGGTCGAGGTGCTGCGGGCCGGGAGCACCGTGTGGGTGCCACCGGGTGAGAGGCATTGGCACGGTGCCGCCCCTGATTCCTTCATGACCCACGTCGCCATCTCTCTCGGGGTCACCGACTGGGACGAGCCGGTGGATGACGACGAGTACGAATCACCGACAGAGGAGGGCACCCGATGAGCGGGAAGACGCACCAGGAGACGCTGCAGGCCGGGATGCGCCTGCGCCGTGAGGTTCTGGGAGACGCGCATGTCGACGCCTCCCTCGAGCGTGCGACGGAGTTCGGCCGGCCCATTCAGGAGCTGGTCACCGAGTACTGCTGGGGTACGGTCTGGGCCGACGAACGGCTGCCCAAGCAGACTCGCAGCCTGATCAACCTCGCCATGCTCACGACGCTCAACAGACATCACGAGTTCGCCACCCACGTCCGTGGCGCACTGAACAACGGCGTCGAGCCGGCCGAGATCCAGGCGGTTCTCATGCAGACGGCGATCTACGTCGGTGTGCCCGCGGCGCTCGAGTCGTTCCGCATCGCCGAGCAGGTGCTGAACGAATACTCCGCCGATGTCTGACCGGGTCGAGCGCGTCGGCTTCGTCGGCCTCGGGCGGATGGGGCTTCCGATGGCCGCGAATCTCGTGCGCGCCGGGTTCTCGGTCGAGGCCGTGGACGTCTCTCCCGATGCGCGCTCCCGCGCACAGGCCGCAGGCGCCTCGACACACGACGAGATCGCCGCTCTGGCAGGAACGGTCGATGCACTGGTCCTGATGCTGCCGGACTCGGATGTCGTCGACAGCGTCGTCACCGCCGCGGAATCCGCGGGGGTGCTGACCCCCGGGCTTCTCCTGGTGGACATGAGCTCATCCCAGCCCGCGCGGACTCAGCAGCTCGCAAGCCGGCTGGCGACGAGAGGAGTCGGCCTCGTCGACGCCCCGGTGTCCGGCGGGGTGTCGGGCGCGGAGAACGCGAGCCTGACGATCATGGTGGGAGGCGACGCGCCCGACACTGCTCGCGCGCGGGACCTCCTCCAGGCATTGGGACGCACCGTCGAGGTGGGGCCGGTCGGTGCCGGGCATGCGCTGAAGGCGCTGAACAATCTGCTCTCGGCCACTCACCTCTGGATCACCGGCGAGGCCATGGCGGCGGGCGTTCGGTTCGGGCTGGACCCGGCGGTCATGCTGGACGTCTTCAACAGCTCGAGCGGTCGGAGCGGGTCGACACAGAAGAAGTGGCCGGACTTCGTGATGACCGAGTCGTTCGACTCCGGGTTCGGACTGCGCCTGATGCTCAAGGACATGCGCATCGCTGTGCAGCTCGCCGAGCAGGTCGGCGCGTTCCACGGTCTCGGAGGCGGCGCCGTCGAGGTGTGGGCGCGCGCTGCGGACGGACTGCCCGGCGCCGCGGATCACACCGAGATCGCCCGTTGGATCGCGAAGGAGGACGAGTCCGGTAGTCTTTGAAGGATCGTATGATCGTAGACTGATTGAAGGCGCAAGGCTGCATATGGCGACGACGAACTCTCTGGCCGAGACCTGGAAGGCCGCGCCCATGGGGCGCGTCGCAGCTCCGCTGCGCGAGCAGGTCATCGCCGCGCTGCGGCAGGCGATCCTGGACTTCCAGCTGAAGCCCGGACAGCGCCTGGTCGAGCGCGAGCTCATCGAGCAGCTCGGTGTCTCGCGCACCACGATTCGTGAAGCGCTGCGCGAGCTCACCTCCGAGGGACTCGTCACCGTCGTTCCGCAGCGCGGGGCGATGGTCACCGCGCCCAGCCTGGACGATGCCGTCGATCTCTATGAGGTGCGCGCCTCCCTGGAGTCGCTGGTGGTCCAGCGGTTCGTGGAGCGCGCGACGGACGATGAGGTGACCCGACTGCACGACACCGTCGAGGACCTCGCGGCACTCGCCTCAGAGACCGACGACATCCGCGCCATCCTCGCCGCGAAGGACCGCTTCTACGCGGTGCTCATCGCCGGCGCGGGAAGCAGTGCGCTGCAGCAGCTGCTCGAGGGCATCCAGGCCCGAGTGCAGGTGCTGAGGGCGACATCGCTGTCCGAGGCCGGGCGCGCACCGGAGGTGGTGCGCGAGTTGCGCGCCGTCGTCGAGGCGATATCCGCGCGCGACGCGGAGCGGGCCTCGCGGCTGTGCGCCGAGCACGTCCGTGCCGCGGCAGCGACCGCCCTCAGCAGTCTCCGTCAGGCCGAGGCAGAATCCGCCTGACGCGCATCATCGGATCCTTCACCTGTTTCCCCACAGAATGAAGGAGTCATCATGGCACTCAGTGCCCAGCAGCAGGAGATCAAAGAAGAATTCATCCGCCTCCGCGGCGGATGGGACACCGCGTGGGACGCGGTGCTCGAGCTCGACCCGGAGTTCCTGAGGGCGTACGCGCACTTCTCGGGCGTGCCCTGGGCGAAGAATCACCTCGACGCTCTCACCAAAGAGTTCCTCTACATCGCGATCGACGCGGCAGCCACCCATCTGTACGTTCCCGGCATCCGCAGCCACATCCGGGCCGCGCTGCGTCTCGGTGCGACGAGGGAGCAGATCATGGAGGTGCTGGAGTGCACCGCGACGCTGGGGATCCACGCGATGAACATCGGCGTGCCGGTGCTCGTCGAGGTGCTCGAGGAGAAGGGATTGCGCATCGGTCCCGCACCGTTGTCCCCCGCCCAGGAGGAGCTGAAGGCCGAGTTCACGCGCACGCGGGGCTACTGGCATTCCTTCTGGGACGAGATGCTCGAGCTCGACCCCGAGATGTTCGAGGCGTACACGGAGTTCTCCTCGGTGCCCTGGCGCAGCGGAACCCTGGAGCCGAAGGTCAAGGAGTTCATCTACATCGCCTTCGACACCGCCGCCACCCATCTGTACGTCAAAGGGCTGAAGCTGCACATCGAGAACGCCATCGGATATGGAGCGACCGCTGAGGAGATCCTCGAAGTCATGGAGATCGCGAGCGTCCTCGGCATCCATGCGGTGACGACCGCCGCACCGATCCTCGTGGAGGAGTCCGCATCGCGGCAGCAGGACTGACCGTCACCCGGACGTCCCGCATGACGGGCTTGTATTGTTTTGAGTGATCGTCATACAATACGATCATCACTCGATCCGGCGATGGCGACTTTCCCGAAGTCGCCGGCCGGTGACCGACACCCTCGGCATCAAAGGAGATGTGACATGGCATGGAAGAAGAGCGCGAAGCTCGCAGTGGCCCTGGCGGCCGTGCTGAGCCTCGCAGCGTGCGGTTCCGGCGCATCAGCAGGAAACGGCGGCGACGGCGGCGAGAAAGTCACGCTGACCTGGGCGAACGTGGGCGGGCAGGAGGCGGAGCGGGAGAAGTTCGCCTTCCATGATCCGTTCACCGACGAGACCGGCATCAAGATCGAGAGCGTCGCCTTCTCCAACCTCATCGCCCAGTTGCAGAAGATGGTCGAGAGCGGAAAGCCGGTCTGGGACGTGGTGCACAACGTGCCCTACATCGCCCTGAAGTACTGCGGAGAGCTGCTGGAGAAGGTCGACTACTCCGACTTCCCCGACGTGTTCCCGGAGAACACCACGACGGAGTGCACCGTCCCCGCCGGCAAGTTCGGATTCGTGTATGCCTATGACAACGAGGTCTACACCGACGAGGTGCCCACCGAGCTCGCGGACTTCTTCGACACCGAGACCTTCCCCGGCAAGCGCGTCATCCGCGCCAACAACCCCCGCGGCTACCTCGAGATGGCGCTGCTCGCCGACGGTGTGGCGCCCGAGGACCTGTACCCGCTCGACATCGAGCGCTCGCTGGCGAAATGGGACACGATCAAGTCCGATCTGATCTTCGTCCCCGCCGTCGCAGCCGTGCAGCAGGCACTGGTCAGCAAGCAGGCGACCATGACCATGACGATCAGCACCAACCTCGGCGCCGCGTTCGACTCCGGCGCCACGATCTCGCCGGTCTGGGACATCACCTTCTGGGACTTCGACGTGTTCATGATCCCGAAGGGCACTCCGTACAAGGAGGAGGCCGTGGCGGCCATCAAGTTCGCGCTGCAGCCGGAGCGGCAGATCGAGAACGCCGAGCTGGGCGGCAACACCCCCGTTCGCACCGACATCGATCCCGCGACGATCGACTTCGAGGGAGGGACGGAGTTCAACCCGTTCCTCGGAGACGACCGCGGCGAACTCATCCTCTTCGACTCGGAGTGGTGGGCGGAACACCTGGAGTCGGCCTCCGAGTCATGGGTCGCGTGGCAGGCGGGCTGATGACCTCGCTCGTCGAATCTCGTCTGCGCGTCGGTGAGAGACCGGCGCGCAGACGGCGCCCCCTCGCGGCGCCTCTGGGAACCGTGCTGCTGCTGCTCCCGGCCGTCGCGGCGTTCGGCTTCCTGTTCGTGTACCCGATGATCGGGGTGGCCGCCGAGAGCGTGACACTGCCCGAACCGGGCATCGGAAACTACGTGAACCTGTTCACCGACGGATACACGCTGAAGATCCTGATCCGGACGTTCTGGGTCGCGCTCGTGGTGGCGGTGTTCGCCATCCTGCTCGCCTTCCCCTACGCCTACCTGATGACGATCTCGGGGCCTCGCTGGGCGGCCGTGCTGATGACCGTCGCGCTGATCCCCTTCTGGAGCAACGCGACGGCGAAGAACTTCGGACTGCTCGTCCTGTTCCAGCGCGACGGGCTCCTCGACCGGTTCCTGTCGTTCTTCGACATCCACTACCCCCTCATCGGCACCACGCCGGGCGTGATGATCGCCATGGTGCAGGTGCTGCTGCCCTTCGCCGTGCTGCCGCTGTACGCGCGGCTCGGACAGGTGAACCGGCGACTGCTGGATGCCGCGCAGGGTTTGGGAGCGTCCAGGGCGAAATCCTTCTGGGGAATCTACGTGCCGCTGTCGATGCCGGGCGTCGCCGCCAGCTTCACGCTCGTCTTCATCCTCGCGCTCGGGTTCTACGTCACACCCGCGATGCTCGGCACGCCTCAGGAGTCCCTGATCGCGCAGCTGATCATGGCTCGCCTGCAGGTGGTCCTGGACTTCGGCGGAGCGGGCGCCATCGGCGTGCTGCTGCTCGTCGTGACCGTCCTGCTGCTCGGGTTCAGCCAGTTCGTCTCCGGACGGCTGGCCACGGGCCGCGACCGCTCGTCGACGGCCGATTCGGTGAGGACCATCGGAGGAAGAGTCGGATGAGAACGCGATTCGGACCACTGAAGGTCGCCGGCGTCCTGATCGCCCTGTTCCTGGTCGCTCCCGCCGCCTTCCTCGTCCCGCTGAGTCTGTCGGACGGCACGACGTTCCAGTTCCCCCCGCCGGGCTGGTCCCTGCGCTGGTACGAGAACCTGGTCACCGACCCGGTGTGGCTGGACGCCATCGTCGTCTCGTTGAAGGTGGCGCTCGGCGCGATGGCGTTGGCGGTCGTGATCGGCACCAGTGCGACGTTCGCACTCTTCCGATTCAGCCCGCGGATGCGGGCACTGGGCAGCACAGTGCTGATCTCCCCGCTCGTGATCCCCAACATCCTCATCGCCCTGGCGATGTACACCACGTTCCTCAAGCTGGATCTCGCGGGCTCGCTGCTCGGGCTGATCCTCGCGAACACCTGTCTGACGGTTCCCTACGTGATCATCGCGGTCTCCGCCCGTCTGCATGGCTACCAGAGGTCGCTGACCTCCGCGGCACTGAGCCTCGGCGCCACGCCTTTCGCGGTGTTCCGCACCGTCACGCTGCCACTGATCCTCCCCGGGGTGATGGCGGGAGCGCTTTTCGCGTTCGTCGTCGCGTTCGACGAACTCGTCATCGCACTGCTGCTTCAGGGGCGCGACACGAAGACGCTCTCGGTCACGATGTTCAACGCCGTGATCGAGGTCACCGATCCCACGATCTCGGCCGCCTCCACCGTGCTCGTGGTCATCGTGAGCGTCGTGGTGCTGGGTGTGCAGCTGGGGTGGATCCGAGGCAAGGAGAGACAGATGGAGAGCAGAGGAGAAGCATGAGCATCGAGACGCACAGGCCGGGCGCCCTGGAGCTGCGCCACCTGATGAAGCGCTACGGCGTGGACGACACCCCGGCGGTGGACGACGTCGATCTGCGAATCGAGCCGGGTCAGTTCATGACGCTGCTGGGACCGAGCGGATCGGGCAAGACGACGACGCTGAACATGCTGGCGGGATTCCTCGAGCCCTCCAGCGGATCGATCACGATCGACGGCAGAGACCTCATCTCGGTCCCCCCGCACCGGCGGAACTTCGGCATGGTCTTCCAGGACTACGCCCTGTTCCCCCATATGACGGTGTTCAACAACATCGCCTACCCGCTTCGCCAGCGGGGGGTTGCGAAGGCGGAGGCCAAGCGCCTCGTCGAGGACATCGCGGAGCGCTTCGCGCTCGGACCGCTGCTGCTTCGGAAACCGGACCAGCTCTCCGGCGGTCAGCAGCAGCGTGTCGCACTGTCGCGTGCCCTGGTGTTCTCCCCGGAGGTGCTGCTGCTGGATGAGCCGCTGGGTGCGCTCGACCGCAAGCTTCGCGCCACGCTGCAGGCCGAGATGCGGCGACTGCATCGCGAGCTCGGGCTGACCTTCGTCTTCGTCACGCACGACCAGGATGAGGCGATGTTCCTCTCCGACCGGATCGCCGTGTTCAACAAGGGGCGCATCGAGCGCGTCGGCGCGCCGGCAGAACTCTACGACGACCCGGGGACGCTGTTCGTGGCGAGCTTCCTCGGCGAGGCGAACCTGTTCGCCGGGGAGGTCGTCGACGCGTCGACCTACCTGTGGCGGGGTGAACGTCTGCGACACCGGGGCGGAGTCGCACCCGGGTCCGTGCTGATCGTCCGGCCCGAGCGAATGAAGCTCGCGCACAAGGGCGCCGACGTCGGCGATGCGAATGCCGTCCCCGCGACGGTCACGGACGTGGCGAGGCTGGGCGGCGGCACCACGCGCATCGACCTGCGTTTCGCGGACGGTGCGGTCGGTGCGGCCACGAGCCCGGCCACCGATATCGTCGATGTGCGCCCAGGTGATGAGGTCAGAGCCGTGTGGGATGTGGACGGCCAGGCGTTCGTATCCCCGGATGCAGATGCGCGCAGCGCGGCGGAGACCGCGCCGGTCTCGGCCCCGACCGCCGAACCTGCGGCGGTCGGCGCGATGTGACAGCGGTGGTCTTCAGGACCGGCTGAACCGCTCCGCGATCTCGTCGAAGCCGATCTCGCGCGGAACCGCCTCGGGTGTGGTCCGCGCGAGATCGGTGCGCGCCACACGCTCGAACACGGCCGCGATCCCGAGGAACAGGTCCTCCACGAGCCCGGCCTGCGCCTGGGTGTCGGCGATCTCGCGCATCTCGTCGACGAACCGCTCCGACTTGGATGCCGCCAGCGCCACCTCCGCTGCCCACCGCGGGACGTTGTCGGGCCAGGCACCCGACACGTCCTGCAGGAAGGCGTCGAGGACACCGAAGTGCGACGCCGTCAGCGCGGCCTGCAGCACGAGGGCATTCGTTCCCTTGTACATCGAGGACATCGTCATCTTCAGCGCCGAGGCCGTGCCCACCCCGCTCTCCAGGATCACCGTGCGATACCAGGACTCGGACAGCTCCCGCAGCTCTCCGGCGCGCTCGCCGCTGAGATACAGGGTCGTGCGGGCGCCCGGGTGAGGCGGCGCACCCGATATGGTGCCGTCCACGAGCTCGAGACCGCCGTCGTGGAGCAGGTCGGCGACACGGAGGACAGTGCGGGGGGACACGGCGTTCAGGTCCGCCACGAGGGGTGCCGTGCCGGCGTCGACGGCGGCACGCACGATGTCCCGCGCCACGGGGATCGCCGCGGCCGGCGGGACGATCGACACCACCAGGTCGGCCTCGACCACTGCGTGGAGGCTGCCGGCGGAGACGATCCCCCGGCTGCGTGCGAGGGCGATGGTGCGCGCGCTGCGGCAGGAGAGGTCGGTCTTCACCTGATGGCCCGCGGCAGCCCAGGCCGCACCGAGTGCGCTGCCCATCGCTCCCGCCCCGACGAGCCCGATGATCACGATGTGGCCGCCTTCGCGTCAGAGGATGGCCATGGCGTTCGGCGGCGAGCCGACCCCACCGGTGACAGCGAGTGGCTTCGCCGTGAGCAGGAACTCGTGACGGCCATCGGCCGCGCACGCCTCGGCGAGCTCATCGAGGCGCCACAGCTCGCCGAGAGACAGACCGAGCAGGGCGATGAGCTCCCGGTGGATCATCCCGTTGTGGCTGGGCCCGCGTTCGGGCAGCGCCTCATCGGGATCGACGAACGGCGAATGCGGGTCGACGGGGAAGGCCTCGACTCCTGCATTGTCCGACGCGAACAGGGCGACGCCGGTGTCCCACAGGAATTCCAGCATCTCGTGGCTCTGCTCGATCCCCGGCGAGCCCCAGTTCGCGCGCAGGTGCGCCTGCTCGTCCGCCGAGAGCGCCAGGTAGTGGCCGGCCCAGCCCGTTCGCATGAGGATGACGTCCCCGCGTCGCAGCTCGACCCCGTGCAGCTCGGCGGCGGCGCGGAGGTCGCTGGCCGTGACCGCATGATTGGTCGTCACGTCGAACGTGCGGCCGGCGTGCGAGTAGTAGCGGGGCAGATCCAGCAGCACGCCCCGCGCGACGATCCCGTGGCGTGCCACGAGTTGGATGCCCAGATCGGGACCACCGGCCACGATCCGCTCGTCGGGGACGCCGTTGTAGAACCCGTGTGCCGGATGGCGCATGTGGCGCAGTCCGTCGATCTGCGAGGTGGACTGGAGGTAGAAGCGGTCGAGCCAGTCGTCGCGGTGATTCGGGTTGTTGGAGAAGAGGTGATGCTCGGTGGCAGGACGGGTGCCGGCCAGGCTGGGGACGAAGGTGTTCAGCGGGTAGTCGAGGTCGAACACCCTCCCGTCCCGAGCCAGGGCCGCCGCCGCGGCGGACTCCGCGGGCCCGATGAAGTTGAGAGTACCGAGCTGGTCGTCGCGGCCGAAGATCCCCCAGGAGGAGCCGGCGGGCCCATCGGTGCGGGCGAGCAGCTCCCGGTAGGCGGGGTATCGCCCTCGGTGCGCACTCGTCGCGCGTTCGATGCTCGACGAGGCGTCAGGGATCGCCATGGTCAACGCACCGCCGCCTGCTGGATGACGGGTCGCCGATCGGCGTCGAGCATGTCCGTTCCCGAGAGGTCCACGCCGCGCGTCTCCGGCGAGACCATCACGCTGCCGATGATCAGCACGCCGGCGATCGCCAGCAGCACGACGGGGGTGAGCGAGAGCGGCATGAAGTTGGACAGTCCTGCCTGGTAGGCGGCGAAGAAGCCCGGGATCACCACGGCCAGCGAATAGCCGATCCCCCAGCCCGACGACCGGACCCGGGTCGGGAATCTCTCGTTGATGTAGGAAGGCAGCGTGCCGATGGTGAAGCCGTTGACGCACTGCGCGAGGAAGACCACTCCGATGAGCACCGCGAACGGCAGCGGGATGTCGCTGCCGAGGATCCAGAACATCGTCGTCATGACGAAGAGGATGAGACCCCCGGCGAACAGCAGCACCGGCCGACGGCCGAAGCGGTCACTGAGGTGCCCGGAGAGCATGTAGGCGAAGGGGACGATGATGTTCGCGAAGATCACGCTGAGGCTGAACTCATTCGCCGTGAACCCGCGTCCGATGATCAGCTGAGGGATGACGGATCCCACCATGTTGACCATGAAGAACACGCCGGTCATCAGCACGAAGACCTGCAGGAACGGGCGGATGTTCGTGCGGCTGAACATCTCCTTCACCGGATTCTTCGCCTTCTCGGCCTCGACCCAGATCACCGACTCCTCGACGTCGCGTCGCAGGTAGCGGGCTACGACGTAGGCGGCCACCGCCCCGATCACGAACGGGATGCGCCAACCCCATTGCACGTAGGCGGAATCGATGTCCGAGGCCGGCGCGATCTGCAGGGCGATGAACGTGAAGACACCGATCAGCAGGTAGCCGATGGTCGATGCGCTCTGCACGAATCCGCCGACGAGCCCTCGTCGATGGGTCTGTGCGTACTCGATCGCCATGGGCGTGGCAGCGGTGTACTCGCCTCCGAGGAAGATGCCGTCGATGAAGCGGAGCAGGAGCAGGAGGGTGATCGCCGCCACGCCGCCGATCTGCTCCGCCCCTGGCAGGCACGCGATCAGCAGGGTGGTGACGCCGAAGCCGTAGATCGAGATGGCTCCGACGCGCTTGCGGCCCAGGCGATCCGCGAGGTGTCCGAACAGGAAGGCGCCGACAGGGCGCCCGAACAGCGTGGTCGCGAGGGTGAAGCCCGTGACCACAGCGGTCTGCGCGGGATCCAGGCCGATCGTGAAGTAGACCATGGCCGGCAGCAGCGCCACGGATGGGAGGTAGATGTCGAAGGAGTCGATGAGGAAGCCCCAGAAGGCTCCGCGGATCGCGCGTCGTCTGCGGATGACGGGTGGTGTGGTGGAGGTGTCGACACCGGCGCTGATGCTCATTTCGCCCTTTCGGAGAGGATGCCGCTGTGCGGCCTGCGGACTCTCATCGGCGGGCGGAGGTCTCCGTCGACCGGCTCAGCCACACGCTCTCCGATGAGCATCTATGACTGTACGATCGTCATACGAAAACGTCAAGAACTTCTGGGTCAGCGCGTCGGTTCGATTCCGAACACGCGCAGCTGCAGAGCCATCAGCCGGTACCACCCGACCAGGGTGACCACCTCGAGGACGATGCCGCCGCCCAGGGATGCCTCGGCGGTGGACCATTCGGCGTCCGTCAGCGTTCCCCGGCTGAGGAGGGCGTCGGCGGTGCGCACGAGAACCTGCTCCTGTGGATCCGCGCCGACGAAGCGGCCCTCGTCGATGCGCGCGATCTCCTCGTCATCCAGCCCCGCCTGACGTGCCGCGGGGTGGTGGGCGAAGCGTTCGAAGGCGCTGTCCTCCCGCTGGGCCACCATGAGGATCACCACCTCCCGTGCTCGCGGCGGCAGCGTCAGCTCGAATCTCACTCCGTAACCCAGCTGTTCGAGCCGCAGACCGAGCTCGGGGTTGTGCATCCAGGCCGCGGGCGGACCGGTGAGCTGGCCGTCCGCGGTGACCAGGGAGAAGGCGGCGCCGGGGGCCGCCCGCCCACCCGTGGTGTACCGCGCATACAGTTCGGCGGCCGGGCCCGCCAGCGTCGTGGGGTCTATCCGGGGGAGGCGTGTCGTCATCGGTGTTCCTCTCGGCGAACGTGCACTATTGTATGACAATAGTGCAATAAGGGCGCAACAGTGGAGGAGCGGCGATGTCGACGCGGATGGCGATGTTCCGAGGATATCTGCGCTGGCGCTATCGCCACCGCCACGACCTGGGCAGAATGCAGCGCGAGCTGCCGATCAGGCAGCGGCCGACGGAGATGCCGCCTGAGGTCGCACTGATGTGCGAGGTCGGTGTCGACGAGATCGCGGGTCGGACGGTGCACACCCTCGCGCCGCGGCAGGGCGGCACCGGTGTGCAGGTCGTCCATCTGCACGGCGGTGCCTATGTCTACACCGCTCAGCAGGCGCACTGGCGAGCGCTGGCACACCTGGTCTCCGCCTCCGGCGCGACCATGCATGTGCCGCTCTATCCGCTGGCACCGGATGCGACCGTCGACGACGCGCACCCGCTCGTCGACGCCGTGCTCAGTCGTGTGCGCATGGCTGCCGGCGGAGGCGCGGTACTCCTCAGCGGCGATTCCGCCGGCGGAGGACTCGCCCTCAGTCACGCCCTGTGGATGCGCGAGAACGGCCGTCGGCCCGTGGACGGCATCCTGCTGTTCTCGCCCTGGCTCGACGTGACGCTGACCAACCCCGGGATCGCGAGGCTGGAACGGCGGGATCCGATGCTGTCGCGACCGATGCTCGTGCAGGCGGGGAGGTGGTGGGCGGGTGGTCGCGACACGAGGGATCCCCTCGTGAGTCCGCTGCACGGGGACCTCACCGGACTCCCGCCGGTGACGACGTACATCGGAGGCCGGGACATCCTGCTTCCCGACGCTCAGGAACTCGACCGCCGGATCCGTGCCGTCGGGGGCACGTCGCGGCTGCGGGAGTGGGCGTCCGGCTTCCATGTGTTCATGGCTGCCCTGACGACGAAGGAGGCGCGGGCCGCGATCGCGGACGCCGCGGCCCTCCTCAGCCTGCAGGTGGGTGCGGATCAGGCGCCGGCGTCCGGCATCGGGTAATCGGCTGCATTGAGCACCCAGCCCTCCTGCAGCGAGAAGTCGCGACGAGGGGGGCCGAAGATGTCGATGAGCTGATTGAGGTCCGCGCCCAGCGACTGGCTGGTGTGCACCGTCGGGGGTGGGATGACGGTCAGCGACGGTGCCGCCACATGGACGTGCTCATCCTCGCGCCACTCGCGAAGGTCGGTCGTCCACGGCCAGCGCAGATGATGGATGTACTCGCCCTGCAGCACGAGAGAGAGCTGCTCGAAGTCCTCGTGGTCGTGAGGGGACATCTTCGCCGGATCGCGCGGACCCTTCTGGGCGGCGATGTAATTGACCATGAAGCTCGCGCAGCGGAAGATCCGGAACGGCGGACTCCCGAGCGTCGGCACCGTGAGGTCGTAGGTGCGCACGCGGTAGCCGCCGACCGGCTCGGGCCACGGCACGATCGGCGCCACGTTCGCGTGGTCGACGAGGTAGGCATCGGCGTTCATCGCATCCTCCGCCAGGCCCGGCGCGCGTGTCGTGGAGATCACGACGACGCGTCCCGGCGCGGTGAACTCCAGCTCCACGCGTCCCGGCGGGACGAAGGTCAGGGTCTCGCCACCGGCGGCGTGCACTCCGCCGACGGCATGCACGCGCACGGCGGTGCCGGCTTCGGTGAGGATCACCCCGGTTTCGTCCGGTCCGCCCGGATACGACAGCACCGTGCCCGCGTCATCGATGTCGACGACGTCGATGACGAGGTTCTGGCTTCGACCCCGCCATCGTCGCGCGCCGTCCAGCACCGTGGGGGCCGTGTCATGGAATCGCAGATAGTCCGCCGCCGCGGCTTGAGCCGACGGGGTCGCGGACCCTGTCGCGGTGAGCGCGGAGCGGATGTCGGTGGAGTCGAACGGCATAGTGCTTCCCTTCTTTAGCCCGACGATAGCATGATCATACAATCCTGGGCCCACCCACCGGCAGAGGGATCTGACGCGGCATCCGATTACTTCCGGTCGCCGGCCATGCGGGGCTCGCGGGCAGCGCCTAGAGTGAGGATCACCAGGGATGGAGTCGGGTATGTCCGAGAAGATCGTCGTCGCAGTCTCCGCCGCATCGAGCAGCCGCCGGGCCGTCGACTGGGCCGTCGCGCGCGCGATGGCGCGCAGGCAGAGCATCGAACTGCTCAGCGTCGTCGGCGGCGCGGTCGGAATGATCGGCGAGGCCGCCGTGATCGAGGCCGCGATGACCGCGACCGAACAGATGCTCGCGGCTGAGGCGGAGCGGATAGCGCATCCGGGCCTCTCCGTCACCAGCCGCGTCGCGGTGGGCGATCCCGTGGCGACGCTCTCCGTCGCTTCGGAGGATGCGGTTCTGCTGGTGATCGGCAGCGATTACCGCGGTCCCGGCGACGGACCGGCACGCGGGGCGCACGGCATCCGCATCACCGCGGCATCGCACTGCCCTGTGGTCGTCGTGCCGGACTTCGACCTGGACGACGACCGCAGCGGCGTGGTGGTCGGCGTCGACGGCTCCTCCGTCTCGGAGGCCGCGATCGCCTTCGCCGCCGCTGAGGCCGACCGCCTGGACGAGCCTCTGACCGCCGTGATCGTCTGGACGCCGATATCCGCGCCGCGCAACGCCATCATGGTCAGCCCGCAGGCGTACCGGGACGGGATGGAGCAGACCGCTCGAGAGGCGCTCGCCCTGTCTCTGGCGGGGCTGCGCAGCAGATACCCCGGCCTGCAGATCGAAGAGGCGGTGGCAGAGGGCTTCCCGTCCGTCATCATCAACGAGCTCGCCGAGGGAGCGCGCCTCACGGTGGTCGGCAGCCGCGGGCACGGCGCCGTGCGCCGCTTCCTGCTCGGCTCGATCAGTCACGAGGTGCTGCAGCGGCTGGCATCCGTCGTCGCCGTGGTGCGATGACCGGACGGACGGCGCGGTGACCCGTGTGCTGCGTAGGGATACGCGCGTCACCACATAAAATCGAAGGTGCGGGAGGCACCCTGCCCGCTTCGGTTTCATGCAGGAGCGGTGATGGCAGAGTTCGTTCGGGTGGATTCGGTCGACGTCGCTGACGTCGAGCGTCTCTGGGCGCAGTACGTGCCGTCGGCACGAGCGCAGCACATCGATCCGGAGCGGTTCGAGTTCCGCTGGCGATCCGCGCAGACCAACGGACTCACGGTGGTGCGCTACGCACTCACCGCCACGGTGAGCGCGGTCGTGCGGCCCGAGGATCAGATCCTGGCCTGCCGGATCGCCACCGACAGCGGTTGGGTCCGCAGCGCACGCACCTCCTTGGAGACCGATCTGCCCTGGGTGACCGACGGCGTGCAGGTAGAGGCGTTCTGGGAGCGGACGGCCGATGTCACCGCTTTCGTCTTCGACCGCGCCATGGCCGAGAACCTGGCTCGGCGGATCACCGGTGATGACGCGCTGAAGCTGCGGCTGATCGACACCGCGCCGAGGAACGAGACGGTCGGACGCCACTGGAACCGCACGTTCGACCACGTGTTCCACGCGCTCGCCGCGAGCGGCGAGGACCGGCTCATCGAGGTGAGTCTCGTGCGCCACGCCCTGATCACCACTCTCAGCACGTTCTACTCGACCTATTTCGATGCGGCGATGCGGGAGCCGCGGTTCGTCGGCGCATCCGTCGTTCGCCGGGCCATCGCCTACATGGACGCTCATGCACACGAGCCGATCACGGTCGGCGACGTCGCCGTGGCCGCACACATCTCCGCACGCGGACTGCAGTACGCATTCCGTCGAGCGCTCGACATCACCCCCGCCGCCTACCTGCGCAGTGTGCGTCTGGATGGCGCACACCGCGATCTGCGTAACTCGGCGCCCGACGGGTCGGTCACCGAGATCGCGCGGCGCTGGGGCTTCGCCAACACGTCCCGCTTCGGGTCTGCATATCGCGAGGTCTACGGCGTCAGTCCTCAGCAGACACTCGAGGACTGACGCCGTTTCGTGCGCAAGACGAACAGTGTGTGCGCCTCCTGTATCAGAAAGACGTTCTGGCTGTCCAGTGTCGGGTAACCACGTAGGTTGAAGCCAATGGGTACTCTGTATTACGGCG
Organism: Microbacterium sp. GCM10027623; assembly: GCF_042666935.1. NCBI lineage: Bacteria > Bacillati > Actinomycetota > Actinomycetes > Micrococcales > Microbacteriaceae > Microbacterium > Microbacterium sp. GCM10027623. Next base: position 700,157 of record NZ_JBHTHE010000001.1, read on the forward strand.
ATGCGACCGAACCGATCACGATCGAGGATCGCACACTCGCTCACCTCAAGGTCGTCCTCGCGACCAAATTGCGCCGCAACGAGAGCTTCACGCTGTCCTGGCAGCATCCGGAAGGCGAGCCGGCCGGACGATCCACCCTCTGGCTGCATCCGTCTATATCGCTGCGTTTCGTCTTCAGCGACCCGGAGACGCCCGAGCTCAGCCAGCGATGGCTGAACGAGCTGGCCACCTCGGCCAACAGCAGCGGCGGGATCCGTCTCACCGAGGAGCACATCGATGCCGGCGACGGCGCCCGTGAGGACGAACTGCAGCCCTCCTGAGTGACCTGCGACTCCCGCACGCGTGCGACGCCGGACGGGCGTTACTGTGAAGACATGGATCTGCGCGTCGCCGCATACGCTGTCGTCACCGACGAGCAGGATCGTGTCCTGCTCGCGCGCTGGACGGAGGGTCGGCGGGTCGCGTGGACGATGCCGGGAGGCGGGCTCGAAGAGGGCGAGGATCCGGAGATCGCCGTGCGCCGCGAGTTGCGCGAGGAGACCGGCTTCCGGATCGAGACCACCGAGCTGCTCGGGATCCACTCCCGCGTCATCCCCGGCTCGCAGCGCGTGCACAAGGCCGGATCCCCGCTGCACACCCTGCGCATCATCTACCGCGCCGAGGTCACCGGCGGCCGACTGCGGTTCGAGACCGACGGCTCCACGGATATGGCGGGCTGGTTCACGCTGCCGGAGGTGGCCGAGCTGCAGCGCGTCAAACTGGTCGACATCGCGCTGAGGATGGCCGGCATCCTCTAGGTCTTCAGTCGCGCGGCTTCTCGGGAACCGAGATGTCCGCGACCGTCGCTCCGTAGGAGCGAATCAGGTCGTCGGCGTCGATGAACAGGCTGAATCCGTGAGCTCCGGAGCCCATCGCGATGCGTCGGCCGACGATCGTCTCATCGGCGTACACCGGCCAGTCGGTGGTGCTGCCGATCGGCACGATCGTGCCGCGTTCGTACCCGGTGGCGGCCAGTGCCAGCTCGGGTTCCGGCAGACGCAATCTGTTGACGCCGACGACGGCGCGCAGTTTCGGCCAGGAGATGGAGCGGCCGCCGGGTACCAGGGCGAACAGGAACGTGTCGTCCGAGCGCTTCACGACCAGTGTCTTCACGATGTCGGATGGCTGCAGGCCCACCAGCGCGGCGGCCTCGGCCAGGTTGCGCGCGGCAGGCCGCTCCACGATCTCGATCTCGAGACCCCGCGCGGCGGCCGCCGCCCGCACCCGATCGTTCTGTTCGCTCACGCGTTGGGGGTGGACAGCGGGTCGTCGGCGACCCAGAGCTCGTCATCGGCGCGCAGCGCCTGCCAGGCGGCGGCGACGACGCCGATCGCGGCAGCGGCGCCGAGCACCAGCGCGACGATCGAACCGAGACCCATGCTCTTCTTCTTCGGGGCGGGCGCCGCCCGGTGCACGAGTTCGTGCCGCTTGTTGTTCGCGACATCCCACGCGGAGAGCGCCGTGCCCACGACGCCCCCGACGATGGGGACGACGCGCTCGTCGACGACGTGCTTGCCCACCTTCATGCCGCGATCCACGGCCGGCGCGAGCCGACGGTTGTACGTGTCCTGCACGACCGGCAGCACCTGCTCGCGGTTGAAGTTGCCCAGCTGGCGGCCCGCCTCGCGAGCGACATCCGCCGCATGGCCGACGAGCACCTGCTGCGCCTCCCACAGCTGTCCCGCATCGTTCTGAAGCTTGCGCAGTTCTTTCCTGCGCTTGCGGTTGAGGTTCACGTTGCTCTCCCGTCGGTCGGAGTTCGTAGGTGACTCATCTTGCCAGACGAGGCTGTATGCGGGCAGGGATCTGGCGTCGGAGGTGAAGATGTGCGACGATTCGGTCTCGCACAGCGCGCCTCTGCGAGAATGGTGAGCATGCCTCACGCTTCTCATGTCGCAACACTGCACACCAACCACGGTGACATCGTCATCGACCTGTTCGGCGATCACGCCCCGAACACCGTGGCCAACTTCGTCGGTCTCTCCGACGGCACGAAGGACTGGACCCACCCGGCCACCGGCAAGCCCGGGGAGGGACCGCTGTACAAGGACGTCATCTTCCACCGCATCATCCCGAACTTCATGATCCAGGGCGGCGACCCCCTCGGCAAGGGAGTCGGCGGCCCCGGCTACAACTTCAACGACGAGATCAACATGGAGCTCGATTTCAACGAGCCCTACGTCCTCGCCATGGCCAACGCCGGCCTCCGCCGCAACGCCATCACCGGTCAGACCGAGGGCACCAACGGCTCGCAGTTCTTCATCACGACCGATCCGACGCCATGGCTACAGGGCAAGCACACCATCTTCGGGAAGGTCGCGGACGACGCGTCCAAGAAGGTCGTCGACGAGATCGCCGCCGTGCGCACCGGTGCCGGCGACCGCCCGGTCGAGGACGTGGTCCTGCACTCGATCGACATCGCCGCGGCCTGACCCACCCGACCCGCACCGGCTCGCCCGAGCCGAAGAGAGAGCCGAGCCGATCCGGATGACGACCCCAGAGTTCGCGAGCAATCGAGACAACTTCTGCTATCGGCATCCGGATCGGCAGAGCTTCGTGCTCTGTCAGCGCTGCATGCGCACGATCTGCCCCGAGTGCCAGACGCAGGGACCGGTCGGGGTCATCTGCCCCGAGTGCATGAAGGAGCAGCGCAAGAACCAGTCTCCGGCGCAGCGCCGGGCCCAGCGTCGTTGGGGCGGCCGCCCCGGAGGCGCGATCGCGCTGGCCGGCCGCAGCGGCCGACCGGTCGTCACCTACGTCCTGCTGGCGATCACCTCGGTCATCGGTCTGCTGCAGCTGCTGCCCGGCATCGGCAACGAGATCACACAGCAGCTGCTGTTCGCCGCCGCCTACCTGTACCCGGACCTGTCCGCCTTCCCGTTCGAGCCCTGGCGGCTGCTCACCGTGCTGTTCGTGCACGGCGGTTTCGTCCACCTCGGGCTGAACATGCTCGCGCTCTGGATGCTGGGGCAGATCCTCGAGCCCATGCTGGGTCGTGCGCGCTATCTCGCGCTCTACCTGATCAGCGGACTGGGGGGATCGGTCGCCGTCGCGCTCATCGCCCCCGGCGCCCCGACCGTCGGAGCCTCCGGCGCGATCTTCGGCCTGATGGCCGCGCTGCTCATCATCGGCCGTCACGTCGGCGCCAACGTCACCGGCATCCTGGTGATCCTCGCGATCAACTTCGTCTTCGGCTTCGTGGTCGGAGGAATCGCCTGGCAGGCTCACCTCGGCGGCGCCGTGGTCGGCGCCCTGATCGCCTTCGTCTACACGCGCACTCGTCGCCGTGAGCAGCGGATCTGGCAGATCGCCCTGCTCACCGCCGTCACCGCTGTGCTGCTCGTCGTCGTCGCGATCGTCCCGCCGATCCTCCTCCTGTCCTGATCAGACGTTGTTGACAGGGTTCTCCACCCCTGTGAATAACACCCGTGTAATTCTCCCCACCTGTGCACAGACCTGTGGATAACTCCGGAGACGAAGTGCGTCCCCGTTTCGAGAGCGGCCGCAAACAAGAGAGAAGGACCCCTCGCCAAGACGAGAGGTCCTTCGAAATCGCGGCGCGGTCAGCGCCAGCGCGTGGTCATGAGGAAGCCGATCAGCGCGATGCCGAGACCGATGCCCAGGTTCCAACCGCCGAGTCCGGGGATCGGGAGGAGTGAGCCGGAGATGTAATACACCAGGATCCAGGCGAGCCCCAGCAGCATGAAGCCGACCATGACGGGCTTGAACCAGACCGCGTTGGGTGCGGTTTCGCCCTCGGGGCGCTCGACGGGCTCTTCGGGAACGCGAGATCGTGCCATGCGGATCAGTCTAGCGGGGTGAATAGACTTGCTCTCATGCAGACCGTGGCGCCGACCCCGGGTTCGCGTCGCACCCGACCTCGCGCTCGAGCGACCTTCACCGGTGTGCTCGGCGAACTGCTCCTGACCGCGGGCGCGGTGGTACTGCTGTTCGTCGCCTGGCAGATGTGGATCGGCGACATCATCATCGATGCGCAGAAGAACGTCGAGGGCGCGGCGACGGTCCAGGAGTGGGCCCAGGCGCCGATTCCCGATCCCCCTCCGCTGCGCGAAGACGCCGACGGCACGACGTACTATGAGCCGCCCATCCTGCCGCATCCCGCCGACGCCGAGCGCTTCGCCGTGATGCGCATCCCCCGTTTCGGCGACGACTACGTCAAGGACATCGCCGGGGGGACGTCCCGCTCGCGCACGCTCGACCACATCGGCATCGGGTTGTACACCGATTCGAAGATGCCCGGCGAGGTGGGCAACTTCTCTCTCGCCGGTCACCGCACCACCTGGGGCAAGCCGTTCAACAAGCTCGACAAGCTGCGGGTCGGCGATGCGATCATCGTCGAGACGCCGGGCGGCTGGTACACCTATCGCTTCCGCACACTCGAGTACGTGAAGCCGACGCAGACCGACGTGCTCGCCGACGTGCCGAGGATGCCCACCCAGCAGACCGATGAGCGCTACATCACCCTCACCGCCTGCTCGCCGCTGTACTCGCTCGCCGAGCGCATCGTCGCGTACGGCGTGTTCGAGGGCTTCCAACCACGATCCGAAGGCTCGCCCGCTTCCCTCGCGAAGGTCGACGTCGCCCCGCCCTCTGCCGAAGGAGTCCGCTGATGTATGCCGCGCTGTGGCGTCTGCTGCCAGGACCCTGGTGGGTGCGCCTGATGATCCTGCTGGTGATGCTGGCGGCGGTGCTCTACGGGCTGTTCTTCTATGTGTTCCCCTGGGTGAGCCCGTACATCGTCCCGGCCGAGGTCGACCTGGAATGAGCGCTCGTGTGCTGGTCGTCGACAACCACGACAGCTTCGTCCACACGCTGATGGGCTACCTGCAGGAGCTGGGCGCCGCGGTCACGATGGTGGAGGCCGACGCTCCGGACGCGCACTGGCAGCGGATGCTGCATGACCACGATGCCGTCATGATCTCCCCGGGCCCCGGAACGCCCGCCGACGCCGGCGCCTCACTCGACGTGGTGCGTCTGGCCGCGCGGCGACGGATGCCGCTGCTGGGCGTGTGTCTCGGACATCAGGCGATCGGCGAGGCCTTCGGCGGCGCCGTGACGCCCGCGCCGGAACTCATGCACGGCATGGTCTCCCAGGTGACCCACGACGCATCGGCGCTCTTCCGCGACATCCGCTCGCCGTTCGCCGCCGGTCGATATCACTCACTGGCGCTCGCCGAGGAGGACCTGCCCGCCGTGCTGCGCGTGACCGCACGCGCCGAGCGCGGGACGATCATGGCGATCGCGCATGAGAGCCTGCCGATCGTCGGTGTGCAGTTCCATCCCGAGAGCGTCCTCACCGAAGACGGTCACCGCCTGCTGGCGAACTGGCTCGCCGGTGTGCGCCCCGCCGCAACCGGACCGGGTCAGTCGGCTGTGCAGTAGCGCAGCTCGACGGTCGAGAGGATGTCGACCTCGCCCGGCGCCACCGACATCGAGATCACGGTGTTGGGAGCCTGGTCGTCGCCGCACGCACCCTGCTCGGACGGGGCGGCCGTGAGAGCCAGCTTCTCGAGCGCCTTCTTCGCCGAATCGACCGTCCAGCCGGTCATGTCCTCGACGGTGACCTTGCCGTTCGCGACGTCCAGGTTCACTGTGGCGCCGGGAGCGACCTGATCGCCCGCTTCCTGGCTCGCCCACAGCACCGTGCCCGCCGTCGCGTGCGGATCGTTCTGCCTTCGCACGGTGCCGAGTTCGAGACCGGCCTCTTCCAGGACCTTCTTCGCCGCGTCCTGGGACAGGCCCTCCAGCATCGGCATCTCGATGGTGTCGGCTCCGGTGGACACGTACACGATGATCGACTCGCCCTGTGACACCTTCGCGCCGGTGCCCGGCTGGGAGCGGATGACATGGTCCTCGTCGAAGTCGGCGCTGGCCTCGTCGCGGACGTCGGGCACGAGCCCGGCATCCTTCAGCTCCCCCTTGGCCTGACTCAGCGGCAGGCCGACGAGGTTCGGCACCGTGACCGAGGCGCGGGACACGTCGACATCGCGCGCCGAAAGGCTGACGACCCAGAAGAGCACGGAGATCAGCAGCACGGCGAGCAGGGCGACACCGGCCCAGATCCATGCCACCGGCGGTCCGGACTGCGTGCGCGTCATCGTGGTGTCCGTGCTCAGCTGGCGCAGCGAGCGGGCGGTCTCCTGGGCCTGCCGCGGATTGGCGCCGTACAGCTCGCTCGTGAGCGCACCGATCTGCTTCTTGGTCGGGGCGTCGCCGGCGGTGACGGCATGCAGCGCGGAACGGAAGGAGCTGGAGTCCGGGAACCGCTGATAGGGGTCCTTCGCCAGCGCACGCAGCACGATGGCATCGAGCGACCGCGGCAGGTCCTCGTTCACCTCGGAGGGTGGCTCCGGCGTCTCGCTGACGTGCTGGTAGGCGACGGCCACCGGGGAATCGCCGCGGAACGGCTGTCGAGCCGTCAGCATCTCGTACAGCACGACCCCGGTCGAGTAGAGGTCGGCGCGCGCGTCGACGGACTCGCCCTTCGCCTGCTCGGGCGAGAAGTATGCCGCGGTGCCGAGGATCTGCGTGGTCTCGGCCACAGTCGATGAGGAGTCGGACACCGCGCGGGCGATGCCGAAGTCCATCACCTTGACGGTGCCCTTCTCGGTGATCATCACATTGCCGGGCTTGATGTCGCGATGCACGACGCCCGCGCGATGCGAGTACTCCAGCGCCTCGAGGATGCCGTCGGCGTAGCGGATCGCATCCTCGACCGACAGCGGACCGGCGGCGATGATGTCCTTCAGCAGCGTGCCGTGCACGAGCTCCATGACGATGTACGGCTCGGACCCCGCGGCATCCGACACGCCGGCGCCCGGGGTTCCTGTGCCCGTCGAGCCGTGGGTCCCTGAGCCCGTCGAAGGGTCGCCGGCGTCGTAGACCCGGACGATCGACGGGTGCGACATGCGCGACGCCGCCTGCGCCTCCATGCGGAATCGGGTGCGGAAGGCCGAGTCGCGTGCCAGTTCGGGGTCGAGGATCTTGATCGCGACCTCGCGCCCCAGTGTCAGGTCGTATCCGCGGTGCACCCGAGCCATGCCGCCGTGACCGATGACCTCGTCCACGCGGTAGCGTCCGGCGAGGATGCGCGGCTCTGTCGACACGTCCATCTCCCCCAGCTGCTTCTTGAATCCTGTTGCCAGAGTACCCGGCCCAACCTGACTAGTCGGCGGGAGGAGGATCGACCCCGTCGCCCGGGTCGACGGGTTCTTCGACGGCTGCCGGCAGGATGGAGGTCGACGTCCCCGAGTTGGACATTCCGGACGGGCGCTCCCCGCAGAAGGCCCGATACGTGGCCGTCACGGTCTTGCCCGCGGCGCCCTCGTCGACCGTGATCACCTGGGATCCGACGTCTCGGCCGAAGTTGCTCTTCGCGGATCCGTCACTGAACTTCGCGTTCACGACCGTCACCTCGTAACCGCTCAGCGGATCGGTGCCCGAGGGGCAGGTGTATCCGTTCCAGCTGACGGTGGCCTCTTGGCCCTCCGTCACGGGCCCGGAGATGCTGGGCGCCGTCTGGGGAGCGGGAATCGAGACCTGGTCGCCGTAGACGAGCATGTCGATGGTGGATCCGACCGGCTGGTTGCCGCCGGTGCGCACCTCGTAGACCAGGCCCACCTGACCCTCCGAGGGGGCGGGATCGCCCGGCACGCAGTTCGGCTCGAGGTCGTTCTCCGCGAGCACGGCGGTGGCGGCCTCGCACGTCTGTCCCTCGAGATTCAGGTTGTCGACGTTGACCGGGGGCGGGGTGGTCTCCTCGGGGGTCTGCGGCGGGCTCGACGGCGCCGAGGCGGTGGAGCTCGTCTTCGCCGGCGCCTTGTCGTCCTGGTTGTTGAGGAGCAGCCCCAGCAGGGTGCCGCCGAGAGCGATGACCAGCAGGGCGATCAGGGCGATGAGCGGCCAGGTCCAGGGGCTCCGCTTCTTCTTCTTCGTGGTCTCCTCGGTGGCGACGGCCTGCTCGGTGGGCAACTGCGCCGTCGTCGGGAGGATGCGCGTCGAATCGCCGTCACCCATCCCGGTCAGGATGCGAGTGGCGTCGTCGGCGTCCCCGACTCCGATGCCGGCGATCGCCGGCACCGCGATCGCGGCCGAGTTCAGGTCGCCCCGCCGCAGCGCCTGTGCCGCGCGCGACACGGTGGCCGCCGACGACGGACGCTCGGCCGGCTTCTTCGCGATCATCGCCATGACGAGGTTCTGCACCGGCACCGGCACGGTGGCCGGCAGTGCGGGGGGCTTCTCGTTGATCTGCGCCATCGCGATCGCGACCTGCGACTCGCCGGTGAACGGACGCTTGCCCGCCAGCGACTCGTAGGCGACGATTCCCAGCGAGTAGATGTCGGTCGCCGGCGATGCCGCGTGCCCCGACGCCTGCTCGGGCGAGAGGTACTGGACGGTGCCCATCACCTGACCGGTGGCGGTCAGCGGCACCTGGTCGGCGATGCGCGCGATCCCGAAGTCGGTGATCTTCACCCGACCGTCGGGCGTGATCAACAGGTTCCCCGGCTTGATGTCGCGGTGCACCAGGCCGGCGGCGTGCGCGGCCTGCAGCGCGGATGCCGTCTGCGCGACGATGTCGAGCGTCTTGTCCGCGCTCAGCGCGCCGTCGCGCTCGAGGATCGTGGACAGCGCCTCGCCGGGCACGAGCTCCATGACCAGGAACGCGGAGCCGTTCTCCTCGCCGTAGTCGAAGACGCTCGCGATGCCCTCGTGGTTGACGAGTGCGGCGTGGCGGGCCTCGGCGCGGAAGCGCTCCAGGAACCCGGGATCACCCATGTACTCGTCTTTGAGGATCTTGATGGCGACGGTGCGTCCGATGACGTGATCCGTCGCCTCCCACACCTCGCCCATGCCGCCGATCGCGATCCGCGACAGCAGCTCGTAGCGTCCACCGAAGGACACACCCTGCGTCGGTCTCATCTGCCCAGCACCGCCTCTATGACTTTCTTCGCAATCGGGGCGGCAATCGCATTGCCGGAACCCGACTGTCCTCTTCCACCGCCGTCTTCGACGACGACTGCCACCGCAACCTTCGGATTCTCCGCCGGTGCGAAACCTGTGAACCACAGCGTGTAGGGCCGGGAGCCGTTCTCCGCTGTTCCTGTCTTTCCGGCGACATCGACGCCGTCTATTCTTGCACCCGTCGCCGCCCCGGAATCGACCCCTTCGACGAGCACGGCGCTCAGCGCCTCGGCGTCTGCGGCACTGAGCACCTGATCGAAGGCCTCATCGGTGTACTGGGTGTGCACGGCGAAGTCGTCGCCGATCACGGCATCCACCATCCGGGGCTTCATCACCGCCCCGTCGTTGGCGACGCCCGCTGCCACCATCGCCATCTGCAGCGGCGTCGCGGTCACCTGCCCCTGCCCGAAGCCGGTGAGCGCGGTCTGCGGGTCGTTGAGATCGCCGGGGTAGCTCGACGCCGTCGCCTCGAGCGGCAGCTCGAACGCGGTGTTGAAGCCGAACTTCTCGGCCGTCTCGCGGATGGCCTTGTCGCCGAGCTCGACGGCGAGCTCGGCCATCGGGATGTTGCAACTGCGCTTGAGCGCCTCGGCGAGGGTGGTCGTCGCGCCCTCGCCACAGGTGCCGCCCCACGCGTTCGAGACCTGGTTGTCGGTGCCCGGCAGCGTGTAGCGCGCCGGATTCGGCAGCGTGGACTCGAGAGTCCAGTCGCCGGATGCCAGGGCCGCCGCCGCCACGACCACCTTGAAGGTCGATCCGGGAGGATTGAGATTCCCGGCGATCGCACGGTTGTACAGCGGCTTGGCGGGATCGGCGGCGAGCCGATCGTGCTCGGCGTTGACGGCGGTGCTGTCGTGCGCGGCGAGCGCGTTGGTGTCGAAGCTCGGCGTGGAGACCATGGCCAGAATGCGGCCGGTGGCCGGCTCGATGGCGACCACGGCGCCCTGCAGGCCCTGCAGCGCGTCCCAGGCGGCGCGCTGCGCCTTCGCGTTCAGGGTCAGCTTCACGCTGAGACCCTGCTGCGGCTGCCCGGAGAGGATCCGCTCGATCTCGGCGAAGAACGCGTTGGAGCCGGTACCGGACAGGTCGGCGTTCAGCGCCCGCTCGATGCCGGTGGACGACTGCAGTGCCGGGTTGAAGTAGCCGGTGACGGGAGCCCACATCGCGGCATCCGTGTACACCCGCTGGTACTGGTAGCGGTCGTTCGCCGCGACCGACGTGACGATCGCGGAGTTGTCGACGATGATCGAGCCGCGCTGGATCTGGTAGCTGTCCAGCCGCGTGCGGGTATTGGCGGGGTTCTGGGCGAGGTTGTCGGCGTCGACCACCTGGATCCAGCTGGCGGAGACGAACAGCGCCAGGAACATGGCGAGGATCACGAAGCTCAGCCTGCGCAATTCCTTAGTCATCGGACACCCCCTGTCGGGTGGCTCCCTGAGCCTGTCGAAGGGCCTCGGTCATACAGGTCGGCCCCCTCATCCGATCACGACTCTGGGTTGGCGGCGCACGCCGTCGCTGATGCGCAGCAGCAGTGCCACGATGAGCCAGTTCGCGACCAGCGAGGACCCGCCGGCTGCGAGGAACGGTGTGGTCAGACCGGTCAGCGGGATGACGCGGGTGACGCCGCCGACCATGATGAACACCTGCAGGGCGATCGTGAACGACAGCCCGGTCGCGAGCAGCTTGCCGAAGTCGTCCTGTCCGGCCAAGCCGATCCGCAGTCCGCGACTGACGAAGACCATGTAGAGGCAGAGGATGGCGAACAGCCCCACGATCCCGAGTTCCTCGCCGAGGCTGGGGATGATGTAGTCGCTGTTGGCCAGCGGCGTGATGTGCGGGCGCCCCTGCCCCCACCCGGTGCCGATGAGCCCGCCGTGCGCCAGACCGAAGATGCCCTCCACGAGCTGGTAGCTGCCTCCCTGCGCGCTGATGATGTCGGGGTTGAACGCGTCCAGCCAGTTCGTGAAGCGGCGCTGCACGTAGGCGAGGATCCTGGTGGCGAAGAACGCTCCGGCCGCGACGCCCACCAGGCCGATGAGCACCCAGCTGGTCTTGCCGGTGGCCACGTAGAGCATGGCGATGAACATGCCGAAGATGAGAACGCCGGTGCCGAGGTCGCGCTGGGTGACGATGATCAGCAAGGACAGGAGCCACACCACCAGTACGGGACCGAGTTCGCGCATGCGGGGCCAGGTCATCCCGAGGAAGCGTGTGCCGACCGAGCTGAGGCTCTCGCGGGTGCGCACCAGGTAGCCGGCGAAGAAGATCGCCAGGCAGATCTTGGCCAGCTCCCCGGGCTGGAAGGAGAAGACGCCCGCGATCGACACCCATACGTCGGCGGTCGCGCCTCGCGCCTTGAGGAACGGGATGAACGGCAGGATCAGCAGCACGATGCCGGCGAGCCCCGACAGGTAGGTGAAGCGGTAGAGCACGCGGTAGTTGCGCAGCGCGATGACCAGCGCGATGGCGCCGGCCATCGAGATCGCCGCCCACGCCAGCTGCTTGGTCGAGAACATTCCCCAGCCGGAGAGCTGCTTGGCGATGTCGATGCGATAGATCATCGCGATGCCGACGCCCGTGAGGACTGTGGCGATGGGCAGGACGAACGGATCGGCGTCGGATGCCACCACCCGCAGCACCACGTGCAGGGCGAACACCAGCACGGCCAGTCCCCCGCCGATGGCGAGGATCATCGGGTCGATGGTGCCGAGCGCGCCGAGCTGCACGAGAGTGAGCGATGCGCCGGCGACGGCGAGGGCGAACAGGAGCAGCCAGAACTCCCGGTTGCGCTGCTTCTGCGGCATCCGGATCTTCTTCAGCGCCTTCATGACGCTGGTGTCGGCGCTGACGTCGGTCACGGTGCCGGGGCTTCCGTCGTGGGTGCCGGGGTCGGCACCGGAGTGGTCGTCGGGCTGGGTTCGGGCTCGGGTTCGGGGACGGGAGGGAGAACGCTGGCGCGCAGGCGGTCGGTGATGGCCATCGCATCCGCCAGCGACCGGGCGTTGATGGTGCGCTCGACGGCCGCACGCTGGTACGAGGGCAGGTCGGCCAGCAGGATGAAGGTGTCCTTCATCTCCGTCGACAGGGAGATCGGGCCGAGGTTCTGCTGCACGCCGCGGTAGATCACGACGCTGTCGTCGTCCGCGCCGACGAAGTAGCGGGTCTGGGTCCAGTTGTAGGCGAGGACGCCGGCGCCGACGAGCGCGAGGACGGCGACGACGAGAGCGGCGAGCCACGCGATCCTGCGTCGGGTGCGGCGGCGCCTGTCCTCTTCGATGATCTCCTCGAAGTAGTCGGAGTCGGGTTCGAAGTGGCTGGGTTCGTTCGCGGCCTGCAGCACCGGGTGCAGCCAGCCGGTGAGCGAGCTGCGGGGAGCCGGGACGGGCAGATCCGAGGGGTTGGACGCGGCACCGACGACGGTCGGGGTGCCGGAGGACAGCGGATGCGCGCCGCCGACGTCGACGAGCACGATGGTCACGTTGTCGGGAGCTCCGCCGTCGAGCGCCCGCTTGAGGAGGTTGTCGGCCGTGCGGCCAGGGGCCAGGCCCAGACTCATCGCCTTCGCGATGTGGACGTCGTCGACCACACCTGTGAGCCCGTCCGAGCACAGCAGCCAGCGGTCGCCCGGACGCGTGGGCATGACGAACATGTCCAGGTCCGGATCGATGTCCATGTCGCTGAGCACGCGCATCAGCACGGAACGACGCGGGTGGTAGCGGGCCTCTTCCAGGGTGATGCGGCCCGAGTCGACCAGGCGCTGCACGAAGGTGTGGTCGGTGGTGATCTGGGTCAGCGCATCGTCGCGGTAGAGGTAGATGCGCGAGTCGCCGATGTGGCCGATGACCGCGTACTCGTCGAACATGACGATCGCGCTGAGCGTGGTGCCGAGGCCCGCGAGCTCGGGGCGCTCCTTCGAGGCGCGGATCAGGTCGGCGGCGGCTGACGTGGCCGCGGCCTGCAGCTCGGCCTGGGCGTCGTCGGTGCTCGCGTACGGGCGGTCGAGGGCCTCCATCCGGCGGATCGCCAGGGTCGAGGCGACATCGCCCCCGGCGTGGCCCCCCATGCCGTCGGCGACGACGAACAGGTTGGCTCCGGAGTATCCGGAATCCTGGTTGTTGGAGCGGACCTTCCCGGTGTGGGAGATCGCGGCGCTCGAGCCCTCGAAGACCATCTGGGTGCGGCGCCCTTATGCTCGCAGCTCGAAGGTCGTGGCGCCCACCTTGATCGGGGTGCCGTTCCGCACCTGCACGGGCTTGTCACTCAGACGCTGACCGTCCAGGAACGTGCCGTTGGTGGACCCGAGGTCCTGCAGCATCCAGATGCCGCCGCGCTGAGAGAGACGGGCATGGTGGCTGGAGGTGTAGTCATCGCGGATCACGAGGCCGGACTCGCTGGAGCGGCCGATGGACATCGACTCGGCGGCGCTGAGAGGCACCTCGAGGCCGGCCTTCGGGCCCGACGTGATGACCAGGCGTGTGGCGGCCTGCGCGGGTGCGCCGGTGGGGCGGGGTGCCTGATGGATGGGTGCCGGAACGGGAGCCTCCGCGGCGGGCATCTTGCGGACGCGCACCCCGAAGAGATCGGCGCGCAGCGAGTAGACCACCCCGAAGACGAAGAACCAGAGCAGCACCAGGAAGCCGACGCGGAGCAGCAGCAGGAGGAGTTCACTCATCGCGACCCTCCGATCAGAGAGGGCGTCAGGCCCGGGAACGGCTCCCGAGCGCACGTGCGGCGGCGAACGGTCCTCACGGCCGCACCTCCCGGGAGACCGGCACGACGCGGAAGGTCAACTCGGTGCGTCCGATCGTGAAGACGGTGCCGGGACTGAGCGCGGCTTCGCGCACCTTCTCGCCGTTGATCTTGGTGCCGTTGGTCGATCCGAGATCGCGCAGCATGGCGCGCTCGCCGTCCCAGAGCACCTCGGCGTGGCGGCGGCTGGAGCCGGCATCGGAGATGGCCAGGTCGGCGTCGCTGCCGCGGCCGATCACCGTTCGCGCACGGGAGAGCGTGTGATGGCGACCGTCGATCTCGATGACGCCCTGCCAGGAGACGCTGCTCTCCACGGATGACGAGCTGATCTGCACGGTGCCCGTGGAGACGCGCTCGTCGGCTTCCAGGGAGATGCGCAGAACGCCGGCGAAGCTGTATCCCTGTGTGCGGGCGTGCTGGCTGAGCAGGGCGAACAGCTCATCGTTCAAGGCGTGTCCGAGCGTCAGCATCCGCTCGTGGTCGTCGGGGCTCAAGCGCACCAGGTAGTCGCTGGGGGTGATGATGCGGTCGCGGCTGACCACGGCCGCCTTCGTGTCGGCCTCGCGGCGCAGGGCCGAGGCGATCTCGACAGGTTGGATGCCGCTGCGGAAGGTCTTCGCGAAGGCGCCGTTCACGGCGCGCTCGAGACCTCTCTCAAAGCTGTCAAGTAGTCCCACTTGGTTCCTCTGGCATGCCGACGGGTAGGGCCATCGTAGCCAGACCCGCTGGATATGCGCTTGTTGGTGGCGCGATTCCGCGCACGGCCGGGGCGGGGTCGCCCTGTTCCGGATGCTCGGACGGGCGCCAGAGCGGAGCACCGGATGCCGTCACGACCGTGTACGAACCGCGCGCACGTGCGTGATAGCCTTTTCAGGTTGAGTTCTTCGGAGCAAGACGATGCGCGAGTGGCGGAATAGGTAGACGCGCTGGCTTCAGGTGCCAGTGCCTGCAAGGGCGTGGGGGTTCAAGTCCCCCCTCGCGCACAGATGTGAAGGCCGGGTCCGGTGGACCCGGCCTTCACGCCTTTCCGGTCGCCGGGTCCGCTGTCCCGCGGGGGTCGCGCGGCCCAGCGCCTAGGCTCGTAATCATGGATGCACGTGTGCAGAAGGCGCCGACGGCGACCGTCCGGGGCGCGGCTGTTCTCCTCATCGGCGTCGCCCTGGCCGCATGGATCGTCTTCGGCAGGTTCCTGTTCGGAATCGGCGGCGAGCTCACCCTCGCGTACGGTCTCATCGGCGCCCTGGTGGTGGTGCTGCATGTGTTCATCGGCCGGGCGCTGGCGCGTACGGCCGCTCGAGGTTTCCCGACGCGCGGCGCGACGCGGGGCACGCTCATCGCAGCGTGGGGATGCGGAGTCCTGCTCGGCCTCACGATCCCCGACCTCACGCGGCGCGGCCTGCAGACGATCATCTCCGGTGACACCGAACCGGGCCTCGGCGTCGCCATCGGCGTGGCGAACCCGGCCGGGATCATCATGACCGCGCTCACCATCATCGCGCTGGTACTGGCGACGCAGGACTCCCGCGGCCCGCGGCCGGCGGACGAGGATCTCTGAGAGCGGTTCGGTTCCCGGCGCGGCGCGCGCCCGGTGAGCCGAGTCAGCACCGACGCAGCAGCCGGGCGAGCTCGGGCACTCCCCCGGTCTCGTACGCGCGCAACTGCCGCTGGGACCCGGTGCCCTCGACCCGCAGACGATCGAGGTGAGCGCGCACGAACGCAGAATCCTCGAGTTCTTCCAGCGCCGGCGCGAGTTCATCCAGCATCCGCTGCACCGCCGTCCACGCGCTCTCGGAATCGCCGTGGGCGCTCGGCAGTCGTGCGTCCATGCCGTGCCGTGCCGCCAGCCAGAGCGACGCATCCAAGATCTCGGGCGCGACCGGACGCTCGACGGCGTCGTCCGTGACGACGATGGCGCGGGTGAGCGCCGCGAGCACCAGGGAGTCCTCCGCGCTCAGCTGGGCGTCGCACACGCGGGTCTCGACCGTTCGGTACCGATCCGACAGCCGCACGGCCCACGAGACCGATGAACGCGCCGGCAGAGCACCCATCTGCATCAACCGGTCGACGGTGCGGTGATACTCGTCGGCGTCGTGGAACGGCGGCGGTCCCCACGACACCGGCAGGCGCCGGATCAAGGTGCTGCGCCAGCTGGCGTGCCCGGCGGGTGCACCGCCGGCGAACGGCGAGTTGGCGCTCAGGGCGAGCAGCACGGGGAGGCGCTCGCGCACCCTCAGCAGCGCCCTGACGCGCGCCTCGTCATCGTCGACCTCCACGTGCACGTGCAGGCCGTTGACGACGTGCTCGGTGGTCAGCCGGCCCAGCAGGCCGGAGACGTCGTCGTAGTGGGGGCTCCGAGAGATCTCGGCGGCGTCGGCGAGCACGAAGGGCGCGCCGATCGCCGCCACCAGCGTGTCGTCGCGAGCATGGGCAGCCAGCATCCTCCGACTCCGCCGGAGCTGGTCCCCCGCCTGCAGCAGGGTGAGCACGGGGGTGGTCGCCGCCTCGGTCTGGCTGGTGGCGAACTCCCGCGCCAGCGTTCCCCCGCCTGCGACCTCCCCGAGGACGCGGTCGTGCAGCTCCTGTGCGGAGAGCGGCGCGAGCGTCCGGCTGTCGAGCAGGACGAACTCCTCCTCGATGCCGATCCTCCGGCGCGACATCATTCCCTCCTCGCAGTGAGGACGGGTGCGCCGCAGCTCCATCCGGACCTGCGGCGCACCCGTCGGTGTCGCGCACTCACATGCGGACCGTCACGCATCGGTGAGGCGGCCAATCACTTGTCGAAGGCGTCCTTGATGTCGTCTCCGACCTTCTTCGCGTCGGCCTTCACCTGGTCCATCTTGCCTTCGGCCTCGAGGTTCTCGTTGTCGGTGGCGTCGCCGATGTGCTCCTTGGCCTTTCCTGCGGCCTTCTCCATGTTGTGCTTCGCATCGTCCATGGCTCCCATGGGTCGCTCCCTTCGTGAGGTGGGCGGTTGTCCGCCCCGACTGTGGAGTCGCCAGCATGACACCCGGTCGTCGCGGGACCCAAAGGGGTTGACACCACCGGCGCCAGTGCCTAACGGCTGGGCGCGAGTGCCCCGGGCCGGGGTGGAGAAGGCGCGGGTGCGGAGGATGCGGCCCGGAGAGGAACGACGCCTCGCTGTGCTGCCGTTCCTGCTCCGTGCTGCTGATCTCCCTCAGATACCTTCACGGCCCTCGGCGCCGAGGTCCGTCGACCTCGGATCGCCTTCTCGGGCGTGAAGTGCATGTGCGGGGAAACCGATCGTCGTACGCTGACCCCGATCAGCGATGAGCTCCCCAGATACTCGACGACCCGCACATGCGCTTGGTCCTCCCGTCAGAACAGTCCCCGATGTGCTATACGAGGGACCCACTGACATCATGACACTGATTTGAGACTTTGTCCCCCATATGGGGGACAAAAAGTCGATTTTTGTTGTATCCTGAAGACTGACGCACCCTCCGGTCGTCTTCGGCCCCCATCGCTCCCCCCGCGGTGGGGGCCATCCACTTCCCGTGGCGCCTCGCGCGGCATGCGCCGATACCGCACCGCGCAGACTCGGATGCAACATTTCGATCACCTTCTGCCGACCACTGTTGCCTGGCGGGCGTGCTGGGATACCGTTAGCGCAGTCGGTGCATCCTGCGTCGGCATAGCAACAAGCAGAACGGCAGTAAATGAGCACCCAGGGCACGGTCAAGTGGTTCAACTCGGAGAAGGGCTTCGGCTTCATCTCCCCTGACGACGGTGGCGCCGACGTTTTCGCGCACTACTCCGCCATCGCATCGAGCGGCTACCGCTCGCTCGATGAGAATCAGCGCGTCGAGTTCGACGTGGCGCAGGGCCCCAAGGGCCTGCAGGCTGAGAACATCCGCCCTCTCTGAGGCGGGACGGGACTCCCCATCGGATGCTGCTCCGGCGGCATCCGATGGGGAGTTCTGCGTGTCCGGAGGAGTTCTGCGTGTCCGGAGCCGGTGCGGCTCAGGCGAGCAGAAGGCTCTGCAGCTGCGTGGGAGTGGTCACCTGCGCCAGCGCGCCGCGCGCCTCGTCGGGCTCGCCGAACCCCCAACTGACGAAGACGACGGGGATGTCGTGCTCCGCTCCGCCCTCGACATCGTGATGGCGATCGCCCACGAGCACGGGTCGTGAGGTGTCGACGCCCACCGCACGCAGCCGCTCCAGGGCCTGACCGATCACGAAGGACTTTCCGTCGGTGCGCCCCTCGGGCCCGGGCCGTGCGCCGGAGATCGCCGTGAACGCGTCCATCAGCGAGTAATGCTCCAGGATCGCCCGCACCTGGTTCTCGGGCTTGGTGCTGGCCGTGGACTGCGGGATCCCGGCGACCTGCATCGCGCGCAGCACGTCTTCGACGCCCGGGTAGAGGTCGACGGACGACGCGTACCCGTCGGCCGCCGCGAGTTCCCGGTAGCGCCCGACCGCCTCGTGCGACTGGGCGTCGTCCATCCCGGCGCGCAGCCGGAACGACTCGTGCATGGGCGGTCCGATCCACAGGGACAGCTCGTCGGCATCCGGCTCCGGCAGGCCGTACGACGCGAACACCTGACGCAGTCGGGGGAGGATGCCGGCTGACGCGTCGGCGATGGTGCCGTCCACGTCCCAGAGGATGCAGGAGTAGGGCGATTCGGGCATGCTCCCAGCCTACGGGGCCCGCCTCGCGTCCCCTGCTGTCGACGGGGAGGGGGCGGGCTCAGAACAGCCGGGGGACGCCGGACTCGATGCCCTTCATGTCCTCGTAGTCCAGCACGACGCAGCGGATGCCGCGATCCTCGGCCAGCACACGCGCCTGCGGCTTGATCTCCTGTGCGGCGAAAACGCCGGTGATGGGGGAGAGGTGCGGATCGCGACCCAGCAGCTCCAGGTAGCGGGTCAGCTGCTCCACGCCGTCGATGTCGCCTCGGCGCTTGACCTCCACGGCGATGGCCGCGCCACCGGCATCCCGGATCATCAGGTCGACCGGGCCGATGGCCGTCGGGTACTCGCGGCGCACCAGGGTGCCGCCCTCGCTGATCAGGTCGACCTGCTCGGCCAGCAGCCGCTGCAGATCCGCCTCCACTCCGTCCTTCTGCAGGCCGGGGTCGACGCCGAGGTCGTGACTGGAGTCGTGGATGATCTCGTAGATCTGCACGCGCAGCGCGTCGCCGGTCTTCTTGTGGGTGACGCGCCACACCTCCACGACGCCGGCGATGGCCTCTTCCTCACCCGGGATCTCGGGCGTGAGGGTGCACGGCGGGCTCATCCAGTTCAGCGGCTTGTAGCTGCCGCCGTCGGAGTGCACGAGCAGACTGCCGTCGCCCTTGTGCACCAGCAGACGCGTGGCGAGGGGCAGATGAGCGTTGAGCCGCCCGGTGTAATCGACGGAGCAGCGGGCGATGACGAGGCGCACCCGACGAGCCTACTTCGTCGCGACGGGCGAACCGACGCGCAGCGGCTTGGCCGCGCTCGAGAACAGGCCCGACATGACGACCAGCGCCACCAGGATGAACAGGGTGTTCAGCAGGCCGATGTGGTTGGCGATGAACCCGAGCACGGGCGGTCCGCCGAGGAATGCGATGTAGCCGATCGTCGCGGCCGCGCTCACGCGCGCCGCCGCCTTGGCGGGATCATCCGCCGCGGCCGACATGCCCAGCGGGAACCCGAGCGACGCGCCGATCCCCCACAGGGCGGCGCCCAGCAGGACCAGCGGGAACGGGTCGGCGAGGATGAAGAGCAGGATGCCGGCCGCTGCCGCCAGGGCCAGCACGCGCAGCACGGCCACGCGGCCGAACCGGTCGACGAGCGGACCGCCGAACAGGCGGACCACGGTCATGCCGATGGAGAAGACGGCCAGGGCGAGCGCGCCCATGCCGGCCTCCTGGTGGTGGCCCTCCACGACGCCCAGGGCGATCCAGTCGTTGGCTCCGCCCTCGGCGAACGCCATGCCGAGCATGACCACGCCCAGCGCGTAGGTGCGCGGCTCGCGCCACGCCTCGAATGCGGTGTGCAGGCGCTCGCGCCAGCGCGGCGCGACGCCGGGGGTCGGGTCGAGCGCGGCCTCGCGCACCGGCACCTGGAAGAAGCAGACGATCGCGGCCAGCACGATCACGATGCTGATGATGCCCGCATGCGCGGCGACGTTCAGGCCGAGGTGCGCGGCCAGGGCGCCGGCGCCCGCCCCGATCACGGTGCCGAAGCTGAAGAACGCGTGGAAGACCGGGAGGATCGTCTTGCCCATCCGCTGCTCGATCGCGGTGGCCTCCACATTCATCATCACGTCGACCGAGCCGTTGCCGAAGCCGAAGAGCACCATCCCCGCGGTCACCACGGCGATCGAGCCGAACACGTCGGTGCCCAGCCCGATCAGGCAGACGCCCGCGCCGAACATGAGCATCGTGATCAGCATCCCGAGCCGGGCGCCGGTGCGCGCCATGACGACCGGGCCGGTCGAGATGCCGACGATCGAGGAGATGCCCATCACCAGCAGCAGCAGCCCGATCTGCGCCTTGTCGATGCCGAGGGCGGTGCTGATGCTGGGCACCCGCGACGCCCACGTCGCGATCGAGAGGCCGCTGGCGAGGAAGATCGCGAAGATCGCTGCGCGCCAGCGCACGAACTGCGAATGAGTGAGCGCGGTGTCCATCGGACGATTGTATCGAATCGATTCGATCTCCGAGTGCCGGGTCGGGTTATCCTCGGAGCATGAGCAGTGTTCCGGCCCGTCGCGCGACCATCGCCGACGTCGCCCGCGAGGCCGGCGTCTCGACGTCGACGGCCTCGGTGGTGTTCAGCGGCAAGGTCAATGTCGCCGACGCCACCCGCGAGAAGGTGCGGGCCGCCGCCGCTGCGCTCGGGTATGCGGGGCCCGATCCCCGCGCCGCCTCGCTGCGTCTCGGACGCAGCGGCATCGTGGGGGTGGTGCTCGGCGGGGAGCTGCGGCACGCCTTCCTCGACCCGGTGACGACGGCGATGATGGACGGCCTCACCGACGCGCTGGCCGAGGTGAGCACCGGCATCCTGCTGCTGCGCGACGACCCGCACGAAGACGAGGCGCCCCCCGTGGCCGAGGCGCCGGTGGACGCCGTCGTGCTGATCGGCTGCTCGGGCCGCACGCGCGCGGCTCTCGAGATCGTGCGGCAGCGCGGACTGCCCGTGGTCGTGATCGAGGGGGATGCCGGAGACGACGTCCCCCGGGTCACGCTGGACAACCGGGAGGCGAGCGCCGAGATCGCCCGGCACGTCCGCGGCCTCGGGCATGCGGATGTGGCGACGGTGACCCTGCCGCTGGACGCCGACCGCGTGCGCGGCCCGATCACCGCCGAGCGCGTGTCCATGGCAAAGGTGGATGTCACCCTCGATCGGCTCGCCGGTTTCCGCGAGGTGTACCCGGATGCTCCCGGGGTCACGGCGGGGGCGAGCCTGGTGGATGACGGGATGATCGCCGCCCGTTCCCTGCTGGCGGATGCGGACGGGATGCTGCTGGCGGAGCGCCCCACCGCGATCGTGGCGCAGAGCGACCTGCTCGCCGTCGGCGTGATCCGCGCTGCGGAGGAACTCGGGCTGAAGGTGCCGGAGGATCTCACCGTCGTCGGTTTCGACGGCATCGCCGCCGACGGTCTCGGCTCGCTGAGGCTCACGACCATCGCGCAGCCCGCGGTGGCGAAGGGGCGCGCCGCGGGCGAGCAGGTGACCCGGATGCTCTCCGGTGAACCCGGTGAGTCGGTGCACTTCACCTGCACCTTCCGCGAGGGCGAGACGTCGGCGCCGCCTCGCGCGCTCTAGTCCGATCGCGCGCTCCAGCCCGCGCCCTCGGGCGCCTCGCGCCTCTTCCTTCCATCCGGGCCGCCCCCCGGATGAGGGAATTCGTGTGCGATGCTTCGCGGCGGCAAATGACGCGGACGGGCGTCCGGCGGCAACGGCACCGGTAGACTGGACGAAATCGCCCGCCCGTGCCGGAAGGCCTCGACGAGCTTGAGGGAGCCGCTTATGATCGTGCTCCTCGCCGTGTTCCTGATCGGGTCACTCCTCCTCCCCGCTCTGGTTCGATGGCTCGGAGCACAGGCCTTCGTCCTCGGTGCGCTGGTACCCGCGGCGGCCTTCGTGCATGCGCTGATGCGCACACCCGATGTGCTCGACGCGACGGCGGTCCCCTTCGAGGACTACGAGTGGATCCCGCAGCTGGGGCTGCACCTGTCGATGCGGATGGACGTCCTCGGCTGGGTGCTGACGCTCATCGTCACCGGCGTGGGCGCGCTCGTGCTGCTGTACTGCCGCTGGTACTTCTACGAGGATGCCGCCGGGGTCGGCCAGTTCGCGGGCGTGCTGCTCGCCTTCGCCGGGGCGATGTACGGTCTCGTCCTCACCGACGACCTCATCATGCTGGTCATGTTCTGGGAACTCACCAGCATCCTGTCCTATCTGCTCATCGGCCACTACCACCGTCGCGCGGCGAGCCGCCGTGCGGCGCTGCAGGCCCTGCTCGTGACCACGCTGGGCGGATTGGTGCTGTTCGTCGGCGCGGTGCTGCTGGTCGTCACCACCGGCACCGGCAGCATCCGCGAGATCCTGGAGATCGCGCCCACCGGTCCGCTCGTCGACGCCGCCGTCGTGATGCTGCTCGTCGGTGCGATCTCGAAGTCGGCGCTCTTCCCCTTCCACTTCTGGCTGCCGGGAGCGATGGCCGCACCCACGCCGGTCAGCGCCTATCTGCACGCCGCGGCGATGGTCAAGGCCGGTATCTATCTCATTGCCCGCTTCGCACCGGTCTTCGCCCTGTCCGCACCGTGGCGGCCCATCGTCATCGGCCTCGGCGTCGTCACGATGCTGCTCGGCGGCATCCAGGCGATGCGCGAGACCGACCTCAAGCGCATCCTCGCGTTCGGCACCGTCAGCCAGCTGGGCTTCTTCGCCGTCGTGATCGGCTACGGCACCCCCGGTGCGGCCCTCGCGGGGCTCGCCCTGGTGATCGGTCACGCGCTGTTCAAGTCGGCGCTGTTCCTCATCGTCGGCGTGATCGACCGTCAGCTCTCCACCCGAGACATCGGTGAGCTCTCGGGGGTGGGCCGGCAGGCGCCCGTGATGGCGACGGCCGCCTTCATCTCGATCGCCTCGATGATGGGGATCGCGCCGACCCTCGGCTTCGTCGCGAAGGAGTCGACGCTCGCCGCGCTGCTGGAGGACGCGCTTCACGGCGAGGCATGGGGATGGGTCGCACTGATCGGCGTCATCGTCGGAGCCGTGCTGACGGTGGCCTACGGCTGCCGCTTCCTCTGGGGCGCGTTCTGGCGCAAGAAGGATGCGTCCGGCGCGGAGATGCCTCGGACGGAATGGCCGGATCCCCCGGTCGGATTCCTCGCCTCCCCCATCATCCTGGCGGGGCTGAGCATCGCCGCGGGGATCGGCGCCCCCGCCCTGGACGTCATGCTGCAGGGGTACGCGAGGTCGGTGAACCCGTCGTCAGGCCCAGGCGCTTCGACAGACTCAGGGGCCGGAGTGTCGGCGGAACCGGGCCACCTGGCGCTCTGGCACGGGTTCGAACCCGCGCTGTTCCTGTCGCTCGGAGCCGTCGCCGTCGGCATCGCCGTGTTCATCCTCAGCATCCGCACCGGCTGGCACGGTCGCTCCCGCATGCTGCGCTTCACCGCCGCCGACGTCTACTACCTCACGATGCGCGGCGTCGACCGGCTGTCGGTGCTGACCACCAGCATCACCCAGCGCGGTTCGCTGCCCCTCTACGTCGGCACGATCTTCGTCGTGCTGCTCGCGGCCGAGGCGACGGCGCTCGTCGCCGCCGCACCGGAGCAGATGACGCTGTCGCCGTGGCACACCCCGGCGCAGATCGTGGTCGCGCCGGTGATGGCGATCGCCGGCGTCATCGCCGTGCGGGCTCGCAAGCGCTACACCGGCGTGGTGCTCGTCTCGGTCACCGGGCTCGGCATGGTCGTGCTGTTCGCCACCAGCGGCGCCCCCGATCTGGCGCTCACTCAGATCCTCGTGGAGACCGTGACGATGGTCGCGTTCGCCCTCGTGCTGCGCCGGCTGCCGTCGCGGCTGGGAGAGCACAATGCCTCCGTGGGGCGGATCCCGCGCGCGATCCTCGCGATCGGCGTCGGCCTGACCATGGCGCTGGTCGCCATCATCGCGACACAGGCGCGCATCTTCGACCCGATCTCGCTCGACTTCCCGCAGCTCGCCTACGAGCTGGGTCACGGCCGCAACGTGGTGAACGTCGCGCTGGTGGATCTGCGTGGCTGGGACACGATGGGCGAGCTGAGCGTGCTCGTGCTCGCCGCGACCGGAGTGGCCTCCCTCGTGTTCGTCACCCACCGGGCCGACCTGCTCTCGGCCACTCGCGACCTCCCCGAGACCGAGCGGCGGGCAACGGCTCGTCGTCCGCTGGTCGAGACCAAGGACGGGCTGCGCTTCCTGACGCCGGAGAACCGCGGCGCGCCACGGGCCTGGCTCGTCAGCGGACAGCAGATGAAGGCCGAGAACCGCTCGATCCTGCTCGAGGTCATCGTCCGGGTGCTCTTCCACACGATCATCGTGGTGTCGATCTATCTGCTGTTCGCCGGGCACAACGGACCGGGCGGCGGGTTCGCCGGCGGTCTCGTCGCCGGCATGGCGATGGTCATGCGGTACATCGCCGGCGGGCGCTGGGAGCTCGGCGCCGCGGCGCCGACCGACGCCGGTCGTCTGCTGGGCTTCGGCCTCATCCTGGCCGTCGGCGCGGCACTGCTGCCGATGTTCTTCGGCATGCATCCGCTGGAGAGCACCTTCTGGGAGGCCGAGGTTCCGATCCTCGGGCATCTGGAATTCGTCTCCTCCACCGTCTTCGACGTCGGCGTCTACCTGACGGTGATCGGACTCGTGCTCGACGTGCTCCGCAGCCTCGGCGCAGAGGTGGACCGGCAGGCCGCCGAGATGCGGAACCGGGGGGTGCGCGCCTGATGGACGTCTCGCTGACCCTGATCATCATCATGGCCGTGCTGTTCGCCTGCGGCGTCTACGCCATGCTGGAGCGCAGCCTGACCCGGGTGCTCATCGGATTCCTGCTGCTGGGCAACGCCACCAACCTGCTGCTGCTGATCGTGATGGGCGTTCCGGGCCAGGCGCCTTTCCACGGCGAGGAGGGCGCGGTGAGCGACCCGCTCCCGCAGGCGCTCACGCTCACCGCCATCGTGATCACCTTCGCGGTCTCGGCCTTCCTGCTCGCACTGATCTACCGCTCCTGGCAGCTCGGTCAGGCCGACACGGTGGAGGACGACGAGGTCGACATCGCCCTGCGCGAGCGGACGGATGCCGAGGACGAGCTGTTCGACGACGAGTCCACCCGCGAGGAGGAGGAGGCGACCACCGACTTCGTCGGGACGGTCACCGCACCGATCACCGTGCTGCACCGGCGCGACCACCCGTCGATCCAGGATGATGCGCCGATGGATGTTCCGGACGGGGAGGGCCGCGCATGAGTGCACTCGTGCCTCTCGTCGTCATGCTGCCCCTGCTCGGCGCCGCCATCACACTCGTCTACGGACGCAGACCGCGCCTGCAGATCGTGGTGACCGCGGGCACGCTGGCAGCGGTGTCCGTCATCGCCGCGGTGCTGCTCGTGTCGGTGGACGCCGCCGGCGTGCCCTTCGCCATCTCGGTGGGCGGATGGCCCGTGCCGTTCGGCATCGTGCTCTACGTGGACCGCCTGGCCGCGCTGCTCGTGCTCATCTCGAGCATCGTCCTGCTCGCGGTGCTGCTGTTCTCCATCGGCCAGGGCGCCGCGGACGGCGCCGACGAGACGCCGATCTCGATCTTCAACCCGACCTATCTGATCCTGGCCGCCGGCATCTTCGACGCCTTCATCGCCGGCGACCTGTTCAATCTGTACGTCGGCTTCGAGATCCTGCTGGTCGCCTCGTACGTGCTGATCACGCTGGGCAGCACCGAGTCCCGCATCCGCACCGGCGCGGTCTACATCGTCGTCTCGCTGGTCTCCTCGATCCTCTTCCTCGCGGCGATCGCGATGATCTACGGCGCCGTGGGCACGGTGAACATGGCGCAGGTGGCTGAACGCGTGGCGCAGCTGCCGCAGGAGACGCAGCTCGTACTGCACCTCCTGCTGGTGATCGCGTTCGGCATCAAGGCCGCGATCTTCCCGGTGTCGTTCTGGCTGCCGGACTCGTATCCCACGGCGCCGGCGCCGGTCACCGCGGTGTTCGCCGGATTGCTGACGAAGGTCGGTGTGTACGCCCTGATCCGCACCGAGACGCAGCTGTTCGCGTCCAACGACATCAACCTGTTGCTGCTGATCGTCGCGCTGGCGACCATGGTGATCGGTGTGCTCGGCGCGGTCGCTCAGGCGGAGCTCAAGCGGATACTCTCGTTCACCCTGGTCAGCCACGTCGGCTACATGATCTTCGGCCTGGCGATCGCGACCGAAGAGGCGATCGGCGCGACGGTCTACTACATCGTGCACCACATCGTCGTGCAGACCACGCTGTTCCTCTCGGTCGGACTCATCGAGCGCAAGGCGGGCAGCACGTCGATCCTGCGGGTGAGCGGGCTGATGAAGGCGGCGCCGCTGCTGGCGGTGCTGTACTTCGTGCCGGCGATCAACCTCGGCGGCCTTCCCCCCTTCTCCGGTTTCATCGGCAAGATCGCGCTGTTCGAGGCCGCGGCAGACGTCGGAACTCCGATCATGATCGTGCTGATCCTCGGCGGCATCCTCACCTCGCTGCTGACCCTGTACGCACTGATGCGCGCCTGGAACCTGGCGTTCTGGCGGGAGGGCGACGACCTCGCCGAGATCGAGGGACGGGTCGGTTACCTGGGCAGCGCGCCGGCCGCCGACGAGCAGCAGGAGACCCGCCGCATCCCCGCGATCATGACGTTCGCCACCGGCGGGATGGTCGCCGTCACCGTCGCGCTGACCGTGTTCGCCGGCCCGCTGTACGCGCTGTGCGATCGGATCGGCGCCGGACTGCTGCAGCCGGTGACGCTCCAGCAGATCGATGAGGAGGCCGGATGATGGGCCCCGAATCCAAGCGCGGCATCCTGCGCGACATCCTGCTGCAGCTGCCGTTCATGCTGTGGCTCGTCCTGCTGTGGATGCTGTTGTGGCACCAGTTCACCCCGCTCGCCCTGCTCACCGGCATCGTGGCGGCGATCTTCGTGACCCGCGTGTTCCGGCTGCCGACGGTGGAGCTGGTCGGCAGGGTGAACGTCTGGTACGCGCTGGTGTTCGTGGTGCTCTTCCTCGGTGCGGTCGTCGCCGGTGCGGTGAGCGTGGCGATCCAGGTCTTCGACTTCCGCCGCCAGCCGGGCGCGGCGATCGTCGAGATCCCGCTGCGGTATGCGGATGACATCGTCACCACCCATGTCGCCGTGACCGCCTCGCTGATCCCCGGCTCGCTGGTGGTGGAGAGCGACCGCGACCGCCGCATCCTGTATCTGCACGTGATCGGGCTGCGCACGCGCGCCGACGTGGACGCGTTCCGCGACGAGGTGCTGCGCTGGGAGCGTCGCATCGTGCGCGCGGTGGGCACGCCCGCGCAGTACCGGGCGCTGAAGGCCGACGCCCTTCGGCAGGCGGGGGGAGGTTCCCGATGAACATCCTCGTCATCGCCATCATGGCCGTGTTCGGCATCGCCGCACTGCTGTGCGTCGTGCGCATCGTGCGCGGGCCCTCCATCCTCGACCGCACGGTGGCCTCCGACGTGCTGTTGACCGAGGTGATGTGCGTGCTGGGCGCCGACATGGCGATCAACGGCCACACCCGCAACATCCCGGTGATGCTCATCATCGCGGCGGTGAGCGTGTTCGGATCGATCGCCGTCGCCCGCTACGTCGCGCGAAGGGACAACCCCACGCCATGACCGTGCAGACCTTCTTCGACATCGCCCTTCCGGCACCGGTCGCCGAGATCATCACCCTGGTCCTCATCCTGCTCGGGGCGATCCTCTGCCTGTCGGCGGCCGTCGGCCTGCTGCACTTCCGCGACGTGCCCAGCCGTCTGCACGCGGCCACCAAGCCGCAGGTGCTCGGCGTGGTGCTCATCTGCCTGGCCATCGCGGTCTCCCAGCGCACGATCGGCGGAATGCTGATGGGCATGCTGATCGTGCTCCCGGTGATCCTGCTGCAGTTCGCTACCGCGCCCCTCTCCGCGCACATGGTGGGGCGCCAGGCCTACCGCAACGGCACCATCAATCAGCGCTCGCTCGTGGCCGACGAGTACGACGAGTCCAAGCGCACCCCGCCCGCCGTCGGCTGACGTCGCAGCCCGCCGTCGGTGTCCCAGCCGTCCCTGTCACATCCGTCGTCGTCACAATTGCCCCTGTCACATCCGTCGTCGTCACAATTGCCCCTGTCATATCCGTCGTCGTCGGTGTGACAACCGCCCCTGTGACATCCGCCCCTGCGTTCACAACTCCGGAGTTCTGGGCCGACGACCGGTGAACAGGGGTGTCGGGTGTCGGACACCCGCGGTTCCTCCGGAGTTGTGAACGGCGGATTCTCCTGCACAGTCGTCGTGTTGCGGTCAGTTGTCCCCGGACACTGGGATTCCGGCCTGTGCGGGGTCGGTACTCGGCCAGGATCACGGTCATGTCCGAATCCAGACAGACCGTCGCCGATCGGCTCGCGCAGGTGCTTCAGATCCAGATCCTCACCCGCGACGAACTGCGTATCGCCGGGCTCAGGGCTCGGGACATCACCGCAGGCGTACGCGCGGGGCGGCTGCGCAGACTCCGACGCGGGGTCTACGTCGTGGGTGAGGTCCCGGACGAGATCGCCGCCGCGGTTCGAGCCGGCGGCAGGCTCACGTGCCTCAGTCTTCTGCGCATGATCGGGGTGTTCGTCTTCGAGCGTCCCCCGCTGCACGTGCACATGCCGCCGCACCTCTCGCGCAGTCGTCATCGCCGGCCCGCGGGTGCGACCCTGCACTGGGGCGGATGCCGGGGCGACGGGCGGCCGCACGCGGTGTCGGTGTGGGATGCCGTGCGTCAGTCGATCCGCTGCCAGCGGCCGAGGGAGGCGATCGCCACGCTCGACAGCGTGATGCACCACGGGTTGCTCACTCGTGCGCAGGTCGAGGAGATCTTTCGGACGCTTCCGGCGAGGTTCCAGGCCCTGCTGCGTCTGGTCGATCCGTCGGCGGAGTCCGGGCCGGAGTCGTTCATGCGACTGCTGCTTCGGGCGCTCGGTCTGTCGTTCGAGACGCAGGTGAAGGTGCCCGGCGTGGGACGGGTCGACTTCCGCGTCGAAGGCTGGTTGATCATCGAGTGCGACAGCCGGGAGTTCCATGAGGGCTGGGGCAAGCAGGTCGAAGACCGCCGTCGCGACCTCGAGGCCACGCGTCGGGGGTACATCACCATCCGACCGCTCGCGTCGGACATCTTCCACCGGCCGGACGACGTGCGCATGGCCGTTCAAGCGGTCGTCGAGGTGTTCGGATCGCGGCTCGGACACCGGCTGGGTTCAGAACTCCGGAGAATCGGGCGCGCAGCGGCCGGTTAGGACGATCCCGCGGCGAATCCACTCATGTTCTCCGGAGTTCCGAACGGAACCGGGTCACAGCCCGTCGATGAACGCCTGGACCTTCATCGCGGCCGCCTGGGAGTCGCTGATCAGCGTGCCGTGGCCGTGGTCGGGGATCTCCTCGAACCGGGCGTCCGGCATCGCGTCCACGATCTCGCGGCACCACGTCATCGGCGCGAGGGGATCGTGCTGACCCCGCACGACCAGCACGGGAACCCGCACGCGCGGGTAGACGTTCTCGGGCCTGTGCACGATCGTCGCGCGCATCTTGCGCAGCAGGTGCGGCCCGCCGCGAAGGTACTCCCTGGCGCCCCGCCACAGCACCTCAGGACGCTCGCCGATCAGGTCGCGCAGGAGGTAGACCGCCTGCACCCGGATGCTGCGCGCCGCGCTGTTCACGGTGGGACCGGCCAGCACGAGCGCGGAGACGACATCCGGATGCCGCGCGGCGACCTCGACGGCGATCTGACTGCCCATCGAATGGCCGAGCACCACGGCATCCGTGATCCCGCGCGTGCGCAGATACGCGGCCACGAGGTCGGCGTGCCGCTCCATGGTGAGCGTGCGGGCCGGCTCGGGCGCTTCGCCGAAGCCCGGCAGGTCGAGCCCGATCACGCGGTGGCGGAGCCGCTGGACGAAGTCGAGGAAGACGCTGCGACCCATGCCGATGCCGTGCAGCAGCACGATCGGCCGTGCTCCCGTGCCGAAGTCCTCGTAGACGAGCGTCGCCCCGCCGTGCTCGAACTCGCCGAGATCCGCGGGGGCGCCCTCAGGGGCGAGCAGGCGTTCCGGCATCTCTCAACGCTATCAACGGGCGACGGCTTCTCAGATCCGTGCGTCCTCAGCTCGCCGGTGTCAGCACCAGTGTGTCGACGGCGGCCCTGGCCACGGCCTTGCCGGTGAACGGCCACGGCCTCTGCACGCCCTTCGCCCAGTCGGCGGTCTGGTCGGTGTAGTGCTGGTTGAACGCGTGGCCACTGGCGCCGGTGAGATGGTTCCAGCTCGACGCGTCCAGATCGGCCAGGTCGACCACCATGCGCATCGACGGCACCGTGGTCGTCGCGTACGACTCGCCCAGACGCCAGCCGGTCGCGTTCACGACCGATGAGCCGCCACTGACCTCGTACGGGCCGCGGTTGAACAGCATCTCGATCGGCGCGATGCCCGAGGTGCCGAACGTGGAGCTGGTCAGCGTCAGCGCATGCAGCCTGCCCCAGTTCCATCCCGTCACGTCCTCGCCCTGCACCTCGGCGAGTTCGTCGTAGGCCTGCGACGCCGACAGCGCCAGCATCTCGTCCATGCTCGACACGTTCAGGCGCTCGTTGGTCCACAGCGGGTCGGCGGGCGCGTCGAGCAGGGTTCCGACGACCGTGAACAGCCGCCCCTGGTCACCCACCGGCAGCGGCACCTCACGATCCAGGAACACGTTGCGCACGAGGTTCGACCACAGCACGTTCGCGTAGGCCGCAGCGGGGGAGTCGGCGCGGTTCTGGGCATCCCAGGTGCGCAGCAGGTCGACGGCGGCCTTCGGGCCATTGCGGTCGACGCTCACGCCGTCCATTGCGACGGCCAACCGCTTGCCGATCCACATCTCGTCATCCATCTGGATGTCGCGCAGGTCCTGGGCGTTCAGTGGCCCTGTCGCCGCCTTGCGCTCGATGAGGTGGGCGATCCGCGCTGCCCGGTAGCCGTAGTCCCAGTCGCGGGAGAGGAAGTAGTCGTAGTCGTCGGTGACGATCGCGTTGTTCGCTGTGACGATGAAACCCTCCGGCGGGTTGTACGACACCGGCAGCTTCTCGAAGGGGATGAACCCGGTCCAGTCGTAGGAACTGTCCCACCCGGGCTGCGGCAACCAGCCGTCGCCGGACCCGCGGATCGGCAGACGGCCGGGCGCCTGGTAGCCGATGTTGCCGTGCTTGTCGGCGTAGATCAGGTTCTGCGCGGGGACGTCGAAGACGGATGCCGCACGGCGGAAGTCCGTGAAGTCCTGCGCGGTGTCGAGGGCGAAGATCGCGCTCGCCGTGGTTCCCGGGTCCAGCGCGGTCCAGCGCAGGCTGACGGCGAAGTCGCCCGGCGGGATCTCCGGGGCGTCGGTCAGCGGCAAGACGGCCTCTGCCTGCCCCTTGCCGATTCCCGCGATCGGCTGCTTCGCGATCGCCGTGAAGTCGTCCGTCAGCCCCGAGATGATCGGTCCGTGCACGGTGCGGCGGATGGTGAGCGGGACGTCCTTGCCGCCGGCCACCTTGATGACGTCCTGCTCGATCTCCAACGGCTGCAGAACGCCGTCGCGCCAGTACTGGTCGCCGTCGACCTTCTCGATGTACAGGTCGGCGACGTCGGTCGTGAGGTTCGTGAAGCCCCAG
Organism: Microbacterium sp. GCM10027623; assembly: GCF_042666935.1. Taxonomy (NCBI): domain Bacteria; kingdom Bacillati; phylum Actinomycetota; class Actinomycetes; order Micrococcales; family Microbacteriaceae; genus Microbacterium; species Microbacterium sp. GCM10027623. The sequence goes on from NZ_JBHTHE010000001.1 coordinate 731,809, forward strand.
GCGATCTGGGCGTTGTGGCCGATCACCACGCCGGGAAGACCCGAGAACGAGAAGCCCGCCACGTCGAACGGGCAGGCCTCGGTGACCTGTGAGCACTTCAGCTGCACCTGGTACCAGACCGACGGCATGGCGGCGCCCAGATGCGGGTCGTTCGCGAGCAGCGGCTTGCCGCTCTCGGTCATCTCTCCCGAGACGACCCAGGAGTTCGAGCCGATGCCCTCACCGATCGGACCGAGCAGCATGCTGGCCGCCTCGATCACACTGTCGGCCTGCTGCCACTCGACGGTGGTCACGGCGTCGGTGACCCCTGACTCGCTGCCTCCGGTGTAGGCGGCCGGCGCAGTGCCGGTCTCGTCAGCCGGCAGTGGGTCGACCGTGGAGATCTTCGGCACGATCACCGGGTTCTTGTCGAAGGGGTACGGCGGATACACCTTGTCGATGAGGGCCTTGGCATGGGCATCCGTCTGACCCGACTCGTCGAGGTGAGCCGCGAGCAGCGCGCGGTCGGTCTCGTCGCCGATGTTGGTGCGCAGATCCCAGGCCATCGCCTTCAACCAGGCGACCGAGTCCGCGGGTTTCCACGGCTCGGGCTTGTAGTCGGCGTTCTGCAGGCCGAGCACGGCGTACTCGAGCGAGAGTTCGGCGCCGGAGTGGGATGACAGGTAGGCGTTCACACCGGCGGCATACGCCTCGTAGTAGCCGCGGGTGGTGTCGTCGAGCGCCTCGACCTCCTGCTCGGCGACCTTGTGCCAGCCGAGCGTGCGCAGGAACTTGTCGGTGGGCACCTGCGACGAGCCGAACATCTCGGCCACCCGGCCCGAGGTCACGTGCCGGCGGAAGTCCATCTCGAAGAACCGGTCCTGCGCGTGCGTGAAGCCCTGGGCGAAGAACAGGTCGTCGGTGGACGAGGCGGTGATGGTCGGGATGCCGAGGTCGTCGCGCTGCACGGTGACGTTCTTCTGCAGTCCCTTCAGGGTCACTTCGCCCGATGTCTCGGGGAAGGAGCGCTGGATCGTCCACGTGAGGAAGAACGCGGCGGCGGTGGCGAGCACCACCAGTGCGGCGAGCACGATGAACGCGATCCGGCCGATCCGCCCGGCAAGCGAACGAGTGGGTGCGGCGGTGGCCTCTGACGACATCAGCAAAAGTCTCTCGGATAGAACGTGGGACTCCGTGTCACGCAGTCCGGGGGCGCGTCTCGGGTGCCGCGCCCTCGCATCCTACCCAGTGGATTGGCTGATCGTCGGGTCGTCTATAGACCTTCGACTAACTGCACCCGGTACGAAAAAAGCGGGGGAGGTGCACGGACGATCATCCGATCAGGCTGGGTTGCAGGTCACGCAGCGTGCGCTTGTGCGTCATCCGCATCACGCCGATGCCCGCCAGCAGCAGCCCGCCGACCAGCCACAGCGCGAGCACACCGAGGTCGGTGAACGCGCGACTCAGGTCGCCGCCGTACATCAGCTGGCGCATCGCATCGACGACATAGCCCATCGGCAGTACATGGTGCAGGGCGGCCAGGGGAGCGGGCAGCGTCTGCCAGGGGAACGTTCCTCCGGCGGTGACGAGCTGCAGCACCATCAGCACCAGGCCCATGAACTGCCCGACGGATCCCAGCCAAACGTTCAGTGCCAGGATGATCGCCGTATAGGTGGCGACGGCCATCACCATCACGCCGAGCGCACCCCAGGGGTGGGCGAAGTGGAATCCGAGCATCGCGCTGAGCACCGCCATCAGGCCGGTCATCTGCAGGGCGCCGAGCGCCGCGGGAGTGAGCCAGCCGGCCAGGGTGATGCGGATGGGGGAGTGCAGCGCCGTCACAGCGCGGCGCGAGATCGGCTTGACGATCAGGAACAGCGCGTAGATGCCGATCCAGCCGGCCAGCGCGGCGAAGAAGGGCGCGAGACCCTGCCCGTAGTCGCGCGCGGCGGCGACCTTGTCGTTCGCGATCTGCACAGGGTCGGCGATGGTGTCGGCCTGCCTGTCGCGCAGATCGGGGGTGGATGCCGGAATCGCATCGACCCCGTTCGCCAGCCCGTCACGGAGAGTGCCGATGCCGGCATCCAGCGTGCCCAGCCCGTCGCGCAGACTGGTCGCGCCGTCGCGGGCGGATGCCGCACCCGACGCCGCGTTCCCCGCCCCGTCGGCGAGCTTCTTCGCCCCATCCGTCACCTGACGCGCCCCCGCGGAGAGCTGATCGATCTTGTCGACCGCGCCCTGCACGGCGGTGTTGCCCTCGCCGACTTTCTGCGCCAGCGGGTCGAGCTTGGCGAGCACGGCATCGATCTGCGCCTGATTCAGCCCCTGATCCGCCATCGCCTGGGCGAGATCCGTGCGGGCAGTGGGCAGGGCATCCGTCGCCCGCTGCGCGAGGGCGGCCGCGTTGTCGGCCTTGCTTGCGAGCTGCGCATTGCCCGCGCTCACCTGCGACGCGCCGTCGGCGAGGCTGCGTGCGCCGTCGGCGAGTTGCTTCGTGCCGTCGGCCAGGGTGCCCAGACCGGATGCCAGCGTGCCCGCGCCGTCGTGGGCGGTTCCCGCCCCATCGTGCAGCTTCGTCGCGCCGTCGGTCGCCTCGGAGAGTTTGTCGCGCACATCGCTCAGCCCGGTCAGCAGCTGCCCGGCGGCCTCGGAGCCCACCATCTCGGCGACCGATCGGCGGATGCGCTCCACGGTCTGCGTGCCGATCGTCGAGGCGAGGTAGTTGTTGGCGTCATTGGTCTCGAGTTCGAGGCGCGCCTGGTGCGGTTGGTCGCCGGATGCCGAGGTGAGAGCCTCGGAGAAGTCGGACGGGATGGTCACGGAGAAGTCGACCGTGCCGGTCTTGAGTGCCTGCGCGGCCTCGGATGCCGACATCACCTCCCAGTCGAAGGCGCCGTCCTCGAGCAGATTGTCCGCGACCTTGTCGCCGTAGTTCACGTCTCCCGAGCCCTGGCCGGCATCCTCCACGACGAGCGCGACGGGCACCTCTGAGAACTGTCCGTACGGGTCCTGATTGGCCCACAGGTACAGGCCGCCATAGAGGATCGGCACGCACATCAGCGCGAACAGGGCGATCACTGCCATCGGGCTCGCGGTCAGTCGGCGCAGCTCGGCGGCGATCATGGAGGGCACCTTCATCGCGCCGTCTCCTCGTCCTGGTCTTCCTGGTCTTCCTGGTCTTCCTGGTCCTCGCCCCTGCTGGTCGCCGCCGCCCCTGCTGAGTTACGTGAATGAGCAGGGGCGGGGTAGCTGAGCGGGGGCGAGGACAGGACGGCGGATGCGGCATCCGTTAGGTCCGCCGTGGCATCCGACAGGTGATCGGCACCGAGGGTCTCGGGCATGCCGGCGATCACGGCCGCGGCTGCGCCGCCCACGATCACCAGCACGGCGAAGCCGCGCTCGGCGAACTCGGCGGAGATGCGCCACCAGCCGTCGGGCCGCCCGCCGTGACGGTCGGGCGAGACGAGCACCAGGCCCTCGACGCCCTGGCGCAGCACGGCCAGCTCGCACAGGATGCGCACGCGTGCGGCCGGATCGACCATGCCGATCGGAGTGCCCGCGATGTCGGGAAACCCGAGTCCGCGCAGCCATCGCCGCGCATGCACGGGCGTGGCCGCGAGGCCCGCGAACATGAGTTCCTCGCCCACGACCGCGGCGACGCTCACTCCGGGATGCGGGTCGCTGACCTCGGGGGCGTCGACCAGCGCGATGCGGCGGCGCAGCTGCGCGGCATCCGCTTCCGCATCGATCGTGACGCGACCGGTGTCGGGCTTCATCCGTCCGGATGCGATCAGACCGAGCACCGTCGGGCGCTGCTCGGTCTCGGCGCGCACGAACCGGGCGTGGCCGGTCTCGAAGCTCAGGGTCATCTCCGGCAGGGCCTGACCGCGGCGTCCCTTCGAGATGCCGTCCAGGGTGACTCTCATTCGGTCTCCTCCGTGGGAGCGAGCACGTCGGGGTGGGCGTGCAACAGGGCATCCGCCTCGCGCCAGGAGAGACCTGCGATGCTCAGCAGGGTGCGGACCGCCAGGTCGGCTGCCGCGGGGGAGGCGGCATCGGCGCCCACGACAACAGTGCGCGAGACGACCGTGCGCGAGACCTCCTCGATCAGGCGTGCCAGGGTGGGCGCGGCGATGTCGGTGCGGAAGCCGCCGTTCTCCTGCCCGCGGCGCACGATGTTGGCGACGATGCGGCGCAGCGGGGCGAGCGCCTCGGCGGTCTGAGAGACGTGCGCCTCGTCCAGCGCGAGCGCCGCGGCCACCTGCACATGCGCGGCCTCGTGCCAGAGCAGTGCGGCCAGGCGGGCGAGCGCGATTCGGGGATCCGACTCTGTCACGGATGCCGCCAGGGTGTTGAACCGCTGCGCACCGGTGACGATCAGCTCGCAGATCAGCGCTTCGCGGTCGTCGAAGTGACCGTACAGGGTGCGGCGGGTGAGGCCGGCGCTGCGCGCGATCGCATCCACCGACGCGTACGGGTCGTGTGCGAGCAGGCTGCGAGCGGCGTCGAGGATGCCGGCGCGGTTGGCGCGCGAGTCGGCACGGGGCGTACGGGAGGTCATGCCTCCAGGGTAGTTATGTTGCACACGGCTGTGCAAGTTAGTCCAGCGAACTCACAGCATCCACCGCCCGATCCGCCGACAGGTGCCCGATCAGCGGACGAATGTCGGCAATCCCTCCGCAGATCGGGTCGCAGTCCGCAGATCGGGCGTGCCGACGACGAACCCCCGGCGCCCATGACAGGCGGCCGGGGGTTCGAGAGACCGGGGATCAGTCGGTGCCGGAGTCGAAGGCCGCGCCCTCGGATGCTGCATCGACAGCATCCGTGAGGACGCCGTCCGGTGCCGAGACGGAGCCCTCGACCGCCTCGGTGATCTCGCTCGCCTCGCCCGCCGTGACGCGGCCGACCAGCTCGCCGGTCGCGCCGCCGACCAGGCCGAGGCCCGCGTACTGCTCCAGACGCGAGCGCGAGTCCGCGATGTCGAGGTTGCGCATGGTGAGCTGGCCGATGCGGTCGACGGGGCCGAAGGCGGCGTCGCCGACCCGCTCCATCGACAGCTTCTCCGGACCGTACGACAGGTTGGGGGAGACCGTGTCGAGGATGGTCCAGTCGTCGCCGCGGCGCAGACGGATCGTGACGGTGCCCGAGATAGTCAGGCCCACCCAGCGCTGGATCGACTCGCGCAGCATGAGCGACTGCGGCTCCAGCCAGCGTCCCTCATACATGAGGCGGCCCAGGCGGCGGCCCTGCTCGTGGTAGGTGGCGAGGGTGTCCTCGTTGAGGATGCCGTTGACCAGCCGCTCGTAGGCGATGAACAGCAGCGCCATGCCGGGCGCCTCGTAGATGCCGCGCGACTTCGCCTCGATGATGCGGTTCTCGATTTGGTCGCTCATGCCCAGGCCGTGCCGCCCGCCGATGGTGTTCGCCTCCATCACCAGCGCCACCGGGTCGGTGAACTCGACGCCGTTCAGCGCGACGGGCCGGCCGCCCTCGAAGGTGACCGTGACGTCCTCGGACTCGATCGCGACCGACGGGTCCCAGAACTTCACGCCCATGATCGGGTCGACGGTCTCCAGCGACACGTCGAGGTGCTCGAGGGTCTTCGCCTCGTGCGTGGCGCCCCAGATGTTGGCATCCGTGGAATACGCCTTCTCGGCCGAGTCGCGGTACGGGAAGCCGCGCTCGACGAGCCATTCGCTCATCTCCTGACGCCCCCCGAGCTCGGTGACGAAGTCGGCGTCGAGCCAGGGCTTGTAGATGCGCAGGCGCGGGTTGGCCAGCAGACCGTAGCGGTAGAACCGTTCGATGTCGTTGCCCTTGTAGGTGGAGCCGTCGCCCCAGATCTCCACGCCGTCCTCGCGCATGGCTCGCACGAGCATCGTGCCGGTCACGGCGCGGCCCAGGGGCGTGGTGTTGAAGTAGGTGCGACCGCCGGAACGGATGTGGAAGGCGCCGCACTGCAGCGCGACCAAGCCCTCCTCGACCAGCGCGGTCTTCGCGTCCACCAGGCGGGAGGCCTCGGCGCCGTACTCCAGAGCACGGCCGGGGATCGACGCGATGTCGTCCTCGTCGTACTGCCCGAGGTCGCCGGTGTACGTGAAGGGCACGGCGCCCTTCTCGCGCATCCACGCGACGGCGACGGAGGTGTCGAGACCACCGGAGAATGCGATGCCGACCTTTTCGCCGACCGGGAGGGACTGGAGCACCTTGGACATGCGCTCAAGTCTATCGGCGTGTCGCGAGCCGTCCGTGCGGGGTGCCCGGCGCGACTACGGTGAACCCCATGGGTCAAGCCATCCTGTGGGGCGTGGTCGCGGCATCGCCCTTGCTCGTCGGCGCCGTACTCGCGCTGCTGCGTCGCTGGCCGCCGCGACTGCTGGGCATCATCCTGGGCTTCGGCGCCGGAGCGCTGATGGCATCCATCGCCTTCGAGTTGTGGGAGCAGGGCGTCGAGCTCGCCGGACACGTCCCACTGATCATCGGGGTCGCCGCCGGGGCGCTCTGCTATTACGTGGCCGCACGGATCCTCGACGCCAGGCAGGCCAGGAAGCACTCTCAGGCGGGCGGCGGCTCACTCGCCGTGGGGGCGCTGCTGGACGGCATCCCCGAGCAGCTCGTGCTCGGCATCGGACTCGCGTCCGGCGACGGCGTCGGCGTGGCGCTGGTGGTCGCGATCCTCGTCTCGAACCTGCCCGAGTCGATCGGGTCGGCATCCGACCTGCTGCAGTCCGGCATGCGCAGGAGCCGGGTCGTGCTGCTGTGGACGGCGGTCGCCGTGGTCTGCGCGCTCGCGACGGTCCTGGGCTTCGCCCTGACCGATGCCGTCGGCGACGAGTTCCGCGCGGTGGCGAACGGCTTCGCGGCGGGAGCGCTGCTGGTGATGCTGGTGGACTCGATGGTCCCCGAGGCGCAGTCCAAGGCGAAGGAGTCCACCGGGCTGGCCACGGTCATCGGTTTCGCGGTCGCCGCCTGGCTGGCGCTCGCCGCCTGACGTTGTTCACAACTCCGGAGATACGGTACGGATTGTCGCCAGCGGGGGCTCAGAGCCCCGGACCGCCCCCGTCTTTCCGGAGTTGTGAACCGACGGGTGCGGGTGGGCGGACGGGTGCGGGCGGGCGGGTGCGGGCGGGCGGGTGCGGGTGAACCGGCGGGTGCGGGTGGGCGGACGGGTGCGGGTGAACCGACGGGTGCGGGGCCGGGTTCAGCGGTGCAGTTCGGCGAGGCGCTCGCGGAGCGGATGCTGCGCTCCGAGGCCCGCGAGCGAGACGGCGCCGTCGAGACCCGAGCCGATGGGCGGCACGAACCGCGCGCGCGGACGGACGGCCCGCACGGCATCGGTGAAGGACGAGCGGATGAGATCCGACCCGAAGACCCCGCCGATCGCGCCGACGGCGGCGTCGTCCGGGGCGTCGGTGACCTGCAGGGCCGCGATCACGGCGAGGGCCAGTTCGCCCGCGGCTTCGCGGCAGATGCGCACCGCCACCTCGTCGCCGGTCGCGGCCAGCGCCGCCGTCGGCGCGGCGAAGGATGCGACGGTGCGCACACGGTCGTGGGAGGCCTGCAGGAGGGAGTACGCCGTCTCCAGGTCGGGCCAGCGCTCCTGCACGACGCCCGCCAGCGCGGTGGCAGGGCCGCGGCCGTCGAAGGCGCGCATGACGGCGTCGAGCGCGGCCCGGCCGATCCAGTACCCGCTGCCGGCGTCGCCCATGATGTAGCCCCACCCGTCGACGCGGGCGGAGTGCTCGGGCCCGACACCGAGGGTGACCACACCGGTTCCGGCGGCGACGACGGCGCCGTTCTGATCGCCGAGCACGCCGAGGAACGAGGTGACCGAGTCGTGCGTGACGACCACACGGCCGACGCCGGCGAGCGCGGGATGCTGCAGCAGAGCGGCCGCCTCGGCCTCCGCGTCGGTCAACCCCGAGATGCCGAAGGTGATGGTCGGCGGGCCGACCGCAGCGGAGCGCAGCGCGGATTCGACCACGCCCGCCACCTGCGGCAGCAGCGGCCGGTCGGTGAGCACGCCCGGGAAGAGTTCATCGTGGGTGGACCCGTCGGTGTGCACCAGTCGCGTCTTGATGCCCGTCTGACCGGCGTCGATCGCGAGCAGCGCGGGGCCGTTGTGGTGCTGTGCGTCTGGCATACCCGGGTCCCTCGTTCACGTGCCGCCTCGGACGAGTGTTCGGCCAGATGCAAGCGTAGGCCACCGCGTGCGCAGGAGGCCGACGGAAGTCAAGCCCCCCTGTGGACCGGTCTCACCTGGGGTGTACTTGTCGCTCACCGTCCCCATCGTGAGGAGAACCATCGTGACCTCCCTCTGGCTCGATGAGCAGCGCGAGCGCATCCCGTCCGACCCGTTCGATCCCGGCGTCCATCACGATGTGGTGGTGGTGGGCGGGGGTCTGACCGGCCTGACGACCGCCCTGCTGCTCGCCCGCGCCGGATGCACGGTCGCCGTGCTCGAAGCGCGCTTCATCGGCGCGGTGACGACCGGCCACAGCACCGCGAAGCTCAGCCTGCTGCAGGGCGGGGTGCTCTCCGGCATCCTCTCGCGAGGATCGAGCAGGGTGCTCAAGGCCTACGTCGAGGGCAACAGGGAAGGGCAGCAGTGGATGCTGCGCTATCTCGATGACCACGGCGTGGCGGTGCAGCGGCGCGACGCCTTCACCTATGCGGGTTCCGACGACGGGATCAAGAGCCTCGACGATGAATACCGGGCCTGCCTCAAGGCGGGCCTCGAGGTGGAGCGCGTGGACGACGTCGGGCTGCCGTTCGAGACGCGCGGCGGCATCCGCCTCGCGGATCAGGCTCAGTTCGACCCGATGGATGTGCTCGCCGCTCTCGCCTCCGACGTGCGCGCCCACGGTGGAGTGATCGTCGAGGGTGCGCGCGTCACGTCGGTGGAGACCGGTGAGCCCAGCACGGTGATCACACCCCTCGGCGAGCTGCGCGCCACCACCGTGGTGCTCGCCACCGGCATCCCGATCCTGGATCGCGGCCTGTACTTCGCGAAGGCCAAGCCGTTGCGCTCCTATGCGCAGGCGTATCGCGTGCCGGGCGCCGCACTGCCGCAGGGCATGTACCTCTCGATCGACTCGCCGTCGCGGTCGTTGCGCACGGCGTCGATGGGGGGCGAGGAGCGCCTCCTCGTCGGCGGCAACGGCCACACGGTCGGCCGTGAGCCCGACACCCAGCGGCTCGTCGACGACCTGGAGCAGTGGACCCAGGAGCGCTTCCCGGGTGCGGAGCGCACGCACGCCTGGTCGGCGCAGGACTACGAGTCGATGAACCTCGTCCCGTTCGTGGGATGGATGCCGCGCACCGGGCACCGCGTGGCGCTGGCCACCGGCTACAACAAGTGGGGCATGACCAACGCGGTCGCCGCGGCGCTGAGCATCAGTGCGGACGTGCTGGACGGCAGCATCTCGTGGGCCAAGACCCTGCATCACCGCATCACCCTCCCGCAGGACGTGGTGCACAGCGTGGTCGCCAACGCCGAGGTCGCCGGCAAGCTGGCCTCGGGCTGGGCCTCGGGAGCCCTCCGCCCCCTCCCGGAGGAGGACCCGGCCGAGGGCGAGGGCTTCGTCGGCTCCTACGACAAGGAGCCGACCGCGGTCTCCACCGTAGACGGCACCACCTGCCGGCTCTCGGCGGTGTGCACCCACCTGGGCGGCATCGTCTCGTGGAACAGCGCGGAGCGCTCGTGGGACTGCCCTCTGCACGGATCGCGCTTCGACGCCGACGGGCGCCTGCTCGAGGGCCCGGCGGTGGAGGATCTGCACGCGGTGGACGAGCCCGAACTGCCCGGCGACGCCCGCGAACCGGTCGACGATCGGCCCTAGGGCTCCGACCGACTCCCGCCTAGAACCCGGGGTAGTCCTTCAGCCTCTCCTCGTACGCGGCGCGGTCGGCCTCCGGCAGCACCTGGCGGGCGAGGACCATCAGCTGCAGGCCTTCGAGGGGCTCGCCGAACTGCTGCTGGATCGCCTCGCGCTGGGTGCGGAACTCGCCGGTGGGGTCGTTCGAGAGGTCGTACACGTCGGCGTAGAACCGCAGCGGCTCGGGGTACGTGTCGCTGTAGTACTCCCAGGTGTGCTGGCGAGCCGGGTCGCTCGACCCGTACAGCTTGGCGACCATGCTGTCGGAGATGCCCGATCCCGGCTCGTTCAAAGGATAGAGCTGCGGCATCCGGCGTGCCCCGAGAACCTGGTCGATCACCCGGATGACGTCGCGCTTGCGCTGGATGTCCTGCACGGGCTGCTCGGTGGTCCAGGCCGTGGAGGTGTAGCGGCGCAGCATGGACTCCCCGCCGTAGCCGTTGCGCTCGGGGCTGATGTCCACCGTGCCGGACTGCACCCAGGTGTACCCGTACCTCGCGGTCAGGCGCTCTCGCACCTCGGCCATCAGCTGGTCGCCCTCGGCCTGCACGTCCTCCAGGGAGGGGCCGCCCAGCACATCTTGATTCGGGACGCCCTTCATGCCCGGGTAGCCCTGCTCGTGCTTCTGCTGCTCGGTCTTCGTGCCGTCGTACGCGTGCGTGGCCGCGGACCGCAGCGCCCCCATCGCACCGACCGTGGCCACGTTGAAGACCAGCGTCAGTGCGAGGGCGATCGAACCCAGCATCCGTCCGCGAGGTGTGAACACGGCGGCGACGGTCACACCGACGACGACCAGCTGCACGACCAGCATGGACGCGCCGTACAGCGCGTCCGTCCCGCCGGCGCCCATCATGAGCAGCATGACCAGCACGAACAGCACGGTCACCGTGATGGCGACCAGGCCCAGCGTGTTGACCGACGTCTTCTCGACCGGCCGCTCGGCGGTGTAGGTGATGTCCCCGGATGCCGCAGGCAGCCCGGCCGCCTGATCCAACCCCATCGGCACGCGACGCGCGCCGTGATATCCACCGGGCGGGGGCAGCGGCGGTGCTCCCTCCGCACCGCCGATGTAGCGACTGCGCTGGTGCTCTACCATGGCCTGTCCGTCCCGCCGCCGGAGCCGTCGTCGCCGCCGAGCTCGTCCTCACGCTCCTGGGCGCCCTGGTTCAGCCGATCCTCGATGTCGTCGAGATCGCTCTGCGAGGGCTGATCCTGCTGCTCGTCGCCCTCGTCCGGCTGCTGAGGCTGCGGATCCTGGTCGGGGTCCTGCCGGCTCTGCTGCTGCTTCTCCTGCTGGCGCTGCTGGTTCTGATCGAGGGTGTCGCTCATGTCGCGGTTGGGGTCCGGCGACTGGTCCTGGGCGTCCTGGCTGCGGCACTCCTCGGGGGTGTCGACGGTGACCTGCAGCGCCTCGCCGAACAGTTCGGCCGCCGCGGCGGCATCACCGTCGGCCAGGGCAGCATCGCCCTGCCGTTCGATCACGAGCGACAGGTTGATGAGCACCGGACAGGCATCCAGACCGGTCGCCAGCGGCAGCGCCCGCTCGAGCTCGGTCCGCGCGTCGGCCAGCTTCTCGGCGCCCGCGAGTGCCGTGCCGATGTTGTACGGCGCCTTGAACGGCTCGAACCAGTTCAGCACGTCCTGTCCTCGCGCAGCCGACTCGGATTCGGCGTAGCCGCCGGTCACGAACGAGGTGATCGACTGATGCGCGAACGCGTACATGCTCAGCAGCTTGCCGGCGAACAGCAGGGCCGCCAGCGTCAGCGGAAGGGTGCCGATCGCGATCCAGCGTCGGATGCTGCGCCGCCGGCGGTTCGCCGCCAGCAGAGCGGCGGCGGCATCGGCCCGGGTGGGCTCGCTCCGGCGCTGGGCGACCGCGGGGTCGGTGCGGGTCGTGCCGCTCACCGTGCACCTCCATCGCGGGCGGTGCCGCGGATCAGGCCGCGCAGCCGGGTGATGAGCATCGTCGCGCGCGCCAGCTCGACCGCGACCAGCGCGATCAGCACGAGCGCGAGAATCCAGTACAGCTCGATGACGTTGCCCACCTCGCCCGAGGCGGCGTAATCGGTTGTGCTGCTCGGCGCTTCGGGCAGGACGATCTCGGCGTCGGCCGTCCGACGCTGGTAGTCGATTCCCAGCTGCTCGGAGACCTTCTTCAGGTTGTCCTCGTCGATGACAGACATCGCCCGCTCGCCCTGGTACTCGATATAGTCCCCGCCCGCTGAACCTGTCGAAGCCCGGCCCGTGGTCTTCTTCATCGGGCCGCCCTCGGCCGTGCCGTACCCGAGCACCGACCCGCCGTCGACGTACTTCGCGCTGGAGGCGAACGATTCCGGTTCGCCGGACGAGGTCTGCTCGCCGTCCCCCAGGTAGAACACCATCCGGCTGCGGTCGGGTGCCGACTTCGCTGCCGCGGAGAGGGTGTCGGTCAGCATCCGGTTGGCGATGCTGATCGACGATCCGCGCGACTGGTCGGTGATCTCGGGGAGCATCACGTCGAGCGAGGACATCAGGGCGGTGGCATCCGTCGTCAGAGGCAGGCGCAGCTGCGCCGCCGCATCGAAGCTGATCAGCGAGAACCGCGCGCCCGGATACGTGTCGACGATGGACTGCACGTCGGCGCGCACTCCGTTCAGGCGCGGCTGGTCTCCGTCCCAGTCCTCGGCGATGATGCTGGCCGTCGTGTCGACGACGATCACGATGTCGGTGTCGGTCGCGAGGGTCTGCGAGGTGCCGCCAGGGATCCCGGGGCGCAGCAGCATCGCGAAGACGACGACGACCATGCCCAGGCGCAGCGCCCAGATCCCACGGCCCGGGCCTGCGGCGGCTGGCCCGGGGCTGATGAGCGCGCGGATGACGATCACTGCCGGCACCGCGCACAGCAGCAGGAGCAGCAGGGGATGGAGGACGGGCTGGACGATCACAGGCGCACCCTCCACACGAGCAGAAGGAAGCCGAGGATGGCCATGAGCATCAGGGCGATCACGAGGTTCGGACTGTCGACGCGCACGACCTGGGCCTGGCCCTTCAGGGCCGTCGCCTCCTGCTTCTGGATCTCGGCGATGATGTCGGCGACGCTCGTCGTGTCGCGCAGCGCATAGGACTGCCCGCCGGTCAGCAGGGCGGCGTCGGCGAGTTCGGCGCTGACCTCGGCGTCCTTGCCCTGCACGGGGTTCAGTGCGAACACGCGCACCTTCTTCGACTTCGCGTACTGGGCGGCCTCCCGCACGGTGAGGATCGAGGCGCCGGCCAGCTCGTTGTCGGTGGCGAGGATCACCGAGCGGCTGCGATCGTCGTCGAGGTGGTCGAAGCGCATCGTGCATGCGGCCAGGCCGTCGCCGATGAGCGATGCCCCTGGTCCGTTCAGGGTGCCCACCCAGTGCTCGGGGACGTCGCTGTTGTAGTCGAAGCTCGTGCGGATGCTGTTCAGCTGCTCCTGGACGAACGGGTAGTCGTCGGTGAGGGGAAAGACCTGCACGGGCGAGCTGTTGAAGATCGTCAGGCCGATCCGCTCGCCGCGGAAGCCCTTCAGGAGTTCGTCGAACACGGTGAGGACCTCGACGTCGACATCGGACATCGACCCCGAGACGTCCAGGCACAGCATGATGTCCCGGCTGTTGTCGACGGGATGGATCGTCTTCGCCGACAGCGGACGCGCGGCGACCACACCGCCCAGCAGAACGGCGATCGCGCCGACGACGAGGATCCCGGCGAGCAGGGTCATGCGGCGGCGGACCGACGCCCGGAACGAGGGCAGACCGCGCAGCCGCTCGGCCCTCGAGATGAGGGCGGCCGGCGCGGCTTCCGCCCGCTCGCGGCTTCGCACGCCGAGCAGGACGCCGATGGCCACGGCGGCCAGCAGGACGCCGAGCGCGACGAGGATCATCCACCAGGTGTTCAATGCCACGTCGTCACGACCTTGCGGGCGGCGTCGGCGCCGTAGACGGGATCGACGGCGGGTCCGCGCTGGAAGATGCTCGGGTAGTAGTGGCGCCGGATCGCGTCGATGAGCGCGGGATCGACTCCGCGGACGACGAGATCGTCCAACGACAGCACGGGCGCCTCGAGCCCGGAGTACTCGTTGACGAAGCCGCGCACCGCGCGGCTGAGCTCCAGATTGGCCCGCTTGGGCGACATATTCCCCGAGCGGTATGCGTCCTCGATGCGCTGCACGTCGGTCAGGTACTCGGAGCGCAGCTGCTCGAGGATCTCGCCCGCGGGCGGCGCGGAGGACGGCGCGCCCTGCAATGTCATGCTGCCACGGGGACGGGTGAGCACGATCAGCAGCCAGGCGGCCAGCCCGAGCAGGAGAAGCACGCCGATCGCCAGCAGTATCCATCCCCAGCCGTACTGGGCCGGAGGGTAGAGCTCGTCAGAGGCGGGCATGCGACCTCCGGTTGAGCATCGCCAGCAGGGTGGGCACCGCGGAGTCCTGCCCGCCGAACTCGGCGTGGGTGATCTCGCGGCGGCGCAGCACATCGTCGCGGTGCGCCGTGTCGGCGGCCTCCATGGCGGCGAGCTCGGCCATGACCTCGGCATCGCCGTGCACGAAGTCGGGGATGCCCCAGCCGGTGTCGACATCCCGGCGATGCGCGGGCCGCGTCGTGTCCGGCGTCACGGGGTCCGCGTCGCGGATCGTCATCCACAGCACGTCGTGCTGCACCTTCAGGCGCCTCAGCAGACGGTCGGTGTCCGCGGTCATCGGCGCCTCGTCGGTGACGAGCACGACGATGGAGCGCCGCGAGATGTGGCGCGCGGTGTACTGCAGCAGCGCGTCGCGGTCGTTGGGCGCCCGTGTCTCGTCGATGGCGCTGCGGACGGTGCGGAGGGCGTGCTCGAGTGCGTCCTCGGTGCCGCCGGGGCGGATGCGGCGCACCTGATCGGCATCCCCGTAGACCATCGAGAAGTCATCGCCGTGGCGCACGGTGAGCAGGCCGAGCGCGCCGGTGAGCAGCACGACGAGGTCGCGCTTGGGTCGCTCGTCCTCGGCCAGAGCTTTCATGCCGCGGCCGGAATCCACCAGGAAGAGGACGGTGTGCCTGCGCGTGGCCTTGGTGCGCTTGATGAGCGGTTCGCCCTGTTTTGCGGTGGCGCGCCAGTCGATGTCGCGCACCTGGTCGCCGTACTCGTAGGGGCGCAGGTCCTCGAAGTCGAGGCTGCGTCCGCGCAGCAGAGACGCGTAGGCGCCGTCGAGGGCGTGCATCGACTTCTGCGACGAGCGGATGAAGAGCTTGCTCTTCACCTGGGCGATCAAGGTGGTCATCGGATCTTCTCGGTCCCTGAGCTCGTCGAAGGATCAGGGGGTGGGGACCGAGGCGAAGATCTGGTCGATGATCTCCTCGCTGCGGATGCCCTCGGCATCCGCCTCGAAGGTCAGCAGCACACGATGGCGCAGCACGAGGTGACGCAGCGAACGGATATCCTCGGGCAGCACGTGCGTGCGGCCGTTGAGCAGCGCCAGGGCACGTGAGGCCTGCAGGAAGGCGATGCTCGCACGCGGGCTGGCGCCGTACTTGATGAACCGCGCCCGCTCCGCGCCGATGTACGGCGCGGGATTGCGGGTGACGTAGGCCAGCTGGACGATGTAGTTGCGGATGGCCGGGTCGATGTACACGCGGGAGGCGATGTCCTGCAGGTCCTGAACGTCCTGCAGGGAGATGACGCCGGGCACGTGGCGGTCGGGGTCGAGCACTCCGGAGTCGATGCGGCCGAGGATCTCGAACTCCTCGGCGGGACTCGGGTACTCGACGATCTCCTTGAGCAGGAAGCGGTCCATCTGCGCCTCGGGCAGCTCGTAGGTGCCCTCCTGCTCGATGGGGTTCTGCGTGGCGATGACGAGGAACGGTCTGGGCAGCGCGTGCACCTCGCCGCCGATGGTGGTCTGCCGCTCCTGCATCGCCTCGAGCATGGCCGACTGCGTCTTGGCGCTGGAGCGGTTGATCTCGTCGAGCAGCACGAAGTTGGCGTGCACCGGTCCGAGAACCGTGCGGAAGGTGCCGGTCGCGGCGTCGTAGATCTGGCTGCCGGTGATGTCGCTGGGCAGCAGGTCGGGGGTGCACTGGATGCGCTTGAAGCTGGCCTTCACCGTGTCGGCGAGAGTGCTGGCCGCCGTGGTCTTCGCCAGGCCGGGCACGGATTCGAGCAGGATGTGACCGCCGGCGATGAGTGAGATCAGCAGGCTGCTGCGCAGCTGGTCCTGACCGACCATCTTGGTCGAGTACGAGTCGGTGATGATCTTCAGGATGCGCTGCGCGCGGGCGAGATCATCCTGCGTGGCGCCAGGGGAGCTCGGCGAGGTCGTCCGCCGCTCCTCGACGATCGGACCGCGCCCGTCCGGACGCGGTGCGGGAGGTGCGGGAGGAGGCGGGGGCGGCTCGGCCGAACCGCCGTAGGACGGGGGATAGGGCTGGTTCATCTTCGTCTCCTCGATCGGGGAGACAGGTCGGCCGTCTTCCCCGCAGAACAGGCTAACGGCTCGCACGCCCTGCACAGCGGGCCCCGCATGGGGTGAAGTGCCCGATGTCCCCGCTCGGACGCGGAGCGGATGCCGGATCAGATCGAGGAGCGGCGCGCTTCGACCGCGGCATCCTCGGTGCCGTCGGAGTACGACGCCCTGATCACCGGGTCGCTGATCCGGATGCCCAGGAGCGTGCCGCCGATGGTGAGAGCGGCGCGACCGCTGCCGTCGAAGGTCACGGACCCCGCGGGGAGCGATCCGTAGGTGACGGATGCCCTGGCGCCGGGCTGGCCGGACAGCGTGAGTGTGTAGCTGGACAGCAAGGGGATGCCGAGCAGGGCGACCCTGTTCTCCGTGAGCCCTGTGAAGGCGAGCGGAGCGGCGGCGGGCGTCGGGGTCGCGGCCGGCGGGGTCGGCGCAGAGGGGACCGGCTGCGGCGCGGGTGGTGCCGGCGCGGGGGGTGGGGAGGGCGCGGGTTCGGGAGCCGGGGCCACCACCCCGGTGTCGGGAGGCGTGGAAGGGCCGGGTTGACCGGGCTGCGGCTCCGGCGCCGGGGCGGGGGAGCCGGAGCCGGGCGTCAGGGCATGGTCGTCGAGGCCGGGCAGCTCGTCGCGCGGTGCATCGGCATCCGCCCGTCCCTCGGATCCGGACCCGTCACCGGCATCCGGCGGCGCATCCGCTTCGGTCTGCCGCGGAGTGTCCGTGCGCCCGCCGGCACGGCCGACATCGTGCGGTCCCGCACCGCCACCTGACAGTGCGGCCGCGCCGTGACCCAGGGCATCGGCCTCCGCGGTGAGCGCTGTCTCGGTGATGCCCGCACCGGAGGTCAGCACGCTCGCCGTCGTCGCCACCACCCCGATCGCGAACACCGCGGCGAAGCCGCCGATGAGCCGCCCGCGGTGGACGGCGGGAGGGCGGGCGGCGGCGTGGACGACGGGGGCCGCCGAGGGGAGAGGCTGGGCGGGGATGCGGGCATCGCGCCGCGGCGGCGCGTCCCACAGGCCCGACAGCGGTGACAGTTCTTCCTCGGCCATCGACTCACCCCGCATCCGTTCACTCCGCCCCTTCAGTATGCCTGGCGTCGCTCCGCGACCGGATCGCGCGGACAGTAGGGTGAGGCCGAGAAGGAAGGGACGCGACCATGGTCGACGCGCGCGAGCTCACAGAACCCGTCACGCTGACGCTGCCCGACGGCACGCTGAACCCGGATGCCGTCGGCTGGGCGCGCTCGCCGCTGGTGGACACCGCGGGCATCGCGCGCGACGGCATCCGCTTCACCGGTCGCAACAAGCGCTGGGAGTACTGGAACGTCGCCACGCCCGACCACGTCATCGGGCTCACCGTGTCGTCGATCGACTACGCCGCCGTGCATGAGGTCTGGGTGCTGGACAGACGGACCGAGCAGACCTGGCACCGGTCGGTGACGAACATCCCGCCGCGCGGCGTCCGGTTGCCGTCGAGTCTCGAGCAGGGGCCGAGCCGGGCCAGGGCGAAGGACCTCGAGATCGACATCGACGAGCTGCCCGAGGGGACGCGGCTGCGCGCCCGCATCCCGGGTGCCGTGCTCGACGTCGTCGCGCTCCTGCCCGAGGGGCACGAGCGGCTGGCGGTGGTCGTGCCCTGGAGCACCACCCGCTTCCAGTACACGGTGAAGGATGTCGCCCGTCCGGCTTCCGGCACTCTCGTGCTCGACGGGGTGCGCCACGTGCTGCAGGGCTGGGCCGTGCTCGATCACGGCCGGGGGCGCTGGCCGTACGACGTCGCGTGGAACTGGGGCGCCGGGTCGGGTGCGTCACACGGGCGCACGATCGGCATCCAGGTCGGCGGGAAGTGGACCGACGGCACCGGCTCGACCGAGAACGCGTTCGTCATCGACGGCCAGCTGCACAAGATCCGCGCCGAACTGGACTGGCAGTACGACATCGCCGACTGGCGGAGCCCCTGGCGCATCAGCGGCGGCGGTCTGGACGCGCTGTTCACGCCCGTCTACGACAAGACGACGCGCATGAACCTCGGCGTCCTGTCCTCCTCGACCGACCAGTGCTTCGGCGACTGGTCGGGGAGCTTCCGCACCGCCGACGGCGAGTTCATCGAGTTCTCGGGCGTCTTCGGCTGGGCGGAAGAGGTGCACAACCGCTGGTGAGCGGGTGATCAGGACGTCGCGCGAACGGGGAAGAAGCGCAAGGGATCGCGTGCGGGCCTCCGATAAGATGGACTCGCCCGTTCGGGCCAGCTCATCTGCCGGTGCAAACCCGGCGAACAGCGTGCAGTACCAGGGGGTACCCCGTGCCAGGAATCGTGATCGTCGGCGTCCAGTGGGGCGATGAGGGCAAGGGCAAGGCGACAGACCTGCTCGGTGAACGCACCGATTGGGTCGTCAAGTTCAACGGCGGCAACAATGCCGGGCACACGGTGGTGGTCGGCGACGAGAAGTACGCGCTGCACCTGCTGCCCTCCGGCATCCTCACCCCCGGCGTGCGCCCGGTGATCGGCAACGGGGTCGTCGTCGACCTCGAGGTGCTCTTCCACGAGCTCGAGGCGCTGTCGGCCCGCGGTGTGGACGTGTCCAAGCTGAAGGTCAGCGCCAACGCGCACCTCATCACCTCGTACCACACCACTCTCGACAAGGTCACCGAGCGCTTCCTCGGCAAGCGCATGATCGGCACGACCGGCCGGGGCATCGGCCCGGCGTACGCCGACAAGATCAACCGTGTCGGCATCCGCGTGCAGGACCTGTTCGACGAGAACATCCTGCGCCAGAAGGTCGAGGGCGCACTCGATCAGAAGAACCACCTGCTGGTGAAGATCTTCAACCGCCGCGCGATCACCGTCGACGAGGTCGTCGAGGACCTGCTGTCGTATGCCGAGCGGCTGCGACCGATGGTCGCCGACACCGGCCACCTGATCGCCGAGGCGCTCCGTCGCGGCGAGGTCGTGGTGTTCGAGGGCGGGCAGGCCACCATGCTCGACATCGACCACGGCACGTACCCGTTCGTCACCTCGTCGTCGGCGACGGCCGGGGGCGCGGCGACCGGATCGGGCGTCGGCCCGGGAGCGCTGGACCGCATCGTCGGCATCGTCAAGGCGTACACGACCCGCGTCGGATCCGGTCCCTTCCCGACGGAGCTGTTCGACGAGCAGGGCGACTGGCTGCGCAAGCAGGGCTTCGAGTTCGGCACCACCACCGGCCGGCCGCGCCGTGTCGGCTGGTACGACGCGCCCATCACCCGCTACGCCACGCGCGTGAACGGCATCACTGACCTCGTGCTCACCAAGCTGGACATCCTGACCGGCCTCGAGCGGATCCCCGTGTGCGTCGCCTACGACGTCGACGGCGAGCGGTTCGACGACGTGCCCGTCAACCAGACCGAGTTCCACCACGCGAAGCCGATCTACGAGTACTTCCCCGGCTGGAGCGAGGACATCTCGAAGGCCCGCACGTTCGAGGATCTGCCGCAGAACGCGCAGGACTACGTGCACACGCTGGAGAAGATGAGCGACACCCGCATCTCGGTGATCGGCGTCGGACCCGAGCGCGAGCAGGTCATCGTCCGCCACGACCTCCTCGACTGAGTTCGCTCCCGGCGCCCGGGATCCCGTGCAGTCGGCATCAAGGAAACAGGGAAGGATCCGCGATGACGCAGTTCTGGGTCGGAGGCTACGGCACGGACAGGGACGGGGATGCCGAGGGAATCGGCGTCCTCGCGGCGGATGCCGGGCCCAGCACGCTCACTTACCGGGGCGTCGCCGCCCCGGTGGCATCGCCGTCGTGGCTGGCACGGCATCCGCGGCTGGATGTCGTCTACGCGGCCCTGGAGGGCTCCGGCACCGTACAGGCCTTCGGCCGGTCCGGGGAGTCCGCGCTGCGCCCGCTCGGCCCGCCTGTCGTCGCGGGCGACTCGGTCTGCCACGTCGCGGTCTCGCCCGACGAGCGGATGCTGGTCGCCAGCTGCTACGGCGACGGCCGGGTGATCCGCTACGGCCTCGCGGAGGACGGACGGCTGATGCCCGCCGTCCCCGACAAGGCCGCGGCGCTGCGCGCGGCGCTGTTCGGCATCGAGCATGAGGATGCCGAGACGGATGCTGCTGCGGCATCCGATCCGTACCCGACCCCGACGGGCGAGGAGCCGCGCGCCCCGCACGCGCACTCGGCCGTCTTCCTGCCCGACGGCCGCATCGCGACCACGGACCTCGGCGTCGACCTCGTGCGCATCTGGCGCCGTGACCTGACCGTGGATCATGAGGTCGTCCTGCCCCGTGGCACCGGCCCCCGCCACATGGTCATGCACCCCAGCGGTCACCTGCACGTGGTCACCGAGTACTCCTGCGAGGTGTTCACCCTGGCATCCTCCCGCGACGGCCGCTGGGGGCTGGCGTCGGCGAGCACCGCTTCGCCCATCGCGCAGGTGGGCTTCGACTTCCCTGCCGAGCTCGCGATATCGCGCGACGGCAGGACGCTCTACACCGCTCTGCGCGGCAGCAACACCATCTCGGCGCTGCGCGTGAAGGGCTCCGGCGAGGCGCTGGAGCCGTTCGCGCTCGCCGAATCCGGCGTCGACTGGCCTCGGCATCACCTCGTGCACGAGGGTGTGCTGCTGGTGGCCGGTCAGCGCTCGAGCACCATCAGCGCCATCGACCTCGACGAGCGCACCGGCGCTCCGCGCGACGTGCGTCACACCACCTCGGCGCCCGTCCCGACAGTGATCCTGCCCGCGCGCTGAGCGGGCATCCCGCGCCTGCGGGCGCGGCGTGCGCCGTGCGCCCGAACCGAACCCCTGCGGATGGAAAACGCGGGTTCCGGCACCCTCGGACCGACGTTTTCCATCTCTCGCGCGGGGTGCGGATGGAAACTGCGGGTTCCGGCACCCTGGGACCGACGTTTTCCATCTCTCGCGCGGGATGCGGATGGAAATCGCGGGTTCCGGCATCCGTCCGCCGCGCACCAGGCGCGTGACAAGCGCGCCGCTCCCCACCAGACTGGACGCATGAGCGACGAATACGACCTCATCGTGCTGGGCGGCGGACCGGTCGGCGAGAACGTGGCCGACAGAGCCGTGCAGGGCGGTCTGACCGCCGTGATCGTGGAGAACGAACTCGTCGGCGGTGAGTGCTCGTACTGGGCCTGCATGCCGTCGAAGGCTCTGCTGCGCTCGCCGCAGGCGCTGCGCGCCGCGCAGCACGTGCAGGGCGTGACCGGCGGCTCGCTGAACCCTGCGGACGTGCTGGCCCGCCGGGACTCGTTCACCTCGCACTGGTCGGATGACGGACAGGTCGCCTGGCTGGACAGCGCCGGCATCGACCTGGTGCGCGGCCGCGGCCGACTCACCGGCGAGCGGGAGGTGACCGTCTCGGGCGACGACGGCGAGCGGGTGCTGCGCGCACGGCACGCCGTCGCGATCAGCACCGGCACGGATTCGATGCTCCCCGACATCCCAGGACTGGCGGATGCTGCGCCTTGGACCAGTCGCGACGCGACCAGCGCACAGGCGGTTCCGGAGTCGCTCGTGATCATCGGCGGCGGCGTGGTCGGCGTGGAGATGGCCACCGCCTACGCGCAGCTCGGCTCCACCGTCACGCTCATCGCCCGCCGCGGTCTGCTGGTGAAGACCGAGCCCTTCGCCGCCGAGCGGGTCGCGGACGGCCTGCGCGAGCTGGGGGTGGACGTGCGGCTGAACACCGAGACGTCCGCCGTGCGCCGCGACGGCGATCGGGTGGTCCTGACGCTCGGCGACGGCGAGGAGATCACGGCATCCGAGGTGCTCGTCGCCACCGGACGCACACCCCGCACGCGCGACCTCGGCCTGGAGTCCGTCGGGCTGGAGTCGGGTCGATCCATCCCCGTCGACGACACCATGCGCGTGGCCGGTATCGACTGGCTGTACGCGGTGGGCGACGTGAACGGACGCGCGCTGCTGACCCATCAGGGCAAGTACCAGGCGCGGGCAGCCGGTGACGTCATCGCCGCCCGCTCGCGCGGCGAGCTGGTCGCCGACCAGGCGTGGGGTCGGCATGTCGCGACGGCCGATCATGCCGCGGTGCCCCAGGTGGTCTTCTCCGAACCCGAAGTCGCCTCGGTCGGGCTGACGGCGGACGCGGCGCGCGCCGCCGGTCACGAGATCCAGGTCGTCGACTACGACCTGGGGGCGGTGGCCGGAGCGAGCCTGCACGCCGACGGCTATGCGGGGCAGGCGCGCATGGTCGTCGACACGGAGCGGGACGTGCTGCTGGGCGTCACCTTCGTCGGCTCCGATGTCGCGGAGATGCTGCAGGCGGCGACGATCGCCGTGGTCGGCGAAGTGCCCATCAGCCGGCTCTGGCATGCGGTGCCTGCGTACCCGACCATGAACGAGATATGGCTGCGCCTGCTGGAGGAGTACGGGCGCCAGTCCGCCTGACCGGTTCGGCGGAGCGGGAATTTCTGCCATCCGTTCCGGTTGTCGGAGGAGTCGCATACTCTCGAGGAGACGCCAGGAGGCACGTGCATGAGAGCTGTACTCGCAGGAACCGTGATCGCCGAAGTCGACGACGCCGAGACCATCATGATCGAAGGCAACCACTACTTCCCGCCGTCGGCGCTCGCCGCGGGGGAGCTGGTCGAGAGCCCGACGCCGTACACCTGCCCCTGGAAGGGCGAGAGCCAGTACTACTCGCTGACGCTCGACGGACGGACATACACGGATCTGGCCTGGGCGTACCCGACGCCCTACCCGACGGCGATCGAGAGGGTGGGCCGCGACTTCTCGGGCTACCTGGCGTTCGATCCGAGCGTGCAGGTCGGCCCCTAGGCCGCGGCGGATGATCGAGTTCACGTCGGTCTCGAAGCGATTCCCCGACGGCACCTCCGCCGTCGAGGACTTCAACCTCGTGGTGCCGTCACGCCGGACCACGGTGCTGGTCGGATCGTCCGGAAGCGGCAAGACGACCCTGCTGCGCATGATCAATCGCATGGTCGAGCCGACAGCGGGCACGATCGCGATCGACGGGGAGAGCGTGCTCGACGGCGATCCGGTGCGATTGCGCCGTCGCATCGGGTACGTCATGCAGAACTCCGGACTGATGCCGCACTTCACGGTGCTCGACAACGTCTCCACGGTGCTGCGCCTGAACGGCGTGAGCCGCCGCGAGGCGCACGGGCGGGCGCGGGAGCTGCTCGACACCGTGGGACTCGACCGGGCGCTCGCGGAGCGCTACCCGAGCCAGCTCTCGGGCGGCCAGCAGCAGCGCGTCGGCGTGGCGCGCGGACTGGCGGCCGACCCGAACATCCTGCTCATGGACGAGCCGTTCGGCGCCGTCGACCCCATCGTGCGCGCAGACCTGCAGCAGGAGCTGATCCGGCTGCAGCGCGAACTCGACAAGACGGTGGTGTTCGTCACGCACGACATCGACGAGGCGTTCCTCCTGGGCGATCAGGTGGTCATCCTCGACAAGGGCGCACGCGTCGTCCAGGTCGGCAGCCCCAGCGAGATCATCGAGGACCCCGCGGATGCCTTCGTGGAGGCGTTCATCGGAACCCATCGCGGTCACCGCGCGCTCTCGCTCAAACAGACGCCGCGCGGCACGGTCGTCGTCGACTCCGAGGGACGCACCCAGGGGGTGCTGCACGGCGGCGGTGAGGGCACGACGTGAACTGGGTCGGCGACAACCTGGATCTCATCCTGGAACTCACGCTCGTGCATCTGCGGCAGAGCGTGGTGCCGATCGCGGTGGGACTGCTGCTCTCGATCCCACTGGGCTGGGTGGCCTGGCGCTACCGTCTCGTGCGCGGTCCCGTCATCGTGCTCACCGGGCTGCTGTACACGATCCCCTCACTGGCGCTGCTGATCCTTCTGCCCGCCGTGTTCGGCTACTCGGCGACCGATGAGCCGAACCTCATGATCGCGCTGACCATCTACGCGATCGCGATCCTCGTGCGCGCGGTCGCCGACGGACTGGACTCCGTCGATCCCGACGTGCGCCAGGCCGCGACGGCCATGGGCTACGCCGCCCCGCGCCGCTTCTTCACCGTCGAGCTCCCGCTGGCGGGCCCGGTGATCCTCGCCGGACTCCGGGTCGCGGCGGTCAGCACGATCTCGCTCGCGACCGTCGGCATCCTCATCGGCGTCACCAACCTCGGGTACCTGTTCACCAACGGGCTGCAGCGGCGCATCATCGTCGAGGTCTTCGCCGGGGTCGTCGCCGTGGTCGTGATCGCACTGCTCATCGACCTGCTGCTGGTGCTGCTCGGGCGGATGCTGATGCCCTGGGCGGGCGCCGGCACGGGGGCCGGTGGAGCCGGGTCCCTGAGCCCGTCGAAGGGCTCGGGATCGAAGCGGGCGATCGTGAGGGCCGCGGCATGAATCTCTTCGTCGACGCGCTCGCCTGGCTGTTCTCCTCCGATCGGCTGCAGGGACAGTACGCGCTGCCCGTGCTGCTGAGTCAGCACCTGCTCTACACGGTGATCTCCGTCGTCGTCGCTGCCGCGATCGCGCTCCCCGCGGGCTGGCTGATCGGCCACACCGGCAAGGGGCGCGAGATCGCCGTCGCCATCTCGGGCGCAGCTCGCGCCGTGCCGTCCTTCGGACTGCTGGTGCTCCTCGTGCTGCTGCTCGGCGTGCTGCGCACGCCGCTGGCCGCCGTGATCACCTTCGTGCTGCTGGCGATCCCGTCACTGCTGGCGGGCGCCTACACCGGCTTCGAGGCCATCGACCGGCGCACCATCGACGCGGCCCGCGCGGTCGGGATGACCGAATGGCAGATCTTCACGAAGGTCGAACTGCCCCTGGGTATGCCGCTGCTGCTCGGCGGCATCCGCTCCGCCCTGCTGCAGGTCATCGCCACGGTGACCATCGGTGCGTACGTCAATCTCGGCGGCCTGGGCTGGCCGATCATCCAGGGCATCCCGCTGCGCCGCTTCGACCAGGTGCTCGCAGGAGCGCTGCTCGTCGCGGTGCTCGCACTCATCGTCGATCTGCTGCTCGCCGTCGCCCAGCGCGCCGCAGTCCCCGCGGGCATCCGCTCCGCCGGCCCGGCATCCGACGCGGACGATCGACGCAGCGTACGCCGCGCCGCGTCCGCCGTCGCCTGACACCCATCCCCACAGAGAGGCACAATCATGATCACCGCACGCAAGTCCCGACTCGCGATCGCCGCCGGCGTCGCCCTGGCCGCGACGCTCGCACTGGCCGGCTGCGGCAGCAGCAACCCCCTCGACGAGCCGACCAGCAGCGCCGGTGGCGACACCGGCGGCGATACCGTCGTCGTCGGGTCCCAGGCCTACTTCTCGAACGAGATCATCGCCGAGATCTACGCGCAGGCCCTGGAGAACGACGGTTTCACCGTGGAGCGCAAGTTCGGCGTCGGCCAGCGCGACGCGTACATGCCGGAGGTGGAGTCCGGTGCGATCAACCTGTTCCCCGAGTACACCGGCAACCTTCTCGAGTTCTTCGACCAGGACGCCTCGGCGACCAGTCCCGACGATGTCTACGCGGCGCTGCAGAAGGCGCTGCCGGACGGGCTGACGGCACTGGATTATGCGCAGGCCAGTGATCAGGACACGTACACCGTGACGAAGAAGTTCGCCGACGAGAACGGGCTGTCGTCGATCGCCGACCTGTCGAAGCTGACCACCAAGCCGGTGCTCGGTGGAGCTCCCGAGCTCGAGCAGCGTCCGTACGGCCCCGCCGGGGCCAAGAGCGTCTACGGCGTCGACCTGGGCTTCTCCGCCACCGGCGAGAGCACACTGGAAGCGCTGCTCGCCGGTCAGGTGCAGGTGGCGGACATCTACACGGCCAGCCCGGCGTTCAAGACCGAGGACATCGTGGCGCTGAAGGACCCGGAGAACATGATCCTGGCGTCCAACGTGGTGCCGATCGCCTCGAGCGACCTCGCCGACAAGATCGCCGAGGTGATCGACCCGATCAGTGCCGCGCTCAGCGCCGACGACCTCGTGTCGATGAACGTGCAGTCGACCGTCGATCAGACGTCCTCGAAGGACATCGCCGCGAAGTGGCTGAAGGACAAGGGTCTGCTCTGACGCGGTTCCCGTGCCCCGGTTCGTCGGCGCCGGTTCCTTCCGAACCGGTTCTCGCGAGCCGGCTCTTCGCTCCCGCCGGGGCGCTCAGACCCGAGCGTCCTGGCGGGGCAGCCACACCTGGTTGATGATGAGCAGGATCGACGCGGTCACCGGCACCGCCACCAGCGCGCCGAGCAGGCCGAGCAGGGTGCCGCCGGCGAGTGCGCCGATGACGACCAGCGATCCGGGCACCGAGACCGTCCTGTTCATCACCCGCGGAGTGAGCACGTACGCCTCCACCTGGATGTAGATCAGGTAGATGATCGCGAACAGCAGGGCGTGCAGCGGATCGGCGAAGAGCGCGATGATCGATCCGATCGCCAGGAACAGCAGGGGTCCGACGAGCGGGATGAGCGTCACCAGGAAAGCCACGGTGGCCATCAGCGGCGGGAACGGCAGCCCCAGAACGAGGTAGAGGATGAACGCCACGATCGCGTTCGCGAACGCCAGGACGACCATCCCCTGCACGTAGCCGCCGACGGAGACGGTGATCTGATCGGTGATCCTGCGGGCGTTGTCGCGATCGCGGGCGGGGGCGAAGCGCAGCATCGCCTCCGTGATGGTCGGGAGGCCGGCGACGAAGTAGAGCGTCAGCACCAGCACGACGATGAATCCCGACACGCCGGCGGCGATCGAACTGCCCACCTTCAGGGCTCCGCCGCCGATCACTGTGAGCGTCTTGCCGTCGGTGAGGAAGTTCTGCGCCTCCGCGACGAGCTGCTCGAACTGCTCGCCGAACTGCTTCTCCAGCACCGCGTAGACATCGCTGCGGGTGAAGTCGGTGATCAGGTCGGGCACCGACTTCACGAACAGCGTGATCTGCTCGACGACGACGGGCACGATCATGATCAGCACCAGCGCGAGCGCGGCCACCAGCCCGAGGATGACGGCGAGCACGCTCAACGGACGGGACAGGCCCCGCCGCTCCAGGAATCGCACGGCCGGATCCAGACCGAGAGCGGCGAACAGCGCCAACGCCACGTAGACGAGCACCGTCGACAGGCTCGACAGCGTCAGGGCGAGCAGGAAGGCCGTGAGCCCGCCGAGCGTCACCAGGAACCCGGCGGTGAAGGGCTTGTCGACGCGCGCCCAGAAGGATCTGCTGGGAGTCGGAGATTCGACGACCGGGTGGGTGGCGGAGATCTCGGACACCACCTCGGGGTCCTCCAGCGCGATCCCGGCGTCGTCGTCGGTCTCGTTCTCGCTGTTCGCGGATTCGTCGGCGCTCATGCGGATCACTCTATTGCTCGCTTCGGTATCGTCGAGGATGCCCCACCCCGAGGAGAGATCATGTCTGCAGATGACGCCCGCGCCGAACTGCTCCGCCTGCGCGCCAGCATCGACAACATCGACGCCGCCCTGATCTTCATGCTGGCCGAGCGCTTCCGCGCCACACAGCAGGTGGGGCGTCTGAAGGCGGAGCATGAGATGCCCCCGTCGGACCCCCAGCGCGAGGAGCAGCAGGTCGCGCGGCTGCGCGGGCTCGCCGAGGCGGCGCACCTCGATCCGGAATTCGCCGAGAAGTGGTTCAACTTCGTGGTCGCCGAGGTCATCCGCCACCACACCGAGGCCGCCGAGGGGCGCTGAGTCCTGCTGCGGCGCCGCCGCAACGACCCGCGCGATCTTCTGCGTTTCGCGCGCTACTGCCTCGACAGCCCACCCCGGCAGATGCAATAATCTGATTGTTATTGCGATCGAACAATCAGAAACTTGCATCCACGGGAGCTGGGACATGACCAACGCCGCCGGCGCGCACATGCGCGCGGAACTCACCTCGCAGCCCGAGACCTGGGCGCGCGCCGCCGGGATGCGCACCGAGCAGGCGCTGCTGCCGGCATCCGGTGCCCGCATCGCCGTCGTCGGCTGCGGGACCTCCTGGTTCATGGCGCAGTCGTACGCCGCCCTCCGCGAGGCGGCCGGCCACGGCGAGACCGACGCGTTCACCGCCTCGGAAGTGCCGACCGGCCGGGGCTACGACGCGATCGTCGCCCTGACGCGGTCCGGGACGACCACCGAGGTGCTCGAGCTGACCGAGCGCGTGAAGGGCAGCACGCCGGTCGTCGCCGTCCTCGGCGATGACACCTCTCCCTTGGTCGACCTGGCCGACACCGTCATCGCACTGCCGTTCGCCGATGAGCAGTCGGTCGTGCAGACCCGCTTCGCGACGACGGCGCTCGCGCTGTTCCGCGCCTCGCTCGGAGAGGACCTCGACCCCGCCATCGCCGATGCGCAGACGGTGCTCGACGGCACCGACGATGCCGAGCTGGGCTCCGCCGAGCAGTACTCGTTCCTCGGACTCGGCTGGACCATCGGTCTCGCCCACGAGGCGGCTCTGAAGATGCGCGAATCCTCGCAGTCCTGGACCGAGTCGTACAGCGCGATGGAGTACCGTCACGGTCCGATCGCGATCGCCGCTCCCGGCCGCATCACCTGGCAGTTCGGCACGGCTCCCGAAGGGCTCGAGGCGCAGGTCGCCGCCACGGGCGCGCGGTTCGTGCAGCATCCGATCGACCCGATGGCCGACCTCGTGCGCCTGCACCGCGTCGCGCTGGATCGTGCGGTGGGCAGGGGCCTCGACCCGGACCAGCCGCGCAACCTGACCCGCTCCGTCATCCTCGACGATTGAGCGGCCGCCCCCGCATGTCCGAGCGCGAGAACATCCCCGACGTCGTGGCCGGCGCCTCCGGTGCTTCCGGAGCTCGCGTCGCCCGTGCGGCGTCGATCGGACGCGGCGTGCCCGTGCTCGCGTTCGACGTGGGAGGGACCGACATCAAGTCGGCGCTGTTCGACGGCGACGGGACCGCGCTCGGACTGAACCGCACGCCGACCCCGTCCGGCGGTGAGGACCCGGCGCGGGCGCTGGTGGACCGATTGGCCGTGCTCGCCGGCGAGCTGCGCGATCAGCATCCGGGCGTCGTTCCCGAGGCGGTCGGACTCGTCGTGCCGGGGATCGTCGACGCCGACGGAGGGGTCGCGGTCTTCAGCAGCAACCTCGGCTGGCGCAACGCCCCGCTGCGCGATCTGATGGCGCAGCGCTTCGGTCTGCCGGTCGCGTTCGATCATGACGTGCGTGCGGGCAGCTGGGCCGAGCGTGTGCTCGGCGGAGCGCGGGACTATGCCGACGCGGTGGTGCTGATCATCGGCACCGGGATAGCCGGGACGCTGCTCGTCGGCGGCCGGCCGTACACCGCGGGCGGCTATGCCGGCGAGATCGGACACTCGCCGATCGGGGAGTGGCCGTGCCCGTGCGGCGCGCGCGGATGCCTCGAGGCCGTCGCGTCGGCAGGCGCCATCGCCCGCCGCTACACCGAGGCGACGGGCGCGGCCGTGGCGGGAGCGCACGACGTTCTGGTGCTCGCCCGGGCCGGGAACGAGATCGCGATGCGCATCTGGAACGACGCGCTGGACGCACTGACCCTGTCGATCGCGCAGCTGACCGCCGTGCTCGCGCCGCAGGCCGTCGTGATCGGCGGCGGCCTCTCCCGCGCGGGTGACGCGCTGTTCGAGCAGCTGCGCCTCCGGCTTGCCGACCGGCTCAGCTTCCACCGCATCCCCGCGCTGGTTCCCGCGGAGCTGTCCGGAGATGCCGGCATCCTCGGCTCCGCCCTGCTGGCACGGGAGGCCGCAGGCGGGGAGGCGCGGGAGGCCGCACGCGGGGAGGAGCGGGCATGATCATCGCCGTCACGCCGAATCCGGCGCTGGATCTCACCTGGCATGTCGCCGCGCTGACCGTCGGGGGCACACATCGCGCGGATGCCGGCGCCGCGCGCGCGGGCGGCAAAGGACTGAACGTCGCGCGGGTCGCTCACACGCAGGCTGCGTCCACGGTCGCGATCACCACGGTCGGCGGCGCGACGGGCGAGGAGTTCACCGCCGAACTGGAAGCCTCCGGGGTGCCGCATGCGCTCGTCCCGGTCGCCGCCGCTACGCGCCGCAGCGTCGCGCTGGTCGACGAATCCCTCGGTGACACCACGGTCGTGAACGAGTACGGCTTGGCTCCGAGCGCGGAGGAGTGGACAGCGCTGACGGATGCCGTGGCCGCCGCGCTCGCCGGCGCCTGTCGAGAGGAACCACATTCTGCACGGGAAACCACGTCTGCGCATGTGTCCCATGCAGAAGGCGGTGTCTCGGTGGATGAGCGGGCAGCGGATGCCGCCGCCGACGTCCTCGTGATCTCGGGCAGCTTCCCACCGGAGACGCCCGAGCGGCTGCTGCCCGCGCTCATCCGGATCGGGCGCGACGCCGGCGCGGTCGTGATCGTCGACACTTCGGGGCCGTCACTGCTGCGCGCGGCCGACGCGGGAGCATCCGTCCTGAAACCCAACGAGCACGAGCTGCGTGATGCCACGGGGCTCGACGACCCCGTCGACGGTGCCCGCGAGCTGGTGCGCCGCGGCGCAGAGCTCGTGCTGCTGTCGCTGGGCGCCGAGGGCATGCTCGCGGTGAGCGCCGCATCCGTCGCGGGTGTGGATGCCGGAGCCGACGCGCCCCACCCGGGCGCGACGCCAGACGGTGCGGATGCCGACGGCGCCGGGCGACCGAGTGACTCCGCCCCGGTGAGCGCGTCCGCCCACCTCAGCACGTCCGCCCCGGCCGTGAGCATCCTGCACGCGCGCCTGCCCGCCGCACTCGCGGGCAACCCGACCGGCGCGGGGGATGCGGCAGTGGCCGCCTGCGCGGTGCTGATGGACGCCGGCATCCGCGACCCCGAGCAGATCCTCCGCCGCGCGACAGCATGGTCGGCTGCGGCCGTGCTCATGCCGCTCGCCGGCGAGATCCACGCGTCCTGGCCCGACCTCGAACGCACGCTCATCGTCACGCCCCGCACCGTCGAGAATCCACGTGCCGACCGAGACATGACCCCCGGCGGGCATTCTCACGCGGCAGGCGAATTCTCGCCGGCTACAGAAACCCCCTCCGACTCGAAGGAGCCCCGATGACCCTCGTCTCCGCTCGCGACCTGATGCGCGCGTCCGCCGCGGCCGGCACCGGGCTCGGCGCGTTCAACGTCATCCACCTCGAGACCGCCGAGGCGCTGGTCGCGGCATCCGAGCGCGCGCAGCTGCCGGTGATCCTGCAGATCTCGCAGAACTGCGCCGACTACCACGGCGGACTCGAGCCGATCGGCTGGGCGACCCTCGCCATCGCCCGCCGTGCCGCCACCCGCGTGGCCGTGCACCTCGACCACGCGGAGCGCCCCGAGCTCGTCGACGAGGCGATCGAGCTGGGCTTCGGATCGGTCATGTTCGACGGCGGCAGGCTCGACTACGACGAGAACGTCGACCTGACCGCCGATGTCGCCGCGCGCGCCCGTGCGGCTGGTGTGCACATCGAGGCCGAACTCGGCGAGGTCGGCGGCAAGGACGGCGCGCACGCGCCCGGCGTGCGCACGGACCCGGCCGAGGCGCGGGCGTTCGTCGAGGCCACCGGCGTGGACTCGCTGGCGGTCGCGGTGGGCTCCTCGCACGCGATGCTCGACCGCTCGGCCTCGCTCGACATCGAGCTGATCGGCCGGCTGCGCGCCGCGCTGCGCGGTGCAGGGCGCTCCGGGGGCGACGTACCGCTCGTGCTGCACGGCTCGTCGGGCGTCTCGGACGACGTGATCGTGCAGGCCGTGCGAGCCGGCATGACCAAGATCAACGTGTCCACGCACCTGAACGGCTTCTTCACCCGAGCGGTCCGCGACTGGCTCGCCGCGGACGAGAGTCTCGTCGACTCGCGCAAGTACATCGCCCCGGCGCGCGACGCCGTCGCCGCAGAGGCGGCTCGGATGCTGCGCCTGTTCGCCCTGGCCGAGGTGTGAGCAGTATGAATCGCGCTGCCCGACTCACCGCCATCCTCGATCTGCTCGCCGCCCAGGGTGAGGTCTCGGTCGACGAACTGGTCGACCGGTTCGGAGCATCCGCCGCGACCACCCGCCGCGACCTGGACAGCCTCGCCGAACGCCGTCTGCTCACCCGCACCCATGGCGGTGCGGTGGCGCAGTCGGTCGCCTATGAGCTGCCGATCCGCTATCGCAGCCACCTCGGCACCGGCGCCAAGGAGCACATCGCCGCGATGGCGGCCTCGCTCGTGGAGCCCGGGTGGGTCGTCGGACTCTCCGGTGGCACGACGACGAACGCGATCGCCACGGCCCTCGCCGCGCGCGACGACCTGGCCGAGCGCGGAGTGACCGTGGTCACGAACGCGGTGAACATCGCCGCGCAGCTCGCCATGCGGCCGGAGTTCAAGGTGGTCGTCACCGGCGGCACCATCCACTCGCGCAGCTTCGAACTCGTCGGACCCTTCGTGGAGCAGCTGCTGGCCGGCATCCGGCTCGACATCGCCTTCATCGGCGTGAACGGGCTGTCGGCCCGGGAGGGGGCGACCACGCACGACGAGGCCGAGGCGGCCGTGAACCGCATGATGGCCGCGCGCGCGGAGCGGGCGGTGGCCGTCGCCGACGCGTCGAAGATCGGCCACGCGGCGTTCGCCCAGGTAGGAGGCTCCGACCTGTTCCCGACGGTGATCACGGATGCTGCGCTCGCAGCCGCGCAGCGTGATGCACTGACGGATGCCGGTTACGAGGTCCGCATCGCGACCTGAGCCCGCCTCCGCCGCACTCGCCTCCCGACGGGAGGGGAGGCGGGGTCAGAGTCCGCGGGAGCCGGCCGCCTGGGCGAAGATCAGGCTGGTCGAGGTCGATGCCACCTCGGGTCGCAGGCTGAGCGTGTCCGAGACGAGTTCCCGCAGCGCCCCGGCGTCCGGCACGGCGACGTGCACGAGGAAGTCCCGGTCGCCGGCGAGGAAGTACACGCGCTGTGTGGCGGGGAGCTCCTCGAGGTAGGCCTGGAAGCGGCGCAGGTCGCCGCGGGCGTGCGCGTGCAGGCGGATGGTGATCAGCGCCTCGAGGTGCAGGCCGATCGCCGCGGGGGAGATCTCGGCGTGGAAGCCGACGATCACGCCGCTCGCCTGCAGGGCTCGCACGCGCTTCAGGCAGGTGGATTCGGCGATGCCGGCGCGCGCCGCGAGCTCGGTGTTCGACAGGCGCCCGTTGCGGCTGAGTTCGGAGAGGATGGTGCGGTCGACGGCATCCAGCCCGGCATCCGCCATCGCCGTCCGTCGGGAGGCCGAAGAATCGGATGTCGACATGCTCACTTCCTCCTCCAATCCGCAGGATCTGCGTCGCTTCCGGCGATTGTATGCAGAATCTTTCCTCGCATCCCACCGTCACGCGCGAAATCCGCATAATCGTCAGTGAGCGGGACGTCATCGCGTCCCGCCCACACGGAATCACGTCTCAGGAGGACGCAATGTCGCGCACGATCGTCGTCGGAGCCGGAATGGTCGGGCTCGCCACGGCATGGCATCTGCAGGAGCGCGGGGTCGAGGTGACCGTGATCGACCGCGTGGGCGTCGCCGCCGGATCGTCCTGGGGAAACGCCGGCTGGCTGACCCCGGGGAAGACCATCCCGCTGGCCGACACCAGCCTGTGGACCTACGGACCCCGAGCGCTGCTCGATCCGGACGCCGCGCTGCACGTGCCGTTCCGCGTCGACCCGGGCCTCTGGTCGTTCCTGGCCCGGTTCGCCGCGCACGGCACCAACCGGGCGTGGGATCGCACGATGGCGGCCCTCACGCCCATCGACAAGATGGCACTGGAGTGCTTCGACGAGCTGCTCGACGGCGGTGTCGAGTCGTGGACCCGCGAAGGTCCGTTCGTGATCGGGTTCAAGGAGAAGGCGCACGCCAAGGGATTCCTGCACGAGGTCGAGGGGGTCATCCGTCACGGCCAGGAGGTGCCGCTCGAACAGCTCGAGAACCCGCGGGAGCTCGCACCGGTGCTGTCGGATGCCGTGAAGCATGTCTACCGCCTCGACGGTCAGCGCTACTTCGAGCCGGCGCCGTTCGTCGAGGCGCTGGGCCACGCGGTCGTCGACCGCGGCGCCGAGTTGATCACGGGCGTCGAGGTGACGGATGTCTCATCGACGCGCCGCCCCGTCGTCACCCTGTCGAACGGGCACCGGAGGGAAGCCGACTCGGTCGTCATCGCCACCGGGGCGTGGATGCCGAAGCTCGCCCGCAAGCTCGGCGTGCGCACCCGGGTGCAGGCCGGTCGTGGGTACTCCTTCACGGTCGCCACGGAGCAGCCGCAGGAGCATCCGGTCTACCTGCCGTTCCAGCGCATCGCCTGCACCCCGTACCAGGGGCGTTTCCGCATCGCGGGCACCATGGAGTTCCGCTCGCCCGACGAGCCGTACCAGCCGCGCCGCGTGCAGGCGATCATCGCGCAGGTGCGCGAGATGTTCCGGGGCCTGGACCTCGACGACCGCCAGGACGAGTGGATGGGCTCGCGCCCGGTCACGCCGGACGGCCTGCCTCTGGTCGGTGCGACGCAGGCGCCGAACGTGTACGTCGCCGGTGGCCACGGCATGTGGGGGATCGTGCTCGGACCCGCGACCGGCAAGCTGCTGGCCGAGCAGATCACGACCGGCCGCATCGACCCCGCGATCCAGCCCTTCGACCCGCTGCGCTGAGCGCGCGGCCGCCCCGCATCGGCGTGCGCATCGCCGCGGATGGAAGAGGTCGCTTCCCCGGCGTCCGCACCCGCCTTTTCCATCTGCCCCACCGCGCACGGATGGAGAACGCTGGTCCCCGGGGCCTCCGGCCGACGTTCTCCATCCGTGCGGCGGCCCAGGGCGGATGCCGAAGACGGGCGGATGCCGAAGCATCAGCCGCGCGTGACGGGCTGCTGCAGCTCGGTGACCCAGTCGGACTGGTCCTCCGACTCGGCGCGCGGATACAGTTCACGGCACAGGCCCGAAGGCACATAGCCACGGGCGAGCATCTCGGCGTGCATGGCGTGCCAGGAATCGCGGATGCCGGACATCGCGCCCAGATGGATGCCGCGGACGGAGCGCTCCTCAGCCGGCAGGTCGATCAACTCCAGACCGTCGATCGGCTGGCCGCCGTATGCATAGCCGACGGTGAGGTGCATGCCTTCGTCCGTGCGGTCGTAGACGGCGATCGGGGTGTCGAGGATGCCGTGCTCGTCGGGCAGCGCCTCCTCCACTGCGCCGAACATGGGGCCGACGTGCATGCCGACCTCCTCATCGGGGACGGTCGCTGTGCGCGCCACGAGACGGACAGCGGGCAGGGGACACCGTGTCAGGGTCAAGTCTGCCCGGTGAGTCGGCGCGACGCGGATGGAAAGTGCGGGTGCGGGGGTGCGGGAACCGGCGTTCTCCATCCGGCTCGGATGCTGCGGATGCAAAGTGCGGGTGCGGAGGCCGCGGAACCGGCGTTTTCCATCTTCGGGTGCGCGCTCAGTCAGCGCGCAGCCATCGCCGCGAGCACGGGTTGCTCGTACTGCTTCGCGTGCTCGGCCCAGCCGGCCTCGGCGGGGATCGAGCGCAGCGCCCGGCTGGTGACCCCCATGATCAGCGCGATGGCGCACAGGGCGAGGCTGAAGATCAGCGTCGAGGTGCGCCCCGCCCAGGCGAGCCCGAAGCCGGCGATCAGCGGAGAGAGCGGCATGGCGCCCATGCTCAGCACCCCTCCGACGCTGTTGACGCGTCCGATCAGCGCGGACGGCGTGGCGACCATCGTGTACCCGCTGAAAGCGGCGTTCAGCGCGGGGATGAGGAACACGGCGGCGCAGATCAGCAGGGCGACGCCCCACGGCGTCTCGACGAAGACCCCGCCCACCATCGCGGCGGTGCACGCGGAGAGCCCGAGGATCATCAGCATCCCCGCCCCGATCCGCGGCACGAGCGACGGAGCCAGCAGTGCGCCGACGAGCATGGCCGCACCGGACGCCGCCATCATCCAGCCGATCGTCGCTTCGGAGTACCCGGCCTGCAGCACCGCGTAGATCATCGTCGTGATCCCGGCATTCAACCCCAGATTGATCACGGTCGCGACGACCGTTCCGGTGCTCAGATCGGGTCGGCGGAACAGCCAGCGCACCCCCTCGCGCAGCTCGCGCAGTCCGTTGGCGCGCAGAACAGGATCTGCGGATGCCACCGCGCCGGCCTCCGCATCCACCGCGCCCGGCACCGCGCCCGCGTCTGCTCCCGCGTTCCCACCCGCACCCGCCCCGGCATCCGCATCGGACCCGCCGGCTCGCGCCCACCCGACGCGCCGGCCGAGAGCCCACGCCGCGACGGCGGAGATCAGGCTGCTCAGCATCATCGCCGCCCCGATCAGCCAGCCGCCTGCGGCGAGCAGCATGCCGCCGATGGGGCCGCCGGCCAGCTGCAGCGCCGCATCCCGGCCCTGGTTCGCCGCCTGCGCGCGCCCCATCATCTGCTCGGGGACGATGTCCTTCAGCGCGGCCTCGCCCGCCGGACCGAACAGACCGCTGATGGCGGCGAGGACGACCTCGAACAGCAGCAGGGCGAGGAAGTCGATACCGCCCGCGACGGCTGTGGCGGTGAACGCGCCTGCCGCGATGGCCGCGATCCCCGCCCCGAGTGCCATCATCACGATGCGGCGGTGCCGGTCGGCGAGCACTCCTCCCGTCAACGTGGCGAGCAGGCGCACCACGGTGCCGACGGCGGCGACGACGCCTGCCTGGGCGGGATCGTTCGTGATCACCAGGGCGAGCAGCGGCACGGCGAAGCTGAACAGGGTCGCGGCCAGGCCCTTGCCCGTGTCGGATGTGAGCCACAGCAGGTACGGCGTCTGCCGCCACAGTCGCGGGAAGGTCGTGGTCATGGGGTTCACCATAAACCCGCAATAAGAGTTGCGCAAGATGACTTGCGCAAATAGTTCTGACTAGACTGACGGCATGACGGAGAAGGCGGGTTCACCGGCCGAGGACGCGGCTGCAGGGCCGACGGCACCGTCGGGCGATCAGACCGCGATCGCGACGACTGCGATGCTGAAGGCGCTCACCCATCCGCTGCGCCGACAGATCCTGCGCCTGCTCGCGAAGCGCGAGTACCTGCGCGCGGCCGATGCGGCGGAGGCCCTGGGGGTCCCGGCGAACAAGGTCAGCTTCCATCTGCGGGTGCTGGCTGACGCCGGTCTGCTCGTCGAGGCTCCCGAGCACGCCCGTGACCGGCGGGACCGGGTGTGGAAGGGGCAGGCGGCCGGGGTCAGGCTCGGCGGGCCCGAGGCCCCGATCGACGATCCCGCTCTCGGCGACGCGGTGCTGGCTGCTCTCATGGACGACCACTACGACGTGGTGCGTCGGATGCTGGCATGGACGCCCGACTACATCGCGGGCCGCACCACCGAGATGCACGCCGAGTTCACGCAGAAGACCATCCGCCTGACCGAGCCCGAGTTCGTGGCGATGATGGAGCGCTTCAACGAGATCTCGCGCGAGTTCGCCGAGGCCCACGAGCGCGCGCACCCCGACCGCGACGATCCCGATGTCCGGGTCTGGAGCATCGACATCGTCGCGGCCGACGACACCATCTGACGAACGTCGCTGCGCGATCGACGGGCCGCGC
Organism: Microbacterium sp. GCM10027623; assembly: GCF_042666935.1. Lineage (NCBI taxonomy): Bacteria > Bacillati > Actinomycetota > Actinomycetes > Micrococcales > Microbacteriaceae > Microbacterium > Microbacterium sp. GCM10027623. The sequence goes on from NZ_JBHTHE010000001.1 coordinate 769,615, forward strand.
GCTCGCCCCTCAGGGCGTCGCGCGGCGCAGCGTCAGGAACGAGATTCCCATCAGCGCGACCACGCCGACCAGGCCCCATAGGGCGAGGCCCAGCGCGCCGAGCGCGCTCAAAGAGGTCGCGACCTGCCCCCAGAGCTCGAACCTGGTGATGAGGAACACGGCGGCCACGAGCAGCAGGCCGACGCCGACTCCCACGACGGTGATCATCACCGCTCCCCAGCGCTTGTAGATCGTGGCGCCGGTGAAGCCGATGACGAAGAAGAACAGGGCGAGCGTGAAGTAGATGACGAAGGCGCCGCCGGGGCCCGCCGCCCAGACGTCGGGAAGGTGGAACATCCATCCGTTCACGCCCCAGCCGTTCGTCAGCAGCTCGACGCCGCCGCCGATGAGGAACAGGGCGCCCATGAACGCGCTGCCGAGCACGGCGGCGAGCATGGTGCCCAGGAAGAATTCGCGCCGGGTGATGCTGATCGCCTGGGAGAACGGGAAGGTGAGCGTCATCGCCGACATGCCGATGGCGAAGAAGACCCACAGCGGAGCCTGCCCGCCGCCGCCGTACTTCGGCGCGTCGGTCGGAATGATCGCGTAGATCAGGACGGAGACGATGGTGGCGCCGGCCAGTACGATCAGCGGCGTCCAGATGAAGGTGTTCTTGTTGATCATCTGAAGTCGGGCGACATTCAGTGTGCGTCGCATCAGCGGACCTCCTCGGTGGGGATGGAGACGGGGGTGGATGCCGGCCGCTCGGCGTTCTGCGTGAGCCGGACGATCAGCTGCTGCAGCGACACCGGCGCCAGGTCGAGGTCGGCCGCGGCGAGTGCAGCGCGATCCGCGTCGGACAGGTGACCGAGCACGGTGACGGAGGCCACGCGGCCGAGCGCCTCCCGGTGCAGGATCTCGCGGCCGGCCGCCCACGCCTCGACCTTCGCCGCGTCGCCCACCACGGTCGACGCGCGACCTCGCACGTCCTCGGTGTCCTCGTCGAGCAGCACGCGACCGGCGTCGATGACGATGACCTTCTCGATGAGGTTGGCGACCTCGTCGATCAGATGCGACGAGAGGATGATCGTGCGGGGGTGCTCGGTGTAGTCCTCGAGAAGCCGGTCGTAGAAGACCTGCCGGGCCACGGCGTCCAGGCCGAGGTAGGGCTCGTCGAAGAAGGTGATCTCTGCGCGCGATGCCAGTCCGATGATGACGCCGACCGCCGACAGCTGTCCGCGGGAGAGCTTCTTGATGCGCGTCTTCACCGGCAGCTGGAAGTCGGCGATGAGCCGCTCGGCGAGCGCCTGATCCCAGTTCTCGAAGAACAGTCGCGCGGCCTTGAAGGCGTGCGTGGCCGTCGCGTCGTCGGGGTATCGCTGACTCTCGCGCACGAAGCAGATCCGGCTGAGCACCCTGGTGTTCTCGTAGGGCTGTCCTCCGAAGACGAGTGCCTCGCCCGAGGTGGCGAAGTTCTGTGCGGTGAGGATCGACATCAGTGTGGTCTTGCCGGCTCCGTTGCGGCCGAGAAGCCCGTAGATCGCGTTCTTCTCGATCGACAGCGAGACGTCGTCGAGGGCGAGCTTGTCCTTGTAGCGCTTGCTGAGGTTCCGAACCTCGATGACTGCGGTCATGCGGGGCTCCCTTCCTGGGGTGCGTGGTCTTCGGCGTGCTCTGCGCGCTCGCGCAGCAGCGCCGCCAGGTCGTCGGCGTCGAGCCCCAGCGTGCGGGCCTCGGCGATGAGGGGGTCGATGTACCGGCGCGCGAAGGCGGTCCGGCGTTCGGCGAGCAGCAGTGCTCGGGCGCCCGTGGCGACGAACATGCCGATGCCGCGGCGCTTGAGCAGGATGCCCTTATCGGTCAGGACCGTCACGCCCTTCGCCGCGGTCGCCGGGTTGATCCGGTAGAACGCGGCGAGTTCGTTGGTCGAAGGCGCCTGTGACTCCTCAGGCAGAGTGCCGTCGAGGATGGACTCCTCGATCGTCTCGGCGATCTGGAGAAACAGCGGCCTGCCGTCGTCGATCACACGATCCCTCCCGGTTATGCGGTTACTTACTTGACTAAGTAACCATCAAACCAGGACGGTGTCAACCTCTGAGGAGGAGATCCCTCAATTCATGGAGAAGTCGTAGCGCTCCGGCACCGGTCGGTCGCCGAACGCCTCACGCCACAGGTCGGACATGCTCAGCTCGCCCTCGCGGATGTCCGGCACGTCGAACTCGTCCTCCAGCATCCGTCCGGCCTCTTCGCGATCACCGGATGCCAGGGCCGCGCGCACCGCCAGCACCCGGAACCGGCCGAGTGCCCGCACGTCTGCGGGCATCGAGGCGATCAGTCCCCGCGCGTCCGCCGCATGCCCGGCGGCCAGCAGGGCGTCGCCGAGCTCGAGCGCCAACGGCGCGAGCCCGGGTGCCAGGGAGAGCGCGTCGGCGAGGTGACCGAGCCCGGCCGCCGCCTCGCCGGAGGCGATCAGCGCGACTCCCAGCCCGCGCAGCGACCAGGGCGAACGGCGCTGCCGGAGGGATGCCTGATACCCGTCCACCGCGGCACGCAGGTCGCCTCGTGCATGCGCCATCACCGCGCGGTGGTAGTGCGTGAGCCAGCTGGCCGGCGCCTCGGCCAGCAGCCGCTCCCACCGTTCGCCCGCCGCATAGGAGGCCGGCGCGATGGCCGGGTCCTCGTCGACGACGGCAGAGGAGAGCCCGAGCAGTGAACGCCAGTACGCGGCATCCGCGCCGGCATCCGCCTCGAAGCGGACGCCCGGAAGACCCGCGAACGCGACGCCGTATCGGGCCGAGAGGGCGGCCTCGAGCGCACCCCAGGCAGATCCGGTCGACAGCATCCGCTCCGGTGCGCTCTCGGCGACGGCCGCGAGCCGTGCCGGGCCATCGGATGCCGCGGAGGCCACGGCCTCCAGAGCCGCACCGACCCGGGCGCTCGCCTCGGCGTACTCCCCTGACGGGTCGATGTGCAGCGGCACGAACGTCTCGGTCCACTCCCAGGTCGCGCCGCCCGACATACGAAGGTGTTCGTACTGCGTGGTCGCGAGCCCGCCCTGGATCTCGAAGTACGCGCCGCTCGCGCCGCCTAGCCAGTCGCACCAGTGGCGGCCGCCGGTCGTGTCGCCCCAGACGAACAGCTTGCGTCCCCTCAGCAGCGGAGTCGAGACGTGACCCAGGCCCGAGCCGTCGGCCTCGAGCGCCGCGATCCAGGGCCGGTCAGCCGGTCGCGGTTCCTCACCCGGTCGCGGTTCCTGAGCCTGTCGAAGGACGTGGAACCAGTCCGCGGCGGCCGGAGCGGATGCCGGGAACGACACATCCTGCGCGTGGAGGTCGACCCGAGACAGTCGCCCGTCGTACCCGGTCTGATAGGCGTGCGTCGTGGCGGTGAACACCCGCGAGTCGGGCGTCTGCGCCACGGCGATGTTCGTCCACCAGTACATGCCGGTCTCGGCGGGATGCGGATTGCGCACCCGCACCCCGACGTGCAGCGCGGGAGCGTGCGCGTCGAGGGTGGCGTCGATCTGCACGATCACACCCCGCACCCGCTCGTACTCCCACATCCGCAGCACCGGTTCGCCGTCGGGTCCCGTGACGGATGCCGCGTACAGCGGCTCGCAGGTGAGCGGCCAGTGGCCGCGCATGCCGATGTTCCATTCCACACCGCCCGAGAACCAGGCGTTGCGCAGCCCGAGGTTCGCGGGCTGGAAGATCGCATTGCGGTAGACCAGCTCGCGCCCGGTCGTGCGATCCAGCATCCGCACGAGCCGGCCGCCCAGGTCGAGGGCGAACTCGGCACGCAGGTACTCGTTCTCGAGCACGGCGATCCGCATCGGCGCAGCGCTGCGCTCGCGGGAGTACTGATCCTGCAACAGGTACGGATGGATGCTGCTGACCTGTCCGTAAGCGATGTTCGCGGCGATGTCGGCCGGCAATCCCTCGGTGGAGGCGGCGTACGGTGCCTCCGGCATCGCGGCGACGGCGGGCAGAGGATTGGGCGCGCCGACGGGTGCGGAGGGAAGAGATACCGAGCTGAGCGTGAGCGTGGCAGTCATGATGGCCTCACGCTAGCGGGAACGGGGCATTCCCAGGTCGCAATGGATGCCGGAAAGCTGCGCTCTGCGCCGTCCGGGTCGCAATGGATGCCGACTGAATCGTCGGCAAGCGGCATCCATTGCGACCTGAAGCGCATCGAGGGCCCCCGAAGCTCCCGCCGGTAGGGTGAGCGGATGCCCGAGTTCGACTTCAGCCGCCTGCGCCGGTTCCCCGACGTGGAGGCGTCGAACCTGCAGGCATGGGATGCCACCGACGAACTGCTCGTGCGCTGGGCGCTGGATGCCGGCATCCCGGGCGAGGAGATCGCCGTGATCGGCGACGAGTACGGCGCGATCGCGCTCGCGCTCGCGGATGCCGGCCTGCGCGGCATCCGGGTGCATCAGGATCTCGTGACCGGCCGTCAGGCGCTCGCGCGGAATGCGGCGGCGCTCGGGGTGACGCTCGATGCCCCGGAGCAAGCGCTCACGCCGCGGCGTGTCGATGCGCGACACGCCGACGCTGGCGCACAGGCTCCGGACGACGCTACACCCGCTGCCGCGGTGACCGCCCACGAATTCGGCCAGGACCTGCTCCTGGGCGCGCGCCTCGTGCTGCTGCAGCTGCCGAAGGCGCTCGCCGAGCTGGAGGAGATCGCGGATGCCGTGGCCCGCTGGGCCGCCCCCGATGCGACCCTCATCGCCGGCGGACGCGTCAAGCACATGACCCTCGCGCAGAACGACGTCCTCGCGCGCTCCTTCGCCGCCGTGCAGGCGCAGCGCGCCGAGCGGAAGTCACGGCTGATCGTGGCATCCGACCCCCTGCCGGTGGCCGAGACGGCGCCCTTCCCGATCAGCGAGACGCACGACGGTCTCACCCTCGTCGCCCACGGAGGCGTGTTCGCGGGCGCGCGGCTCGACATCGGCACGAGGGCACTGCTGGATGCGATGGCGACGCTCTCCCTCCCGGTCGTGCATCCGCACGTCATCGACCTCGGATGCGGCACGGGCGCGCTGGCTGCGGCGTTCGCACGGCAGCATCCGGATGCCGTCATCGTCGCCACCGACCGCTCGGCATCCGCCGTGCGCTCCGCGCGCGCCACGATGGCGGCGAACGGGCTCGACGGGCGCGTGCACGTCACCCTCGACGACGCGGGCTCCGAACTCCCCGACGCGAGCGCCGACCTGATCCTGCTGAACCCCCCGTTCCACCTCGGTGCGGGCGTGCACGAGAGTGCAGGGCGGCGGCTGATCCGGGCCGCCGCGCGTCTGCTGAAACCCGGCGGCGAGGTGTGGACGGTCTTCAACTCCCACCTCGATCACCGCCGTGTGCTGAGCCGTGAAGTCGGCTCCACCGAGCAGGTCGCACGCACCCCGAAATTCACCGTCACCCGCAGTGTGCGCCGGGGATGAGCGCGTTTCACGACCGAAGGGCGCGCACGCAAACCCCCGGTGAGGCCATGAAACCCCAAACCAGATTTGCCACCGGATCAGCCATTCGTTAGCGTGGACAGGTGGTCGAGGGGCCACAAGACCAGTCCGCGGCCGCGTCCTTCTTTCGACCCGAGCTGTACACGAAGAGGCGCGGGCGTACGGTCGATGTTCTTTGCGAGGATCCGAAATCCTCGCCTGCGCCGCCAGTACAGCGACTGTCGAAACGGCCTTGTGACCATCACCCGGGCGTTACCGAAGCAGGCTCACCAGCACCCTGGATATGGGTGAGCCGCCAGGGGAAACGTGTCCGAAATCGCTCTCGAAGCGCACCATCTGTACAAGGTCTTCGGTCGCAGTCCGCAGCATGCGGTCAAGCGACTGAAGGCCGGTGAGACCCGAACCGACGTACTCGACGCCGGCACCGCCGCAGTGATCGACGCGAGCTTCACCGTCAACCGCGGTGAGATCTTCGTGATCATGGGGCTGTCCGGCTCCGGGAAGTCCACCATCATCCGCATGCTCAACGGCCTGCACGACATCACCGACGGCGAGGTGATCATCGGCGGTGACGACATCGCCAAGGCGCCGCCCGCCGCGCTGCGCGAGATCCGCCGCGAACGCGTGTCGATGGTCTTCCAGCACTTCGCGCTGCTGCCGCACCGCACGGTCGCCGCGAACGTCGCCTACCCGCTGGAGCTGAAGGGCACCGGAAAGACCGAGCGCCTGCGGAAGGCCGAGGAGATCCTCGCCCTGGTCGGTCTCGAGGGCTGGGGCGACAAGCTGCCCAACGAGCTCTCCGGCGGCATGCAGCAGCGCGTCGGGATCGCCCGCGCGCTCGCCGCCGACACCGAGATCCTGTTGATGGACGAGGCGTTCAGCGCGCTGGATCCGCTGATCCGCCGCGAGATGCAGGAGCAGCTCGTCGAATTGCAGGCCAAGCTGCAGAAGACCATCGTCTTCATCACCCACGACCTCAACGAGGCCATGTTCCTCGGTGACCGCATCGCCGTCATGCGCGATGGCCGCATCGTGCAGATCGGCACGCCCGAGGACATCCTCACCGACCCGGCCAACGACTATGTCGAGCAGTTCGTGCAGGACGTCGACCGTGCGCGCGTGCTGACCGCGGCGAACGTCATGGAGCGTCCGCGTCCGGTGATCCCCGACACGGCTGGCCCGCGCACCGCGCTGCGGCAGATGCGCGACGCCTACATGTCCGCGACCTACGTGGTCGGCCGTGATCGCCGGCTCGTCGGCATCGTCACCGATCGGGATGCCGTGAAGCTGGTCCGCAGGGGCGAGTCCTCGCTGGCGTCCATCCTCAAGCCCGTCCCGCAGACGACGGTCAACGAGGACGAGGTCCTGATGAACCTGTTCATCCCCTCGGTCGAGTCGCCGCTGCCACTCGCGGTCACCGACGCCGAAGGGCGCCTCGCCGGCGTCATCCCGCGCGTCACCCTGCTCGCCGCCCTCGGCCCCGGACCGGGCGCGACCGGCGAGCTCACCCTGCCGCTGAACCCGATGCCGCAGGCCGTTATCGACGAGGTGCTCGCTGAGGCTCAGGATGCGGTGGAGACCGCGTCCGCCGTCGCGACCCCGTCGCCCGATTCCGCAGAGGAGGGACACTGATGGACGGATTCCGCATTCCGCTCGGCGATTGGGTCGAGACGGGACTGAACTGGCTGCTCGACAACCTCGAGGGACTCTTCACCTTCATCTCCGCACTGATCGGCGCCCTCGTCGACGGATTGTCGGCGGCGCTGATCGAGACCCCGTTCCCGATCACGATCGCGGTCTTCGCGCTGATCGCCTGGATGCTGCGGTCGTGGAAGCTGGCGGTGGGCACGATCCTGTCGTTCGTGTTCATCCTGGCCCTGGACCTCTGGACGCCCGCCATGCAGACGATGGCCCTGGTGATCGTCGCCGCGGTCATCGCCGTGCTGATCGCCGTACCGCTGGGCATCTGGTCCGCGCGAAACGACAAGGTGCGGGCGACGCTCAAGCCGGTGCTGGACTTCATGCAGACCATGCCGGCGTTCGTCTACCTGATCCCCGCGATCATGTTCTTCGGCATCGGTGTGGTCCCCGGCGTGGTCGCGACCGTGATCTTCGCGCTGCCTCCGGGCGTGCGACTCACCGAGCTCGGCATCCGCGGCGTCGACAGCGAGACCGTCGAGGCCGGGCACGCGTTCGGCGCGACCCCCGGTCAGATCCTGCGCGGCGTGCAGCTGCCCCTGGCGCTGCCGACCATCATGGCCGGGATCAACCAGCTGATCATGCTGGCGCTGTCGATGGCCGTGATCGCCGGCATGGCCGGCGCCGACGGCCTCGGCAAGCTGGTGGTGCAGGGCATCTCGTCGATGGACATCCCGATGGGCGTGGAGGCCGGTCTCGGCATCGTGCTCATCGCCGTCTTCCTCGACCGCTGCACCGCGGCCCTCGCGGAGCCCTCGCCGTCGTCACTGCTCGGCATCCTCGAGCGGCGCCGTCAGGATCGCCGCCGGCAGGAGGCCGCCGAGGCGGCAGCCGGCGGGAGCGCTCCTGGACTCGTCGCCGCCTGAGCGGCACCCCGAACCCGAAACCCATACATAACGCACGACGTCATGCATCACGAAAGAAGGAATCACATGAAGAAGCGACAGCTCACCGGTATCCTGGCGTTCACCGCCGCTGCCTCACTGGCTCTCGTCGGCTGCGCCAGCGGCGCCGGCGACACTCCCGGCGACGAGCCGGCCGGTGACGACAAGGGCACCATCACCCTCGGCTTCCTGCCCGGCTGGACCGACGGTCTCAGCACCGCCTACCTGCTGGAGGATCAGCTGGAGAAGCTCGGCTACACGGTCGAGATGAACACCCTCACCGAGGCGGGCCCGCTGTACACCGGACTCGCCAAGGGCGACGTCGACATCTACCCCTCGGCCTGGCCCGAGCTGACCCACAAGTCGTACATGGACAAGTTCGGCGACAAGATCGAGGACCTCGGCAAGTACTACGACAACGCCAAGCTCACGATCGCCGTCCCCGAGTACACCGAGATCGACTCGATCGCCGACCTCAAGGGCAACGCCGACAAGTTCGGCGGCAAGATCATCGGCATCGAGCCCGGCGCCGGCCTGACCGCGCAGACGCAGGACCACATGCTGCCGGAGTACGGTCTCGACGGCGAGTACGAGCTCGTCACCTCGTCGACCGCCGCGATGCTCACCGAGCTGGAGAAGGCGACGAAGAAGAAGGAAGACATCGTCGTCACGCTGTGGCGCCCCTTCTGGGCCAACGACGCGTACGCCGTGAAGGATCTGGAAGACCCGAAGGGCGCGATGGGCGAGCCCGAGGGCCTGCACTTCCTGGGCACGAAGGGCTTCAGCGAAGACAACGCCGACGCCGCCGACTGGATCTCGAAGATCAAGCTGGACGACGAGCAGTACGGCGCCCTCGAGGGCCTCGTCACCTCGGACGAGTACAAGGACAAGTCGGCGGAGGCCGTCGACAAGTGGATCGAGGAGTACGGCGACCAGATCGACTGGCTCGTCACCGAGTAAGGCTCCGGCCGCCCTCCCGTTCGGGAGGAGTTCTCCCCGATGGGAGGAGCTTTCACCGCGAAGGCTCCTCCCATCGCTGCGTTCTCCTCCCGAAGGCGCGGGGTGATGCGAGGACGGATGCCGGAGAGCCGGGGCGCTCAGTGCTCGGCGGTCACCCGGGGGTCGGGTGCGGCGCGGGTGATCGTCCCGTCCGCCTCGGTCGGGAATCCGTTGCGCACCCAGTACTCGTACCCGCCCAGCAGCTCGCGCACGTCGAGGCCGGCGCGGAGCAGCGTCCGGGCGGTGGCCGTGGCTCCGTTGCATCCGGGACCCCACCCGTAGACGACCAGCGTGAGATCGCGCGGCAGCTCACCGATCCGCTCGTCGATCTCGGTCGTGGGCAGGTGCAGCGCGCCGGGGATGTGCCCGTGCATCCAGGACGCGAGTCGGCGGGTGTCGACGAGGATCGCCGAGCCCGTGGCGACCGCCTGCTCGGCGGCGACCACGTCGATCTCGTACGCGAGGCGCGCCTCGACATGCGCGAGCCGTGCGGTGACGTCGGTCACGGCCGGTCGGCGGAGCCGAGGAGTCCGGCGAGCAGCGGCAGCTGCGCGGGATCCTCGAGCGCCGATCCCACCGCGACGACGCGCGCGCCCGCGGCCAGGTAGTCGCCGGCGTTGGCGGCGCTCATGCCGCCGGTGGTGACGAACTGCGCCTGCGGGAACGGGCCGTGCATCGCGGTGAGCCACGACGCCCCCAGCACGGATGCCGGGAAGGCCTTCAGCCAGGTCAGCCCCGATTTCAGTGCCAGCTGCACCTCGGTCGCCGTGGCGACGCCCGGCATGCTGAGCAGTCCCGCGTCCTGCGACGCGCGCACCACGTCGAGGTCGAATCCCGGGCTGACGGTGAAGACAGCGCCGGCGGATGCCGCCTGGGCGACGTGCTCGAGAGAGACCACGGTGCCGGCGCCGACGGACTTGCCGCGCTCACGCCCGGCGGCGGCGACCACGCGCAGCGCCTCGAGGTCCTCCTCGGTCTGGATGGGCAGCTCGACGACGTCGATGCCGAGGTCCCACGCGGTGGTCGACACCGCGAGACTCCTCTCGACGCCCATTCCGCGCAGGATCGCCATCAGCGGCGAGCCGCCGAACAGCTCCTCGAATCCCGAATTGTCCATGTGCATTCCTCTCGATGTGCGGTGAATCGTCATCTCGCGTCGTCCGGCGAGCCGGGCACGTCCTCGGTGGACTGCAGCACCAGGTGCGCGCGACGGTGGCCGGCCTGCAGTCGCTCCTCGGATGCGTCGCCCGCGAGCTTCGCGGCGAGCCAGCCCGCGGCGAACGCATCTCCGGCGCCGACGGCCTCGACGACCTCGGTGGGGATGGCGGGGACGAAGACCGTGCCCGCGTCGGAGAACTCCGTCGCCCCGACGTCGCCGTCCTTGACGACCAGGTGGGCGGCCGCGGGGACGAGCGCGCGCACGTCGTCGGGGGTGCGGCAGCCCCAGAGCGTGTGCGCCTCGTCGAGGCCGACGAAGACGATGTCCGAGCGGTTCGCCAGATCGAGCAGCACGGGCGCGGCGACGGAGGCCTCCCACAGTGCGGCGCGGTGGTTGGCGTCGAAGCTCAGCGATCCGCGGCCTGCTGCGGTGACGCGGTCGACCACCGCGTCGATCAGGGCTGCGCAGCTCGCCGACAGGGCGGGCGTGATGCCCGAGATGTGCACGATCTCGGCATCCTCGAGCGGCACGTCCGCGATGCTCACGGCGCTCATCCGCGAGGCGGCCGAGCCGGCCCGGTAGTACAGCACGCCATGACCCGGGTCCTTGAAGTAGACCCCGGTCGGAGCGTGGGGATCGAACGACACCCATCGGGTGTCCACGCCCTGGGCCGTCACGGTGCGGTGCACCCGGTGCCCGAGCGCGTCGTCGCCGAGTGCGCTGACCCAGGCCGTGCGCTGACCGAGGGCCGCGACGTGCGCGGCGACGTTCGACTCCGCGCCGCCGATGGTCAGGCGCACTTCGTCGGCGTCCGACAGTCGCGTCGCGTCGCGGGGGGTGACGAGAGCCATCGTCTCGCCGAGCGCGATGAGGGCCGGGATGGCCGCGGGCGTCTCGGCGACGGCGGCGGAATTCGAGATGTCCATGATGCTGGTTCGAGCGGGCCTTCCGTCGGGAAGACCTAGCGCCGGGCCCTCGCCTCCTCCAAGTAGCTGTATGCGGTGACCCGGGAGATTCCGAGTCGTTTCGCGATCGCCTCGACCGACTTGCGCATCTGCGTGGCGCCGCGCTGGTCGAGGCGTTCGAGCACGGTGATCTTGTCCTCGCGCGACATGTTCTCGAGGGGGCGACCGATCTCATGCATGGCGTCGCTGATCATCGAGTCCATCACCGCCACGAGGTCGGTGCCGAAGTGCTCCCGCGGGCCGCTGGGCGTCCGCTCCGACGCGGGCAGCAGGGCGGTCAGCACGTTGCGGGCCTGCTGGATCGGGCTGAGGTCGACGTTGATGCACAGTGACGCGATGATGTCGCCGTCTGCGTTGTGGAAGTACACCGAGGAGCACCGCAGCTGTCGCCCGTCACTGGTGTGCGCGGTGTACCCGAAGGCGTCGTGATCGGCCCGCCGATCCTTGAGCACATCGAGTCCGAGCGACGTCGACGGCCCGCCGACCGAGCGTCCGGTGACGTGACCGTTCTCGATGGCCATGATCGTGTGACCGAGGTCGACATCGTCCCCGTCGAGGTTGTGCAGGACGACTTCGACCGACGGGCCGGCCGCGGTGGCGAGCGCGCGCATCACCGGCTGATACAGGCGCAGCACGGCTTCGGCGCTCTCGTAGGTCTGCCGGGAGGTGTCCTCGGCGAGGACCTCCATAGCTTCTTCTGCTGCGGTACTGGTCGTCATCGCTCCGCCTTGAACAAAAAATACGAGGGATAGACAGATTGTCTTTCTGCCTGCTAGCTTAGCGTCACCCCAGACATCACGTCGAGGTCCGCGCAGACTGCGCGATCCATTCTCACTCAGCAAGGAGGCTCGGATGACGGCTGTGTCCGCATCTCGTGGTCTGTCCCCGAAACAGCGCAGGACAGTGGCCGGCGGTGCCATCGGAACGCTCATCGAGTATTACGACTACTACCTGTACGGTCTCGCCTCGGCGGCCGTCTTCCCCGCCGTGTTCTTCTCCTCCGAAGACCCGGTGATCGCCCAGCTGTCCTCCTTCGCGACATTCGCCGTGGGATTCTTCCTGCGCCCGGTCGGCGGGATCATCTGGGGCATCATCGGCGACCGGATCGGGCGCAAGACCGTGCTCATGAGCACCGTCATCGGCATGGGCCTGGCCACCACCGCCATCGGCATGATCCCCTCCGACCAGGTGATCGGCATCGCCGCGCCGCTGCTGCTGCTGTTCTGCCGCCTGCTGCAGGGCTTCTTCGTCGGCGGTGAGATGGGCGGCGCCGCGACGATGGTCGTCGAGGCGGCCCCGATCGGGAAGAAGGGGCTCTACGGCGCGTTCCTCATCAGCGGTGCCGGTGTCGCGAACGTGGTGTCCGGCGGACTCATGGCGGCCCTCGGCCTCACTCCGGGCTCCTGGTTCCTGGATTGGGGATGGCGCATCCCGTTCGTGTTCTCGATCGTGCTCGCGATCGTCGCGATCATCCTGCGCCGCCACCTCGAGGAGTCCGACGAGTTCGTCGAGACGCAGACGCTGCTCATCTCCGCCACCGGGAAGAAGCACAACCCGCTCGTCGAGGCATTCCGCCACCCCAAGAACGCGATCATGGGCATCCTCATCGGGCTGCCGCAGTCGATCGCCGGGTATGTCATCCTCACGTACGGTCTCGGTTTCATGGTCGGCAACAAGCACCTGCCGGCGTGGATGGGCTTCGCCGGGACCATGATCGTGGGACTGCTGCAGATCGTGGTCGCCCCGCTGTGGGGTCACATCTCCGACCGCATCGGCCGCCGCACGGTGTACATCATCGGATGCCTGGGCTTCGCCGCCATGGTCTATCCGGCGTTCGCCATGTTCAGCACCGGCAACCTGTGGCTGATCTGGCTCGGTCAGATCCTCGGTTTCGTCGTGTTCGGTGTGGCCATGCAGGCGACTCTGGCCACGATGCTCGCCGAGATGTTCGACCCGGAGGCGCGCACCACGGGTGTCAACATCGGCTACCAGGTGTCCAACACCCTCGGCGGCGGGCTCGCGCCCCTGATCTGCACCGCCCTGGTCGCAGCGGCCGGGGGAGCCTTCTGGCCGGTGGTCGTGTACGCGGCTGTCATCGCGGTGGTCGGTGTGATCGCCACGCTGATGGCATCCGTCCGTCCCGATGTCGAGGGTGCCGGCCGGCTCCATGAGCTGGCGGCGACCTCCACGGTCAAGACGGCGAAGTGAGAGGAGGGTCCAGAATGGTCCACGTGGACGACACCACCCTGACAGCACGTGACAAGGGACTGCCGGAACGGGCGATCGGCTCGACCCCGGCGGAGTTCCTCGCGACCCGACCGCGGCTGGACGAGTTCTGGACCCCCCTCATCTCGCTCGACGACGCGGCGATGAATGCCAACGTCGCCACCATGTCGGCGTGGTGCGCCGAGCGCGGGCTGGAGATCATGCCGCACGGCAAGACGACCATGGCCCCCGCCCTCTGGCAGCGTCAGCTCGACGCCGGGGCCACGGGCATCACACTGGCCACCATGGGGCAGGTGCGCACCGGGCGGGACCTCGGTCTCGACTCCGTCATGCTGGCCAACGCGGCGGTCGATCCGCGCTCGCTCGCGTGGCTGGCCGGCGAGCTGGCGGATCCCGACTTCCGGTTCGTCAGCTGGGCGGATTCCGTCGACACTGTGGAGGCGATGGAGCGCGGACTGCTCGCCGCCGGGTCACCGCGTGCGGTGGCGGTGTGCGTCGAGCTCGGCGCGGCGGGCGGCCGGACCGGTGCGCGTTCGATCGCGGAGGCCGTTCGTGTCGCGGAGCGCATCGCCGCCTCTCCGGTGCTGCGGTTGTCCGGCGTCGGTGGCTACGAGGGCAGCCTCGGTCACGATCGCTCTTCGGGCACGATTGCGGCGGTGACCGCCTACCTCGAGGCGCAGCTGGAGCTGCACGCGGCGCTCGGCGCGCTCTACGACGACGGCGAGCTCCTCATCACCGCCGGAGGCAGCGCTTATTTCGACGTCGTCGCCGACGTCTGGGCGGGCGCGCCCCGCGACGGGCGCACTCGTTTCACGCTGCGTTCCGGCGCCTACATCGTGCACGACGACGGCTTCTACCGCGGCATCTCGCCGTTCGACGAGGGGGCCGCCGATCCGGCCGGCTCACCGCGGTTCGTGAACGCGATGCACGGCTACGCCCGGGTGGTGTCCGGTCCGGAGCCGGGGCTGGCGCTGGTCGACGGCGGCAAGCGCGACCTGCCGTACGACGAGGGACTGCCGATCCCGCGCTCCTGGCGCGCCTCGGCATCGGACGACTGGCAGCCGCTGCAGGCCGAGGTGTCCGCCATGAACGACCAGCACTCCTACGTACGGTCGCAGCAGCAGCTGCCGATCGGTTCCGTCGTGCAGTTGGGTCTGTCGCATCCGTGCACCGCCTTCGACAAGTGGCGTCTGCTGCCGGTGGTGGAATCCGCCGACTCCGACGTCGTCATCGACCTCGTGCGGACGTGGTTCTGAGCATGAGCGCTCGCACCCTGCTGCGCGGGGGCTCGGTGATCTCCCCGGCCGGCCCCGTCGCGGCCGATGTCGCGATCGAGGCCGGCGAGGTGACGCAGGTCGGCAGGATCGACGCGCGCCCCGGTGATGACGTGGTGGATGCCGGCGGCAGGTTCGTGCTGCCCGGCTTCATCGACGTGCACTCGCACGCCGACGGCCTGCTCGGTGATCCCGAGGTCGCGCGTTCGTTGCTGCGGCAGGGCGTCACGACGGTGATCGGCGGCCAGGACGGCGTCTCCTTCGCACCGGGTGACGGCGCGTACGCGACCGAGTACTTCGCGGCGATCAACGGTCCGCATTCCTCCTACCGTGGTGGCGGAGTCGCGGCTCTCCTCGCGGGCGCCGACGGTGTGTCGGCGCTGAACATCGGCTACCTCGTGCCCGCCGGCACGGTGCGCTTCGAGGTGTGCGGGCGGGACGCGGGCCCGGCGAGCGCAGCGCAGCGTCAGCGCATGGCCGCCGTCGTCGCGCGGGGCATGGACGAGGGCGCGCTGGGCCTGTCGAGCGGGCTCGACTACGTCCCCGGCATCTTCCAGGACGCCGCGGAGATCGCCGCCCTGTGCGCGCCGGTCGCCCGCGCGGGAGGCGTCTACGTCACCCACATGCGCGGCGGGTACGAGTCCAACACGGCGGCAGGCATCTCTGAAGTCGCCGAGATCTCGCGCCGCGCGGCGGAGGAGGCGGGTGCTCCGCTCGGCGTGCACATCTCGCACTTCCACGCCGACGCCGACATCGTGCTCGCGCAGCTGGACGCGCTGGAGACCGCCGGGGTGGATGCCACCTTCGACGCGTATCCGTACATCCGCGGGTGCACGCTGCTGGGAATGCCGCTGCTGCCGCCCGACGTGTCGATGCTTCCCCGGGATGAGGCGGTCGCCGTCATCGCCGATCCCGCCGGCAGGCCGGCGCTGCGAGCGGCGTGCGCGGCCAGGGCGACGCAGAGCGCCAGTCTCGGCCCCGACTGGCCCGACATGATCGCGCTCGCCCATATCGCGGCCCCTGAGCTGGCCTGGGCGCACGGCCTCACCCTGCGCGTCGCCGCCGAACAGGCCGGCACCTCGCCCATGGACTTCGCGCTGGACGCACTGGTGGCATCCGGCCTGGAATGCAGTGCGGTGATGGCCGTGCGCCATCCGCGACCCCGTAGCGAGCTGGCGCGCATCTTCGCCCATCCGGGCCACACCGGCGGCTCCGACGGCATCTTCATCGGAGCCCATCCGCATCCGCGGGCGGCGGGAACCTTCGCCAGGTACCTCCGCGAGTACGTGCGCGAACTCGGCGCCTGGAACTGGTCGGATGCCGTGCATCACCTGTCCGCCCTGCCCGCGCGCCGGTTCGGTCTCGGCCGGCGCGGTGCTGTCGAGGTCGGTGCGGTCGCCGACCTGATCATCGTCGATCCGATGGCCGTCGCCGACACGTCGACCTACGAGGCGCCGCGCACCGTGGCCGTCGGGATCGATGACGTGTTCGTGCACGGCGTCCGCGTCCTCGCCGGCGGCGAACCGACCGGCGCCCTGCCCGGGCGCGGGCTGCGTCGTGTGACGACCGGGCGCGCCTGAGATCCTCCCCGCACGGGGTTCAGACCTGTTGTCAACAGAAAGGAAAGCAATATGCCGAAGACCGGTTTCCACACGGAGGGCGTGCCCGCACCCGCGGGCCCTTACAGCCACGGGGTCGTCGCGAACGGCTTCCTCTACACGGCGGGATTCGGTCCGCAGGACGCTGCGAACGACAATGCGATCGCGGACAACGCCGGCGACCAGACCCGTCAGGTGCTCCGCAACATCCAGAAGGTGCTCGCCGAGCACGGCCTGACGATGGATGACGTCGTCAAGTCGACCGTGCACCTGCAGGATCTCAGCGACTTCGCCGAGTTCAACGCCGCGTACGAGGAGTTCTTCACCGCGCCCTACCCGGTGCGCACCACCGTGGGCTCGCAGTTGGCGAACATCCTCGTCGAGATCGACGTGGTCGCGGCGCTCCCGCAGGACTGACCGCGCCGGCGTGCCCCTCCCGTCGGGAGGAGTTCTCGCCGTGGGGAGGAGCTTTCGACGCGGAGGCTCCTCCCCACGTTACGTTCTCCTCCCGAGCGCGTAGCCGGCATACCGTGTCAACCCCTCCCGGGGCGCCCGCACGCGTCGTACCCTGCTTTCATGGACGGGTTCGCCGCCGTCGACTTCGGCTTCGCCCGCGAGGTCCTGCAGCGGGGCATCGCGGCGCTCTACGTCGTCGCCTTCCTGTCGACCCTGAACCAGTTCCGGCCGCTTCTCGGCGAACGCGGACTGCTGCCCGCTCCGGACCTGCTCGCGTGGGTCTCCTCCTCTCGCGCGCGCCGACGGATGCTGCATCCGACGCTGTTCATCCGCATCCGCTACTCCGATCGCCGGCTGACCGTGCTGTGCGGGAGCGGCATCGTCATCGCCCTCGCGCTGGTGGCCGGCATCCCACAGTGGGGACCGCCCTGGGTGCCGATGATCTGCTTCCTGCTGCTGTGGTTCGGATACATGTCGATCACCAGCATCGGCCAGACCTTCTACGGCTTCGGCTGGGAGATGCTGCTGCTGGAGGCGGGGTTCCTCGCGGCCTTCCTCGGCTCGCGCGATCAGCCCCCGCCCACGGTCGCGATCGTGCTGTTCTGGTGGCTGCTGTTCCGGTTGGAGTTCGGCGCCGGCATGATCAAGATCCGTGGCGGGCGTGAATGGCGCGATCTGACCGCGCTCATGTACCACCACGAGACGCAGCCGATGCCGGGGCCGCTCAGTCGCCAGGCGCACCTGCTGCCGCGCTGGTTCCACCGCGGCGAGGTGCTCGGCAACCACTTCGCGCAGCTGGTCGTCCCCTTCTTCCTGTTCGCTCCGGCGCTGGCAGTGCTGGTTCCGGGTCCGGTCCCGCAGATCGTCGGCACGGTGGCGGCCGGGATCGTGATCCTCACGCAGTTGTGGCTCATCCTCACCGGCAACTTCGCGTGGCTGAACTGGGCCACGGTCGTCGTGGCCTTCTCGGCGGTCTCGCTGCCCGGTTCGGGGTTGCCTGCATCCGGCATCCCGCTGTACTGGGTCGCGATCACCGCCGCCATCGGCATCCTCTGCCTGGTTCTCAGCTGGCCGGCGCTGCGCAACCTCTTCGCCCATCGTCAGCTGATGAACGCGAGCTTCAACCGCTGGCAGCTCGCCAACGCCTACGGGGCCTTCGGCACCGTCACGAAGGAGCGCATCGAGTACGTCGTCGAGGGGACCGAGGACGAGGATCCCGATGCCGGCGTCTGGCGTGAGTACGGATTCCGGGGCAAGCCCGGCGATGTGCACCGCATCCCGCGGCAGTTCGCGCCGTACCATCTGCGCCTGGACTGGCTGATGTGGTTCCTGCCCCTGGGGCGCTCGCTCGAGGACTGGTTCACCGCGTTCCTCGTGCGTCTGCTCGAGGCGGACCCGGCGATGCTGCGGATGCTGCGCCACGACCCGTTCGAGGGACGGCGTCCGCGATATGTGCGGGTGGTGTCGTATCGCTACCGGTTCACGACCCGCGCGGAGCACCGCGAGACCGGTGACGTGTGGGTGCGCGATCGGCGGCAGGTGCTGGTGCGTCCGGTGGCGCTGCGGGCCTGAAGGATGTCCGCCGGTCTCGAGGACGCAGCGCGCTGGATTCTCCTTCAGAAGCGCATCCGTCCTTCAGGCAGGATCGCGGGAAGGACGGTCAGAGCACCACCGGATGCCCGGAGGCGAGCGACGCGTATGCGGCATCCACGAGCGCGACGGCCGCCACGCCGTCCTCCGGCGTGATGCGGGCGTCGCGTCCGGTGCGGGTCGCATCGAGGAAGTCGGCGAGCTGAGCCTGGTACGGGTCGGGGCCGGATGCCGGTGGCAGATAGCCCTCGCGCGTGCCGCCGTCCAGCTCGTCGGTGTCGAACCGCAGCACGCCATCCGATCCCGCGATCTCGGCCTGCGAGCGGAACGGCGTTCCCGGCTCGGACCAGTCCGCGCGCACATGGCTGATCGCGCCGTTGGCGTGGGTGAGGGTCACGTGTGCGGAGACCGGCGGCTGCGGGGTGGCTCCCGTGTCAGGATCACCGGGCGGATCCTGCGTGGCGGACACCTCGGCCACGGGTCCCGCCAGCCAGAGCGCCTGATCGAGATCGTGGATCATCAGGTCGCGGATCAGCCCGCCGCCGAGCTGCTGCGAGTAGAACCACGCCGCCGAGGGGGCTGCGACCGTCCGGCGGAACGTGAGCTCCAGCATCCGCCCCACGGTCTCCCGCCGATCGTGCAGCCGCAGGTAGCCGTCGAAATAGCGCACGACGTGCGCGGGGAAGAGCCGCACGCCGGCGACGCGGGCCGCATCCGCCATCGCTTGCGCCTCGGGAGCCGTGACCGCGAGCGGCTTCTCGCACACCACGTGCCGGCCCCGCGCGAACGCGGCCCGCGCGACGTCGGGATGCGTGGCGGTCGGGCTGACGATGTCGACGATGTCGGATTCGTCCAGGAGCTGGTCGAGCGTGTCGAGGATCCGGATGCCGTATCGCTCGGCGAGAGCATCCGCTCCGGTGCGACGCAGGATGCCGAGCTCGGCACCCAGCGCGAGCCAGCCCTCGATGTGCGGCGGGGCGATGCCTCCCGCGCCGACGATCCCGATCCGCGGTGCGCTGTCCATGGTGCCGAGCCTATGACGCAGCGCACCCACTTCTGAAGGATGTCGGCACTTCTGAAGGACGCCTGGCGGGCCGGCGTCCTTCAGAACCGCATCCGTCCTGAATTCGTGCGGGTCGGGTCAGGCGACAAGGGTGCGCCGGCGATCCATGATCGCCGGCGCACCCTTCGGCTCCGCTGTCGCCGGTGTGCTGCCGCAGCCGGCCGGTTGTCGTCCCGGGGACCCCGGCCGGCGGCGCTGCGGAGCCGTCAGTCGAAGAAGGCCGTGGTCAGGTCCTGGCCCATCGCGGAGAGGGCGACCAGCGGGTTCCAGAAGTCGAGGTAGTGCACGAGCTTCCCGTCCTTGGTGCGGACGACATTGATGTACTGCTGGTCGTAGCGGTTGCCGGTGGGAATCGCGATTCCCTCCGCCCGGAACTCGGCGATGACCAAGTCCGGGTCCGTCGTCTCGTGGAACTGCGGTTCGGTGAAGGTGACGGAGAAGACCTCGGGGAAGTGCTTGATGTAGTCGAACATGTCGCTCTTGCCGCTGGCGTGCGAGCGCACGCCGTCCGGTGCGAACGGGTGCTCGATGGTTCCGTCGTCGGCCCACAACTCGACCCACTCCTGCACGCGGCCGGCGGACAGCAGTTCGAGGTGGCGACGGAAGACGTCCTGGGCGGCGCGGCGCCGGTCGGCAGTGGTGGCATCCTGGGTATCTGACATGGTGGTACTCCTTGGTGAGGGCGGCCGTCGTCGCGACGACCGCACGGTACGATGATTCGGACCATCGGTCCACTTAGACTATACGGACCGCTGGTCCGGATGCAAGCAGCGCGGGAGGCGGGCATGGAACACGAGCGCAAGCAGCGGGTGGACGCGGTGCGCAACCGGGCAATGGTGCTGGAGGCGGCGGCCCGGCTCTTCGACGCCGCGGACGATCCGGAGCGGGTCTCGATGAACGACATCGCCGCCGCCGCCGGGGTCGGCAAGGGCACCCTGTTCAGAGGCTTCGGTGACCGGCTCGGCCTGATCCTGGCCCTGGTGGAACAGCGCAACGCGAGCCTGTTCGCCGACTTCACCGCCCAGATGGCCGCCGAGGCGGCAACCCCTGCCGAACGCGCCCTGAGCGCGCTCGACGCCCTGCTGACCTTCAAGACGCAGAACCGGGCCTTGATGCTCGCGCTCGAGAACGCCGGCAATGGCAGCCCGTATGCCACCGTCATGTACGACCCGTGGCACGCGCACCTGGCTGGCATCGTCACGGAGGTACGAGGGCCCCACGACGCGCCCTTCCTGGCACACGCATTGCTGGCTGCCGTCCGCAGTGACCTCATCGAGTACCTGCGCGACGAACCCGACCGCATCCGCAGCGGCCTCGCCGCCCTCACACGTGCGATAGTGGTCTGACTCCTGGATGCAGAGCGCCAGCATCCACTTGACGGATGCAGTGCGCGCCAGCGTCGTTCAGAACGGCGTTCGTCCTGGACCCGGGACGGTTCAGGCCTGCGGGTCGTCGCGCTGCAGCGGCTTCCGCTCGGGCTCGGGGGCCGGCGGCGGAACAGGTGCAGCGGCAGGACCGGCCGACAGCTCGCCGGCGACCTTCTTCTCCAGCACCTGCACGGCCTCGTCGGATAACAGGAGGAGGCCCTCCAGCTCATCGCGCACGCGCTTGTACGCGACCTGTCGTTCGGCGCGGGTGGCCGACTCGTCCAGTGCGACCTTCAGCATGTGCTGGGCGCGGTCGAGGCGCTTGCGCTCGTCGGGGCTGAACGACGAGTCGCGCAGCCTGCGGGCGTCGCGCTCGGCGACCTCGAAAGCGACCGCGTAGTTGCCGACAGCGTCCAGGTACTCCGTCACGCGCTGCTCGGTGACCTTGGAGTCCGCGGACGCCGGGCGCAGCGCATCCGCCGTCTTCTTCGCCCGCAGGAACGCCGCGGTCAGCGGTTGGCGGCCGTCGCTCATGGCGGGAAAGGCGATGAGCTTGGCGACGTCGAGCTCGTAGTCGAGCCAGCGCGCGGTGATCTCGTCGTGCTCCGCGAACAGGCGCTCGAGCAGCTCGTTCGAAGGGACGGATGCCGGTTGCGCGGCCTTCTGCGCCACCGGCGACGTCGCGATGCTGCCGATGCCCCGGGCCCGGATCTCGGCGGTCTTGATCTGCGCCTTCAACTGCAGCGTCTCCAGGCGTCGCTTGTGGCGACGGCTCGCGCTGCGTTCCCACTTCTGGGCGATGCCGCCGGCGACGCCCATGATGGGGAAGATCAGCCACCAGTAGTCGCGGGCGAAGTTCCAGAACTCGGGATCCATGATGGTGCCAGCCTAATGACCGCGCGCTCGATCCGCGCCGGTGCCTGAGCGACGCACTCCCGGCCGGTTCAGCGCGCGGCGTTCACCTGGGCCCGCAGCACCGGCAGCACGCGATCACGATCGGGCGCGGGGGCGAGATCGAGAGCCTCCGCGAGAGCGAGCGCCATCAGGGCATGCCCGGTCGCGCCGGGGTGGAACGGGTCGTTCAGCAGCCCCCAGGCCACCTCTCCCTGGCGGGCGTGGTTGAACTCCGCGAAGCGGGCGTACTGGTCGACGAGGAGTGCGCCCTGCGCGGCGGCGACGTCGCGGATGGCCTGGGCGAACTCGACGATCCGGGCGCGCTCGGGCGCGTTCCGCGGATCGATCGTGGGCGGGGTCTGCAGCACCGGGATGGCGTCGAGCTCGCGCACGCGCGCGACGAAGTCGGTGACGGATGCGGCGAACTGAGCGGGCTCGATCAGGGGCGCCCCTGCAGCGGAGACGCAGTCGTTCGTGCCGATCATCAGGGTGACGACGTGCGGGCGCCAGGTGGCGACGCGGCGGTCGAAGTCGGCGAGCAGCTGGTCCAGCCGCCATCCGCCGATCGCCGTGTTGATCACGGCATCCTGAACGCGATCCAGGTCGCCGCGGATGAGCGCATGCATGTGCTCGACGTAGTTGCGTCCGCCCTGAGTGTGGACCATCCCGTGGGTGATCGAGTCGCCGGTGAGAACCCAGTTCAGTGGCGTGCCGCTGTCGAGAAGTGTGCGCAGGGCGGTTGCGTCGGAGGTCATGAGGTCCATCCTGCCGGATCGGGAGACGTCAGCTCTTCTCCGCGCACGGCACGCACAGCTCCGCGAACGGCCGCACCTCCAGGCGGCCCGCCGGGATGGGCTTGCCGCACGACGCGCAGACGCCGTACGTTCCGGCATCCCACCGCATCAGGGCGTCGTCGAAACGACGCACCTCGTCGGCCGCGGCATCCGACAGCGCCGAGAGGCGGGACCACTCCGACGACAGCGTCACGCCCTCGGGGTCATGCTCGTCGTCGTCGTTCGAACCCTGCCGGTCGTGGACGAGCTCGGCCAGGGCGGATGCGGCGGAGTCGGCGCGCGCGACGGCATCCGCCCTCCGCTCGGCGAGCATCTCACGACTGATCCCGGTCATGCCCACACCCTACGTGCTCGACCGGGACAGCCCCTGGGTGCCTGCTTGCCGCGCATACTGAGTGGAGGACGTTCACGATGCGGAAGCAAGGAGAAGCGATGCAACTGGGAATGATCGGACTCGGCCGGATGGGCGCGAACATCGTGCGGCGGCTGATGCGAGACGGACACGATTGCGTCGCCTACGACGTGAATCAGGATGCCGTGAAGGCGCTCTCAGAGGAGGGGGCGACGGGGGCATCGGATCTCAAGGACTTCGCCGCGAAGCTGCAGACCCCGCGTGTGGTGTGGCTGATGGTTCCCGCGTCTCTGACCGGGAAGGTCGCCGAGCAGGTGGCCGAGGTGCTCGAACCGGGTGACATCATCATCGACGGCGGGAACTCGAACTACCGCGACGACGTGCGGCGTGCGAAGGCGATGCGCGAGAAGGGCATCGAATACGTCGACGCCGGCACCAGCGGCGGCGTCTTCGGCCTGGACCGCGGATACTGCCTGATGGTCGGCGGATCCGACGCGGCTGTCAGACACATCGAACCGCTGCTGAAGACCATCGCCCCCGGCGTGGGCGAGATCGAGCGTACCCCAGGACGCACCGGCGACCTGGCTCCCGAGGAGCAGGGCTACCTGCACTGCGGCCCTTCGGGCTCGGGGCACTTCGTGAAGATGGTGCACAACGGCATCGAGTACGGCATCATGGCGGCGATCGCCGAGGGCCTGAACATCCTCAACAACGCGGATGCCGGCGTGCGGGAGGCTGAGCACTCCGCTGAGATCGCTCCGATGGAGGAGCCGGAGTTCTATCAGTTCCCGATCGACACGGCTGCCGTGTCCGAGCTGTGGCGTCGCGGGTCGGTGATCTCGTCGTGGCTGCTCGACCTCACCGCCACCGCGCTGAACCAGAACCCCACCCTCGACGGCCTCGCCGGTCGCGTGTCCGACTCCGGTGAGGGCCGGTGGACCGTGAAGGCCGCCATCGACGTCGGCGTGCCTGTGCCTGTGCTCGCCGCGTCGTTGTTCGAGCGCTTCGCGTCGCGCGACGAGGACCAGTTCGCGAACCAGGTGCTCTCGGCGATGCGCCTGCAGTTCGGCGGCCACCAGGAGCTGCCTGCGGGCGACGTGCTCGAGGCCGGCGGTCGGAAGTCGGACACCGCCTGAGCGGCGCCTGCCGGAGCGGGGACCGCCTTACTCCGAGCGCGGCGGGCTCAGCTCCGGTACCACTCCTCGTCGATCGAGGCGAGGCGTGAGGGCATGGCCTCTTCGCCGAGCCCGAAGAAGCGCTGGAAGCTGAGGATCAGGGGCTGCCAGCGCTCCGGGTCGATGCGGTTGTGGTGGCCGATGAGGCGCAGTGATTCGCGGACATGGACGCGCGTGATGGCGACCTCGACGGAGAGGCAGTCCGCCAGCGCGGGATCGGCGACCCCATCCAGCGGATGCACCGCGCAGACCACCCCTTCCAGATGCACGGGCAGCTCGGCGACCCGCGGTGGTGCGACGGTCTCGGATGCGAGCAGCGTCGCGCCCGCGTGCGCGAACTTGTCCTGCACGGTGCGATAGCCGGCGGCGTACTTGCGGTCCGACACGTTCGTCCGGCCGGTGGTGAGAGCCAGCCGGTCGACCAGATCGACCTCTCGGCGGGAGGGCAGGTTGATGACGACCTCGCGGGAGGCGGACGTCGCAGCGAACCCGTGCCGGTGTCAGTCCAGCGGCTCGGGAGGCCGCTGGGGCTCCGGCTTCTTCACGAGGAACAGCAGGATCCCGGCGATCGCGAGCAGCGGCCCGAGCGTCAAGCCGATCGGCGCGACGCCCTGGTTCAGCGGGATGCCGTTGAACAGCTGACCGACGGCGGGCGCGACCAGCATGACGGCGGCCGCCCACAGCACGACGGCGGTGGTGAGGAACGGGCGCTTGCGACGGGCCATGCGCCCAGCCTACGGCGAAGGCGCCCACCGGAACCCCGCCCGAGACCACCCGCCCAGACGCTGCGCGAAATCTCCGCAAGAGCGATCGAGCAGGCGACGAGCTCGCATCCCGGATCGGCTTCTCGCGATTCCACTTCGACCGGATGATCCGTTCGGTCGCGGCGGAGCCGCCGGCCGCGGATATGCCCTGTCCATCGAGCGTGATCAGGCGCTCAGCGAACTGCGCACCATCCTCGACACCGACGGCCCGCATTCCTCGCGCGTGTGCGGGAGATGATCGCCGAGGACTGCCTGGATGAGACGCATCGTGGATGCCATGGTCGAGCCGCGCAGATCATCTCGGACGGCGGGACGTCGCCACATCTTGTCGTGACTTGCGGGGTGCAGGCGGTCGCATCAGCGGAATGGCTGCGGCGGATTGCGCTTCGCGATCAGGCGCAGCCTGAACCGATCACGTCACTCGAGCGGTTCCCGGCATGCCGAACCGTGCGGACGCGGCTAGCGCCTCCCCTTCGCCAGGATGCGCTGCTGCACCTCTGCAGCGGGGCCCGGCGCGTGCGCAAGCATGGTGAGACTGAGGTCCCGAAGGGCGACGAGCTGGGTGTCGTCGAGTGCGCGCGTCATCACCGTCGTGATGCGCCGGGCGACATCACGCCCCACCTGCCGCTGGAGGGCGAGACCACTGGAGGTCAATCGGACCCGCTGCGCGCGCCCATCCGCGGTATCCGCGACGCGCTGCACGATGCCGCGCTTCTCGAGCCGCAGGATCAGGCGGGACATGCCGGCCTGCGTGATGAGCACATCCTCGCCGAGCTGGGTGATGCGCAGTCCCTCCGGCTCGCCCGCGAGGGCGAGCATCACGGCGTACTCGGTCGACTGCAGTCCCCGCCATATATCTGCTTCGGCGAACTCTCGCACCAACGTCGCCTGGGTGCGGAAATACGCCTCCCAGGCCTCGTTGGCGAGGCGGCTTCGTGAGGTCACCGTCACACTCCCGTCGAAGATCTCGTTGATCCGTCGCACCGGCGCCCCGGAACAGTGAGACTCCTGACAACCTACCGCTCCGAGGCGCTCCGCGGTGGTGATGCCATCACCCGGTGATTGCCGTGCCTGGGCAGCTCACGCACTTCCTCGGAGGCTGCCGCATCCGTGATCCCGCCCCGGGGCGACGAGCCCTCCGCTGCGGTGTCAGGGCACCCGCGCCGAGAGAGGCTCGTGAAGGCGACCGCCGTTCCCGCCAGGGCGATTCGTCGGACCACAGGACGACAGTGACCCCTGACCCAAGGGCCAGGGGTCACCGGAAGAGCTCGGTTACGCGGCCAGTTCTTCGTCCGACCGCTGCGCGCGCACGGACGCGAGCGCCTCGGACCAGGCCTCCACCTGGTCGAAGAGCGCAGACACGGATGCCTCGTGGTAGTCGGCAGGACGGAACGTGCTCATGTTCTCGAAGTCCGTGATGAGGTTGAACGTCGCCGCCGCGCTCACCGTGGCGACCTGGAGCTGCGAGAACACCAGCCGAAGGTGTTCGATCGCGCGAACCCCGCCGTAGACGCCGTAGCCGACGAACCCCGCCGCCTTGTCGGCCCACTCCGAGCCGACGAAATCGATCGCGTTCTTGAGCGCGCCCGACGTGGAGTGGTTGTACTCGGGCGTCACGAGGATGTAGCCGTCGAAGCGCTCGATCGTCTGCGCCCACTTCTTGGTGTGCTCGTGCGCATATTGCCCCATGGCGGCAGGCACAGGCTCATCGAGGTGAGGCAGCTCGAAGTCGGCGAGGTCGATGAGTTCGTACTCGGCCGCCTCCCGCCGCTGGGCCCTGTCGTTGATCCAGTGAGCGACGGCTTCGCCGTTGCGTCCGGGGCGAGTGCTGCCGAGGATGATCCCGATTCTTGTCATGTGTCGAGGTTCCCTTTCACGGGGTCGATGGAGAGACCCAGGCCGGGCCCCCCACGACGAA
Source organism: Microbacterium sp. GCM10027623 (assembly GCF_042666935.1). Taxonomy (NCBI): domain Bacteria; kingdom Bacillati; phylum Actinomycetota; class Actinomycetes; order Micrococcales; family Microbacteriaceae; genus Microbacterium; species Microbacterium sp. GCM10027623. Next base: position 796,231 of record NZ_JBHTHE010000001.1, read on the forward strand.
ACATGACTAGTTATGCATTTATTCCGTACGTTACGGAAGGCGCGGCACCGGCGCGCTTACTTGCAGGCCGCGCGGATGCGCCTACCCGAAGAGCAGTGTGGCCAGGCTCGCGCCGCCGCCGCCGACGATCAGAGCGACGATCGTGACCCAGGCGACCATGCGGATGCGGCGATTGCGTCGCTCGCCGAAGTCGCCGTACTCATCGTCGGCGTCCATCGGTCGATCATTCGTGCTGCTCATCGCTGTCCGCGCTGTCCTTTTCTGCATCCGTGACGGTTCGCGCTGCTGAATTCTGCTCACGCGGCGCAGATATCCGCAACACGAGCAGAAAAGAGCAGCGTGAACCTCGTGGTGCTCCTCACGCCGACGTCGCAGCCGGCTCGGCGACCGTCGGACCGAAGACGGCAGGCAGGGTGGCACGCGAGGTCTCGCGCAGCTCGTCGACGGTGATGGTGAAGACGTCCTGCACCTCGAGTGCGGGCTCCGAGTCGGTGACTCCGATGCGCAGCACCGGGTAGTCGCGACCCTCGCAGAGGCCGCGGAACTTCACGTCGTCCTCACGCGGGACGGTCACGATCACGCGGCCCGCCGACTCGGAGAACAGCGCGGACGCGGCATCCACCCCGTCGCGCTCCATGAGCTCGGTCAGCCACACGCGGGCGCCGAGGCCGAAGCGCATGGCGCCCTCGGCGAGAGCCTGACCCAGGCCGCCCTCGGACAGGTCGTGGGCGGAGGAGATCAGCCACTCGTCGCGGGCGGCGGCGAGCAGTCCTGCCAGACGCTTCTCGCCGGCGAGGTCCACGGTCGGCGGCAGGCCGCCCAGGTGATCGTGCACGACATCCGCCCAGGCCGAACCCGACAGCTCGGTGGCCGTGGTGCCGAGCAGATAGATGTTCTGCCCCTCGTCCTGCCAGCCCGACGGGATGCGGCGGGAGACGTCCTCGATGATGCCCATCACGCCCACCAGCGGGGTGGGGTGGATCGGCACGTCGCCGGTCTGGTTGTAGAACGACACGTTGCCGCCGGTCACCGGGGTGCCCAGCTCGTAGCATCCGTCGGCCAGGCCGTCGACGGTCTGCCCGAACTGCCACATGACCTCGGGGTTCTCGGGGGAACCGAAGTTCAGGCAGTCGGTGATCGCCGTGGGCTCGGCGCCGGTGACGGCGACGTTGCGGTACGCCTCGGCGAGGGCCAGCTGCGCGCCCGCGTAGGGGTCGAGCTGGGAGTAGCGGCCGTTGGCATCGGTGGCGATCGCGAAGCCCAGACCGGACTCCTCGTCGACCCGGATCATGCCGGCGTCATCGGGGAAGGCCAGTGCCGTGTTGCCGCCGACGTAGTAGTCGTACTGGTTGGTGATCCAGCTCGTGTCGGCCAGGTTCGGCGAGCCCAGCAGCGCCAGGAACTGCTCGCGCAGCACGGCCGGGTCGTTCGAGCGGGGCAGCAGCTCCGCGGCATCCGCTTGCAGTGCGTCGAGCCACGTCGGGTAGGCGACCGGGCGGTCGTAGACCGGGCCGTCGACCGCGACCGTCGACGGGTCGACGTCGACGATGCGCTCGCCCTGCCAGTCGATGACGAGGCGTCCGTCGCCGGTGACCTCGCCGAGCACGCTCGTCTCGACCTCCCACTTGTCCACCACGGCCATGAAGGCGTCGAGCTTCTCGGGGGCGACGATCGCCATCATCCGCTCCTGGGACTCCGACATGAGGATCTCCTCGGCCGTGAGTGTGGGGTCGCGCAGCAGCACGTTGTCCAGCGAGACCTTCATGCCGCTGTTGCCGTTGGCGGCCAGCTCGGACGTGGCGCAGGAGATGCCGGCGGCGCCGAGGTCCTGGATGGCTTCGACCAGCTCGTCGCGGTACAGCTCCAGACAGCACTCGATGAGCACCTTCTCGGCGAACGGGTCGCCGACCTGCACGGCGGGGCGCTTGGTCGGTCCGCCGTCGGCGAAGGTGTCGGATGCCAGGATGCTGGCGCCGCCGATGCCGTCGCCGCCCGTGCGTGCGCCGAACAGGACGACCTTGTTGCCGACGCCGGTGGCGTTCGCGAGCTTGAGGTCCTCGTGGCGGAGGACGCCGACCGCGAGCGCGTTCACGAGCGGGTTGGCCTGGTAGACGGCGTCGAAGACGGTCTCGCCGCCGATGTTCGGCAGGCCCAGGCAGTTGCCGTAGAAACTGATGCCGGCGGTGACGCCGTGCACCACGCGGGGGGTGTCGGGGTGGTCGATCGCGCCGAAGCGCAGCGCGTCCATCACGGCGACGGGGCGCGCGCCCATGGAGATGATGTCGCGGACGATGCCGCCCACGCCGGTCGCGGCGCCCTGGAACGGCTCGATGAAGGAGGGGTGGTTGTGCGACTCGGCCTTGAAGGTGACCGCCCAGCCCTCGCCCACGTCGACGACGCCGGCGTTCTGGCCCATGCCGACCATGAGCCGTTCCTTCATCTCCTCGGAGACCTTCTGGCCGAACCGGCGCAGGTAGTTCTTCGACGACTTGTACGAGCAGTGCTCCGACCACATCACCGAGTACATCGCCAGCTCGCCCGAGGTGGGGCGGCGGCCGAGGATCTCGCGGATGCGGGCGTACTCGTCGTCCTTGAGTCCGAGCGCCGCGTAGGGCTGCTCCTTCTCGGGTGTCGCGAGGGCGTTCTCGACGGAGTCGGGAACGTGGGTGGGGGCAGAGGATGCGGCGGACACGCGGGCTCCAGGGAAGAGGGGAGAAGCGGGGCGAGACCAGTCTATCGGGCACTAGACGACGGACCTCTTGTGGTCCGGTTTGCTCAGCGCCCTGCTGCGTGCAGTTCCCGACCTGCGGCGCCCGCACGAGAAGAATTCGGCCAAGTGCGTAATGAAACGGGTCCCACGTCGTCTCATCAGGTGCAGGGAGCATTTCAGCTCTCGCAGTGACCGCCTCGGACCCGAATCCGGCGTAGTCGCCTGAGCGTCGCGACCGCGACGCCGACGCAGGGACGCGCGAATCCACGCGTGTCCCTTTCGCTTGCTCTGGGAGAACCATGTTCGAACACACTGCGCCGCGCCACCGCGCGCGCACTTTCATGCATTGGCTGGCCGGCATCCTCGTCGCCATGCTCTCGGTCGGAGGCGTGAGCGCACCGGCGTTCGCCGCCGGCGGCTCGGTGACGGTGTATCCGCCGTCGACCAGCGGCAGCCACAACGGCATGCCCGTCTTGACCGAGGGCGGCACGTACGACTTCCAGCTCGGGTACGGGAGCATGGATGACGGCGCCGCCGTCTCCATCGGCCTGCCCTATGGGATCACGATCCCCGACGCGGCGCTGGTCGTCCCCGCCGGGAACAAGGCGGTCGAATCGCTCGTGGTCAACGACGCGGGTCAGCTCGTGGTGACGTTCAAGAACCCGTTCCCCAGCGACGTCAACCAGGGCGTCCTCGACCTGAGGTTCACAGTCGACGAAATCACGGAGTCCGGCGTGCGCGACCTGGTCTGGAATGTGGACGGAGCGCCCACCACCCATCGCGTGATCGTCACCGAACCCGGCGAGTCGCCGCAGGCCACGACGACCTGGTCGAACAAGAGGGTTGGCGCAGCATCCATCCCGCACACCGTCGTCGACGGCACGGTCGTCATCGACGAGAGCGCGCTGGACGTCGTCCTGCCGTACACCGTCACCGTCGCCAGCAAGGCGGCGCGCGAGGTCACCATCGCTGACACGCTCGGCGCGCACCTCACGTTCGTGCCGGGATCGCTGAGCGGAAGCAAGGTCGTGCGCGACGCCGACGACCTCAATCCGGTGACGACCGCGCTCAGCGGCCTGCCGAGCATCTCCGGCGCCAGCTTCACCCACTTCTTCAGCGCGGAGGCGAACTCGACGTACACGTTCACCTACCAGGCGAGGATCGCGGATGCTGCCGCGCTCGCCGCTCTGCGCGATGAGCTGCAGGCCGCGTACGACCGGGTCGACAAGGTCAACGGCGGCTCCTACACGGTGGCCCTCACGAACCAGGTCGACGTGAACGGCCAGCAGCACTCCGCGCGCACTGAGGTGCGCGGCAGCGTCAAGGGCGCGGACCGTCCGGGCACCGGCACCGCATTCGGCAAGACCGTCAACCCCTCAGCAGTCACCCTCGAACAGCAGCTCGCCGCGGGAGCCGCTCTCGAGGAGTCCATCCCCGTCGCGTACACACTGAGCGCCGATCTGCGCGTCTTCGCCGACTTCGCCGAGGGTCCGTTCGCGTTGACCCGCAACGTCGTCGTGCGCGACGCCCTGCCGGCGGAGGCCGAGTGGGACGCCGACGGCGGCGACTTCCTGGCTCTCGTGGACCAGACCGGCGCGACGGTCGCGCTCACGGCGGCGGAGGGCCTCACCGGCGATATCGAGCAGGCCATCGCCGCTGACGAGTACGCGTACACGTATGCCATCTCCGGGCAGAATCTGTTCGTGAACCTGGGCAAGGACACCGCCAAGGCGTACACGCTCACCGCAGCCGCGACCATCGCCGCCCTGCCGCAGTCCATGAACGGCGACAACCAGTACCAGAGCCACTACCGGGCCACCAACAACGCCTACTTCGTCTACGCCGACGGCCGCTACGAGACCAAGACGGCTGCGACGACCATCACCGTGCCGAAGGACACCAGTAGCGGCGTCGACGACCCGGCGAAGTTCGCCAAGACGACCCCCGGCGGCACGATCACGCTGACCTCGGGTACGTCGACGACGATCCCCTACACGTTCACCGTGGGTGCCGGCGTCGGGGACGCCGCGACCTCGCGCGTCATCGACGTGATCGACCACACCGTGTTCGATGTGACCGAGCAGACGCTGCCGGTCATCAAGGCGTCGATCCACGGTACGTACGACTGGAACTACCCGCTTGACGGCGACACCTTCGACGTGTCGATCAACGAGCAGGGCGACCTCGTGCTCGCTCCCAACGCCGCATTCCCGAGGGACGCGAGCTGGGGAGCATCCGCCGACAAGCCCCTGACGGGTCGCTGGACCGTGACCGTCGCTCTGCCCACGCACGTGCTGCAGGGCAAGCAGACCATCGACGTCGAGAACACCGCGCGGTACGAGGGTGCCGGTCAGGAGATCGTATACACCTCGGGCACGAGCACGCGCGCGACCAGCTTCGGCAACGAGATGGAGGTGCAGAAGCGGGTCTACGACGCAGTCAACGACCAGTTCACCGGAAACCTGCGTGTGGAGATGGATGCGGAGGGAGGCCTCACCCAGAGCGACTTCATCTACCGCGTCGACCTGATGCCCCACGGCACGTTCACGAACATGGTTGAGGACGTCGTCGACGTGCTTCCCGACGGCGTCGAGTTCCTCGGCTGGGTCGCCCCGGACGAGGTGAACTCCGGTGCGGTCACCGCAGGTGACACCTACCAGGTCCCCGGTTCGAACATCACCGCCGGTTATGACGCGGCGGCCCATACGGTCACGCTCGAGCGCGGCCAGCTCGTCAGGGACTCCACCGTCTCGCTGTATTTCAAGGTGCGCGTTACGGACTACCAGGCGAACGTCGGCATCACGAACGTCATCGGCGCTGCCGGTGCCACGATCACCCCGACCAACGAGTACCCCCTCAGCCTACTCAAGCGCGACAGCACCGACGGTGCGAAGCTGATCACCGATCGGGCTGCCCGGTTCTCGGTGCTGGCCGACGACCAGCAGACGGTCGTGCTGAGTGACCTGAGGGTCGTCGACGGCAGGATCCTGACCGCGGACGGCGCGACCCCGACGGTGAAGACCGCAGGCACCTACTGGCTGCGCGAGGACGTCGCTCCGGCCGGGTACCTCAAGGCGACCGAACTGAGTCGCATCGCCGTGGCTGCGACCGGAGCTTCGGCCGACGTCGTGCTGTACAACACCCCCGGTGAGACCATCGAGCCCGAGAAGACGTACGCCGTCGGCGACGTGACCTGGATCGACGCGAACAAGGACGGCAGGCAGGACGACGACGAGCAGGTTCTGCCCGGCGTGACCGTCGAGCTTCTCAAGGACGGCGAGGTCATCGCGACCACGACCACCGACGAGTACGGCCGCTACCTGTTCGACGAGCTGCCTGCGGGCGAGTACCGCGTGAAGTTCACCCTCACGGCGCAGCAGCAGAAGCTCTACACCTTCACGCAGGCGGATGCCGGCGATGACGACGTCGTGGACTCGGATGCCGGTGTGCAGACGGGGCTGACGCAGACGATCGTGCTGGGCGAGGACAACGTCCATCTGACGCACGAGTACGCGTGGGCGGATGTCGTCGCGACGGAGGGCATCGATCCGACGTGGGATGCCGGAGTGATCGTGCGCGAGCAGGTCGACCCGATCGACCCGATCGACCCGATCGACCCGATCGACCCGATCGACCCGATCGACCCGGTCGGTCCCGAGCAGCCGGTCGACCCCGCGCACCCGGGCACTCCAGGCGTGAACGATCTGGCGAAGACCGGCGGCTCGCTGCCGATCGGCCTTGCAGGTACGGCGCTCGCGCTGCTCATCGCGGGAGCCGGTGCGCTCCTCTGGAAGCGCCGCAGCGTCTGAGTCGGCATGACCTCGTGAGGGCTCCGTCCCGGAGCGATCCGGGGCGGGCCCTCACGTCTGCTTGTGCGGCGCTCGCCGCCGGGCTGTTCCCGGAACATCCCCCTCAGCGCCGGTCGGCCGGCGCGCTGAAGCGCTGCCCGCCGAGCACGCTCAGCAGCCGGATCTTCTCCTCGGACTCGCTGCGCGGCGCGGGAGTCAGCACCAGCAGCGCCTGCCCGCGGTCCTCGGTGAACAGCACCTGGCAGTCCACCTCGATCGCGCCGACCTCCGGATGCAGCAGCGTCTTGTGATCGGCGAAGCGCTGAGCGACCTCCTGCCGTTCCCACAGCTCGCGGAACTCGGCGCTCCGCCGGGTGAGCTCCGCCACCAGGACGCCTGCCTGCGATCGTGCCCCCGTAGTGGCGTAGGCCGCGCGCAGGCCGGCGACCTGTGCGCGGCTGTTGCGCTCGTGGTCCTCGGGCGGATAGTGGGATCGGGCCTCGTCGGGGTGAAGGAACCAGCGGTAGGGCTCGTACCGCTCCAGGCCCGCCGCGCCGACGTGGTCGCCCAGGAGCGTGGCGGCCAGGACGTTCTGCAGCAGTGTCTCGCCGAGGATCGAGATGATCAGGGCGGGGGTGTCGGTCAGGCGATCGAACACGCGCTGCAGCGCGGGCGCGACGTGCTCGGAGGCGGCGATGCGATCGGGCACCGCGTGCCCGGAGACGCGGTACAGGTAATCGCGTTCGTCCGCGGAGAGGCGCAGTGCGCGGGCGATCGAGGCGAGCATCTGGGTGCTCGGCTGCGGGCCGCGCTGCTGCTCGAGGCGGGTGTAGTAGTCGGTGGACATCAGGGCCAGTTGCGCGACCTCCTCGCGCCGCAGACCAGGGGCCCTCCTGCGGAGGCCGGTGGACAGTCCGACGTCGCCGGGCTGCAGCTGCTCGCGGTGGCGGCGCAGGAAATCGGCGAGTGCTTGACGGTCCATGCATCCATGATGCGCCCGCGGCGCCGCGGCATCCAGGGATCGTCGATCCCCCGATGAGCGCACTCTGCCGGGCGCGCGTGGGCCGGCCGACACTCGACCCATGCGAATCAACGGAAACACCATCTTCATCCCCGGCGCGACCAGCGGCATCGGCCTGGCCCTCGCCCTGCGCCTGCGCGATGCCGGCAACCAGGTGATCGTCGGCGGTCGCCGCACCGAGCTGCTCGAGCAGATCGCGGCTCTGCATCCGGGCATCGACACCGTCCGGATCGACACGTCCGACGCTCGCTCCATCACCGAAGCGGCCGAAGCGGTCATCGCGCGGCACCCCGACCTGAACGTCCTCATCCCCATGGCGGGCATCATGCGCGCGGAGGACTGGACCTCTCCGGCCAGCGTGCTGGAGTCCGCTGAGACCACGGTGATCACCAACCTGCTCGGACCGATCCGGCTGATCTCCGCGTTCCTCGATCACCTGATGATGCGACCGGACGCCACGATCATGACGGTGTCGTCGGGGCTGGCGTTCGCGCCGCTGCGTGTGACGCCCACGTACAACGCGACGAAGGCGGCCATCCACATGCTCAGCGAGACCCTGCGGCTGCAGCTCGCGGGAACCGGCGTGCGGATGGTGGAGCTCGTGCCGCCGTCGGTGCAGACCGATCTGATGCCGGGACATCAGGACGACCCGTCCGCGATGCCGTTGGACGAGTTCATCGACGAGGCGATGGGCCTGATCCAATCGCAGCCGGATGCCGATGAGATCCTCGTCGATCGGGTGAAGTTCCTCCGCTACGGCGAGGCCCGCGGAGATCAGGCCCAGGTGATCGCGGCGTTGAACCGGATGGATGCCGCTGCGGCGGTGTGATCGGTCGGGCAAGCGTGTGCCCGGGCCGGCTGGATGCCGGCCCGGGCCTTTCCGTGGGTCCGAAGCTGGGGACTTCGGGCCCGATCCGTCCCGGGCTGGGGATCCGGGACGGAGCCGTCAGAGCTGGACGGTGCCGCTCTCGCCGCCGTCGTATCGCTCGCCTGTGATCTTCGACTTCACGAAGCTGAACACCGTGGCGATCTTGCCGCCAGGGCTGTCCCAGTACTGCGCCGAGTGGGCGGTGAACTTCAGCACGCCGACCGCGGGGTCATCGGGACCCTCCGGGAACCAGGCCTCGACGACCGGGTTCCAGAGCTCTTCGACCTTCCGCCGGTCTTCGATCAGCCCGGCGGTGCCGGAGAGCGAGACCCACGCCTTGTCGGAGCTCAGCGCGACGTTCGCCTGCGAGTCGGAGGCGAGGTCGGCGACCGGCGACGACGTCTTCGAGACGAGGAACCACAGGTCGCCGTCGAACTCCGCCTCCTGAACCGTCAGGGGGTGCGAGGCCAGACTCCCGTCGGCCTTCTGCGTCGTGAACATCGCGAACCGAAAGCCCTGGATGAGGTCCGCGACCTTCTTGCGGTCGTCAGTGGTGTCGGTCATGGAGCACCTTTCGTCTCGATTGCACGCTTCACCTACACGGTGCGCGCCCGGACGGATGGCAGGGAGGGGGTTGCAGGTCGGAGGTGCAGCGGCTATAGGCGACGGGGAGAGCGCCTCCCGACATTCCGGCATCGGCCATCATGGAGGTATGGATCTTCCTGGCGGTGCCTCTGCAGTCGGGCGCGCGCCACGGCTGTCGTCCGAATCGATCCGCCGTCCACGTCTGAACGACGCGCTGCTGCCGCTCGCGGCCGTCACGGTCGTGCGCGGGCCGGGTGGGGCGGGAAAGACGGTGCTGCTGCGTCAGCTCGCCGATGAGACGGATGCCGAGGTGGTCTGGATCGACGCCGAAGCGGCTTCTCGGCTCGAAGACATCGACGGGACCGTCGACGCGCTCGCCGCCTCCGACCGGCCGATCGTCGTCGCCCTGGACGACGCGCACCGCGTCGCTGACCCGGGGGTGTTCCGCGACATCCTCGCTGTGGCGCGCAGCCTCTCGCAGGTGTCCTTCCTGATCGGCACCCGTGCGCTCCTGCCTGTGCTGGAGGACCCCGTCGAGGCGCTGGCCCTCGACATCAGGCTCGTCCTGCCCGAGGATCTGCGCTTCAGCGTCGACGAGATCGCGAGGTTCACCGGCGAATCCCCGCAGCGAGCGGAGGAGGTCTATCGCTTCACGGAGGGGAACGCGCTGCTGTTGCGGGCCCTTCGGCTCGGAGCCGATCGCGCCGCAGGTGAGGACCCGACGCACGGAGCCATCGCAGTGCTCACGGCCCACGTCCTCCGCTACCAGGCGACTGCAGGACGGGAGATGTCCGACTTCATGCGCCGCACCAGTCTCGGCGAGGACTTCACACCGGCCGAGGCCTCCGAGCTGAGCGGGACCACCGACGTCGCTGCGCTGGCTCTCCGCCTGGAGCAGGACGGGCTCGTCGTCCGAAGCACGCTCGACGGTGCGGAGTGCTTTCGATACCCGCCGTTCGTCCGTGAGGTGCTGCGCGCGCAACTCGCGCAGGGCGACAGATCCCGGGTGGAGTCATTGCACGGCATCGTCAGCCGGCACCGCTCGAACCGCGGCGACACGCCTGGCGCGCTTCATCACGCACTTCTCGCCCGGGACTACGACGTCGCGGCGCGGGTGCTTGTCCGGGGCGGAACGGACATGCTCCGCCAGGTGCCGTACGAGGCGTTCGCGCGGATACCCGTGCGAGCGGCGGTGCACCATCCGATCCTCGCGGCCGCACGAGCGCTGAAGGAGAACGCGCGCGGAGCACGGTGGGTGGCCAGGGAGTACTTCGCGGCGGCGATCGTGGCATCGCACAGCAGTGGCCGTCGCAACCTCCCGGAACGGGCGAGCATGACGGTGATCGAGTCCGTCAGTGCCCGCCTGCAGGGACGGGACAAGGACTCGGCGGTCATCGCACGCCGTGCGATGGCGATGATCGATCGGCTCGGCCAGGACAGCATTCTCGGCGACCAGTTGTACGCGCTGATGGCGACGTGCGGGACGAGCTTCTTCCGAGCCGGTGCCTTCACGGAGTTGAGGCAGATCGTCGACCGCGTTCCCTCGACGGCGATGCCCGGCGGGCTGATGGCCTCGTCGCTGGGAGCCGTCATGGCCGCCGCATCAGGCGACAGCCGTGCTCTCGAGCAGGCCGAGGCGGTGATCCTGGCGGCCGAGTGGCCGCAGGACGAGCTCGATGGATATCGAGGCTCGCTGCGCCACCTCGCACTCATGCTGCGCGAACTGGGTCGTGCGGACACCGAAGCGGCGCGCACTCATCTGGAGGCGCTGCGCCCTCACCTGCCGACGTTGGAGTTCCGGGTGCTGTTCGGAGCTGCTGAAGCCCTCGCTCTGCTGATCGAGGATCGGCCCGAGGAGGCCGGGCACACCGCGGTCGCAGTGCGCCGCTCGGAACAGGCCGCGGGGCGGCTGTCGCCGCGCGACGATCATGTGATCGCCCTCGTCGAGGCGTTGAGCCTGAGCGCCTCCGGACGTCCCGGTGCTGCCCAGAAGCGTCTGGACGCCGTGCCGCTCTCGTCGCCGTGGAGACGCATCGTGAGCGCACATCTCGCGCTGCTGCAGCATGATCACGTCGCCGCCGCGCCGCATCTGGCGGCGTCGGTGCTCACTACGGCCGACGAGCCTCGTATCGTCCGGACCCGACTGCTGCTCCTGGCGTGGCTGAGCAGCTCTGCGGGGGACGCGTCAGCGGCGCACGCCGCGGTGCTCGGTGCGGCGAGCATGGCCGAGGCCCATGGCGAGGACGGTGCGCTGATGCTGATCCCCGACGACATCCGGCTGCGGCTGGCGGCGCTGCTGGACGGTGATGAGTCGATCCGGGCGACTCGCGCGCGCACGCAGTTGCTGGCGCCATTGCCGAGCCCGTTCCGGATGATCGATTCGTACCCGCAGCTGACCAAGCGCGAGCGGGTCGTACTCGGCCGGCTGCATCTCTACGACAGCAACGCCGACCTGGCGGCGGCACTGGTCATCTCGCCGAACACGGTCAAGACCCAGCTGCGCAGCGCCTACCGAAAGCTCGGGGTGACGAACCGGGCCGAGGCGCTGGTGCGCATGGCGGTGCTGGGGATCGACGGCGACGGAGGGTCACCGGAGTGAGGCGGCCTCCCGAACGGCCGGGGGACGCACACCGGCGCGGACGAGCCGCCGCGAGAGCACACGGGCGACCAGCACGAGTCCGACGTAGCTGAGCACGCGGATCGCGGCGAGCAGGACGATGATCGCGGACGACAGGAACGCCGGGTCGATGATCGGCAGGGAGATGGCCCAGATCAGGATGCCGGAGGCAGCGGCGGCGCCCACCAGCTGCGGCCCGCGCGGTCGCCGTGCACGCCACAGCACGAGGTCGAAGACGAGTGCGGGCAGGACGAGCGCGAACAGCACGAGAAAGCCGAGAGGGGAGAACGGCGCGCAGATCAGGCCGGCGATCGCTGCGCAGAGCACCGCGGAGCCAGGCAGCCCGGACCACACTCGTGCCGTCATCGGCACGAGCACGGTGAGACTGCCGGTGGCGGCGTACACGAGAGGGTTCAGGAGCGCGACGGCCGTGTTGGCCGGGGCGAGCGCGAGGACGATGAGCACGTTGGCCGCCGCGAACGCGGCGAGCTGGAGGAGGCGTCGGGTCGGCACCGATCCATTATGTCGGCACTGCTCCGCGCGAGCGGCGGCCCCAGGGCGCGCCGGGGTGAGGGGCGGGGTGAATTCTGCGCCGGGCGGGCAGGCGGGAGCATGCAGAGTGCATGTCCGTCGATACGTTCAGAGGGTCTGATGGCGCCGAGGGGGCGCTTCTGGCGGGTCTGCGTGCTGCCGACCCGGTCATTCAGGCCTCAGGAGCTTCATGATGAACCCCATTCGCCGCCACCTTCGGCGCGCCGGTCGACGTGCCGCGCTCGCCGTGCTGTCCGTGTTCGCGATCGTCGGCGCGGGGCTCATCGCCCCCTCCGCCGCGATGGCGGCCGTGCCCGGTGGCCCCGCGACGGTGAGCACGACGGTCGACTTCGTCTCGGGGACGGATCTGTCCACGCCGATCACCGAACTGAAGGCGACCCCGGCGACGAGCACGCCCACCGACCTGTTCGCGCTGAACATCGGCTACGTGTGCGGGCCGGCAGCGCCCTGTGAAGACGTCACGATCGCGATCGCACCGCAGCCGCTGGACAGCACGTACGGTCAGTACCGGTTCGCCCGGTACTGGAGCGCCACGCTCCCCGCCGGCGCGAGCATCGCCGGCAACGACACGACCGGTCACACCGTCACCATCGGCGACCTCCCGGCCGGAGCGACCGGGTCCTTCACCGTCAGCTACCGGTGGCAGGATCGCCCGGTCGGAGTCTCGCCGCAGTCCTTCTTCCTGGACGGACAGCAGATCACGAACACGGTGACGATCGATGCCGCGAATGCGGGAGCCACGGCGACGGCATCCGACAGCCTCACCTGGCACATCGACACGATGGAGCCCCTCGTGGCCTTCGCACCGCAGGGGCTGGCGCGGGGAGGGGTGGACTACGACTACCACCTCCGAATGGCCTCGGACTGCATGTGGTACCGCTCTACCGCCAACCACGGTGAACCTGCGAAGCTGTGCGCCGCTTCGTACGAGACGAGTTTCCACCTCCCGGACGGCGTCGAATACGTCGCCGCATCTCACGACGGCACGTACGACGCGGCCGCGCGCACGGTGACCTGGTCGGAGAGCGGCGTCGGTGCCGCCCCCGGCTGGGGATCGGTGAATGGCTTCAGCCGAGAGCGCACGGTCACGGTGCGCTTCCCGGATGCGATGTTCGACGCAGGCTGCACGATCGACGTGTCAGCGACTCTCGATGCGCAGGTGACGTACCTCGACGGCGAGACCAAGCAGGCAGAGACCGCGACCGTCACTCATCAGGCGACGAACTGCGAGCCCTTCGCGGCCGTCAACCCGCTGAAGAAGACGTCGACGCGCAACCTGGTCCCGAACATCGTCTGGGACAGCGGAGTCCGCAACACCTGGTACCTGGATGTCGGAAACCGGGCCAACGTTCCCGGTGTCGCCGTGATCACGGATGAGGGTCTGGACCAGATCGACGGCATCCGCGTCTACCAGGTCGTGGCGACGAACGGCACGATCGCGTATGAGCTAGACAACGGCATCACGGGCACTGCCAGCGGCACCTACAACACACCGGCAGGTCGCGAGATCGCGTCGGTCGTGATCACCAGCCCGGTGCTGGACGGTCCGAACCTCGATGAGTCGTCGCAGACCAAGAGCACGGACTGGCGGGGGGTCATCCGGTACGAGACCGTCGGGTCTGCGCCGGCCGACGGCTGGGAGCGTTCGAACACCGCATCCGCAGTGATGACCTATCCCGACTACGCGCTGGGTGACATCGATGCCGGAACGGCGACGTCCGAGATCCTGATCACGCCGCGACCGGCCAACTTCACCGCGACACTGACGGCGACGCGGACCGGCCAGGGCAACCCGGTCGCCGGCGTCCCGGTCGACTACCGGGTGGGCGGTGTCACCACCGTCATGGAGGACGACGCCACACTGGAGCCGCAGTACGTGTTCGTCGCGCCCTATCAGTGGGACATCGTCGACGATTCCTGGAGCCTGGAAGCGGGCGCTCCCGCAGGAGCGATCTTCACCCGCAGCACGGTGACCATCTCGGGTGAGGACCGTGACTCGCTGCTCGTCTCCTGGCCGGCCGGAACCAACTGGGGCGTGAACGCCAGCTGGCCGGGCCTGAAGGTCCAGGCGACGCCGGGCGCCGCGGCATCCGCCGGCAGCATCGGGGTCGCGTACGGCATGGTCGGCGACGCGACGCATTCCTTCCCGGGCTACACCGCCACGTGGGGTGGCGGCGACAACCGCCAGAAGCACGTCGACAGCACGGACGTCGACGGTGACGGCGACGTCACCGAGAGCTTCGCGTGGGTGAACGCCTCCACCACGGTCGGTGCGTCCGCCGCGCTCACCACGCTGAAGGAGATCTGTCTGGTCGATGACACCGCGGCCGATGGCTGCGACTGGATCGCCGACTCCGCGCAGAAGGTGCCCGTGTCCCCGGTCGCAGACGACATCAAGTACCGGGTGACGCTGCGCAACAACGGCAGCACGGCACTGTCGAACGTGGTGGCATACGACGTGCTGCCGCACCCCGGTGACACCGGCATCAGCAGCGGCAGCGCTTCGGTGCCGCGCGGATCCGAGTTCTCGGAAGCGCTGGCCGCCGTCAGCGACAAGGCTGCGAACATCGACCTGCTGTTCTCCGAGTCGACGAACCCGTGTCGTGCCGAGGTCTTCGCCGGTGGACCGACCGGTTGCGACGACGACTGGAGCCCGGCCATCGCGGGCGCGACGTCGATCCGCGCCGAGGTGAACGGAACGCTCGCGCCTGGAGCATCGGCATCGTTCGTCTACACGGCCGACGTGCTCGGCACCCCGGGCGCGGGTGCGCTGGCGTGCAACTCGATCGCGACCGCCGCGACCGGTGTGCCGGTCAGCGAGCCGAGCCCGGTGTGCGTGGCGATCCAGGCGGCAGACCTCGCGGTCACCGCGACGCCGCCCACGGACGTGCAGATCGATCGCCCGACCGCGCTCGCGTTCACGGTCGCGAATGTCGCCGGGACGGAGGCCCCGGGCGCGGTGACGGTGAACGTCCCCGCCGGTGTCGAGGTGTCGAGCCTCGCCTTCGGTGACTGGACCTGCACGGCGGCCGGCGCGGCGGCTCCGATCGTCGGCCCCGCGGCGCTCAGCTGTGATCTGCCTGCTCCGCTGGCGGAGGATGCGTCGATCGCGATGGAGCTTCCGGTCATCGTCCGCGGTTCGGGCGTGGCGGTCACCACCACGGTCGCGGGAGATCTGTTCGACCCGGACCTGGCCAACAACTCCGCCGCGATCACACTCGATGCGGCTCCGGCCGCGGCCGGCGGGCTGACTGTCACCAAGGACGACTCCCAGTCCGCGCTCGTGGCGGGGCAGGAGACGACGTACACGATCGGGGTGGCAAACCAGCTGATCGCCGAGGACGTCTCCGATGTCACGATCGTGGACACGCTTCCCGCCGGGGTCGAGTTCGTCTCGGCATCCGCCGGCGGTGCTCACAGCGGCGGCACCGTCACCTGGCAGGTGCCCGCGCTGCAGGCCGCGGCGAGCACGACGGTCACCGTCACGGTGCGGGTCGCGGCGGATGCCACGGTCAACAGCATCGTCAACACGGTCACCGCGCAGGCGGCGGACCCGGCCTTCCCGGGCGAGACCCTGACCGGAACGGCGACGGATGTCGACCAGATCGACCGGATCGCGCTGACGAAGACCGCTCAGCTGCGTGCACCGGCCGATCCGGCCGACCCGCGTCCGGGTGACGTGGTGGAGTACACCTTCCTCGTCGCGAACAACGGCGGAGGCACGTTGACCGAGGTCGCCGTGCTCGACCCGATGCCCGGGCTGTCGGTCATCACCTACCCGGATGGCTGGCCCACGACCGCCGGGACGCTCGGTGCCGGCGAGAGCGTGACGGGTGTCGCCACCTACACGCTCTCCCCTGAGGACATCGATTCCGGTTCCGTGGCGAACGAGGCGACGGTGGAGGGCCTGTCGGCGGGCGGTGAGCAGGTCGCGGATTCGGACTCCGTGGACTTCCTGCTCCCCGCGGCCGGCGGAATCGCCTTCACGAAGGACGCGCAGCTCGACACCACCGGTGTCGTGCAGGCGGGTGACGTGATCGAGTACACCTTCACCGCCGAGAACACCGGCAACGTGACGCTCGACGACGTCACGATCGACGATGCTCTGGCGGGACTGAGCGACCTCGATTACACGTGGCCTGGCGCAGCGCAGACGCTCGGCTCCGGTGAGACGGTGACGGCGACGGCGACCTACGTTCTGACGCAGGCCGACATCGACCGCGGGTCCGTTGTGAACACGGCATCGGCATCCGGAACCCCCAGCGGCGGCGACCCGTTCGTCGCCGAGGACTCCGCGACCGTGACCATCCCAGCGGCACCCGCGGCAACGCTGAAGAAGACCGGCGAGACGCACGGCGATGCCGATCGGCCTGTGGCGGGTGACGAGGTGGAGTTCACCTTCGACATCGAGAACACCGGAAACGTGACGCTGTCGACCGTGGAGATCGCCGATCACCTGGCCGGTGTCAGCGACATCGTCTACACCGGCAGCACCGACTCGTTGGTGCCCGGTGCGACCGTGCAGGCGACGGCGACCTACACGCTGTCGCAGACCGACATCGATGCGGGCGAGGTCGAGAACACGGCCACACTGACCGCGGCTCCGGCACGCGGCACGATGGACCCGGTGGATGCCGAGGCGGTCGTGCCGCTGGCATCCGCTCCAGGTCTCGTCGTGACGAAGTCCGCTGCCCTCGATGACGGCAACGGCGACGGCAAGGCGAACCCGGGTGAGAAGATCCGCTATTCGTTCGAGCTGGAGAACACCGGCAACGTGACGCTTGCGGAGGTCACTGTCGATGACCCCAAGGTGGTCGGAATCGCCGTCACGGACGCGCTGGCTCCCGGCCAGATCGTCACGGTCACGGCGGATCCGTACACGGTGACGGATGCGGATGCTGCCGCCGGAACGGTGGATAACACGGCCACCGCGTTCGCCGCGAGCCCCGATGACGAGAAGGTGACGGCGGATGCGTCGTCGGTCAGCGTGGACGCGGCTCCGTCGGGCGATCTCGCCACCACCGGTGCCGAGTGGAACCCGACGCTGCTGATGTTCGCGGGCGGTGCGATCGCGGCGGGCCTGGTGCTGCTCGTGATCACGATGCTGCGTCGCCGCCGGCAGATCCGGGACTGACCAGCAACTGACGGCTCCGGACGTGGGGATCCGGAGCCGTCAGAGGTCATGCATCGGTCACGCGTGGAGGTTCACGGCGGGGGACCGGGCCGGTCGCGAGCCCAGAAGGCTGGATGCGCCTGTTCCCGGGGTCCCTCGCCCCGGGAACAGGTCGGTCAGGCGGCGACCTTCGCGACCAGTCGTCCGACGACGGCGCTGTCGGCGAGCTGCTGGATGCCGGCGGGGATCTCCTCGAAGTCGATCTCGCTGATGGTGGGCTTCAGGTCTCCCGAGGCCATGTAGCGCATGGTCTCCTCGATGTCCTCCTTGCTGCCGCCCATCGATCCGTGCAGCTGCTTGCGGCCGAGGATGAGCGAGTAGGTGTCGATCGTGGCTTCGAGCTTGCCCATGCCCACCTGCACGACGCGCCCGCCGCCCGAGGACTTCACGGTCTGCAGGGCGTCGGCAGTGGTGACGCCGAAGCCGGCGTAGTCGATGATGACGTCGAGCTCGACGTCAGTGAACTCGGTGATCGCCTTCGCGACCTCGACGGCCCCGGCCTCGCGGGCGTTCTCCCAGACGTTCTCGTTGATCTCGGCGACGTAGACCTGGGCGCCGCGCAGGTGCGCCACGCGTGCGCCGATCTGGCCGAGGCCTCCGAATCCGATCACGCCGACCTTCATGCCCTTCTCGACGCCGGCGGTGGAGAGCGCGCCGACCGAGGTCATGCCCGCGTCGGTGGCTGCGGCGGCCTCGGCGAAGCTGACGTCGTCGGGGATCGCGATGAGTGCGTCTGTGCTGACTTCGGCGCGGTCCTGCCAGGCGCCGTCGATCATGTATCCCATGAATTCGGCGAGCGGCCAGACGGCGACGCGGTCGCCGACCTTCCAGCCGGTGACGCCCTCGCCGATCTCGCTGATCACGCCGGCGGTCTCGTGGCCGGGGACGACGGGTAGCTCCTTCATGGAGAGCTGCCACTTCTCGTCTTCCAGGATGCCGACGTCGGAGTGGCACAGGCCTGCTGCCTTCACGTCGATGACGACCTTGCCTGGTCCGGCCGTGGGCTCGTCGATGTCGACGCGTTCGAAAGGTTTATGGGTTCCGATGAACTGCCATGCACGCATGGGGATCTCCTTAGAACCATGTTCCGGGAGCGACGGGATCGTGCCCCCTCGTCCCTTAAGGGTAGGTCGGTCGGCGCGTCTCAGGGGCGGAGTTCGCCGCGAGCACAATATGCACGTGAATGGAATATTTCGAGGGGGTGATGGCGCACGGCCAATGCTTCCGAACCGCCTCGCGGAGGGGGTGCGGTCAGCGCTGGTGTCTTCGCGCCGCGACAATGAGCATCGCCCTATGCGGAGCCCACGGCAGATTCGACGTCAGCACGGAACCCCAGCTGTGCGGACAGGTCCACCGCTTCGGCGCTCACGTAGCGGGCGAGGCTCTCCAGCCTGTCGCCGATGCGGATCTTCGGCGCGCTGATGTTCAATGCGGCGATGATGCGGCCGTTGTGGTCGCGGACCGGTGCGGATGCCCCCACGACTCCCAGCTCCAGCTCTTCATCCAGCAGAGCGTACCCGCGGGAGCGGATGCGAGTCAGCTCGCTCCGCAGGGATGCCAGGTCGTAGACGAGCGCCTTGTCCTCGGGTGGTGCCGGAAGCACCGCGAAGCCGACGGAGTGCGATGGCACCGGTCCGACGATCACCTGGTCGCGTCCGTGCACGTCATACCAGCGCACCAACGACTCATCATCCCAATCGCTCAGCAGCACGCGCCCCGACGGCGTGCGCCACGCCGCGGTCGTCACGCCCTCCCACCCGGTGGTGCGGAACTCGTGGGGACTCATCTCGCTCGAGATGGTCAGCACGTTGCCGCCGCGTAGCACGCACAGATGGGTGGTCTCGCGAGCCTGCTGCGCCATGCGTCGCAGGATTGGACGCGACTTCGCGGCCAGTCTGCTCTCGAGGGTCAGGGCCGCCATTGCATACAAGCGGGACCCGAGGCGGTAGGCGAGGGTGCTCTCATCCCGCTCGACGAGTCCTGCCTCGGAGAGAGTCGCGAGGGATCGCGATACCACCGCCTTATCGCGCCCGGTGAGCTGCGCCACGCGCACGACACCGAGGCCTCCTGGCGCCGCTTCCGAACTGCCCAGCACTTCCAGGATCTCGATGTCCCGAGCCAGCCCCGAACTGTTCCGTCGCGGAAGCTTCTCTGCTTTCTCCATGCACCCACACTACAGTTGCCATTTAGACATCTGCGAGTGGCGTATCGGCATCTCTCGTTCCTATGTTGGTGACATACAGACTCAATGAGGAGAGAGAGGGATCCGATGGTAGATCCGCGCATCGGCGAGAGCTTCGTGGGCGAGGGCGTCAACGCGGCCCACATCAACACCGTCGCCGGGGCGCGCTCCGGGCCCGCAGGCACCGCCTGGGCCACCGCGCTCGGCTCGCCCAGCAGCGGCCACGTTCCGTTCGTCGCGGTGCTGCAGCCGTCGCTTCCGGTGAAGCCTCTCACACTGTTCGTCACCAAGGCCGCACCTGACTCCGACGAACACGGGCTTATGATCTGGGGTCCAGCACAGGCCGGGGTCGCCGCCGGTGTCGCCGATGCTGTCGCCGAGGGCGTCATCAGCGTTGAGCAAGCCGACTCCGACGTCATCATCGCCGCCGTCTGGGTCAACCCGGCTGCGGATGACGCGGATGCCGTGTACCGCAACAACCGCGAGGCCACCCGCACCGCGCTGCGCAACGGCGTCGGGCACCTGCCCGCACTCGAGGACGTGCTCGCGGCGCGCAACGAACCCCGCAACCCGTTCTACACGGCTCCCACCGACTGATCGATGAGAACGGATCCTGATGACTGACTCCCACCCCACCGTCGGCTTCGTCGGACTCGGCAGCATGGGCAGCGGGATGACCCGCAACCTGCAGGCCGCCGGGTTCCCGCTCGTGGTCACCGACCTGCGCCGCGAATCCGCGGCCGAGCTCGTCGCCGCCGGTGCCCGCTGGGTCGACAGCGCGGCCGAGGTCGCCGGCGCCAGCGACCTGGTGATCACGATGCTGCCCACACCGAGGCACGTCGCAGACGTGCTGCATGGCTCGGACGGCATCCTCGCCGGCATCGCCGACGGCGGCACCTGGATAGACATGTCCACCTCAGTGCCCGAGGTGGCCGACGCCGTGCGAGCCGACCAGGCCGACCGTGGACTGCGCATCCTGGATGCACCCGTCAGCGGCATGTCGACCGGTGCCGCGAACGGCACGCTGCAGATCTTCATCGGCGGCGAGGCGGCAGATGTCGAGCGGCTCCTGCCCGTCTTCCATGCCATGGGCGATCCCGAGCGCGTGCTGCACGTCGGAGGCCACGGCGCCGGCTATGCCGTCAAGCTCATGATCAACCAGCTCTGGTTCAACCACCTGATCGCCACTGCCGAGGTGCTCTCGGTCGGAGTCAAGGCCGGTGTCGACCTCGAGGTTCTGCGTCGCTCACTGATCGCCAGCCCGGCGAACAGCAACTTCCTCGAGAACGATGTGCTGTCGATCCTCGACCACGGGGACTACGACGAGGGCTTCGCCATGGTGCTGGCCTGCAAGGATCTCGGCCTTTCGATCGATCTGGCGCGATCTGTCGGCATGCCCGTCGAACTCTCGGCGCTGGTCGAGCAGCAGTTCCGCCGCGCCAAGGCCATGTTCGGCGACCGTGCCGGCGAGATGACGCCTTTCAAGCTGTACGAAGACCTGGTCGGCGCACCCCTGCGCCGCACGCCTGCTGAGGAGCCTGCACGATGACCGTGACCGCTGCCGACGAGACCGCCCTGCTCGAGCGCATCCCCGTCGATCTCTACATCGACGGCGGATGGCGCCCCGCCTCGAGCGGACTGCGCTTCGACGTACTCGACCCGTCGACAGGCGCCGTCCTCGCGCAGGTCGCCGATGCCAGCATCGAGGACGGGGAAGCCGCGCTCGCCGCCGCCCATGCCGCCCAGAAGACCTGGGGGCGCACCGCGCCGCGCGAGCGCGCCGAGATCCTGCGCCGCGCGTTCGAACTCGTCACCGCACGCGTCGAGGACTTCGCCCTCGCGATGACACTCGAGATGGGCAAGCCGCTTGCCGAATCGCGCGCCGAGGTCGCCTACGGGGCGGAGTTCCTGCGCTGGTTCAGCGAGGAGGCGCCGCGCATCTCGGGTCGTTACGCCACCGCGCCGGACGGACGCAATCGCCTCGTGGTCGTTCAGCGTCCGGTGGGCCCGTGCCTCTTCATCACGCCGTGGAACTTTCCGCTGGCGATGGCGACGCGCAAGATCGCCCCGGCGATCGCCGCAGGATGCACGATGGTGCTCAAGCCCGCGGCACTCACGCCGTTGACCGCGCTGCTGCTCACCGAGGTGCTGGAAGAGGCAGGGCTGCCGAAGGGGGTGCTCAACATCATCCCGACCAGCCGGGCCGGTGCCGTCACCGGGCCGCTGATCAAGGATCAGCGCCTGCGCAAGCTGTCGTTCACCGGATCCACGGAGGTCGGCCGGCGACTCATCGCCGATTCGGCCGAGCAGGTGCTGCGCGTGTCGATGGAGCTCGGCGGCAACGCGCCGTTCCTCGTGTTCGACGACGCCGACATCGACGCGGCGGTCGACGGTGCCGTGTCCGCGAAGATGCGCAACGGCGGCGAGGCCTGCGTCGCGGCCAACCGCTTCATCGTGCACGAGTCGGTCGCGGGGGAGTTCACCGAGAAGTTCGCCGCGCGAATCGCGGCCTTCGTGCCGGCGCGCGGAACCGAGCCGAACTCGACCATGGGTCCCCTCGTCGATGAGGCCACGCGCGACAAGGTCTCGGAACTCGTGACGGATGCCGTGGCCGCCGGCGCACGCATCGCCGTGGGAGGCAACGCGATTCCGGGCGCGGGCTACTTCTTCGAGCCGACCGTTCTGGTGGACGTGCCGGACGACGCGGCCATCCTCGGCGAGGAGATCTTCGGCCCCGTCGCCCCGATCATCACCTTCTCGACCGAGGAGCAGGCGATCAGCCTCGCCAACGCCACGGAGTTCGGGCTGGTGTGCTTCGCGTACACCCGTGACCTCGATCGCGGTCTGCGTCTTGCTGAAGAGCTCGAGACCGGGATGCTGGGACTCAACGCCGGCGTGGTCTCCAATCCCGCGGCGCCCTTCGGCGGCGTGAAGCAGTCCGGCATCGGTCGCGAGGGCGGCTTCGAGGGCATCCACGAATATCTCGAGACGACCTACGTCGGCATCGCCGACCCCTTTGCATCACGGAAGGACTGAGATGGAGATCACGGACTTCAGCACGGCGCTCTTCTCGCTCGAGGGCAGGCGCGCCATGGTCACCGGCGGCAACGGTGGCCTCGGGCGGGCGTTCTCGCTCGCGCTCGCGAAGGCGGGGGCCGATGTGTTCGTGCCGTCGCTCGTCGACGACGACGGCACCACCCGACACCTGGTCGAAGAGGCGGGGCGCCGGTACGAGTTCGCGCAGATCGATGTGACCGAAGCGGGGGCCCCGCAGCGTATGGTCGATCAGTGCGTGCAGACCCTGGGAGGCCTCGACATCTTGGTCAACTCCGCGGGCATCAACCTGCTCAGCGAGGACGTGCGCTCGTTCGGCCGTGACCGGTGGGACCCGATGATCCAGGTCAACCTCACCGCCACGTTCGAGTTCGCCGAGGCGGCGGCGCGTACCTTCATCGCGCAGGGGTCGGGGAAGATCGTGAACATCGCCTCGCTCTTCTCCTTCCTCGGAGGGCGGCAGTCGCCCGCGT
The DNA here is from genome assembly GCF_042666935.1 of Microbacterium sp. GCM10027623. NCBI lineage: Bacteria > Bacillati > Actinomycetota > Actinomycetes > Micrococcales > Microbacteriaceae > Microbacterium > Microbacterium sp. GCM10027623. The sequence continues at coordinate 819,254 of NZ_JBHTHE010000001.1, forward strand.
ATGCGGCGAGCAAGGCCGGCGTGGTCGGGTTCACCAAGGCGTACGCAGACGAACTCGGGCCCTTCGGCATCCAGGTCAACGCCGTCGCACCCGGATACTTCGCCACGCCCCTGACACAGGCGACCCGCTCCGACGAGAAGGCGAACTCTCGCATCGTCGATCATGTCCCCGCCGGCAGATGGGGAGATCCCGCCGACCTCATGGGCGCCGTGGTCTTCCTTTCCAGCCCTGCAGCCAACTACGTCAACGGCCACACGCTGGTGGTCGACGGCGGCTACCTCGTCCGCTGAGTCCGCAGAACCACCCCCAGGAGAACATCATGGTCGTGTCCCGTTCCTCGCTCACCGCCGCGCAGATCGTCGAGCACCTGACTCGGCTGGTCGGCCCTGACCAGATCGACACCGACGAGACCGCACTGCGCGAGGCGAGCGTCGACAGGTTCAAGAAGTACACCGCCGTGCATGGGATCTTCGACGGGCCGTTCCCCTCGGCGATCGTCTATCCGGAATCCACGGCTGAAGTGTCCGAGATCCTGCGGTTCGCCGACGAGAACCTGATCGCGGTCATCCCTCGCACAGGGCGCACGGCGACCGAGGGCGGACTCGAAGTGATCGTCGAAGACACGATCGTGGTCGACGGCTCGCGCATGGACCGCACGCTCGATGTCAACACGACCGACATGATGGTGACCGTCCAGGGCGGTGCGCCGCTGCAGCGCGTCGAGGACGAGCTGCGGGCGCTCGGCTACACGACCGGACACTCGCCGCAGTCCAAGCCGCTCGCGCAGTACGGCGGTCTCGTCGCCACGCGCTCCATAGGTCAGTTCTCCACTCTCTACGGCGGAATCGAGGACATGGTCGTCGGGCTCGAGGCCGTGCTCGCCGACGGCACGGTCGCGCGCATCAAGAACGTGCCGCGCCGCGCGGCCGGGCCCGACATCCGCCACCTGATCATCGGAAACGAGGGGGCGATGAGCTTCATAACCGAGGTGACGGTCAAGATCTGGCCCTACCGGCCCGAGAACCTGCGGTTCTTCGGGTTCCTCACCGAGGAGTTCGGCACGGGCGTAGAGGCCCTGCGCGAACTGGTGACCCAGGGCTACCGCCCGTCGGTCGCGCGCGTCTACTCTCCGGAGGACGCCCGCCAGCACTTCGCGCATTTCCACGACGGCAAGAACGTCGTCGTCCTGGTCGCGGAGGGGCCGAAGCGGCTCGCGGATGCCACGGCCGGCGCCATCGAGGAGGCCTTCGAGAGCAGAGAGCACGTCCGCGTCGACGATGCGCTCATCGAGCAGTGGTTCCACAACCTCAACTGGGGTCAGGACAAGATCGACCGGGAGAAGGCGGAGATGCTCGCCGACGGCCATCTCGGGTACACCACCGAGGTGTCCGTCGACTGGTCGCGCGTCGTCGACCTGTATGAGTCGGTCATGCGACGTGTGCGTGACGAGTTCCCGCGGTCGGACGACCTCACGATGCTCGGCGCGCATTCGTCGCACAGCTATCAGACCGGCACGAACCTCTACTTCGTCTACGACTACGACATCGCGGTCGAGCCGCGGCAGGAGATCACCGAATACCACCAACCGCTGAACGCGATCGTGGTCGAGGAGGCGCTGCGTCTGGGTGGCTCGATGGTGCATCACCACGGCATCGGCAAGTACCGAACTCCGTGGACCGAGCAGGAGCACGGAACGGCGACCGAGTTGCTGCGCCGGCTGAAATCGGCTCTGGATCCGAACGGGATCATGAACCCCGGGACGATCTTCGCCCTGGAGGATTGAGGTGCCCTACGTCGTCGCGATCGACAACGGGTCGCAATCGACGAAGGTGGCGATCGTGGATGCCGCCGGCGTCGTGCACGCCTCGGCACGGGTGGGACTGAGACCGTACGAGTCGCCGTCTCCGGGGCGCAGCGTGCACCCCGGCGACGACGTGTGGGAGTCGATCGCGCTCGCCTCTCGCACGGCGATGTCCCGATTCACGGGGGATCCCGGCGAGATCGTCGGCGTGGGGCTGTGCACGATCCGCTTCTGCCGGGCGCTGCTGCGGGCCGACGGCACTCTTGCGGAACCGCTGCTCAGCTGGATGGACGAACGCGTGAGCCGACCCCACGAGCCGTCGCCCGGGGTCGCGCGAGTGACCACCTCATCCGGCTACGTCAGTCATCGTCTGACGGGGCGCTTCACGGATGCCGCAGCCAACCACCAGGGCGTGTGGCCGATCGATCAGCGCACCTGGCGGTGGAGCACGGATGCCGCCGACTACGCCCGCACGGGTATGACACCCGAGCAGCTGTCGGAGCTCGTCGATCCCGGCGAGCAGCTCGGTACGGTCACGGCGTCGGCTGCTGACGCGACGGGTCTTCCGCCCGGGATACCGGTGTTCGCCACAGCGAACGACAAGGCGGTAGAGGCGCTCGGCGCCGGCCTCGGGTCGCCGGAGGAGGTGCTGCTGTCGCTCGGCACGTACATCGCCGCCATGACCGTCGCCGATTCGCCGGACGGCGGCGACGCCCACTGGGTCAATTTCGGCTCGCGGCCCGGCCAGTATCTGGCGGAGTCCGTCGGCATCCGGCGCGGCATGTGGACCGTGAGCTGGCTGCGTTCGCTGCTGCATGAACACGCTGAGGGCGGAGATGATCTGTACCTGCTCGATCGACGACTCGGTGAGGCCGCCGAAGCAGTGCCGCCGGGCTGTGATGGTGTGGCCGCGGTGCTCGACTGGTTGGCGCCGGACGATGCGCCGCATCGACGAGGCGCGTTCATCGGCTTCTCGGGCATGCAGGGCCGCGGGCACCTGCAGCGCGCTGTGCTCGAAGCCATCGCTTTCACGATGGCTGACCACATCGAGGCGATGGCGGCGGATCTCGGCCGCACTTTCCGCAGCGTGCTCGTGACCGGAGGCGGGGCGCAGTCGCCGCTGCTGGTGAGCATGATCGCCGATGTGCTGGGAATTCCCGTCCAGCGGGCGCGAGTGGACGACGCAGCAGGCATCGGCGCCGCGGTGAGCGCGGCGGTGGGCAGCGGGCTGCACCCGGATTGGGATGCCGCGGTAGCGACCATGGTCGGCCGGACCGAACCGCAGCATCCGTCACCGGCATCCGCGGTATATCGCAGCCTGCGCGCCTGGCATCGCGGCATCCGTGCCCGCGTGGACGCCCTGGATGCCTGGTCCGCGGCACAGCTCGCTGACCAGCAGAGAATCGAGTGTTGACATATGCACAACTTTGGTTGCAACCTCGCGAACCCCCGCCCTAGATTCGGACCAACGGCCAGCGTGGCCGCCGATCGGCTCGATGAAGAGAAGGTGAGGTGCTCATGAACGGCTTCGACCTGCCGGGCCTGCTCACCTTCTGGAGCCGCCGCGGTGATGACGTCCTCGAACTTGCCGTTCAGCACATCGCCGTCGTGGCGCTGAGTGTGCTGCTCGCCACCGTGATCGGTGTGCTCCTCGGAATCGTGGTCTGGAACCGCCCGGTGCCGCGTTCGCTGATCATCGCCGCTGCTGGCGTCGCCCTGACCATTCCGTCGCTCGCGCTGCTCGCCCTGCTCACCCCGGTGTTCGGGCTCGGCTGGACGCCGACGGTGATCTCGCTGATCTTCTACTCGCTGCTGCCGATCGTGCGGAACACCGTCGTCGGGCTGCGGGAGGTGTCTCCGGCGATCATGGAGTCGGCGAAGGGCATGGGCATGTCGCCGACCAAGATCCTCCTCACCATCCAGCTTCCGATCGCCTGGCCGATCATCCTGACCGGCGTGCGCGTCGCTGCGCAGCTGACGATCGGTATCGCGGCGATCGCCGCGTATGTCGCAGGTCCCGGGCTCGGCCAGATGATCTTTCAGGGGCTGTCATCGCTCGGCTCCAAGAACGCACTCAACTTCGCTCTCAGCGGCACGCTCGGCGTCGTCATCCTCGCGCTGCTCATCGACGGCGCGTTCGTGCTCATCACCCGACTGACAACCTCGAGGGGGCTCCGTGTCTGACTCCACCGCCACTCGCGCCGTGACCGGCGCAGTATCCGCAGCCTCCACCCCGAGCGGCGTGGGCATCACGCTCGACAAGGTGACCAAGATCTACCCCGGCCAGCAGGCGCCGGCCGTTGACGACTTCTCGATGAGCGTCCGTCCGGGTGAACTGGTGATGTTCGTCGGTCCGTCCGGCTGCGGCAAGACCACGACGATGAAGATGATCAACCGCATCATCGAACCCTCGTCGGGGTCCATCGCGATCGACGGGCGCGACGTGCTCTCGCTCGACCCGAACGAGCTGCGTCGGCACATCGGTTACGTCATCCAGCAGATCGGACTGTTCCCGCACATGACGATCGCCGAGAACATTGCGGTCGTGCCGCGGCTGCTCGGGTGGAGCAAGCAGAAGACCGCCGACCGCATCGACGAGCTGCTGACCACGGTGCAGCTCGACCCCGGCACGTTCGCCACCCGCTATCCGAAGCAGCTCTCCGGCGGCCAGCAGCAGCGCGTCGGCGTCGCCCGCGCGCTCGCCGCCGATCCGCCCGTCATGCTCATGGACGAGCCGTTCGGTGCGACAGACCCGATCACCCGCGAGAAGCTGCAGGCCGAATTCCTGCGCCTGCAGGAGTCGATCGGCAAGACGATCATCTTCGTCACGCACGACTTCGATGAGGCGATCCGCCTCGGCGATCGGATCGCTGTGCTCTCGGACCGCAGCCAGATCGAGCAGTTCGACACTCCGGCGAGCATCCTCTCCAATCCGGCGAACGATTACGTGCGCTCGTTCATCGGCCAGGGTGCGGCGCTCAAGCGCCTCGCGCTGATCCCGGTCACGGATGCCAGGCTCAAGGACGCCTCACGTGCGGGCGGCGTGCCGACGGTCGCCGCCGAGGCCAGCCTGCGCGATGCCCTCGATGCGCTCGTCCTGGCCGGACTGCCCGCCATCGACGTCATCGACGGCGGCCGAGCCGTCGGCGCGATCACGATCGACGCGATCTCCGAGGCCCTCGGCGCCGAAGTCCCGGGCGTTCCGTCGGCAGGTGCATGATGACCGTCATCACCACCGAGACGGAGCTGCTGACCACGAAGGCGCCCGCGCCCCCGGTCAAGCACCGCGTCTTCACCCTCAAGCGCTTCACCACGCCCATCGTCGTCGCGGTGATCCTGGCGCTGCTGCTGTGGTGGGTGTCGAGCCTGCCGCTCGACTCGATCGAGCAGCGCACGCTCAACTGGCAGTACATCACGCGCCGCATCGGCGAGCACCTGAGTCTCACGGTCGTGGCATCCGCCCTGGTCGCCGTGCTGGCGATCCCGCTCGGCGTCATCACCGCCAAGTCGCCCTCGAGAGTGTTCCGCTCCGTCGTGCTGGCCCTGGCGAACATCGGCCAGGCCACGCCCGCGGTGGGCGTCGTGATCCTGCTCGCCATACTGTGGCAGACGGGGTACACGACGGCACTGGTGGCCCTCGTCATCTACGCGTTCCTGCCCGTGCTGCGCAACACCATGATCGGCATCGAGCAGGTCGATGCGAACGTGCGCGAGTCGGCACGCGGCATGGGCATGACGCCCGTGCAGGTGCTGACGCGCATCGAACTGCCGCTCGCGGTGCCGGTGATCCTCGCGGGTCTCCGCACGGCGCTCGTGTTCTGCGTCGGCGTGGCCACCATCGCGACGTTCATCAACGCGGGCGGCCTCGGCGACATGATCGTGAACGGCCTGAAACTGCAGCGCTACCCGGTGCTCGTCGTCGGGGCAGTGCTCGTCGCCTGCATCGCCCTTCTCATCGACTGGGTAGCCGGCTTCATCGAAGACATCGTCACTCCGCGCGGTCTCTGACACTCCGCGCATCACGCCCGAACATCTACTCGCACGTATCAAAAGGAGACCACCATGAACCGAGCAAGACTCATCCCCGTCACCGCGGTTGCTGCGGTGACCGCCCTTGCCCTGGCCGGCTGCTCTGGGGGCGGAGCGACGGCCGGAAGCCAGGGCGACGAGCTCAAGGGGCTGACCGGCGAGATCGGCGCCAAGGACTTCTCGGAGCAGTTCATCCTGGCGCACATCACCACGGAGCTGCTGAACGCGCACGGTGCGGATATCGAAGCCAACACCAAGCTGGTCGGCTCGGCGAATGTGCGCCAGGCGCTCGAGAGCGACGAGTTCCTGGGCTACTGGGAGTACACCGGCACGTCGTGGATCACCTACAACGGCAACACGGCGCCGGTGCAGGGAGCCCAGGCGCAGTTCGACGCGACCAAGGAGGCCGATGCGGCGAAGGGCATCGCCTGGCTCGATCCCGCACCGCTCAACAACACCTACGCTTTCTCGATCCGCGAGGACAAGGCGAAGGAGCTCGGTGTCTCGAAGCTGTCGGACATCGCCGGTCTACCTGCTGACGAGCAGACGTTCTGCATCGAGAGCGAGTTCTCGACGCGCGACGACGGGTGGCCCGGGCTGAAGACCGCGTACGGGATCGACGTCCCGGACTCGAATGTCGCACTGCTCGACACGGGCGTCATCTACACGGCGACCCAGAAGGGCGATGACTGCAACTTCGGTGAGGTGTTCCAGACCGATGGCCGGATCCCGGCGCTCGGACTGACCGTGCTCGAGGATGACAAGGAGTTCTTCCCGGTGTACCAGGGCGCGTTCACCCTGAAGCAGAAGATGCTCGACGACTACCCCGCGATCGCGGACATCCTCGCCGAGATCTCCCCGAAGCTGACTACCGAGGTCATGCAGAAGCTCAACGCACAGGTTGACGTCGATGGTGAGGATCCGCAGGACGTCGCGACCGACTGGCTGACCGAAGAGGGTCTGATCTGACAGAGGAAGAGGGCCGCGGAGACGCGGCCCTCTTCATCTTTCGGGAGTAATGGGATTTCGAGGGCGTGAGATGAAGATCGAACAGATCGAGTTGATCCGGATGAACCTGCCGCTGGCTCCACCTTTTCGAGCAGCGTGGGATCCGAACCCGAGGGTGGAGTTCGCGGCGACTCTGGTGGTGGTGCGGACGGACGACGGGGTGATCGGGTACGGCTCCGGCGACACGATGGACGGGTTCGAGGCGTATCGCGACCTGTTCATCGGCACCGACCCGCTGCAGATCCTCAACCAGGTCCGCCGGATCGAGACGATCAACTTCCACGGCGGCAGGTACTGGCCGCTGGAGGCGGCCCTGTGGGACATCATCGGCCAGGTGGCGGGTCTGCCCGTCAGCATGTTCTTCGGCGGCGCCCGGGACCGCCTGCCGGTGTACGCATCGAGTGGTGAATTGAAGTCGCCGGAGGCACGGGCCGAATCGGCAGTCGCTGCGAAGGAGGCAGGGTTCCGGGCGATGAAGATCCGTATCGCTCGACACCGTCTCGCGGAAGGCGTGGCCTCGGTGAAAGCGGCACGGGAAGCCGTCGGCGACGCGTTCGACCTCATGGTCGACCTGAATCAGATGTGGCGGATGTCGGGTGACATCGACGCGGCGCTGCCGCTGGCTCGCGTGCAGCGGCTCGCTGCCGAGCTGAGCGAACTCGGGGTCCTGTGGCTCGAGGAGCCTCTGCCACAGGTGGATGTCATCGGGGTGCGCCAGGTGCGTGCGCAGACCGGCATGCAGGTGTCGGGTGGGGAGATGGTGCGCAGCCTGCCGGAGATCATGGCGCTGGTCGAGGCGGATGCGTTCGACATCTATCAGCCGGATGTCGCGCTGGCCGTCGGCATGTACCGCGCCCGGCAGGTGGCGGAGTCGGCGAACCTGCGGCACCGCCTGTTCACGCCTCACACCTGGTCGAACGGGCTGGGGCTGCTGGCCAACTTGCATGTCGCGGCAGGGGTGGATGCCGGGCCGTACCTCGAGTTCCCCTACGACCCGCCCGGGTGGACACCCGAGAGGCGCGACTTCTTCATGGCGCCGCTGATGATCGATGCCGTCGGCGACCTGGTGGTTCCGGATGCTCCGGGCCTGGGCGTGCAGATCGACCACGACGCTGTCGCACGGTGGCGGGTGGGCTGAGGCGGGGTTACGGGCGGCGTCCGGTGGGCGCCGCCGTGCGCAGTCGTTCCGCGAGCACCCCGGATGCCGTGATCAGTGCCTCCGGACCGACGACGGTGAACGGCGCATCGAACCGGGCGACGGCTGCCAGCAGGCCGGCCCAGGACCAGGAGCCGAGGGTGATCCGGCACGAGTGCTCGTCGAGCTGTTCGAGTTCGCCGTCGCCGATCCACGGCGCCACCTCACGGGCCGGCAGCTGGAGGACGACCTGTCCGACGCAGGGCCAGCGGTCCTCGGCATCCGAACCCTTGAATCGCGCGGCGAGGTACGCGCGCGCGTCTTCCGCGGGGAGGGCGCGCGGGGTGAATCCGGGGCCGGTGGGGGTGCGGGGAGACAGGCGGTCCAGACGGAAGATGCGCCAGTCGTCCACGTCGAGGTCCCAGGCGATCAGATACCAGCGGCTGTCTCGGGCGACGAGGGCGTGCGGCTCGGTGCGCCGCGGCGGGGCGTCTCGGTCGCCGTAGCCGAAGCGGAGGATCTGCCGATCACGGACGGCGGCGCTCACCGCTTCGAGTACGGCCGGGTCGACTCGGCCGGCACCCTCGGCAGCGGTGAAGCGGATGCCGTCGACGCGGTGCCGCAGGCGGGACGGCATCACCTGTCGCACGGTGGCGAGGGCGCGCGCCGCGGCTTCGTCGATGTCGACGCCGGTGGTGGGGATGCTCTGCAGGGCGATCGCGATCGCCACAGCCTGCGCGTCGTCGAAGAGCAGGGGAGGCAGTTCGGAACCGGCAGCGAGCCGGTAGCCGCCGTCGGGCCCCTTGATCGCGCCGATCCGATAGCCGAGTTCGCGGAGCCGGTCGACGTCTCGGCGCACGGTGCGGACGGTGACATCGAGGCGGTCGGCGAGAACCTGCCCCGGCCAGTCGCGCGGTGTCTGCAGCAGCGACAGCAGGGCCAGCATCCGCGACGTGCTTCCGGTCATGGGTCCATTGTCGTGCAAGTAGAGGACTGAAACTGACCTCTTCTGCTGTCATCGTCTTCTCGATGGCGCTTCCGTCGGAGGGAGCGCCGAGAGAACAAGGAGACCTCATGACCATCCAGACCACCACGCATCTGAACTTCCGCGGCACCGCCCGGCAGGCGCTCGAGTTCTACCGGACCGTGTTCGGCGGGGAGTTCGTGGCGGCGACCTACGCCGACTTCGGGATGCCGCCGGAGGCGCCAGGCGCCGACCGGATCGTGTTCGGCCAGCTCGAGAACGCGGACGGTTTCCGGATCATGGCGTACGACATCCCGGGTGCGGATGCCGCCGACATCGCGGGGACGACGATGCGCGAGAACGGCATGACGATCACCGATCGCACGTTCTTCCAGTCCGTCCGCGGTGAGACGCTCGAGGAGGTCACCGGGTACTGGAACGCGCTCGCCGAGGGTGCGCAGATCATCGAGCCCCTCGCCGCGTCGGCATGGAGCCCGGGCTTCGGGATGCTGACCGACCGGTTCGGCGTCACCTGGGTGCTGGACGTGCAGGCCGCGTAGGAGCGTGGTGCGGCCGAGGGAGGGGCCTCGGCCGCACCGGGGCGCTGGTGCTCACTGCACCGACCACCCGCCGTCGGATGCCGGGATCGCGCCGTCGAACGGATGCCGCCCGTGACCGCACGGAAGTTACTCTGTCGCGGCGCCCCGGGTCGGAGTAGCATCCGGCGGTGTGAGGAGTGGTCAGCTGGGGCTCCTCGCATCTCGATCGTCAGCGTGCGCCCTGTGGGACGCGGATCGGAGACAGTCATGTCTGTCCGTTTTGCAGATCTCGTCCGCGAGTCCAGTCGCGAACTCAGTCTCCGTGAGCTGCTCGAGCAGCCGGTGACCGAACTGATCGGGGTGAGCCCGGACGCGGCATCCGCTCTCTCCTCTCTGACGATCGGTTCGATCTTCGATCTCGGCACCTCGTCGGTGTTCGCCCGCGCCTCCGCCGCGCTCAGCGCGGCCGGCTCCGATGTCCAACTCGTGCCGCAGGACATCCTCGGCCCGTCGGGATCGGGGGTGGCGCCAGAGGACGTGCCCGCGCTGCCCATCGTGAGACTGCAGGGCATCTCGCAGGCTGCGGCGGCGGCGATCACCGCTGCCCTCGCGGTCACCACGATCCGCGAGCTCGCACTGTGGCCGCCGCGTCGCGTCGCGCACGAGATGGTGGGTGTCTCGCTCGGTACCGATCTGGGCGACTCCGAAGAGCGGTCCGCCGACGAACTGCGTCCCGCCTTCGGGGAGTACCCGACCGAACGCGTCTACTACGACACGCTCTTCATGCTGGGAACGGATGCCACCCAGGCCCAGCAGCCGCTCTCGGCGCCGCTGTCGCTCGAGAAGCTGGCCAGTGGTGGGCTCGCGTTCGGGGCACCGGCGATCGGGGCGATCGCCACGTACGCGCAGTCGTGGTTCGCGCAGGGGCTCACGCTCGGGCACATGGTGCACTCGCTCGCGCTCGCACCCGGTGAGGCGACCCGGCTCGCGGTGATCGATTGGACGCGCAAGACCACGACGACCTCGAGCGAATCGGTCGACGAGGGCGAGCGCCTCTCGAACTCCACGAATCATGTGCGGGCGATCAGCGAAGTGCAGAACGCGGTGGCTGAAGAGATGCAGGAGGGCGGCTCGATCGCGACCGGATGGTCGAAGTCGTCGAGCACGTCGAAGGGCGTAGCGGCCAGCTACGGGGGAGGGATCGCCGGAGTGGCCGGTTCGATCGGTGGCGCCCTCGGCTTCGGAGGCGGCGGCTCTTACACGAGCCAGTCGTCCGAGACGCAGTCCGAGGCGACGAGCGCATCGTGGTCGGTCGGGTCGCGATCGGTCTTCGCCGAGATGAACCAGCGGGTGAACGACCGCACCGAGCAGTACGCGACGTCCGTGCGGAACAGGCGGGCGACCGCCGTGCGCGAGGTGTCGCAATCCGAGCACGAGCAGGTCAGCACCCGCATTGTCGCGAATTACAACCACATGCACGCGCTGACGGTGCAGTACTACGAGGTCGTGCAGATCTACCGCGTCACCGTGCAGCTGAACCGGTTCGATCGGGCGTTGTTCCTGCCGTTCGCGCTGCTGGATTTCAGCACGGCATCCGGCCCTGATCTCGTCGCCCGTTTCCGCGGCGAGCTGCTCGCCGGCGCGCTCACCCCGCGTGCGGCGGATCTGCTGCTCGATGACCGCGGCCGCATCGAACTGCACAGCGCCGTGCGGGTGCCGCGGGCGATCACGGTCGCCGACGTCGCGCTGGCACCCGCGTCGGCGATGGTCAGAACGGCGATGCGGCGGGCGGGCGACGACCCATCGGGTCCCGTCGACCCGCCCGTGGACCCGCCCGTCGTGCCACCGGTCGGCGACCCGGTGCGGCCGCCGCGCGTGGTGACACGGTTCACGGTGGTGCGGCCCGGGCCGATCGCCGAGATCGTTCCGGGGGATGCGCGCATCACCTCGATCGCGTTCGACGACGTCGTCGTCGATCGTGTGCGAGTCGACCAGCCGGGAGTCGCAGCCGAAGCCAGCACGTTCATGGTGGCGGCGGGGACCGGGCAGGTCGACTTCCCGCAGGGCATCGTCGCGCGCGGCATCGATGCGATCCATGTGGCGTGCGATGCCGCCGCTGCGGGGGAGGGGTCGATGGTCATCCGGTACGAATCCGAGGGCCAGCAGTCGCTCGCCGTCGTGCCGATCGACGTGCTCGCGAGCAGCGCCATGCAGAAGGTCTGCTTTCTGCACGGGGATGCTGCGGGGCGCCGTGACGAGTTGCTCGCCCACCTGCAGGCGAATCGCAGCCACTACACCCGGGTCGTGCTAGGGCGCCTGGATGCGGCATCTCTCGCCCTGCTGCTCGCCGACGTGTCGTGGCTGGGAAGACCCCTTGCAGACCAGGTCGAGCCGAACCCGATCGCCGTGTCGGGCAACTACCTGGTGCTGCGTGCGCCCGCCGAGGACGGCGATGCCAGCGGGCTCGCGCAGTTCGCCAGTTGGGGCGCGTTGCTGCGCGACCGTGGGATCGACTTCGGTACTGAGTCGACGCGGCTCGTGCCCATTCCGACGGCCGGCGTCTTCGCCGAGGCGGTGCTCGGTCGTTCGAACTCGGCCGAGAAGCTCGACATCACCCGGTTCTGGAACTGGCAGGACTCGCCGATCCCGCTGCAGCCGCCTGAGATCTCCCCGGTCGCGACCGGATCGCGCGGCACGACGGACGATCTGAAGCCCGGCCCGCTGGGAACCCCGGTGCTCGGCATCTCGACGCCGACGGTGCTGCCGGAGCCTGCCGGGCTTTCGGCCGCGCTGGGGGCGTTGGCGAACGGAAGCATGTTCCGCGACATGGCAGGGCTCGCCGGAACGCAGGATCTCGCGCAGGAGGCGTCGACGGGCACCCTGAACGCCGCGACCGAGGCAGGCCGCATCGCGAGCACGAACTTCCAGACGGCGACCACGCAGGCCACCGAGATGGGCAAGGCCGCCGCCAACATGTTCACGGCGATCAAGTCCGCCGAGATCGCCAAGGGTCGTGAGGGCGGCATCTCGGGCGACGGTGCCCGCATCAACCACGGCCGCGACATGGACGAGCGCGGGTTGACCTCGGGCGGGAGCACCGGGAGGTCGTCGGCCGATGCGGGTGGCGAGGCGCCCTCGTCGTCGGCTGGCGGCGCATCCGGTGACGACGGGTCGGGCGGGAGCACCGACTTCATGCCGGGGCCGTCCGCGTTCCTGCGTGAGGTCGCGGCCGCAGACGACGCCTCGGCGTTCTCCCATGACCGACTGGGTGCTGCGAACAACGTGCTGGGCGTGCCGGTGACGCTGGCGGACTTCGAGCCGGGCCGGTCGAAAGCGTCGACGATCGGATCGTCGAAGACGTTGCTGCTGCAGACGCTCCGGAAGGATGCTGTGAACGCGAAGATCGCGTTGCGCGGCGTGACCCTGCGCGACCTGGCCACCCACCCGCAGGGCAAGGCGTATGCGGCCGTCGAGTTCGGCGCGTGGACCGACGACCCGAAGACGATCTTCGTCAACCTCGCCGCTCTCCAGAACATGATCGCCGACGCCGTCACCAACGGTGCTCTTGTCGATGATGCCGAGGACTTCGTGAGAGGCATCGGGGTGCTCACACTGCGCCACGAGGCGCAGCACGCCGCCCAATTCAAGACGCTCACCTCGCGGGCGCCGACGTTCGCTCAGATGATCTCCTTCGAGGCGTCCGCGTACAAGGGTGACGTCACCTGGTTGACCGATCAGAAGAACAAGGATCTGCTGACGAACACGTTCGGCTGGGAGGACTCCAGAGTCGCCGAAGCGCTCACCGCGAGTACGGAACGCCAGGCGGTGTTCGATGCGTTCGCCGCCGACGCGGCCCTGAGCGACGAGGCGAAGCGACGCGATGCGCTCAAGGCCGGAGCCAACGGAGAGACCTTCCTGCCCGACGAGATCCGGGTCGGAGGGAAACGCAAGAAGGACTACGTGGCGCGCAACCTGTATCGATGAGCGGTGGGGCCCGGGGACTGCGCGGTGCGGGGGCGGCGCGGTGCGGGAGCGGCGCCTCGACCGTGATCGGCGCCGCGTATGGCACGCTCGACCCATGGATGCTGACCGCGCCCCGCATGCCGACGTCGACTCTGCACCCGAAGGCACCGCCGTGACGAGCAGGCTGTGGCCCTCGCTGGTGGTCGGGGCGGTGGCATCCGCGTTCGCACTGTTCCCGTCGTGGGTGGGCGGGGCCCGGCTGCCGTTGCAGAACCTCTGGCATGAGCAGACGATGCCCGATGACATGCCGATCTCTCTGCTGCCGCTGAGCCAGTACTACGCGCTGAACATCTTCGTGATGCTGCTGCTCGGCGGCGTGCTTGCGGGGCTCGTCGTGCGGTGGCGGCGACTGCGCGCGGGCATGGCGGCGCTGGGCGTGCTCGGCGTGCACGTGATCGTCACTGTGCAGAGCTTCGCCGTGCTCGCCGGCGGGCACGGCCTTCTCGACGGCACCGCAGGTTCGCGGGAGCTGCTGTACTTCGGAGGGATGCTCGGTGGGGTCGTCGCCGGAATCGGGCTCGCGCAGCTCGGATGCTGGATGGCATCCCGCCGCACGGTGACCCTGCCTGCGCTGGCGGTCGCGCTGTCGGCGGTGCCGGTGGGCAGCTGGATCAGCACGGCGATCGTCGCTTTCACGACGTACAACGGGTACCCGCCGGAGGTGGGGACGATTCTGCGCTGGGTGCCCGCCGTGATCGTCGCGGGCGCGCTGATCTGGGCCGGGGTGCGGCCTCTGGGGCGACTCGTCGTGTGGGTGGTCGGTCTGCTGGCGCTGTGGAAGCTGCCTGCCGTGTTCACTGCGATCAGCTACGGCCTCGGCATGCGCGTGCTGCAGGGCGACCTGCGCGAGATGGCTTTGGTCGCCGGACAGATCTTCCCGCTCGCGCTCGCGGAGACGACGCTGCCCGTTGTGGTGGCGGTCGTGTTGGCGGTGGTCGGGACGGGGGTGCGGATGCTGGTGGGGAAGCGGGTTGCTGATGTCGGCCGGGCTCAGCGCGACGAGATCAACTGATGCGCGCGCTGGTGTGAGACGCCGAGCATGGCGCCGATGTCGCGCACAGGGATGTCCGCGGCGGTAAGGCTGCGCGCGAGTTCCGTCGCCTGACGTGAAGCGGCTTCTTCGAGTTCGGCAGCGCGTTTGCGGGCTTCCGTGATCGAGGTGATCTTGTCCGCGATGTCGTCTATCCCGGCGATCGGCGCGAACTCGAGGTCGATGGTGACGCTCTCGAGCGGAACGTCTTTGGATGCTGCGATGTACTCGCGAGCCATCTCGGTCGCCTCGCTGAGGCGACGCGCCTGGGTGAGTCCGTCGATGGACGGGATGCTCACCATCCACCACTTGCCTTCGCGGACCACGGTCGCTTCGTATGCAGTCATCTCTTGTCCTCGTCCAGAGCCTTCAGCAGCTTGCGGAAGACGCCGGGACTGATGGTGCTGTGGCCGTCGGGGAGTGTGAAGGTCGTACCGTTCGGTCCTTCCCACGTGGTGTGGCTTCCCACGGTCCGCAGCGCGCGCCAGCCCATGCGCTTGAGCAGCTTGGTGACCTTGCGAGTCGGTTGCTCGGAAACCACAGTCTACCTCGCTAGACACTTTGGAGGGTGAGATGGGCCCAGTCCCACGACAGGCTGGGCCCTGGTTGAATCACATGGCGCGACAGTGCTTGCAGAGCCGCCAGCCGTTGGTCCCCGATCTCCTATTCCGTGCAGGGCTCTGTTTGCCCGTCGGACAGTCGTTGTGAACGTGGTGCACGTCGGGATCGGTCGGGTTGATTGAGTAGTACGCGGATACTCGCATGACGGACTCCTTTGTCACGGCGAAACCTGTGCCGCCCTGGCACACCACTGACCATAGGCGTGACCACCGACACGCTCAGCCGAGCAGAATCCGTTGCCCCTCGAGCTCGGGCCGTTTGGATTCGAGGTCGAGGTGCTCCAGAGCATTCTGCTTCGCCTGACGAGATGGCGTGGACCGCGATCATCCCCAGATCTCGAGCGCGCCTGGATCCGACATCTCCATCTGCGCGACGACGCCGTCGTAGAGGTATA
The DNA here is from genome assembly GCF_042666935.1 of Microbacterium sp. GCM10027623. Classification (NCBI taxonomy): domain Bacteria; kingdom Bacillati; phylum Actinomycetota; class Actinomycetes; order Micrococcales; family Microbacteriaceae; genus Microbacterium; species Microbacterium sp. GCM10027623. The sequence continues at coordinate 834,798 of NZ_JBHTHE010000001.1, forward strand.
CCTCACCGCTTCCGCAGATCGTCGCGCCGGGTTCGATCGGCTCGAGGTACGTGTCCCAGAAGATGAACGTGAACCGATCCGCGGAAGGGTAGTCTCGCCCGACATTCACGAACGAACCATCGCCGGTCACGCGGACGCTCATGAGTGGGCCGCACACCCGTTGCACAGTTCCCACGTGAGCGCGTGCGAGATCCCAGCCGAGACCACCCTCGGGCCACTGCTCGGTGGCGGGCGTCTTTGGGGATGCGTCCGTTGCCTGACCGAACGCGCAGTGCCCGTTCTGCGAGAGCAGAGCGACTGCTTCTTCCCTCATCCCGAAACCGATGAGCTCCTCACAGGAGCCATCGCGGAATGCGCTGGGACTGGCATTGGCGAGATAGTCGATCGCGATCTCGTACTCGTTGGAGCAGCGTTCGGTCAGAGTCTGCAGAATCGCGTCGACGTCGCCGGTGCCCGACTGCTCATACGACACAGCAGCTGAAAGCAACTGTGAGCACGAGGGAGGGGGAGGTGCGGACGAGTACGACGTGGACGTGCACGCCGTTGCCGCTGTGACCGCCACGGCAAGGGTAGCCACCGCGCATGCGGCTCGCCAACTGCTCATCATGCCGCTAATCATGGCAGCAGCCGAGCCTTCAGCGGGCGGAATACTTCCAAGACACTGCCAGGCGCACTACAGCCCGTGGCGTCGCCGCCAGAACCAGTTTCTGTTCAGCGGGTCCCATCCGGCCTCCATGGTCAGTAGGTTCCGTACCTGCGGGAGCCGATCCGCCGGTAGGCCACGTAGCGTCTTCACGTACGCCGGAGACGAGCACTGGTCGATGATCGATTCGCTCCAGAATGCCCAGGTTGCGTCGGTCACCCGGCCTCGTTGACGCAGGTCGATCTCGTCTTCGCTCAACTGGAGATACTCGAGAATGATCTTGTAGTCGATCCGTGTGGGGGCTTGGCCGAGGGCGAATGGACGCGATCTCCGATCCATCAGCTCCCAATACCGGACTACATACATCGCTTCGAACTCGCGATGCATCTGGCGGCTGTGAAAGATGAGTTGTAGGGCGGCGAACGCGATTGCAACGAGAGTCAGCGCGGAAATCGCCACCTGGGCGACATCAGTCCAAAGTGGTTCCATGGGAGCTCGGCTCACTCCCCCAGCAGCAGCGCGCTCGGCGCGCCCTTCCAGGTCACCACGAGCTCGTCACGTGCTCGGCTGGCAGCCACATAGAGCAGCGACCGGAAGCGCTTGTCCAGATCCGATTTCTCCTCTTCGGGCAGGTTCTTGTAGGCGAACGCCGGCGGGAACGCGCCGTCGGACACGTCGAACAGGACCACGCGTGAGAACTCCATGCCCTTGGCCGTGTGCATCGTCATCGCCACGGGCTGACCGCCGGTGATTCGCGGTGAGTTGAGCAGGGCGACCGGAATACCGCGTTGGCCGAGTCCCTGCTGGACCTTCTTGGACGCAGTGTTCGAGGCGGAGAGGATGGCGATCGTCTCGGGCTTGACTCCCTCTTCGATCCAGCGCTGCACGTCTGCGGAGATCGCGTCGAACTGTGCGGCATCCGACTTCGACGGGCGGGTCGCAGGCTTGGGGCCGCTACGCGATGAGCGGTACCCCTCGGTCGTCACTTCCTCCGCTTCAGCGTCCGAGTACTCGATGCCCGAGAGGATCTCCAGTGCATAGCGAAGGTTCTCGAGCGTGGTGCGGTAGTTCAGGGTGAGCCGGCGAGATCTGCCCTGCACGGCGATCCCATATCGCTTCAGGACGGTGGGTTGTCCGTAGATCCGCTGGTGCGTGTCGTCAGCGATGAACAGGTCGTCGGGGCCCTCTGCGACGAGATTGCGCAACAACTGCCATTTCGACGGGATCAGGTCCTGCGCCTCGTCGATGAGCACGTGATCAGCCTGCTTCTCGCCGCCGGACTCCAGCCATCGCGCGGAGACCGCCGCGATCTCCCCGAACGACAGGCTCCCCGCGATGCGCTGGTTCTTGCGCGCCTGCTCGATGACAGCCCAGACAGCGGTGCGACGCGTTCGGTCGAGTGCGACACCCCGGCCCGGCCTACGGACCAGTAGATAGTCGTCCAGCTCACGGATGCGATGGGGCAGGATCACCTGCGTGTACTCGCCGTCGAAGAACGCCTCGGACCGGAGTGAGATCGGAAGGTCGCTTCCGGCTTCGTGGATCGCCGACTTCCAATCCATCTCCGCGACGGTCGCAGTGCTGTCGCGCGTCGAGCCGATGACCTGGAGGGCCGCCGCACCGTACGCGTCTCCACCGGCGACGCCTCGGACATCGGAGGCGATCTGATCGACACCGCGGACCAGGATTCCCGAGCCGCCGAGGCGGTCTGCGAACGGAAGGTCGGGGTCCAGACGTTCGAGATCGCGTCGCAGGTTCTCCGCCAGGGCACGCGTGTATGTGGTCAGCACGACGCGGGCATCGGGGTTCTGCCGGGCGAGGTGCCGCGCACGGTGTAGCAGAACGACGGTCTTCCCGGTTCCTGCCCCACCGGTCAGACGGAACGAGCCGCTACGAGGCTTCTCGGCGTACTCACGCTGCTCAGGATGCAGGAAGACGCGCCAGGCGCCGAAGTCGCCCCCTTCGATGACCCGGCGCAGTTCGTCCGTGTCGTCGATGAAGGTGAACTGCATCTGTGCGGCCGGATGCTTCAGCGCCTCAAGCAGCTTCGTGTCGTCGTCAGCGGTCGGGTCGGTCACCACCGGTTCGTCCAGCCGCAGCTCGGACTTGATGAGGTGGAGTGCCGTGCCGGCTCCCATCGCGACGAGCACGTCGGCTTGCCAGGCGGTGTCGAGGTCGGCTGCGAAGTCGACGAGGGCGTCTTCGCCCGTGATCTGGAAGGCTGCTTCCGCCGTCTCGCGATCGAAGCCGAACTCGTCCGTCAGATCAGTGGTGAAGAAGCCCTGCTGGGTGAGCAGTGGCACCACTTCAGGGGCTGGTTCCGCGGTCGGCTGCGTCTTCGGTGCAGTCGGCAGCTCGATGTCCTCGGCAGCTTCAAGCGCCTGCTTGACGACCGCCAAGCCGTTGACGGGGTTCATGCTGAGCACGGTCGTGCGCGCTCGCTTGATCGCCTCATCATGATTCCAGGTCCCGGCGTACACATACGCGGGCTCGCCACCGGCGGGCTCGAGCTTGAAGAGGACGGCCCGCCACTGGAGGTCCACGCGCCCCGTGCGCACGCGCGCGTCGAGTGGCTGCTGCATCGGTTCGATGTGAAGTCCCGGCGACGCGTCGTCGTCACTCAGCTTGTCGAGGAAGGTGTAGATCTTCGCCTTCACGGCGGGATCATGCTTCGGCTCCTTGGCAGCACCCCAGACGATCGTTGGCATTCTCAGTTCCCTCCTGCGCCGGCGAGAGCGCTGATGACCGCATTGAGTTCCGGTTCGACGGCGGTCCACCCGAGCGAGGACAGCGTCTCACGATCGTCGTCGTCCAGGCCCCACGTGGCGGCGACTCGCGCATCGCGCCAGACGAACGAGAACGGGATCCCATCGCCGAGTTCCAATCCCATCTCCGGGATCTGAACGTCTCCGCGGGCGGCCAGAGCAGCGATCAGGGGTCTCTCGCGGGGGGTCGCCTTCTCGGCGATCTCCTGCCATTCGACACTGAGATCTGTGAGAGGGAAGTCGACTGCGCCCAACACATTCGGCGTCGTCGCATCTTTCGTCTGGGACAGGGCCTTGATCTCGACCCCGCTGAGGTCGAAGCGCCATCCGACGACGTTCGACAGATGCAGCCAGAGCCGCCAGGACTCAGCGAACCCTTCGGCGCGGAGCGCCTCGTCGCGATCGTCGATCACCACGGCGAACTCTGATGCACCCTGCGCACCCATCCGTGTCGCGTATGCGACGGCACCCTGGCTGACGACCCAACCGAGGGGTGTGACCTGCGACGGGGATGCCGCGCCACGTAGGGCGTCGGCGGCCGTCTCAACGGGTGCCGTGTCCGTGGCGGACGGAGCGCCGAGGCTCCGAGTCATCATCGGCAGGGCACGCGCGACCTTGTCGCGGCGTTTCGCCTCGCCTGCAGGGTCCTGCATCCATTCCATGAGAGTCGTCAACGGGTCGGAGTGGATCCGGTCGAGTTGGACGAGAGGCAGCTGATACATCTCCGCGACCTTCGCGGCGAAACCCTGCTCGACCCAGCTCGTCGCGAGGGCATCGTCGTCCTGCAGATCCGCCCACGTGACGGCGAGGACACGGTGGCCACCTGCGCGCGCCAGTTCTCGCTTCTTCGCGTCGTCGGCGAGCCGGTTGTGGAGAGTGCTGGCATGGAAGGCCCTGCCGTCGGTGTAGATCGCGACCGGTTCCGCGCCCCCGCCGTGCTGCTCGAGCACGAAATCGGGCTTCGTGAACCCGAGGGAGACCTGCGGGCTCAGTTTCCAGATCCGGGCATCACCGGGGAAGCTCACCTGAACCTTGTTGCCCCAGTCGCCCGGCTTCTCCTTGACGGTGCCGCCGAGCTTCTGCGCCCGCTCGATGAAGCGCTTACGGAACAGCTGCTCGATCGTCGACTCGTCGAGCACCACGCCCGGGTCCTGCTCCGTCGGCGTGAACCGTCGGGGGTTCCCGCCGGCGTCCACCTGCAACAGCTTGGCCAGTGCCTGTTCCGCGCTCGCGCGTGAGACGAGCGCCGTGTTCCCACGGGCATAGGGCAGCAGGCACCGGTGGCAGGCGGAACGCCGCTCGTCGCGGCAATCGCAGTCCCGCACGATCTCCCACGCCTTCCTCAGCAGATCGAACATGCGGTCGGGGTCGGCCAGCTCCGCCAGGTATCCGGTACCGCCGGGAACCGCGTCGTGCACGAGCAGAGATTCGGCCGTCGTGTCGTCACCGACCGGTTCGACGGTCGAGATCACTCTCAGGTGGTCGGGGTCCCCACCCATGACCTCTCGCAGACCACGCATCAGCGCTGCGGAGAGGCTCGGGACGGCGAGTGAATCGCCGAGGGTTATGCCGATGGGCAGTCGCAGGAACGTCCCCTGAGTCACGAGTGTGCGGCTGAGCGCGATCGCGATCGTGTGCTCCTGGGCATCTCTGCGTCGCGGGCACCAGGAACGGTGGTCACGAGGATGGTTCCCGCCGGACTGGGAGTCCAGCTTCCCGCAGGTGTCGCAGACGCGGAACAGCGGCGCATGATGTTCCTGGCCGCCGAAGACCCGCGATTCGCCCCCCAGACTCTGCCGCCCGAGGTTGATCCAGCGAAGGGTCAGATCACGCGCGTACGTGACCCCGAAATGCGTCGATTCGTCGAACCAGCGGCGCGCCACTCCGGCCGGGTCGAGATCGGCCATGGCCTGCACCGTGAAGCGCGTTCGGATTCGGTCATCGCTGCGGTCGTTGATGGAGGCCTCGTCTCGCCGCGCGATCGCCGAGACCGTGTCCAGCTCGACCACGCGAAGGCGCTGTGCGACGTCGTTGATCCCCTTGGCGCCGCACCGCGGGCAGACGTTCTCGCCGTCTCCCGCCGTCAGGCCGCGACCGTGTCCGCACCTCGAGCAGAAGGACCACTCCTGCACAGCCTCGCCCCCCGGACCGAGATCCACGGCGTCGACTAGGATCTCCAGGCCCTGCGCGTAGAAGTACGCCCCCGGCGCGAGCTCCTGGATCGCGACGGATGCGCCACGCTCGTAACTGACCGGGTCTTCCCGCCAGTCTCCGGTCTCGGGGTCGACCCACGAGATCGCGGCATCAAGAGTCACCGAATCGTCGAGCAGGGTGTAGTTCGGCAGCAGCCCGAACCTCTCCAGGGATGAGACCCAGTGATCAGTGTGGAGCTCGTTCAGCTGACGGCCGAGCATCCGATGGGTGATCCGTGCCGTCCGCAGCGCCTCATCCGCATCGGCCTCGAGCCCGAGGTTCACTGCGGCTTCGAGGTCGGGGATCGCGTCCGCGATCTCCTTGCGGCGGAAGGCCAGCACATCGATCTGCCTGTTCCAGCGTTGTACGGCGTCTCGTACCGTGTCGGCCAGCGGTGAGGTGCCGATGCCGTCCGTCGGTGCGACGAACGATCGAAGCCGCTCGGATGTCGTCGGGGACACCGTCCCGAGCGCTGTGAGGAACTCGTCCACGTACTCCCGGTGTCGAGAGTCGGCGTCTTCGATCAGCTCACCGAGAAGGGTTCCTCGTTCGCTGGAGGCCAGCACGTCGTGTGTGTCGGCCGACGTCACCAGTCCCGCTCCCGTGCGGCGGTCGAGCAGCGACGCGATGTACTGGCGTTGGACGATCTCCTGGGCATCGAGGTAGGTTGCCGGGGGTCGGACCGCACCGTTGATCACCGACAGCGGATCGCCCATGCGGGGCAGCTGGTCGCCCCGGCCGGTGACTGTGGCGATCGACAGCGCGTTGCCGGTGAGTCGCCCCGCCCGGCCGACACGCTGGAGATACGAAGCCACCGACCGGGGCAGCCCGGCAAGCATCACGGTGGACAAGTCGCCGATGTCGATTCCCATCTCGAGAGTGGGTGTGGCGACCAGGACGTTCGGCGCGGACGGATCCTCGTCCGACGATTTGAACGCGTTCTCGTACTTCAGGCGAACGTCGTCGTCGAGCAGCCCGGTGTGCTCACGCGCGACGACGCGTCGCATCTGCCCGTCGTCGTACAGGCCGCGGTAGTAGTTCTTCCCGGACTGTGCGGTGCGAAGTGTGCCGGGGCAGCGCGCTGACATGCACGGTCCGTCTCGGAGCGCCGATACCGCTGCTGCGGTGCCGGTGATCGGGTTCTGACAGACGTCGCACACCAGTCGGGTACTTCCCTCGGCGAGATCGGCTTCGGTGACCGGTGTGACGATGACGGATGCCGGAGGGATCGCGTACACGGTGGCCGATCCGGTCGCGATCGAGCTCGCGTGCAGAAGCCCGTCCTTGGTCAGCGCGGCGAGAAGCGCGGACGTCAGCGCGGCCCCTTCCGCTGGCGTCACGGACAGAGTGCGGCGTGCCCACGTCGCGAACCAGCTCTGGGAGGACGACACCACGTCGAGATGTGTGCGGTGGCCGTCGGTGCCGGTGGGCGCATGCGGTCCGACCCGGGGGAACGCCGGAGCCTCCCGCCCCGGAGGGAACGCCGGCATGCCTGTGCCGCGGGGGCGTCCGCCCCAGACGTTCCAGCGTCGCCCGTCTTCGGAGATGTACTTCGCGAACCATTCGTGTTCGATGGACCCGCGTTCTCGCATGCGCTCCAGCACACCACGAACCCAGCGCAACACTCGCGAACCTTCGACGTCCGCCATCGAGACGCCGTCGAGGGTCTCGGCGTCGGCATCGACGAGCACCTTCCGCCCGAGTGCCTCGAGTTTCGCGTCGGATGCGTCGACGCCCGCGGCGAGGCTGCCGGTGAGCTCCAGAGTGCGCCCCACCCGCGAATGCAGGCCGAACTCCATCGCGACATCGAAGAGCAGACGTCGGCTGATGCGTGTGCGCACCTGGGTCGGTACCTGTCGGAGGGTCTCGCTGGACCAGAAGGGCATGAAGTCGTCGCGTTCCACCAGCTCCGGGGCGACCAGGCGATAGCGTGCGTCCTTGTCGTCGCCAGCATCCTGCATCATGCGTGTGACGATCTCGTCCAGGGATGCGGGCTGATCTCCGATCGCCTGACGAATCGCATTGCGCAACGCGAAGACATGCGCGCGGCTCTGCACGAATCCGGCGCGATGCGCTGCGTCCTGCACGCTGTCCGTGAAGACGAGTGCCTTCTTCTCAGCCTGGTCGAGCTGTGCGTCGCCGAAGAGGGTCGTGACGATCACGCTGAGCATCGTCGCCATGGCGGAACCCAGGAAACGGATGCCGTCGCGGCGCTGACAGGCCGGGCACACGTCATCGCGGGAGTCGTCGCCCGCATCGTCGCTCAGCAGAGTCAGGACAGGCAGATGATGGGGCGCGGACGCGTCGTCATCCGACCTCGAGGTCGTGATCCGGCGGAGTTGTGGGTCGAACCACGCGAGGCCGGTGACATCTGTGCCTGCTTCCGCGGATTCGGCTTCGCCCGGCGCGTGCAGGAGCGCCCGGAATCGGCTGCGGGTCTCACGCGAGGCGTGATTCCGACGGATGCTCTCGTCGTCTGCCGAGAGATCGCTGCCGGTCGGCGCGAGTTCGACGCCCCAGCCGCTTCGACCACAGTGCCGACAGTAGATCGCCGGAAACATCGGGGCATCGTCGTCTTCGAGCAGTGCATCGCTCGGGCCGTCGTCCGACCAGGAGAATCGGACGATCGCGGACGCCGCGCGGTCGATGCGGGTGAGCTCACGTACCCAGAGGTTGAGGTCGATCGACAGAGCTGAACGACCGACCCTGGCGCGCACATGGCTGAGCATGGCGAACACGCGGGTGAGGAACGTTCGGCGATTGTCTCGTCGTGATTCGAAGGTCTCATCTGTGCCGAGACCGCGAGGCAGGATCTCGTCGGCGAGCTCGTCGATCGAGACGGCCTTCTCCGCGGCGCGGGCGATCGCATGCACCAAGGGGTGGGCGGCGACCCCCGCCAGGAGGTCCTCATCGGACATCGCAGCCCAGTCGATGGGAACGGTGGTGGCGTCTGACTCCGCGGTCAGCGGATACAGGCGGTCCAGGACCATCGATGAGATCTCGGCGGAGTCGGCGTGCTCATCGATCTCGACGCCGGAGACGGCTGCCACCAATGCGTTGTTGATTCCGGCCGGGAGTCGGGACGGGGCTCGCCCGGAGGCATGGGCGTTCTGGATCCACAGGCGCGTCGACTGGCGGGTCTCGTTGATGACACTGTCGGGCGTGAACGGTCGCCCGAAGACCGTCTCGGCGAAGGAGAGCATGTCCGACGGGTCGCGGTCATCGCCCAACGTCGCGCTCGTGGCGACGGGGGTGACATCCGCGAGGGGGAAGCGGAAGAACTCGTCGGGGATGGCGCGGTCTTCGCTTCGGTGTCGTCGTAGGGCGAGTCCGAGCCGCCGCAGCAGCATCGCGACGTCGGTGCCCTGTGCGCCGTCGTACGTATGGAACTCGTCGAGAACGAGGTACTGCATGCTCTGAGCCATCGCCTCGACCACCGAGCGGTCGGCAGGCCGCAGCAGCACCTGGTCGAGCATCTTGTAGTTGGTCAGCAGGATGTCCGGCGGATCGTCACGGATGGTCTCCGGGTGATTGATGAGTCCGTCGTCCGTGACGCGCGTGCGTTTCCGCCCGCCCTGGTCGCCCGTGTACAGGGCGGCGCGGATGCCCTTGAGTGCGTCGTGTCCCCGGATCATCTCCGCGATGCGCCGGGCCTGGTCGTTGGCCAGAGCGTTCATCGGGTAGAGGATGAGGGCCTTGACGCCACCCGTGCCCGCAGCCTTCGCCCGCAGGACATGATCGAGGATCGGGTACAGGAATGCCTCGGTCTTACCCGAACCGGTACCCGTCACGACGAGCGTCGGGAGTGGATGCTGTTTCACCGTGCCATCGGGTTGTTCTCCGAGGTTGGAGCTGCTCAGCCGGCGGAACGCCGCGGCCTGGTGACCGTACGGGGTGTGACCTTCGTACCAGCCGAGGGCGTCGCGCCATCCGTCGTCGGCGGTGCGGAACGGGACCCGGGCTCTCACGAACGGGCCGCGGAAGATTCCGGTGTCGGGGTCGGTGAGGAACTCCTTGAGGGAGCGCTGTGCGTCGGCGTCGGACAGGGCGAACGTCGTGGTCAGGTAGGCGGTCAGCGCATCGCGGATCTGCTCCGCCTCCCGAGAGGGCAGCAGTTCACTCATGAGCGTTCCCGAAGGATCTTCTCGAAGTGCGCGTACGCCTGACGCATGTCGGCCTCGCGGTCGAGCGTGACGAAGGGCAGCTCGTACTCGTAGGTGTTGCCGGATACGTTCGTCGCGGTGCGCTCCTCCTGTGTGATCGCGTCGCCCTTCTGACGCCAGACCTTCAGCACCTCGTTCGGAACGAGGCGGCCATTCGCGTCGTAGTGATAGACGTTGCGGTCGTAGCCGTAGAGCACAGCGAACTGCGTGCGATAGATCGTGCACAGTTCATCAGCGGTGATGCCGAGGGAAAGCGCCACGATGGCGTCGATCTCGACCTGCGCCTGGCGCCGGTCGGATGCGCGACGGAGGGGGGCCTCTGGAGTCCAGGGGCCGATATGTACCGTCAGGCCGTCGCTGCCGACGGGCTTTGTCGCAAATCGATCATCGGTCGGGAACTTCGACGTAACCTCGCGCCAAAGTGGTGCGTACGCGGTCGTCGCCGCGGTGAGCCTGGCGCACCGGTGAATCAGCTCCGGAGCGAGAGTGAGGTCCTCGACGAAAGGGAGACGAGATGCTGTGCCGCTCCGAATGGTCGATTTCGGTGCGGCTCGTACGCTGAGGTCGGCCACAAGGGATGACATGGTCGCCGCAGCGACTAGCAACCCGTCACCTCGGGCTGCAGGCATACCAAGGGAGAAGATGCCATCCACGTGCGCCGCGCCAGGCGGGATCACGCTTGCGATCAAGGTTCGTTCTCCTGTGTTTGCCGCCATGTTTCGCCAGGCAATGCGGTAGTGGTCGCGGGCAGGGACGCGATCGGGGCCCCAGTGCGTGTAGGCGGCGTCGTACTCGGCGCGCGGCTTGGCGGGTTTGTAGGACGTGACGGGCATCGCGTTCGGCGCGAGCGTCTCCAGGTCGACCGGTGACCAATCCTGGTTGTGGAGCATCGTCGCGTTCGGGGACTTGTAGAAGGGGTTTCCGACGAACAGGTGCGGCCCTTGCAGGATCGCCTGGTCCCACGAGGCGACCTCGCCCCATTCCTTCTTGAAGAACCCCCTATTGAAATCTGTGGTCTCGTTCCAGCCCTGGGAGAACTCCAGCCCAAGGGTGCCGAGGCGAGGTGCGTGAGCGATCTTCGCGAGCACGGTGGCGGTCGCCTGGTTGACGGCATAGACCATCCGAGTTCGTCGGACCGGCGTCGACTCGTCCTCGAGGAGGCCGTGCCATGCGCGGAGCACGTCATCGTCGACCACGGTGATGCGGCCACTGTGTGCACTGAGGTCCCACTTCCCGTCAGCATTCTTGATGCCGGGTTCGGGGCCGTCTCCCGTGTGTCTGCGGGAACCTACCACGGTGTCTGGGTGGTACAGGTTCGTCGCCATCTCGAAGCGGGGCGCGCGTGCTGCACCGTACACGTGAACCCCGTAGGACACATGGTGGTCGATCTCGAAAAGAACCAGCTCATTCATGAACTGCCAGTGGCGCCGGAGATGCTCGTACGTCGCCTCACGAAGGAACTCGGCCTTCTCATCGGTGAAGTGTGATTCCGGGTGAATGAGCGCGATTGCGCCGCGCGGGCTCAGATGAGACCACGTGAGTTCCATGAAGCAGCGGTACAGGTCGGGTCGCAAGCCAGACAGATGTGGATAATTGATCTCCGATCCGAGATAGTTGCGAACCGCGACGACGCCAGAGGCGTCGTCAACGTGATCGGCCGCGGAGCCGGGATCGTTCAGGACGGTGCCCCGGTGTGCATCGATTTCCTTGGTTGATGGCTTGCTCGCCAAGGCGAACCAGACGTCGTGCTCGGCAAGCGAGGCAGCAGCGTCGAAGTCTGGCCGCACCCAGGGCGGGTTTCCGACCTGCAGGTCGAAGCCGCCCCGGGAGAAGACACCGGAGAAGTCGAGTTCCCAGTGGAAGAAACCGTTGGCCTCGGCGATGCGCTGTGCTGCGCGCAGCCACGCATGCGCGTCGAGCGCGTCGTCGACCTTCTCAACCTGCGCGAAGCCGAGCTCCACTGCCTCTGCAGCGCCCAGGTCATGCCAGTTCGTCGGGAGCCCGAGGGTCTGGGCGCCCTCAGAGGCACGCTTCGGTGCCTTCACCTCAGCGTGCCGGCCGAGCAGCGCGGTGAGCCCGTCGAGCCATTCGTCCAGACTCGGAGGTGTGGCCCCCTCGGTCAGCGCGTCGGTGAGTGGCCAGAACCACATCGCGCACCAGGCATCCATCACCCGGCGCAGTCGCTGGTAAGCGCCGTGAGGGTCGTTCAGGAACTGCTCGATCTCATCGCGGGTGACGCCGGCGACGTCATCTTGAACACCTCGCGGGTCGTTCCACAGCGTGACCTCGCGACGAACCTGCTGCTCGGCGATCTCCAGCCGGCGCAGGGTGAACTGCCACAGCACCTCCACGCGATGAGTGAGGCCCACCAACCGGTCGAGTTGCTTCTTCGACGGCTTCTTCCGCATCTCGTTGCGCCAGGTGCGCAGCTTCGCGTGCGCCTCGGAGGCGAGTTCCTTGCCTTCCTTCGCGTCGACGGCTGCTCCCCACCCTTCGGCCGGAAGGAGGAAGTGATGGATCCTCCCGCTCGTCGCCGATCCGACCCGCCCCTCGCGCATGTCGTCCACGAGAGTCGAGACGGGGACGTTCGTCGGGACATCCTTCAACCAGGCCTTGTCGGTCACCTGCTGTGCTGAGTAGATCGCACGGCGGGCGCCGATCAGCGAGTTGCCGCGTCGTAGCCGGAGCCCGAACCAGGGTGCCTTCAGACCGTCGACCATCGTGTCGAGCCAGAGGGAAATCTCAGCGAGCTCCACCGCGGTCGCATTGAGGTCGACGCCGTACACCTGATGGAGGGCGATCGATGCCTTGGCTTTCTGGAGCTCGAGCGGGCGTTCGTCAGGGTCGATGCGTTCGCCGATCTCCTGCTCTCGCCGGGTGAGGTAGTGGTCAGCGAGCTGTCGCACGGCCTCGATGGCGAACGCGCCCGATCCGAGCGCGGGCTCGCAGACGGTGAGGCCGAGGATCTCCTCTGCGGTCGTGGTGTGGCCGTCCTGGTCGAGCAACTCCTCGAGCGCCTGTCCGACGACGAACTTCGTCAGCACCTCGGGTGAGTAGTACGACGCAGACGTCTGGCGCTCACGTCCGGAAAGGCGGAACACGAACTCCCCGCCGCGGTAGCGTCGCTGCACGCGTTCGTGGGTGATCGGATCCTCTGCCATCACGAAATGCTGCTTCGCGATGCCGTCCGCGCGTTCGACGGGAACGACCCATGAGCCCTTCGATGCATCACCGTCCTTGGCCACCTCGTACAGGTCGGTCTCGGCGAAGAAGCCGGTGTAAGACATGAGTCCTTCGTACACGGCACCGAGCTGGTTGATGCCCAGATCGGCGTATGAGATGAACCCGCGATCGCCGCCCTTCTTCGTCCGCTCCTCACGGGTGAGCAGCAGGAGTGACAGGACGCGCTGCAGGGCGCCGTCTCCGAGTTCCGCTTCATCGATCAGCGCCACTGACTCGGGACGGAAGAGGTCCGCGCTCAGAGAATGGAACTCCAACCCCTCGGGCGCGTCGGCCGCGGCGTCCGTCGAAGATTCGCCGACCGTGGACGCCTTCGTATGCCCGGCATCCACCAGACGGAAGAGCGTGTCGAGTGACTGATACAGATGCGTGCGGTGACGAGATTCTTCGCCGAGCTCGACGAGGACGAGTTCACGGAGCCGATCGAGGCCGTAGCCGAGGGCGTACTCCGGGGCGCCGACGGGCAGTACGTGCAGCTCGGGCGAAGCCTCTGCGAAGAGGAGGAACAGCACGCGGTAGAGGTACCGCAGCGACTGCCGTGCCAGATCGTTCGCCGCGCTTGCCGTCAGAGGGTCCTGATCGGAGGCAGAACGGCGTCGCACGACTTCGTTCGCGATGATCTCGATCGACTCGCGCACTCCGTCGCGCAGATCCTTCGAGACGCCGACCGTGTGCTTGACGGAGTCGTCGAGAGTCTCGGCCCACCAGGTGGTGCCGTCGACGTCGGGTGACACCGATTCCGCGGCCAGAATCGCGACGGCACGGTCGAACTCGCCGCCCCGCTTCTTGACCTCATTACGATCCAGGACGAGCTGCACGTCGACGGCGAGATAACGCCCCTCTGCCCACCGCTCCCGCTCCGCGACAAGCGCCTTGGCCCCGCTCAGCACGACCGCGAACGCGGGGGCATCCTCAGAGGTGAACAGCCAGGACAGAGCCCGGGCCACCGACACGATCTCGTCGGTCTCGTCCTCCGGGACGAATGACTCGAGGAGGGTGGGCTCCTTCTTGGAGAGCAGATCGACGACGTCGGCCACCGGGCGGGCGAAGATCAGGGAAGTGGAGATCTCGGCCGCATCCTTCGGCGCGAGCAACGTGATCGGCCCGTGCACTTCCTTGCGCCAGCGGGAATCGTCGTAGCCCAGAGCCTCGGTCAGAGGTGCCAGTACCTGCGTGCGGTATTCCGAAGCATCGACGGCGGGTACGGAGTTCTCGTCATCGCCTCTGTCGAGCGTGGAAAGCGCGGTCGTGAGCGCGGCGGTCGCGGACGCGAGCCGCGACCTCGGCGTCTTCTCCCCGGCATCCTCACGTTCGTCCCAGTCCTTGCGCCTTGTGACCACGCGTCCCTGGAAGGACTGCTTGACCGAATCCGTGTTGAAGTAGTGCTCGCTGATCCAGTCTTCACCGACGATGAAAGCATCCGACGCCATATCAGGCCTCCTCAGGAACGATGACGAGCAGGGGACGGGCGAGGTGTCGGGACGGGAGCATCGAGCGCGCCGTGAGCTCTTCCTCCTGAACCGCGGAACGGCGGCCCCTCAGGTCAGCTCGTTGGACGAGATCGCCGGAGGACTCGATCCACGCGTCCACGCGCTCGGACCAGGCCTGCACCCTGCGGCGGGCGTCATCGGCCGCCGCCGTGGTGGTCATCTCAAGATGGGCGGTCGCTCGATCGACGGCCTGTGGAATGAGAGCCTGCAGCGAGCTCACGTCTTCGACAGCCCCTGGGTTCGTCTTGACGGCCGTGATGCCGAGGTCGGCCAGGGCGTCGCGAGCGCTCGCGTACGGACGGATCATCCCACCGGCGACGGTCACGAAACTCGTCGCGATCACCTGACCGCGAGCGTTGCTGAGGGTGCCGAGCAGGAGCACCGTCGGGGCGGGCACATCGCCGCGGACGACGAAGACCTCGTTGCGGCCGAGTTTGGCGAGAACCCGGTCGCCCGCCCAATCGAGCACCGGGTGGAGCGGGCCGAGATAGTGTGTCTCCGGCCAAAGCCCGAGGCGATTGGACGTGTCATCTCTCGCGTCCTTGAGTGATGCCTTCGCCTGGGCCTCGGTCGTGGCGAGCTTCATGTCCGCGAGCACCTTGCGTTCCTGGAGGTAGCTCTGCGGAAGGACAGTCAGCCGCTGCTTCAGATCATCCGTCGGGCTGAGCTCGACAAGACCGTAGCCGGTGTGATTCACCCACTCCACACCGCCGGCCGAGTGTGAAGCGGCCGGGGTCTCGAAGACCTCATGCAGCGCCGACTGGAGGTAGCCCGCATCCGACTCGAAGAGTCCCGTACTGCCGACTTCATCAGGCGTCGGGACCGACTCGGTGGATTCTGTCGACGTGAACGACTGCAGGAACGATCGCCACGGGTCGTCCGCGTCGTCCGCGAAGCTGTCGACCCCGGGAACGACCTCGTCGATCGATGAGCCCTTCATCAGTGCCTGTTCGATGGCCTTCTCCTCGGCGGCGACGCTGTACGCGCCCATCAGGACAGCGGCGTCGCCCAGCGCGCCGTGGGCCTCGTTCTCACGCTCCACCAGGCGCTGCAGAACGCGCATGTCTCCCGAGAACCGGTCGTTCGAGGGGCTGAGCAGCAGCGTGGTGATCTGCGGCGGATGCTGTTGGCCGTATCGATCGATACGACCGTTGCGCTGCTCGATACGGATGAGGCTCCACGGGATGTCGAAATGGATGAGCTCGTGGCACTGGGAGTGCAGGTTCACGCCTTCGGAGGCGATGTCGCCGGTGATCAGTACGCGGATCGGAGACGAGGACTGCTTGAAAGACTCCACGACAGCCTGCTGCTCGATATCGGACAGACCTCCGTGGAGCACCTCGACCTGCTCGTCCTTGAGCTTCAGCGCAGCACGGACTCGCTCCTGCAGCCAATGGAGCGTCGCCACCCGCTCGGAGAAGATGACCACCCGCTCGGTCGAAGTGCGCGCGATGCCGATCTGCTTCAGGTACTCGATGAGCTTCGACAACTTGGCGGACTCACCTTCGGTGCTGTCCTTCGCGAGCGCTTCCAGACGCCGCAGCGCATCCAGCTCGCGATCCTCTTCGAGGGTTCTCGTGTCGCCGATCGTGCGGATGCGGTTCCGTACGGACTCCAACAGAGCGGGCGGGCTGGAGAGGTACGCCTTCGCGAGCGTCCAGGGGAAGAGGCCCTTGTTGGCGCCCGAGTACGGGCTGCTCACCTGTGGGTAGAGCCAGACGTCAGCGAGTTCGTCGGCGACGGCATCCTCCGCCGGTGAAGCGGCGACCACGAGATGCTGCAGTTCCTTGCGCTCGGCCCACTGATCGCCTACCTCACGCTTGACCTCATCCGAGTACCGGTGTCGTCGGATCACCAGACGATCGAGCGCCTGCGGGTCGACGTCACCGTCCGGCGACACCGCGGAGGGCTCGAGCAGTCGGATCAGCTCGGCGAACGATTCCTTGCGGCCGTTGTGCGGCGTCGCAGACGCCAGGATGAGTGCCTCGGTGTTCGGCGCCAGAACGCGAGCGAGCGCGTTGTTCTTGGTGGTCCCGGTGAGGTTGTGCGACTCGTCGATGACGACGGCATCCCATTGCTGACGGCGCAGATGATTCAGGTAGCGGTCCTGTTTGAGCGTGTCGACCGAGATGATCGCTCGTTTGTACAGGCTGAACGGGTTGCGGGTGGCCGGCAGCTTCTGACGCACGCGCTGGATTCCGACCGAGTCGAGGCGAACGAACGGCAGCGCGAACCGCGTCCACATCTCGAACTGCATCTGCTCGAGAACGTGCTTGGGCGTCACGATGAGGATGCGCTCGCCGCGTCCTCTGCGTACGAGCTCGGAGAGGATCATCCCGATCTCGATGGTCTTGCCCAGACCGACGGTGTCGGCGAGGAGGACTCGCGGTCGGAGCTGCTCGGAGCTCAGCGCCTTGCGCACGGCACTGCGCTGATAACCGAGGGTGTCCGTGAGCACGCGCGTGGAGACGGAGAGAGCACCGTCTCCCAGAGGAAGGGGCGTGCGACGGAGGGTGGATTCCAACCACAGGCGAGTCTGGCGGTAGCCCGCCGACGTGTCGGCGCGAAGCTCGGCTGCACGCGGGTCAAGCGGGACGATCTCGTCCAGCCCCTCGTAGAACGCCGCACGCGTGTCGCGGACGAGCTCGGAGATGCCGGTGACCTCCACGAGCAGGCCGTCCTGCGTGTTGTCGACCTTGGTGACGAGCCAGTCCGCATCGCGGACGGTGACGAGCGACCCGGGGGCGACATTCAGTGGTGTGCGCACGGCCTCATTCGAGATCGACACGACAGCGTCCTCCATCTTCAGTGGAGCCCGGGGGTGGCTCCTCGGTCATCGTATCGAGCGAGTGAGGTCTGTGGATTCGGATGCATGGATCTCGAGGGGTTCGGCACGCCGCACCCTCGCCTCTCGCAACGGTGATACCCCTCGGCCATAATGACCCCCAGAGGGACATTCGAGGGGGATGTCCGAGGGTCTCACTAACGTCAGTCGGCTGAGCACTTGTCTCGGCGTGGCCACAAGGTCGCTGACGACAGGAAGAGGTTTTGCGATGAGCTGGCCGGAGCTTATGGACACTGCGCTGCAGGAATACATCACAGAGAGGCAGTCGCGCGCTCTCAGCACATATGAAGTCGATCACAACCTGCTGGTCGAACACGTGCGGCAGGAGGACAGCTTCCGCACGGGTGGCTACGGGACACGGCAGATTCCGGAACTCCTCCAGAACGCCGTCGACGCACTCGGAGCCGGAGGCGGCTCCGGGATGATCGAGTTCAGGCTCGCCGACGGGGCGCTCTACTGCGCGAACGAGGGAGCAGCGTTCGACGAGGCCGGCATCACGGCCGTCACCTACGCCTTCCTGAGCGGCAAGCGCGGCGACGAGATCGGCCGATTCGGGCTCGGGTTCAAGTCCGTCCTCGGCGTGACCGACCACCCGCAGATCTTCAGTCGTTCCGTGAGCTTCGCGTTCAACGCACCCGAGACCGCCGAGCTGTTCGAGGGCGTTCCTTCTGCGGGCGGACGTTATCCGCTGCTTCGAGTCCCCAGCGTCATCGACGTGGAAGAGGCACGCAGGGAGGACGCGAATCTCGCCGAGATGATGGGCTGGGCGACCACCATCGTCAAGCTCCCCCTCACTCGCGAGGGATCGCGGCTCAGGCAGGAACTCCACGAGTTCGCTCCGGAGACGTTGCTCTTCCTCAAGGGCCTCGACCGCTTGAGGATCACGCTGCAGGGGCGTCCGGGGACCGCGGCCGTCTCGAGAGACTTCCGTCGCGAGGGGCAGCTGGACGACGGCGAGGTCGCCATCGTCGATCCGGACGGAAAGCGGACTCGTTGGCTGTACGCGGAGCGCGAGTACGAGCCGACGATCGATGTGTCATCGACACTGCCGGAAACCGCATTGCGACAGTCCATGACGGTGTCGTACGCGGTGCGCCCGGAAGGGCGGGCGACGCCGGGACAGATGTGGGCCTGGTTCCCGCTTCGTGATGAGACGACCGCCAGCGGCCTCTTCAACGCGCCCTGGCAGGTCAACGACGATCGGACGTCACTGATCGTCGGATCCAAACTCAACGCGGCGATGCTGGAGGTCAGTGCGGAGCTCTTCCTCGATGTCGTCGCACGCGCATCGACCGAGGCGGATCCCGGTGCGCATCTCGAACTCTTCCCAGGCCGGGGTAAAGAGATCCGCAGTGCCGCCGACGCATTTCTGTCGGTCGAGATCCCATGCCGGGCCAAGAGCCGTGCACTCATTCCGAATGTCGTGGGTGACCTCAAAGTGCCGACGTATTTCCGAGGCGTCCCCGACATCGAGAAGAGCCCTCTCACCGTCACTGCGGCGGAGATCTGGCAGGCGAACGCGCCGAGAGAGACCATGCCGCACGCCAGGTGCTTCACGAGCGCGACACGGAGATCGCGGTTGAGAGCATTGCTCGGAGGGAGCGAGGACGACCGAAGCCCGCAGGAATCCGGAGTTTCTGCTTGGCTCAGCGAACTGGTCGGAGGCCCCGGTATCGAGGGCCCTGTCGCGGCGTTCCGAATCCTCGAGGACCTTCGTCGAACCTCTCCCCAGGTCTACACGGCGGCGAGCCTGGCACCTGTGCTCCCCCTTGAAGGCGGGGGCTGGGCGCGTGCCGACCAGAAGGACACCGTTCTGCTGCCCGTCAGCGGTGCGGCGGTTCCCGCGGGCGTCGATATCGTCCGGGCAGATGTCGCCGAAGCGGCAGGCGATCTCCTTCGCGAGTTCGGATTTCGTGGAGTCTCCAGTGACGAAGCGGCATCCGCCCTCGCGGCATCGGCGACGGACCGATGGGGCGAGCTCGAGTGGGAGCGGCTCTGGAACGGTCTGAACGCTGCGACCCCGTCTGTGGCGGTGGGTGCGGTCCAAGGCATTCGCGAACGGGGCATCCGTATTCTGATGCGCACCGAGGCCGGAACCTGGCGGGCTGCGGAGGACCTCATCGCTGATGGCAGGATCGCCCGCAACGTGCCGACTCGTCAGATCGATGCCGCACTTGTGCCCAACCTGTCCGTTCGGATGGCGGCGGGGGCGGTCGATTCTCCGCAACGTGACCGCGAACTCTGGCACGACGGTCTTCGCGACGAGTACGTCGCGACGATCGAAGACGTCGTGACTCGCCACCTTGCGAACTCGGGGCTCACAGCGACGCGGCTCGTCATCCCAGACATGCGCGGCGTCGGTCCGCTTGACCTGCTGGCCGAGGATCTGACCGAACAGGACCGAATCTCCTGGACGCAGGCGGTGCTGGCGCACATGGGCAGCACCGAGTTCATTCTCGACGTCCACACTCGTGCGGGTAAGGCCGAGATCCGTGTGTCGACCATGGAGTGGTGGGCGGTTCGCTCACGGGGCCTCATTCAGACCTCGGACGGCGCACACCGGGTGAACGACGCGGTCTCCACCGCTCTCCGTCGATTCGCGGCGTTCCTTCCGGTTGCGAGCTCTGATGTCGTGGTGGGGCTCCCCCTGCCGAAGGAACTCACGTCTGTGCCGACGGAAATGCTCGCTGCCTTCCTCAAGAAGGAAGGGTATCCGCTGACTCAGCCGGACGAGTTCGCCGAGCTGGTCACTGCCTGCGCGGCCAGGGTCGGCCTTTCGGCTCCGGAGCGGATCCCGGCTGTCACCAACGGCACCGTCGTCCTCACGCCGCGCAGCGAAGTCGCCGTCGTTTTCGAAGCGGAGGAGATCGCTGATCTTGATGAGGCGGGCGTCGCCTATATCCCCGTGCTGACCGGCGATACTCAGCTCATGGACAGCTGGGGGCTGCCCTCCGCTGAAGACGCGCTTCACCACTCGGTCGAGATCGTCGGTGCAACCGACGCCGTCCCGATTCTTGACATCCATCCGAGTCTGCAGAGCCATGTCATTGAGCCCCTGAACAAGGTGACCGTGGCTCGCGCCGGCTCGATCCGCCGCGTCCTTCAGAGCGGCCGCGGAGTGAAGAAGAAGCGGTTGCGGTCGACTCGGCAGGAACGAGCCGTGGTCGTCGACGCCTCCCTGGAGATCGACACCGCTCTCGCGATGATCTCCATGGAACTGGGTCTCGGTCTCACCGCCGATGACGTGCGTGCGGTCCTGCGCGATGACGAGAGACTTCGCCAGAGCGAACTCATCGCTTCGGCACGTGCCGCCCGAAACGACGAGCAGCGGCTGCTGATCCTGGTCGGTGCGGACGAGCTTCGCGCGGCCTTGCCCGACGGACTGCTTGACGCTGTCGAATCCAACACCGGGGATCTTGACGACCGAGCAGTCGCAGAGTTGTTCCTCCGGGTGCACGGTCAGGATGCGGTTCGTGAGCTCCGAGACGTACTTCGGTCGCGTGGTGTTCCGGTTCCAGAGCGGTGGGACGGCTCACCTGCCGCTCAGATGGCGGTGAAGAATCTGGGATTCGACACCCTCTTCGCGGGCACGCGTGAGAGTAGGCCCATGCCCGTGAGCCATGTGCAGGGGCAGCTGACGTTGAATCCGCTCCACGAATATCAGCGCGAAGTCGCGGGCAAGATCACTGCCCTCGTGGCCGCGGAGGATTCAGAGGCCAGACGCGGTCTGCTCTATCTGCCCACAGGCGCGGGTAAGACCAGAGTCACGGTCGAAGCACTGCTCCTGCTGATGAAGTCCGGTGAGGTCCGATCCCCGCTGCTGTGGATCGCGCAGAGTGAGGAACTGTGTGAGCAGGCGATCCATTCGTTCACCGAGGTATGGCGGTGGCTCGGTGACGAGCGAGCACTCGACATCAGCAGATTCTGGGGTGGATACCAGCTGGATGAGTCCGATGAGGAGTTGCACGTCGTCGTAGCCATCGATGCGACACTCGTCCGACGTCTCGGCGACCCGCAGTACGAGTGGCTGACGGACCCTGGGATCGTGGTGATCGACGAAGCCCATACGGCGCTGTCCAAGTCCTACACAGAGATCCTGCAGTTGCTCGGCCTCACCTCTCGGAAGACCGAGCGGCCCCTGCTCGGGCTCACCGCCACGCCGTTCCGTGGACGCAACGACGAGATCAATCGTCTGTTCGCTCAACGATTCGGAGAGAACCGGCTCGAGTCTCTCGATCCGGAGGACCCGATCGGACAGTTGAGATCGTGGAACGTCCTCTCGGAGGTCGATTATCAGGTGCTGGACGGTGTCGAAGTCGGCGTCGGCCAGCAGGACGCAGAGTTCCGAAAGATGAAGGAAGTGACTCCCGGCATGCTCGCCGTGATCGGGCAGGACATGCGACGCACTCTGAACGTCGTGGAGCACATCAAGGAGCAGGACACGAGCTGGCCCATTCTGGTGTTCGCCGCATCCGTCGCCTCGGCGCACACCATCGCGGCGTTGCTGAGGTTGGAAGGCGTGCGTGCGGATTCCGTCGACGGAGGCATGCGTCGACAGCAGCGACGGCGGGTCGTGGAGCAGTTCAAGTCCGGCGAGACCCAGGTGCTCGTGAACTGCGATCTGCTCACGCAGGGGTTCGATGCTCCGAGAGTGAGGGCGCTGTACATCGCGCGTCCGACGTTCAGCCCGAATCGATACCTGCAGATGGTCGGACGTGGCCTTCGGGGTCCGGCGAACGGCGGCACCGAGCGATGCCTGATCGTGAACGTCGAGGACACCTTCGAGCAGTTCGGCGAGGACCTCGCCTACAACGAATTCGACTATCTGTGGAGCAAAGCATGACTGAACTCGACACCGCAGCTACAGCGGACACGTCGCCTACCATCACCGATGCGCGAGAAGGTCGGAACGCGGTGGTCACCGAAGTGCGACGTCGGTGGCTCGGCCCTCTCGGCGGGCCTGACGAGGTGCTGAAGCGCAACCCCGTCTACGCGTATCTCGTGGGGACCCTCTATCCCGTGGAGAAGGGCGCCACACCACCACCGGAGATCGATGAGGTCGAGGACTTGATCGGTGGAGACCTCGACGACCAGGAGACCGAGCCCGATGAGCTCGGCGGTGAGGATCCAGGCATCAATCTGACCGGTGCGTTCGGCTGGGCGCCGGCCTCTCTCGGGGTGTCTTTTCTGCACGGCGGCTCGTCACTCAAGGTCGAGTTGTCGGCGGGTGTCTACGAGAACGAGTCTGATGAGGAGTGGCGTCGGCGACCGATCACGTCGGAGGAGTTCTTCGAGGTGGGTGCCGGTGGCGAGATGCGCGTCCTGGAGAACCGTGCCACCCTCTCGTGGCGTTCACGTCGACACCACGGGCGATGGCTGACCACTGTGGCGATCTCGAACGGGGAGGAGGTCGGGGCCGGGGAGGCGAAGCGGCATCCGGAACTCTGTCTGTTCCAGGTCGAGCTCTCCTGTTCCGACGAGACCGGCCTCCTTCCGTATCCGCAGACCGGCGTGCATGCGTCGAAGGACGACCGCGAGCTTGCGTTCCGTTATCGAGACACCCCGTCGTTCGCGGTCGGACATGGAGTGGCGGTCGAGTGGGGACCCGAGACGTCTCCGATCACGGTGACGACCACGACGATCCCGCAGACCGAGGTCAGCGCGATCCGCGCGAAACTCGGTGCAGGGGATGCGGTGCAGATGCGCTGGCTCGCAGACGACGATGTGCCTGTTCCCGAATTGGTCGGTGGGCTGACGTCGATCGCGCGCGAGTACGCCGACTGGATCGCCACTCAGCAGACCGAGGCGGATCTTCTGGACGGCTCGAATGCCGAGCTCGCAGGGGAGATCGTCGAGCGCCAACGCCGGGCACTCGAGCGAATCGAAGAGGGGATTCGTCTCCTCGGCGAGGATTCGCAGGTTCGGCAGGCGTTCAGGATGGCGAACACCGCGATGCGATGGCAGATGCTCCGTCAACGGAATCTGATCGCCAAGGAGACGCGGTACGGCAAGAGGTTGTTCGAGGACAAGGGAGCGGATGAGCCGACGTGGCGCCCGTTCCAGCTGGGTTTCATCCTCAGCTCACTCGCCTCAACCGTGAACGACAGCCATGCGGATCGTGATCTGGTCGATCTGATCTGGTTCCCCACGGGCGGGGGAAAGACCGAGGCGTACCTCGGACTGGCGGCGATCGAGATGATCCGGCGCCGCCTGGCGCGTGGACACAAGGGCGGCGGTCTGGCGGTCCTCACCAGATACACGATGCGACTGCTGACCGCTCAACAGTTCCAGCGGGCGGCGACCCTCATCTGCGCGCTCGAACTCATGCGCGAGGACGACGAGCGCCTCGATGGCGCGCCGGAGTTCTCGATCGGACTCTGGCTGGGTAACACCACGACGCCCGGAACGTACAAGGAGGCGGAGAAGCAGCTGCGCGAGGTGAAGCAGCAGAACTCGCCCGACAACCCGTTCCAACTGCTCGTCTGCCCGTGGTGTTCACAGTCGATCATGCCCAAGTACAAGTCGGGCAAGGACCGCAAGTACGGGGTCAACGCCAGTGCCTACGGATTCGAGTTCTTCTGTCCTGACGACGACTGTCCCTTCTCGAACACGCTTCCTGTGCAGGTCGTCGACGAAGGGATCTATGCGAATCCGCCGACCATGCTCGTCGCCACAGTGGACAAGCTGGCGCGACTGGCCTGGATATCGGACGGCTCACGACTGTTCGGGATCGACAGCGTCTGCGACGCTCCGTCTCTGGTCATCCAGGACGAGCTCCACCTGCTGTCAGGGCCACTCGGCACGATCGTCGGTGTGTACGAGGCGGCCATCGGCGCTCTCCTGCGATGGAACGGGACGCCGCCGAAGACCGTCGCGTCGACTGCGACCACTCGCGCGTCGCGGGAACAGGTCAGCGGTCTCATGGCCAAGGAGGTGGACGCGTTCCCTCCAGCCGGCTTGAGTGCGGAGGACAACCACTTCTCCGAGCCGGATCCGGATGCCGCCGGACGGTTGTATCTGGGGATCATGCCCCAGGCGCACACGCCGTCCTGGTCGATCGGACAGATCGCCACGGAACTTCTCGACGCACCTGTCGCGCTGGAGCTCGCAGGAGAGGCCAAGGATCGGTACTGGACCTTGGCCGTCTATCACAACAGCCTCCGTGAACTCGGGCGCACCGTGACGATCCTGCGAGACGACGTGCAGAGCAATCTCGCCCGTCGGGCCGGGGGTGAGCGGCCGACCCGAGTGCTCGGGCCCGAAGGCGTCGAGGAGCTCAACGGAAACGTACCGTCCGACGAGCTCATTCGGTTGCTCCAACGTCTGGAACGCGGACCTGAACACTCCGACGTGATCGACGCCCTTGCAACGACCAACATCATGTCTGTCGGCATCGACGTGCAACGCCTCGGCGTCATGCTGGTGAACGGCCACACAAAGACGACAGCCGAGTACATCCAGGCGACATCGCGCGTCGGCCGTGGCAAGACGCCGGGGCTCGTGGTCACCATGTTCCGTTCGGGTAAGCCCAGGGATCGCTCGGTGTTCGAGTCGTTCGGTGCGTACCACGGTGCGTATTACAGGTTCGTCGAGCCGTCGAGCGTCACTCCGTGGTCGCTGCAGGCACGTCGACGAGCGCTCCATGCGGCCCTGGTGATCCTGGTGCGACACGGAGTCGGCCGGAACGGCAACGCGGATGCCGCGTACTTCGATCCTGACTCCGCCGGTGTGAGGAAGGCCGTCGAATTGCTGAAGCGACACGTCGGCCATGCCGACAAGGGTGAGGCTCAAGACGTGGGGCGGGAGATCGACGATGCCGTCCTGGACTGGGTCGAAGCACGCGAACGGGCGGCGAAGGCGGGTAAGTCGCTGGTCTACTCGTCGAAAGACCCGGAGGAACGACTGCTGCGGCAATTCACGGAGCCGGGTTCGGGCTGGCCGGTGATGAACTCCATGAGGAATGTGGATCGAGTAGTCAAGGTGCGGGCGAGGGGAGAGCGAAATGGCTGAGTCGAAGGTCAAGACGATCCGGGCTTCGGAGACGGTCGCCCCGTACGGTCCGGGCGCGATCGTGGACATCCTCGGCCAGTCGTTCATGGTGCCGACCGGTGACAGGTGGCCTTCCCAGAAGGTACGGGAGCGGGTGCAGGCTGATCGTCTGGCCACCGCGCTCCAAGTTCAAGAACTTTGGGCGGCCCCGACCACGCATGAGCCGGAGAAGGCCTCCGTGCCGGGACTCGAGTTCGTGAGGTTCCCCGGTTGGCTCTTCTGTCAGGTGTGTCGGAGACTCATCCGATGGACCACGAAACTTGAGACCGGTGGCGCTCCCCATTGTGCGGAGTCAGGCTGTGACGGTCGTCTGGTGCCCATGCGTTTCGTTCTCGTGTGTACCGAGAACAGTCATCTCAGTGATGTCCCCTGGGGGGACTGGGCGCACCGTGGAACCGAGGGCGAGTGCACATCTGGCGAGAAGCTGCGTTTCCGGACCCTCGAAGGTGCGGGTGACGGCCTGAGCAGTCTGCAGGTTTCTTGTGACACCTGTGGAGCTCGACGGTCTCTCGGCGAGCTGAGACGGGACGTGTTGGCCAAGGATGGGTTCACCTGCAAGGGAACGCAACCTTGGTCGAGTGACTGGCCGGGATGCGGCAAGCCCTTGGACGCGCAGCAGCGTGGTGCCACCAGCCTCCATTTCAGCGACTCCGTGAGCGCGATCGACATCCCTCCCGTGCCGAGCCGCGGTTCGGAGAAGGAAGACGCGATCCGAGCCCACAAGCTGTTCGACGGCCTCGATGCCGTGGCGGCGACCGTGCGGGACGCGTTGATCGCGCAGATCTCCGTCGACCTGGGAATTCCGGTGGCCGAGATCGAGGCTGTGGCGGCCAGCAGCCAAGGACCTGGCGAACGACGGGAGATCATGCAGTCGTTGCAGGCGGAGGAGTTCGAGGCCTTCGTGGGGGCAGTGACGGGCAAGACCGCGATGCAGGACTTCGTGACGCGTCCGGTGAAGCTGCACCCGCGAGGTCAGAATGCGAGTGACGGCATCGCCACGAGGATTCAGGACGTGGTCCTGGTGGATCGGCTGCGTGATGTACGGGCCGTGAGAGGATTCCGACGGTATTCCCCGGACGCAGCGGCCGTCCCGGCCGTACCGACCCAGCCATTCGAGAAAACCTGGCTCCCCGCGGCGGAGGGGTACGGCGAAGGCGTGTTCATCCGGTTCGAGGCGGAGAGCGTCAAATCCTGGGCGTCGCAATCGGCGGTTCGAGCGCTCGAGAAGACACTCTTGGAACACCAGAATCATTCCGCCCTGGGGATGCGTCTGCATCTCGTCTCTGCTGAGTACGTGCTCCTTCACTCGTTCGCGCACCTGTTGATGCGGGAACTCGCGTTCAACAGCGGGTACACGGCCGCGTCCCTCAAAGAACGCATCTACTGCGAGGCAGAGGGCGACTACGGGATCTTCATCTACACGACCACCTCGGACGTCGAGGGCACGCTCGGAGGTCTTGTGCGTCAGGGGGAGCCCGATCGCCTGGTTCCCGCCATCGTCAGAGCTCTGGAGCAGGCCGCGTGGTGTCCGAACGACCCGGTGTGTTCGGAGTCGGAGCCGCAGAGTATCGACGGCCTGAACCTCGCAGCGTGCCATGCGTGCAGTCTCGCGCCTGAGACGTCCTGCGAGTCGTCGAACCTACTGCTCGACCGGACGTTCGTCGTCGGAGGGGAGAAGGTCGTCGGGTTCTTCGGGCCTGTCCTCGACGCGCTTCTGGGCCAGCGCGCCGGCTGAGCGCGCACGTACTGCTTCGACGATCCGGGCGACGACGTCATCGACGTTCGCCCGGATCTCGTGCTCCCAGATGCGGAGCACGAGCCATCCGCGGTCGGTGAGGATCCCATTGGTCTGGGCATCCCGGACGCGATTCAACTCGATCTTGCTCGCCCAGAAATCCGCGTTGGCTTTCGGTGCCTGATGGTGTTCGGGGCATCCGTGCCAGAAGCATCCGTCGATCAGTACCACCACCCGCGAGGTGGAGAAGAGCATGTCGACCGTGCGTCGCACATCGGACTCGGGCCGCGCATTCACGCGGTACCGGAGTCCGGCTGCATGCACGAGGCGCCGGACCCGCAGCTCCGGGCCGGTGTCTCGACCATGGTTCGCGCGCATCGTGGCTCGCGTGGCAGGGCTGCTTGCCCAGGACGCGGATCTGTCCGATGCCGGCGATGTCTCCATCCGTCCATCCTGCAACGTCATAAGATCAAATCAAGCCGCGGTTCGCCGTAGGTGTAGAGGGGCCAGGAGGCACTGTTGGGGAATCCGATCTCCGTTCTCGATCTGTTCGCCGGGGCAGGCGGTCTCAGTCAGGGGATGCACGAGGCATCCCCTCGATTCGAGATCGTTCGCGCCATCGAAAAGGATCGAGATGCGGCTGCGACGTTCGCGCTGAATCATGGCGAGGGGATCACCTATCAGGGCGGAATCGAAGACTGGTTGGGGCAGGAGAAGGTACCCCCAGTGGACGTCGTCGTCGGTGGTCCGCCCTGCCAGGGGTTCTCGACGCTCGGGAAGCAGGACGTCGAGGATTCACGAAACACCTTGTGGCAGGAATACGCCGCGACGATCATTCAAGCCAAGCCCAAGTACTTCGTGCTCGAGAATGTGGCCGTTTTCGCGAAGTCTCCGCAGTTCGAAGATCTGACCAGAGTCACTGAGAAGGGCGGAATCCTCAGTGACTACACATTCGAGTGGGACGTCCTCAACGCAGCTGACTTCGGAGCGCCACAGGTGCGGAAGAGGGCGATCCTGATCGGCCGGCAGCGCGACATGCCGGATATCGGACTTCCGACCCCGACCCATCGTGGAGCGCACGTGAACGTGGGGCAAGTGTTCGCCGGGATCCCGCACGATGTCGGGCAGGCGCTCGACGACCGCCGTGTCATGATCGACGGCCGCGAGCATCGGGGCTGGTGGTCGTCACGCGAACTGCACATCGGACGGAATTATGCCGATATCTCCGTGAAGAGATTCAAGAAGATTCCGGAGGGCGGCAACCGGTTCGACCTTCCGGACGACCTGTTGGCACCATGCTGGCGCAAGCACAAGTCCGGTTCCGGGGATGTCATGGGCCGTCTGCATATCGACAAGCCTTCGGTGACCATCCGGACGGAATTCTTCAAGCCGGAGAAGGGGCGCTACCTTCACCCGACGGCAGATCGTGCGATCACCCACTATGAGGCCGCGGTTCTTCAAGGGTTCCCGGTGGACTATCGCTTCGCCGGCTCGCGTACCGCGATTGCGCGGCAGATCGGGAACGCAGTCCCGATCAAGCTCGGTGCGGCCATCGGGCGACACATTGCGGCGGCTCTGTCATGACGTCGATCGATCGTCACTCGCTGAAGGGTTGGGTCATCGAAGCTCTCCGTCAGCTCGGTGGCTCAGGCTCCATCGTTCAGGTGTGCCAGCGCGTCTGGCAGATGCACGAGGCCGATCTGCGCGGGTCAGGAGAACTCTTCTACACCTGGCAATACGACATCAGGTGGGCTGCGCAGTATCTGCGCAATACGGGTCGGCTCAAGGCGGTCCACGGTGATCGTCGTAGCGCCTGGGAACTCTCGGAAGACGGTTGGTCGGTTGACGTGTCGACCGTGGGCGCCGAGCGAGGACGCGCCGAGAAGAAGTAACGCCGGATCCTTGCGAATCACCGACAGTTGCCCGGCAATCCTGCCGCGGCTTGTGGTTACCAGAGCGCTCGAGTGAACTGGCCGAGATCCGTGCATATGGAACAGGTTGTGAAAGCTTCGGAGTGAATGCAAGCATCATCTCGGCAGGTGGATCGTGTACTTGATGTCGAGTTCCTCGAGCAAGCTGAGCACCGCCGTCGACGCCCCGACGGAATTGTTGCCGGAGCTTGCAAAGAAGTGCCACTGCGCGCCATCAACCTGTCCGGACTCAATGAGATAGGCGTCGGAGCGGATCTGCCGGGCCGTGGACGGGCTCATTGCCACGTAGCCCACCTTGGCTTCGTGAGCGATTCCAGCGGCGAGGACATCGATCTGGCGGATCAGAGGATTGCAGCCCTGCCCGCAGTCCCTCGTCGAGAACACCACGTCAGTCCTCGGCGGAGCTACTGTCTCGGCCGCAATGATGACATCGAGTTCAGCCTCCGCTTCGGAAAGCGAGTTCACGAACGGAGCCGGGGTTCCGTCCAGATGATTATCACGAGCTATATCGTCAGCCAACGACTTGAGGTTCACCCCGCCCTGTGCGAGCGTGAGCAGCGTCACTGCGCTCGTTGAGTGACTCAGCGCATCCCAGGCCTCGGGTGCAGGCGATGCGAGTGCCTTGATCTTGAGGCCTTCTGGGATCCAGTCGGCTCGCGCAATCATCTGGGAAACCTCTCGCACCAGCTTCGGGTGCTTCACCAGAAATCTGGCGATCTTGAGCGGGACGGCGACCGTATCGCCTACGGCAGGGATCATGCCGGTCATGCTGTAACCAGCGCCTATCCAATCGGCGCGGATGGACGATGCGATCGCGTCCCGCAGGTCGGCGAGAGTGCCGGGGATCCACCCGACTCCCGGTACCAGGCTGGTGCTCCCGGCCACCAGGTTTCCGGTGAGCCAGGCGACGGAATCACCTGGCGTGGCTTCGCCGCCGAGTGCTCCTTTCGCGAGTTCGAGCGCGACCGTGGCGGGAGCGAGCTTGGTATCAGGTCGGAGGGGGTCAAGCCCGCGATTCTCCCTGTTTGCGACTTCATACGCATCGTCGAGTCCGTCACCGTCGGTATCGGAAAGGCCTGCCGCCGTACCGATGACTTGGAGCTCCTCCGAATCTGTCAGACCATCGTTATCCGTGTCGGACTGGAATGGGTCCAGGGACTCGTCGGCTTCTTCCCCATCAGTGAGCCCATCGTCATCACTGTCCCGCTTGAGCGGATTCGAGTAGAGGGCGAAGAACTTCGCGTTCACGTGGTCTTTGACCGCTACACCGGCTTCGTCGCCATCACGCAAACCGTCGCCATCGCTATCCGCAACTTTCGGCTTCGTGACGAACAGTCGGCCGTCATCGCTTCGCCAGCCGGATAGCTCGAATCGGTCGTCGAGGCCGTCTGCGTCCGTGTCCACTTTCGTGGGGTTTGACACCGCAGCATAGGTTCGCTTGCCGTCTGGTGGGGCAATCAGCTCACCAGCTTCTTCGGCGTCTGTCAGCCCATCCCCATCGGTATCGCTTCTTTGAGGGTCCGTGGGGAATATCTGTCCGTCAACCGTTGCCCATCCGGTTCGTTCGACCGAGTCGGCCAGCCCGTCTCCGTCGGAGTCCCGGATGCTCTCGTGTGCATAGACGAGCGCTGCGATCGTCAAGGTCGCCACCATCGCGATCGCGACATAGATGGTCCGGTGCGAACGTCGTCGCCGTAGATAGGTGGTCTCTGACACGTTCTGATTGTGTCGCATCGTTGCACTGCGGACACTGGTCTCGCACGTCGGTGCCTCCTCGCCCGATGGTGCGGACTGCGGTGGCGGGCTTCGGAGCGCCCGACAATTGCTCCCCAATCTCACCCCAGGTGGCGCATCGTTAACCCATGACGCTCGAGCTGGACACGGACTGCGCGATCGTCGGTGGAGGCCCCGCCGGTCTCGTCCTGGCGCTCGCGCTGGTGCGGCACGGCATCCGGGTCACTGTCCTCGAGAAGCACGCCGACTTCCTCCGTGACTTTCGGGGCGACACCATCCACCCGTCCACGCAGGACCTGCTCGCCGAGCTCGGCCTGCTCGACGAGTTCCTCACCCGACCGCACGACGACATGCCCCGCGTCACCTTCAGCTGGTACGGCACCGAGCTGACGCTGGCGGACTTTACCCGCCTGCCCACCCGCCGCAAGGTCATGACCTTCATGCCGCAGTGGGACTTCCTCGACCTGATCGCAGACGCCGCGGCGCAGCATCCGGAATTCACCCTGCTGCGTTCCACGCGCGTCGACGGGCTGATCCGCGCCGGCGACCGCATCGTCGGAATCACCGGAACCAGGCCCGACGGGGATGTCACCGTCCGCGCACGTCTGGTCGTCGACGCGTCCGGCCGCGACTCCGACATCCGTGGCGAGGCAGGGTTCGCGCCGACGGGCGTGGCCTCGGCGATGGACGTGCTCTGGTTCCGCGTCGCCAAGACCAAGGGTGAGCGCTACCCGTTCATCCAGGCCGGCTCTGGACTGATCATCACGGTCGACCGCGGGGACTTCTTCCAGATCGCCCACGTGATCCCCGCAAGCGCCTGGCACGGCACCGACGCCGACCTCGCCGCGATGAAGGACCGCATCGCACGGATCTCGCCGCGCATGGCCGCCGCCATCAGCACGGTCACCGTCGATGACGTGCACTTGTTGCGCGTGCGCCTCGAGCGCCTGCGCCGCTGGTTCACCGACGGGATGCTCTGCATCGGCGACTCCGCCCACGCGATGTCACCCGCAGGTGGGGTGGGCATCAACCTCGCGATTCAGGATGCCGTCGCCACCGCGCGCATCCTGGGCACGGTACTGCGCGACGGTAGCCCGACCACCGCCGACCTGCGACGCGTGCAGCGGCGCCGCAACTGGCCCACCTGGATAACTCAGTTCGTTCAGCGCCGGCTTCAGGGCCCGCTGATCGCCGAGCGCGCACCGGACGCTCCGCTGCCGTTCGTCCTGCGGATGCTGCGCGACCACCCGCGGCTCACGCACGTCACCGGACGGTTCGTCGGGCTGGGGGCGCTGCCGGAAAAGCTGTGACCCGTGGAAGGCGGGAACAAGCGATCTAGAGCAGGCTGGGCCTGTTTCAGGCGCGCCCTCCCCTGACTCATGGCGGGTGGCTTGGCACACCTCCTCGCCAGGCTCTCGAAGCCCCGTACTTATGTCAGGAGGTGGCTGTCACTCCGTGGCACCTGCGTCGTCTGGCGTTGGCTTCTTCCGGTTCTTGAAGAGGGACGACATCTTGTCGCGCGCGGTCCCCGCGGCAGATGCGACAGCGTTGCTCGCGTCCTTCACGGCGGTGAGTGCCTGAGCCTCGTCGGCGACTCCATCCCCGTCGCGATCGACGGATCGGAAGACGTCTGCGGCTTTATTGGCAGTGCCTGCGATCCCGCTTCCAGCCCGCTTTACGGCGGTCAGGGCGCGAGCTTCGTCCGGAATCCCATCTCCGTCTAGATCGACAGCCCGGAACGCTTCGGTAGCTGCGCTTACCTTGCCCCACACGCTTTCGCCAAAGTCTTTGGCATTGCCGGCGGCGGCCTCCAGCGCGAGTGCGGCTCGAGACGGTTCAGCAACCGATCGCTCGGGCTTCTCGTACTCAAGCAGCCAGCCCGGGAACGTCTGTGGTGTCTCGGGGAATGCCGTCCGCGATGCTTTGACGACATCGCGCCCGAACGTGAAGCTGCCGACGCCGCCGATGACAGCACCGATCCCGAACGGAACAGCTTTGCCCAGGGTGCTGGCACCGAGCTTCCCGCCGAGCTTGAGCGCCTCACGGCCGATGACAATCGTGAGTGGTGCAAGGGCCGAGTCTGGCAGCTGTTGGGTGAGCACCTCGCCCCATCCGCCCTTCGCTGAACTGGCCGCGAAACCAGTGGCGGCGCCACGGGCAGCGGCGACGCCACCTGCCCCGAAAGCTGTGAGAACCATTTTGCTGATCTCGCTCTGCGATTTCTGACCAAGAAGCATTCCGAGGACGAGGGGCTTGGCGCGTTCCGGGTCGTCGACCGGGATGCCGTGCAGCTCGGCGACCGCGAGCACATACAGGGCGCTCGTCTCGTAGAAGAAGAGGAGGTCGGCGACTCCAAGACCTAGGGCGATCGGAATACCGAGACCTGGGATCGCCGCGGATGCCCCGACACCGCTGCTCGCGATCGTGACCGTGGCGATGTACCGGCTGTCGAGCTCCTTCAGCAGGTCCGATGGCGAGGCATGGGGCTTGTCGCGACGGACGGACCGAAGATACTCGAGCACCACGGGGCGCTGTACGGCGATCGCTTTGAAGATCTGGGCTTGGAACCCGTCGCCCTTTGCGAGCTCCCGGGCCTTCTCAGCGACCAGCTCAGGAGGAATGCCGAGCGCTCGCGCGGCTTTGGACTCGTCTTCGGATACGTCCGTCGCAGCCTGGGTCTTGTCGCTCATTGCTTCTCCATAGAAGTCCGAAGTGGTGTGGCAATCGTCGCCACGATGTCATCGTACGCACAGACTGGGTTCGGCCCAGCCGCGCCCGTCCAGCTAGCAGACGACAGGACTCTGGTTCCCCATCCCAGAGCCCTGCCGCCGGCCAGCATCGGATTACGGCTGGACGAACACCTCGTCGGCGAACATCCCGGGCGTCACGCGGTACAGCACCGTGTCGCCGTCCGGCACGGCGAACGCCGCAGATCCGGTGACCGACGCGCCCTTGTAGAGCTCGTCCAGGCCGAAGCTGTCAGTGAGCACCACGAGGTTGTCGAAGCTGCTCACGACATTGCCGGCGCTGGTCACGGCATCCAGCTGCACCTCGGCGGCCAGACCCTTGTCGGCCCCGGTGTACGTGACCGTGTAGGTCACGATCTCGTAGTGCGACCCCGCCGGAGCCTTGTCGTTGAACTGGTTCGCCTCCGCGACCACGGCGTTGCCCTCGGCGTTGACGCTGTTGATCACGACGGTCCAGTCGTTGCTGCTGATCGTCGACGCCAGCGGGTAGGGGTTCTCGCGCGTGCCCTGTCCGGCGGCGTCCGCCGACTCGTCGTTATCCGCGGCCTTCTCAGCATCCGCGCCCTCGTCGAGGGGCTGCGAGACGTTCGTCTCACCGCTGCCGAACGCGTCGTTGAACGAGGTGGCGACCACCGCGAAGAACACGATGAAACCGACGATCGTCCCCACGACCGCCACGATCAGACCGACGATGCCCATCCACTTGCGGTCGCCCTTCAGGAACAGCGACACGATGCTGAGCACGAAAGCGATCGGCAGCAGGATCCACCCGACGATCAGTGCGCCGGGGATGCACGCGAAGATGAACCCGACGATCGCGACGATCATCGCGATCAGCGCGAGCATGTTGTTCTTCTTGTCGACCGGCGGTGCGCCGACCGGCGGGCCGGCCGGCGGGAGCTGCGGCGACGGCGCGGCAGCGGGAGGGTTGGGTACGGACATGATGATTCCCCTTCGGGTAGGTGCGTAGGGCACCGGCCTGCCCCACGACGGATGCCGTAGGGAGCCGGTCTGCGCGCACGCCGATTACCGCCTTTTCGGGGCGGGAAGATCGGAGCTCGGGGGAGATGCTCCGTGGTCCGCGAGGACCGGCTGGGAGTCACTGTAGAGGTGGGGTCGGACATTGCCTCCATCTCATCCCCGGGGACGAACCTGTACACTTATCTGTACAAGGAGTTAGTTATGGACGTGATGCCGATTGCCGAGGCGCGGGCGGGGCTCTCCCGACTGCTTGCCGACTTCCGCACGCAGAACGACGTCGAGGTCGTCGTGATCGGCTCCCACCGACGCCCCGAAGCGGCCTTGATCCCTTACGGCGAGTATCGCGAACTGACGCGACCGGATGCCGCGGCATCAGTCGGGCTGGCCCGGCTGCGTGAGCTGAAGAACGTGATTGCAAAGCTCGCGGCGGCGTCCCATCTCCAAGATGTGCGCGTCTACGGGTCCGTCGCCCGAGGCGACGAGTCCACCGGGAGCGATGTCGATCTGCTGGTCGCCCCGACCGCAGAAGCCACGCTGTTCGACATCGCTCAGTTCGAGCTCGACCTGGAGGCCATCCTGCACGTGCAGGTCTCGGTCGTCTCCATCGACTCCCTGGATGATCGCGACCGGCGAATCCTCGACGAAGCTGTCCGCCTGTGAACGACGAGGAACGCATCCACCGCTGGCTCAGCGATCTCGAGTCCACACTCCAAGAAGCCACGCTGCTCGCCGCGCGAGGCGTCGACGCCTACCGGCAGGACGCCGCCCTGCCACTCGCCTTCGAAGCGCTCGTCAACCGTGTGGGCGATCTCGCCAAGCGCCTCGTTCGAGCGGAGGCCGCCCGCTTCGCGCACCCGACCTGGTCATCCGCCGCGCGAACCCGTGACTTCGTCGTGCACCACTACGACCGCATTGATGCCGCGCTGCTCTGGCGCACGGTCACGGTGAGCTTTCCGCGGCTTCGGGAACTGGTGGAAGCCGCGCAGCGTCCCTGAT
The DNA here is from genome assembly GCF_042666935.1 of Microbacterium sp. GCM10027623. Taxonomy (NCBI): domain Bacteria; kingdom Bacillati; phylum Actinomycetota; class Actinomycetes; order Micrococcales; family Microbacteriaceae; genus Microbacterium; species Microbacterium sp. GCM10027623. The sequence continues at coordinate 870,310 of NZ_JBHTHE010000001.1, forward strand.
CGGTGCGCCGAACCCTCCGGACACGGCATCGGGGCCTTCCGTCTGCCCAAGCACCCCCGCTCACGCGATGGGCGGGTACTCCTCACCCCTGTCCTGCTCCGCCGCAGCTGTACGGTCCTGCTGCTGCTCCTCGAACGTGGGCGGTCGGTCGTCCGGGCGCTCCTCGTCGTCTGCGTCGGACTCGCGCGAGTCGTCGTCCTGGCTCAGGTCGGGGTCGGTGCCCTCCGGGTCGAGCGGGTCGGTGGGGAACGGTGTGGGGTCTGACATGATGGCCTCCGAATCGTGGATGGAGGATCAGCGTCGCATCCGCACCCGGCACGCGCAGGGTGATTGACAATGATCCCTAGACGGGCCTAGCCCTCGTCCTGCAGCCCCGCGATCATGCTCCGCAGGCTCACGAGAGCAGCCGCCTGCTCCGCATCCGTCATGCCGCTCAGCATCCGCTTCTCCACCGAGCGCACGGCAGCGCTCGCCGCATCCAGTGCCTGCCGCCCGCGCGGCGTCAGCCGGGTCGGCAGTGCCTTGCCCACCGGTGCCTCCGCGGCCCGGGTGACGAAGCCGTCGCGCTCCATCGCCTGCAGCAGCACGTTCATCGACTGCCGCGTCACGAACGCCCCGCGGGCGAGCTCGGAGTTCGACAGTCCGGGCCGCTGCGCGAGCAGCTCCAGGCAGGAGTACTGCGTGATCGTCATCCCGAGAGGACGCAGTACCGCCTCCATCGCCACCCGCAGCGCACTGGAGGCCTCTTTCAGCAGATAGCCCAGCGACGTCTTCAGGTTGATTCCGTCTCCTTGACTCATGTCAGTATGCTGACATACAGTGACGGATGTCAGAAAACTGACACAATCATCTGGAGGACATCATGCCCGTCACCGGCCCCGACTTCATCTCCCTGGAGGTCCGCGATCTCGACGCCTCGCAGGCCTTCTACGAGCACTACCTCGGCCTCGTCCGCGCCCCCGCCGGGCCGCCGCACGCCGTCGTCTTCGACACGAAGCCGATCGCCTTCGCCGTGCGCGACATCGTGCCGGGCACCGACCTGGCATCCACGACGCGGCCCGGCATCGGCGCCGCCATCTGGCTGCACGCCACCGACGTGCAGGCCATCCACGACGCCCTCGCCGCCGACGGCCACGCCATCACCGCCGCCCCGATCGACGGACCCTTCGGCCGCACCTTCACCTTCGCCGACCCCGACGGCTACCTGATCACGCTGCACGACCGGGCATAGGCAGGCACGGGGGCGGGCCGAGCGGATGCCATGCGGCATCCGCTCGGGCGAGCGGTCAAGTTCTCCTCAGCCAGCCGGTCGCCGAGAATGCCGTCCCGCTCGCCGCGCCGACGCCGTCGTCGTGGTGCTCCGCGGGTGGCGGCTGCGGAAGCGGAGCAGGTCCGCCTCCGGACGGGAACGGAGTCCCTGAAGAGATCTGAGAAAAAAGTTCGAAGAAATGTTCGACACTCACACGAGATCGAGGTATCATGGAGACATGTCGAAGCTGACCGCACTGCACGAGGCGATGTCCCGTCTCGACGCGGTGTGGGCGGATGCTGAGGACTCGAACGACCTGACCCGGGCGGAGCTCGTCTCGGTGACGGACGCCGTCGCTCAGGTGCAGCGACGCCTCGACGCCGTGCAGGTCGACGTGGCGGCAGGCCTCGCGCGGGAGTCGCGCGTGGAGCTCGGGCCCGACTCGCTCGCGAAGCAGCAGGGCTACCGCACGCCGGGGAAGATGCTCGCGGCGACACTGGGGGTCTCGACCGGCGACGCACTGCGCCTGATCAAGGTCGGCGAGGGCACCGCCCCGCGCACCGATCTCGTCGGCGCGAAGCTGCCGGCGAAGTATCCGCTCGTGCGCGAAGCGCTGCGCTCCGGCACCGTCAGCGCACAGGGCGCGGCGATGATCATCGACCTGCTGGAGCGCTGTCGCATCGCGGCCGGCGCCGAGCGGATCGCCGAGGGCGAGAAGATGCTCGCCGACGCGGCCGCAGGGCTGGGTCTCGACGACCTGCGCAAGCTGGTCACCCGAGCTGAGGCATGGCTCGACCCCGACGGCGTGGAGCCGCGAGAGGACGAGAAGCGTTCCCGACGTTCGCTGACGCTCTTCGAGCGCGACGGGATGGTGCACTTCAGCGGACGGATGGATGCGGAGACCGCGGCGCCGGTCGTCACCGCACTGCGCGGGTACGTCAGTGCTGCATTCGCCGCGCGCAAGGATGCCGTCGACCCCGACGCACCGGATGCTGATCGCCGCACGGTCGCCATGATCCAGGCCGATGCCCTCAGCGTGTTCTGCTCCCACATGCTCGGATGCGCCGCGACCGGTCCTGTCCTGGCCGGCGCGACCGTGATCGTCCGGATGAACCTGGACGACCTCACCTCGGGCACGGGATCGGCGACGATCGACGGTGTGGACCAGCCGATCGGAGCCGGTGCCGTCCGCCGGATGGCCGCCAGTGGTGGCGTGATCCCGTGCGTCCTGGGGTCGGGGAGCGAGATCCTCGACTGGGGTCGCAAGAAGCGCTTCTTCACGCCGGCGCAGCGGCTGGCACTCGTCGAACGAGACGGCGGATGCGCGATGTGCGCCCTTCCGCCGCAGATGACTCGAGCGCATCACCTCCGATGGTGGCAACGGGATGACGGCCCGACCGACCTCTCGAACGGCGTGCTGCTGTGCGAGACCTGCCACCATCGCATCCACGACAACGGCTGGGAAGTGCGCATCGACGGCGGCGGAACGAACGCGCAGGTGTGGTTCATCCCGCCTCCCTACGTCGATCCGGCACGCACACCGCGACTCGGCGGCAGAGCGCGGTTCGACATCGCGGCATGAGTGCGGCCGGCAACGGCCGGCAACGGCCGGCTCGCGGCTCGCGGCTGGCGGCTCGCGGTTCCCGGTTTGCGGCTTCAGGCACGCGGCTGCCGGCGGCCGCGTGCCAGATCGCGTCCTGGACGACTCAGTAGGCTGACCGCATGCGCATGGCTGCCGAGACCGACGACCATCGACCAGACGGCGATCGAACGCCACGCGTCATCCACACCGGCCAGGCCCTCGTCGACCTGATCGTCGAAGTCCCCGACCTGCCCGCCCGCGGCCAGAACGTCATGGCCGCCTCCGACGCCCAGTACGCCGGCGGCGCGGTGACCGTGCTGCTGGCCGCCGCACGCCTCGGCGCGCACTGCGTGCACGCAGGCGCCGTGGGCACGGGTCCGCACGGCGACCTGATCCGGGCGACGCTCGCCGCAGAAGGCATCACCGCATCGGCCCCTCCCATCGCCACCCACGACACCGGGGTCTGCATCGTCCTGGTCGAGCCGGCAGCCGAGCGCACCTTCGTCACGACGCTCGGCGCAGAGCGCGACATCACCGTGGCCGGACTCGCGACCGCCGACGTGCAGCCCGGCGACCTCGTCTGCGTGACCGGATACTCCCTCGCCGTCCCACAGACCCGCGAGCCGCTGCTGGCCTGGCTCGACACCCTCCCCGCGACGGCCGTGGTCGTGCTCGACCCGGGCGCCGCCTTCGCCGGCCTCCCCGCCGCCGTGCGCGACCGGATGCTGGCCCGCACCGACGTCTGGACGAGCAACGCCGAGGAGGCCATCGACCTCCTCGCCGCACGGGCGATCGACATCGCCGCACCCGCGCCCGAGATCTCCGCTCAGGCGTCGGCGCTGGTCCCCCTCCTGCGGGAGGGTGCGGTCGCCATCGTGCGAGACGGCGCCGAGGGCTGCGCGGTGCACGTCGACGGCGAGGCCACCCACGTCGCCGGCTTCCCGCAGACCCCGGTCGACACCAACGGCGCCGGCGACACCCATACCGGTGCCCTGCTCGCCGGCATCGCCGCACGGGAGACCTGGATCGAGGCCTGCCGACGGGCCAACGCCGCCGCCGCGATCACCGTCACCCGTCGGGGGCCGACGACCGCACCCACCGCTGACGAAGTGGACGCGTTCCTGCGCGCCCAGACGCTCTGACGCCGGGGGCCTCCCGCTCACCAGCCCAGTTCGCCGGCATCCTCCCAGAACGTGCCCGTGGGTCCGTCCGTGCCGATCTCCGCGAGCCGCGCGACAATCCGCGCGCTCTCCTCGGCGGGCCGGCCCGGATGGGCCTCGGCGGCACCGAACAGCTCGGTCGCGGTGATGCCCGGCTCGACCGCGTTGAACTTCACCTCGGGATGCCGCTTCGCATACTGCACGGTGAGCATCGAGACCGCGGCCTTGCTGGCGCCGTATACGACGGACGGGTAGCCGAACGCCGGGCGCGAGGGCTCATGCGTGGCCCAGAACGACCCGAGCGCACTGGACACATTCACCACGACCGGGTTGTCGGAATGCCGCAGCAGCGGAAGCGCAGCCTCGGTCACCCGAATGATGCCCACGGCGTTCGTGTCGAACACGGCCAGAGCGCTCGGGCCGTCGATGACCTCGCCCGAATCGTCGCGCACGGTGATGCCCGCGTTGTTCACCAGCACGTCGAGCCCGCCGTCCGCGGCGATGCGCTCCAACGCAGCGGTGACCGAGGCGTCATCCCGCACGTCCAGCTGCACGAAACGCGCCCCCAGCTCAGTCGCTGTGGCGCGCCCCCGCTCGGCATCCCTGGCCCCGATGTACACGGTGTGCCCGGCAGCGAGAAGCAGGCGGGCGGTCTCCTTGCCGAGGCCCTTGTTGGCCCCGGTGATCAATGTCGTTGTCATGCCTCGATGGTGCGACCGCCTCGATATCCGGACCAGGTCCCCGCCCGTCGTAGGAACGCCAGTACCAGGACAAGCGCCGCCCGCAGTGCCAGGCTGGACGCATGGAGGAGCGCGAGTTCGGGCGGCTGGTGCGCCAGTGGCGCGACCGCATCGCACCGGCGGCGGCCGGGATGCCGACAGGCGTGCACCGCAGGGCGCAGGGTCTGCGGCGCGAGGAGCTGGCCCAGTTGGCGGGGATCTCGGTCGACTACCTGACCCGTCTGGAGCAGGGCCGCGCGACCTCCCCCTCGGCGCAGGTCATCGAGGCGCTCGCCCGCGCACTGCGGCTCTCCGACAACGAGCGCGAACGCCTCTTCCTCGCGGCGGGTCAGCCGGTCCCGGGGCGGGGCGTCGTCTCCACCCGCATCGCACCGAGCGTCCAGCGGCTGCTCGACCGGCTGGCGCACACCCCGGTCGTCGTCCACGACGCGGCCTGGAACCTGATCCAGGCCAACGCGCCGTATGACGCCCTGATGGGTGCCACCTCCGAACTGCGGGGCAACGAGCGCAACGCCGTGTGGCGCAACCTCGTCGGCAGCGGGTCACGTGCGCGGCACACCGAACAGGAGCACGAGGAGCAGATCGCCCGTCTCGTCGCCGATCTGCGCATGGCCGCGGCGAGGTACCCGGACGATCGGCGACTGCTGCGCCTCATCGAGGACCTGAGGACGGACAGTCCGCACTTCGAAGAGCTGTGGAGCACGGCGACGGATGCCGTGACCACCGAGCAGTCCCGCCGCAAGGTCATCGAGCATCCCGCCGTCGGACCCATCGAACTGGACTGCGACGTGCTCGTCGTCGGCGTCGAAGATCTGCGCGTCATGGTCTACACGGCAGAGCCCGGCTCGGAGGCCGCCCGTCAGCTCGAGCTCGCCGTCGTGATCGGGTCGCAGACGCTCGCGCCGGAGACCTCGCCGCAGGGCTGACACGCCGCGTCGGACGGTGCCCGGGCAGACCGCGAGAGCACAAGGACATGCACAAGCAGAGATCAGTAAGCATTCCGCTGCCTATTGCGTCATGTGTCTTGGCTCATTGATCTCGGATTTGGCGCGAAGTGGATGCCAGGCGGATACTCATCCCGGCATGAGCACCTCCTCGGAACCCTCTGAGACCGTCGCCGTCATCGGCGCCGGTCGTGTCGGCGGTGTGCTCGCCGGAGCGCTCGGACAGGCAGGGTTCGACGTGCGCGGCCCGCTCGCCCGTACCGACGTGATTCCGGCATCCGACATCATCCTGCTCTGCGTACCGGATGCCGAGATCGCCACCGTCGCGCGGAAGGCGCGCCCGCGCACGGCGCTTCTCGGCCACGTGTCCGGGGCGACGGGGCTCGACGAGGTGGACTTCAGCATCCATCCGCTGCAGACCATCACGGGAGGCGAGAGCCCGGAGATCTTCCACGGCATCGGGGCCGCGGTCGCCGGGCGCACGCCCGAGGCGCTCGCCGTCGCCCAGCGGGTGGCCGAAGCCCTCGGTGCGCGCCCCTTCCGCGTGGACGACGCGCACCGGACGAGCTACCACTCGGCCGCCTCCCTCGCCTCCAACCTCCTGCTCGTCGCCCTCGACGCGGCCGAGCGAATGGCGCTCGCCGCCGGCATCCGCGACCCCCGGAAACTGCTGGCGCCGCTCGTCGAACGCACGGTCGAGAACTGGACCGCGCACGGCGCCGCGGCGGCCCTCACCGGTCCCATCGCCCGGGGGGACGAGGAGACGGTCCTCCGCCAGCGGGCCGCGGTCGTCGACGCCGCGCCCGAGCTCGCGGAGCTGTTCGACCGCCTCTGCGACGGCGCCCGCCGCCTCGCCCGAGAATCGGATGCTGGTGACGCGGACCTCCCCGACCGACAGCGCCGCGCGCGCGGCAAGGCGCTCGCATGAGAATCCTCCGCACCCTCCCCGAGATCCGCGCCGCCGTCGCGGACGCCAGGCAGCAGCACCGCACGGTCGGCCTGGTGCCCACCATGGGAGCCTTCCACGAGGGTCATCTCTCGCTCATGCGTCGCGCACGAGAGCAGAACGACCTCGTCGTCGTCTCGCTGTTCGTCAACCCGACTCAGTTCGGTCCGAGCGAAGACCTCGCCGCCTACCCGCGGGACGAGGCGAGGGACGCCGCGCTCGCCGAGCAGGCGGGTGTCGACATCCTCTTCGCACCTGCTCCCGCCGAGATCTACCCCGACGGCTTCGCCACCACCGTCCACGTCGCCGGCATCACCGAGGTGCTCGACGGCGCCGCCCGCGGGGCGTTCCACTTCGACGGGGTCGCCACCGTCGTCACCACGCTGTTCGGCATCATCCGCCCCGACGCCGCGTACTTCGGACAGAAGGACGCGCAACAGCTGCTCGTCGTGCGCCGGGTGGCGGCGGACCTGCACCTGGGTGTGCGCATCGAGGCCTGCCCCATCGTCCGCGAGCCCGACGGGCTGGCGATGAGCTCGCGCAACGTCTACCTCGACCCGGATGCCAGGCAGCAGGCGACCGCGCTGAACCGCGCCCTGGACGCGGGCGCGTCCCTCCACGCTCAGGGGGAGCGGGACGCCGGGCGCATCGTCGCGGCCGCACGGCGGGTTCTCGCCGACGCGGGCATCGCACCCGAGTACCTCGAGCTGCGCGGCAGCGCCGACCTGCGTCCGCTCGACCACGTCGACGGCGACGCTCTGCTGGCCGTCGCCGCACGCGTCGGCGCCGCCCGGCTCATCGACAACCACATCCTGACCGACCACGTCCTGACCGACCACGTCCTGACCGACCAGAGAGGCGATGCCTGATGCAGCGCACCATGCTGAAGTCGAAGATCCACCGCGCCACCATCACCGGCAGCGATCTGAACTACGTCGGCTCCATCACCATCGACGCCGACCTGCTCGACGCCGCCGACATCCTCCCGCACGAGCAGGTGCATGTGGTCGACGTGGACAACGGGGCCCGCTTCGTCACGTACACGATCGCCGGGGAGCGCGGCTCCGGGGCCATCCAGGTCAACGGCGCCGCCGCACGCCTGGTGCACTACGGCGACACGGTCATCGTGATCTCCTACGCCGAGTACACCCGCGAGGAGCTCGCCGAGTACGAGCCGGTCGTGGTGCACGTCAACCGGTCCAACGCCATCATCCAGGTCGACGATGCCGTCGACCGCCTGCTCACCGACGCCGTGCCCGCCGAGGTCTCCTCATGAGCACGCACCCCGCGCCGCGCACGCAGGTCACCCTCGGCGGCCTGGCCGAGAAGAAGGCGGCGGGCGAGCCCATCGTGATGGTCACCGCCTACGACCATCCCAGCGCGCGGATCGCCGAGGCCGCCGGCGTCGACATGGTGCTCGTGGGCGATTCCGCGGCGATGACGGTGCTCGGCCACGACAGCACCGTGCCCGTCACCGTCGACGAGATGATCATGCTCACCGCCGCCGTGCGCCGAGGTCTCTCCGCCCCGCTGCTGGTGGGCGACCTGCCGTTCGGCTCGTACGAGGCATCCGACGCGATCGCGATCGCCACCGCCCAGCGCTTCGTCAAGGAAGCGGGGTGCGACCTCGTCAAGCTCGAACGCGGCGGCAGCACCGTCGACCGCGCGCGGGCCATCGTCGCCGCCGGCATCCCCGTGGTCGGCCACATCGGCCTGACGCCGCAGACCGCCACGGCGCTCGGCGGCTACCGCGCCCAGGGCCGCACCGCCGAAGCGGCGCTCGCGCTGATCGACGACGCGCTGGCGCTGCAGAGCGCCGGCTGCACGATGCTCGTGATCGAGGCCGTCCCCTCAGCGGTCACGGCTCTGCTGGCCGAGCGACTGCGGATCCCGACCATCGGGATCGGAGCGGGGACGGATGCCGACGGCCAGGTGCTCGTGTGGCACGACCTGCTCGGCATCACGGACGGGCCGACGGCCCGGTTCGTCAAGCAGTACGCCGAGCTGCGCACGGCGGCACTGGCCGGCGTGACCGCGTACGCGGACGAGGTGCGCTCCGGGGCCTATCCATCGCCGGAGCACACCTACGGAATGCCCGCCGAGGAGGTCGCGCGGCTCACGGAGCTGCTCGCCGGGCGGTGAAGCCCTGAGGGCGCGCGCCGTCCGCGGCGCCGGGCGACTCAGTACGCCCGGGCGATGTCGTCCGCGCTCGCGCCGCGCGCGTCCGCCAGCTGCCGCGCCATGTCGGCGCGCAGCGAGGACACGTCGGTCGCCGCGGTCAGGAGCGTGAAGCCCTGCTCCGCACGCCGGGCGGCCTGAGCGCCGTCTGCGCAGTGCACGCCGGCGATCTTGCCGCGCGCGGTGGCAGCGGCCGCGATGCGCTCCAGTTCCGCATCCAGGCGCGGCAGGATAGCGTCCTCGAAGGGCACCCGCGCGCCCAGTGCGAGCGACAGGTCGTAGGGGCCCACGTAGACGCCGTCGATGCCGTCGACGTCCAGGATGTCCTCCAGCTCGACGAGCGCCGAGGCGGTCTCGATCATCGCGAGCACCGTGACGGCGGCATCCGTCTGCTCCGGGGTCGCACCGAAGTGCGGACCCAGACGCATCGGGCCGTACGAGCGCGCGCCACCCGAGGTGGGATAGCGGGCGGCCTCCGCCGCCGCGCGGGCCTCATCCGCGGTGTCGATCAGCGGCACGATCACGCCGCGGGCGCCGGCATCCAGCACCCGCCCGATCTCGGCGGGGCTGTTGGTCGACACCCGCGCGAACGGGGTCGCACCGCCCGCCGCGATCGCGATCAGGGCACGCACCTGCGCGTCGTAGCCGAGCAGACCGTGCTGCCCGTCCACGCACACGTAGTCGAAGCCCGCCCGCGCGATCTGCTCGGTCGCGACGATCGAGTCCAGCGTGACCCAGGCGCCCACCCGGGGCGCCCGGGCCTGCTCGGCCGTGGACGGCTCAGACATCGAGCTCCTCGTTGTGGCGCACCTTCACCAGGGCGACGGAGATGAAGCCCACGATCGCGCAGAACACCACGAACAGGGCGACGGGGATCCAGCTGCCCATGAACGCCGCCAGCAGTGCCGTCGCGATCAGCGGGGCCGGACCGCCGACGATCGCCGCACCCACCTGGTAGCCCAGCGAGGCACCGGTGTAGCGGATCTCCGGGGCGAAGTTCTCGGCCAGCACGGTTCCGATCAGCGAGCCGTAGGTCGGCCAGATCACCGCGAACGAGACGACGATCGCCGCACCCGCCAGCCACAGGTTCCCGCTGGAGAGCATCGCCAGGTACGGGAAGATGAAGATCGCCACGGCGACCGAGCCGCCCAGGAACACCTTCTTGCGACCGATGCGGTCGGAGAGGGCCCCGTAGAACAGCATCCCGCCGATGCCGAGCACTGCGCCGACCAGCACGAACGCGAGCACCGCGCCGAAGTCGTACCCGAAGCCCGCCGCGTACGAGAGCGAGAAGGTCGCAAAGATGAAGAAGGTGCTCGTCTCCACGAACTTGGCGCCTGTGGAAGTCAGCACCTCGCGCCAGTGGTGCTTGAGCACCGTGGCGATGGGCAGCTTCTGCGTGGTCCCCTCGGCGCGCACCTTGCGGAACGAGGGGGTCTCGTCGATGCGGGCGCGGATCCACAGACCCACCACCAGCAGCACGCCGGACAGCAGGAACGGGATGCGCCAGCCGAACGAGGTGAAGGCCTCCTCGGGGAAGACCGCCCGGGAACCGATGGTGACGATGTTGCCGAGCGCGAGACCGAGCAGGGCGCCGAGTTGAGGCACCGCACCGTAGAAGCCGCGACGGTTCTTCGGGGCGTACTCGACCGCCAGCAGCAGTCCGCCGCCCCACTCGCCGCCCAGGGCGAGGCCCTGCACCAGACGCAGCAGCGTCAGCAGGATCGGGGCGCCGACGCCGATGGCGGCGTAGTCGGGCAGCACGCCCATGAGCATCGTCGCGACGCCCATGAGTGTCAGCGTGATCACCAGCGTCTTCTTGCGGCCGATCCGGTCGCCGACGTGGCTGAAGATCACCCCGCCGATAGGGCGGACCACGAACGCCAGCGCGAACGAGGCGAACGCCAGCAGCGAGCTGACCACCTTGTCCTCGCTGGGGAAGAAATGCAGGTTGAAGACGGCCGTGGCCATCGTGCCGTACAGGAAGTAGTCGTACCACTCGATGGTCGAACCGACCGCGCTGCCCCACAGGGCGCGGCGGCGGTCCTTGGCTGACACCTCGATGACGGGCGACGACTTCTCGTCGATGGTGCTGGTCATGCGCTCTCCTTTGATCGCGTATGTCGTGATGATGATGACGGTTGTGGCTGAAAGGGATTCGGGAAGGGCTGTCAGGGGACGGTGCTGTCAGGGGATGAGGATCGAGCGACCCACCGCGCCGGTGCGCAGGTGGTCGAACGCCTCGTTGGCCTCGTCGAGGCGGAAAGTGCGGTCGAGCAGCAGATCCAGCGGCAGCCGGCCGGCCTGGTACAGGCGCAGGATCTCGGGCAGCTGCACGGGCGTGTTCGAGGAGCCGTAGAGCGCGCCGACGACGCGGCGGTCGCCCTGCACGAGCGGGTTGATGGGGATCGAGAGCTCTTCGCCCGCGGCTCCCAGTCCGACGATCACCAGGGTGCCGCCCGAGCGCAGCGCCTCGAACCCGGCGCGCACGGTCGCGGGGCGACCGATGGCCTCGAGCACGTAGTGGGCACCGCCGCCGGTGATCTCGAGCACCCGCTGGGTGAAGTCCTCCGCACGGGAGTCGATGGTGTGCGTGGCGCCCAGCTCGACGGCCTTCTCCAGGCGCGAGGCGACCACGTCGGAGACGATGATCTGCGCCGCTCCCACCAGCTGGGCGGCGATCACGGCCGACAGGCCCACGCCGCCGGCGCCGATGATCGCGATGGACTTGCCCGTCAGATCGGGCATGCGGTTGAGCACGGTGCCCATGCCGGTGATCACGGCGCAGCCGGCGATGGCCGCGATCTCGGAGGGGATGTCCGCGTCGATGGCGATGAGCGACTCCTGCGAGACGACCACCTGTTCGGCGAAGCACGACGCGCCCATCAGGTGGTGGTACCGCACGCCGCCGCCGCTGAGACGCGTACCGCCACGCAGCAGCCCGTTGGTCTGGCCGTGCACCTTGCCGAGCGCGCACTGCGCAGGAACGCCCGACAGGCAGAACTCGCATTCGCCGCAGCGCGGACGCCACATCAGCACGACCTTGTCGCCAGGAGCGAACGAGGTCACCCCGTCGCCGACCTGCTCCACGATGCCCGCGCCCTCGTGGCCGAGCACGATCGGGGTGCGGGCTGCGAGCCCTCCGGACAGGTAGTGGGCATCGCTGTGGCAGACGCCGGCGGCCTCGATGCGCACGCGCACCTCACCAGGACCGGGCTGATCGAGCTCGAGCTCCTCGAGCACCAGGTCGCTGCCGGGTTCGTGCATCACCATCGCCTTCACGGGCATCTCCTCGTTGATCGGTGAATCCGCGTCCGGGCGCTGCCGGACGAGCGGATTACCCGGGGAGCGCGATGCGGATGTCGGATGACATCTGGGAACCGTAAGACGACGGACGCGACGATTCGCAACCGAGTTCCACTGACCGGAACCGGCCAGCGCGTTCAGAGGGTGCTGAAGGCGGGGTTCGCGCGGATGCGGCGATTCAGCCCCAATGCGGCCATGCGCACGGCGGGGGCGATGCGCACCATGTCGATGCGCCCGGCAGGTCCGGATGCCGAGATCGCGGCGATCGGGGTGCCGTCGGCGCGGAGGATGGGGCAGGCGATGCACTCCACGCCCGGGTTGGATTCCTCGGTCTCGTGCGCATAGCCGTCGGTGCGAACCGCCTCGAGCTGCCGCCGCAGCGACATCTCGTCCGCGACCGTCCCCGGTCCGAGCGGCTCGAACACCTCGGGGATGGCGAGATCGACCACGTCGTCCGACGCGTGCGCGAGCACCGCCTTGCCACCTGCCGTGGCATAGGCAGGCACGCGTCCGCCGACGCGGGAGCGGATGACCATGTCGGGGTCGCGTCCGCGCAGGATCTCGACGTAGACCTGGTCGGCGCCTTTCAGCACGCTGAGCTGCACGGTCATGCCGGTCGCCTGCCGCAGGTCGGCCATCGCGGCCAGGGCCAGCTGCCGCAGCTCCTTCGAGCGCTGTGCCAGCTCCCCGAGCTCGAACAGACGGATGCCGACGCGCAACCCGCGGTCGGTGCGCTCGAGATAGTCCGCCGCGACGAGCTCGGCCAGGATGCGCGAGGTCACCGACTTCGCCAGGCCCGTGCGGCGGGCGATCTCGTTCACGCCCAGCACCGGCTCCTCACCGCTGAACGTGCCGAGGACGGCCGTGACGCGGCCGATCATGGAGCGCGGCATGCTCCGCTCATCGGAACCCATGCAGGAATTCTACCCGCCGACACGTGTTGAATGGATGCAAGCCAATGACGCGCGCGCAACGGCGACGCCCGTCGACAGGAGGACGCAATGCCCGAGACCGCAGTGCAAGAGACCGAGACCACCCGCATCCCCACCGCCGAGGCCGTGACCCGGGTCGCAGCGGCATCCGCCGTCTGGGCCGCCACCGCCCCCGCCGAGCGGGCAGCCGTGATCCGCGCCATCGCCGACGCTCTGGACGCCGCCGCAAGCGAGCTCATCGAGATCGCCCAGCAGGAGACCTCCCTCGCCCAGCCCCGCCTGGCCGGTGAGCTGAAGCGCACCACGTTCCAGCTGCGCCTGTTCGCGGATGTCGTGGAGGACGGCGGCTACCTCGATGCGCGCATCGACCGCCCGGACGCCGACTGGCCGATGGGCGCTCCGCGCCCCGACCTGCGGCGCATGCTCGTTCCGATCGGCCCCGCGCTGGTGTTCTCCGCCAGCAACTTCCCGTTCGCGTTCTCGGTCGCCGGCGGAGACACCGCCGCCGCGCTGGCCGCAGGCAACGCGGTGCTCGTCAAGGCGCACTCGGGCCACCCGCGCCTGTCCGACGCGACGGCAGCGGTCATCGGCCGCGCCGCAGCGGATGCCGGAGCCCCGGCCGACCTGCTCCTCGTCATCCACGGCACGCAGAACGGCGTCGAAGCGCTCCAGCACCCGGCGATCAAGGTCGCCTCGTTCACGGGGTCTATCCCCGGCGGCCGCGCCCTGTTCGACATCGCGAACGCGCGCCCCGAGCCGATCCCCTTCTACGGCGAGCTCGGCAGCGTGAACCCGGCGTTCGTCGCCCCGGATGCCGCCGCGCACCGTGCCGCCGAGATCGCCCAGGGCTACATCGCCTCGGTCACCGGCAGCCAGGGGCAGCTGTGCACCAAGCCGGGGGTGCTGCTCGTGCCCACCGGCTCGGACATCATCCAGGCGCTGCGCGACGCGGACGTTCCGGGTGGCGCGCCGATGCTCAACGACCGCATCCGCGACGGCTTCCTGTCGGGTCTCGAAGAGCTCGCCGCCCATGACGCGGTGACCGTGCTGCGAGACGGTGCCGCCAGCCGCTCGGACGAGCCGGAGCTCACTCTGCTGCTGACCAGTGTCGACGCGCTGCTCTCCGACCCCGACGCCATCGTGACCGAGGTGTTCGGCCCCGCCGGTCTGGTCGTCACCTACACCGACACCGCCGACCTCGAGCGCGTCGCGCGCGGCCTGGAGGGCCAGCTCACCGCCACGCTCGTCGCGGACGAGACGGATGCCGACCTCGCGGTAGCGCGCACCCTCGTGCCGACCCTCGTCGACCGCGCCGGCCGGGTGCTGTGGAACCAGTGGCCCACCGGCGTCTCCGTGACCGCCGCCCAGCAGCACGGCGGCCCGTACCCGGCGACCACGGCCTCCACCACGACGGCCGTGGGCACCGCATCCATCACCCGGTTCCTGCGGCCGGTCGCGTTCCAGAACTTCCCGGCCGCGCTGCTGCCGGAGCCGCTGCGCGACGACAACCCGCTGGGCGTGCCGCAGGCCATCGACGGCTGAGCCTCGACCCCGGCATCCGGCGTGCGGATGCCGGGGCGAGTCGCGGCCGAGCTCAGCCGGCGCGCTGCGCCTTCTTCTCGCGGCGCAGGGCGTGCAGGATCGGCTCGGTGTAGCCGCTGGGCTGGCCCGCGCCCTCCACGATCAGCCGGCGGGCCGCCCGGTAGGCGATGCCGTCCGGGGTGAGCGGTTCGTACGCCGCATCCCCCGCGTTCTGCTCGTCGACCACCCCGGCCAGGCGCTGCAGGGCGGCGTCCACCTCTTCCTCGGTGATGACGCCGTGCAGCAGCCAGTTCGCCAGCAGCTGGCTCGAGATGCGCAGCGTCGCCCGGTCCTCCATGAGCGCCACGCCGTGGATGTCGGGCACCTTCGAGCATCCGATTCCCTGGTCGATCCATCGCACCACGTAGCCCAGGATCGACTGCACGTTGTTGTCGAGCTCCGTCGCGACGACCTCGGCCGTCAGGTCTGCGTCGGTGGCCAGCGGCGGCTGCAGCAGCACCTCCAGCGACGTCGGGTCGTACGCCGGCAGCGACGAGCGCACGGCGAACGGATCGAGCTGGTGGTAGTGCAGCGCGTGCAGCGTCGCGGCGGTGGGCGAGGGCACCCAGGCGGTGGACGCGCCGGAGCGCACATGAGAGATCTTCTGCTCGAGCATGTCGTGCATCAGATCCGGCATCGCCCACATGCCCTTGCCGATCTGCGCGCGACCGTCCAGGCCGGCCGCCAGCCCGATGGCGACATTGCGGTCCTCGTAGGTCTGCATGAACGGCTGCGCCTTGATGCTCGCCTTCGGCAGGAACGGACCGGCGTGCAGCGACGTGTGGATCTCGTCGCCGGTGCGGTCCAGGAATCCGGTGTTGATGAACACGACCCGGTCGGATGCCGCGGCGATGCACGCCGCGAGGTTCGCCGACGTGCGCCGCTCCTCGTCCATGATGCCGATCTTCAGGGTCCGCGCCGGCAGGCCCAGCAGCTCCTCGACCCGGCCGAACAGCTTGGCCGCGAACGCCACCTCCGCGGGGCCGTGCATCTTCGGCTTCACGATGTACATCGATCCGGTGCGGCTGTTGGCTCCGCGGCGCGCACCGGTCAGATCCGGCAGCGAGCCGACGGCGGTCATGACGGCGTCCAGGATGCCCTCGAAGATCTCCTCGCCGTCGCGGTCCCGCACGGCATCCGTGCGCATCAGGTGCCCGACGTTGCGCACGAACAGCACCGAGCGGCCCGGCAGGGTGAGCTCGGCTCCGTCGCGGCCGGTGTAGGTGCGGTCGTCGGCGAGGCGTCGGGTGAACGTCTGCCCGCCCTTGCTGACCTCCTCGGTGAGCGTGCCGTCCATCAGGCCGCGCCAGTTGCGGTAGCCGAGCGCCTTGTCGTCGGCGTCGACGGCGGCGACCGAGTCCTCCAGGTCGATGATCGTCGTGATCGCCGACTCCAGCACGATGTCCTGCACGCCCGCGGCATCCGTCCTGCCGATCGTCCCCGCCCTGTCGATGACGATCTCCACGTGCAGTCCGTGGTGACGCAGCAGGATCGCGGACGGGTTCTCGGGGTCACCCGCGTATCCGGTGAAGACGTCGGGATGGGCGAGGCGACGGATGCCGTCGGCGGTCTGCACCGCGAGTCCCTCGGCGTCGACGCGGTAGGTGGTGGTGTCCGTGTGCGAGCCGGCGGTCGCTGCGGAACCGCCGACGAGCGGAGCGATCTCGTCGAGCAGAGCACGGCCACGGGCGATCGCCTCGGCTCCGCGGGCGGCGTTGTATCCGCGGGTCGGGGCGAGCGCGGCCGTGTGCGGGATTGCATCCGTGCCGTAGAGGGCGTCGTACAGCGAACCCCAGCGGGCGTTCGCGGCGTTCAGGGCGAAGCGGGCGTTCAGCAGCGGCACGACCAGTTGCGGACCTGCGGTCGTGGAGATCTCCGGGTCGACGTTCTCCGTGGTGATCGCGACGTCCGCGGGCTCGTCGACGAGGTATCCGATCTCGGTGAGGAACGCCCGGTAGGCGGCGGGGTCGGGAGTGCCGGGATGCGCGCGGTGGTACTCATCGATCAGCGCCTGCAGCTCGTCGCGGGTGCGGAGCAGGTCCGCATTGCGCGGACCCAGGTCGTGGATGATGCGGGCGACGCCGCTCCAGAACGCGTCGGTGTCGATGCCGGCATCCGCGAGCGCTTCCTCGGCGAATCCGGCGATGGGGGCGGCGACCTGCAGCCCGGCGCGGTCGAGGTACGCGTTTCGATCGGTGTGGGGAGGGGTCATGGCTGCTCCTTCGATGCTGGTCCGATGTCCACGCTAGGCAGATCCCTCGATTCCGGAGCGGCGATTTCGTATGGTGGAAGTCGTGACCGTGTCTGAAGTCCCCGTCCCGGCAGGAACCGTCCAGTCCGTGACGCGGGCGTTCGCGCTGCTCGAAGCGCTCGCCGCGTCCGGTGGAGAGGGGGCGCTCGCCTCCCTGGCAGCCGAGACCGGCCTGGCCGTGCCCACCGCGCATCGCCTGCTGGGCACTCTGTATCACCTCGGGTACGTGCGACAGCTGGAGGATCGGCGCTACGCGCTCGGCGCCGGCCTCATCGGTCTGGGTCGTCAGGCGGTGCCGCATCTCGCGGATGTCGCAGCCCCTCTGCTGGCCCGACTCGAGGATGCGTTCCACGAGACGGCGAACCTCGCCGTGCTCGACGGAGATCTCGTCCTGTATGCCGGTCAGGTCGCCTCCCGGCAGCGGATGCGGATGTTCACGGAGGTCGGTCGGCGCGTGCTGCCGCACTCGACCGGCGTGGGCAAGGCGATGCTGTCGACCATGCCCGAGCCGCACGTCCGAGCCCTGATCGCCCGCACCGGTCTGCCGCGCTTCACCCCGCAGACGCTGACGGATGCCGACGCGTTCATCGCCGACCTGCGCCGCTCACGGGCTCGCGGTTTCGCTGCCGACGACAGCGAGCAGGAGGTCGGCGTGCGCTGCATCGCCGTCGCGGTGCCCGGGCTCGGTCAGCCCGCCGCCCTGTCGGTGTCGGGTCCCGCGGCGCGGATCACGGATGCCCGCGTGCCCGAGGTGGTGCAGGCGCTGACGGATGCCGCGGCCGAGCTGGCCGGCGAGGTCGCCTGAGCGGCTGCTCGCCGGCCGGTGGCAGCGTCATCGACTTGACAAGCCGGCGGTAGTGAGTGTTCACTATCAATATGACGAGTTCCCCCCGGCGGCCACGGGTTCCCATCGAGGAGCGCCGCGAGCAGATCCTCGAGGCCGCATTGACCGAGTTCAGCCGCAAGGGGCTGCACGGTGGTTCCACCGTGGCCATCGCGGCGGAAGTCGGGGTCTCGCAGCCGAACATCTTCCGCATCTACCCGACCAAGCGCGAACTCTTCGTCGCGGTGCTGCAACGGGTCTTCGCCAGGGTCGAGACGAGGATGCTCGCCGCGGGAGAGGATGACGGCGAGCAGCCCCTCCAGGCCATGTCGGATGCCTGGGGCACGCTCATGATCGACCGAGAGATCATGTTCATGCTTCTGCAGGGCTACGCCGCGTCCGATGATGAGGTCATCCGGAGCCTCATGCACGACTGGACGCGGGAGGTCTTCGAGCGCATGGAGGCGATGCCTGGCGTCGGCGCCGACGACGCCCACGACTTCTTCGCCGCCGGAATGCTGTACATGGTGGCGGCGGCCCTGGGGCTGCCCGACCGCGCGGCCACCGACGTCTGGGCAGCGCGATTCCTCGAATCCGGCTCCTGACCCGATCCGGCTTCTGACCGGCTCCCGCTGCTGCCCCGATCCGGCGGCGACAGCCTTCTCATCCCCACGAGTTAGTGACCACTCACTAAGTCCCTCGCCCGCTGTTCGACTCGAAACAGGAGAGATCATGACCGAGTCCACCATTCTCGTCGTCGGTGCCGGCGGCGTCGTCGGCACCGCCCTGGTTCCCGCCCTCACCGCCAGGGGGGTGCGGGTTCGGGCCATGACCCGCGACCCGCAACGGCGCTTCGGCGGGGCGCAGATCGCCGTCGGAGACCTGCGCGTCCCCTCGTCGTTCGGCCCCGCACTCGACGGGGTGGACACCGTGTTCCTCAACACCCCGTCGACGGAGGACGCCGCCGAATTGCAGATCCGATTCGCCGAGGTCGCTGCGCGGAGCTCCGTCCGGCGCATCGTCCTGCTGTCGCAGTACGGCGCCGATGTGGACTCTCCTGTGCGATTCCTCCGCTGGCACGCGGAGGTGGAAGAGCACCTGCGCACCCTCAGCCCTGCACTGACCGTGCTGCGCCCCAACCTGTACCTGCAGTCGCTGCTCGGATTCGCTTCGACCATCGCCGCAGGAACGCTTCCTGCTCCGGCGGGCGATGCGGCGGTCAGCGCCATCGACACCCGCGATGTCGCCGAGTCCGCGGCTGTGGCGCTCACCGACCGCAGCTTCGACGGTCGCATCCTGACGCTGACCGGCCCCCGCGCTGTCACGCACGGTGAGATCGCCGCCGCCCTGTCCGCGGCCGTAGGTGCGCCGATCGGGTACCAGGACGTCCCCGCCGAGGTCTTCGCAGGCGCGCTGACGGGGCTGCTCCCCGCCTGGCAGGTGGGCGGGCTCGTCGAGGACTATGCCCACTACGCGCGCGGAGAGGCCGCCGAGGTGACCGACGCCGTCGCCGAGCTGACCGGGCATCCGGCGCGGGACGTGGCGGACTTCGCCCGCGACCACGCGGCAGCCTTCATCGCCCGCGACCACGCGGCAGCCTTCATCGCCCGCTGACCCGGGCACCGGAACCACCGACCAGCATCAGGAGAATCCGATGATCACTCATATCGTCCGCATGTCCATCCGCCCCGACGTCACCGGCGAGCAACTCGCATCCGCACTGCAGCTGATGGCGGAGGCGAGCTCCCGCTTCGGCACCGAGACCGGCGTCACCGGCGGGGTCTTCGGCCGCGACATCGGGGAGGGATTCGACTTCGGCGCCGTCTCGACGATGAAGGACCTCGCCGCGTACGAGACGATGATGAACCACCCCGCTCACCTGGAGGTCGACCGGATCGGTCTGCCGCTGGTCGACCGCTTCCACTCCATCGACATCACCGACGACCCGGATCCCGAGATCGACGACCGGATCGCGCGCATCCACCGCCGACGCTTCGAGGCGCATCCCGACATTCTGGAGTTGGTCCTCGCCATCGGCGACTATCAGGGCAGCGGGGTTCCCGGACGGCACTGAGGAACGACGGCGTCCGCCGCACGAGGAGAGGAGAGCGGAGATGGATGATGAGGCGCGCGACGCAGGCGCATCCCGGCACCATGCCGACGTGATCGTGATCGGCAGCGGCTTCGGAGGGGCAGTCGCCGCGGCTCGCCTCGCCCAGGCGGGGTACTCGGTCCTCGTGCTCGAGCGCGGACGTCGATGGGACCCCGGCGGCTTCCCCCGCGATCCGAAGATCCGCAGCGGCTGGCTGTGGCGAATCGACCGCGGGCTGTATGACATCCGCTGGCTGGTGGGGATGATCGCCGTGCAAGCCGCGGGGTGGGGAGGCGGCTCGCTCGCATATGCGAACGTGTTCGCCCGGCCGTTCGACGGTGCCCTGAACCGCCGCTGGCCCGCGCACCTGCGGCGCTCGCAGCTCGATCCCTACTATGACCTCGCCGCGCACATGATGGAGGTCGCACCGACGCTCTCCGATCCGCGCACGGGGGAAAGCCCCGAACGGACGCGGCTGATCGAGCAGCTCATGGGGCGCAGCGATCGTCCTGAGGCGACGTTCCGCCCGAATCTGGCGGTCGCTTTCGGGGACCCGGATCGGTGGCGGCCCAACATCCACGGTGTCCCCCGGCGTGGATGCGCCTTCGTGGGGGAGTGCGTGATCGGCTGCAATCACGGGGCGAAGAACACCCTCGACGCCACCTACCTCGCCGTCGCCGAGCAGCGTGGTGCCCGCGGCGTCACCGATGCCGAGGTGGTCGCGATCGAACCGCGGGCGGACGGCTACGCGGTCGTGACCAGGGGTGGCTCCGATCCCCACAGCACGACCACCTGGCGGGCGCCGCGGGTGATCGTCGCCGCGGGGGCGGTGGGCTCCACCGAACTGCTGCTGCGCGCCCGCGACGTGCACCGCACGCTGCCTGAGCTCTCCCCGTGCCTCGGGGAGGGATTCTCCGGCAACGGCGACTTCCTCACCCTTGCCGAGCTCCGCGCGCAGGAGGGCGACATGACGACGGGGCCGACGATCACCACCAACACCGTCGTCGACGTCCCCGAAGGCCGGCGCTCGGTCTGGTACCAGGTGCAGGACGGTGCGTTCCCTGTGGTCATGCACGAGCTCTTCGACGCCGTCGTGCCAGGACAGGCGGTTCGGCGCTGGTGGCGAGCTCGATTCGGTGCCCCCGATGTCCGGCGGGTGTTCGCCGTGCTGGCGATGGGGCACGACTCGGGCGGGGGGCGGCTGCGGCTGAACAGGTCGGGTGACGTCGTCCTGGCATGGCGCAACCGGTGGCAGGCGGCGCTGTATCGATCGCAGCGCAGGCTGCGGCCGATGCTGGCCCGGGCGCTGAGCACGAAGGCGTACCAGCCGCTGACCTGGTCGCTGCTGCGGCGGACCACGACCGTACACCCCCTGGGCGGGGTGCCGTTCGGGGTGGACCGCGCGCACGGCGTCGTCGACGAGTACGGCGAGGTGCACGGCTATCCGGGACTGTTCGTCATGGATGGTTCCACCTTGCCCGCCTCGACCGGAGTGAATCCCTCGGCGACGATTCTCGCCGTGACCGAGCGGGCGGTGCAGGAGCTCATCAGGCGCGACGGGCAGCCCGAGTGGCGCGCGCCGGAATGGCCGGCGGTCGCGCCGGGAACCGTGCAGGAGGATGCGGCGTACGCGTTCGCGGCCGCACTGCGGGAGGGCACTCGAGGCGGAGGGCTCAGCTTCTCGGAGCGGATGCGCACTGCCGACGGTGAGGACGCACCGATGACGCTCAGGCTCGAGGCCGGCGCGCGCAGTCTCCACCGCCTCATCGGCGGACCGGAGCATGCGCTCGCCCTGCGCGGTGAGGTCGACATCGCCGGTCGCGTCGAGGCGGCCCCAGCCGAGGGCTCTCTCTCGCTGTTCCCCACCGAGCGCGGGATCGCCATGCGGTATCTGATCCGCTTCCAGGACGACAGCGGACGGGAATGGAACCTCACCGGCCACAAGGCGGTCACCTCGCGGACGCCGATCGGCGTATTGCGCGACCTGACCCGTCTGCGTGCGCACAGCCATCCGGTGGACGATCCGAATGATTCGATCGCGGCCACTCTTCGCATCGGCCCGACCGACCTGATCCGCCTTCTGTGCAGCATCCGCGGTGTTGGCTTCACTCGCGCACGGCGAGCGACGACGGTCCTGCGCTTCGCAGGATTCTTCCTGCGCGAGACATGGCGCCTGATGTGGGCGGCCCGGACGTAGCCGAGCGGCGGCTCCGGTGACGGAGAGGCGCGACGGATGAGGACTCCCCAGCCGTGAGGATGCTGAACATCCGCTCCAACTTCTTGCCGAACGACACCTAGCGACATATCGTTAACCATCGTTCAGCTACCAGGAGGTTCATCATGAACGGATCATTCCCCTCGGGCGGATTTTACTTCGGAGCGAGCAACGGATCAGGCAATCCGCTCGCCGGCGTGTGGGACGCCATGGAGCAGCTGCGCAACAGCTTCGAGCAGCGCACCGGCGGTTCGCGCATGGCCCGTGGCGACGTGCGCGCGGCGGTCATCGCCCTGCTCGCCGAGCGCCCCATGCACGGCTACCAGATCATCACCGAGATCGCCGACCGCTCCGGCGGTGCGTGGAAGCCCAGCGCCGGCTCCGTCTACCCGACGCTGCAGCAGCTCGCCGACGAGGGACTGATCACGGCCGAGGAGCTCGGTGGACGCAAGACCTACTCGCTGACCGACGCCGGCATCGCCGCGTCCGAGGAGTCCGCCGCGAAGAGCGCCCCCTGGGAGTCCGTGGGTCACCGCTCTCCCGGGCAGCACACAGCCCTGCCGAAGGCCGGCATGGAGCTGGCCAGCGCCACCGCTCAGCTCGCCCGCACCGGTTCGCCGGAGCAGGTGCAGGAGGGCGTCGCCGTGCTCGAAGACGCCCGGCGTAGGCTGTACGCCATCCTCGCCGAAGGGTGACGACGACAGAAGGGGCCTCGATGACGGAACCTCCTGCGCGCACCACCGCCGGAGGCGCCCGCTATCGTCGCATCCTCCTCTTCGCCGCGCGCGCCTTCGTGCAGGTGTGGTGGTTCGAGCTCGTGCTGCCGCGCCTGGGCATGGCTTCGGTCGCCGAGCGCAGCAGAGATCGGAGGATGCTGCGCCTGGCGCGCCGCTTCCGCGAGCTGGCCGTCGAGCTCGGCGGACTCATGATCAAGGTCGGGCAGTTCCTGTCCTCGCGCCTGGATGTGCTGCCGCCGGAGATCACCGCCGAACTGGCCGGGCTCCAGGATGAGGTTCCGGCCGTGCCGTTCGATCAGATCCGCCGCGTCGCCGAGGCGGAGCTCGGGATGCCGCTGGATCGCGCTTACGCGTCCTTCGACCCCGTGCCCGTGGCTGCGGCATCCCTCGGTCAGGCGCATCGCGCCGCCCTCGCCGCCACCGACGCCGCCGACACCGGGCTCGACCACGTCGTCGTGAAGGTGCAGCGGCCCGGGATCGACGAGATCGTGGCGATCGATCTCGCCGCCCTGCGGCGCGTGGCCCGCTGGGCGCAGCGCGTGCGCCTGGTGCGTGATCGTGTCGACGCGCCCGCCCTCATCGAGGAGTTCGCGGAGACCTGCCACGAGGAGATCGACTACCTGCACGAAGCCGGCAGCGCCGAGCGGTTCGCGGAGAACTTCGCCGACGATCCGCGGGTGAGCGCTCCTGCGGTGGTCTGGGAGCGCAGCACGCGCCGTGTGCTCACCCTCGAAGACGTCACGGCCATCAAGATCAACGACACCGTGGCACTGCGTGCGGCCGGCATCGACCCGGCGGAGGTCGCCACGGTGTTCGCGGACGTGATGCTCGATCAGGTCTTCACGCACTCCTTCGTGCACGCCGATCCGCACCCGGGGAACATCTTCGTCACACCGCTGGACGCGTCTGCAGCCCCGGCATGGCGCCTCACCTTCATCGACTTCGGGATGATGGCCGAGGTGCCCGACAGCATCCGCTCGGGTCTGCGCACCCTCGTCATCGCGGTCGCCTCGCGCGACAGTCGCGGGCTGGTGAAGGCCGCGCAGGAGATCGGCGTACTGCTGCCGTCGGCGCGCACCATCGAGCTGGAGCGTGCGCTCACCGTGCTCTTCGCCCGCTTCGGCGGGATGGGATTCCACGAGCTTCGCGACGTCGACCCGCGGGAGCTGACCGATTTCGGCAACGAGTTCGGTGAGACCATGCGGTCCCTGCCCGTGCAGTTCCCCGAGCGGATGCTGCTGCTCATGCGCGCCGTGTCACTCACCTCCGGACTGTGCAGCGCGCTGGACGCGACCTTCAACATCTGGGAGCCCGTCGAGCCGTACGCGAACCGGCTGCTGCGCGACCAGAGCGGAAATCTGCTGCAGGACCTCGGTGCGCAGTCGGTCTCCAATCTCGGCGCGCTCTGGCGTCTTCCCGCCCGGCTCGACGCGACGCTCGACCAGCTCGATGCCGGCTCCCTCGTCTTCGACGTCTCCACCCTCGAGAACCGTCTCGACCGGATCATCCGGGTCGCCCTGCGCGCGGTGTCGGCGGTGATCTTCGGAGGGATGCTGATCGGTGGCGCGCTGCTGCTCGGCCCGGTCGCGCCGCTGGGCATCACGCTGATGTGCGCTTCGGTGATCCCGCTGCTGCATGCGGTGTTCGGGCGGCGCTGACCGCAGTGGCTACTCCTCGCTGCGGTTGACCCTGTCGGTGATCGAGCGCAGCACCTTGAGCGCTTCCGCTGCCCGTTCCGGCGTGAAGCCGAAGGCGTCCGTCACCGCCTGATAGATCCTCGGCCCATGCACGCGCAGTGCGTCGCCCTCCTCGGTGAGGCTGATGATGACCGATCTCTCGTCCTGGGGATTGCGCGCCCGGCGGATCAGACCCTGCTTCTCCATCCGTTTGAGCAGCGGGGTGATCGTGCCGTAGTCGGACTGCAGCCGGGAACGGAGCACACCGACCGGAACCTCGCCCTCCTCCCACAGCACGGCGAGCACCAGGTACTGCGGATACGAGACGCCGAGCGGTTCGAGCAGGGGGCGATACACCGCGGTGACCGCACGGAAGGTGGCGTGCACGTTGAAGCACACCATGTCATCCAACGACACGACGGGGGGTTCGGCTGCTCGGCTCACGGGGCGAATCTAACACAGGAAACCTCGCAATCGATTGGATCGAGTCCGATCCTTCGTGCGCACTCCGGGGTGCGGCGCGGTCGTCCTCGGGACGCCCGCGCACATCGCCGGAGAGCAGCTCCTCCAGGGCAGTCGCTCCGCGCCCGTGGGCGGCGTCGAGCAGCGCGGCGAGCAGTCGTCGCCGCTGGGGCCGCCGGCTGGCCGAGCGGCCGCCGTCGGCCGTCAGGTGCCGTCGCGCTCGGCACACCAGCTGCCGGGAATGCGCCTCGCTCGACTGCAGGATCTCGGCGATCCTCGAGTACGGATAGGCGAACGCCTCGCGCAGGACGTACGCGGCGCGCTCCGTCGCGGTCAATCGCTCCATCAGGAGCAGGACGGCATACTCCAGCGCCTCGCCGTGCTCGGCTCCCAGCATCGGGTCGTTCGAGGTGTCGACCGGCTCCGGAAGCCATGGCCCCGGATAGGTCTCTCGGCGGCAGCGAGCGCTGGTGAGGACGTTGATCGCCAGGCGCGTCGTCGTCGTGGCGAGGAATGCTCCGGCATCGCGGACCCTCGCCCGGTCGCAGCACTGCCACCGGATCCAGGTCTCCTGCACGACGTCCTCGGCTTCGAAGGAGCTGCCGAGCACGCGATAGGCGATGCCGAACAGGCGTCGTCGATGGGTGAGGAACGCCTCGAGGGCGTCGTCGGCCGGCGGATTCGGATGCTGCGGGTTCGGATTCATTGCCGCTCCAAGGGGTGGTTCACGTCAATTGCCCAACACAGTACATCGTCTTCGTTTAAATAGAAAGCGATTTAAACGAATCCGGAGAAGATCGTGCCGTCGGCGCGCATCCCGGCGCCGCCGTCACACTCGCTGCACATGAGCGGTCTTGTCTGGCATGGGCGGTGAGAACGCGCCGCCCTCGACCTCGATCCACGAAAGGGACCGCCATGACCGACCACATCCTGGAGCCCGACGCGCAGGCATTCGCCGACGCCACCTCCACGCCGCCCTTCCTCGCCGACCGCGGCGTCGACGGGGCCCGAAGGCTTCTCGACGACGTGCAGGCGGCGCCGATCGACCTGCCGGACGTCGAGGACGAGTGGATCACCGTCTCCGCCGAGGTCGGTGACGTGCGGGTCCGCATCGTCAAGCCCGTCGGCTCGACGGCGGCGCTCCCCGTCGTCCTCTACGTGCACGGCGGTGGCTGGGTTCTCGGCAACGCCGGCACGCACGACCGGCTGGTGCGCGATCTCGCGACGGGCACGGATGCTGCCATCGTCTTCGTCGAGTACGACCGCGCGCCCGAGGCGCAGTATCCCGTGGCGATCGAGCAGGTCTATGCCACGGCGCGGTGGATCATGGACGACGGAGCGGGCAAGGGCCTGGACGCCTCGCGCCTCGCGATCGCCGGTGACTCCGTCGGCGGGAACATGGCTGCCGCGGTCGCCATTCTGGCGAAGCGGCGCGGCGACGTCGTCTTCATCCACCAGTCGCTGTTCTACCCCGTCACAGACGCGGGACAGAACACCGACAGCTACCGCGAGTTCGCCACCGGCTTCCACCTGCGTGCTGATGCCATGGCCTGGTTCTGGGACTGCTACGCGCCGGACCCCCGCACCCGCAAGGAGGACACCGCCTCTCCGCTGCGCGCTCCCGTCGACGAGCTCAAGGGGCTGCCGGAGACCTTCCTCATCGTCGACGAGAACGACGTCCTGCGCGACGAAGGCGAGGCCTACGGCCGCAAGCTCATCCAGGCGGGCGTGCCCACGACGATGGTGCGCTACGACGCCACGCTCCACGACTTCATGATGCTCAACCCGCTGCGCGGCTCCGCCGCCACCACGGCCGCGATCGAACAGGCCGTCCACATCCTCCGCAAGGCCTTCGCCGCCTAACCCGTCCGAGCCCGCACAGAAACACCCCACACAGAGAGAAAGAGACACCCATGTCCACGCAGAAGCCCACCATCGTCCTCGTGCACGGCGCCTTCGCCGAATCCGCGTCGTGGAACGGCGTCATCGCACGCCTGCAGAGCCACGGCGTCGCCGCGGTGGCCGTCGCCAACCCGCTGCGCAGCCTCGCAGGAGACGCCGCCTATGTGCGCGACGTCATCGCATCGATCGGCACTCCGGTCGTGCTCGTCGGTCACTCGTACGGCGGCATGGTGATCACCGAAGCGGCTGCCGACAACGAGGCCGTCGTCGGACTGGTCTACGTGTCGGCGTTCGCGCCCGACACCGGTGAGAGCGCGTTCGCCCTCTCCACCAGCGCGCCGGGAAGCACCCTGGGCGAGGCTCTGAACGCCTACCCGGTCGCGACGGGCGGCAACGAGTTCGCCATCCGACCGGACGCGTTCCACCAGCAGTTCGCGGCCGACGTCGCGGACGACGTCGCCGCCCTCATGGCGGCGACCCAGCGACCTGTGACCGAGGCGGCGCTCTCGGAGGGCCTGCCCGCCGCGCGTCCCGCGTGGAAGAGCATCCCGTCCTGGCACGTGTTCGGCGACCAGGATCGCAACATCCCGGTGGCGGTGTTCCGCGCCGGAGCCGACCGCGCAGCATCCCGCGGAACCAGGGAGATCGAGGGCGCCTCGCACGCCGCCGTCGTGTCGCACCCCGACATCGTCGCCGAGGTGATCGCCTCCGCGGGCAAGGCGTACGTCGCCTCCCGGGACTCCCTCGCCGCGTGACCCGACCGTGGCGCTCCGCACTGCCCGGCGGTGCGGGGCGCCACACCATCCACGATCGTCACGGACCCCTCATGCCCTCTGCCGCAGCGCCGTTCATCGTGCCGGATCGCATCGACGCCGGTGACCTCTCGGTCGCCTACTTCGACCTCGGCGATCCCCATGCCGACCCCGTCGTGCTCCTGCACGGCTACCCCTACGACGTGCACAGCTACGACCGGGTCGCCCCGCTGCTCATCGACGCGGGGCACCGCGTGCTCGTCCCCTTCCTGCGCGGGCACGGTGCCACCCGATTCCGCGACGCAAGCACCGCGCGCTCCGGCCAGCAGGCGGCCCTGGGGTCGGATCTGCTCGCCTTCATCGACGCGCTCGCACTGGACCAGCCCGTGCTCGCCGGATACGACTGGGGCGGCCGTGCCGCCTGCGTGGTCGCCGCGCTCTGGCCCGAGCGCCTCTCCGGGCTCGTCTCGGTGAACGGCTATCTCATCCAGGATGTCGCCGCCGCGGGCGAACCGATCCGGCCCGACCTGGAAGCGGGGTTCTGGTACTTCTGGTACTTCGCGACCGACCGGGGGCGCCGGGGCCTCGAGGCGAACCGTCGAGACATCGCCGAAGTGATCTGGCGGCGGAACTCGCCGGAGTGGCGGTTCGAGGACGAGGTACTGGACCGCACGGCCGCGGCGTTCGACAATCCCGACTACGTGGACGTCGTCATCCACTCCTACCGACACCGCCTGGGGCTGGCCTCCGGAGCGACGATCTACGACGAGCTCGAGCGACGACTGGCGACGCGACCGCCCATCGGCGTGCCGACGATCACGCTCGACGGCACCGCCGACGGCAACTTCCCGGCGACGGACGGATCGGCGCAGGCGCACCTCTTCACCGGGCCGCGCGAGCACCGCCAGGTGCCGCACGCCGGGCATCACCTGCCGGCAGAGGCGCCGCACGCGTTCGCCCAGGCCGTCATCGACGTCGCGGAGGCCCGGGGAGACGCCGGCGCGGTGGCGTCACAGCGGGGGCCTCGCCGCGGTCCTCTGAGGCCACGCCGCGTTGCCCGTCCGTCCGAAAGGCGACCCTGATGACCTCCGATGCCCCGCACCGCACCGATCTCCCCCTCGATCGCGCCGAGCCCGATGCGGCGGATGCCGCAGCCATGGCCGCGGTGAACAGTGCCGCCGGCACGGAGCTCTTCGTGCTGCAGTCCGTCGCGAGCTCGACCATCGCCGAGGCGGGAACGCGCAGCACGATCTACCTGTCGGCGCTGTCGAGCGGGCTGGTCGCGATCGGCTTCGCCGGGTCATCGCCGGCACTGCTGTCCGCACTGGCGCTGACGGTCCTTCCGACGATCTTCATCCTGGGATGGTTCACCGTCGTACGGCTGGTGGACACCAGCATCGAGAACATCACGGTGCGCCACCGCATGCTGGCCATCCGCGAGCACTTCCGCGGCCTGCATCCGCTGGGTCCTGTCCTGATCTCGACCGACGACGCGCGCACGGGCGAGCTGGGGGTGCGGTACTCGCGGTCGTCGTTCCTGTTCACGATGGCGACGATGGTCGGCGTCGTGAACTGCGTCCTCGGCGGAGTGCTCGTGGCACTCGCGCTGATCCTGGGATGCCATCTCGCCGCGCTCCCCGCGCGGATCGCCGGCACTACCGTCGCGCTGGTCCTCCTGGCATCGACACTCACCTATGAGCGGCGCCGGATCCGTGCGGCGTCGGCGGTCAGGCGTCCGCCTGCACCGGGGCAGGCGGCTCGCCACCCGTGGTGAACAGATCGCGCGGCATCTGCAGGGCCGGCAGCGAGACGGTGTCGCGCCCGAACAGCAGCCCTGGCAGCCAGCTCAGCAGCACCCGCACCTTGCGATCCCAGGTCGGTACGGCCAGCACGTGGTAGCCCCGGTGCATGATCCAGGCGGGGAAGCCCTTCACGACCAGGCCGTGCCACTGGAAGATGCCGTGCCCGAGACCCAGGGTCGCCACGACGCCCAGGCTGTGGTGCTCGTAGTCGACCGGCCGACGTCCGCGCAGGACGCGCACGAGGTTCTTCGCCAGGCGATGCCCCTGGCGCACCGCGTGCTGCGCGTTGGGCACCGTCCGCGCGCCGTGGCCGCGGGCGAGGTCGGGCACCGACGCGTTGTCGCCGGCGCCCCAGGCGTCCTCGATGACGGACCCGGTGGCGGCATCCTCGACCCGCAGGTCGGCGCGCACGGTGATCAGGCCGCGCTCATCGATCGGCAGGTCCGTGTGTCGCGCCGTCATCGGGTTGGCGGCGTTGCCTGCGGTCCAGATCAGCAGGGAGGTGTCGTACTCCTCGCCGGTCGAGAGGACGATGTGGCGGTCCAGCGCGGATCGCAGCTGCGCCCCCAGGTGCACATGGCCGCCGCGTCGCTCCAGCTCGCGGACGACCCAGGCTCCCGGACCGTCGCTCACCTCGGGGAGGATGCGCTGCGCCGCCTCCACGAGATGGAAGTCGAGGTCCGCCGGGGTCAGCATCCGGTATCGACGGAGCAGGGAGGACGCGAGCGAGAGCAGCTCGCCGAACACCTCCACTCCGGAGAAGCCGCCGCCGACCACCGTGACCGACAGCGTGCGTCGCCGCTCCTCGCCCGGGGGCATCGCAGAGGCGCGCTCGAAAGCGCCCAGCAGCGATTCGCGCACCGCGACGGCCTCCTCGGCGGATTTGAGGCCGATCGCCTCGTCGAGGACGCCGGGGATCGGGAAGGTGCGGGTGACGGCGCCGGCGGTCACCACGACGAGGTCGTAGCGGAACTCGCGGTCGGATCCGACGATCGGCCGGATCACCGCGACCTTCTCCGCATGACGGACCTGGACCACGCGGCCGGTGATCACGTTCGTGCGGGTCAGTCTGCGGCGCAGGGAGACAGCGACGTGCCGCGCTTCGACCGAGCCGGCCGCCGCCTCGGGGAGGAACGGCTGGTAGGTCATGAACGGTCGTGGTTCGACGAGGGTCACCCGCGCTTCGCCCGGACGCAGGCGCTTCTCCAGATCCCAGGCGGTGTAGAAGCCGGCGTAGCCGCCTCCGATGATCAGGATGTCCTTCATGCCTCGTCCTTCCGTGTGTTCGTGATGGCGATCGCGACGGGTTCGCGATCCGGCTCGACGTGGTCGAGGGGCTGGAGGCGCTGTTCGAACAGGGCGCGCCACAGTGCGGTGCGCATCCGCTCCGTCCAGGAGGGCCGCCCGTCCTCATCGAGGGACGGCCGCGGTGCGGGATCCTCTTCTCGGGCCAGCCGCCACCGTTCGTGAGGGGTCGATGGTGCGTGCACCTCGACGTACTCGCCGCCGGGCAGCCGGACGATCCGCCCCGTCTCGTACCCGTGCAGCAGCAGTTCCTGATCCTTGCGCTGCAGCCCGGTCGCGATGCGGCGGGTGATGTCGAAGGCGAGGATCGGACCCAGGATCGCGGCGGCCTGGAAGAAGTGGATGGTCTGTTCCAGCCCGACGACGAAGTGCGTGGCGATGAGGTCCGAACTGGCGGCACCCCACAGCGCGCCGTAGAAGGTCATCGCCGCGACGCCGATCGCGGTGCGTCCCGGGGCGTTCCTCGGGCGGACCAGCAGGTGGTGATCGCGGTGGTCGCCGGTGACCCACTCCTCGAGGAACGGGTAGCTGACGATGAGCAGCAGGAAGAGTCCGACCACCGCGAGCGGGACGATCACCGCGAGAGTCCACGTGCGGCCGAGCCACTCCACCTCCCATCCGGGCGGGATCAGGCGCAGCGCCCCGTCGAGGAACCCGGTGTACCAGTCCGGCTGGCTCCCGGCCGAGGCATCGCCCGGCGAGGAGGGTCCGTAGAGCCAGACGGGCGCGACGGTCACCGTCGCGGACACGGCGACGATGAGGCCGCTGACGGCGAGGAGCATCCCGGTCACACGAGTCGCCATCTGCGGGAACAGCGGCAGGCCCACGACGTTCTGCTGCGTGCGCCCGGGACCGGGGAACTGCGGGGTGCGCCGGTGCCAGGCGGAGCGGATCCGCAGCGCGAGGAACAGCACGAGCGCGGCGGGGAACACCAGAACGTGCAACGGGTAGAGGTTCTCGATGATGCGGCCGGGGAATCCGCCGCCGAACAGGAGATCCGTCAGCCAGGTGCCGAGCACGGGGATGCCGAGGGCGATGCCCTCCACGATGCGCAGACCGGTGCCGGAGAGCAGGTCGTCGGGGAGCGCGTAGCCGCTCCATCCGGCGGCGAGGCTCATCAGGAAGACGAGGAAGAGGAGCACCCAGGAGCCGCGTCGGGGGCGGCGGAACCCGCCCGTGAAGAAGGTCACCACCATCTGCACGATCACGGTGGCGGGCAGCAGGAGTGCGGCCCAGTGATGCGCCTGCCGCATCAGCAGGCCGCCGGGGACATCGAAGGAGATCGCCAGCGTCGAGGCGTAGGCCCGCGACATCTCGATGTCGGCCAGCGGCGGATACACGCCGTCGTAGCGCACCTGCTCGCTCGAGGGCGTGTAGACGAACATCAGGAAGACGCCCGTGATGAACACGATCACGAGACAGGCCATCGCGGCGACCCCGAACAGGTTCGACCAGTGCAGCGGGACCACCCGGGTTCGTGCGTCTGCGATGCGGGCTGCCACGCCCGCCCCGAGGCGGCTCTCGCGCATCGCGTGCGCGAGCCGGTCGACGACGGATGGGCGGTGGGGTTCCGCAGTCCTCCTCAGCATGTCTGCACTCGATTCGCTCGGCTGTCACAGATAAGACAACCGAGAGACGACGGATGTGACATCGGCGCCGGGTGGCGAAGAAGAACTCTTGACACCGGCATCCGAACGGCCTAACGTACAACCAAATGGTTGTAAATGACGAACTCAGCGAAGCGGAGACCGACCGTGTGTTCCACGCACTGGCGACGGCGACCCGGCGCGACATCCTGCGCCGCACGGTCGAGCGCGAGCAGTCGGTGTCCGAGCTGGCGCGCGACTACGACATGTCGTTCGCCGCAGTGCAGAAGCATGTGGCCGTGCTCGAAGAGGCACGACTCATCGTCAAGCGCGCCGAGGGACGCGAGCGGCTCGTCCGCGCGAATCCCGAGATGATCGCCCGTGCGCGAGCCCTGCTCGCCCGATACGAAGAGCTCTGGCGAGCACGCATCGCCCGGCTCGACGACCTGCTGGCCGGCCCTTCCACGACAGAGTCGCCCGCACCACCTGCCGACGAATCTCAGAAACCTGACCAAGGAGATTGACATGCCCGTCATCGACATCGACACCGACACCGAGAACCTGACGATGACCGTCACCGCCGAGTTCGCGGCTCCCATCGAGCGCGTCTGGAACGCGTACAGCGATCCGCGCCAGCTGGAGCGGTTCTGGGGTCCTCCCGGCTGGCCGGCGACCTTCCTCACCTGGGACCACACCGTGGGCGGTCGCGCGGATTACGCCATGACCGGTCCCCGCGGCGAGACCTCGCGCGCCTACTGGGAGTTCCTGCAGATCGAGAAGCCCTACCGGTTCAGCGTGCTCGACGGGTTCAGCGACGCGGACGGGAACCCCGACGGCGACATGCCGGCCATGCGCATGGACTTCACGTTCGAGTCGCTCGGCGATCGCACGCGCATGGTCACCTCCAGCCACTTCGACTCGCTCGAGGGGCTGCAGAAGGTGCTCGACATGGGCGTGGTCGAGGGCACCCGCATGGCGATGTCGCAGATCGACGCCGTGCTGCGCGACCTGCGGGAGTACGCCGAGGGCAAGGGCACTCAGGTCGAGATGATGGACGACACCCACGTACGCATCACCCGTCTCGTGGAGGGTCCGCGCGACCTGGTCTGGCGCGCCTACACCGAGCCAGAGCTGATCAAGCAGTGGATGCTCGGCCCGGACGGCTGGGAGATGACGGAGTGCGAGGTCGGCCTCGCCGCCGGTGATGGCTACCGCAACTCGTGGGCCCCGGTCGGGGACACGGAGGGCGAGCCTTTCGGGTTCGAGGGCGAGATGCTCGTCGTCGACGCCCCGCGTCGTGCGGTGCAGCTGGAGCGGATGCAGGGCACCGACGGCCCCGACGTCCTCAACGACGTGACCTTCTACGAGGAGGACGGCGCGACCCTTGTCACCGTGATCATGGAGTTCCCCGACCGGGACACCCGGGACATGATCCTCGCCACCGGCATGGCCGACGGCATGGAGGAGTCGTACAAGCGTCTCGAATCGACCGTGCTCGCCGTCTGAAGGTCCACAACTCCGGAGAAACCGGCCGGTCCGCCCGCGGACCGGCCGGTTTCGCGGGTCTGCCGTGCGGATCTCCGGAGTTGTGAACGCCGACATCGGCGGAGCGCATGCAGAGTCCGCCGAGGGTGCGACCGTAGGGTGGGGCGATGGACTTCACCTGGGACTCCTGGATCGGAACCGTCGCGGTGATCGCTCTCGCCGTGGTGCTCGCCGCCGCTGCAGTGCTGCTCATCCGGCTGCTGGCCTCGCTGGTCGCGCGCCGCGTGCCCTGGGTGCGAGACCTCGCGCGCCGCGTGCACCGGGCGCTCTGGGTCACCGCGATCGTGGTGGCCGTCTGGATCGCGTGCGCGGTCACCGGCCCGGGCGAGGAGGGCTGGTGGCCGGGCGTCTCCCGGCTGTTCCTCATCGTGACGATCGCGGCCGGGGCCTGGCTGCTGGCCGCGCTCGTCTCGTTCGGCTTCGAGACGATGATGGCCGACGAGGAGAAGGCGCTCGTCGGCGCGGAAGGGCGGCGCCGTCGCACGCAGATGCTCGTCATCCACCGACTGGTGCTGGTCATCATCGGCGTGATCGCCGTCGGCTCGGCCCTGTTCAGCTTCCCCGAGATGCGCGCCGTGGGCGCCAGCGTCCTCGCGTCCGCCGGCATCGTCAGCATCGTGGCCGGTCTGGCGGCGCAGTCGATCCTCGGCAACCTCATCGCCGGCATCCAGATCGCCTTCACCGACGCGATCCGGGTCGGTGATGTGGTCGTGGTCGAGGGCGAGTGGGGTCGGATCGGCGAGATCAACCTCTCGTACGTCATCGTGAACGTCTGGGACGAGCGTCGGCTGGTGCTGCCGTGCAGCTACTTCACGACGAACCCGATCGAGACCTGGACCCGGCGGTCGGACCGGATCATGGGCATCGTGCTGATGGACCTCGACTGGCGGGTGCCGATGGATGCCGTGCGCGAGCGCTTCCAGGAGATCATCGAGGCCTCGCCGGCCTGGGATCGTCGCAGCTCGAGCGTCTTCGTCACTGATTCGCAGGGCGGTTTCGTGACCGTGCGATTCGTGATGTCGGCAAAGGACTCGGGAGATCAGTGGGCCATCCGCTGCGAGGTGCGCGAGAAGATGATGACCTGGCTGCAGCAGGAGCATCCCGAGGCGCTGCCCCGCACCCGCCTCAGCGTGGAGAGCTGACCGGGGTCAGATCAGACGGCGCAGGGCCTCCTCGAGCGAGATGCCCTGGGCATCCGCACGGTCGCGCAGACGCGCGTGCTCCGCGCCCGACAGCGTCACCTCCAGGGTGAGAGGTGCGGATGCCGACGCATCGTCGAGTCCGTCCAGCAGGTCGGGCGCGTCCGCCCAGAGCAGCTCGGGCTGCCGCTGCACCGCCGTCGCCGCGGCGGCCGACCGCACGGCCGAATCGGTCGGCTCGGAGACCGATGCCGGCGCATCCGCCTGCAGCGCCATGGCGCCGGCGAGCGCCGCTCCGCCGTCCGATGCCAGGGAGAAGCCCGGCCCGCGACGGGGCTCCTGCTTCTGCTGGTAGGCCCTCGCGGCCGCGTTCGCCCGCTCATCGGCCGCTTCGTTCAGGGGATGACCGGCGTGTCCCTTCACCCACGAGAACTCCACATCCCGCCCGCGGATCGCCTCGTCGATGCCCTCGAGCAGATCGCGGTTGAGGACGGGACCGCCGTCGGACTTGCGCCAGCCCCGGCGCTTCCAGCCCGGCATCCATTTCGTCACCGCGTCGATCACATAGCGGCTGTCGCACTCGATGAGCAGCTTCTCGTCGATGCCGGCGGTCGCGCGCAGCAGCTCGAGCACCGCTCGCAGCTCGCCCTGGTTGTTCGTGCCGTGCGGTGAGCCGCCCGCGGCCCAGCGGTCGTCATCGATGTACCAGGCCCAGCCGTTCGGACCAGGGTTGCCGAGCGCGGAGCCGTCTGCGGCGGCGGTGATCGTCATCCCTCCACCGTACGGCGTCCGCCCGACACCGCCGAGCAGCCGGAACGAGCCGCAGTTGGTACCGTCTAGGGATGCCAGGGTTCGCCGTCAAGACCGTGATCGTCCTCATCGCGATCGCGATCGTCTGCGTGCTCATCGCGCGGTTCTTCCGTCGTGTGACCCCGGCGAGGGCGGTCCTGCGGCGGCAGCGGATGCCGCTGCTGGTCGTGCTGGCCGGTGCGGTGCTCCTCGCGGCGGGATTCATCCTGGGCCTCGCCGCGTTCGCCTCGCAGTACACCGCGCAGCTGCTGCCCGCCCGGATCGCCTCGGCGGTGCTCTTCCTCACCGGCCTCGCGATCCTGATCGCGTACCGCAACTGGTACCTGGAGGTCGGAGCGGACGCCGTGCGCTTCCGCACCGTCCTCGGACAGGAGAAGCGCATCGCCTATCGCGACATCGTCTCCAGCCGTACCGTCACCGTCGCCGGCCGGCCGCGCCTCGTCGTGCGCTCGAGCGGCGGGGTGAAGCTCAGCGTCGACGTCGGACGATACGGCGTGGCGCCGCTTGTGCAGGCCGCGCGCAGCGCAGCATCCTGACGCTCGCGCTGCTCATCTCGGCGCGCGATGCCCATCTCTGCTCGCGCTGCTCATCCGCGCTCGCGCTGCTGATCCCTGCTCATCGCGGGGATCGCGCTGCGGAAATCCGCCCACGCTGCGTGAACATGCGCCGCGCAGGCAGAATCGAGCAGCGCGAACGAGCGACGCGCGGTGACGCGCTACTCGGCCGGCTCGTCGGCGCCGGGTTCGCCGGTCTCGGACGTGTCCTCCGCCTCGGGCGCAGGCGCTGCGACGGGGAAGACCATCGTCGTGTACTTCGCGCCGAGACCGACGTCCATCAGGTCCGCACCCGGCACTTCGTCGAGGCGCTCGTTCGCGTGCTCCTCGAGCGGTTCACCGGGCAGCGCGGCCCAGGCTCCGGGCTCCTGCTGCTTCTGCGAGAAAAGTCCCATGGCTTCATTGTCGCGCTCGCAGCCGTGGTTCGGGTGAGAACGGCGTATCAGTGCGCGCCGCGGTCCGCGGCGCGCACGGCATCCACCAGTTCGCGCCACGCACCGTGCAGCTGCGTGTCGGGGACGACGCGTTCGTGCTGCTCCTCGCGCAGGACCGCGTGGATGCTCCAGACGTAGCGGTCGGCGCCCGCGTCCGGTTGCGCTCCGGCATCCGTCTGCTCGTCCCAGGGGCAGCGCTCGACGAGCGCGACCCACTGGGGCGCCTGCTCGGGCTCCGGCTCCACGCGCCAGCGTCGGCGCAGGCCTGCGATCCCGCCGGTGCGCACGACCGCTACGACGATGCGGCCGGGGTCCGCATCATCGGTGGCATCGGTGACGGCATCCGTCCCGTCACCGGGGGTCTCGTACTCGCGCATCCTCGATCACTCCGACGGCGGTCCAGGCATCGCGGACCGCCGACTCCACGGTAGTCCCGATCGTGCCTGCCGCGGTGATCGTCCGCTCCGCGAACTCGGCGAATCCGGCCGTCGACGACAGGCCGCCGGTGAGCGCGCGATACCAGGCGAGCCCCACGCCCTCCCACGCGTGTCCGCCGAGCGCCTTCGCCGCCAGAGCGAAGGCGCGGTTCGGGATGCCGGAGTTGATGTGCACCCCTCCGTTGTCCTCGGTGGTCTGCACGTAGTCGCGCATGTGCGCCGGCTGGGGGTCCTTGCCGAGTTCGTCGTCGTCATAGGCGGTGCCCGGCTCGATCATCGAACGCAGCGCCTCGCCCTGCACGGCATCGGTGAAGATGCCGGCACCGACCAGCCAGGTCGCCTCATCGGCCGTCTGTCCGAGCAGATGCTGCTCGGTGAGCACTCCGAGCACGTCGGCGATCGACTCGTTCAGCGCACCGGACTGCCCTTGGTAGACGAGCCCCGCCGAGCTCTGGATCACCCCATGGCCGAGCTCGTGTCCGATCACCGAGATCGAGCGGGTGAACCCGGTGAACACCTCCCCGTCGCCGTCGCCGAAGACCATGCGCGAGCCGTCCCAGAAGGCGTTGTCGTAGTCCTCGCCGTAGTGCACGGTCGCGTTGAGCGCCGCGCCTGCGCCGTCGAGCGAATCGCGGTCGAACGCCTCCAGCAGCAGCCGGAACGTCGCGCCGAGCCCGTCGAAGGCCTCGTTCACAGCGACGTCCTCCACCGGCGGGTCGTCCTCGCCTCGCACGATCAACCCCGGCAGCTTCTCGGTGTTCTGGGCATCGAAGATCGTGCGCGTGGGAGCCGCGGTGACCTCGGCGATCAGCGATCCGTCGGCGTCGATGGAGAGCTCGAGCGTGGAGTGGAACGTCGGCCGCCCCGCGATGAGGGTCTGCTTGGCCGCCTTGGCGGCATGCGCGTACCGGTCGGATCGGGCCAGCTGCGCAAGCAGATAGCCGGGAACGATGCCCTGGTGGGTGAACGTCTCTGCATCGGCTGTGGTGCTCATGACCTGACCCTACGCCGGGCGTCGGACAACGGCACAGGCGCGTGCGGGGCGGTGGCGAATCGCCCGCCGGGCCCGCCCAGCTTCGCCGCGTAGAATCGGCCCAATGATCGATGCCTCCTCGCAGCCCGGATCCGGCACCCCTTCCGGCACCCCCTCCGGCATCGACCCCGCCGAACTCGCCATCGCCCTGAAGGTGCTCGCCGAGCTCGATCAGGTCGATCAGCAGCATCCGGACTATCTCGCCGTCCGTCGCGGCACGGCCAACATGTTCAAGGCGGTCAAGCGGGCGCGGCGCAAGGAGATCCGCGACGCCATCGCCGAGGCCGACAAGGCCGTCGTCGCCCGCACCGCCACCGGCGCGCCGGACCGCATCGACGACGAGACCCGCGGGCTCGATCTGCAGACCAGCGTCGTCGACGCCCCGATCGCCGGCGAGCTGCTGAAGCCGCGCAACTGCTACATCTGCAAGCAGCCGTACACACGGGTGGACGCGTTCTACCACCAGCTCTGCCCGGACTGCGCGCGGTCCAGCCATCGCAAGCGCGACGCGCATGCCGACCTGACCGGCAAGCGCGCCCTGCTCACCGGCGGACGCGCCAAGATCGGCATGCACATCGCTCTGCGCCTGCTGCGCGACGGCGCGCACCTCACGATCACCACCCGCTTCCCGCGCGATGCGGTGCGGCGCTTCTCCTCGTTGCCGGACGCGTCCGACTGGCTGCATCGGCTGCGGGTCGTCGGCATCGACCTGCGCGATCCGGCGCAGGTGATCGGCCTGGCCGACTCCGTCGCGGCCCAGGGGCCGCTGGACATCCTCATCAACAACGCCGCGCAGACCGTGCGGCGCTCGCCCGGTGCGTATTCGCTGCTGGCGGATGCCGAACTGCAGCCGCTGCCCGACGGGCCGCTGCCCGAGATGGAGACGTTCGGGCACACCGCCGATCCGCATCCGCAGGCCCTGCAGGCATCGGTGGACGCGCATCCGCTGCTCTCGCTCGCGGCCGTAGCCGGAACCGTCGCCGAGCGGGGCGGGCAGGCGCTGACCGCCGACGACCTGTCGCGTCTCGCGATGGCTCCGGGTTCGTCGTCGCTGGAGAAGCATGCCGACGGCACGGCCATCGACGCCGGCGGGCTCGTCCCCGATGTGAACCGCGTGAACAGCTGGGTGCAGTCGGTGGATCAGGTCGATCCGCTGGAGATGCTCGAGGTGCAGCTGTGCAACACCACGGCTCCTTTCCTGCTGATCAGCCGGCTGCGGCCCGCGATGGCGGCCTCGACCGCCCGCCGCAAGTACATCGTCAACGTGTCGGCGATGGAGGGCCAGTTCTCGCGCCGGTACAAGGGGCCGGGACACCCGCACACCAACATGGCGAAGGCCGCCTTGAACATGCTCACCCGCACCAGTGCCGGGGAGATGTTCGAGACCGACGGCATCCTGATGACCGCGGTCGACACCGGCTGGATCACCGACGAGCGCCCGCACTACACGAAGGTGCGCCTGGCCGAGGAGGGCTTCCATGCCCCACTCGACCTTGTCGACGGCGCCGCGCGCGTGTACGACCCGATCGTGCAGGGCGAGGAAGGCGTGGACCTGTTCGGCGTGTTCCTGAAGGACTACAAGCCGAACCCCTGGTGAGCGGTCTCCTCCGGAACGTGAGCGGTCTCGTCCCGAGCATGTCCCCGTAGTGGCGGGTCCGGCGAGCGCAGACCCGCACTTTCTGGGACATACCCGGTGGGGTGTCCCAGGAACGGCGGGTTCCGGCGGCCCGCACCCGCCGCTTCTGGGACATGCCCGACCAGGTTCTGGGACACAGGACCAGGTTCGAGGACCCACCGGATCCGGTGCCCGGCAACGGCGGATGCCGACGCTCACCCGGCCCGCGGAAACCACACCTCGACGAGCAGTCCGCCCTCGGGGCGCGAGATGAGCCGCAGCGTCGCGCCGTGAGCACGCACGATGCTCTGCACGATCGCGAGGCCCAGCCCGAGCCCGCGATGCTCGACCGGACCGGACTCGCCCGTGGCATCCACCGGCCGGGTGTCCGCCCGCCGGGCGCGACCCCCACCGCGCTGGAACGGCTCGGCCAGCGTCGCGAGAAGCTCGGGGGCGACCGCCGGTCCGCTGTTGGCGATTCCCAGCACCACCGTCGTGGGGGTCGTGAACACGCGCAGATCGATCATTCCGCCGGTGGGCAGGTTGTGCACGATGGCGTTGTGCAGCAGGTTCGCGATGAGCTGCTGCAGCAGCGGAGGCGAGCCGACCACGTGCGCAGGATCGCCCTTCGATTCGATGGCGATGCCGCGACGTTCGGCCAGCGGGAGCAGATTCTCCACCGCCTCCTCCGCGAGCAGGGACAGGTCGACACGCGCGCGTTCGAACGCCTTGCCGTCGGCGCGCGCGAGCAGCAGCAGCGCCTCCGTCAGGTCGATCGCGTGCCCGTTGACCTGATGCAGGCGGGCCAGGACGGCATCGATGTCGCGGTCGGGATCGGCCTGCGCCACTTCGATCTGCGTGCGCATGATCGCCAGCGGTGTGCGCAACTCGTGCGAGGCGTTCGCCGCGAAGCGCTGCTGCTCGGCCACGTGCCCCTCGAGGCGCTCGAGCATCGTGTCGAACACGTCCGCGAGGTCGCGGAACTCGTCGCCCTTGCCCTCCAGGGCGACCCGGTGCGACAGCACGCCCTGGGACGCCAGGCGGGCAGCCTCTCCGATGCGGGTGAGCGGCGCCAGCATCCGTCCGGCGAAGAACCAGCCGACCAGGAAACCGAAGGCGGTCAGCACGACGATCACGATGACCGATCCGGGCACGATGAACTGGAGCAGGAACTGCCGGAGCTGGGACGGGATGGCGGCGTGCAGCAGCTGGTCGAGGGGCGGGAAGAAGTTGCGCAGCAGGACG
The DNA here is from genome assembly GCF_042666935.1 of Microbacterium sp. GCM10027623. NCBI lineage: Bacteria > Bacillati > Actinomycetota > Actinomycetes > Micrococcales > Microbacteriaceae > Microbacterium > Microbacterium sp. GCM10027623. The sequence goes on from NZ_JBHTHE010000001.1 coordinate 911,343, forward strand.
GCGGCCCAGCCGGCGGCCACCAGCAGCGCCCCCGCCATGCCGAACGAACCGACATAGCTGAGGGTCAGCTTCATCCGGACGCTGACCCCGCGCGGTCTGCCCGTGGCAGGCTGCGTCATCCGTCCGCCTCGATGCGGTATCCGACGCCGGGCACCGTCGTGATCAGCCGAGGCTCACCGAGCCGTTTCCGCAGGGCCGAGACGGTGATGCGCACGGCGTTCGTGAACGGATCGGCGTTCTCGTCCCATGCGCGCTCGAGCAGCTCCTCCGCGCTCACCACCCCTCCGGCCGCGCCGACCAGAACCTCGAGCACCGCGAACTGCTTGCGGGTGAGGGCCACGTACTTCCCGTCGCGGAACACCTCCCGACGGAACGGATCCAGTCGCAGTCCCGCGAGCTCGACGACCGGAGGGCGCGAGTGCGCGCGTCGTCGATCCAGGGCGCGCAGGCGCATGACGAGCTCACGCAGTTCGAACGGCTTGGTCAGATAGTCGTCGGCGCCGAGCTCGAACCCGGAGACCTTGTCATCGAGGCGGTCGGCGGCGGTGAGCATCATGATCGGGATGCCGCTGCCCGACTCCACGATCCAGGCGGCCACCTCGTCGCCCGACGGGCCGGGGATGTCGCGGTCGATCACGGCGAGGTCGTAGGAGTTGATGCTCAGCAGCTCCAGAGCGGTGTCGCCGTCTCCGGCGATGTCGGCGGCGATCGCCTCGAGCCGCAGCCCGTCGCGGAGGGCCTCAGAGAGAAAGGGCTCGTCCTCGACGATCAGCACGCGCATGTGATGGATCCTACGCACCCGCGCATATCGGAAACATATCCGAAACCGCATACGAGGCTGCAACACCCCTCTCGCTGGGATGGAGAGCATGAACACCGCTCTCGCCCGCCCGCACCGCCGTCGCGCGGTGGCCATCGTCACCGCGGCGCTGGTCGTCGCCCTCGTCGCGCTGATCCTGACCGTGCAGCAGGCGCTGCCCACGGCATCCGCTGCTCCGATCTCGCCGGACTCCCCGCCCGTCACGGACTCCGCCACGGTCACGCACTCCGCCACGGCGGCGGACGGATTGATCGGAGACGCTCGGGTGACGGTGTTCGACGACGTGCCCGCGGTCACCGGTCTCGACGACGCACTGCGCGAGGCGCTGCGGCGCGCCGCCCGGGCGGCGGCGTCCGACGGTGTCGAGTTGCGGATCAACAGCGGATGGCGCTCGCCGGCCTACCAGCAGCAGCTGCTGCAGGAGGCGGTGGCGAAGTACGGCTCCGCCGAGGAGGCGGCGCGATGGGTCGCGACCGCCGACACCTCCGAGCACGTCACCGGAGCAGCCGCCGACATCGGCCCCTGGCGGGCCGCGGACTGGCTCGGACGGCGCGGTGCCGACTTCGGGCTGTGCCGGGTCTACGCCAACGAGCCCTGGCACTTCGAGCTGAGGACGGATGCCGCGACGGACGGCTGTCCGCCGATGTACGCCGACCCGACCGAGCGGAGGCGATGACCATGACGATCCTCACCGCGCAGCGCACACCGCGCCTGCAGCACCACCCGCGGTTCACGGGACCCACCCTGCAGCTGCTGCCCGCGGCCGTCGCCGAGAACGTGCGCTGGATGCGGACCGGCGGCCCCGTCATGGCGGTCGTCAAGGCCGACGGCTACGGACACGGCGCGCTGGCCGTGGCCTGCGCGGCCCTCGCCGCCGGGGCGGAATGGCTCGGCGTCACCGCCGTCTCGGAGGGTGCCCGGCTGCGCGACGCCGGCGTCACGGCTCCCATCCTCGCCTGGCTGCACCCGTCGGGAATCGACGCGGAGCTCGCTGCCGCCCACCGGATCGACGTCGCCGTCGGGTCCGTGGACGAGCTCGCCCAGCTGATCGACGACGCCCGGATGCCGGTGCGCGTGCACCTGCATCTCGACACGGGCATGGCGCGCGGCGGCTGCCCGGTGGAGGACTGGCCGACGCTGCTGCGGCTGGCGCATCGGGCTCGCGAGGCCGGTCGCATTGACGTGGTCGGGGTGATGGGCCACCTGCCGGACGCCGACCTCGCCGACCCGCGGGCCGATCTGCCGTGGGTGATGCGCCTGCGTCACGCCCGTGACACGGCTCTGCGCGCCGGTTTCGCGCCGCTGGTGACGCACCTCGGAGCGACCGCCGCCGCACTGCACGACTCGGCCAGCAGGTTCGACCTGGCGAGGATCGGCGCCGGACTGGTCGGCATCGACCCGGCAGGAAGGAGCCGGCTGGCCCAGGCCGGGCGATTCACCGCGCCGGTGGTGCACAGCAGCGTCGTCGATGCCGGCACGCCGATCGGCTATGGGGGCGCCCATGTCACGGAGCGGCGCACCCGCATCTCCGTCATCGGGGTCGGTTACGCCGACGGCATCCCGCGGGAGCTGTCGCCGTCGGCCTCCGTCGAGATCGCGGGCCGACGTCACCGCATCGTCGGCCGGGTCTCGATGGATCAGATCGTCGTCGACACCGGCGACGCCGCCTTCCCGCGGGGCAGCACCGCCACGATCTTCGGCCCGGGAGGCGCGGCTCCAACCGTGCAGGAGTGGGCGGAATGGGCAGGCACCATCCCGCACACGATCGTCACGGGCATCGGATCCCGCGTGGTCAGGAGCGTCGCATGACCCGCGTGGTGGTGATCGGCGGGGGGCAGAGCGCCGAGCACGAGGTGTCACTGGCCGGAGCGGCCGGTGTCGCTGCCGCGCTGCGGGAGACCGGCTTCGCCGTGGAGGGGCTCACGATCGGACGCGACGGATGCTGGTCCCGCGGGCAGGAGCGGCTCGGCGCCTCACCGGTGCTGTCGCTGCAGGGTGCGCTCGCCGTGATGGCCGGCGCGGATGCCGTGTTCCCCGTCGTGCACGGTCCGCTCGGCGAGGACGGTGCGCTCGCCGCGCTCTGCGCCCTGGCCGGCGTCCCGGTCGTCGGCTCGGCGCTGGGCGCCGGCGCCGTCGGCATGGACAAGTGGGTGACGAAGCTGGTGGCGGAGGCCGTCGGCATCCGCACCGCACGCGGCCGACTCGTCGGGCGTGCCGACATCGGCGAGGTGGAGTTCGAGGGGCCCGTCGTGGTCAAGCCGGTCGCGGCAGGGTCGAGTTTCGGGGTGAGTCTGGCGACGGATGCCGCGGGGCTGAGGGACGCGCTCCGACTCGCCGCGCGGTTCGACGACCGGATTCTCATCGAGGAGCTCGTGCACGGCCGGGAGATCGACGTCGCGGTGCTGCGGGAGGCCGGCGGGGTGCGATGGGCGGCCCCGCCGCTGGAGATCCGCACGACGAACGGTGCCGGAGTGTTCGACACGACGGCGAAGTACGACGGCTCGGCGCACTTCACGGTGCCGGCCGACCTCACCCGCAGCCAGCGGGCCGCACTGACGGCCGCGTCGCTGCGGATGTTCGATGCGCTGGGATGCGCGGGGGTCGCACGGGTGGACTTCTTCCTCACCGATGACGGCATCGTGCTGAACGAGGTGAACACGATGCCCGGCCTGACGGACCAGTCGCAGGTGCCGCGCATGTTCGCGGCCGCCGGGGTGGGCTATGGGGAGCTCGTCTCGCGGCTGGTTCAGGCGGCGCTCGCGGATGCGGCATCGGGAGCGGTGGGAGAGGATGCCGCGGCGGTCGACCGGGTCGCTCGCCCCGCCGCCGCCGTGGCCGGGGCATGAGCGCGCGGGGGCGCGAAGGGTGGCCGGACGTCGTCAAGGGCGTCTGCATCATCCTCGTCGTGCTGTGGCACGTCGTCGTCAAGCACAGTTCGGATCTGCCGTGGAGCGGTGCCGGCGGCATCCCCCAGCTGTGGACCCTCGTCAGCGCGCAGCTGCTGCCGCTGCGGATGCCGCTGTTCTTCCTGGTCTCCGGCATGTTCGCGGCGGGGGCGGTACTCGCCCCCGAGCGGTCGCGGCTCGCCGACCGGGCGCTGCGGCTCGGGCTGCTGTATGCGCTGTGGGTGGTCATCCAGACGTTCGCGCTCGCCGCGGCCGGCCCCGAGTTCGACACCGCGCGCGCCACGGATCCGGGCGGGCTGCTGCGGAACCTCACGATCAGCCCGACCAACCTCTGGTACCTGCTCGCCCTCGCGCTGTATCTCGTCCTGGGTCGACTCACCCGCGGTGTGCCGACCGCGGTGCTGCTGCCGGTGGCGTTCGTCGTCTCGGCTTCGGCCGCGGCGGGCATCCTGCCCGACGGGGGAAATCTTTGGCAGGTGGGGCAGAACGTCTTCTTCTTCCTCGCCGGTCTGCGACTGCGTGCGGCGGTGCGTCGTCTCGCGGAGCATCGACCCGGGTGGCGGATCGCGGTCGTGCTCGCCGGGGTCTATGTCGCCGGACTGCTGCTCGTCCGGCTGCTGGGCGCGGCCCAGTGGTTCGGCGTCTGGACGCTGCTGTCGATCCTCGCGGTGGCGGCGGGGGTCGGCATCTGCGCCCTCATCGATCGGTGGGAGCCGGCAGCCGCGCCGCTGCGCTGGATCGGCCGGCGCACCCTGCCGATCTATGTGATCCACATGATCCCGCTCGCCCTGGCCGATCGGATGCTGCGCGGCGTCGACGACTGGGTGTTCAGCGGGCCGATGCTGGCCGTGCTCGAGCCGCTGCTGGTCGTCGCGGTCGTGATCGCCGTGAGTCTGGGCGTGCACGCCCTGCTGATGCGCGTCGGGGCGCGGTGGCTGTTCGACCCGCTGGTGCGGCGGCCCGTTCGGACAGGTTCCCCTCGACAATCGCGTTGAACGAGCGGATGCTGTACGCATGGCGGCTTTCACAGTGGACGGAGCGTTCAGCGGCTTCAGCGTCGACGACATCGATGCGGCCAGCGAGTTCTACGGGAGCACACTCGGGCTCGACGTCAGCGACAACCCGATGGGGTTCCTCGACCTGCGGCTGGCCAGCGGCGGGTCGATCCTCATCTACGCGAAGCCGAATCATGAACCGGCGAGCTTCACGATCCTGAACTTCCCGGTGGCGGACGTGGATGCGGCGGTGGACGACCTCATCGCCCGCGGCGTGCAGACCAAGATCTACAGCGACGCGGAGTTCCCCTCCGATGAGCGCGGCATCGTGCGCGGGGGCGGGCAGGGGCCTGATATCGCGTGGTTCCGAGACCCGGCGGGCAACGTCCTCGCCGTCATGCAGGCCTGAACCGGCATCCGCCCGTCGCCCTCGCCGCGGTCCAGCACGTCAGCCCGGTCACGATCCGCGGACGGATGCCCGATCCGCGGAGGAATACGGCCGAAACGTCGGCTGATCGTGACGAAGTCCGCGGATCGGGACGCCTCGACGACCGAGCCGGCCTACAGCCTGTCGACGCCCGTGACACGGATGACGGCCTCGCCGGCCTCGTCGGAGGCGGCCAGGTCGACCGTCGCCGAGATGCCCCAGTCGTGATCGCCGGCCGGATCGTCCAGGATCTGCCGGACGGTCCACTCCGCGGCGCCGTGCTCGATGAGCAGCAGAGCGGAACTGCGGGCATCCGCTCCCGTGAGGATCTCGTCGTGCTCGGCGTAGTAGGCGTCCAGCGCGTCCGACCAGCCGTCGAACCCGGAATCGAGAGTCTCCAGCCCGTCCAGGTCCTCGCGCGCGGCGAGCTGCACCCGGCGGAACAGCTCGTTGCGCACCAGGATGCGGAACGCCCGCACGTTGGAGGTGAGCCGCTTCGGGGCGGGCGGCACGACGGGCTCATCGCCGTCGAAGCGTCCGTTGTCGACGCCCGCGATGAGCTCCTCCCACTCGTCCAGCAGCGACGAATCGACCTGGCGCACCAGTTCGCCCAGCCACTCGATCAGATCGCGCAGGTCCTCGGTCTTCAGATGCTCGGGGATGGTCTGCGAGGCCGCGCGGAAGGCGTTCGAGAGATATCGCAGCACGACGCCCTCCGACCGCGCCGTCTTGTAGAACGCGACATATTCCCCGAACGACATAGCTCGCTCGTACATGTCGCGGACGACGGACTTCGGACGCAGCTCGAAGTCGCGGATCCACGGCTGCGCGGCGCTGAAGGTCTCGAACGCGGCTGACAGCAGCTCCTCCAGCGGCTTCGGGTACGTGATCTGCTCCAGCAGCTCCATGCGCTCGTCGTACTCGATGCCCTCGGCCTTCATCGCGCCGACTGCCTCGCCGCGGGCGATGAACTCCTGCTGCGACAGGATGGCTCGCGGATCATCCAGCGTCGCCTCCACGACCGAGATCATATCGACCGCGAATTGCGGGGAGTCCGGGTCCAGCAGCTCGAACGCCGCCAGGGCGAAGGGTGACAGCGGCTGGTTCAGAGCGAAGTTCGGCTGCAGGTCGACGGTCAGACGGATGCCGTCGGCGTCGTCCTCGACGATCCCGGACTCCCGCAGCGTGCGGTAGATGCCGAGCGCACGCAGCGCGAGGAGGCGCTGGCGCGCACGCGGCTCGTGATTGTCATATATCAGTGCCCGCATATTGGCGAAGGCGTCGCCACCGCGACCGATCACGTTCAGCATCATGGCGCTGGTGATCTGCATGTGCGAGGTGAGGGTCTCCGGCTCCGAGTCGATCAGCTTGCGGAATGACGGCTCCCCCCACGACACGAAGCCGTCCGGCGCCTTCTTGCGGATGATCTTGCGCTTCTTCTTGACGTCGTCGCCGGCCTTGCGGATCGCGGCGGCGTTCTCGCTCTCATGCTCGGGCGCCTGGGCCACCACCGTTCCGGCGGTGTCGAAGCCGGCACGGCCGGCGCGTCCGGCGATCTGGTGGAACTCGCGGGCGTTCAGCTGCCGCATCCGCTGTCCGTCGAACTTCGTCAGTGCGGTGAGCAGCACCGTGCGGATCGGCACGTTGATCCCGACGCCGAGGGTGTCGGTGCCACAGATCACCCGCAGCATCCCGCGCTGGGCGAGCTGCTCGACGAGCCGACGATACTTCGGCAGCATCCCGGCATGGTGCACCCCGATCCCCATGCGCAGCAGGCGGGAGAGCGTCTTGCCGAACGCCGTGGTGAAACGGAATCCGCCGATCATCTCGGCGATCGCATCACGCTGCTCCCGGGTGGCGACCTTCGCGCTGGCCAGCGCCTGCGCCCGCTCCATGGCCGCGGCCTGCGAGAAGTGCACGATGTAGATCGGCGCCTGGCCCGTGGTCAGGAGATCCTCGATCGTCTCGTGGATCGGCGTCAGCTCGTAGTAGAAGTGCAGCGGCACGGGGCGCTCGACCCCGGTCACCACGGCCGTCTCGCGGTGCGTGCGCCGGGAGAGGTCGGCGGCCAGATCGGTGACGTCGCCGAGCGTCGCCGACATGAGCACGAACTGCGCCTGCGGGAGCGTCAGCAGCGGAACCTGCCAGGCCCAGCCGCGGTCGGGATCGCCGTAGAAGTGGAACTCGTCCATCACGACCTGGCCCACGTCGGCGTCCGGGCCCTCGCGCAGGGCGAGGTTGGCGAGGATCTCCGCCGTGCAGCACACGATCGGGGCATCCGCGTTGACTGACGAGTCGCCGGTGACCATCCCGACGTTCTCCGCGCCGAAGATGTCGACCAGGCTGAAGAACTTCTCGCTCACCAGCGCCTTGATCGGCGCCGTGTAGTAGGAGCGCCGTCCCTCGGACAGGGCGGCGAAGTGGGCGCCGACGGCGACCAGCGACTTGCCCGTGCCCGTGGGCGTGGACAGGATGAGGTTCTGCCCGGACATGATCTCGATGACCGCCTCGTCCTGGGCGGGGTACAGGCTGATGCCGGTCGACTCCGCCCACTCGACGAACGCCGTGTACACGGCATCCGCATCGGCGCCGCGGACGGGAGTGGGATCGAGAAGCATGATGTCTCGATCCTTTCACCTGCCGCGGTGACCGCGGTGCCAGGGGCGGATGCCGGAGGGCGGATGCCGGAGGACGGATGCCGTGGATCGGCCTCCCTGGCAGAGTGGGGCGCATGCCGGCATCCGTGGATCTGGAGTACCCGTTCACCGGGCGGTGGCTGGTGCGGAACAGCCCCGCCGACCGGGTGCCCAGTCACGGCACCACCCGGTTCGCGTCGTCGTACGCGATCGACTTCGTTCCCGTCGACGAGTCCGGACGCACGTCGCCTGTCGGGCTCGCCGCTCTTCTGCGGCCCGAGCCGCCTGAACGGTTCCCCGGATTCGGCCGACCGGTCCTCGCCCCGGTCGACGGCGAAGTGATCGCCGCGCACGATGCCGAGCCCGACCACGCGGCGCATCGCGGTCTGCCGTCGATCCGCTACGCGCTCACCCAGGCGCGTCGAGCGGCCGCGGGCTGGGTCGCCCTGGCCGGCAATCACGTGCTCATCGACGCCGGCGGCATCGTGATCGCCCTCTGCCACCTGCAGGAGGGCAGCATCGCGGTGCGCGTCGGCCAGCGGGTGCGGTGCGGGGACCCGGTGGGGCGCTGCGGCAACTCGGGCAACAGCACCGAGCCGCACGTGCACGTGCAGGCGATCGACAGATCGGTCATCGAACGGGCGAGCGCGGTGCGGGCGACGTTCCGCGGGGCGGTCCCGAGGAACGGCCGGATCGTCGACGCGGGTCCGGGGTCGGAGCGACTCAGACCTTCTTGACGACGCTCGACTTCAGCAGCATGGCGCCGAATCCGTCGATCCGGCAGTCGATGTCGTGACCGTTGACCGGGGTGACGAGGCGGATGCCGCGCACCTTCGTGCCCGCTTTGATGTTGAGCGAGCCCTTGACCTTGACGCCGGTGACGAGGACGACCGTGTCGCCGTCGGCGAGGACGTTGCCGACGGCATCCCGCACGACCTCCGTTTCCGACGCCGCACCCGAAGCCTCGGGCTCCTCGGGCTCCTCGGACTGCGACCACTCGTGGCCGCACATCGGGCAGACGAGCAGGGCGCCCATCTCGTAGGCGTGCTCACTGGAGCACTCGGGGCAGAGGGGAAGCTGGTCGATCATTCTCCCAGGGTATAGCGATATGATGAATTCGTCATATCGTAGGGGTCCGCGGGGTGCGCGGACCGCAGAAGAGAGGATGCCGAGTGCTCAGTGATCCGAACCGCCCCCTCTACGAGGTGAAGGCGGGCCTGTTCAAGGGTCTCGCGCATCCGATCCGCATCCGCATCCTCGAAGTGCTCTCGACCGTGCCCGAGGCGACGGTCACGGAACTGCTGCACGCGGTCGAGCTCGAGCCCTCGCACCTCTCGCAGCACCTGGCCGTGCTCCGCCGCAACCGCCTCGTCGTCTCCGAGCGCCGTGGCAGCCTGGTGCACTACCGGCTCGCCTACCCGCAGGTCGCCGATCTGCTGCGCGTCGCGCGCACACTGCTCGGCGAGATCCTCGAGACCACCCGGGAGCAGCTCGTCGAGCGCGAGCATCTGCCCGACCTTCCCGAGCACGTATGACACTCTCTTCCGGACCGGCTCGTGCCGTGCGGATCATCCGCGACCTCACCGCACTGCTGCCCTCGGCATCCGACTACCGCGACCTGCCGCGCACCTGGCGGGGCGATCTGCTGGCGGGCGTCACGGTCGGCATCGTCGCGCTGCCGCTCGCGCTCGCCTTCGGCGTCAGCTCAGGCGCGGGCGCGGAGAGCGGGCTCATCACGGCCATCGTCGCCGGCGTCGTCGCGGCCGTCTTCGGCGGCTCGCACGTGCAGGTCTCCGGCCCGACCGGCGCGATGGTGGTCGTGCTCGCGCCGATCCTCGCCGTTCACGGCGCGGGTGCGCTCGCCGCGGTGTGTCTGATGGCGGGTCTGATCGTACTGGCCGCGGGAATGCTGCGGATCGGCCGCACCGTGGGGTACATCCCGTGGCCGGTGATCGAGGGGTTCACCCTCGGCATCGCGGTCATCATCTTCCTGCAGCAGGTGCCCACCGCCACCGGCACCGAGCCGGGAGAGAGCACCAACGCCCTCGTCGCCGCCGCCCAATCCCTCGCCGTGGCGTCGTGGCCGAAGCTCGGCTGGTCGCTGCTGCTGGTCGGGATCGTGGTGACGGTGATGCTGGTGTCCCTCAAGCTGCACCCGCGTTTCCCCGGATCGCTGCTGGCCATCGTCATCGCGTCGTTCCTCGCCGCGCTCGCCGGCCTGCCCGTCGACACGATCGGCGCGCTCCCGGTGGGTCTGCCTGCGCCCTCCCTGCCCGGCCTGGACACCGCTACTCTCGCCGCACTCGTGGGTCCCGCCGTGGCCGTCGCCGCGCTCGCCGCGATCGAATCGCTGCTGTCGGCGCGGGTGGCATCGACCATGGCCGACACCGGACCTTACGACGCCGACCGCGAGCTGGTGGGCCAGGGCCTGGCATCCCTCGCCGCCGGACTGTTCGGGGGGATGCCGGCCACGGGGGCGATCGCCCGCACCGCCGTCAACGTGCGCGCCGGCGCGCACACCCGCCTCGCCTCGGTCTCGCACGGAGTCCTCCTGCTGGTCATCGCCCTGATCGGTGCTCCGATCGTCGCGCACATCCCGCTCGCCGCACTCGCCGGCGTGCTCATGGTGACCGCATGCCGCATGATCACGCCGTCGACCGTGCGCACCGTGCTGCGCTCGACGCGCGCCGACGCGATCGTGTTCTGCGTCACGGCGGTCATCACGATCAGCGTCGACCTCATCTACGCCGTGCTCATCGGCCTGCTCGTGGCCGGCTTCTTCGCCCTGCGTCAGCTGGCGAGGGCCAGCGGCGTGCATCGGGACGACCTGCCGGGCGCCGCACAACCGGGTGACGAGCGCATCGCGCTCTTCCGACTCGAGGGGGCGCTGTTCTTCGGCGCGGCGGAACGGATGCTGGAGCGCGTCGCCGAACTGCGCGGCATCGAGGTGGTCGTGATCCGCATGTCGCAGCTGCAGATCCTCGACGCGACCGGAGCCCAGGTGATCACCGAGCTCATCACGTCCCTGGAGCGCCGCGGGGTCACGGTGCTGGTCAAGGGCATCGCGCCGCAGCATCGCGGGCTCGCCGAGCGGGTCGGCGTGCTGGCATCCCTGCGCCACCAGAACCACCTCTTCGACGATCTCGGCACCGCCGTCGGCCACGCCCGCAGCCACGTCGCCCGCGCCGCCGTCTGACCCGACCGCCCGATTCTCAGGTCTCGCACGTCCGCCGCCGGTTCAGGTCTCGTCGCGCAGCTCGCCGTGGATGCGGCGCAGATCCTCCATCAACGAGCCGACGAGGATCCAGTGATCGGATGCCGGTGGCCGCACCACCAGGGGTGCGGTGAGCGCTCGGACCGCCGAGGTCATGGCCTTAGGTTCGGGCGAGGCGTCGGCCGACTGCACGGCGAGGCGCACGTCGTGCCCGGCGCGGCGCAGCTGCTCGGCGATCGCCCGCACCGTGGGGTCGTCGGCGAGCCCGTCGTCGTAATGGTCGAAGTACGCGCGCGTCATGCCGATCACCTGCGTGACCACCGGCGAGAGCTGCTCGTGCAGTCGACGGATCTCCACCAGGTCCTCGCGGTGGCGCGAGCGGCGGGGATTGAGGGAGAGCGATTCCTCGGCGGTCTTCAGGGACTCCTCGGCGGCATCCTTCATCGGGCGCAGCAGCCGCACCTGCACCATGAGCTCCTGCAGCTGCGGACCGGTGCGCACGGACGGCAGCGCGTCGGCCAGGCGGTCGAGCGACGCGGCGACCTCGCCCCCCAGCATCCCGACGTCGCGCCGGGCCGGGGCTGACAGCACCGGCGGCACGATCGCCACATTCACCAGCAGTCCCACGACCGCGCCGATCAGCGTCTCGATGATCCGGTTGACGGCGTAGTCGGGGTTCGACGAGCCGAGGGCCAGCACGAGCATCGCGGAGATCGCGACCTGGTTGCCCGTGCCCGTCGAGGCGCGCAGCGCCCACGCGGCCAGCATCGCCACGACGACGGCCGCGAGCACCACCCAGCTCTGCGCACCGAGCAGCAGGCTCAGCAGCATCGCGATGACGACTCCCGCGATCACGCCGGCGCTGCGCTCCAGCGCCTTCGACAGCGACTGGTTCACGCTCGGCTGCACGACCAGGAGAGCCGCGATGGCGGCGAAGATGGGCGGAGGCCCCGGCAGCAGCAGGCTCGCGATCAGCCAGGCCGCGATCGTCGCCGCGGCCGACTTGAGCACCTGCAGCAGCGGCGCGCGGCGTGCGGAGCGGATCGCCGAGGGGAATCGCATGCGTCAACGGTAGTCGGCCACCGGCTCGGGAGGAGAAATCCGTGATGGGAGGAGGAATCCCGCAGTGAGACTCCTCCCGAGGGCGAGTTCTCCTCCCGAGGGGGCGGAGTGGATGCCGGGCGGGCGTCCTCAGGCGGTCGCGGCTCGCAGCGCGATCTCGATCATGTCGGCGAAGGTCTGCTCGCGCTCCAGGGCCGTGGTCTCCTCGTGCGTGACGAGGTGATCCGACACCGTGCAGATGCTCAGCGCGCGCCGGTGCCGATAGGCCGCCAGGGTGTACAGCGCGCTGGTCTCCATCTCCACGGCCAGGGCGCCGTGTGCGACGAACGGCTCGGTCAGCTCGGGGCGGGTGGAGTGGAACTGGTCGCTCGAGAACAGCAGGCCCACGTGCACGTCGGCATCCAGGGTCAGTTCCTCGGACGCCTCCACGGCTGCGCGCAGCAGCGAGAAGTCGGCGACCGGCGCGTAGTCCAGGCCGTGGAAGCGCACCCGGTTGATGCCCGAGTCGGTGCAGGCGCCGCTGGCGATGATGATGTCGCGCATGCCGACGCGCTCGGTCAGGCCGCCGCACGATCCGACGCGCACGATGGTCTGCACATCGTAGGAGTCGAACAGCTCGTTGGCGTAGATCGCCATGGACGGCTGGCCCATTCCCGATCCCTGCACCGAGACGCGGTGTCCGTTCCAGGTGCCGGTGAAGCCCAGCATCCCGCGCACCTCGCTGTACAGCGCCGCGTCCTCGAGGAAGTTCTCGGCGATCCACTTCGCCCGCAGCGGGTCTCCGGGGAACAGGACGATCGGGGCGATGTCTCCGGGCGCGGCGGCGATGTGGGTGCTCATGGTCCCAGCGTATGTCCGCCCCGAGTGGTTCGATGAGGGCATGGACGTCGAGCGGATGCTGCGCGAGCAGCGGCGGATGCTGTGGGCCACGGCCGCCGGCTTCGTGCTCGGCCTGCTCGCCGGCACCGCCGTGCTGTGGGGTGCGGCGCGTCCGTTCAGCGGCGACGGCTCGGTGATCATCCCGGTGGCCCTGGTCGCGGGAGTCATCGCGGCGGCGGCGTTCGTGGTCAGCACGCGGATGCATCGCCCCGGCGAGACGGGCCCGATGCCGCCGTGGCAGGCCGTCGTCTCGAACATCAGCGCGGCCGCGATCACGCTCGCGCTCGCCGGGGTGACCGGGCTCGGCGTGCTGCTCGCCGGTCAGGTGCTGGCGACCGGACTGCAGGGACTCGAACTGCCGGCCGTCGGCGGGGGAGCCTTCACCGGAATCGCTTCCGCGCTCGGCGGTCGGATGGCGTTCCGCACCGGCATCCGCCTCAGCACCCGGGATGTGGCGTCGCTGCTGTCGGCCTTCCTCGTCATCGGAACCCTGTTCGCGATGCTGACGGCGGCGGACACGAGCTGGTGGGAGCGCAGTTTCTCGCACCTGGGCATCGGTTCCGGCGGGTGGGCGTTCAACGGCACCGTGGTCATCGCAGGTCTGCTGATCGCGACCACCGGCTCGTACCTCGGCCGCGATCTGCATCGGATGCTGGGAGACGCCGCCCTGCCCGGCATCGCCGCCGTGGTGCTCGCCTGGGCCGGCGCCGGGCTCGCCCTCGCCGGGGTGGGTGTGCTGCCCGTCGACCGGGTGCCGCTGGCGCACGCGATCGCCGCGTTCACGACCCTCGCGCTGCTGCTCGCGGCCGCCATCATGGTCACGGCGCTCATGGGGGAGGTGCGGATGCTCCGTGGGGTCACCGTCGTGCTCGTGGTGCTCGTCGCGGGCGCGGTGGTGCTCGCCTTCGGACTGAACGTGCTCTCGGTCGCGGCGTTGGAGGCCGTGGTCGTGGGCCTCGTGCTGCTGTGGCTCACCACGCTCGTGCAGCTGCTCGGTATCCTCGCCCCCGACGTCTCGCGCCCCTCCGCGCGCCGCTCGCCCCTGCGCTGAGTGCGCGTGCCGACCCTGCCGCCGGCCGACGACACCCGCGCTCACCGACGACATACCCACCGGTACGCTGGGAATGCGACTGGCGAGGCCGGATGACCGGCAGGGAGCAAGCAACGGCATCGTCCGCCTGGGTGCCCATCACAGATGGGAGTACCCGTGCGCTACGGGATGAATCCGCACCAGTCCGCCACGGTCGAAGGGGGACCCGCCGTCGTCAACGGCGCGCCCTCTCTGATCAACTACCTCGACGCGCTGAACGCCTTCGCGCTGGTGCGCGAGGCCGACGACGCGGGCGGCCTGCCTGCCGCCGCGTCGTTCAAGCACGTCTCTCCCGCCGGCGCCGCGCTCGCCGGCACCGTCGACGACGTCGCCGCAGAGACCTGGCGCACCCCGGATGCCGCCGCCGGCAGCCTGATCTCCGCCTATGTGCGCGCCCGGGACGCCGACCCGAAGTCGTCGTTCGGCGACGTGGTGGCGCTGTCGCGGCCGGTGGATGCCGAGACCGCCGAGTTCCTGCGCACCGTCATCTGCGACGCGGTGATCGCCCCCGGTTACGAGGAGGGCGCGGTCGACATCCTGCGCGCGAAGAAGTCCGGCGGCCTTCTCATCTTCGACGCCGGTACCGATTGGCAGCCGCCCGCCCGCGAGCGTCGCGAGGTGCTGGGCGCCGTCATCGAGCAGGACCGGGACGCCGCCGACCTCACCGCCGCGCTCCCCGCTGCTGCGCTCGACGAGACGCACCGCCGTGACGCCCTGCTCGGCATGGCCGCCGCCCGCTACACCCAATCCAACTCGGTCGTGCTGGTGCGCGACGGCGCCGCGATCGGCATCGGCGCCGGGCAGCAGAACCGCGTGGACTGCGTGCGCCTCGCGGGCGACAAGGCGCGTGTCTGGTGGCTGCGCCGGCATCCGTTCGTCCGCGAGCTGCCGCTCGTCGACGGGATGCGGCGGCAGGACCGCCTGAACTGGCAGATCCGCTTCGCCGGGGCCGAGATGACCCGGTCGCAGCGCCTCGAGTTCGCAGGGCTCTTCGGTGCGGAAGCCTCCGAGCGCTACGCCGACGAGGGCTGGCGCACGGAGTGGTCCGAGCGGCTCGACGACGTCACCCTCGTCTCCGACGGCTTCCTGCCGTTCCGAGACAACGTGGACCACGCGGCCGAGTACGGCGTGGGAACCATCGTCGAGCCCGGGGGATCGACACGATCCGATGAGGTCGCGGCGGCGGCATCCGAGCACGGAATCTCCCTGGTGACGACGGGTTTGCGCCTCTTCCACCACTGAGCCCGGGTCTGCATTCGGTGCAGATGGAAAACGTCGGTGGCGCCTGTCCCGCACCGACATTTTCCATCCGCAGACGAGGGCGCCGGATGGAAAACGCTGGTTCTGGGCGCCCTGCACCGACGTCTTCCATCCGCCGCGCGCTGCGATCGCGCTCCGACGTGCCGCGTGACGGCGCCCGGGGCTCAGCGCTGGCGGCGCACCATCTCGGCGATCCAGGCAGGCGCGAACGGCGAGGTGCAGTTCGGCGCCGTCGGATAGTCGGCCAGCACCTGCAGGCGCTCGCCGATCCCGACGGCCCGCTCACGCAGCGCCGGATGATGGATGCCCACGTACGCGAGCGTCTCGTTCATCGCCCACTGCTCGCGCGCGGGAGCATCGCGCAGTTCGCGCTCGATGCGGTCGAGCAGCCCGTCGAGGTCGAGGCCCTCCGGACTCTTCGCCACGCGCACGGAGGTCAGCGACCATGCGGCCGCACGGGCATCGGCATCCGCGTCGTCGAACCAGCGCAGCCGCAGCTCCTCGGCGAGAGGCGACTTCTTGGCGATGTAGTTGACCAGCCAGTCGTGCGCCTTCGAGCTGCGAGTCGTGCGCAGCATTCCGTTGATCTCCTCCGCCGACAGCTCCCGCGGCTTCGCGATCAACAGCCCGAGCAGCTGACCCGCCACATCGTCGCTCGCCCACAGCTCGCGGGCGAGCGGTGTCGACATGCCGATCCGCTTCGCCAGCGCGCGCATCTTCGACAGGTTCACCCCGTGCGCATCGCCGTGACGCTCGTTCACGGCACGCGCCTTCGGGTCCTCGAGAGCCCCGAGCTCGGCCAGGGCCTCGGGCACCGTCATGGTCTCCATGGTCTCAGCGTATCCGGGCAGTGCCCTGTACGGGACGGGTCGTCTATGGCAGGGTCGAAGTGCGGTGATGCTCGCCGCGGAAGGGACGACGATGTCCGACCAGCTCTTCATCTACATCGCACTCGGCCTCTATTTCGCCGCGATGCTGCTCATCGGCTACATCGCCTTCAAACGCACCAGCGACCACGAGGACTATATGCTCGGCGGCCGCAATCTTCCGTCCTGGGTCGCTGCTCTCAGCGCGGGAGCATCCGACATGTCCGGCTGGCTGGTGATGGGCCTGCCCGGGGTGATCTACCTCACAGGCCTCATCGAAGCCTGGATCGCGATCGGCCTCACCATCGGCGCCTACCTGAACTGGCTGCTGGTGGCTCCGCGTCTGCGCGCCTATACCGAGGTGTCGCGCAACTCCATCACGGTGCCGAGCTTCTTCGAGAACCGGCTGCGCGACTCGACTCGGCTGCTGCGCGTGCTCTCGGGCGTCGTCATCCTGGTGTTCTTCACCCTCTACATCTCGGCGGGCATGGTCGCCGGCGGCAAGTTCTTCGTCAGTTCGTTCAACGGCGACTACCTCGGCGGGATGCTGCTGATCGGCGGCATCACCCTGCTGTACACGCTGTTCGGCGGGTTCCTCGGCGCCTCCCTGACCGACGTCGTGCAGGGCCTGATGATGGTCATCGCCCTGATCGTGGTGCCGGTCGCCGCGATGATCGCCATCGGCAGTCTCGACGAGACGGGCTCGCTGATCACGGAGAACGCCAGCGCGGGGCACCTGTCGTTCTTCGGTGAGGCCGGGCTCACCGGTGCGACCGTCCTCGCGATCGTCTCGGCGCTCGCCTGGGGGCTCGGCTACTTCGGCCAGCCCCACATCATCGTGCGGTTCATGGCCCTGCGATCGCCGCAGGAGGCCAAGAGCGCGCGTCGCATCGGCATCTCCTGGATGGTGCTGTCGATGTTCGGTGCGATCATCTCCGGCCTGATCGGCATCGCCTACATGGCCGCCGAGGGCATCGACCTGGCCGATCCTGAGACGGTCGTGCTGGTGATGTCGAAGACGCTGCTGCATCCCTTCGTCGCCGGTCTCGTGCTGGCGGCCGTGCTGGCCGCGATCATGAGCACGATCTCCAGTCAGCTGATCGTCAGCTCGTCGGCACTCGTCGAGGACCTCTACAAGGTGTTCCGGAAGACACCGCCGGCGCCGAAGAGGCTCGTGATGATGGGGCGCCTCGCCGTTCTCGCCGTCGCGATCATCGCCATACTGCTGGCGATCACCCCGAACGACACCATCCTCGGACTCGTCTCGTTCGCCTGGGCGGGGTTCGGCGCCGCCTTCGGGCCGATCATCCTGCTGAGCCTGTTCTGGCGACGACTCACCAACTGGGGCGCCCTCGCCGGCATGTTCGTCGGGGCGGCCACGGTGTTCATCTGGAAGGCGCTCGACACGGGGCTCTACGAACTGCTGCCCGCGTTCGTGCTCGGCGCCCTGACGGCCTACCTCGTGAGCCTGTTCACGTACAAGCACAACGACGAGATCCAGCAGGAGTTCACCGATACGGGCACGATGCTCGTGGTGCCGCGCCCGCACGCGGTCGGGGACACGCCCTGACGCCCTGACCCCGCGGGACGCACCTGATCTGAGGTGCCTGGACGCAGGAATAGGGAGTCCTTCCGATGCTCGCACGCCCCCTCAGGGCGGAGTGTAGGGATGCAGCGAAAGGGGCATCCCATGTATCAGGATCCGTATCTCACTCACCGCGTCATCGCCTTCGAGATCGAGCAGGCGACGCAGCTGGCCGAGCGGCGCCGGATGATCGCCGAGGACAGCGCGCGCCTCACCCGTCGGCCTGGTCGGCTCGCGCGCCTGGCCCGTGCCATGGCCCCGCAGCGTCAGGCCGTCGCGGAGCCGGCCTGCCCGGCGGGAGCACGCTGCGCCGTCGCCGACGCATGACCATCGTGTCGAGCCCCCCGCCCCGGGAGCGGGGAGCTCGATCGGCCGCGGCGCACGACCTGCCCACTGTCGGTGGCGGGTGGCACGATGAGAGCATGTCCCTCATCGCGTCGACGCCCCGCATGGTGGGTCGCGACGTCGAGCTCGAGGCGCTCGACGCCGCACTCCGACGCGCCGTCGCGGGTGAGGCGGCGTCCGTGCTGGTCGCCGGTGAGGCGGGCATCGGCAAGTCGCGGCTCCTGCGCGAGTTCCGCGAGCGCACGGCGGACGCCGCGCTCGTGCTCAGCGGCTGGTGCCTGGACTACGGGTCGATGCCCGTGCCCTACGGCCCGCTGCCGGCGATCCTGCGCGGCGCCCTCGCCGGCCTGGAAGACGCCGAGGCCCACGCGGCGGGACCGGCACGCGAATCGCTCGGCCTGCTCCTTCCCGAACTGGGTGGCCCGGCATCCGATCGCGCCGCCGGTCCGGAAGTGCTGCGCGAGGCGATCGCCAACGTGCTCGAGGCGGCCGCGCGCCGGCATCCGGTGGTCGTCATCGTCGAGGACCTGCACTGGGCCGATGAGGCCACGCTCTCCACGCTGTCCTTCCTTCTGCGCGCCCTCGCCGGCCAGCCCATCCTGTTCGTCCTCACCAGCCGCGTCGACGAGATGCGCCGAGGCGGACCCGCGCGCTCGTTCCTCGTCGAGGCCGAGCGGGCGCGACTCGTCGAGCGGATCACGCTGGAGCGTCTGGATCCGGTGGCGGTGCGCACCATGGTCGAGGCGCTGAACGGACCGGTCGACGACGCGGGGTTCTCCCGCCTGCTCGAACGATCGGAGGGCGTGCCGTTCTTCATCGAGGAGCTGTCCTGCGGCGCCGGCGGCCCGCTGCCCGAGTCACTGCGCGACGTGCTGCTCGTCCGCTTCGACGCGCTCGGCGATGACGCCCAGCACGTCGTCCGGGTGGTGTCCGGATCGGATGGGGCCGTCGACCACGGGCTGCTCAGCGAACTCGCCTCCCTGTCCGATGAGCGCCTGGATGCCGGCATCCGTGAGGCCGTCGGCGCCGCGGTGCTGGCCGTGCGCGCCGACGGCTACGGCTTCCGGCATGCGCTGCTGCGTGAAGCCGTGCACGACGACCTCCTGCCGGGCGAGCGGGCGCGGCTGCACAGGGGCTACGCCGAGGCGCTCGAGCGTCGTGAGGCGGCCGGCCCGGAAGGCCTGGCATCGGCACTCGCCTTCCACTGGCACCAGGCGCACGACGCCCGTCGCGCTCTCGTCGCGGCGATCGGAGCGATGGAGGGCGCCAAGCAGAGCTACGCGTTCTCCACCGCGGGGCGCCTGGGCGAACTCGCCTCGGAGCTGTGGGAGCAGGTGCCGGATGCTGCGGAGGTCACCGGCATCACACGCCTGTCGCTGTTATCGCGCCTGGCCTCCATTCTGCGCAACGCGGGCTACGACGAGCGGTCCCTCGCCGTGGTGAACCTCGCACTCGCGGAGGTCGATGACGAGACCCCTGCCGTCGTGCGCGTGAAGCTGCTGCGGGACAAGGCGCTGTACGTGCAGAACCTGGGCCGGCCGGGGTCGTGTGCGCTGCTGCTCGAGGCGCTCGACGGCATGGCCGATGTGGATGACGAACGCCTGCACGCCACTCTGCTGAACCACCTCGCCGGTCGCCAGATGGTCGAGGGCGACGTCGCAGCGGCGATCGCCTCGGCCGGCGAGGCGCTGGCCATCGGTCGTGCACTCGGCATGGACGACGTGATCTCGGTGGCAGCCAACATCCTCGGCGGCTGCCACCTGCACATGAGCGGCATCGACGTGGCGATGCAGTACTTCGGGATCGCCCGCGAGCATGCGCAGCATCACGACGCCGCCCTGCGGTACGCGGTGAACTATTCGGATTCGCTGAGCACGCTCGGCCGCTTCCGCGACGCCGTGCGCGCGGCCGAGGCCGGGATCGAGCAGGCCAGGCGGCTGGGCGTCGAGCGCACGACCGGATCGATCCTCACCCAGAACATGGCCGAACCGCTGCTCGAACTCGGCCGGATCGAGCAGGTGGAACAGCTGCTCGCCAAGGATCTCACGACCCGCACGTACCGAATCTTCCGCGTGTACACGACGGCGTCGCGCATCCGCGCCCTGGTCTGGCGGGGGCGCCTCGACGAGGCGGAGTCGCTGCTCGAGGAGTGGCGGCCCGTCATGGGCACCGCCGCCCAGGCCGAGCGTCAGGTCTGGTACTCGCTCCTCGGCACCGAGATGACGCTGGCCATGGGCGCCGGTCGGACGCAGAAGGCCGCGGAGCTGCTGCAGCGCATGCTCGACGACGATGGGCCCCGGCTGCAGCACGAGGCCCGTCGCCTGCTGGACGGCGGGCTGATCGTCGCGGCGCTGCGCGCGGACGGTGATCATCACGGCGCCGATGTCCTCGCGGAGCGGGTGCGCGGCGCCTGGCTCCACCACGCCGACCAGTTCTCCGATTGGTCGCGCGTGCTCTCGGCCCTGCTCGACGGAAGCGCCGACGCGCTGCGAGCAGCCCTGCCCGTGGCCGACCGACCCGACGGTCCGGCGGTGTTCGTCGTCGCGCTGCGACGGGAGCTCGCCAGGGCCCTGGTGGCGGAGCGCGGAGATCGAGCGGAAGCGGCGTCGGTCCTCGCCCGGGCCGGAGAGCTCGCCCAGACGATCGGGCACGCGCGGCTGCAGCACGAGATCGCCGAGTTCGCGGATGCCACTCGCCTGGGCGCGGCACCGGCACGCGGCGACGGCATGGAGCTGACCGAGCGCGAGCGGCAGGTGCTGGAGCTGCTGGCGGAGGGGCTCAGCAACCGGCAGATCGGCGAGCGCCTGTTCATCAGCGTGAAGACCGTCAGCGTGCACGTCTCGGCCGTGCTGCGCAAGCTCGGCGTCTCCACCCGCACCGAGGCCGCCGCACGGTTCCGCCTCCGCTGAGTCGGCGCTCCGGACTCGTGACCCCGCGCCCGCTTCCGCTGGCCCGGCGCCCCGAACTCTTGGCGCCGTCGATCTCCGCGTGCGGACGGAGGGTCGATAGAGTGTTCCCAGCCGACTGGGGCAGGCGAACAATGGCACGCGGGTGAAGAGGAGAGAACGTGAATCGTCTGTTCCAGCGATCCGTCGGTCTTGTGGTCATCATCCTGGTGCTGGGGGCGGCGGGACTGCTGTGGTGGGGCATCTCCGTCACCGATCCGCCGGTGCTCTGGCATCCGGTGCACGTCACGCTCGCCGGCGTCTGGCAGGTGTTCTACAGCGCTGAGCTCCCCAATCTCGCTGTGATGGCAACGGCCGTGGGAATCGCGATGCTGCTCGTCGCGTTCGTCGTGGTCAGTGAGCGCATCGTGGCCTCGCGCTATCGTCGTGCCGACGCCGAGGTCAGTGCGCTGCCGCTGGCACCGCGCGCGGTGATGGCCCGCACCCGCGGGGTCTTCGCCGGCGAGGTGACGGTCACCGTGCTGATCCCCGCGCATGACGAGGAGCGCTCGCTGCCGCATACCCTCAGCTCCTTGCAACGGCAGACCCGGCCGCCGCAGCGAGTGATCGTGGTGGCCGACAACTGCACGGACGGCACGGTCGAGGTGGCCCGAGCGCACGGCGCCGACGTCTTCGAGACGGTGGGGAACACGCACAAGAAGGGCGGTGCCCTCAACCAGGCACTCGCCGACCTGCTGCCGTCACTGGGTGACAACGACACAGTCATGGTGATGGACGCCGACAGCCAGATCGGAGACGACTTCCTCGCCGAGGCCGTCCGCCGCTTCACCGATGACCGTGCCCTGATGGCCGTCGGTGGTCTCTTCGAAGGAGAGGAGGGTCACGGTCTGCTCGGGCAGTTCCAAAGAAACGAGTACACCCGCTATCAGCGCGAGATCCGGCGTCGGGATGGCCGCGTCTTCGTGCTGACCGGCACCGCGTCCGTCTTCCGCTCCACCGCTCTACGTGCTGTCGCCGCCGCCAGGTCCGATCAGATTCCCGGCATCGCCGGTGAGGTCTATGACACACTCGCCCTCACCGAGGACAACGAACTCACCATCGCCATCAAGTCGCTCGGCGGTCTGACGATCTCACCCATGAGGTGCACGGTCGTCACCGAGCTGATGCCGAGCTGGCGGATGCTGTGGGCACAGCGTCTGCGCTGGCAGCGCGGCGCCCTGGAGAACCTCGGCGCGTACGGTCTCACTCCGCAGACGCTGCGCTACTGGAGCCAGCAGATCGGCATCGGATACGGCGTCCTCGCGTTGTTCGCGTACTTCGCGCTCCTGCTGGTCATGATCCTCGCCGTAGACAGCTGGGTATGGTTCCCCTTCTGGATCGCCATCGGTCTGGTGTTCGCGCTCGAGCGGGTCGTGACCGTCTGGCGCGGGGGCTGGCGGGCACGGGGCATCGCCGTATTGGTGTTCCCGGAACTGGTCTACGACTGCTTTCTCAACCTGGCCTTCCTGGCGGGTGTGCTCGAGATCGCGTTCGGGCGCAGCGCGACGTGGAAGCATGTCGATCACGCGAGCACGGAGGCGCGCTCGTGATCGCCGTGCCGTCCGGCATCGTGCTGCCCCAGTCGCTGCTCTACAGCGACTGGTTCGGAATGCTCGCCACATTCGTCGCGATCAACACCGTGATCTACGTGGTTCTCGGCGTGATCAAGGTGCTGCCGCGATGGCGTCGCCGAGGCCACACCGGCTCCAGTCGGCGCTCAGAGACCCGCAGCATCCACCCCGACGCGCCGCTCTAGCTCGGCCAGCATCTCGGGCACGTTCTCGGCCGAAGTCGGCCTGCCGAGGTGGTAACCCTGGGCGTAGTCCACGCCGAGTGCAATCGCGGCATCGAGCTGATCGGTATCCTCCACGCCCTCGACGAGCGAGCGCGCTCCGGCCTTCCGGGTCGCCGCGAGGATGCTGTCAAGGCGTCGCCGCCCCTCGGCACCGGCGAGCGAGTCCCAGAACAGCGCGCGGTCGATCTTGACGATGTCGGGGCGCAACTCGCGGATGCGGTTTTCGTCGGCGAACGCAGAGCCGGCGTCATCGATCAGCAGGAACCCTTCGAGCTGGTCGACCTGCTCGCGAACGGCGCGGCACTCCTCAGGTGGGGAGCCCTCGAACAGCTCGAGCCCCCAGCAGCGCTCTTCGCGCTGCAGCAGCTCGGACAGGAACGGGTCCACCATGGTGCGACCCGACGCGTTGAGTGTCACGAAGGCCGATCGTGGCAGCGCCGCAGCCGCCGCCACAGCCGTCTCGATCAGACGCAGTTCGAGCTGCTCGCGTTCGCCCGACTTCTCGGCGTCGCGCAGGTGCTCAAGCGGTGAGAGGCCGTCGTCGAATCGGGCGAGGGCCTCGAACCCCACGGCGCGCAGGTCGCGCAGGCGCACGATCGGCTGGAAATGCGCACGTGCGCCGACTGCATGTCTCATCGAGCCTCGGCGATCCTCAGGGTGGTCACGGTTCAGTGTATGCCGCCGAGAGGTCATTCGCGGGCAGCGGATCGCGACGCGGTAGCCTGTCCCCGGGGGGAGCATTTCCGCAGGGGCGGGAAGGGGGACTTCGGGTGGTCGATCAGCGTACTCGCGCTACGGATGCTGAGGGGCTTTCGTGGTTGCGGACAGGGTGGATTCAGCGTGCTCGGCGACGGAGCTCGACGTACTCCGTGATGACCGTCGTGCTGTGCCTGTTCTTCGTGGTGGTGCTGCTGCTCGAATTGCTCGAGGACGACATCTCGACCTTCGAGGTGGTGCTGTCGGCCGGCCTCGCGCTGGGTGGCATCGGTGTGGCCGCGGCGGTGCTGTTCGGAGGGGTGCGGCTGCCCAAGTGGTTCGGGCTGGGGTTCGTACTGACCCATGCGCTCGTTTCGGTGTACTACCTGGGTTTCTCGGACGAGCGACAGAATGCCGTGGCCGCGGTGCAGGAGATGACGGTCATGGCGGTGTATCTGGCCTGGTTCTACGGCCCGCTCATCGGCCGCTGGATCGAGCTCGGCATCCTCGTGGCGGTCGGTGCGGCGATTCTGCTGGGACCTTTCGGTGGTGAGTCGATCGAGGGCGACTCGACGCGCGGACTCTTTGGCGTGACCAACGTCCTTGCCGTGGCGCTGTTGACCTGGCTGTGCCTGGAGATGGGCTTCTTCGTGCGCCACCGGATGCTGCTGGAGGGGCACACCGATCCGCTGACCGGTGCGCTGAATCGTCGCGGCTTCCAGTCGCGCATCGGGGAGGAGATGCGCCGTGCTCGCCGCACCGGGGAGTCGTTGTCGCTGGCGGTGCTCGATCTCGACGACTTCAAGGCGGTCAACGATGTCGACGGTCATGAGGCGGGAGACGCGGTGCTCAAGACCCTCGTCGCGCAGTGGGGATCGCTCTCGCGCCAGAACGACGCCGTCGCGCGTCTCGGCGGCGACGAGTTCGTCATGCTTCTCCCGTGCACCAGCGCGGATGAAGCCGACGAGATGCTGCACCGCATGCGCATGCTCGCGAGCCATCCCTGGTCGTGGGGCGTCACCCAGGTTCTGCCCGATGACACGATCGAAACGGCGCTGAGCAGGGCGGACTCGGAAATGTACCGGCGCAAACGCAGTGTCTGACGGGTCGTCGGTGACGCCTCTCACGTGACATCCCGACGCGTCGGGCATACCTTAGGGGGGTACCCGAGACGGAGGAGACACCATGACCACGACCGAGTTCCAGGTGACCGGGATGACCTGCGCGCACTGCGAGATGTCCGTGCGTGAAGAGGTCGAGAAGATCGCCGGCGTCGAGGGCATCGACGTCAGCGCGCAGACCGGGCGCCTCACCGTCACATCCGGGTCGGTCGTCGACGTCCAGGCCGTTATCGCGGCAGTCGACGAGGCGGGATACCGGGCCGTCACCGCCTGAGCATCCGGCTGGAGCGCCTGGCCGCCCCGAGCATCTATCACCGGCATCCGCACGCCCTGAGGAGCAGTCTTGACCGCTGTCGAGCCGTCCCGCATCGATCTCGATATCGGCGGCATGACGTGCGCGTCGTGCGCCATGCGCGTCGAGAAGAAGCTCAACAGGCTCGACGGCGTCTCGGCGACGGTCAATTACGCGACCGAGAAGGCCCAGGTCACCGTCGAGGGACCGCTCGACTCGGCGCTGCTGATCACCACGGTCGAGAACGCCGGATACACGGCGGCGCTGCCGGCCCCGCCGGTGAGCGCCGACCCGTCGCCGCAGGCGGATGCCGCGGATCCTGAGCTGCAATCGCTGCGCAACCGACTGGTCGGGTCCATCGTGCTGAGCGTGCCGGTCATCCTGCTGGCGATGATCCCCGCGCTGCAGTTCGCCTACTGGCAGTGGCTCTCCCTCACGCTGGCCGGGCCGGTGATCGTCTGGGCGGCCTGGCCTTTCCACCGCGCGGCCTGGGCGAACCTGCGTCACGGCGCGGCCACCATGGACACGCTGATCAGCCTCGGGACGTCCGCCGCCTTCGTCTGGTCGCTTTACGCGCTCTTCCTCGGCACGGCGGGGATGCCGGGCATGACCCACGAGTTCAGGTGGACCCTCGAGCGCAGTGACGGTGCCGCGAACATCTACCTCGAGGTCGCGGCGGGCGTGACAATGTTCGTACTCGCCGGTCGCTACTTCGAGAAGCACGCCAAACGGCAGGCGGGCCCCGCGCTGCGCGCGCTGATGGAGCTGGGGGCGAAGGACGTCGCGGTTGTGCGCGGCGGCGTCGAGGAGCGCATTCCGACCGCCGACCTGCGCGTCGGCGACGAGTTCGTCGTGCGCCCCGGCGAGAAGATCGCCACCGACGGCGTCGTCGTCTCGGGAGTCTCAGCCGTGGACAGGGCGATGATGACCGGCGAGTCGATGCCCGTCGACGTGCGGGCAGGGGATGCCGTCGTCGGCGGTACCGTGAACGCCGGCGGACGGCTGCTCGTGCGCGCGCGTCGCATCGGCGCCGACACGCAGCTCGCTCAGATGGCGCGGATGGTCGAGGACGCGCAGACCGGCAAAGCCGAGGTGCAGCGTCTCGCCGACCGGATCTCCGGAGTCTTCGTGCCGATCGTGATCGGCGTCGCCCTCGTCACGCTGGGCGCCTGGCTGGTGCTCGGCTTTCCGGCATCCGTCGCCTTCACCGCCGCCGTCGCCGTGCTCATCATCGCCTGCCCGTGCGCACTGGGCCTGGCAACGCCGACCGCGCTGCTGGTCGGCACCGGACGCGGCGCGCAACTCGGCATCCTCATCAAGGGGCCGGAGGTGCTCGAGTCCACCCGCCGCGTCGACACGATCGTCCTCGACAAGACGGGCACGGTCACCGAGGGGCGGATGAGCGTCGTGTCGGTCATCCCCGAGCCGGGGACGGATGCCGCGCAGCTGCTGCGCCTGGCCGGAGCTGTCGAGCACGCCAGTGAGCATCCGATCGCGCGAGCCATCGCATCCGCCGCTCATGCCGCCCGGCCGCAGGCCGGCACGACGCCCTCGGGCGACGACGCGGAACCGCCTGCCGTCGAGTCCTTCCAGAACATCGAGGGCCGCGGTGTCAGCGGCACGGTCGACGGGCATGCCGTGCTGGTGGGGCGGCTGTCGCTGCTCGAGGACCGATCGATGCCCCCCTCGACGCAGCTGCTGGCCGCGAAGGCGGATGCCGAGGCGGCTGCACAGACCGCCGTGCTCGTCGCCTGGGACGGGGACGCCCGAGGTCTGGTCGTGGTGTCCGACGAGGTCAGAGCGACGAGCGCACAGGCCGTCGCGGCGCTGAAGGCGCTGGGTCTCACGCCGATCCTGCTCACCGGCGACAACGCGGCGGCAGCCCGTCGCATCTCCGCGCAGGTCGGCATCGACGAGGTCATCGCCGAGGTGCTGCCCGCCGACAAGGTCGCCGTCGTGTCGAGGCTGCAGGGTGAGGGCAGAGTCGTCGCGATGGTCGGCGACGGCGTGAACGACGCACCGGCCCTGGCGCGGGCCGACCTCGGCATGGCCATGGGCACCGGCACGGATGCCGCGATCGAAGCCTCCGACATCACGCTCGTGCGCGGTGACCTGCGTGCGGCGTCGGACGCGATCCGGCTGTCGCGGCGCACCCTGGGCACCATCAAGGGCAACCTGTTCTGGGCGTTCGCCTACAACGTCGCGGCGATTCCGCTGGCGGCGCTGGGCCTGCTGAATCCCATGCTCGCCGGCGCCGCGATGGCGTTCTCGAGCGTCTTCGTGGTGGGCAACAGCCTGCGCCTGCGCGCGTTCCGCTGAGCGGCTCTGCACAAGCGAGGAATACCCTATGGGGGTATTGGGGTTGGCTGGGGTGAGGACAATGCTGGCGAGACGCCGAGGAGGATCCCATGGACCCGCACACCCACACCGGGCACGAAGGGCACGCAGAACATGCAGAACATGCGGAACACGCAGAACACGCAGAACACGAAGCGCACGAGGGTCATGGCGGCCACGGTGATCACGTCGCCCAGTTCCGCCGACTGTTCTGGGTCAACCTGCTGATCGCGATCCCGGTCGTGGCCTTCAGCGGCATGTTCGCGATGATCCTCGGGTACCCGGTGCCGGACTTCCCCGGCGCAGCCTGGATCGCGCCGGTGCTCGGCACCGTCATGTACGTCTGGGGAGGACGGCCGTTCCTCGCCGGAGCCGTGAGCGAACTCAGGGTTCGCCGACCGGGGATGATGCTGCTCATCGCGCTCGCCATCACCGTGGCTTTCCTGGCGTCCTGGGGTGCGAGCCTGGGGATCGTGCACCACGAGCTCGAGTTCTGGTGGGAACTCGCGCTGCTCATCGTGATCATGCTGCTCGGCCACTGGATCGAGATGCGCTCTCTCGCGCAGACCACCTCGGCGCTGGACTCGCTCGCCGCTCTTCTGCCCGACCGGGCCGAGCGCATCGAGGGCGATGAGATCGTGGAGGTGGCGCCGGCCGATCTGCGGGTGGGGGATGTCGTGATCGTGCGCCCCGGCGGCAGCATCCCCGCCGACGGCAGGATCGTCGACGGCCGCGCCGAGCTCGACGAATCGATGCTCACCGGTGAATCGCGCAGCGTCAGTCGCGGCGTCGACGATGACGTGACCGCCGGCACCGTCGCCACCGACTCCGGCCTGCGCGTGCGCGTCACCGCCACGGGCGAGGACACGGCACTGGCCGGCATCCGCAAGCTCGTCGCCGACGCGCAGGCCTCCACCTCCCGTGCCCAGCGCCTCGCCGACCGGGCTGCGGCCTGGCTGTTCTGGTTCGCGCTCGGGGCCGGCATCATCACCGCCCTGGTCTGGACCGTCGTCGGGATGCCGGACGAGGCCGTCATCCGCACCATCACGGTGCTCGTGATCGCCTGCCCGCACGCGCTGGGCCTGGCCATCCCGCTGGTCGTCTCGATCGCCACCGAGCGCGCGGCCCGCGCCGGCGTGCTCATCAAGGACCGTCTGGCGCTGGAGAGCATGCGCAGCGTCGACACGGTGCTGTTCGACAAGACCGGAACGCTCACCAGGGGCGAGCCGGCCGTCACCGGCGTCGCGCCGGTCGAGGGCTGGTCCTCCGACGACGTGCTCGCGCTCGCCGCGGCCGCGGAGGCCGACAGCGAGCATCCGCTGGCCAGGGCGATCGTGCGCGCGGCATCCGCCCTCACCTCCGCTCAGGGCGCCGGCGCTCGGTGGACCGCGACGGGGTTCACCTCGGCGCCGGCTGTCGGGGTGACCGCTGACGTCGACGGGGCCGAGATCCGCGTCGGCGGGCCGCACCTTCTCGCCGAGATCGGTCGCGCCGAGGTTCCGGATGCCGAGCACTGGCGCGCCGACGGAGCGATCATCCTGCACGTCGTGCGCAACGGCGAGGTGATCGGGGGGCTGAAGCTCGCCGACGAGATCCGCGCCGAATCCCGCGAGGCCGTCGACGAGCTGCACCGCCGCGGAGTCGATGTCGTGATGATCACCGGCGATGCCGAGGCGGTCGCGCGCACGGTCGCCGCCGACCTCGGCATCGAGCGCGTGTTCGCGGGCGTGCGCCCCGAGGACAAGTCGGCCAAGGTCGCCGAGTTGACGCGCGAGGGTCGGAAGGTCGCGATGGTGGGTGACGGCGTCAACGACGCGCCGGCGCTGGCGCAGGCCGACGTCGGCATCGCGATCGGGGCGGGCACGGATGTGGCCATCGCCTCGGCCGGGGTGATCCTGGCATCCGACGACCCACGCGCCGTGATCTCGGTGATCGAGCTCTCTCGTGCCGGCTATCGCAAGATGACGCAGAACCTGTGGTGGGCGGCCGGCTACAACCTCCTCTCCGTGCCTCTGGCCGCAGGCGTGCTCGCTCCCCTCGGGTTCGTGCTGCCGATGTCGGTCGGCGCCGTCCTGATGAGCCTGTCGACGATCGTCGTGGCGCTGAACGCTCAGGCGCTGCGGCGCCTCGATCTGCGTCCCGAGCGGGTCGTCGCCCGCTGAGCGGCGCGGCGGTGCCCTCGCATCCGCGCCTCCACGTCGCAATGGATGCCGCTGTCCGGCGATTCAGGCGGCATCCATTGCGACCTGGGCGGGTGGTTCGGATGCCGGGCGGCATCCATTGCGACCTGGGCGGGAAAGCCGTCCAGGCGGGCTGGCGCCCGTCACCGACGGCCGGGCCACTCCTCGGCGAGCAGGCCGTAGTTCAGGCCGTCCATCCATTCGCCGGAGCGGTGCAGCGCGGTGCGCCGGCTGGACTCCTCGCGGCGCATGCCGAGCCGCTCCATCAGCCGCCACGACGGCTCGTTCGCGGCAAAGCATCCGGCGTGCACGCGCCGCAGTCCGAGGGTTCCGAAGCACAGATCGATCACGGCGCCGACGGCCTCGGTGGCGTAGCCGTGGCCGGTGTGCCCGGGGGCCAGCACCCAGCCCAGCTCCGCCTCGGTGCCCTGGGCCCGATCGAGGACCTCGGCCTGCGCCCAGGCATCCTCGAGCTTGATCATCAGGTCGCCGATGATCGTCTGCGCCCCGTGGTCGGCATCCGTCAGCGCGATCACGAACGTCATCGCCAGGCGCGTCGGGTCGCGGTACGTCTCATGGAACGCCTCCCGGGTGGACGGCGCACGTCCCAGCCACCGGTTCACTTCCGGCAGACGGCGGAACTCCCACAGGGCGTCGAGATCATCGACCGTGCACGGACGGATCTCCAGGCGTGCGGTGCGAAGCGGCCAGGCGACGGTGCTGAGAGGCATCTCGTCAGCGTAGACCCGCTCGGCTGCCGTCGTCCGGCGGTCCTGCGGGGCGCTGTGCGCGGCGCCCCGCAGGGGGAGGGGCGTACAGCGCGAGCGGGCGCCCCGCACGCTGCTGACCGGGCAGCGGACGCGAACGGCGTCCGTAGATGAGCTCGGAGGAGTCCAGCAGCCACGGCACCAGAGCGATCGTCACGCCGTGCACCATCATCAGCTGCCCGGCGATGCGGCGCGCCCGCCGGTTGTGCAGCACGGATTCCCACCAGTGGCCGACGATGTACTGCGGCAGATAGACGGTCACCACGCAGGGCCCGTGCTTCTCGCGATACTGGCGGATGAAGTGCTCCACCGGCTGAGCGAACGTGCGGTACGGCGATTCCACGATCACCAGCGGCACAGGGATGGCGTGCTGCTGCCACTGCCGCTGCAGCAGGTGACCGTCCTCCGGGGTCAGGGCGATGTGCAGAGCGATGGTCTTCTCGTGCCGCGCGGCGATCGCGTAGTCGAGGGCCTTGACCACCGGCTTCTGAAGCCGGTTGACCAGCACGATCGCGACATCGCCCTGCGAGCCGAAATGGGTCGCATCGTCGACGCTGATCTCGTGCTCCACATCGCGGTAGTAGCGTTTGATGCCGAGCATCAGGACGGCGAGCAGCGGGATCGCGAAGAACACCATCCAGGCGCCGTGGGTGAACTTGGTGATGGTCACGATCACCAGCACGGCGACCGTCATCACCGCCCCCAGACTGTTGATCCCGAGGCCGACGTGAGCGGAGCGCCGTTCGCCGGCGACCGCGGCGAGGGGAAGGTGCCTCGTCTCGCGCAGCAGGCGTCGCCAGTGCCGCACCATGCCGATCTGGCCGAGCGAGAACGAGACGAAGACCCCGATGATGTAGAGCTGGATGAGACTCGTGAGGCTGGCCTGGAACGCGACCAGCACCGTGACCGCGCCCGCGCCGAGCAGGATCATGCCGTTGCTGAACACCAGTCGGTCTCCGCGGGTGTTCAGCGCCTTCGGCGCATACCCGTCCTCGGCGAGCACCGCGCCGAGCAGCGGGAAGCCGTTGAACGCGGTGTTGGCGGCCAGCAGCAGCACGCAGGCGGTCGCCGCCTGGATGATGAAGAAGGGGACGCTGCCGCCGCCGAACGTCGCCGCGGCGATCTGCGCCATGAGGCTGGGCTGAGGAGCCGCGCAGTCGAAGCCCTGCAGGTCGCACGGGTTCTCGGCGTAGTGCACGCCGCTGATCAGCGCCATCGCGGTGAGACCGGAGAACAGCACGGCGGCGATCGATCCCATCAGCGTCAGCGTCGTCTGAGCGTTGCCGATCTTCGGCAGCCGGAAGGCCTGCACGCCGTTGGAGACGGCTTCGACGCCGGTCAGAGCGGAGCATCCGCTGGAGAACGCCCGCAGGACGAGCAGGATGATCGCCGCCTGGCTGATGCTCTGGGTGTGCACCGTGTAGGAGGAGCTCTCGGCGATCGGCGCATCGCCGAGGACGGCGCGGATCAGTCCTGTCGCGATCATCAGCACGACAGAGCCGATGAAGACGTACGTCGGCACGGCGAAGAACACGGATGCCTCTCGAACGCCGCGGAGGTTGACGACGACGATCAGGATGACGAAGCCGACGGCCATCTCCACCCGCCAGGAAGCGAAGGCCGGCAGCGCGGAGATGATGTTGTCCACACCGGATGCGATGGACACCGCGACCGTGAGCACGTAGTCCACCAGGAGCGCCGCCGCGACGACGACCCCCGGCACCTCGCCGAGGTTCTTCGAGGCGACCTCATAGTCGCCGCCCCCGGACGGGTACGCCTTGATGAGCTGTCGGTAGCTCAGCACGACGACCACCAGCAGCACGACGACAGCCGCCGCCACCCAGGGGCTGAGCGCCAGGAACGCCACTCCGCCGATGAGCATGATCATCAGCATCTCCTGCGGCCCGTAGGCCACCGAGCTCAGCGCGTCGGAGGCGAAGATCGGCAGCGCCATGCGCTTGGGGAGCAGCTGATCGTTGACCTGCTCCGTGGTCAGCGGTTCGCCGATGAGGATGCGTTTGGCGAGCGGCGGAGCATCCGCGTTCTCGCGGCCATCATGTGCCACGAGCGGCGACATTACGCCTGTACCGGGTGCAGTGCAATCCCGCCGCGCCACGCGAGGCGGCCGGCGGATCTGCCGTGCCGGATAGACTCTCGCACCGTGGATGAGCGGGTGCTGCTGGGCATGACGGCGATCGTCATCGGGGCGGTCGTCGGCGTCGCGCTGTTCGTGCCCTTCGTGGCGCTCAGCTATCGGCGGCGGGGGCACCTGAGCGTTCCACGGACCATGCTGTGGGCCGCCGCTCTGGTCTACTTCTGGGCGATCTGGACGTACACGCTGCTGCCGCTGCCCGACCCCGACAGCATCCGGTGCGTCGGCGTCGTCACCGATCCCATCGAGATCGTGCGCGACGTGCGCACGGCGCTCGCCGCTCCCGGACGCACCCTTACCCACCCGGCCGTGCTGCAGCTCGTGTTCAACGTGCTGCTGTTCGTGCCGCTCGGCTTCCTCCTGCGGGTGCTCGGAGGGCGTCGTCTCCTCGCCGCCCTCCTGATCGGGCTGGGGCTGTCGCTGTTCGTCGAGACCACACAGCTCACGGGCGTGTGGGGGATCTATCCCTGCGCGTACCGGTTCTTCGACGTGGGCGACCTCATGACCAACACGGTCGGCGCCGGTGTGGGCTCCATCGTCGGACTGGTGGTGCCGGCGGCGCATCGCGGGCTGGCGAAGGCTGCCGATGCCGATCTGCCTCGGCCGGTGACCCGAGGGCGGCGCGCCCTGGCGATGCTGTGCGACGGCCTGGGCTTCGTGCTCGCGTCCTGGACCGTCTCCGTCGCGGTGCAGCTGTTCCTGCAGTACGTGCTCGAAGAGCGTCAAGCCGTGCTCGACGGCACCGTCGCCGGCCTGGCCGGCACCGGTGGTGCCGCACTCCTCTGGCTCATCGTCATCCTCGTCAGCGGGCAGAGCGTCGGAGACCTGGCCGTGCGGTTGCGGTACGCAGGCGGCCCGATGCCGGTGTTCGTGGCCCGGCTGCTCCGCTGGGCGGGAGGCGTGGCGGCACTGTCGGCCCTGAGCATGGCGGGCGGCGCGTTCGGATCGCTGTCGAGCGCGCTGATCCTCATCGCCTGCGTGATGTTCTTCTTCACGCGGAACGGACGGGGCCTGCCCGGCGTCCTCTCCAGCCAGCACCTCGTCGACGCGCGGGTCGACCGGCGGAAGGCGGCTCAGGCGCCTTCCGCGCGACCTGCTCGCCAGTAGCCCATGAAGGCGATCGAGCGCCGGTCGATGCCGAGGTCGCGCACCAGGTGGCGGCGCAGGGCCGTGATCGTCCCGGCTTCGCCCGCCAGCCAGGCGTACTCGCCGCCGGCGACAGCATCCGGAACCTCCCAGAGCACGTCCTCGGGGTCCGGCTCCGCGAGCTCGTCTCCACGCGCCGCGCCACTGTCCGTGCGGGCGGCGGCATCGGCTGCCGCCGTGCGCTGGCGCCCCCACTCGTGCACGGCCGCGCTGAGGCGCATCCCGTGCGCGGCGGCACCGCGGGCGAGCCAGGTCACGCGCACCCCGTCGGGCGCTGCCAGCGGCAGCGCGTCCGCGTCGGTGGGCACTTCGATGCACACCTCACCGGTGGTGTGCGGCGGCAGCGACTCGACGATCGAGCAGATCGCCGGCGCGGCGGTCTCGTCTCCGGCGATCAGGACGGAGGTCGCCTCTCCGGGCTTCCACTCGATACCGCCCGCCGGCTCCTCGGACCGGGAGTCGGGTCCGACCACGAACAGCGGGTCGCCGACGCACGCGGCCATGGCCCAGGCGGATGCGGGACCGTCGGTGCCGTGCAGCGCGAAGTCGATGTCGATCTCGCGCTCGACCGGCCGCGGGGAGCGGATCGTGTACGTGCGGATCGGGTTGCGCCGATCGTCGGGCAGCTCGCGCCAGCGCCGGTACCACTCGACCATGCTCTGGCTCTCGTCGAACTGACCCACGTCGGTGACCGTCCCGTCGGAGAAGGGGATGATCAGCTTGATGCGCTGATCCAGGCCGTCCGTGCCGAAGTGCATCAGGTCCTCGCCGGTCAGCGTGATGCGCGTGAAGCTGGGCGAGAGACGGCTGATGCGGGACACGGTCGTGCGGAACGTTCGGTAGGGGTGGTGGCTCACCCTCCTAGCATAGGTTAGGCTCTCCTAACGTGAGAACCATCGCGGATATTCCCGACCGGCACGCCGACGAACTGCACGGCGAGGCGCTCGCGCTCGGCTACGGGCGCACGCGCGTCGTGCACGACGTGTCGCTCCACCTCCGCCCCGGCGTGGTCACCGCGCTGATCGGTCCCAACGGCAGCGGCAAGTCCACCGCGCTGCGCGCCCTGGCGCGCCTGCACAAGATCGACGGCGGCACCGTCCGCGTCGACGGCGCGGACGGCGCCCGCGACGCCGCGGCCCTGACCGCCAAGGAGTTCGCCCGTACGGTCGCGATGCTCTCGCAGTCCCGCCCGCACCCCTCCGGCCTCGAGGTCCATGACGTCGTCGCCTACGGCCGTCACCCGCACCGCGGCAGGTTCGCGGGGATGACGGATGCCGATCGCCACGCGATCGCGCAGGCGCTGGAGCTGACGGGTCTGGAGGCCATGGCCCACCGCGCCGTCGACGAGCTCTCCGGCGGGGAGCTGCAGCGCGTGTGGCTGGCCACCGCGCTCGCCCAGAGCACCGGCATCCTGCTGCTCGACGAACCGACCAACCACCTCGACCTGCGCTACCAGGTCGAGACCCTCGATCTGATCTGCGACCTCGCCGACCGCGGCACCGCCGTCGGCGTCGTGCTGCACGACCTGGGGCATGCCGCCTCCATCGCCGACGAGGTCGTGCTCATGCACCGGGGACGCGTGCACGCCGCCGGTACCCCCACCGCGGTGCTGACGAGCGCGAACCTCACCGAGGTCTACGGCCTGCCCATCGACGCGAGCATCGACGCGCGCACCGGCCGGGTGCACGTCACGCCGCGCGGCCGGCACCACGACCGCGCAGGCCGCGCGCTCGCCGCGCTCTCCGCGTGACATCCGCCTCCCTCCACCCGCCGCCCGCATCGCCCCCTGCATCCCCCTGCATCCACCCGAACAACCCGGAGCCGCACAGATGAACAAGCCCCTCGCCGCCCTCGCCGCCCTCGGCGCGCTGACCCTCGCGCTCACCGCCTGCGGAACCACTCAGGCCGCACCCGCCAAGACCGCGGGCGCCACGACGTCCTCGGCGAGCGGCGCCGGCTGCGCCGACGACAGCACGACGACCTCGACCGACCCGGTGGAACTGACCGACGCGTTCGGCCGCACGGTGAAGCTGGACGCGCCCGCGGCGAAGGTGGCCGTGCTGGAATGGCAGCAGGTCGAGGATGTGCTCTCGCTGTGCCTGACCCCGGTGGCCGTGGCGGACGCCGACGGCTACCGCACCTGGGACACCGCGGAAGAACTGCCGAAGGACGTGAAGGACGTCGGCACCAGGCAGGAGCCGAATCTCGACGCGCTGTTCGCCGCCGAGCCCGACCTGGTGATCGTCGAGGCGTACACCCGTGACGACGCGATCATCGGCCAGCTGGAGAAGTACGGCGTCCCGGTGCTGGCGACGATCGGAGCGGACGCGAAGGACCCCATCGCGCAGATGCTCGACACCTTCGACCTCATCGCGCAGGCGACCGGCCGCACCGAGCGCGCCGACGTCGTCAAGGACGAGTTCGACGCGAAGCTGGCCGAAGGTGAGAAGGCCGTCGCCGGCGCCTCACTCCAGGGTGCGCCCTTCGTGTTCTTCGACGGCTGGGTGGACGGAGGCAACGTCTCGCTGCGCGCGTTCGGGCAGGGTTCGCTGATCGGGGAGCTGGGCGAGAAGCTCGGCCTGAAGAACGCGTGGACCGGTGAGGTCGACCCGGCCTACGGCCTCGGCCAGACCGACATCGAGGGCATGACCACCATCGGCGACGCGATGCTGCTGCACACCGGCACCGCCGACCCCGACTCGGAGAGCTTCATCGACGCCGCGAAGAAGAACCCCGCATGGGCGTCCATCCCGGCCGTCGAGGAGAACCGCATCCACGCGTTCCCCGCCGGCATCTGGACCTTCGGCGGTCCGCGCTCGGCCGAGCAGATCATCGACGCGTACGTGGACGTCATCACGAAGTGAGTGATCGCGCGACGGCCCTGGAAACGGGTGTCCCGGATGCCGCCGAGCGGCGCTCCGCAGCGGGCACCGCGGCGGCGGTGTGGACCCTCGTCGGGCTGCTGGTCGTGCTCGTCGCGGCATCGGCCTGGCACCTGACGCAGGGAACCAGCGGCGCCGTGTTCGCGAACCCGGACATCGTGTTCGGATCACGGCTGCCGCGCCTCGCCGCCGGTGTCGCGGTCGGACTCGCGCTCGGCGTGGCAGGCCTGCTCATGCAGTCGCTCGCGCGGAACCCGCTGGCGTCGCCCGACACGCTGGGCGTCACAGCAGGCGCCTACTTCGCGGTGACCGCGGTGACCGCATTCGGCCTCAGCATCCCGTTCTGGGCATCCGGGATCGTCGCGTTCGCCGGCGGGCTCTTCGCCGCCGGTCTCGTGCTCGGTCTCGCCGGCGGTGCGGCGTCGTCGACCACCCGGCTCGTGCTCGCCGGCTCCGCGCTGGCGCTGGCGCTGCAGGCCGGCACCTCCGCCCTGCTGATCCTCTTCGACGAGGAGACCAAAGGGCTGTTCGCGTGGGGAAGCGGCAGCCTGTCGCAGCTGGGCATCGAGTCGTTCCTGCGCGCCGCGCCGGTCGTCGTGGTCGGCATCGCCCTCGCGTGCGCGATGAACCGTCGCCTGGACGTGCTCGCCCTCGGCGACGACACCGCCTCGTCGCTCGGCGTGCCGGTCCGTTCGACGCGCGTGATCGGCATCCTGCTGTCGGTGCTGCTCACCGCGGCCGCGGTCACCCTCGCCGGTCCCATCGGCTTCGTCGGTCTGTGCGCGCCCGTCCTCGCGCGGCTGCTGTCGCGCCTGGTGCCCGCCCTGGGAAGGCACGCGCTGCTGATTCCCGCGAGCGGTCTGATCGGGGCGGTCGTCGTCATTCTCGCGGATGCCGTGCTGCGCGCGATCATCGGCGCCGAGGGTGCCCTCGCGGTGCCGACCGGCGTCGCCACCACGCTCCTCGGCGCGATCGTGCTGGTGGTGATGGCCCGCCGTCTGCGCGATGCCGGACCCACCCGGCGTCCGCCCAGCATCCGTTTCGGCGTGCGCGGTGTGCGCCGCTTCCGCATCGTCGTGATCGTCGGCGTCGCGGCGCTCGCGGCCGTGGTCCTGGCCGGGATGCTGGTCGGCGCCACCCCGCTGCTCACCGGCGATGTCCTGCTCTGGCTGCAGCGTCAGGCGCCCCCGCTGGTCTCGTTCGCCCTGGACGAGCGCGCGCCGCGCGTGATCGCCGCCGTGGTCGCGGGCGCCGCGCTGGGACTCGCGGGCACGATCACGCAGGCCGTCAGCCGCAACCCGCTCGCCGAGCCGGGGCTGCTGGGCATCACCGGCGGGGCCGGACTCGGGGCGGTGCTCGTGGTCACCAGTGCCGCGGCATCCACCTTCGGCATGCTCGCCGCGGCCATCGTCGGGGCCCTGTCGGCGTTCGCGCTCGTCTACGCGCTCGCCTGGCGTGGCGGGCTCAGCGCCGACCGTCTCGTCCTGATCGGCATCGGCGTCTGGTACGGCACGACGGCGCTCACCACCTTCGTGCTGCTGCGAGCGAACCCCTGGGACACCCCGAAGATCTACACGTGGCTGTCGGGCACCACGTACGGCCGCATCTGGGAGCAGGTCATCCCGCTCGCGGTCGTGCTCGTCATCGCCCTGCCGTTCGTGCTCGCGCAGCGCCGCGACCTCGACATCCTCGCGATGGATGAGGACACGCCCCGCCTGGTCGGCATCCGCCTCGAGCGCACCCGCCTCGCACTGCTCGCCGCCGCCGCCGTGCTCGCCGCCCTCAGCGTCTCGGCCGTCGGGGTCGTCGGCTTCGTCGGCCTCGTCGCCCCGCATGCCGCGCGTGCGCTGGTCGGAGCCCGTCACACGCGGGTCATCCCGGTCGCGGTGCTGCTGGGTGCGGTGCTCGTCGGAGTGGCGGACGCCATCGGCCGCACGGTGCTCGCACCCGCACAGCTGCCGGCAGGACTCGTCGTCGCGCTGATCGGAGCCCCGTACTTCGTATGGCTGCTGTGGAGGTCGCGCGACGCCTGACGGTTCGGACGGCGAATGCCCAGCCGATTCCGAATCCGTGCGCGTAACGTCGAAATCATGACAACGGTCCCCGTCGATGACGCCGCGATCGCCGAGGCGAGGCAGTTGCGCGACGCGTTCCAGCGGTTCCTCCGCGAATACGAATTCGGGATGCGGGAGGTCGAGACCAAGATCTCCATCCTGCGCGACGAGTTCACCCACATGCATGCGTACAACCCGATCGAGCATGTGAAGAGCCGGCTGAAGACCCCCGACAGCATCGTCGAGAAGGTGGCCCGCCGTGGCGTCGACGCCGACTTCGACAGCATCCGCGCCGAGATCACCGACATCGCCGGCGTGCGCATCACCTGCAGCTTCGAGAGCGACGTGTACCGTCTGTTCAACCTGTTCACCACGCAGGACGACGTGACCGTGCGCACCGTGAAGGACTACATCGCCGATCCCAAGCCGAACGGCTACCGCAGCCTGCACGCCATCGTCGAGGTGCCGGTGTTCCTGTCCACCGGCCCCGTCGCGGTGCCCGTGGAGGTGCAGTTCCGCACGATCGCGATGGACTTCTGGGCCAGCCTCGAGCACAAGATCCACTACAAGTTCGACGGGCGGGTGCCGCCTCACCTGGTGCAGAGCCTGACGGATGCTGCGGATGCCGCGCAGGAGCTCGACCAGCGCATGGAGCGGCTGCACCGCGAGGCGCTCGAGATCAACCACCGGGTGCTCGAGGCCTGAGCCCGCGCGCGGATTTCAGGACGGATGCCGCTTTGAAGGATGCTGCGCGCGGAAGCATCCTTCAGAAGCGCGAGTCTCCTTCAGAAGGCGCCCTTCCGTCCAGGAACTCCCGGGCGGCGGTCGCCATCGCGGACACGCCGACCTCGATCGTGGGATGGATGACCGGGGCGAAGAACGGCGAATGGTTCGTCGGGATGTCTCTGTCGAGGGTGCCCTTCGCGCTCGCCGCGGCGAACAGCTGCGGGTCGACGCCGCCCCAGAACCAGAACACCAGCGGTGCGCCCGCGTCCCGGGAGAACCACGACACGTCCTCGCTGCCCGTGATCAGACCGGGATCCATGACCGCTTGCTCGCCGAAGGCACTGCGGAAGGCCGCGACCGTGCGGGCGGTGGCGTCCGCGTCGTTGATCGTGGCCGGCAGCGTGTGGAGGGTCGTGATGTCGGGTTCGCGTTCCGCTCCGGATGCCGCGGCCTCGGCGCGGATGACCCGCTCGACCTTCTCGAGCACTTTCACACGCTGCTGATCGTCCGGGTAGCACAGACTGAGCTGCAGCGTGGCATCCGGCGGGATGATGTTGTTCTTGGTACCCGCGTGCACGGATCCGACCGTCACGACGACCGGGGCGCCCGCCGCGACCTCGCGGGAGACGACGGTCTGCAGACGCATGATGGTCGACGCCGCCATCACGATCGGGTCGATCGTGGACTCCGGGCGCGATCCATGACCACCGCGACCGTGCAGCACGACCTTCAGCCCGTCGGATGCCGACATCTGCGGCCCCGGGCGCACGCCGATCACGCCGGCCGGGAGCGGCCCGACGTGCTGACCGAGGACCACATCGGGCCGGGGGAAGCGATCCAGCGCACCGTCGTCCAGCATGGCGCGCGCGCCTTCGCCATACTCCTCGGCGGGCTGGATGACGACCACGAGCGTGCCCGACCACTGGTCGCGCTCGGCGACCAGCCGCTCGACGGCTCCGATCATCGCCGTCACGTGCATGTCGTGCCCGCAGGCGTGCATCACGCCGACCGTCTCGCCGTCGGGATCGACCCCGGTCGCCGTCGACGCGTACGGGAGGCCGGTCTCCTCGGTCACCGGGAGCGCATCCATGTCGGCGCGCACCCACACCACCGGCCCCCGCGCCCTTGAGTCCGTCGCCTCTGCGGAACGGGCATCGGCGGGTGGATGTGAAGGACCGTTGACGAGCACCCCGACCACCCCGGTCCTGCCGACGCCCTCGTGCACCTCCAACCCCAGCTCGCGCAGGTGCGCGGCGGCGATGCCGGCGGTGCGGGTCTCCTGGAACGACAGCTCGGGATTGCCGTGCAGGTCGATGTACAGCGCTTCGAGATCGATGCTCATGCCGTGAGCCTAACCACCTCGGTGCGTGATCCGCCGGGCCGGGGAAGAACGGGCCGGGAAGACCGGGACCGCGGGGACCGGGACCGCGGGGCGGGGCAGCGGGCTGAGATGCGCTGCGAGGCGGCTCGTCAATCCCCTCTCACCCCGTCTCGACGAACGCTATCGTCACGCACGGGGTGCGCTGATGCGCGTCGCTGCGCATTCGCTGCGACATATCTCGGATCGATTGGCGGTCGCGGGTGTCCAGGACCCGACATGACATCGAGGCGCTCCGAGGACCGCACTCGCAGGTGGACGTGATACGGTGACATGTCCTCCACTCCGGAGGCCCGGTGAATCTCTCTCACCCTCGGGCGACAGTCACCATCGCCCCCACGCGCTTCGCCCGCCGGCATCCGGCACCCGCGATCGCCCCGTACGTACCCGTCTCACGGGAATCGTGCCCGCCGGACGTTCCGGTGCGGCGCCTACGGCCGTCTCGACGGCCATAACAACAGGAAGAAGAAAACACATGGCCACTGGCACTGTGAAATGGTTCAACTCGGAGAAGGGCTTCGGCTTCATCGCTCCCGATGACGGCTCTGCCGATCTCTTCGCTCACTTCTCGGCGATCGCATCGTCCGGATTCAAGGAGCTCACCGAGAACCAGAAGGTGGAGTTCGACGCCGAGCGCGGCCCCAAGGGCATGCAGGCGATGAACATCCGCTCGCTCTGACACAAGCGAATCGAACCGGCCCGGACTGCACAGTCCGGGCCGGTTCTGCGTGAGCGGATGCGGTCGGGAGGGGTCGCCTCTGATTGGATGGGTCAGTGCTGAAGGATGAGACGCGCCCCGCCGGATTCGGCGCGCTGCTGTGGCTGGCGACGGCGACGTTCTCCATGGGCATCGACGGCTACGTGCTGGCGGGTCTGCTGCCGCAGATCGCCGACGACCTCGACGTCTCCGACGCGGCGGCCGGACAGCTGGTGGCGATCTTCGCGCTGACCGCCGCTGTCGCCGGGCCCGTGCTGAGCGCCCTGACCGGCGGCTGGGAGCGCAAGGGCGTGATCGCTGCCTCCCTCGCCGTCTTCGTCGGCGGGAACCTGCTGGTCGCGCTCGCGCCGAACTACGCGCTCGCCATGACAGGGCGCGTCGTGTCCGCCGTCGGCGGGGCGCTGCTCAGCGCCGTGGTCAGCGCGTATGTGCTCGCCAAGACCGCACCGGAGCGACGCGGCCGCGCGCTGTCGTTCGTGCTCGGCGGCTTTCTCGCAGCCACCGCGCTCGGCGTGCCGGTGGGACTCGTCATCGGGCTGGACGACTGGCGCCTGCCGCTGTTCCTGGTCAGCGCCGTGGGAGCCGTGGCGCTGGTCGGCATCCTGATCAACGTCCCGCGGCTGCACCTGCCCGCGCTGTCGCTGCGCGAGACGCTGCGCCCCCTCACCCGACCGGCGGTGATCGGATCGATCCTGGTCGCGACGGGCATCATGTGCGCCAGCTACCTGTGCTTCACATACGCCACCCTGATCTTCGGGCCCCGCATCGGCGGAGGCGCGCCGATCATCGCCGCCATGTTCGGCTACGGCCTGGTCAGCCTGATCGGCAACATCGTCTCGGGGCGCGCGAACGACCGCTTCGACCCCGTGCGCATCATCACGGTGATCGTCGGCGTCCTCATCGCCGTCGCGCTGCTGGGCACGGCGGGCCTGCTGCTGCCGGGGCTGGCCGGTGCGATCGCCGCGTTCCTGTGGTTCTTCTGCTGCGCGTTCTTCAACGGCGGCTCCGGTGTGGCGCTGCAGTCGCGTCTGGGTGACCTCGCTCCGGAGTCCATGTCGCTCGTGCTCGCGTTGAACGGCAGCGGCATGCAGCTGGGCTCGGCGCTGGGCGGCATTCTGGGCGGGGCGCTGCTGGCGTCCGGGCTGCCGGCCGACGGGCTGCTGCCGGCGTCCGCGGTAGTGCTCGGCGCGACGATGATCCTGCACCTCGCGGTCGCGCGGATGAAGCCGCGCTCGCCGGTGCTCGCCGCGTGACCCGGATCAGTGCCGGTACGACTCCAGCGTCGGCCCGGGATGCAGCACGCCGTTGACGATCGCGCGGATGGCGAACTCGCTGGCCTCCCCGAGATCGATGAGTTCCGGATGCAGCAGCCATTGCAGCTGCAGGCCGTCCATGACAGCGAGGACGGCGGCGGATGCGGTGGCGACGGCCTGCCTGTCGGCCACACCCTCGCGGGCGCACAGCTCCTCGAACGCCTCCGTCACCTCGCGCCGCAGCGTCGTGTAGCGATCCTCGAAATACTCCCGGCCCGGATGCCCGTCCGTGACCGACTCCGAGGACAGTACGGTGTACGCCTGCACGATGCCGGGGCGGTGGGCGTTGGCGTACGCCGTGCGGATGAGGTGGAGGAACAGCTCGAGGCCGCCGGGGATGTGCTTCTCCGCGAGGTCCTCGACGTCGGCCTGGTCGCGGTAGGCGAGCACTTCGAGCAGCAGCTTCTGCTTGGAGCCGAAGTGGTGCAGCACGCCGGCGTGGGTGAGCCCCACCTGCTCGGCGACATCGGCGAGGGTGCCGTTCGTGGATCCCTTGCTGCCGAAGATCTCGACCGCGGCTTTCAGGATCTCGATGCGCTTGTGCTGCGCCGCACGTGTGCGGGGCGTGTCGTTGGCCACGATGTCCTCCTCGGGCGAGTGTAACGGTCGGATAATGCCTGCTTGCAAGCTTACTGACAAGTAGGTAACCTACTCCCAATTCACTTTCCCACCAGTAAGTGAATGCGACGCCCGAGCGAAGCCGCTCAGTCCCCGACACGAAGACCAGTGCCCAAGGAGAAGCAATGAAGCTCAGCAGATCA
Source organism: Microbacterium sp. GCM10027623 (assembly GCF_042666935.1). Lineage (NCBI taxonomy): Bacteria > Bacillati > Actinomycetota > Actinomycetes > Micrococcales > Microbacteriaceae > Microbacterium > Microbacterium sp. GCM10027623. Next base: position 954,691 of record NZ_JBHTHE010000001.1, read on the forward strand.
GTACTCGCGTTCACCGCGATCGCCGCCCTCGGGGTCGGCGCCCTCGCCGGATGCGCCCCCGCGTCCAGTGATGACGCCGACGCCGATCCGGCCGGTTCGGGGGCGGCGCTCACCATCGCCAAACCCGACGGCGCCATCACCACCGAATCGCACAACCCGTACCTGGGCGACTCCTCGGCGTCGAAGTACGGCTACGCGAAGGTCATCTTCGAGCCGCTTGCGCTCGTCAACCCGACAGGCGACCTCGGCACCACACCGTGGCTGGCCGAATCCGTGGAGTGGAACGACGACTACACCGAGCTCACCGTGGTGCCGCGCTCCGGCGTGAAGTGGAGCGATGGTGAGGACTTCACCGCCGACGACATCGTCTTCACCTTCGATCAGTTCAAGAGCGGCAGACTCAGCGACACCTCGGGCCTGAAGTATCAGGGCGCCACCGTCGACGGCGACAGCATCACGCTGAGCTTCGCCGACTCGAAGTACACCGCCCAGTCCCGCGTCCTGCACACCCCGATCGTGCCGAAGCACATCTGGGAGAACATCGACGACCCGAACACCGACCCCCTGACCGGCGAGGGCCTCGCGGTCGGCACCGGGCCCTACGTGCTCGACAACTGGTCCACCGAATCCGTCACCCTCACGGCCAACAAGGACTACTGGGGCGGCGAGCCGACCGTGCCCGAGCTGCACTACGTGTCCTACGGCGACAACGCCGCACTCACCACCGCGCTGGTCTCGGGCGAGGCGGACTGGGCACAGGCCTTCATCCCGCAGATCGAGGACAGCTACCTCGCCGCGGACGAGCACAACCAGTTCCTCGTCTCGCCGACCGCGGGGGCGGGCACACTGTTCATGAACCTGCAGACCAAGCCCTTCGACGATGTGGCGCTTCGCCAGGCGCTGGCGTGGACGATCGACCGCACCGCGTACGTCGACATCGCCCGCGAGGGGGCGAGTGAGGAGGTCTGGAACGTGACCGGCCTCGGTGACCTGCTCTCCGACGAGATCATCCCCGAGTACAAGGACGCGAACTACAAGGTCGACGTCGACAAGGCCAAGCAGATCCTCACCGACGCCGGCTACACCTGGAAGGACAAGAAGCTCGTCGACCCCGATGGAGAGGCCGTGTCGTTCTCCATCTCGGTTCCTGCCGGCTGGAGCGACTGGAACACCGAACAGGCGCTGATCGCCGAGGAGCTGAACGAGCAGCTCGGCATCGAGGTCAAGGTCGACCAGCCCGACTGGGGCGGATGGGATGCCGCACGCCAGGAGGGCACGTTCCAGGCGATCATCCACTGGCTCGAGGACACCGGCAACGCGTACGGCCTGTATACCTCGACGATGGATCCGAAGTGGATCGTCGACGACAAGGCCCAGTTCAACTTCGGCCGCTTCGACGACCCCGCCGTGACCGAGGCGCTGAACACCTACGCCAATGCGTCCTCGGACGAGGACCGTCAGGCCGCGGTCGCCGTGATGCAGAAGGCGTTCGTCGAGAACGTCCCCGCCATCCCGCTGGGTGCGCACCCGCTGCTGGGCGAGTTCAACACGCGCAATTATGTGGGCTGGCCGTCCGAGGACGACCAGTACGCGTCCGGTGACCCGACGCAGCCCGGCATCGTGCAGATCCTGGCGAAGCTGAAGCCGGCGAGCTGATGACACGGTGGTGCTCTGCGTGACGGCGTCCGCAGAGCACCACCGGCACTGCCCTCGGCATCCGTCCCGGCCTGAAAGCGAAACCCATGCTCGAACCCCTGCTGACCGAACCCCTGCTCTCCGTGCGGGACTTCTCGGTCGTGTACGACGTCGACCCTCCGGTCGCGGCTGTCAAGGACGTCACCCTCGAGCTGCGGCGCGGGGAGATCCTCGGCCTCGCCGGTGAGAGCGGATGCGGCAAGACCACGCTCGCCTACGGCGTGCAGCGCCTGCTCAAAGCGCCGGCCGTCATCACCGGCGGCAGCGTCGTGTTCCACGACGCGTCCGGCGACACGATCGACGTGAACGCACTGGATGCCGAGCGCATGCGCCGCTTCCGCTGGGACAAGGTCTCCATGGTGTTCCAAGGCGCCATGAACGCACTCAATCCGGTCGCCACGATCGGCTCGCAGCTCGCCGACGTGTTCGAGGTGCATCGCCCGGAGATGACCCGTCGGCAGCGCCGCGCCGAGGTCGAGGAGCTGCTGGAGATCGTGAAGGTCGGGCGCGACCGCATCCGCTCGTTCCCTCACGAACTCTCCGGCGGCATGCGGCAGCGGGTGATGATCGCCATGGCACTGGCCCTGCGCCCCCAGCTGATGGTCATGGACGAGCCGACCACGGCACTGGACGTGCTGGTGCAGCGCGAGATCCTTCGCCAGATCTCGCAGCTGCGTCACGAGTTCGGCTTCTCGGTGATCTTCATCACGCACGATCTGCCGCTGCTGCTGGAGATCAGCGACCGCATCGCCATCATGCGCGAGGGCGAGATCGTCGAGCTGCAGAGCGCCGAGCGCATCTGGAACGATCCGCAGCACGAATACACCCGCAGGCTCCTGGAGTCCTTCCCCCGCCTCACGGGCGAGAGAGGAGTGGTGGTCCGATGAGCACGCTCGAATTCCACCGCGTCAGCAAGATCTACAACGTCCGCGGCGCCGGCCGCATGAAGGCGCTGGACGATGTCTCGTTCACCCTCGAGTCCGGTCGCACCATCGGCCTGGTCGGGCAGTCCGGCAGCGGGAAATCGACCATCGCGAAGATCCTCACCCAGCTCGAGACGCCCACCAGCGGCGAGATCCGCCTCGACGGCACCCCGATCCCGCGCCGCGGCCGCGGACTGCGCAGCTACCGTCAGCAGCTGCGGATGGTGTTCCAGGATCCGTTCGCCTCGCTGAACCCGTACCATTCGATCCGGTACCACATCGAGCGCCCGCTGCGCCTGGACGGCGTCGTGCCGAAGCAGGAGACCGAGCGCGAGGTGCGCCGACTGCTGGAGCGGGTGCGGCTCGTCCCGGACGCCGTCATCGACCGCCGGCCGCACGAACTCTCCGGCGGTCAGCGCCAGCGCGTCGCGATCGCCCGTGCCCTGGCATCCCGTCCCCGCCTGCTCGTCGCCGACGAACCCGTCTCGATGCTGGACGTCTCGATCCGCCTCGGCGTGCTGAACCTGCTCGCCGACCTGCAGCGCGAGGAGGGTCTGGGCGTGCTGTACATCACCCACGACCTGGCCACCGCCCGTCATTTCAGCGACGAGATCATCGTGCTCAACCAGGGTCGCATCGTCGAGCAGGGCCCGGCCGACGACGTCATCCTGAACCCGCAGAACCCGTACACGCGCGAGCTCAGGGCGGCATCCCCCGACCCGGAGAAGTTCTTCGCACCCACCACGGGAGGCGTCCGATGACCGCCGTCGAACCGCAGCTCGCCGACACGGACGCGGTGCGCACCGACGCGCTCGAGGTCGGCACCACCGCGACCGGCGTGCAGGGGCGCTCGCGGGTGCCGTGGCGCTTCCTCGCCAACCGTGCGGCGTTCTACCTGTTCACCCTGTGGGCGGCCATCACGATCAACTTCTTCCTGCCCCGGATGATGAAGGGCGACGCGGTCGACCAGTACCTCGCCCGCAACCGCAACGTCTCGCCGGAGGCGGCCGACGCGCTGCGCGCGCTGCTCGGGCTGGACACCGACAAGACCCTGATCCAGCAGTACTTCGACTACTGGGCTCTGATGCTGCGGGGCGATCTCGGCATCTCGCTGCTGCACGGCATGCGCCCGGTCACCGAGGTGATCAGCCAGGCGCTGCCGTGGACGATCGGACTGGTCGGCTTCGCCACGATCGTCTCGTTCGCGATCGGCACCATCGGCGGCGCGTTCGTCGGCTGGCGTCGAGGCAGCCGGCTCGACGCGCTCGTGCCCGTCACCACGTTCCTGAGCACCATCCCGTACTTCTGGCTGGGACTGCTCGCCATCGCCGCCTTCTCGGTGAACCTCAAGTGGTTCCCGATCGGCAAGGCGTACGGCGTCGGCGTGCGACCGGAGTGGACGCTCGAGTTCGTCGGCCAGGTGATCCACCACGGCGCGCTGCCGGCGATCACGATCGTCATCGCCTCGCTCGGCGGCTGGATGCTGGGCATGCGCAACATGATGCTCACCGTGCTCGACGAGGACTACATCATGGTCGCGCAGGCGAAGGGGATGCCCGATCGGCGGGTGCTGTGGGGCTACGCCGCACGCAATGCGGTGCTGCCGCAGATCCAGAGCTTCGCGTTGTCCATCGGCTTCATCGTCGGCGGCACCATCGTGATGGAGATGGTCTTCAGCTACCCCGGCGTCGGCAAGCTGCTGCTCGATGCCACCAACGCCAAGGACTACGCGCTGATGCAGGGGGTCTTCCTCGTGATCACCCTGTCGGTGCTGGTCGCGAATCTGCTCGCCGACCTCGCGTACGCGTTCCTCGACCCGCGCACCCGTCAGACGGAGGCCTGAGACATGACCATCACTCGTCGCGCTGAGAGCACCACTCTCGCCGTACGCACCGCCCGGCCGATGGACGAACCGCGTCAGGCGTCGTTCTGGACCCGGCTGGCGTCGGCGTTCGCCATGTTCCGCAACGGCAAGTCGATCACCGGGCTCGCGATCCTCGGCTTCTTCGTGCTCCTGGCGATCTTCGCCGACCTGATCGCCCCGTATCCGCCCACCAAGGTCGACAACACCGCGCGCTTCCAGCCGCCCTCGGCCGCGCACCTGCTGGGCACCACTCACATCGGCGAGGACGTGCTCAGCCAGGTGATCCACGGCACGCGCGGCATCATCGTCGTCGGCTTCCTGGCGGCGATCATCGCCACCGTCATCGCCATCACCGTCGGCGTCATCGCCGGCTACCTGACCGGCTGGCGCAGCGAATCGCTCTCGGCGCTGACCAACGTGTTCCTCGTCATCCCGGGGCTGCCCCTGATCATCATCGTCGCCTCGATGTTCGAGGACCCCCCGCTGTGGCTGGTGGCCGCCGTGCTCGGCATAACGGGCTGGGCGTGGGGAGGGCGCGTGCTGCGCGCGCAGACCATGTCGCTGCGCAACAGGGATTTCATCCAGGCCGCCCGCGCCAACGGCGAGCCGCTGAGGCGCATCATCACCGTGGAGATGCTGCCGAACCTGATGGCGCTGATCGCCGCGAGCTTCGTCGGCACGGTGACCGCGGCCATTCTGACACTCACGACGCTGTCGTACATCGGCGTCATCCCCGTGACCACCTACAACTGGGGAACGATCCTGAACTGGGCCTCGGCACAGGGCGCGTTCAGGCAGAACCAGTGGTGGTGGTACCTGCCGCCAGGACTGTGCATCGCCTTCATCGGCGTCGCACTCGCGCTGATCAACTTCGGCATCGACGAGTACGTGAACCCGCGTCTGCGGTCGGCCGGTGAGCGGGCGCGCGCGATGAGGAAGAAGGGGCTCGACGTGAACGACGCCGTCACTGTCGTGCGCCCCGACCCGGCATCCGCGGCGCGCGTCCCCGGCGCATCGCCTGCGCGCGTCCCCGGCGTATCGCACGTCCCCGAGTACGACCCGAAGGAACCTGCACGTTGAGCACCCTCACCTCTCTGACCCGCGCGCCCTATCAGGACGCCGCCCTCCCCATCCCCGACCGCGTCTCCGACCTGCTCTCACGCATGACCGTGGCGGAGAAGATCGGGCAGATGCTGCAGCTCGACGCCCGCGACGATCTCGCCGACCACGTGCTGCGCCGCCACGTCGGATCGATCCTGCACACGTCGCCGGAGCGCATCCTGCAGGCGAACGAGCTCACAGCGCGGACGCGGCTGCGGATCCCGCTGCTGGTGGGCGAGGACTGCATCCACGGGCACTCGTTCTGGCCCGGCGCGACCATCTACCCGACGCAGCTCGGCATGGCGGCGTCGTGGGACGCCTCGCTGATCGAGAAGGTCGCCCGCGCCACCGCCGTGGAGGTCGCTGCCACCGGCATCCACTGGACCTTCTCACCGGTGCTGTGCATCGCCCGCGACCTGCGTTGGGGCCGCGTGAACGAGACCTTCGGCGAGGACCCGCATCTGATCGGTGAGCTCGCCTCGGCGATGGTGCGCGGCTACCAGGGGAGCGGGCTCGACGATCCCACGGCGATCCTCGCCACGGCGAAGCACTTCGCCGGATACTCCGAGACGCAGGGCGGGCGCGATGCCAGCGAGGCGGACATCTCGCGCCGCAAGCTGCGCTCCTGGTTCCTGCCGCCGTTCGAGCGGGTCGCGCGCGAGGGGTGCCGCACCTTCATGCTCGGATACCAGAGCACCGACGGCGTGCCGATCACGGTGAACGACTGGCTGCTCAGCGATGTGCTGCGGGGCGAGTGGGGCTACACGGGCACCCTGATCACCGACTGGGACAACGTCGGCCGGATGGTCTGGGAGCAGCACGTGCAACCCGACTACGCGCACGCCGCCGCGGCCGCGGTGAGGGCCGGCAACGACATGGTCATGACGACTCCGCAGTTCTTCGAGGGCGCGCTCGAGGCCGTGGAGCGCGGGATGCTGGCATCCGCCGACTTCGATGCGGCTGTCGGCCGCATCCTCACGCTGAAGTTCGAACTCGGTCTCTTCGAGGATCCGCGTCTGCCGGTGCCCGGGCTCGCGGACGTGGTCGGGCAGCCCGCGCATGCCGAGCTGAACCTGGAGGTCGCTCGCCGCTCGCTGGTGCTCCTGGAGAACGATGGGACGCTGCCGCTGCGGCCCGCTGCCGCGCGACGCGTCGCCGTGGTCGGTCCGCTCGCGGACGATGCGCAGGAGCAGCTCGGCGACTGGGCGGGCGGCTCCGGGCAGGCGGGCTGGCTGGACGGTCAGCCTCGCGAGATGATCACGACCGTTCTCGACGGGATGCGGGAGATCGGCCCGTTCGACGTCGTGCACGCGCGCGGCGCCGACATCCTCACCCTCGAACCCGACCCCGCCGGCGCGACCTGGCCGGACGGACAACCGCGTCCGCCGGTGGTGCGGCCCGTTCCCGCCGACGAGGCGCGGATCGCCGATGCCGTCGCGGCCGCCCGCGAAGCGGATGCCGTCGTCGCGGTCGTCGGAGACGCGCGCGGGCTCTACGGTGAGGGCCGCTCGACGGCGACGCTCGAACTCATCGGCGGACAGGTGACGCTGCTGGACGCGCTGGTCGAGACGGGAACGCCGGTGATCGTGGTGCTGATGGCGTCCAAGCCGCTGGTGCTGCCGGCATCCGTCCGCCGGGCCGCCGCCGTGATCTGGACCGCGAACCCCGGCATGCAGGGCGGGCGCGCGATCGCCGAGCTCATCACCGGGGCCGTCGAGCCGTCCGGGCGGCTGCCGATCTCATTCGCCCGCCACGCCGGCCAGCAGCCGACGTACTACAACCAGATCCGCGGACAGCACGGTGACCGCTACGCCGACCTCACCCAGTCGCCCGCCTGGGCGTTCGGGCAGGGGCTGTCGTACACGAGCGTCGTGTACTCCGAGCTGACTCTGCAGTCCTCTTCGCTGGGCGTGGACGACGTGATCTCGGCGTCCGTCACCGTCACCAACACCGGGGCGCGACCGGCGACCGAGACCGTGCAGGTGTACGTGCGCGACGAGGTGACCTCGGTCAGCTGGGCGGTGCGCGAGCTGAAGGCCTACAGGCAGGTGACCGTGCAGCCCGGCGAGTCCGCGCAGGTGGAGGTGGAGCTGCCGGTGCGCGCGTGCACGATCGTGGATGCCGCCGGGAACAGGGTCGTCGAGCCCGGCGAGTTCATGCTGCTGGTCGGGCCGAGCTCGCGCGAGGAGGATCTGCTGGCCGCCGGCTTCACCGTGCTCTGACAGGGGGGGGGGCGGCGTCGCGGCTGCGCCCGCCCCGCCCTGCCCCGAGAATTGCCTCCCCGCATGAGAATGGGTGTGCCAGCGTCCTTCTCAGGTGGGAAGGCAATTCTCGCGGATCGGAACGGCGTCGCTACGGCTGCTGCAGGCGCGCAGTCGTCCCGCGCACGATGAGCTCGTAGGGCAGGTCGCCGCTCGTCGCGGCATCCGTGCCCTCGAGCTGGGCGAGAATCGCCGCGGCGGCGCGTTCGCCCTGCGCCAGCGGGAACTGGTCGACGGTGGTCAGCCGGAAGAACGCGCCCAGCTCGTGGCCGTCCACGCCCACGATCGAGAGGTCCTGCGGCACCCGGAGACCCAGGTCGCGAGCGGCCAGGACGGCGCCGACCGCCATCTCATCCGACGCGGCGAAGATCGCCGTCGGCCGGCGCCCCTGCCGTGCGAGTAGCCGCATCGCGGCGCGGAATCCGCCGTCGACGGTGAAATCCGCCGCCTCGACGAACGCCGGATCCGGCGCGACCCCGGCGTCCGTCAGCGCCTGCTCGAAACCGATCCGCCGCTGGGTGGGGACGCGGTGGTCCGTGTCGTACTCCGGCTGCGCGCCGATGTGCGCGATGTCGCGGTGACCGAGCGCGAGCAGGTGCTCCGTGGCCAGCCGGGCGACGGACGTGTCGTCCACGGCGAGCGTGGGCAGGCGCGGCTGAGGGCCGCCGAGCGCGATCACCGGCAGTCCGAGGGCCAGCAGACGATCGGTCTCGTCCTCATCGAGCTTCATCGACACGGCGACCACGGCATCCACCCGCTGCCGACGCAGGAACGTCCGGAAGACCTCGCGCCGCATGGCGGCGTCGGCGGTGATGTTGTACAGGGTGATGTCATAGCCGGCGCGCATGAGCGTGCTGGTCACCCCCGAGAGCACGGTGCTGAAGAACCAGCGGTCCAGCAGCGGCACGATCACGCCGACGTTCCGGGTGCGGCCGGTTGCGAGGCCCGACGCCTGCGAGGAGACGACGTAGCCGAGGCTCTCGGCCGCGCGGTTCACGCGCTCGCGGGATGCCGCCGACACCTGTCCGCGACCGCTCAGCGCGCGTGACACCGTCGCCGTGGACACCCCGGCGAGCTTCGCGACCTCGTCGATGCTCACCATGTCAGTCCCTCTGTGCAGAACCGTCTGTGGGGCGCAGACGTCGGCTTCCAGGCCTGTGATCCTGACATTCGCGCCCCACAGACGGTCTGGGTCAGGCCCGGGTGAACCAGGCGGCGGTGTTCGGCGGCAGGGCGGTGCCCGCAAACGGCTCGCTCTGGATGACGAAGGTCACGTCGTCGCCCAGCTCGATCGGCTCGGTGCCGAGGTTCGCGATCACATGCAGGTCGCCGCGGTGGAAGGCGACGGCATCGGCATCCGCATCGTCCCAGACCAAGGAGCCGGAACCCAGTGACCGGGCGCGGCGCTCGGCCAGCAGCGCCGTGTACAGGTTCAGGGTCGAGTCGGGCCGGCTCTCCTCGACGTCGCGGGCGAAGTCCGCCCATTCCGCCGGCTGCGGCAGCCAGGAGGCGCCGGTCTCGTTGAATCCGAACGCGGCGCCGGACACCGTCCAGGGCAGCGGAACGCGGCATCCGTCCCGGCCGTAGCGCTCGCCGCCGGTGCGGAACCAGGTCGGATCCTGGCGGAACTCGTCGGGGATCTCCATCGCCTCGGGCAGGCCGAGCTCCTCGCCCTGGTAGAGGTACGCCGAACCGGGAAGGGCCAGCATCAGCGTGGTCGCCGCGCGGCCGCGGGACAGGCCGATCACCGGGTCGGGCTTGCCGGCCGAGGTGGGACCGACGCCGTCGCCCTGCGGGCTGTCCGCGGTGAGGGCGAGGCGCGAGGCGTGCCGGATCACGTCGTGGTTGGAGAGCACCCAGGTGCTCGGGGCTCCGACCTTGCCGAACTCGTCGAGCGACTGGCGGATGACGTGGCGCAGCGCGTCGGCATCCCACGGCGTCATCAGGTACGGGAAGTTGAAGGTCTGGTGCATCTCGTCGGGACGCACCCACAGCGCGGTCTTCTCCAGAGTCGGCAACCAAGCCTCGCCGCACAGCGCGCGCTCGCCGTCGTACTCGGCCATGAGCCGGTGCCAGTCGCGGTAGATGTCGTGCACACCGTCCTGACCCCAGTAGGGCACGTTCTCCTCGCCGCCGCCCATCGAGTCGGCATCGGCGTCGGGGGCGTAGTCGGGGAGCCCGTCGGCCTTGATCATGCCGTGCGCCACATCGACGCGGAAGCCGTCGACGCCGCGATCGAGCCAGAAGCGCAGGATGCTGCGGAACTCCTCGCGCACTTCCTCGTTGGTCCAGTCGAAGTCGGGCTGGGAGACGTCGAAGATGTGCAGGTACCACTGGCCGGGCGTGCCGTCCGGCTCGGTGACGCGCGTCCACTGCCCGCCGCCGAAGACGCTCTGCCAGTTGTTCGGGGGCAGTTCGCCGTTCTCGCCGCGGCCGTCGCGGAAGATGTAGCGGGCGCGCTCGGGGCTGCCGGGGGCGGCCTTCAGGGCCTGCTGGAACCAGACATGCTGGTCGGAGGAGTGGTTCGGGACCAGATCGACGATCACGCGGATGCCGCGGGTGTGGGCGGCGTTCAGCATCTCGTCGAAGTCGGCGAGCGTGCCGAACAGCGGGTCGACGTCACGGTAGTCGGCGACGTCGTAGCCGGCGTCCTTCTGCGGGCTGGTCATGAACGGGCTCAGCCAGATCGCGTCGATGCCGAGACTCTTCAGGTCGTCCAGACGGCTGGTGATGCCGGGGAGGTCGCCGATCCCGTCGCCGGAGGCGTCCGCGAAGGAGCGGGGGTAGATCTGGTAGATGACGGCGCTGCGCCACCATTCGGTGCCGGGGGACGCGACCTGTTCGAGCTGTGCCATGCGACCAGGCTACTGCAAGCGCTTGCAGTACGGGGCGCCGGACGATCGAATCGGTTCGATCGGGCGTGGCGACGGTGACAGGCGCGTACGGGCGGAGGGTGCCGCAGGCGAGGATGAAGGGGCGCTCAGGCGGGGATGACCACGTTCAGGGGCGGCTCGCCCGCCCGCATCCGCTCGATCTGGGTGCGGATGAGCCGGGCGATGCGCGGGTTCATCGCGGTGGAGGCCCCGCCGCCGTGGGGGGTCATCAGCAGGTTGGGGGCGGACCACAGCGGATGCCCGGCCGGCACGGGCTCCTGCTCGAACACGTCGAGCGCGGCGCGGATCCGACCGTCGTTCAGTGCGTCGAGAAGAGCGTCGGTGTCGATGAGGGGGCCGCGGCCGACATTGACCAGCAGCGCATCGGGAGCCATGCGGCCGATCATGTCGGCGTCGAAGAGGTGCCGGGTCTCGTCGGTGCCCGGCAGGCTCAGTACGACGATCTCGGCCTCCGCCAGCAGCGCCGGCAGCTCATCGATGCCGCGCACGTGCATCTCGCCGATGCCGTCGACCTGCTCGGTGCGCGCGCTGCGGGCGACGGCGGTCATGGTCACCTCGAAGGGCTCCAGTCGGCGGGCGATGGCCTTGCCGACTCCGCCGAAGCCGACCAGCAGCACGCGTCGGTCGGCCAGGCTGTCGGCGAAGACCGGTGCCCATTCGCCGCGGTCCTGGGCGCGCACGAATCGGGGGAGCTGCCGCTGGGCTGCGATCATCATGCCCACGGCGAGCTCGGCCGTCGACGGCTCGTGCACGCTCGCGGCGTTCGCGAAGGGCATGCCAGGCGGAAGGATGTCGGCGACGCCGTCGTAGCCGATCGACTGGCTCTGCACGAGCCCGATGCTGAGGCCCGCGAGCGCGTCGAGGGATCCGGTGGATCCCATATACGGCGGGACCACGATGTCGATGCGCTCAGCGGGCGGGGGCGTCTTCATATCCCAGACGCGAAGATCGACGTCCGCGGGGAGGGCGCCGACGCCGGCGGCGACACGATCGGTGGGGACGGTGACGAGAAGGCTCACACCTCGACACTAGTGGGACTCGGCGCGCGGGGTGGTCACCCTGACGAGCACCCGAGTAGCCTGAGCGGCAGAGCAAGGAGGCTCCCATGACGATTCCTGAGATCAACTACTGGGCTGTGCTGATCGCCACCGCGTCGAGCATGATCGTCGGCGCGATCTGGTACTCGCGCAGCGTGTTCGGCGCCCGCTGGGCCAAGCTCGCGAACATCGACATCGACGGGTCATCCCGCGGGGTGGTGTGGCCGATCATCACCACGGTGATCGTGAGCTTCATCACCGCCTGGGTCCTGGCGGGGGCCTCGTCGATCGCCTGGCACTTCTACGAGGGGGCGTACTTCTGGGCCGCTGTCGTCACGGCGGTCACGCTCTGGGCGGGCTTCACCGCCGCGCGTCTGATCACGCACGACGCCTTCGAGGGCAGGTCCACGAAGCTGACGACGCTGAACATCGCGCACGAGCTCGTCACCATCCTGGTGATGGCCGTGATCATCGGGGTCTGGCCGCCCGCCGGGATCTGACCGCCGCGTCTCGCCACACCCCGACGGGAAGCGGGGGAGGCGGGAAGCGGCGCGGGGGAGGCGGAAAGCGGCCCGGGGGAGGCGGAAAGCGGCCCGGGGATCAGGCGGCGGCGGCCGCGACGGCGGCGATCGCGCTGGTGAAGAAGCCCAGCCCGTCGACGCCCGAGCGCATCGCGTGGTGTGTGTCGGGTCCGAAGCCGGGCTCGGTGGCGTGCTCGGGATGCGGCATGAGGCCCACCACGTTGCCGCGCTCGTTGGTGAGACCGGCGATGTCGCGCAGTGACCCGTTCGGGTTCACGCCGGCGTAGCGGAACGCGACCAGGCCCTCGCCCTCGAGCCGGTCGAGCGTGTCATCGGCGGCGATGTAGCCGCCCTCGCCGTTCTTCAACGGGATGACGATCTCCTGGCCCTGCTCGAACGCGCTGGTCCAGGCCGTGTCGCTGTTCTCGACGGTGAGCTTCTGGTCGCGGCGCACGAAGTGCTGGTGGTCATTGCGGATCAGTCCACCGGGAAGCAGGTGCGCCTCGACGAGCATCTGGAAGCCGTTGCAGATGCCCAGCACGGGCATGCCGGATGCCGCGGCATCCTTGACCTCGGCCATGATCGGCGACAGCGCCGCGATCGCTCCCGAGCGCAGGTAGTCGCCGTAGCTGAACCCCCCGGGCAGCACCAGGGCGTCCACGCCCTCGAGGTCGTGCGAACCGTGCCAGAGCGCGACCGGCTCCGCGCCGGCGATGCGCACGGCGCGCTGGGCGTCGCGGTCGTCCAGCGAACCGGGGAAGGTGATGACCCCGATGCGGATGGTCACGGGGCGACCTCGACGCCGACGACGTCCTCGATCACGGAGTTGGACAGCACGTCCTCGGCCAGGCGGCGGGCTTCGGCGAGCACCTCGTCGGTGACCTCCCCGTCGACGGTGAGCTCGAAGCGCTTGCCGATGCGGACCTGGCTGAAGCCTTCGACGCCCAGACGGGCGAAGGCTCCGGAGACGGCCTTGCCCTGCGGGTCGAGCAGTTCGGCCTTGGGCATGACGTCGACGACGATTGTGGGCATGGCGGGCTCCTGGGAGTCGCGGGCGGGATGGCCCCAGTCTATCGCCCCTCCCGCCGTGCACCGCGTCGTGGGACGCGACGGCCAGGTCGACGCGTATTTGTCAAGGGTGCGGCTCCGAGATGCCGCCGCGGGATGCTTTGGCTAGGTTCGGGCCATGAGAAGACAACGGCTCGCGCTCATGGGTCTCGCGCTGATCGCTGTCGCGCTCACCGGCTGCGGGATGCAGATCCCCGCCGACCCGCATGGAACGCTGCAGCGGGTGCAGGAGGGCACGCTCCGCGCCGGTGCCACCGAGAATCCTCCCTGGGTGGAGGTGGACCAGGACGACGCGCCCGGTGGGCTGGAGCCCGATCTCATCCTGCAGTTCGCCGAGCGCTTCGATGCCGACGTGCGGTGGACCACCGGCAGCGAAGCCGACCTGGTCGCCGCGCTGGAGCGCGGGGAGCTCGATCTGGTCGTGGGCGGGTTCCTGGATGACACGCCCTGGGCGGATCGTGGAGCGGTGACGCGCCCCTATGCCGAGCGGCCGACGCCGCACGGCGTCCGCAAGCACGTCATGATCGTCCGGATGGGCGAGAACGCCCTGCTCACCGAGCTGGAGACGTTCCTGCATGAGGAGGCCGGATCATGACCACGCGCTTCGGCAGGACCGAACTGCCGGAACAGCAGGAGAAGGCGCTGCGCGCCGCGGTGCGCATCGAGTGGTTCACGCTGGCGTTCCTGGCGGTGGCCATCACGATGATCTACCTGGTGATGGGCAACTCGCAGGCGATGAAGGCGGCGTGGGTCGAGGACCTGCTCTCCCTGGCGCCGCCGGTGGCCTTCCTGCTCGCCGTGCGCATCGTCAACCGGGCGCCGAACGGCAGATACCCGTACGGCTACCATCGCGCGGTCGGAGTCGCTCACCTCGTCGCCGGGGTGGCACTCTTCGCGATGGGTGCATTCCTCATCATCGACTCCGCGAGCGGACTGATCGCCGCCGAGCATCCGCCCATCGGCACCGTCGTCCTGTTCGGTCAGCCGGTCTGGCTGGGCTGGCTCATGGTCGGTGCGCTGGCGCTCACCATCCCGCTGCCGATCTACTTCGGACGCGTCAAGATGCGGCTCGCGGAGCAACTGCACGACAAGGTGCTCTACGCGGACGCCGACATGAACAAGGCCGACTGGATGACCGCGGTCGGCTCGATCGTCGGGGTGCTGGGCATCGGGGTCGGCCTGTGGTGGACGGATGCCGCCGCTGCCATCCTCATCGCGGGAAGCATCCTCTGGGATGGCGTCAAGAACATGCGTGCCGCCATCACGGACCTGATGGACACGACGGCGACCACCTTCGACGACGGTGAGCCGCACCCGGTCGCGGAGCAGATCGACCAGTTGCTGCGAGGGCTTCCGTGGGTCGACCAGGCCGGATCTCGCATCCGCGACCAGGGCCACGTCTTCCACGTGGAGTCGTTCGTCGTGCCCGTGGACGGGCGGATGCCCACCTTGGAGCAGCTGACCGCGGCGCGCGACGCGTGCATAGATGTGGACTGGAAGGTGCAGGACATCGTCGTCGTGCCGATCGACCGTCTGCCCGAGGAGGTGGGCGGCCCGCGCGAGCGGCAGTCCGAGCGCAACCTCTGACCGGTTACCGGGCGGACGACACCGGGCGGGTGAACGGGCCGGGTGGATCACGCACCCCTCGAGTTCCCACCCCGGCCCGTCGAGGCGTCCCCAGTCCTCGAGCGCTCGGCATGGCCCCCCGCGCCGAGAGCAGTCCCCACGCCAGCAGGCTAGAGTCTTCGAAGAGGGGACGCATCGTGGAGAGCGGGAGGGAGAATCGCTCTCCAATTCGGTGCGGCTGCAGGACGTCCCGATGGAGGGAGCGGACGTGAAGCTCGGGCAGCTCGCGAAGCGCAGTGGAATCAGCACGACCACGCTCAAGCACTGGATGCGGGTGGGGATCCTGCCCGCCGGTCGACTGCGCAATCGCACCACCGCCGTCTACGACGAGCGTCATGTCGACCGGGTGCGTCTGATCCTCACGCTGCGCGACGTGTACCGGGCGTCCATCGCGGAGATCCGGTCGCTGACCGAGGTGATCGATGCCGAGGACTCGTCGATCCTGGTCGTGATGGACGCCTGCCAGGCGTTCGTGCTGCGCGTCCCCGACGCCGTCGCCGACGACCCGGATCTCGCCGAGTACCGGGAGCGCACGTTCGAGCTCATGCGGCAGCGGGATTGGCGCGGCTACCCCGGAGCCGCGGAGCGCGGCCTCGCCTACGCGCTCGCTCAGGCCGCGGAGGTCGGCTTGGATTACGACGTCGACGAGCTGATGGAGTACGCCGACGCGCTGGAGCCCCTGGCCGGCCGCAACGTGGCCGCGCTCGGCTCGACGACATCGCCGGACGAGGTGGCGAGGCGGATGCTGCTCGCCGTGAACGCCCGCGCGCGCCAACTGGTCGCGGTCAGCAGCCTCGCCCATGCGGCGGCCTCCATCCGTGCGGCGATCGAGCGGGGAGACGCCCCCGCCGACATCGCCAGACCGCCGGCGGTTCGCTGATCGGGCTCAGGCCGAGCGGAAGACCGTGTGCACGTCGCCGATCACGTCGCGACCGCCGAGCCCGGCGATCTCGAAGAGCACGCTGACCCCGGCGACGGCGTAGCCGAGCTGCTCGATGATCCGCCGACCGGCGGCGAGGGTGCCGCCGGTGGCGAGCACATCATCGATGAGCAGGATGCGGGTTCCCGCGGGCAGGTCGTCGTGCATCTCGACGGTGGCGATGCCGTACTCGAGTGCGTAGTCGACGGATGCCGCCGGCTGGGGCAGCTTCCCGGCCTTGCGGATCGGCACGAAGCCCGTGTTCGCCGTGATCGCGGCAGCGCCGGCGAGGATGAAGCCGCGTGCCTCGACACCCGCCACGACGTCGAAGGTTCCCGCGAACGGTTCGATGAGCGCCCGGGTGGTGGTGTTCAGCGCGGCGGCATCAGCCAGCAGTGGGGTGATGTCGCGGAACAGGATGCCGGGTGCCGGGTAGTCGGGGATCGAGCGGATCAAGGACTCGGCACGGGCCAGTTCGGGGTTCACTCGCCCAGGCTACCGGACGTGATTCGTCTGCCCTTCCGGACCGGTGACACATCGTGGGAGCGCTCCCAGGCAGTCATGGCATGATGGCATCATGACGCGATCTCTGCCCGAGGGCTTCCTGTTCGGTGCCGCCACCGCTGCGTATCAGATCGAGGGCGCCGCCTTCGAAGACGGCCGTACGGCATCCATCTGGGATGCCTTCTCCCGCGTGCCGGGTGCCGTCGTGAACGCGGACAACGGCGATGTCGCCTGCGATCACTATCACCGCTACGCCGACGACGTCGCGCTCATGAAGGAACTCGGTCTGCAGACGTACCGCTTCTCGACCTCCTGGTCACGGGTGCGTCCGGACGGCGGTGCTGTCAACGCGCAGGGCCTGGACTTCTACAAGCGGCTGGTGGACGAGCTGCTGGATGCCGACATCGTGCCGTGGCTGACGCTGCACCATTGGGACATGCCGCAGGCGCTCGAAGAAGCGGGCGGCTGGACCAACCGCGACGTGGCCGACCGCTTCGTCGACTACACCCTGAGCGTGCACGACGCCCTCGGCGACCGCGTTCAGCACTGGACCACGATGAACGAGCCGTGGTGCTCGTCGTTCCTCTCCTACACGGCCGGTGTGCACGCTCCGGGGCGGACCAGCATCCGCGACGGACTTCTCGCATCGCACCATCTTCTGCTGTCGCACGGCCGGGCCGTGCAGGCGCTGCGCGAGCGAGCCCCCGGGCTCGATCTCGGCATCACCCTGAACCTGACGGTGGCGGATGCCGCCGACCCGGCGGACCCGCTCGACGTCGATGCCGCCCGCCGCATCGACGGGCAGTTCAACCGGTGGTTCCTCGACCCGATCTTCCGCGGCACCTACCCGGCGGACATCGTGCGCGACATCCGCGAGGTCGACCCGTCGGCTGTCGCGGACTGGCAGGATGCCGTGCGGCCCGAGGACCTCGACGCCATCTCCACGCCGCTCGACGCACTGGGGATCAACTACTACCACGGCGAGCTGCTCTCCGGGCATCCGCAGCCCCAGGCCGAGGGCAACCCGCACGAGACCGAAGGGCAGCAGCGCCCCACCGGCTCGCCGTTCCCGTCGCACGAGGGCATCCACTGGGTCGAGCGCGGCCTGCCGCGCACCGACATGGGCTGGGAGGTGCAGCCCGAAGGGCTGACCCGACTGCTCGTCCGCGTCGCCGAGGAGTACGCGCCCGACGTCGCGCTGTACGTCACAGAGAACGGCGTCGCGTACGACGACGAGGTGGGCGAGGACGGCGAGGTGGCGGATGCCGACCGCGCCGTGTTCCTGCGCGATCACATCGCGGCGACGCTCGATGCCGTCGAGCAGGGCGCCGACGTGCGCGGCTACTTCTACTGGTCGCTGCTGGACAACTACGAGTGGGCCTGGGGGTACGCCAAGCGCTTCGGCATCGTCCGCGTCGATTACGAGACGCAACAGCGCACGATCAAGCAGAGCGGCCGCGAGTACGCTCGCATCATCGCGGCCCGCGCGATCTGACCCACCGGTCCCTGAGCCTGTCGAAGGGCCCATCCCCAGAGGTCCCTGAGCCTGTCGAAGGGCCCCGTACGAATCGAGCACCGATGCCCCGTTCCACGATCGAGGAGGTCGCCGCCGCAGCCGGCGTCTCCCGCTCGACCGTCTCGCGCGTCGTGAACGGGTCGACCGCGGTGAGTCCGGAGGCGCTCGCCGCGGTGCAGAAGGCGATCGCGGACCTGCACTACGCGCCGAACCGCGCTGCGCGCTCGCTGGCGAGCAGGCAGACCCACGCGATCGGACTGGTGGTCCCCGAGGACACCACCCGATTCTTCGGCGACCCGTTCCTCGCATCCGTTGTCGCCGGGATCAGCAGCCGCCTGGCCCCGTCGGACTACATCCTCAACCTGCTCATCGCAAGCGATGACCCGGGCGACAAGATGACGAGCTTCGTGCGCAACGGCGGTGTGGATGCCGCGATCATCGTCTCGCACCACGCCAGCGATTCTTTCGTGGAGCGCATCGCCGACGCCGTCCCCGTCGTCTTCGGAGGGCGCCCCGTTCGCGTGCGTGAGCGCGACCTCATCGTCGACGTCGACAACGTGCAGGCCGCGAAGGACGCCGCCGGTCACCTGATCGCGCTCGGCCGACGGCGCATCGCGACCATCACCGGCACGCTGTCGATGGCGGTGAGCGTGGATCGCCGGGACGGATTCCTGTCGGCTCTCGCCGATGCCGGGCTGGAACCCGCCGGGGTCATCGACGGCGACTTCAGCGAGCGCGGCGGAGCGGATGCCGCCCATCGGCTGCTCGCGCAGCCGGAGCGACCGGACGCGGTCTTCGTCGCCAGCGACCTCATGGCGCGCGGCGCGATGGACGTGCTGCGCTCCGCGGGGATGCGCGTGCCCGAGGACATCGCCGTGATCGGCTTCGACGACTCGGCGCTCGCAGCGGCGTCGGATCTGACCAGCGTCCGTCAGCCCATGTTCCAGCAGGGCGAGATCCTCGCGGGGCTCATCATCGACGAGCTCGCCGGCAAGCATCCCGCGGCGCTGACGATCCTTCCGACCGAGCTGATCGTGCGCGGGTCGGCTCCGGCGCCCTGACGCCTAGCCCTTGCCCATCCGGGTGAAGGCGCCGAGCACCGTGCGCTCGGATGCCATGAGGTAGCGCTCCAGCTCGTCGGCCGCCGCCTCCGGCCCCCGCTCGAGCAGCGCTGTCAGCACCATGCGGTTCTTGCGCACGAACGGCTCGTGCAGGGCGCGCGGGTCGTCGATCTCGAGAAAGACGAGACGCAGCTCGGCCGCCACGTCCCGATACGTGCGCGCGAGCCGGGGACTGTCGGCCAGCGCGACGATCGCATCGTGGAACGCCATGTTGGCGCTGCCGACACGTCGCCAGTCCTCGGCGGGAAGGTGCTCCTCGGCATCCGCCAGCGAGTCCCGCATGAGCTGCACGGCCGGATGCTCCGGTTCGGACTGGCGCAGAGCCGTGCACTCGATGACGCGACGGGCGCGGTAGATGTCGATGACGTCGGCGATGCCGGGCGAGGCGACGGACACTCCGCGATGCGGGACATGCTCGATGAGCCCCTGCTCGGCGAGCACCCGGAACGCCTCCCGCAGGGTGTTGCGCGACACCGCGAGCTGCTCCGCCAGTGCGGATTCCGACAGGCGCGACCCCGGGGCGAAGTCGCCGTCGATGATCCGCTCGCGCAGGAGGTCGGCGAGCGGCACGTGGGTCGTCATGGGAACAGCGTACGGTCCGTCCGCGCGCGAACGAGAAATTGTTGAACAATTCTTGGGGATGTGTTCTACACTCGATGGCACCCGACACGCCCGTGTCATCCGTCACCCACCAACGACGATGGGATTCCCATGTCCGAGCAGACACCCGCAGCGCTCTCTGCCGAGGACCAGGCGCGCCTGGCATCCGTCAAGAAGCGCGTCGGCCGGGGCGCCGTCATCGGCGCGATCTTCCTGATGGCCACCAGCGCCATCGGCCCGGGCTTCATCACCCAGACCGCCACCTTCACCCAGACGATGGGCGCCTCCTTCGCCTTCGCGATCCTCATCTCGGTGATCATCGACATCGCGGTGCAGCTGAACATCTGGCGCATGATCACCTCGTCCGGCAAGCGCGCCGGTGAGCTGGCCAACAGCGCCATCCCCTTCTCGGGCCACGTCATCGCCGTGCTCGTCATCATCGGCGGGCTGGCGTTCAACATCGGCAACATCGCCGGTGGCGGCCTGGGGCTGAACGCCCTGCTGGGCGTCGACCCGAAGATCGGCGGGCTGCTCACGGCCGCACTGGCGATCATCATCTTCCTCATCAAGCGGGCCGGCCGCGTGATGGACATCGTGCTCGTCATCCTCGGCGTGGGCATGATCCTGATGACCGTGATCGTGGCGGTGGTCTCCAACCCGCCGGTCGGCGATGCGCTGCGTCAGACGATCCTCCCCGACAGCATCAACTTCGCCACGATCACGACGATCGTCGGCGGCACGGTGGGCGGCTACATCACCTACTCGGGTGCGCACCGCTACCTCGACTCCGGCCAGACCGGACCCGCGTATGCCGGACCCGTCATGCGTGCCGCGGCCAACGGCGTCTTCGTCACCGGCATCATGCGGTACGTGCTCTTCCTCGCCATCCTCGGCGTGGTGGCGTCCGGCGTCACCCTCGACCTCTCCGGTCAGGCGGCCAACCCCGCCGGCCAGGCGTTCGGCGCCGTTCTCGGCGATGCCGGACTGCGCATCTTCGGCGCGATCTTCTGGGCCGCCGCGCTCAGCTCCGTGATCGGCGCCGCGTACACGTCGGCATCCTTCCTCTCCAGCTTCAACCAGCGCTTCCTGGGCGGCTGGTCGCTGCAGTGGGCGACCGTCGGCTTCATCGTCGTCTCGCTCATCGTCTATCTCTCGATCGGCACCGCACCGGCGGCGATCCTGGTGTTCGTCGGCGGCTTCAACGGACTCATCCTGCCGATCGGCCTGACGGTGTTCATGTACATCGGCTGGTTCCGCCGCGACCTCCTCGGCACGCGCAAGTACCCGCTGGTGCTGCTCATCGCCGGCACGCTCGTGACCCTGCTCACCTGGTACATGGGCATCGTCTCGGTCGGCCCGATCTTCGCCTTCCTCGGCGTCGGGGCCTGACCGCCGGCCACCTGGCAGGCTGGCATCAGCAGTACGGAACGGAGAATGAGATGGCATCCATCGATCTGAACTCGGACCTCGGCGAGAACACGCCCGACCGCGTGGTCGGCGACGACGCGGCGATGCTGGAGATCGTCACGAGCGCGAACGTGGCGTGCGGATTCCACGCCGGCAGCCCTGAGGGGATCCGCGGGACCCTCGCTGCGGCCGTCGGCAACGGCGTCGTGATCGGAGCGCACCCCGGCTATCGCGACTACGAGAACTTCGGGCGCACGAATGTCGAGATCGACTCGGCGACCCTGCAGGCGCACGTCGAGTACCAGCTCGGCGCACTGGCGGGGCTGGCCGGCGCGGTGGGCGGCTCGGTGGCCTATGTGAAGCCGCATGGAGCCCTGTACAACACCATCGCCCGCGATGAGCGCCAGGCGGCCGACGTGGTTGCCGCGATCAGGGCGATCGATCCGAGCCTCGTGCTGCTCGGTCTCGCCGGCGGGGTGGTCCTCGACGTCGCGGCGAAGGCGGGTCTGCAGGTCGCCGCCGAAGCCTTCGCCGACCGCGCCTACCTGCCCGACGGCGGGCTCGTCTCTCGCACGCAGGAGGGGGCGGTGCTGCACGACGCGCGGGCCGTCGCCGAGCGCATGGTGCGCTTCGCCGAGTCCGGTCTGATCCGAGCGATCGACGGCACCGACGTGCGCGTGGAAGCGCAGTCGATCTGCGTGCACGGCGACAGCGCCGGTGCGATCGCCATGGCGACGCAGACCAAGCGGATGCTGCAGGAGGCCGGTGTCACCATCGCGCCTTTCGCGACCGCCGGAGCCTGACATGACCGTCCTCGCCACCCCCGATCAGCTCGCGGCCTCGCGCGCCGCGCGACAGGCGTACCGCGACGGACTGGCCGAGCCGACCAGCGGAGTCGCCGCCGGACTCACCCAGGCGAATCTCATCGCCGTTCCCGCCGACTGGGCCTTCGAGACCCTGCTGTACGCCCAGCGCAACCCGAAGCCCTGCCCGGTGCTCGAGGTCATCGAGCAGGGGCAGGTCGAATCCGCGCTCGCGCCGGGCAGCGACCTCCGCACCGACATCGGCCGGTACCGCATCTGGCGCGACGGCGAGCTCGCGGAAGAGGTCGCCGATGCCACGGGCGCCTGGGCGGAGCACCCGGACCTCGTCGCCTTCCTCATCGGCTGCAGCTTCACGTTCGAGAACGGGCTGGCGGATGCCGGCATCCCGATCCGCCACCAGCAGCTCGGCCGCAACGTGCCCATGTACCGCACGAACATCGGCTGCGTCCCGGCGGGCAGGCTGCGCGGCGAGATGGTCGTCTCGATGCGGCCCATCCCGGCCTCCCGCGTGGCAGACGCCGTGCAGATCTCCGGCCGCACCCCGGCCGTGCACGGAGCACCGGTGCACATCGGCGACCCCGCATCGCTGGGCATCATCGACCTCGACAAGCCCGATTTCGGAGATCCCTCCGAGGTGCGCGACGGTGAGATCCCCGTGTTCTGGGCCTGCGGGGTCACCCCGCAGGCGGCGATCATGGCATCGCGGCCTCCGTTCGCCGTGACGCATTCCCCCGGCCACATGTTCATCACCGATGTGCCCGACGCGGAGTACGTGCTCTGATGCGCATCCTCACGGCCTCCGACCGCGCGCTGCTCGTGGAGGCGGCGGACCTCGACGAGGCCATGAGGCTGAACCTCGCGTGGGACGGCGTGCCGGGCGTGCTCGAACGCATTCCGGGAGCGCGTACGGTGCTGGTGCGCTTCGACCCCCTGCGGGTCTCGACCGAGGAACTGGCGTCGGTGCTCGAGGCGACCGACGTGGATGCCGAGCATGCGCCGCACACGGGCGAGGTCACCGTTCCGGTGCGCTACGACGGCGAGGATCTCGACCAGGTCGCCCGGCTGCTCGGGGTGTCCGCCGACGAGGTCGTGAACCGGCATCTCGCGGCCGACTGGCAGGTGGCGTTCTCGGGATTCGCTCCGGGCTTCGGCTACACCGTCAGCAGCGATCCGCTGTTCGACGTGCCGCGTCGCTCGTCTCCGCGCACGCGCGTGCCCGCCGGATCCGTCGCGCTCGCCGGCCAGTTCACGGGGGTGTACCCGCGGGAGAGCCCGGGCGGATGGCAGCTGATCGGACGCACGGATGCCACGATGTGGGACATCGACCGCGACCCGCCCGCCCTGCTGTCACCGGGAACGCTGGTCACGTTCGAGCGGGCCGGGCGGGAGACAGTCGTCTCCTCGCCGGTGGTCCAGCGAGCCCAGCGAGACGGGTCGCAGACCGGAGCGGCCTCAGCCCAGGTCGAGGTCGTCCGTCCCTCCCTGCAGCTGCTGGTGCAGGACCTCGGGCGCTTCGGGCACGCGGCGCTGGGCGTCTCGGCATCCGGAGCCGCCGATCGTACCGCGCTGAGGGACGCGAACCGCGCCGTCGGGAACGATCCAGGCGCGGCCGTGCTGGAGAGCGTCGGCGGTGCGGCGCTGCGGTTCCGCGGCGATGGGGTCGCCGCTGTCGCCGGGGCCGTCGGCGAGCTGACGCTGACGGATGCCGTCGGCATCAGCCGCCCGATCCCGCACGGTGCGCCGTTCGCCGTCGTCGACGGGGACGAGCTGGTGCTCGGCCACCCCGTGAACGGTCTGCGGTATGTGCTGGCCGTCCGCGGTGGCATCCGTGCCGTGCCGGCCCTCGGCAGCACGGCATCCGACACCCTGGCCGGAGTCGGCCCGGCCCCACTCGCCGCGGGCGATGTGGTCGGGATCGGTCCGGATGCCCCGCACGCGGTCGACCCGCATCCGCCGGCGCGCGCGCTGCCGGCATCCGGCGATCTCGTCACCCTGGACATCACACTCGGGCCCCGCGACGACTGGTTCACGCCTGCCGCGCTGCAGACGCTGACCGGGCAGGACTGGACGGTCACCGGCCGCTCCGACCGGGTCGGCATCCGCTTGCACGGCGACACGGCCCTGGAGCGCGCGGTCTCGGGCGAGCTGCCCAGCGAGGGCGCGGTCACCGGGGCGATCCAGGTGCCGCCGAACGGGCAGCCCGTGCTGTTCCTGCCTGATCACCCGCTCACCGGTGGCTACCCGATCATCGCGGCGCTCACCGACCGCTGCCTGGACCTCGCCGGTCAGCTGCCCCCGGGCGCGCGCATTCGCTTCCGGGTCGTCGACCCTTCCGCGCCCACCGCTCGGGTTCCGTCGTCCGGAGCAACCGGCCCCGAGGCGGCGCGCCGCGAGGCGACACGCCATCCGGCACCCGCGGGCTCCGGGCGACCGAACGCTGCCACCGAATCCACCGACAAGAAGAGCACCTCATGACCAAGATCCTGATCGCCAATCGCGGCGAGATCGCCGTTCGCGTGGTCCGCGCCTGCGCCGAGGCCGGATATATGTCCGTCGCGGTATACGCCGATCAGGATGCGGATGCTCTGCACGTGCGCCTGGCGGACGAGGCCGTCGGCCTGGGCGGATCGACCGCCCCCGAGACCTACCTGTCGATCGCCGCCGTGCTCGACGCCGCGCGCCGCAGCGGTGCGGATGCCGTGCACCCCGGCTACGGATTCCTCTCCGAAAGCGCAGACTTCGCGCGCGCCGTGGAGGACGCCGGACTCATCTGGATCGGCCCGTCGCCGGAGAGCATCGAGCAGCTCGGTGACAAGATGACCGCCCGGCGCATCGCCCAGCACGTCGGGGCGCCGCTGGCCCCCGGTACCGACCATCCGCTGGAGGGCCCGGCCGAGGCCGTGGCCTTCGCAGAGGAGCACGGTGTGCCGATCGCGATCAAGGCCGCGTTCGGCGGCGGCGGGCGAGGGATCAAGGTCGTGCGCGAGCTGTCGGAGGTGGCCGACGCGTTCGACGCCGCCACGCGAGAGGCCATCGTCGCGTTCGGACGTGGCGAGTGCTTCGTGGAGCGGTTCCTGGAGAGCCCGCGGCACATCGAGGTGCAGGTGCTCGGCGACGGCCGCGGCGGGGTCATCGTCGTGGGCGACCGCGACTGCTCGATGCAGCGCCGCAACCAGAAGCTCATCGAAGAGGCGCCCGCACCCGGTCTCACCGGCGAACAGCGCGAGCGCCTGCACGAGGCGGCCCGCCTGATCTGCGCGGAGGTCGACTACCGCAGCGCCGGCACCGTCGAGTTCCTGCTCGCGGCCGACGGCACGCTCTCGTTCCTCGAGGTCAACACGCGCCTGCAGGTGGAGCATCCGGTCACCGAAGAGGTCACCGGCGTCGACCTGGTCCTTGAGCAGTTCCGCATCGCGTTCGGCGAGGGAATCTCGCTCACCGAGACGCCCGAGCCGCGCGGCCACGCGTTCGAGTTCCGCATCAACGCCGAGGATCCCGGTCGGGGGTTCCTGCCCAGCCCAGGCACGGTCGACCTGCTGCGCGTGCCCGGTGGCCCCGGCGTGCGCTGGGACAGCGGCATCGAGGCGGGGGATGCCGTGCAGCCGGCGTTCGACTCCATGATCGCCAAGCTCATCGTCTTCGCCGACTCGCGCGACGCCGCCCTCGTGCGCGCGGGCCGCGCACTGCGCGAACTGGTCGTCGAGGGTCCCGCGACAGTGATCGGCTTCGACCGGCTCGCCATCGAGCAGCCCGAGTTCGCCACGACGGGATTCGCCGTGCACACGCAGTGGATCGAGAGCTCCCTCCTTCCGAGGCTCGAGCCGCAGCTGCGTCCCGCTCCCGTGTCGGAGGCGGGCCTGCAGCGTTTCCCGGTCGAGATCGACGGCCGTCGCGTGATGCTCGGACTGCCGACGGCGCTGCTCGCCGGTTTCGCCGGTGCTGCGGCATCCGGTGCATCCCGTTCCGATGCGGCCCCCGTTGCCGACCCCGCCGAGCTGCGCGCGCCGGCACCGGGCACGCTGGTGCGGTGGCTGGTCGACGACGGTGCGACGGTGGCGGAGGGCGACGCCGTCGCCGTGCTGGACGCCATGAAAATGGAGACCCCGGTCGCCGCGCACCGTGCGGGCGTGCTGGATCAGCAGGCGTCGGTAAGCGAGATGATCGCGGCGGATGCCGTGCTCGGGCGCATCGGCTGACCGCATCCGCTGATGTCGGTCCTGACGTCGGTCCTGACGTCCGTCTTGACGCCCGTGGGGACATGCGCCGACCTGGATCGCATGGGCCAGCAATGGCGGGTGCAGCTGTCGGGGACCCGCCATTACTGAGCCCCCGCGCGGAGCGTGTCCCAGTAAGGGTGGGTGTTCGTGTGGCATGTCCCAGTAATGGTGGGTGCTGCTGCGACGGACCCGCCATTGCTGAGCCCCCGCGCGGAGCGTGTCCCAGTAATGGTGGGTGCAGAGCACGGCGACCCGGCCCGATGCGGAGGCGCCGTGACCGGCATCCGCTCGGTGCGAGGGCTCAGAGGTCGGCAGCGTGGCGCACGAGCATGCCGAGGGCGGCGTCGATGGTCTCCGCAAGCACCTGCTCAGGGTCGGCGTCGATGTTCAGCTGCCGGTGCCCGACGTCCGAGCGCGTTGCCCAGCCCAGGAAGACCGTGCCCGGCGGGTGTCCGCCGTCTGGCTCCGGGCCGCCGACACCGGTCGTCGATACGGCGAGGTCGACGTCGAACAGCTTCCGCGCCCCCCGCGCCAGCTGCTCTGCGCACTCGGCCGAGCAGGGGTCCGTGCCCGGTTCGAGCCCGAGCAGGCGCTCCTTCGTGTCGATCATGTACGCGACGATCCCGCCGGCGAACCATTCGCTCGCCTTCTCGCCCTGGCCGACGGTGCCGGCCAGTGTCCCGGAAGTCAATGATTCCGCGACGGCGACCCGCAGTCCACGCGCGCGGACGGTGTCGCTGAGCTGTGCCACATCATCCATGCGACGAAACTAGCGCGAGTGCCGCGCCGGAGCCTCGGGGTTGACAGCGGCGGGAGCGCCCACTCGCACCGGAGGACGAATCCCGAACGGAAGGAGTCCGCGCGCAGGAGCCATCCTCCCGATCGTGCGAACTCCTCCCGCACGGGCGGGCTCAGCGCCTGGGCTCAGGCGTCGGCGGGTTCGGGGTCGCCGCCCAGGGGCCCGACGGCGGGGATGGGTCCGCCGTCATCCGCGCCGGAGCGGCGCCAGCGAGCGATCGCGTTGCCCAGGTGGTAGATGAGCAGGGCGGCGACCGTGCCGAGCACGATGGCGCCGAGCTGGAACGCACCCCAGCTCATCGCGTAGCCGCCGACGGCGATCACGAAGGACACGGCGACCGTGTACTGGTTCACGGGCCGGGAGAAGTCCACGCGGTTGTCGACCCAGATCTTGATGCCGATGACGCCGATGAGTCCGTACAGGGCCGTGGTCACGCCACCCAGCACGCCCGGCGGGATCGAGTTGAAGATCACACCGATCTTCGGGGAGAAGGCGAGCAGGATGGCCGCTGAGCCCGCCACCCAGTACGCGGCGGTCGAGTAGACGCGAGTGGCGGCCATCACGCCGATGTTCTCGCCGTAGGTGGTCGTCGCGGAACCGCCGAACCCGCCGGCGAGTGTGGTGGCGAGACCGTCCGCGACGAGTGCGCGGCCGGTGTGCTGGTTGATCGACGGGTCGTTGGTCATGGTCGCGACCCCGCGGACGTGGCCGACGTTCTCGGCGATGAGCACGAGCACCACCGGCAGGAACATCGGGACATACAGCCAGGCGGCCGGGTCGGCGAGTGCGGCGAGGTGGAACTCGGGCAGGCCGATCCACGCGGCGTCCTCGATGCCGGCGAACGTCACCTGGCCGGTCACGATCGCCACGATGTACCCGACCACCACGCCGAGGAAGATCGAGATGCGGCCCAGGAATCCGCGGAACAGCACGCTGAACAGGACGACCGACACGAGGGTCACCGACGCGAGCTCGGGCTGCAGCGTGAAGTTGTTCCAGGCGGCGGGCGCGAGGTTGAAGCCGATCAGCGCCACGATGGACCCGGCGACAACGGGCGGCATGAACCTGTCGATCCACTGCACGCCGACGGCCTGCACGAGGAAGCCGATGCCGGCCAGCAGCACGCCGACCACGACGACACCCACGAGCGCCTGCGTGATCTGCTGAGGCGTCTCGAGCGCCTGCCCGGCATTGATCGCGGTGATGGGAGCGAGGAACGCGAAGGACGAGCCCAGGTAGCTGGGCAGGCGGTTGCGCGTCAGCAGCAGGAACAACAGGGTGCCGATGCCCGAGAACAGCAACGTCGTCGACACGGGGAAACCCGTGATGATCGGCACGAGGAAGGTCGCGCCGAACATGGCGACGACGTGTTGCGCGCCGATCGCGAAGGTGGCGGGCCAGTTCAGTCGCTCTTCGGGACGGACGACTGTGTCGGGGGCGACGTTGCGGCCGTCGCCGTGGATCTTCCACACCGGCATGGGTGCTCCTCGGGAGTCGGGATGAGGCCGGGATCCCGACCGAGGAAACACTATCGGTTCTCTCGGGCCGCCGTGATCACGGCCGATGCACCCCTTCTCGGCCGACGGGCGCCCGCGAGGAGAGCTCAGCGGGGGATGCTCAACCGGCCAGGCGCTCGATCAGTTCACGGTAGCGCGCGGCGGTCTTCTCGACGATCTCCTCCGGCAGCACGGGAGGCTCGCCCTGCTTGTCCCAGTGGGCGGCGAGCCAGTCGCGCACGATCTGCTTGTCGAAGCTGGCCATCCGCTGCTCCGGCGTCGCGCCGCCCTTCCAGGTCTCGGCATCCCAGTACCGCGAGGAGTCGCTCGTGAGCACCTCGTCGGCCAGGCGCAGGACGCCGTCGGCGTCCGTGCCGAACTCGAACTTCGTGTCGGCGAGGATCAGGCCCTTCTCCTCGGCGATCGCGGCGGCGCGCGCGTACAGAGACAGGGACGTGTCGCGCAGCTGGGCAGCCCGCTCGGAGCCGACCAGTTCGACCACCTTCTCGAAGCTGATGTTCTCGTCGTGCTCGCCCATCGGCGCCTTGTAGGCGGGCGTGAAGAGCGGTTGCGGCAGCCGGTCGCCGTTCTTGAGTCCGGCGGGAAGCGGGATGCCGCACACCGTACCGCTGTGCACGTACTCCGCCCAGCCGGAGCCGGTGATGTATCCGCGCACCACGCACTCGATCGGCAGCATCTCCAGCGCCATCGCGAGCATGGCCCGGCCGGCAACGGCATCCGGGATCTCCCCCTCGACGATGTGGTTCGGCACGTCGTCGAGTTGGTCGAACCACCACGTGCTCAGGGTGGTGAGCAGCTCGCCCTTGCTCGGGATGCCGGGGGAGAGCACGAAGTCGAAGGCGCTCACCCGGTCGGATGCCACGACGAGGATCCGGGTGTCGGCGGGATCCTCCGAGGCGTACAGATCGCGGACCTTGCCCGAGTAGAGGTGCCGCCAGCCGGGGATCTGAAGTGGTGA
This sequence comes from Microbacterium sp. GCM10027623, assembly GCF_042666935.1. Taxonomy (NCBI): domain Bacteria; kingdom Bacillati; phylum Actinomycetota; class Actinomycetes; order Micrococcales; family Microbacteriaceae; genus Microbacterium; species Microbacterium sp. GCM10027623. Next base: position 984,063 of record NZ_JBHTHE010000001.1, read on the forward strand.
GCTCACCCGTCCATCATCGCATCCGACGGGCGGCGCCTGCAGAACGTGACCGGCAGCCCGCACCGGGCCCGATCCGCCGACCTTGTCCCGATCTGCGGACCTTCCTGCCGGGCTCCTCCGCAGATCGGGACGACCTCCGCGGATCGGGGCACCAGAGCGGATGCCGAGTTCGAATGTCCGTGATCTGGAGTAGCGTTGCGCCGTGACTGACGCCGCTTCGAACCGCACATCAGCCCCCTCCGGGCCGTCGACCGGCACCTATGCGGCCGGGCACAGGCCGCAGAGTCCGTGGCCGGCGCTGTGGGCGCTGGTGATCGGCTTCTTCATGATCCTGGTCGACACGACGATCGTCTCCGTCGCGAACCCCGCCATCAAGGCCGCACTGGACCCCGACACGAACAACCTCGACAACGTGGTGTGGGTGACCAGTGCGTACCTGCTGGCGTACGCCGTGCCGCTGCTGATCACCGGCCGGCTCGGCGACCGGTTCGGACCGAAGAACATCTACCTGATCGGACTTGTCCTCTTCACTGCGGCCTCGCTGTGGTGCGGCCTGTCCAGCTCTCTCGAGGGCCTGATCGTCGCGCGGGCCGCTCAGGGGCTGGGCGCCGCGTTCATGACGCCGCAGACCATGGCGGTGATCACCCGCACCTTCCCGCCCGAGCGGCGCGGCGCGGCGATGGGCCTGTGGGGTGCCACCGCCGGTGTCGCGACCCTGGTCGGTCCGCTGATGGGCGGTCTGCTCGTGGACGCGTTCGGCTGGGAGTGGATCTTCTACATCAACGTGCCCGTGGGCATCGCCGCCTTCGTGCTGGCGTGGATCTACGTGCCGAGGCTGCAGACGCATGAGCACCGCTTCGACTACGTGGGTGTGGTGCTCAGCGCGGCCGCCCTGTTCCTCATCGTGTTCGGGCTGCAGGAGGGCGAGAAGTACGACTGGGGCACGATCTCCGGCCCGATCTCGGTCTGGGGGCTGATCGGCGCCGGCCTCGTGCTGCTGATCGTGTTCGTCCTGCAGCAGTGGAAGACCAGGAGTGAGGCGCTCGTGCCGCTCGTGCTCTTCCGCGACCGCAACTTCGCGGCATCCAACCTCGGGATCGCGGCGGTCGGCTTCACCGTGACGAGCATGTCCCTGCCGTTCATGTTCTTCCTGCAGCTGGCCCGCGGGCTCACCCCGACCGAGTCGGCGCTGCTGATGATCCCGATGGCGGTCATCTCAGGCGTGCTGGCACCGTTCGCCGGCGCCCTGCTCGACAGGGTCGACCCGCGATTCATCCTCATCCCCGGTCTGCTGTGCGTGGCCGGGGGCGTGCTGTGGAACGCCGCGCTGATGAACGTCGACACCCCGACCTGGATGTTCCTGCTGCCGTCCGCGCTGCTCGGCATCGGCAACGCGGGCATGTGGGGCCCGCTGGCCACCGAGGCCACCAGGAACCTGCCCCCGCGTCAGGCGGGCGCGGGAGCGGGCATCTACAACACCACCCGCACGATCGGGTCGGTGGTCGGCTCCTCCGCCATCGCCGCGTTCATGCAGGCCCGCCTCGAAGCGAACCTGCCCGGACTCGATCAGGCGCCGACCGGCTTCGGCGGCGGCAAGATGCCCGAGGCCGTGGTGGAGGGCTTCTCGGCGGGAATGGCGCAGTCGATGCTGCTGCCGGCGGGTGTCATGGTCGTGGCACTGATCGCCGCCGTGTTCATCGGCCGCTACAAGGGCAAGACCGCCGACGAGCTGCGCTGACAGGATGACGCGATGAGGGCCGCCCGGTGTGCCGAGCGGCCCTCATCCTTCCCCCCCCCGGGTGCCCGCCTTCTCAGCGGGTCGAGAACGCCGCGTCGAAGGCGGCGTCGGACGGTCGGTAGGACGACAGCCTCGTGACGAACTCGAGAGCTTCCGGGGCGCCGACGAGACGATCCATCCCGGCGTCCTCCCACTCCACCGACAACGGGCCCTCGTAGCCGATCGCGTTGAGCATCCGGAACGCGTCCTCCCACGGCACGTCTCCGTGACCGGTGGAGATGAAGTCCCAGCCGCGTCGCGGGTCGGCCCACGGAAGGTGCGACGAGAGGCGTCCGTTGCGTCCGTTGGACAGACGCTTCTTGGTGTCCTTGCAGTGCACGTTGTAGATGATGTCCTGGAAGTCCCACAGGAACGCCACCGGGTCGATGTCCTGCCACACCATGTGCGACGGGTCCCAGTTCAGGCCGAACGCCTTGCGGTGTCCGATCGCCTCCAGGGTGCGCTTGGTGGTCCAGTAGTCGTACGCGATCTCCGACGGATGCACCTCGTGCGCGAAGCGCACCCCGACCTCGTCGAAGACGTCGAGGATGGGGTTCCAGCGGTCGGCGAAGTCCTGGTACCCGGCCTCCACCATCTCGTCGGTGGCGGGCGGGAACATGGCGACGTACTTCCAGATCGACGAGCCGGTGAAGCCGGTCACGGTCTTCACCCCCAGCTTGGCCGCCAGCCGTGCGGTGTGCTTCATCTCCTCGGCGGCACGCTGCCGCACCCCTTCGGGATCTCCGTCGCCCCACACCTGATCGGAGAGCATGTTGCGGTGGCGCTCGTCGATCGGGTCGTCGCAGACGGCCTGACCCTTGAGGTGGTTGGAGATCGCCCACACCTTCAGTCCGTTGCGCTTGAGGATGTCGAGGCGGCCCTGCACGTAGGCGTCGTCCTCCCAGCGCCAGGGGTCGAGGTGGTCGCCCCAGCAGGCGATCTCGAGTCCGTCGTAGCCCCATTCGCCGGCCAGCCGGCACACCTCTTCGAACGGCAGGTCGGCCCACTGGCCGGTGAACAGCGTGATCGGTCGTGACATCGTCGTCCTTCTCTCTGTCAGGGCACCCGTGCGGGTGTCGGATCGTGGTGGTGGATCGGGTCAGACGTCGGTCCAGGCGGACCCGTCGGTCGCGCTGCGCTCGACGGCGTCCAGCACGCGCTGCACGCGCAGTCCGTCGTCGAAGCTCGGCAGCGGGGCCGTGCCCGCGGCGATCGCCTCGACGAGATCCTTCACCTGATGCGAGAACCCGTGCTCATACCCGAGCATATGACCGCTCGGCCACCAGCCGGACAGGTACGGATGCTCGGGTTCGGTGACCAGGATGCGAGTGAAGCCCTGCATGCCCGCTGCGCTCGTCGCGTCGTAGTGATGCAGGGTGTTCAGGTCCTCGAGGTTCCAGTACAGCGCACCGCGGTCGCCGGAGATCTCGATCTCGAGGGCGTTCTTGCGACCGGTGGCGAAGCGGGTGGCCTCGAACGATGCCAGCGCGCCCGAGGACAGGCGTCCGGTGAACAGCGCGAGGTCGTCGACGGTCACCGTGCCGGTGCCGGCTCCGGCACGGCCGCCCAGTCCCACGGACTCTCCCATCAGCGGGCGTTCGGAGACGAGTGTCTCGAGCACGCCGGAGACGCGGTCGACGGTCTGCCCGGTCACGAACTGGGTCATGTCGATCGCATGCGCGCCGATGTCGCCGAGAGAGCCGGAGCCCGCCCTGTCCTTCTCGAGCCGCCAGGTCATGGGGGCCTGCGGATCGGCGAGCCAGTCCTGACGGTAACTCGCACGCACCTGTCGCACCGTCCCGATGCGCCCGTCGGCGATCAGATCGCGCATGAGGGTGACGGCGGGCACGCGACGGTAGGTGAATCCGACCATGGACACGCCGAGTGCGGATGCTGCCGCATCGGCCATCCGCTGCGCGTCGGCGACCGAGTTGGCCAGCGGCTTCTCGCACAGCACGTGCTTGCCGGCCTCGAGCGCGGCGATGGCGATCTCGGCGTGCGAGTCGCCGGGGGTGACGATGTCGATGACGTCGATGTCGTCGCGCTCGACGACCGCCCGCCAGTCGGCGGCCGTCTCGCCCCAGCCCCAGCGGGCCGCGGCGCTCGCCGTCCTCTCCGCATCGCGACCCACCAGCACGGCCATCGTCGGGGTGAGGGGCAGGGGGTACGCGGCGGGCGCCTGCCGCCAGCCCACGGAGTGCGCCGCTCCCATGAATCCGTGGCCGATCATCGCCACGCGCAGTGATTTCGTCATCGTTCTCTCCAGGAATGCGTCGGGGGGGGGCCGGCGAGGGCGCCCCCCCGACGAAGGGTCAGGACTTGAAGGCGAGCTTGATGAACTCGTCGACGTTCTCCTTGGTCACCACCGGCGCATCGAGCACGATGCGGTACGGCACGCTGGGCGTGACCAGGTCGCTGAGGGTCTTGTCCTGGGCGATGAGGCGCGCGAGCGCGATGCCGTCGGCGGCCTGCGTCGACGGGTAGATGACCGTCGCCTTGACGACGCTGTCGTCGGCCTTGATGCGATCCATCATGTTGACGCTTCCGGCGCCGCCGACCATGAAGAACTCACTGCGGCCCGCGGACTCGATCGCCGCCATGACGCCGACGCCCTGGTCGTCGTCATGGTTCCAGATGGCGTCGATCTTCGGGTTCGCGGACAGCAGCTGCGACGCCGCGGACTCGCCGCCGGCGACGGTGAAGTCCGCCGCGACGCGGGGCCCGACCTCGAGACCGCAGGCGTCCAGGGCGTCCTTGAAGCCCTGAGAGCGGTCCTGGGTCAGCGGCAGGGAATCGATGCCGGCGATCTCCGCGACCACCGCGTCGGACTTGCCGTCGAGCTGCTCGCAGATGTACGTGCCGGCGCTGACGCCCATGCCGTAGTTGTCGCCGAGGATGGTGGCTCGCGAGGCGAAGGTGCTCGAGAACTCACGGTCGACGTTGATGACGGGGATGCCGGCATCCATCGCCTTCTGCGCCGCCTGCGTGAGGGCGGCGCCGTCGGTCGGCAGCAGCACGATGGCGTCGACGCCGTCGTTGATGAACTTCTCGACGGCGGCGATCTGCGCGTTGGCGTCGTTGGTGCCTTCGGCCTGGCGCAGCTCGACGTCGTCGAAGCTCTCGGCCGCATTGATCGCGCCGGTGTTGATGGCACCGAGCCAGCCGTGGTCCGCCTCCGGGCCGGACCAGCCGATGACGACGGTGTCGCCGGATGCCTTGTTCTCGTCGCTGGTGGTGCCCTGACGGTCGGGCGTGCTGTCGTCGGCGGTGCTGGTGCAGCCGGCCACCAGGGTGATGGCGAACAGCGCTGCCGCGCCTGCCATCAGCGGGCGGAGCCCGCGCTTGCGCATGCTGAGCATGTCGTTTCCTCCTTGAAAGATGATGCAGGTGCGTGCGGTGCGAACCGAGAATTCGCGAAGCACTCTCAGGGAGACGGTAACAGAAGACCGAATCATATGTACAGCTTTTGGCCAATCCTCGGCAAAAGTATGTTGACCCTCAGAATCACGCGGATCGTGGGCGGGCTCGCGCTCGCGTCCGGCGGAACGCGCTCGCCGGACCGCGTTCCCCCGGAGTGCTCGCGGTGGATGAGACGACATGTTATGTTCCTCGTGTGATCAAAGATGACCAGACTCCGGCATTACTGGAGATGCGCGGGGTCGAGAAGACCTTCGGCGCGGTGCGCGCCCTGCGCGGGGTGGATCTCGAGATCCGCGCCGGCGAGGTCCACTGCCTGCTCGGCCAGAACGGGGCCGGCAAGTCCACCCTGATCAAAACACTCGCAGGGGTGCATCAGCCGGATGCCGGAGAGATGCTCTGGAACGGCGAAGTCGTCACGATCGGCGACCCGCAGGCGGCGATCGACCTCGGCATCGCCACCATGTACCAGGAGCTCGACGTCGTCGACGATCTGACCGTGGCCGAGAACATCTTCCTCGGTCACGAGATCGCGCGCGGTGGATTCACCCGCCGCCGGGACACCGCGGCACAGGCGCGAGCACTGCTGAGGCGACTCGGCCATGAACGTCTCTCGCCCTACGCCGAGGTGGGTTCGCTGAGCTCCGCGGAGAAGCAGATCGTGAGCATGGCTCGCGCGCTCTCCCACGACATCAAGCTCATCGTGATGGACGAGCCCTCCGCGGCGCTCGGCTCCGAGGAGGTGCGCAAGCTCTTCGAAGTGGTCAAGGAGCTCACCGCGCAGGGGATCGCGGTCATCTACATCACGCATCGCCTGGAGGAGATCCGCACGATCGGCGACAGGATCACGGTCCTCAAGGACGGCGCCAGCACGGCGAGCAACCTTCTCGTGGCGGATACCCCCACCCAGGCGCTGATCAAGCACATGACGGGCCGCCTGGTGGAGAACGTGTTCCCTCCCGCCGTTCCCATCCCCGCTGATGCGCCGGTGCTGCTCGAGGTCGAGGGTCTCACGCTGGACGGAGTGTTCGAGGACGTCTCGTTCTCGGTGCGCGCGGGCGAGGTCGTGGGACTGGCCGGGCTCGTCGGCTCGGGCCGATCCGAGATCGTCGAGACCGTCTACGGCGCCCGTTCCGCGTCCTCCGGACGGGTGCTCGTGGACGGGGAGCCGCTGCCCCGCGGGTCGGTTCCCGCCGCGGTGCGCGCCGGGATGGGGCTGAGTCCTGAGGAGCGCAAATCGCAGGGTCTCGTCCTGGGCGAGGCGATCTTCCGCAACATCATGCTGCCCACCTTCGGCAAGCTCGCCACCGGCGGGTGGCTCGACGAGCGCGCCGAGCGTCGGATCGCCCGCCAGCAGATCGAGGCGATGGAGCTGCGCCCCGCCGACCCCGACCTGCCCGCAGGCACGCTCTCCGGCGGAAATCAGCAGAAGATCCTGCTCTCGCGCTGGATGGCGCACGGCAGCCGCGTGCTGCTGCTCGACGAGCCCACCCGCGGCGTGGACGTCGGTGCTCGGTCTGAGATCTACGGCCTCATCCGCAAGCTGGCCGCCGACGGTCACGCCATCGTCATCATCTCCAGCGAGATCGAGGAAGTGCTCGGTCTCGCCGACCGTGTACTGGTCATCGGAGACGGTCGCGTTCTCACCTCTCTCCCTGCTTCTGAGATAGACGAGCACGGCGTGCTCGATCTCGTCATGAAAGGAACCCCCGCGTGAGCGAGCAGACCCGAACCCCCGTGGCCGACAGCGCGGCGGCTCCGCCGCGCCGGTCGCTGTTCTCCGGCGCAGCCGGCCGCAACTTCGGCCTGGTGCTCGCGCTCCTGGCCATCGTCGCCGTCGGGATGCTGACGGCATTCGACAACTTCTTCAACTTCGGCAACGCGCTGGTCATCCTGCGTCAGGCGTCGATCACCGGGGTGATCAGCATCGGCATGACCTTCGTGATCATCGCCGGCGGCATCGATCTCTCCGTGGGCGCCGTACTCGCCCTCGCGTCCGTCGTCGGCTCCCTCGCCGCCATCCAGGACATCGCCACGTCGTCGCACTGGATCGTCACGGTCATCGTCGCGCTGCTCGTGGGCACCGGGGCGGGCCTGATCAACGGTGTCGTCATCGCGTACGGGAAGGTGGCGGCCTTCATGGCGACCCTGGCCATGCTGGTCGGCGCGCGCGGGCTCGCCGAGGTGCTGGCGAACAACCGCACCCTGGTGGTCTCGGACCGCGAGTTCCTCAAGGCGATGAACATCGATCTGCTGGGGGTGGACATCCTCATCTGGATCTTCGCGCTCGTCGCCGTCGCGGGCTGGCTGCTGCTGAACCGGACGACCTTCGGACGGCGCACGGTCGCGATCGGCGGGAACCTCGAGGCCGCCCGCCTGGCCGGCATCAAGGTCAACCGTCACATCATGTGGCTCTACGCGCTGGCCGGTCTCACTGCGGGCATCGCCGCGGTGATGATCCTCGGCAGGACGAACGCCGGAACCTCCACCCACGGCAACCTCTACGAGCTCGATGCGATCGCCGCCGTGGTCGTCGGCGGCACCCTGCTGATCGGCGGACGCGGCACGATCACCGGCACGGTGTTCGGCGTCCTCATCTTCGCGGTGCTGCAGAACGTCTTCGTGCAGAACAACATGTCCTCGTCGCTGCAGGCGATCGCGAAGGGCGTGATCATCGTCGTCGCCGTGCTGCTGCAGCAGCGGTTCGCGGTGCAGCGCGTGCGGAAGGGCGGCCGCCCGACTTCTGCCGAGTCGCACGCGTAGACTGCCCCGGTAAGGCAGAAGTCTCTGCGCGGCCCTGAACACTGACAGGAGACGAATGCCGACCAATGCGAGCAACGGAGGTGTCGGGGAGCTGTTCCAGCTGCTCCGCGACGGAGTTCCGCGCACCCGCGCCGAGCTCGCCAAGGCTTCCGGCCTCGCGCGGTCGACGGTGGCTGCGCGCGTCGAGGAGCTCATGCACCGGGGCCTCATCCGTCCGGTGGCCGACGCCGCGTCCACCGGGGGACGGCCTCCGTCGCAGTTCGCGCTGAACCCCGAGGCGAAGGTGGTCATCGGGGTCGACATCGGAGCCTCGCACACCACTGTCGCCGTCGCGGACCTGGCCGGCACGATCCTCGCCGAGAAGACCGGCGAGCTCGAAGTCGCCCGGGGCCCGGAGGAGGTGCTCAGCTGGGCCGTCGAGACGGCCGCGGGACTGGTGCGCTCCCTCGACCTGGGCCGTGATCGCGTCGCGGCGGTCGGCGTCGGCGTACCGGGGCCGGTGGAGCATCCCACCGGTCGGCCGGTGAACCCGCCCATCATGCCGGGCTGGGACCGGTTCGACGTGCCCGGATGGGTGCAGCAGCACCTCGAGGTGCCGGTGCTCGTCGACAACGACGTGAACATCTCGGCTCTCGGCGAACGGGCCTTCGCGTGGACCAACATCGACCACATGATGTTCGTCAAGGTCGCCACCGGCATCGGAGCGGGCATCATCTCGCATGGTCGGCTGCTGCGAGGCGCCCAGGGCACGGCCGGCGACATCGGTCACGTGCGCGTCGCCCGCAGTGCTGATGTGCCCTGCCCGTGCGGCAACCGCGGCTGCCTGGAGGCACTCGCCTCCGGTCCGGCGATCGCCCGGGACCTGGCCAGCCGCGGCTTCCCTGCCTCGAACGGCAGCGACGTGGTCGAGCTGGTCAAACAGGGCAACCTCGAGGCGATCCAGGCGGTGCGCCAGGCGGGTCGCGATCTCGGGGAGGTGCTCACCACCTCGGTCAGCCTGCTCAATCCTTCGCTCATCGTGATCGGCGGTGCGATGGCCCGCGTCGGCGAGCATCTCATCGCCGGGGTCCGCGAGGTCGTCTACACGCGCACCACGCCGCTGTCCAGCGAGCACCTCACCATCGCGCAGTCGGTGACCGCCGGCCGTGCGGCGGTGCTGGGTGCGGCTGTCCTGGCGGTCGAGCACGCCCTCTCGCCCGACGTGCTGCCGCAGAGCTTCGCGCTGAGCAGCTGAACCGTCGGGCCGAGCGGGGCGAGCCGGCGGCATCCGTCCCCGGCATCCGTCCACCGCACCGGCGTCGGTCGTGTCGGGATGCCGGCCCTCAGCGCAAGAGGGCGACGCCGCCCATGCCGATGAGGGCGAAGAGCAGCGCCCAGAGGATGATCGAGATGACCTGCCAGAAGATCACGGCGTTGCGGCTGGCGCCGAACGAAACCATCATCCCCGACGTGATCTGACTGGGCAGCACGGTCTGACCGAGCAGGCTGACACCGGGAACGCCGAAGCGATCGAACATGCGCTTGCGCCGGCTCGGGCGACCTCGAGCGCGTGAACGCACTCGAGTACGCCGACGAGCGCGACCGCGCCGCGGCTGTGCGGGGTCTCGCCGTCGTCGGAGTGCTGGCGCTGGTGCTGGGCGCGGCGCAGCTGGTCGTCTTCGCGATCGTGCAGGTCGACGCGCTGCCCCGCTTCTTCGCGCTGGGCACGTTCCTGGCGCTGGTGGTCGGGTGGATCCTGGCCAACTGGTTCTTCGTCCGCCGCGGCTGAGAGCATCCGCCATCCGTGATGGGATGGACGCATGCACCTCGCCCTCGCCGCCCCGTCCACGGAATTCTTCGCCTCCTGGGCCGCCACGGTGACCGAGTTCGGCGGTGTGCACATCGACGGCGCCGGACTGGAGCTCGGGGTCGTGCCCGACCGCGCCGCGTGCGAGGAGATCGTCGCCAGGTCCGAGCTGTACGGCCGTCCGGGCGCCGAGCTGCCCGACGGTCACGTGCCGTGCGACTACTTCTGGATCACCGACGACGGCGAGGTGGTCGGCTTCATCGCGTTCCGCCGCGAACTGAACGACTGGCTGAGCAGCTACGGCGGCCACATCGGCTACTCCGTGCGTCCGTCGCGTCGTCGTCAGGGGATCGCCCGCGGCGCGCTGAAGCTCGTGCTCGACCGCGCGCGGGAGCAGGGCTACGACCGGGTCATGCTGACCTGCGACGAGGACAACACCGGCTCGTACCGAACGATCGAGGGCGCCGGAGGCGTCCTGCAGGCCACGATCGATGCCGCCGAGCCCGGCCGCCCGCGCGTCCGCCAGTACTGGGTCAGCCTCTGACGGATCGGCGCGCCGGGATGCCGTGACCGGTGGACCTGACGACCTCCGTTCAGGTCGCAACGGATGCCGCTCAAGGCGCCGCGGCGCGGCATCCGTTGCGACCTGGCGAACGGATGCCGTCGCGCGGCACGTGTGGGGCTGACGAGGACGGATGGAGTGGAGCGGACTACTCCGCGACGCGCGCCGCGATGTCGTGGCGGAAGTGCGCGCCCTCCAGGGAGATGCGGCCGAGCGCCTCGTAGGCGCGGGCCCTGGCATCCGTGAAGTCCGCTCCCGTCGCGACGACGTTCAGCACCCGGCCTCCGGTGGCGATGAGCGCGCCGCCGGGCGCGTCGGGTCCGGCGGTCGCGGCGTGCACGATCGAGACCCCGTCGACGGATGCCGCCTCGGCGAGGCCCTCGATCATGCGTCCCGTCTGCGGTGCCTCGGGGTAGCCCTCGCTCGCGAGCACGACCGTGACCGCGACCTCGTCGGAGAACTCCGGCTGCGGTTCGTCCTCGAGGTGCCCGGACGCCGCCGACAGCAGCAGCCGTGACAGCGGGGTGCGCAGGCGCGGCAGCACGACCTGGGTCTCGGGGTCGCCGAAGCGGGCGTTGAACTCGATCACGCGCACGCCGGCCGGGGTGAGGATCAGGCCGGCGTAGAGCAGACCGATGAACGGGGTGCCCTCGGCGTCGAGCCGGCGGATCACGGGCAGCGCGACGGTGTCGGTCACCTCGGTGACGAACGCCTCGACGCTGCCGAAGTCATCGGCCAGCCAGGGGAGGGGGGAGTAGGCGCCCATCCCGCCGGTGTTGGGGCCGCCGTCGCCGTCGAGCGCGCGCTTGAAGTCCTGGGCGGGGCTGAGAGCGCGGACGGTGTCGCCGTCGCTGAGGAAGAACAGGGAGACTTCCGGTCCGGTCAGGAACTCCTCGACCAGCACGGGTCCTGCGGACAGATAGTGCTCGGCGTGCGCGAGCGCTTCGGCGCGATCGGTGGTGACGATCACGCCCTTGCCTGCGGCGAGACCGTCGGCCTTCACCACGTGCGGGGCGCCGAAGTCGTCGAAGGCGGCTTCGACGTCGGCGACGGACGCCGCGCGCACCGCCCGTCCGGTCGGCACGCCGGCGGCATCCATGATCCGCTTCGCGAACGCCTTGGAACCCTCCAGCTGGGCCGCGGCCCTCCCCGGACCGAACACCGGGATGCCGCGCTCGCGCAGCGCGTCCGCGACACCCCCCACGAGAGGAGCCTCCGGACCGATGACGACCAGGTCGACACCGCGCTCGTTCGCGAAGGAGGCCACGGCGGCGCCGTCGAGCGGGTCGACCTCGACGATCGTGGCATCGTGTGCGATTCCGGCGTTGCCCGGGGCCGCGAAGATCTCGTGTTCGGACTCCTCCGACCGCAGGGACAGGATGATCGCGTGCTCGCGCGCGCCGGAGCCGAGGACCAGGATCTTCATGCCCGCAAGCCTACCGGCGGCCCGATGACGGTTACCGTTCCGGGCCCCTGGCTCTCATGCTGTTCCGGTGGCCCGGTGACGCGGGCCCGGTCGGCGTCAGACGGTGACGGGGCGTTCCAGGGATGCGTCCCAGGGCCGTGCCCAGCCGGTGGCGTCGAAGAGCGCATCGAGGATGCCCGCGGTGAAGCCCCACACGATGGTGCCGTCGATGTCGAATGCGGGCCCCTTGTACGTCACGCCGTCGCGGTGCAGCGTCGACGTGAACCGGTTGGCCGGGTCGATCAGCTGCGCGACCGGAACGCGGAACACCTCGACCGTCTCGGCGTGATCCACCGCCGCCACGCGCGACGGCTTGCGCCACCAGCCGAGCACGGGGGTGACGAGGAAATTGCTCACCGCCAGGGGAATCTCCGGCAGGGCTGCCAGCACCTCCACGCCGTCGGGCTCGAGGCCGGTCTCCTCCTGCGCTTCGCGCAGGGCCGTGGCAACCGCATCCGCATCCGCCGTCTCGCGCCCACCGCCGGGGAACGACACCTGGCCCGGATGCGACGACAGCGTCGCCGCGCGCCTCTGCAGCAGCACGTCGAGGTCGGCGGCGACGGTCAGATCGTCGGTGCGGGCGGGGACGCTGTCCAGCCGGCCGAACAGGATGAGCACGGATGCCGGAATCAGGACGTCCGCCGACATCGGGAGCTGCGGGATCCACTCGCCGCCCGAACGGGCGGCCTCGATCAGTTCGGCGCGTGCGCCGCGCAGCGTCTCCGTGTTCTCATCCGTCGCAGTCATCCCCATCGACTCTATGCCCGCCGCGTCGACATAGGGGCGAGAGCGGGAGCGTAGCCTGTCAGCATGGCCGGGCGGAAGATCGACGTCAGCGACGGGCGCGCTGCGCTCGGAGTGGTCGCTGCCGGAGACGCGCCCCGGCAGGCGATCGCCACGGCTGTGCGGTATCTGCTGCAGCTGCTCGACGAGAAGGCGCCGGGCAACAGCGTCGAGGTGCGCGTGCCGCCGTTTGGTGCCGTGCAGGTGGTCCAAGGGCCCCGGCACACCCGCGGCACTCCGCCGAACGTCGTGGAGATGGATGCCGCGACCTGGATCGCACTGGCCACCGGAGGCGAGCGGTGGGCGGATGCCGTCGCCGCCGGCCGCGTCACGGCATCCGGAGTGCGCGCCGACCTGTCGGACCTGCTTCCCCTCCGCCCCTGACCTCCCTCGCTCCCTCGTCGTGGTCCGAAAGAGGAGAACGGGATACGGGACGAGAAGGGAGAGGACAGAACGGAGGGGAGGGGGCGGACACAGATGCGGCGTGGGAGAATGAAGGCATGTCGCGCAACGCAGAGACCCACACCGTGGAGGCCCGGATCCGTCCGGTCCCGCGCTTCGGCGTGTTCCTGGGGCTCGGCGCCGCGCTCGGCGTGATCGTCGCCGGCATCCTGACCGCCGTCGGAAGCTATGAGAAGTCCGCCGTGGTCGACGTCATCTATCCCCCCGGGCAGGTCTTCGGCTTCGCCCTGCTGTGGACGGTGCCGATCTGCATCGCGCTCGGCGGCGCGGTCGCGCTGATCCTCGAACGGGTGGCGCGCAGGCACACGCGCGTCGTGCGCGTCGAGCACGAGCACATCGCCGACCCGGGTCAGCAGTTCGACCCGGATCAGCAGTAGTCGGAGTCGCCGCTAGGCCAGCTCGGCGATCACCGGACGCATGGCGGCATCGAAGGCCACCACGTCCCGGCGCAGCCCGTCGGTGACGGCGACGCTGAGGGCGCCGATCCACCAGATGCCGCGCTGCGAGAACGGCAGCACCTGCACGTTCAATTCGAAGGAGTGCGCTCGGCGGCCGACCTCGCGCTCGAACTCGGCGATCGCGCTCGCGTAGGCGCGGTACGCCCCGCCGGAGGAGCTGACCGAGTCGACGTAGCGATTGTGCACGTCCTGCGCGTACCGCAGAACGGTCGGCGCATGCGGCACGATCGCGTCGCGCAGGTCCTCTGCGCCGCTGGTCGGCAGGGCGACCAGGGTGTCGAAGCCGTCGACGAGATCGAGCGGGACGTCGGAGCGGTGCGCACGCGGCTCGACCGTCATGTCCCAGTACTCGCGCCACTGAGTCTCCAGCGCGTCATCGGGGTCGACCGCGTCCGGTCGGCGCACATCGAGACCGCGCAGCGTGGGCAGATCCTCGGGGGCGCGGATGCCGAGAAGCTGGCGCAGCCCGAGGGCCACCAGCACGGCTGTGCCGGCGTCCTCGCGGATGAGCCACTGCGGCTTGTCGACCATGGCCCCCATCGTAGGGTCCTTCGACGCGCGGCGCTCGATTCACCGCATCCGGTTCTCGCGACCCGGGGTCGCGTTCAGCGACGACGGGAGAGGATGCGGTGGCGCAGCCTCTCGCGGCGGCGGGATGGCGGGCGCGTCGCATCCGTCAGCGCCTGGCGAGCGGCGGCCAGGGTCGGGTAGGTGCCGATGCATCGGCTGAGACTGTCGTGCGCGATGTGCGCGTTGCGGTCCACGGTGACGAAGCCGGCGAACTCGCCGGCGTTGGTTGCGACGAAGACGTCCTCGTCGGCCTGACGCCAGGCCAGCACGGGCGTGCTCGCGGGGTCGAGGTCCGTACGGTCCGTGTCGACGGTCGGGTCGGTGTTCGGGTGGATCTGGCTGGGCGCGGCGGAGCGCGCGGAGGTGTCGGTACTGCTCATGATTCTCGAGTCGTGTGCGGGCGGCACGCTGCCGCCTCTGCGTTTGACCGGGCGGGGGATCCGCATCGGTGCGGATCCGGCCTTAGCGGCCCGGTGGGTGTGCGCTGAGCCGGTGAGAACGGCGTGCATGAGCGCAACCACCAACTATAGCAGAGCGCACGAGCACGCATCCGCCGCTGTGCTGAACGGAGCGGAAACCGCGACGTCCGCGACTCGCGTGGGCCGGTAGGCTGTGAGGGTGGCAGCCTCTCCCACCAATCCCTACGCTCAGGCCGGTGTCGACACCGCCGCCGGTGACCTCGCCGTCGAACTCATGAAGGCCTCGGTGCGTGCGACGCACGGGCCGGAAGTGCTCGGCGGAGTCGGCGGATTCGCCGGCATGTTCGACGCCAGCGCGCTGCTCGGCTACTCGCGTCCGCTGCTGGCCAGCAGCACCGACGGCGTGGGCACCAAGGTCGCCATCGCGCAGGCCATCGACAAGCACGACACCATCGGACAGGATCTGGTCGGGATGGTCGTCGACGACATCGTCGTCGTGGGGGCGAAGCCCCTGTTCATGACCGACTACATCGCGTGCGGCAAGGTCGTCCCGCAGCGCATCGCCGACATCGTGCGCGGCATCGCCGAGGCGTGCTCGGCCACCGGCACCGCCCTGGTGGGCGGCGAGACCGCCGAGCATCCGGGCCTGCTCGGTCCGCGCGACTACGACGTGGCCGGCGCCGCCACCGGAGTCGTCGAGGCGGATGCCCTGCTGGGCGCGCACCTCGTTCAGGACGGTGATGCCGTCATCGCCCTCGGATCGAGCGGTCTGCACTCCAACGGCTACTCGCTCGTCCGTCACATCGTCGCGAACGCCGGCATCGGATACGGCGACAACGCCGCCGACTTCGGCCGCACCTGGGGCGAGGTGCTGCTCGAGCCGACGCGTCTGTACACGACGCCGCTGCTGAATCTGCTCGACGCCGTGCCCGGTGCCGTGCACGCACTGAGCCATGTCACCGGCGGCGGCATCGCCGCGAACCTCGCCCGCGTCCTGCCCCAGGGCAGCTGGGCCGAGGTCGACCGCGCGACCTGGGCACCCAGTCCGGTGTTCGAGGTGCTGGCGGACATCGCCGACACGCGGATCGTGGACACCGAGGGAACGTGGAACCTCGGCATCGGCTTTCTCGCGGTCGTCGCCGACGCGCACAAGGATGCCGTGGTCGCGGCGATCGGCTCGCAGGGCATCAGTGCCTGGCAGGTCGCGACGGTGCGCACCGGCGCGCGCCCCGACGGCGAATTCGAAGAGGGCGCCAAGGGCGTCGATGGTGGAGCCGTGCGCCTCGTCGGCGCCTATGCGAACGGAACGAAGTAACACTCCATGTGCGGCATCGTCGGAATGGTCGGCAGCGGCCCCGTCAACCAGGACATCTACGACGCGCTCCTGCTTCTGCAGCACCGCGGGCAGGACGCCACCGGCATCGCCACCGCGGAGCCGACCGGCATCATGCACATGGCCAAGGCCGAGGGCATGGTGCGCGAGGCGTTCCGCACCCGCGACATGCGCTCGCTGCTGGGCAGCGTGGGTCTCGGGCACGTCCGCTACGCCACGAAGGGCACCGCCTCCAACGAGGAGGAGATGCAGCCGTTCTACGTGAACGCGCCGTACGGCATCGTGCTCATCCACAACGGCAACC
This sequence comes from Microbacterium sp. GCM10027623, assembly GCF_042666935.1. Classification (NCBI taxonomy): domain Bacteria; kingdom Bacillati; phylum Actinomycetota; class Actinomycetes; order Micrococcales; family Microbacteriaceae; genus Microbacterium; species Microbacterium sp. GCM10027623. The sequence continues at coordinate 1,000,162 of NZ_JBHTHE010000001.1, forward strand.
TCACCAACACCCGCGAGCTCACCGCCGAGATGGCCCATCGTGACCGTCGGCACCTGAACTCCTCGAGCGACACCGAGCTGCTGCTGAACGTGCTGGCGCACGAGCTGCAGACCTCGACCTCGTCCGTCGATCTCGATACGGAGCGGATCTTCGAAGCCGTCGCCCGCACGCACAAGCGCATCGAGGGCGCGTACGCCGTGATCGCGATCATCGCCGGCTACGGCCTGCTGGCGTTCCGCGACCCGTTCGGCATCCGTCCCCTCATCCTGGGCAGGCGCAAGGGCGCCGCGCCGGGCGACGCCGACGAGTGGGTCGTCACCAGCGAGTCGCTCGTGCTCGAGAACGCGGACTACGACATCGTGCGCGAGGTGGAGCCCGGCGAGGCGGTGTTCATCAGCAACGACGGCGAGCTGTCCACGCGCCAGTGCGCCGAGGACCCGCAGCTGATCCCGTGCGCGTTCGAGTACGTGTACCTGGCGCGACCGGACTCGGTCATGAACGGCGTCTCGGTGTACGAGTCGCGCCTGCGCATGGGCGAGAAGCTGGCCGACACGATCGCCAAGCACGTGCCCCTGGACGAGATCGACGTGGTCATGCCGATCCCGGATTCCTCGCGGCCCTCGGCCATGGAGGTCGCCCGCAAACTCGGCAAGGAGTATCGCGAGGGCTTCTACAAGAACCGTTATGTCGGGCGCACGTTCATCATGCCGGGGCAGGCCGTGCGCAAGAAGAGCGTGCGGCAGAAGCTGAACGCCATGTCGACGGAGTTCCGCGGCAAGAACGTGCTGCTCATCGACGACTCGATCGTGCGCGGCACCACCAGCACTCAGATCATCCAGATGGCTCGGGATGCGGGCGCCAAGTCCGTCATCTTCGCCTCGGCTGCCCCGCCCGTGCGGCACCCGCACGTGTACGGCATCAACATGCCCTCCCGGGCCGAGCTGGTCGCGCACGGGCGGACCATCCCCGAGATCGCCGAAGCGCTCGGCTGCGACCGGATCGTGTACCAGGAGGTCGAAGACCTGAAGGCCGCGGTCATCGAGGGATCCGGGCTGACCGACCTCGACATGAGCTGCTTCGACGGGCGCTATATCACCGGCACTGTGACCCCCGAGTACCTGGAGTGGGTCGAGAAGTCGCAGTCGTCGTGACGGCCATGGGTGCACGGCCGCTGTGGCAGGGCCGCGCGCTCGCGGTGCTCGGCATCCTGCTGTGCGCGTTCTCGCTGCGCTCCGCGGTGGCCTCCTTGTCACCGATGCTCGACCTGATCGAGCGGGACTTCCCGCTCTCGCCGGCCGTGGTGGGTCTGATCGGGGCGGCGCCGCCGGTGTGCTTCGCCGTGTTCGGATTGGTGACCCCGATCCTCGAGCGCTGGCTGGGGTTGGAGCGGCTGACCGTCCTGGCCCTCGCGACCATCACCGTGGGGCTGTTCCTGCGCGGGGCGGTGGGCGATGCGACGGGGCTGATGCTGACGACCGCCGTGATCTTCGCGGGCGTCGGCATGGGCAACATCCTCATGCCGCCGTTGGTGAAGAAGTTCTTCCCCGACAGGCTCGGGCTGATGATGACCCTCTACACGTCCGCGATGGCGGTGTCGACGTTCGTGCCGCCGCTGATCGCCGTACCGGTGGCGGATGCCGCCGGCTGGCGCTTCTCCATCGCCCTGTGGGGCGTGTTCGCGCTCGCCGGCGTGATCCCCTGGGTCCTCATGCTGCTGAGAGGATCCGCATCCGGGTTCACCGTGTCGCAGGCCGACCCGCGGCCGGAGGACCCGCAGCCGGAGGACCCGCGGTCGGACGACGTCGTGCGGCGGCGACCCGCCGGCGACGATTCGTCGGCATCGGCGCGGGAGCCGATGACGGGTCCGATCCCCACCACGCCGGCCAATCGTCGGCTCTTCGGGCGCCTCGTGCGCATCCCGCTGGTATGGGCGCTGTCGGCGACTTTCGCGACCTCGTCGACCATGGCGTACGTGTCGTTCGCGTGGCTGCCGGCGGTGTTCATCGACATCGGTGGAGTGGATGCCGCGACCGCCGGCCTTCTGCTGTCGGTGTTCGGCACGGTCGCGCTGCCTTCGTCGCTGCTGGTGCCGGTGCTGGTGGTGCGGATGCAGGCCACGCGTCCGCTGGTGCTCGTGGGCGCGATCGGCGGAGTGGTCGGCCTCGCCGGGTTGATCCTGGCGCCCGTGCCCGGTCTGCTCGTGCTGTGGACAGTGCTGTTCGGCCTGAACGGAGTGCTGTTCCCGCTCGCGCTGGTGCTGATCAGCATCCGTGCGCGCACCCCCGAGACCGCCGTGGTGCTCTCGAGCTTCGTGCAGAGCGTCGGCTACACCCTCGCGTCGGTCTTCCCGGTGTTATTCGGGGTGCTGCATGCGGTGAGCGGTTCCTGGACGTGGTCGCTGCTCATGCTCGGAGCCGTGCTGATCGCGGTGATCCCGGCGGGCATGATCGCCGGACGCCGTCGCACGATCGAGGACGAATGGGAGAGCAGGCACGGGGCGTGGTGACCGGTTTCGCCGCGCCTTCCCGCGCGCGAAGCCGCTGAACCGATGATCAGCCGATGCTGACCTCGTCGCCGACGCGGATCACACCGCCGATCCCGCCGGTGTCGGAGACCGCCCCGCTCACGCCCTGCAGCAGCAGCAGCCGGCCGAGTGACGGCTCGGACAGGCCGATCTCGCGGGTGAGGGTCGTCAGCACCCGGGCATCCCGGATGCCGGTGTCGGGGTTCGCGTGCGTGGCCAGGCATCGTACGATCGGACCCTCGGCGGTGAAGCGCACCTCGCCGATGCGCACCTCGCCGGTCCAGGACAGCTCGTCCCAGGCATCCACGCCGTCGATGACGACGTTGGAGCGGAACCGCCTGTCGTCGAGCACCAGGCCCGGCGTCTTGTTCGGCAGGGCGTCGTCGACGGCTTCGACGCTGGCTTCGCTGTGCACGGTCACGAAGCCCTGCGCGCGATCCTGGAACCGGGCGCGCTCACCGTCGCCGACCAGCACGAGGGGCAGGCGGCCCGGGCGCTGCAGCTGCTTCCACTCCGGGGAGTCCATCACGAAGGCGGTGACGATCTCAGTGAGCTCGGTGCGCCCGTCGGCATCCAGCACCACATCGACCAGCAGTGCCTCGTCATGCGTGATCCGCACCCGCCGAGCGTCGTGATCGTACGTCACGCGCAGCGCGGCCAGTGACGGGAACGCCTCCAGGGCCAGGCCCTTCGACTTCGGCCAGTAGTCCAGGCCGTCGCGCTGCTCAGGCTCGGCGGCGTCCGCGAACCGGAACGCGAGCACCCGGTCGCCGGCGATGCGCCCATCGGGTTGCACGGTCAGCTCCTCGTGCCGTTCGGGTGTGAACCCCTTGATGGGATAGCGGTACAGGGCGGCGACGCGGGGCATGCGACCATTCTCCCAGGCGCGCCGTGGGGTCGGGCCCGCCGCCGGTGCGGATCACCGCGTCAGAACACGACGAAACCCTGGTCGACGGAGCGGATGCTCGTCGCCAGGGTCTCTGCCGTTCGATCCCCTCAGGGACCGGGGAGGTGCGGATCAGGCTCGTTCGAGCTCGTCCTCATCCTCGTCTTCGTACTCGTCAGCCCACTTGTCGACGTACTGATCACCCTCGGCGGTCGGGTGCGCGAGTTCACGCTCGAGTGCCGAATAGTTCACCTCAGGACTGTATGCCTTGAGTTCGCGAGCGATCTTGGTGTGCTTCGCCTTCTGACGGCCACGGCCCATGCGCGAGACCCCCTTTTACGAGTTCAGCAGCGGGCTGTGCGACGCCCGATGATTTTCACGGCACCGGCGTGAGGCCGGTAAGAGTAGCATTCAGGATAGCACGCACGCCAGAGCCTGAGGCCGCCTGCGGCCGGTGAGGGGAACGATCTTCATGTCAGATTCCACGCCCACAGCATCCGATGAAGCCGCGCAGAACGCCGCTCTCCAGAAGGCTGTCGTCGTGGGGGTGCAGCCCGGACAGCCGCCCCACGTCCTCACCGAGGCCGTGCGCTACGCGAAGCTGCTGCAGGTGCCGCTGGTCGTCGTCCATGTCGATGTCACCCGCTTCGTCACCTTCGAGGACCCGGACGGCTACGTGCACTCCGCGCCGATCGACCTCAACATCGACGCCGGAGTCGCCGAGTTCGAGGAGGTGCAGCGCGGTGCCTCCGCGATGCTGGACAACGAGGACATCACCTGGACGGCGCGACAGCTCGTCGGCGACCCTGCTCTCGCCATCAAGCAGCTCGCCGAGAAGCTCGACGCGCAGCTGATCGTGATCGGCACGCGCAAGCGAGGCCTGGGTGAGTCGATCCGGGAGTTCTTCACCGGATCGGTCGCCGCACGCCTCGCTCACCGCCAGCACCGCCCCGTGCTGGTGATCCCGCAGGGGGAGCCGGTTCCGGACGACCAGAAGGACATCTGGACGGAGTAGCGCCTACTCGCCGAGCGCCGCCAGTCCGCGCGTCACCGCGTGGGCCGCGTCGTCGAGGGCGCGCTCCAGGTCGGTGACGAGGGAGGCCGGCAGGGTGCCGCCCTTCGCGACGTGCGTGCGCAGGTCGGTGCGGATCTGCGCACGGAAGGCGTTGACGGCGGCATCCGCGCGCTGCAGGTGCTCGCGACTGGTGACGCGCTCGTCGCTCATCCCCTCGGCGCGCGCACGCGCCTTGGCGGAGCGCTTCTCCTCCTGAGCCGCCGTGGCGAGGTCGGCTCGCAGGCTGCGCATCGCGTCCTGCACGCTCTGACGCACCTCGCTCGCTATCAGGCGAACCGAGTCGGACAGGTCCGCCTCGATGCCGACGAGATCGTCCTCGCGAGACGCGAGCTCGGCGCGGCCCGCGTCCGTGATGGCGTAGATGGTGGTGCGGCCCTCGACGGTCTTCGAGACCAGGCCCTCCTCCTCGAGCTTCGCCAGACGTGGATAGATCGTGCCCGCACTGGGGGTGTACGTGCCCCCGGTGCGATCGGTCAGCGCCTGGATGATGCCGTAGCCGTGCTGCGGAGCCTCGTTCAGCAGCGACAGCAGGTACAGTCGCAGATCGCCGTGCGAGAAGACCGCGGGGGTCATGATTCCTCCCATTCCGCGTCGTCGGCGACCGAGATCTGCGGGCGCCGCAGCACGGTGATGCCGCCGGAGACGGTGTTGGCGCGCACGTCGACGAAGCTGCCGGCGAGTTCGCCCATCTGACCGCTGTAGTTGCTGGGTCCTCCGCTGGAGCGCTGGATCCCGTCTACGAGCAGCTTGCCACTGATGCTGCGCAGCACGTAGTTCGCCGGCAGGGTCTCGTCCAGGCGCACGGTGACGGCGCCCGAGACGGTGTTGAGGTTGACGGTGTTCGCGTCGCCGACGGCGTCGATGAGCACGGAGCCCGAGACGGTGTCGATGGTCGCCTTGCGCAGCGTGCCGGTCACGGCCACGTCCCCGGAGACACTGTTGGCGACGACGGAGCCGACCAGTCCGCGGATCTGCACGTCGCCTGAGACGGAGTTGGCCGTCAGATCTCCGCTGATGCCGTCGGCGATGACGTCACCGGAGACGGTGTTGAGCTTGGCGTCGTTGCGGATGCCGGAGATCAGTGCGCCGGCGCTGACCACGCCCAGCGTGAGGGCGATGTCCCGCGGCACGGCGATGCTGATCTCGGCCTTGGGGCCACCGGCACCGAAGTTGCGGAACACCTCGAGGAAGTTGTCCCAGCCGATCTGGGGGTGGTCGATCTCGACCTGGGTGCCGTCGGACTCGACGCGCAGGTCCTTGATGGTGACGCCGTGCACTTCGATGCGGATGCCGGGTTCGTCGTGCGCGATCACGTCGACCTGCCCGCCGACCAGCCCGACCTTGAGCCGGGTCGCGGAGGCGATGTCGATGACGCGTTCCTCACCCGGGGCGATGAGCCACTTCTCGGTCATTGTCGTTCTCTTCCTGTTGATCGCGACATCGAGATATATCGCGTGTGGCGAGCGTAACACGATATATCTCGACTTCGTCAAGGCATCCGGGCGAATTGCCAGGAACGGCGGCTTGACCTTGACGTCACGTCAACTTCTACGGTGGATGTATCGGCGGAGGTCGTCGAGGGACAGAGGAGCGGATGCCATGGACTGGTCCATCCAGCAGATCGCGCGGCTCGCGGGGACGACGAGCAGGACGCTGCGGCACTACGCCGACATCGGACTGCTGGCGCCCTCGCGCATCGCCGGCAACGGCTACCGCCATTATGACGAGGCCGCTCTCGTGCGGCTGCAGCGCATCCTGCTGCTGCGCGAGCTGGGACTCGGTCTGCCGCAGATCGCCGCGGTGCTCGACCCTGCGACAGGCTCAGGACCCCAGGCGTCGGCGGCATCCGAGGCAGCAGCCCTGCAGACGCACCTCGACTGGCTCCGTCAGGAGCAGCAGCGACTCGCGCGGCAGATCGTCTCCGTCGAGAGCACCATCACCGCATTGAAAGAGAGGAAGGAACTCATGGCCGAGAACATGTTCGACGGCTTCGATCACACGCAGTACAAGGACGAGGTCGAGCAGCGGTGGGGGAAGAAGGCCTACGCCGACAGCGACCGCTGGTGGCGGGGGATGAGCGACGACGACCGCGCTGCCTGGCAGCAGCGGGTCGCCGATCTCGGGCGCGACTGGATCGCGGCAGCGGAGAGCGGCATCGACCCGGCATCCGACCAGGCGCAGGACATCGCCCGCCGTCATGTGGACTGGCTGACCGGCATCCCCGGCACCCCGGCGGCCACGCCGGTTGGAGACGTCAGGGCCTACGTCGTCGGACTCGGCGAGATGTACGTCGCCGACCCCCGCTTCGCGGCGAACTACACCACGAGCGCCGGCGGAACCGCAGGCGCGGAGTTCGTCCGTGACGCTCTGCGCGTCTACGCGGACACGCACCTCTGAGCCGTGCCCGCCGTACCGCGCCCGTGGTCGGGAGGAGTTCTCAGCCTGGGGAGGAGGATGCTGGTCTGAGGCTCCTCCCATCGGCGAGTTCTCCTCCCGACCGAGTGACGCGCGCAGGGCGTGAACGCGGCACCGCCCGGGTAGTCTGGCTGGACGATGAGCATCACTCGCCGCACTCTGCTGCTCGGCGCCGGGGCCGGTGCCGTCGCGATGCTTCTCGCGTCGTGCACCCCCGAGCCGAAACCGCAGCCGACGCGCACCACCACGCCCGCGCCCAAGCCGACGGCGCCCTCGCGGGTTCCCGCACCGGCATCCTGGGCGCGCAGCGCCTGGACCACCGATCCCTACTCGTTCGGTTCGGTCAGCTACCTTCCCGCGGGGGCGAACCCGCAGCAGCGCGACCTCCTCACCGAGCCGATCATGGACCGCCTCTTCTTCGCCGGCGAGGCGACGGATGCCACCCATCCCGGCACGGTGCTCGGCGCCGTCGACTCGGGCCACGCGGCAGCACTGGCCCTGATCACGGCGGCCACCGAGGAGGACCGGGTCGCGGTGATCGGCGCAGGGGCGGCCGGGGTCGTGGCCGCGCGGATGCTGGCCGACGCCGGGCTCCACGTCACGATCTTCGAAGCGCGCGATCGCACGGGTGGCCGCGTGTTCAGCCAGAGCGCCGACGAATGGCCGATCCCCGCGCAGCTCGGCGCCTGGCTGATCGACCCCGCGCAGCTGAGCGGGCTGCGCGACAGGCTGACAGCCCTCGGCGACCAGCAGCTGACCTTCGAGCCCGCGACGGGCTGGTCGAAGGACGGCGCCACCGACACGGTCAACGGCGACGCCATCGCACAGGCCGTCGAGAAGGCGAAGGAGCTGCCCGCCGACGTCTCCCTCTCCTCGGCGCTCGAGCAGAACGGCGCCGACCCGCAGGACCCCGCGCTCGCCGCGGCGCTCGCGTGGCTCTCCGCCACCACCGGCGTCGACCCGGCGAAGGCGTCCAGCTGGTATCCGCCCGCCTTCGCCGAGGACGTGCTCACCGGGATGACCGAGGACCTCGGCGAGTTCTTCGACCACCATCTCGAAGACCTCGAGGTCACGCTCGCGTCTCCGGTCGTCCGCGTCGCGTACGACGACAGCGGCGTCAGTCTGCGACTGGGCACGGGCGAGGCGCTCTCGTTCGATCGCGTCGTCGTGACCGCACCCCTGGGCGTTCTGCAGCAGCAGGGCATCGAGTTCGCCCCTGCCCTGCCGTTCGCGCATCGCGGGGCGATCGCCTCGCTGGCATCCGGTTCCCTGGAGACGGTCTGGATGCGCTTCGACGAGCCGTTCTGGGACGCCGAGCAGCCCATCTGGCACGTCGTCGGCGGCGACGGCCCGATCCGCACGTGGATCAACCTGCTGCCGGAGACCGGGGAACCCGTGCTGGTGGGCCTGGTCGGCGGCATCGATGCGGAGCAGTTCGCCGGGCTCAGCGACCGCGACGCGCAGGTCGCCGCCAGGCAGGCGCTCGCCTTCTTCGCGCCGGCGTCGGCGGACGAGAGCTGACCGGTCCCCACGGCGGCAGAGTCACCGGCACGCGGCTCAGCAGCACGAGCGTCGAGGCCACGACGGCGAAGATCGACAGCGCCAGCAGACACGAGACGGCCATCTCCGGCACTCCCGACACCTGCCGCGGGTCGAGGAAGTAGTACGGGTACCAGCCGATGATCCGGCCGCGCCAGATGGTGAAGATCCCCCAGAGGGCCGGGTACAGCAGAACATAGGGCACCACGCGCCACGGTGCGCTCGTGCGCCCCGGACCGACCAGCCAGGTGATCACCGCGAAGGCGGGCAGCACATAGTGCAGCACCACGTCCGACCACGGGACGGTGATCGGGATGCCGCGCACGCCCGCCTGCCAGACGATGATCGAGAAGGCGAGACCGGCGGTGATCGTCCAGCTGAGCACGAGAGCGCGGGCGGAGGTCAGCCATGCCGGATCCTCGGGCTGTCGCAGCGCGGTGATGCCCGCCACGACCGTCAGGGCCGCGAAGGCCACGTTCGACTGGATGGTCAGATAGGCGAAGAAGTTCTGGCTGGCCAGGGTCTGCGAGCCCATGCCCCACAGCATCCGGTGCGTGAGGGACACGACGCAGACGGCTGCGGCGAGCAGCCGCAGCCATCCGAAGTTCCTTCTGGTCAGCACGCGGGCGTCGTCCTCCTGGCGCTGGGCGCTCGTTCGGGGTGGAGCGGTCAGCCGTTTTACGAGTCTACGTAACGTCATCGCGACGCGAACGGACCGGCGGGTCGTCGGGCACTGGCTAGAGTGACGCAGGTGAACTCTTCCCCGTCGGCGCGCACCGTCCTGCGCCGGGCGGCGCTGGTCGCACTGGGCGGCACGCTGGGCACGACGGCACGGCTCGGGCTCGGGATGCTGATCCCGGATGCCGCGGCGGGCGTGCTGACGGCGAACATCGTCGGGGCACTGCTGCTGGGGATGCTCACCGCACGTCTGCCGGCATCCGACCTGCGGATCTTCCTGGGCACGGGCGTGCTGGGCGGCTTCACCACCTACAGCGCGTTCGCCGTCGACAGCGTCCAGCTCTGGGCATCCGCACCGCTGCTGTCGGTCGGCTACGTCGTGGTGAGTCTGGGCGTCGGGATCGCGGCGGCCGGGCTCGGTCTGCGTCTGGGGCGGAAGCGGACCGACGCATGAGCGCGCTGATCGTCACACTCGCCGCCGCGTGCGGCGGGGTCGGCGCCGCGGCGCGCTACCTCCTCGACCTCGGTATCGCGCGGCTCGCCGGCACCCGCTTCCCGTGGGGTGTGATGGTGATCAACATCTCGGGCTCGCTGGCTCTGGGACTCGTGGTCGGGATGCTGCCGGACGCCGCCTTCGTGATCGGGGCTGGCTTCCTCGGCGGGTACACCACCTTCAGCACCGCCATGATCGACACCGTGGTGCTGTGGCGCGACGGCGCCCGCAGAGCATCCGTCCTCAACGCGGTCGGGATGCTGCTGGCATCCGTCGCGGCCGCAGCCGCCGGCCTGGCGCTCGGCTCCGCCCTCTGACGCCGACTCCTGCTCGACGGAGACCTGACGGCTCTCAGCCCACTGCTCACGCCGTGATGTACTGATGTAGAGGCGGCAGAATGCTTGCATTCGCCGGCGTCCTCGGCGTCAGCATCCGTCCCTCGTCCTCGATCGACTGAAACGAGCACCGTGTCGAACCTCTCCGTCCTGAGCCTGCGCAACCGCGCGCTGATCGCCCTCATCACGATCGTGGCCGCCGTGTTCGGCGGGCTCGCGCTGACCAACCTCAAGCAGGAGCTCATCCCCTCGCTCGAACTGCCGGCGCTGATCGTCATGACGAACTACCCGGGCGCCTCGCCGGAAGTGGTCGAGAACGATGTGTCGACGCCGATCGAGAACGCGGTGCAGGGCGTGCCGGGGCTCGAATCGACGAGTGCGACCAGCACGACGAACGCCTCGATCGTGCAGGCCACCTTCACCTACGGCACCAACCTGGCGACCGCCGAGCAGAAGATGCAGCAGGCGATCAACCGCATCTCGCAGGGGCTGCCGAAGGACGTCGCCCCCCAGGTACTGAGCGTCTCCATCGACGACTTCCCGGTGATCCAGATCGCGGTCACCGGCTTCGAGGATTCCGAGTCCGCCCAGACCGACCTGGAGAGCACGGTCATCCCCGAGCTGGAGGATGTCCAGGGCGTCAACGCCGCTGACATCGTCGGGGGCGTCGGGCAGCGCATCACGATCACTCCGGATGCCGCGAAGCTCGCCGCCGCACGCCAGGGAACGCAGGCCATCAGCCAGGCACTGCAGCAGAACGGCGTGCTGCTGCCGGGCGGCGAGATCACCGAGGGCGGTCAGACCCTCACCGTCCAGAGCGGTTCGAAGATCGCGTCCGCCGAGGAACTCGCGGCCCTGCCGCTGACCGGCACCGACCTGACTGTCGGCGACGTCGCGAAGGTCGCGCAGACGACGGATCCGGTCACCTCCATCTCGCGGGTGGACGGGGAGGACGCCCTCTCGATCGCGGTCACCAAGCTGCCCTCGGCCAACACCGTCGAGGTCTCCCAGGGCGTGCTCGCTGCGCTCGACGAACTGAGCGACACGTTCCCGGACGCGGAGTTCACCGTCGTCTTCGATCAGGCGCCGTTCATCGAGCAGTCCATCGAAACGCTCGCCACCGAGGGCATGCTCGGCCTCGTGTTCGCCGTGCTGGTGATCCTCGTCTTCCTGCTCTCGATCCGCTCCACCCTGGTGACGGCGATCTCCATCCCGACGAGCGTGCTGATCACCTTCATCGGGCTGCAGGCGTTCGGGTACTCGCTGAACGTGCTCACCCTCGGCGCCCTGACCATCGCCATCGGCCGCGTGGTCGACGACTCCATCGTCGTGATCGAGAACATCAAGCGGCACTACGTCGAGGGAGCGGACAAGGGCGATGCCATCCGCCTGGCGGTCAAGGAGGTGGCGGCCGCCATCACCGCCTCGACGATCACCACGGTCGCGGTGTTCCTGCCCATCGTGTTCGTCGGCGACATCGTGGGTGAGTTGTTCCGGCCGTTCGCGATCACGGTGACGATCGCCATGGTCGCGTCCCTCCTGGTCGCGCTCACCATCGTGCCCGTGCTGGCCTACTGGTTCCTCCGGCCGGGCAAGCCTCTGCACGCCGAGGACGGGACCCCCATCGACCCTGAGCACCCGGACGCGCCTCCGACCAGGCTGCAGAGGGCGTACCGGCCGATTCTGGGCTGGACGCTGAAGCACTCCGCGACCACGGTGATCATCGCGCTCGTCGTGCTGGGCGGCACGCTGGCTGCGGCCCCGTTGATGAAGATCAACTTCCTCAGCGACTCCGGTCAGAACACCATGACCGTCACGCAGGACGTCGGCGCGACAGCGAGCCTGCAGACGAAGTCGGATGCGGCCGAGAAGGTCGAGAAGGTGCTGAGCGGCATCGACGGCGTCACGCACGTGCAGGCGTCGATCGGCTCGAGCGGATCGGCGCTGCGCGACGCGTTCTCCGGCGGCGCGGGCATCACCTACTCGATCCAGACCAGCGACTCGGCCGACCAGGAGAAGCTGCGCGCCGACGTGCAGAAGAAGATCGACGGGCTGAAGGACGCCGGTGAGGTCGCGGTCAGCGCGACCTCCGGCGGCTTCGGCTCCAGCGACATCGAGGTCACCATCACCGCGCCCACCGGCGACACGCTGCAGAAGGCCGCGGACGTGCTGATGAAGGACCTCGAGGGTCGCGACGGCGTGGGCGAGGTGACCAGCAACCTGGCCGCGTCGCTGCCGTACATCGCTGTCGCCGTCGACCGCGAGGCCGCAGCCGGTCGCGGGCTGTCGGAGGTCGCGGTCGGTTCGATCGTGTCCAACACGATGCGTCCCCAGCAGATCGGATCGATCGAGGTCAATGACACCGCCCTGACGGTGTACCTCGTCACGCCCGAACCGCCGGCATCCGTCGCGGCGCTCAAGGAGCTCGCGATCCCGACGCCGACGGGCATCGTGCAGCTGCAGGACATCGCGACCGTCGAGCAGCGCAACGGGCCGACGGCGATCTCGACCGAGCAGGGTCGCCGCACGGCGACGATCACCGTGCCGCCGGCATCCGACGACCTCGCCGTCGCGACCCGATCGGTCACCGCCTCGCTCGACAGCGTCACGCTGCCCGAGGGCGCGCGTGCCGAGATCGGCGGTGTCGCCCAGCAGCAGGCGGACTCGTTCTCGCAGCTCGGGCTGGCGATGCTCGCCGCGATCCTCATCGTCTACGTGGTGATGGTGGCGACGTTCAAGTCGCTGCGTCAGCCGCTGCTGCTGCTGGTCTCCGTGCCGTTCGCGGCCACCGGAGCGATCCTGCTGCAGATCGCCACCGGCGTGCCCCTCGGCGTGGCCTCGCTGATCGGCGTGCTGATGCTGATCGGCATCGTGGTGACGAACGCGATCGTGCTCGTCGACCTCGTGAACCAGTATCGCGAGAAGGGGCTGTCCACGCCCGAGGCGGTCATGGCAGGAGGCGAGAAGCGCCTGCGGCCGATCCTCATGACCGCGCTGGCGACCATCTTCGCGCTCACGCCGATGGCACTGGGCATCACCGGGCACGGCGGGTTCATCTCACAGCCGCTGGCGATCGTCGTGATCGGCGGACTGGTGTCCTCGACCGTGCTGACGCTGATCGTGCTGCCGACCCTGTACAACCTGGTCGAGGGTGCCAAGGAGCGACGCCGGGCGCGGCATGGCGGGGGAGAAACGGATGCCGATTCCTCGGCTCCGTCACGTCCGACCGCTCCCGGCGGCGGCACCGACCTGGTGGAGGGCCGCACGCTCACCCGACGTGAACTGCGGGCCCGCGGCATCCCCGCCGCGAACCACGTCGACTGAGCGGGGCGCCCCCGCCGCCGCATCGTTCCCGAACTGCAGCCCAGGTCGCAGTTCGTGCCGTTCAGCCCCTGTACCACGCCTCCGGGTCGCAGTTTGTGCCGTCTGATCGGCGATTTGACGGCATCGATTGCGACCTGGAGCGCCGTGAGACCGCGGGTCCGGGGACCGATTGCGACCCCGTACGTCCTCGTTCCGGAGTGGTGCAGAGCGCGCGTGCGCTCACATTCCGTCCCTCATCGCTATTAAATGGACGGCTGCGGCCGTCACGGGCTCGACTGGTCGAGCACAGCGGGCTGGCGGCGAGCACAGTGGCAGCCCGGGTGGAGCAGCTCGTCGCGCTCGGTCTCGTCTCGCAGGCGGAGAATGACCGTGGCGGACGCAATCCGCGGCTCCTCTCGGTGAACGACGGCTTCGGGTGCGTCGCAGCGGTGGACATCGGATCCCGTCACGCCCGCCTGGCGATCATCGATATGAGCGGTGACATCATCGAGGTCGAGGAGCTGGTAGTTCCCGACCGCGCGCCGGAGACGTTCGTGAGATGGCTGTCTGAACAAATCCTCCGGTTGCATGCCGATCTGCGCGGGCGCGAAATGGCACCGGACGTCCTTCTCTGTGTGGGTCTCTCAGTGCCCGCCCCCGTCAACGTCGCTGCCGGCACGGTAGTGGGACCCACACGTGTGCCCGAGTGGCACGACGTACCACTCGCCGGAATGCTGTCAGACGTGCTCGGTATCGATGTACTGATGGACAACGACGCGACTCTGATGGCACTGGCCGAGCACCGATGGCATCACGAGACTCAGAGCAACATGCTCTTCGTCAAACTCGGCAGCGGTATCGGCTGCGGAGTGATCGTCGGCGGCGAGGTGTACCGCGGCGAGTCGGGAGGCGCCGGCGACATCGGTCATGTCTCGGTGGACGTGCCGTTCGCTCGAGCATGCCGCTGCGGGCGCACGGATTGCCTGGAGTCATCGGTCGGCGGAGTTGCGCTCATCAACGAGTTGCGGGCGCGGGGCGTGGAGGTCTCGACTCTCGCCGACTTCGCACGTGTGGCGCAGGAGGGGAACCCCGAGGCCGTGGAGATCGCGCGCATCGCCGGATCAGCGATCGGCGAGGCGCTCGCGATCATCACCAACTTCTTCAACCCAGCGGTCATCGTCATCGGTGGCGGTCTGTCCACGATCGAGAGGCTGTACACCAGCCTGCTGGCGACTCTCTACGACCGAGCGCTGCCGATCGCGACACTCGGGGTCTCTATCGAGCCATCTCGCAACGCCGAAGATGCGGGTATCCGTGGCGCGGGCCTCCTCGCGCTGGAATCGGTCCTCGGTGCCCCATCGGTGGATTCCCGCATCGCCCGCGCGGGGGCTCAGTCCGGCTGAGAGTCTGCGGAAAGCGCCTGCGCTCGCATCCGGCTCAGGCGAAGCGGATGCCCCACTCCAGCGTCCACGATTCGTCCTGGGCCAGGCGGCGAAGTCCGCGCCCGGTGTTGAACGCGTCGGCGGGTGCGGACATCGGTTCGATGGCGACGACCAGGGGCTGACCGGGGTAGCGGTCGTTGGTGTACGCCTGCACGTAGTCCAAGCCGGCTCCCTGGTGCAGGGTCACCGTCCGTCCGTCCGGGGCGGAGAGCGTGGTGCGCACCAGGCCGTCGGGATCGCGGCGAAGATTGGCGAACCCGGTGTCCAGCTGCAGATCACCCAGACGTCGCCCCTCGCGCAGGTCGGTGCCGTCGGAGACAGGAGACTCGCCGACGGGCAGCATCCGTTCGTCGGTCTCGAAGTACGTCTCCGCGGGCAGACGGAGCACGAGCTCCCGCGGGTCGACGCCGCCGAGCATCAGGTACGGATGGATGCCGAGGGCGACCGGGGCCGCGTCGACCGAATGGTTGATGAGGGTGTGGGTGACCTCGATCCCCGACTCCGTCAGCGCGTACCGCACCGTCGTCCCGACCAGATAGGGGTAACCGGTCTGCGGGACGATGGCCGCCGTCAGCGTCACCGCATCCTCGCTCTGCTCGACGACGTCATACGCGGTGAAGCGCAGCAGGCCATGGCTGGCGTTGTGGAACTTGGGCTCGGTGATCGCCAGCGCGCGGGTGGTCTCACCGTCCTGCCAGATCCCGTCGCGGATGCGATTCGGCCAGGGGGCGAGGACGACGCCGGATGCGCCCGGCGCCGGCGCGTCGTCGGGGTAGGGCGGCACGATGTCGACGCCGCCCACCGTCAGGTGCCGCAGGGATGCGCCGACCTGCGCGATCCGGGCTGTCACGTCGCCGCGGCGAAGCCGGATCTGGATGCCGGTGGGGGAGGGGATCGTGTCGTCGTGGGGCATGCGTTCATCGTAGGGTGGCCCACCGGGTCGTTTCCCAGCCATGTCGGGTAGGCTCGTGCGGTCGGCTTCGGGCAGTCCGCGCAACGCGGGTGGTTCTGAGCAGCAATGCTCTTTGTGAGCCCAGGGGCCGATGGTTCATCAACCATCACATGAATGGCCCCGGCCGACGAATGCCCGGGTATGTCTGCCGTGCGCTGATCTCTGTGCGCCGACCGCAGACGCTGTTCTCGTGTCAGAGACAGTCAGGAAACACCATGCCCAAGAATGGCAAGCCCAAGGGCGGACGCCCGTCCCGCAACTTCGAACCGCGCTTCGCGAAGAAGACGTCGTTCCACGACCGCCACGCCGGCGCACGCCCGGCACGCGAGGAGCGACCCGAAGCCGGCGACCGCCGCGCCCCGTCGAGCGACGCGCGGTCGTACGACCGCCGTCCCGGCAGCGTCAGCCCCAAGCACCGCGGCTACCGCCCCGCCGAGGCCGGAACCGGTGCGCCCAAGCGCCGCTGGAACGATTCGGAGCGCGCAGGCCGCGACGAGGCGCGCGGCATCCGCAACCGCGCGGAGTCGGGTCGCCGCGAGGCACCCCACCACCGCGACGACCGTCGCGACGACCGCGGATTCGGTGAGCGCCGGGGGTCCCAGAGCTTCTCGAAGGGCGACCGCGGCGCACGCGGCGGATACCAGGGCGCCCCGCGCGATGACCGTCCGCGTCGGGATGACCGTGCAGGCGGGTACGAGCGCCGCGACGAGCGTCCGCGTTTCGACCGCGACGACCGTGGCGGCCGCGGTGGATACAACCGTGAGGAGCGTCCGCGCTTCAACCCTGATATCCGTGGTGGGCGCGGTGGGTACGAGCGCAATGATGGTCGCACCGGTGCGGACCGCACCGAGCGTCGTCCGTTCCAGAGCGATGACCGCCCTCGCCGTGACGACCGTCCGCAGCGCGACGACCGCCCACGTCGTGATGACCGCGTCGGAGGCCAGGGTGGCTACGGCCGCACCGAGCGCCCTCGTTTCGACCGCACCGATCGTCCGCGTTTCGACCGCGACGCCCGCACGGAGCGTCCGCGTCAGGACCGCACGGAGCGTCCGGCGCGGCGCGAGCGGGACGATCGTCCCAGCCGCAGCGACTGGAACCGCACGGCGACCGTGAAGACCCACGACGATCATGTCGACGTCGTCCACGAGCGTCTCGAGGCGAAGGCCGTGCAGGCGACCGAGGTGGCCGACGTCACGTTCGGCGATCTCGGGCTGGGCGCGAACATCGTCGAGATCCTGAAGAACCTGGGCGCCGAGACGCCGTTCCCGATCCAGGCGGCGACGATCCCGACCATCCTCGAGGGGCGCGACGTTCTGGGGCGGGGTCGCACCGGGTCGGGAAAGACCATCGCGTTCGGCGCTCCGCTGGTCGAGAGCGTCCTGAGCTCGCAGAAGGGCAAGCGCCGTGAGTTCGGGCGCAAGCCGCGTGCGATCATCCTCGCCCCGACCCGTGAGCTCGCGCTGCAGATCGACCGCACCGTTCAGCCGATCGCGCGCAGCGTCGGCCTGTTCACCACGCAGATCTACGGCGGCGTGCCGCAGGGCCGCCAGGTCGGTGCGCTGATGAAGGGGGTCGACATCGTGATCGGCACCCCCGGCCGCGTCGAGGACCTCATGAACCAGCGCAAGCTCGACCTCTCCGAGGTGCGCATCGCCGTGCTGGACGAGGCCGACCACATGACCGAGCTCGGTTTCGTGGAGCCGGTGCAGCGCATCCTGCGTGCCACCGGCACCGCGCTGGACGACCGGGACGCGAGCCAGAAGCTGCTGTTCTCGGCGACCCTCGACCGCGAGGTCGCGTCGCTCGTCGATGAGTTCCTCGTCGAACCCGCCGTGTACGAGGTCGCCGGCGAGGACCAGGAGTCCAGCAGGATCGAGCACCGCGTGCTCGTGATCGAGCACCGCGACAAGGCCGAACTGCTCACCTCGCTCGTCGACCGCGACGGGCAGACGCTGGTCTTCGCGCGCACGCGCGCCTACGCCGAGATGCTCGCCGAGCAGTTCGAGGATGCCGGCATCTCCGCCGTCTCGCTGCACGGCGACCTGAATCAGGCCAAGCGCACGCGCAACCTGCAGAAGCTCACCGCTGGCCGGGTGCAGGTGCTGGTCGCCACCGACGTGGCCGCCCGCGGCATCCACGTCGATGACATCGACCTGGTCGTCCAGGCGGATGCGCCCGACGAGTACAAGACGTACCTGCACCGCGCCGGCCGCACCGGTCGCGCCGGTCGCTCGGGTCGCGTCGTGACCCTCATCCCGCGCCAGCGCCGTCGGCGCATGGAGGACCTGCTGCATCGCGCTGAGATCGAGGCGCCGTTCGAGTCGGCTCAGCCCGGAGACGACGTGATCGAGGAGATCGCCGGTCGTGTTCCGACCGCGGCCGAGCTGACCGCCTGAGGCCGGCGCCCCGGAGGCCGCCGCCTGTGCCCGATGGGCCGGGTGGCGGCTTCTCGCGTCCTCCGGCGCCTAGGCTGAGACGATGGACTGGCAGCAGACGGCCTCGGTGGGAAGTGCGGTGTGGGTCTCGGTCGCCCTGCTCGCGAGTGGACTCGCCGGCATGCAGGGGCGAGGGAAGCTGTGGTGGTTCTTCATCACGATGATCTTCGGTCCGCTCGCGCTGTTCTTCCTTGCCATCTGGACCAAGCCCCTGTCGCGAGACGACGCGGCCTGACTCAGCCGGCTTCGAAGCCGAAACGCACGAGTACCGCGATCGTGTCGTCGTCGATGCGGAATCCGGGATCGCCCGCGAATGCGCGGTACTCGTCGCCGTGCCAGAACGACTCGTGCGCTGCACGCCATTCGGCGACACTGCGATAGCCCTCGCCTTCGTCGATGGCGTGTGCGAGGTCGACGTCCGCGATGCGCACGACCCGCACGTCCTCGATCGTCTCGATGCCGACGTGCTCGCCCGCTGAGTCGATCACCGATGCCCGATCGCCGACCTGCGGCATCGGTTCGCCGCCGATCTCCACCTCGCGCATCAGGAACGTCGTCGTGGTCTTCTCCCCGGCGACGATGGCCGCCACGAGACGGTCGCGGAGCGGGCCGGGGAACGCGTACTCCGAGACCGGCAGGTCGTCATGCGAGGACATGGGGCAAGCCTAGGCGCGCGGCGGGCTCCTGGCCGTCAGAAGAGCATCTCCGGCTGCGGAGCGGGGGGAGCGGATGCCGGTGCCGGCTGCATCCGGGCACGCATGATGCCTCGCATCCGGTCGTGCTCCTCCTCGGACTGGGCCTGCAGTCGGTGCGCGTGGATCAGTGGTCGCGCCCGCTTCGCCAACCACTGCCGGTATCCCTTGGGTGCCTCCGCGGCGGCGCCCGGGTACAGGCCGCGGTACGAGGCGACGAGGTCGGGGCGCTCGCGCTGCAGCCAATCGAAGAACCACGGTTTCACGCCGGCGCGCAGGTGCAGTGCGCCGTACACGGCGTGGTCGGCTCCGGCATCCGCGATCCGGCGCAGCGCTTCGTCGATCGCGGCGACCGAGTCGGTGATGTGCGGCAGCACCGGCATGAGGAACACGCCGACGCGGAAGCCGGCATCCGTGAGGGCGCGCACCGTGTCGAGCCGCGCCTGCGTGCTCGGGGTGCCCGGCTCCACCGAGTGCTGCAGCGCGTCGTCGTACATCGCGATGGACATCTGGATGTCGACGGGCACCTGCTTCGCCGCCTCGACGAGCATCGGGATGTCGCGCCGGATCAGCGTGCCCTTGGTGAGGATCGACATCGGTGTACCGGAGTCCGCGAGCGCACGGATGATCCCGGGCATCAGTCGGTAGCGGCCCTCGGCCCGCTGGTAGGGGTCGGTGTTCGTGCCGAGCGCCACGGTCTCGTGCTTCCAGGACCCGCGACGCAGCTCGCGCTCCAGCACCTCGACGACGTTCGTCTTCACGACGATCTGCGAATCGAAGTCCGCCCCCGCGTCGAGGTCCAGGTACTGGTGGGTCCCGCGGGCGAAGCAGTAGACGCACGCGTGACTGCACCCGCGGTAGGGGTTGATCGTCCAGTTGAACGGCATCCGGGACGCACCGGGAACGGCGTTCAGCGCGGACTTCGCCAGAACCTCGTGGAACGTCATCCCCGCGAACTCGGGCGTGGTCACCGACTGCACCACGGCGTGACGATTCTCCAGACCGGGCAGCGCATCGGCATCCGTGTCTTCGATTCTCTGACCCTGCCACCGCATCCCTTTATTAGAACAAAAAAACGAAGACACGGCAAGCTCCTGGCGATCTCTATCGTTCATTGTCTCGACATTGTGTCTGCGCAGTGATAGGAGGTATGATGTTTTACCAATGACCGTGTGACACGGTCGCCGAAGAAGTCGACCCTAGGGAGATCACAGCAATGAACCGAAAGGCACTGCGCTCAGTCGCACTCGCCGGCGTTGCGGCCGTGGGCCTCGCAGCCCTCACCGCATGCTCGGGTCCGAGCACCGGTGACAGCGGTGAAGGAAGCGACAGCAAGTACGGCTTTCAGGCCGCCGAGCAGGAGAAGGACAGTCCGATCACCGTGTGGGTCGACGCCTCCCGGGAGCCGATCGCCAATGCCTTCGTGGCGGACAACCCCGACATCGCGGTGAAGATCGAGACGTACGACGGGAACTCCGGCAACTCGGGCTCATTCCAGACCAAGGTGGCCCTGTTCGACCAGTCAGGAGAAGGCTGGCCGGATGTCGTCTTCTCGACCCAGAACAACGATGCCTCGTGGGCTGCCAAGGAGATCAACGGCGCGCAGGCGTTCGCCGCCCCGCTCAACAAGGGCCTGCTCGACGATGAATTCCTCAACGGCTTCACCGCCGGCGCCAACGACCCGGTGACCGTCGACGGTTCCGTCTACGGTCTGCGCAACGACCTCGCCCCGGTGGTGCTCTGGTACAACCAGAAGCTCCTCGACGAGTTCGGCTACGACATCCCCACCACCTGGGAGGAATACGAGAGCCTCGGCGAGAAACTCGCCGCCGATCACCCCGGATACATCCTCGGGACGGTGGGCGACTCGTTCGTCGGCCCGTACGTCTACTACTGGGGTGCGGAGGCGCCGATCTTCCAGCTCGACGGCGACACGTTCTCGTCGGACTTCGACGACAAGAACTCGAAGGCGATGACGACCATGCTCGACAAGATGATCGCGAACAAGACGCTCGTGCAGGACAGCGTCTTCAGCGGCGCCTTCAACAAGTACTCGGACAAGATCGTCGCGATGCCCGGTCCGGCATGGTACTCGGGCGCGCTGTTCCAGAACCCGGAGAGCCTGAACAACCCCAAGGGTGAGATCGGCGCGGCCGCTCCGCTGCACTGGGCCGATGGCGACAAGACCACCGGCAATGTCGGTGGCGGCGTCTGGTACGGATCGAGTCATTCCAAGAATCTGGCCGCCGTGAAGACGTTCCTCGAGTACGTCATCGCGTCCGACAAGGCCATCGAGTTGAACGCCGGACTTCCGGCGTACGAGGACGCCGCGTCGAAGTGGCTGGACAACCAGGCCTCCAGCGGGTACTACGCCGGTGACTTCAAGGGTGCTGTTCAGACGGCGGCGGCGAGCGTGTGGGACGGTTGGGCCTTCCCGAGGTTCTCGCCGGAGACCGCGTACGCGAACGTGGTCATCCCCGCTCTCGCCGCGGGCAAGACGATCAAGGACGTCGTGCCCGACTGGCAGAAGCAGATCCTCAACGAGGCTCAGGTCCAGGGATACTCGGTCAAGTAGGGCCGGTCAGGAGCACATCGAACCATGGCATCCGCCACCATCACCGCTGCCGACTCGCGCACCGACGCGCGTCGGCAGCGGCCGGTCCGCAAGAAGAGGCCCGACCGGAGTCAGGCCAGGATCGGCTACGCCTTCAGCGGCGGCTATACACTCCTGCTGATCGGGTTCGGCCTCATACCGTCTCTCTACGCGGTGTTCCTGGCCTTCACCAAGGACGGCGCCTTCGCCGGCGTCGACAACTTCGTGAGGGTCTTCGGCGACTACCGCTTCTGGCCGGCCGTGCAGCACGTCGGGCTCTTCATCCTGGTCTGGCTGATCTCGATGACGATCATCGTCGTACTGCTGGCATTGCTGGTGCACGCGATCCGCGCACGCTGGCTGTCGTCATCGGTGCGCTTCCTGTACTACATCCCGGGTGCGCTCGCCGGCGCATCCAGCGTGATGCTCTGGTTGTTCCTGCTCGACCCGACAGTCAGCCCGGTCGCCTTCATCCTGCAGCTGTTCGGGCTCGAGTCCTTCGTGCAGACGGTCGCGCTGGAGAACCTCCCGGTCATCTTCACCCTCATCGCCTTCTGGGCGGGCGCGGGCGGCTGGATCATCATCATGTACGGGGCGCTGAACAACATCCCCGTCGAGATTATGGAGGCGGCGCGCATCGATGGCGCCGGCCCCGCGCAGACGGCCTGGTACATCCAGATCCCGCTCATGCGCAAGTGGATCTCCTACATGGTCGTCATGTCGCTCGCCGCGGGCACTCAGCTGTTCGTCGAACCTCGCGTGCTCTCGCAGGCGTCCAAGGGTGTCGTGCCGCAGGAGTACTCGCTGAACCAGCTGGCCTATCTGTTCGCCTTCCGTCAGAACGACTTCAACGGTTCCGCGGCGATCTCGCTGCTGCTGCTGGTCGTCGCCGCGGGGTTCTCGGCCCTGTTCGTCTTCCGAGGAGGACTCTTTGAGCGCGACTGAACTCATCGTCAATCCGAACGCGCGGGAGAAGCGGTTGGACGAGGTGCGCTCGGGCGCCGTCTCGCCCTCGCGGTGGATGGGCAGGGCGCTCGCCTGGTCCGTGATGATCCTGTTCCTGCTGGTTTTCGTCATCCCGATGATCTGGCTGCTGCTGGCGCCGATGAAGTCGCCGAAGGAGCTGGCGAGCGATCCGCCGTTCAGCATCGGCGCATTCCAGACGCTGGCCGACAACTGGAATCAGCTCATGGAGTTCCAGAACGGCATCGTCTGGGTCTGGCTCGGGAACGCCGCTCTCTACTCGGGCGTCGCGCTGGTCGTGACGCTGCTGGTCAGCATCCCGGCCGGTTATGCGCTGGCGATGGTGGACTTCAGGTTCCGCCGCACCCTGCTGATCGTGACTCTGATCGTGATGCTGATCCCGAACACGGCGCTCGTGCTGCCGGTGTTCCTCGAGCTCAGCGCCGTGCGGCTGGTCGGCACTCCCTTGTCGGTGATCTTGCCGTTCTCGTTCTATCCGTTCGGGGTGTATCTGACCTACATCTACTTCTCGACGGCGGTGTCGAAGGACCTGTTGAACGCGGCCCGCATCGACGGCGCCGGGGAGTTCCGGGTGTTCGCGCAGGTGGCCATGCCGCTCGCGATCCCGGTCATCGCCCTGGTCGGATTCTTCAACCTGGTCGCGAACTGGAACAACTACTTCTTGCCCTTCGTGATGGTGCCCGGACGCAAATCGCCCATCCAGGTCGGGCTCGCGGAGCTGCTGTCCAACGTGCCGCTGTTCAATCCGACGACGGCCGGATCGGTGACCATCTCCCTGCCTGTCCTCGCGCTCGCGACCATCATCTCGGTGGCACCGGTCCTGCTCATCTTCCTGTTCTCGCAACGATTCCTCGTCAGCGGGCTGACTGCCGGAGGTACGAAGGAATGACGACTCGCTTCGGGATGATCGCGCGGCTGCGTCCGGAGATGCGGGCGGAGTACCTCGAACTCCATGCCGACGTGTGGCCGCAGGTCGAGGCGACGATCACCGAGACGAACATCCGCAACTTCACGATCTTCGTGACGGGCGACGTCATCGTCGGGTACTACGAGTACATCGGCGACGACTACGAGGCTGACCAGGCGGTCATGGCCGCGGACGAGGCGACCCAGCGCTGGTGGGCTCGGACCGCGCCCTGCCAACTGCCGTTCCACGAGGGATCGACAGCCCCGAACTGGGAGATGCTCGACGAGGTGTGGCATCTCGACTGACGCGTCGTGCGACGCGAGGAGGATGATCGGATGCCCGATGCGCAGCAACAGATGATCGACGCCCATGTTCATGTGATGGACCCGTCGAGGTTCGAGTACGAATGGGCGACCGGGCGCCTCGAGGGACTCGCCGCCCGCGCGACTCCGGAGTCACTGCTCGTCGCCATGGCTGATACGCCGGTCCGTTCCGTGATCGCCGTACAGGCTCTGCAGGCGACCGCTGAGACGGAATGGCTTCTGGAGCTCGCCGCCTCGTCGGCGAGCCCGGTGATCGCGGTGGTGGGATGGACCGATCTCACGGCGGCGGAAGCACCGCAGGAGATCGCCCGGCTCGTCGCGGACCAGAACGCGCTGGTGGGGTTCAGGCATCCTGCGCACATGGAGGCGGAGCGTGACTGGCTGAGCCGCCCGGTCGTCGGCACGGCTGTACGGGCGATGGGCGAGGTCGGAGCGGTCTTCGACCTGATCGTCGAGCGCGACCAGACCGACGTCGCTCTCGCACTGGTCGACGCATGTCCGGACACGCGTTTCGTGATCGACCACGGGTTGATACCGGACATCGCCGCCGGCGAGTGGGACGGGTGGGTGGATGCCCTTCGACGGTTCGTCGCGCGAGACAACGTCTGGTGCAAACTGTCCGCCTGGCATGGGGCCGTGGGCGGCGATCCTGCGGTGCGCTATGCGGAGGAGACCCTGCGCGTGTTCGGCGCGTCGCGCTCGATGTTCGGCACGGACTGGCCGGTGAGTACGGCGCTGCGGTCATATCAGGAGTCGGTCGGCATCGCCGAGCGGGTGCTCGCCGGTGCCTCCGCGAGCGAGCGTGCGGCAGTCCTGTCGGCAACGGCGCGTGCGGTGTACCGCATCACCTGAAGGCGTCAGCCGTGGAGAGTGCTGAAGAAGGCGGGCGCGACGTGCGCGGGTGCACGGTGAGCGTGGCGAGAAGCCGCTCCGTGCGGCGGTCAGCGGCGCGCGTCGCGGGCCGAGGGCAGCCTGCGGCGTTCCCAGGAGCCGAGGATGTGCTCGCCCATGGCGACTCGAGCTGCCTCGGGGTCTCCGGCGGAGATCGCCTCGAGTATGCGCGTGTGCTCGGCCAGGGTCATCTCGAAAGCGTGCTCGCGGGTGATGCCGACGAAGCGGTCGCTTCGGGTGGCGTGCACGTAGAGGGCGCGGCCGATGTTCTCGGCGAGGCGGTTGCCGGATATGGACATCACGGCGAGGTGGAACTGCACGTCGGCCTCGTTGAAGGCCGGTGCGTCGTCGATGCTCTCGGCCATCGCGGCGAGGCTGCGTGCAAGCCTGTCGCGGACCTCGTCGTCCACTGCGACGGCGACGGCCGAAGCCATCGCCGACTCGAGGGAGGCGCGCACGACCGTCAGATCGTCGAGCACATCGAGGGTGCTGTCGTTCTGGATCATCGTGGTCAGCACGAGCGGGTCGAGCACGTTCCAACTCGTCGTCGGATTCACATGCGTGCCGCGCCCCTGCGCGACGGTGACCATGCCCTTCTCCTGCAGGCGCTTCATCGACTCCCGGATGACCGTGCGGCTCACGCCAAACTGGATGCTCAGCTCGCTCTCGGGCGGCAGGACCTCGCCGGGAGGGATCTGCCCGGACACGATCGACTGCACGAGTTCGCTGAGCACGGTCGCTCCGATGCGATCGATCGGCGCGCGGATGCTTCGACGCGGCTCTGCATTCTCCCGTGGTGGCATGGCACATACTCTAGGACGGCGCAGCGGAATCGCGAGGATCCCATGCTGTAAAGAGCAGACATATGATGTATGTTGTTTAGGTATCCATCAGTCTCACAATCAAGGTCGACATGAAGATCACTGGTTATCGCACGCTGCGCACCGTTCACGACTGGGGGCGCCCGGTCGGTGACGTCAACGGCTTCATCGCCTCCGGCGTCACCGAGGTGCCGCTGGTGATACTCGAGACGGATGAAGGAGTCGAGGGCATCGGCATGGGCGCGCACGCCGACCTCGACCGACTCTTCCCCGCCCTGGAGGGGCGTGATCCCCGCGCCGTGTCCACCCTCTACGACGCGATGCTCGCCCAGGTGTTCAAGTCCTCGCACGGCGGCGCGACCTTCGGGGGGATCGGCGCTTTCGACACCGCCCTCTGGGACATCAAGGCCAAGCTCATCGGCGAACCGCTGTGGCGGGTGCTGGGCGCGGGGGACCGCTTCGTGTCGGGCTACGCATCAGGCCTCGACGCGGCACTGTCCGACGAGCAGCTCGCCGCACTCTATCGGCGCTTCGCCGAGCGCGGGTTCTCCGCGGGCAAGCTCAAGGGCGGACGCAATCTCGAGGCGGATATGCGGCGGTTCGACATCATCTCGGACATCCTCGCGACGAACGGTGCGACACCCGCACTGATGCTCGACGCCAACGAATCGTGGAACCTCAAGCAGGCCGTGCGCTACGTCAGCGCCATCGAGGAGCGCATCGATCTCACCTGGATCGAGGAGCCGTTGCGTCGATGGGACGCGCACGGCCATGCTCGCCTGAGCGGATCGATTCGCGCATCCGTCGCGACAGGCGAGAACCTCACCGGACTGGAGCAGTTCCGGCCGCTCCTCGACGCAGGCGGCGTCGACATCGTCCAGGCCGCCGCCGTCTGGGGTATCACGCACTTCCTGCGCGTCGCCGTCACCGCGCACAGCCGCGACCTGCCGGTCAGCCCGATCGGACTGACCGCGAATCACACCATCGCGGCGGCGGCCGCCGCCGTTCCCAACCATCTCACCGCCGAGGTGCAGGATCTCGGCGCACCCGTCGGTGTCGTCCTCGACCAGGAGTTCGCCGACGGCGGGATCGTCCTGGGCGATCGTCCCGGTGTCGGCATCGAGATCGACGAGGCGGCGATCACGGAGTCGCAGCGGTCGGGGACGTGGCTGGAGACCGCCGGGCCGCACGTGCGCTCGCCGCGCGCCGGCCTCCGACTCGTGGATCGCGGCACCTGGGAGGAATGATGGCTGCGCGTCCGCCCGGACGAGTCCCCGGAACCGGCGACACCGCGAATGCGGGGCGGCCGAAGACCTCACGACCGAACAAGGAGCTGCCATGCTGACCGCCAACTACATCGGCGACCGGACCATCGACATCCGCGAGGCCGAGCCCACCAGTCCCGCGCCTGGCGAGGTGCAGATCGAGGTCGCCTACACCGGGCTCTGCGGGTCGGATCTGCATATCCTGCACGGGAACATGGACGCTCGCGTGACGACGCCGCTCGTCTTCGGGCATGAGATGAGCGGAACGGTCGCATCCCTGGGTGCCGGCGTGAGCGGCTGGCGCATCGGCGACAAGGTCACCGTCATGCCGCTGGCCTGGGACGGCACGTGTCCGGCCTGCCTGGCCGGGAACGAGCACATCTGTCAGAACCTGAACTTCATCGGCATCGACTCGCCTGGTTCCCTCCAGGAGCGCTGGAACGTCCCGGCGGAGACCTTGGTCGCGGTGCCCGCAGGGGTGCCGCTGGATCACGCCGCACTCGTCGAGCCGGTCGCGGTCGCGGTGCACGACGTGCGCCGTTCCGAGCTCGTCACGGGCGACAAGGCGGTCGTGATCGGCGGCGGCCCGATCGGGACCCTGATCGCCACCGTCGCCCGCCACACGGGTGCGGACGTCGTCGTCATCGAGATCGACCCGGAGCGCCGCGCGCAGGCCGAAGGGCTCGGCTTCACCACGATCGATCCGACCGCCGTCGACCAGACCGCGTGGGTGGAGGAATGGACCGGCGGCACCGGTGCCGATGTCGTCTTCGAGGTCTCCGGCGCCGCGGCCGCGGTGCGCGGCATGACCGCGCTCGCCAAAGTACGCGGCACGATCGTCGTCGTCGCGATCCACCCGACTCCGCGGGAGATCGACCTGCAGCGGATGTTCTGGCGCGAGCTGCGGCTGCTGGGAGCCCGCGTGTATCAGCGCACCGACTTCGAGACCGCCGTCGAGCTCCTCGCCGACGGCGTCATCCCTACCGACCTCGTCATCACGCGCGTGGTGCCGATCGCGGAGACGCAGGCTGCCTTCGCCGAGCTCGAGGCAGGCCGAGCCATGAAGATCCTCGTCGACGTGCAGGCCGGAAACGCCGATGACGCGGAGGCCGCCCGATGAGCGCGCTCTTCGATCTGACCGGGCGCCGCGCGATCGTGACCGGCGCCAACCGCGGAATCGGGTTCGGCATGGCAGAGGCGCTCGCCGAGGCGGGGGCCGACATCATCGGCGTCAGCTCGCAGATGCCGGCTTCCGGGAGCGCGATCGAGGAAGCGGTCACTGCGAAGGGGCGCTCGTTCCACGGAATCTCGTGCGACCTGTCGGACAGCGCTGCCACTGCCGTCCTGGCCGCCGAGCTGCGCGCGGCGGAGGCCGACATCCTCGTCAACAACGCCGGCGCCATCCTTCGCGCCCCAGCCGTCGAGCACCCCATGGAGTGGTTCGAACGGATCGTGCGGATCGATCTGACCAGCCAATTCGCTCTCGCCCAGGCGGTCGGCGCCTCAATGCTCGAACGAGGTCGCGGGAAGATCATCTTCACCGCGTCGTTGCTGAGCTTCCAGGGTGGGATCAACGTCCCCGGCTACGCGGCGGCGAAGTCCGGCGTCGCGGGCCTCGTCAAGGCGCTGTCCAACGAATGGTCCGGAAGCGGGGTCAACGTCAACGCGATCGCCCCAGGCTACATCGCTACGGACAACACACAGCAGCTGCGTGCCGATCCCGACCGCTCCCGGGCGATCCTCGACCGCATCCCGGCCGGCCGCTGGGGCACGGCGTCCGACATCGGCGGAGCCACCGTGTTCCTGGCATCCGCGGCGTCGGACTACGTCGATGGCGTCGTGCTTCCCGTCGACGGCGGATGGCTGGGCCGCTGATGCAGGTCCGCGCACTGCGCACCGGCACGCCGTTGAGCCGATTCGGTCTGGGCGGCGCCCAGCTCGGGAACTTCGGCAGGGTCACCACAGAGGAGCAGGCGCGCTCCGCTGTCGACACCGCGTGGGCGCGGGGGGTGCGACTGTTCGACACGGCCCCGCACTACGGTCTCGGGCTGTCCGAGAAGCGCCTGGGTGCCCTGCTGGCCGAGCATCCGCGCCAGGAGTACACCCTTTCCACGAAGGCAGGACGTGACCTCATTCCGCAGGAGTACGCGGACGGCCAGCTCGATGACGATGGCTTCGTCGTGCCCGCGGCATTCCGTCGCCGGTTCGACTTCTCGCGTGACGCGATCCTGCGCGGAGTCGAGCAGAGCCTGGACCGGCTGGGTGTGGATCGTCTCGACATCGTCTACCTGCACGACCCCGACCACGATTGGGCGACCGCGTCGACGCAGGGCATCGGTGCGCTCGTCGAGCTGCGGGACCAGGGCGTCGTCGACTCGATCGGCGTGGGCATGAACCAGTCGGCGATGCCGGCGCGCTTCGTGCGGGAGACAGACATCGACGTGGTGATGCTCGCCGGCCGGTATACGCTGCTGGACCAGAAGGCTCTGGACGATCTGCTGCCGGCCGCAGGGGAGCGGGGCGTCGGGATCGTCAACGTCGGCGTCTACAACTCCGGTCTGCTGGCGACGCCTCGCGTCGCCGCGGAGGCGACCTACGACTACCGGCCGGCCACGACGGAGCTCATCGCGCGGGCCGCCGGCCTCGCGGCGGTGTGCGAGGAGTTCGGGACCGACCTGCCCACGGCGGCGATGCAGTTCAGCCTGCGTCATCCCGCGGTCTCATCGATCGTGCTCGGCTGCCGCGACGGCGCGCAGGTCGCATCGAACCTCGATCGGATGGAGGCCCTCGTCGACGACGAGCTCTGGGCGACCATGATCACCCGCGGCCTGTTGCCCGAGGGTGTCTTCGGCTGATCCGGACTGCCGTGTCGAGGTGGCCATCCGTGCGTCACAATGGACAGATGAGCGCCACGCACTCCCGGCATGCGTCGCGTGGACCGCTCGCCGTCAGGGTCGCCCTGCCCATCGGCGTGCTGTTCACCGCGGTCGCGTCCTTGGTGGCGCTGGGCGGGGTGCTGGCGGATCCGCCTGTCGTCGAGCTGCCGGCCCCGATGGCGGCGATGGCGCTCCCGCAGGTCGAGGTGGACGGCACCGCTGCGGCGGACCCCTGTACGCAGGACGCGGTGCTGACCGCTCTCGACGCCGGTGATGACGCGGCGACGATCGCAGCCTTCGGCGGGGGCGGTGAGTTCCGGGCGGCCGTGGCGGCGGGCAACGCGCGATGCGTTCCGCTGGACGATCCCCGACACGTCTGGGTGGTCGTGAACAAGCAGAGGTCGCTGAACCGGATCGACTACGCACCGTCGTCGGTGACGGATTCGAGCCTGGACGCCACGTCCGGTTCGGTCAGCATGCATCCCGAGGCGGCTGAGGCGCTGAGCCGCATGGCCGACGCCGCGCGATCGGCGGGAGCCGGCACGATCGGCGTCAACAATGCCTACCGCTCCTACCGCATGCAGCAGGTCACCTACGGCTCCATCGTGCGCGCGGACGGCAGGGACGGCGCGGATGCCCGTTCGGCTCGGCCAGGTCACAGCGAGCATCAGACCGGGTTCGCGGTCGACGTCGTCGCCTGCAGCCCGAGGTGCGGGGAGATCGGCCGGTTCGGCGAGACGAAGCAGAGCGCCTGGGTGGCCGAGCACGCCTGGGAGCACGGATTCATCGTGCGGTACGAGCGGGGCGCCACCGGGACCACCGGGTACATCCCCGAGCCGTGGCATCTGCGCTACATCGGTCCCGAACTCGCCGCCGCGTACAACGCGGGCGGGTTCCACACCCTGGAGGACTTCTTCGGCCTGCCCGATGCGGCGGACTACGCCCATTGAGGACGCGCCGAGCGTCCGCTCCCGAGCCCGACTGAGGGCATCGACAAAAGGCGGCACGCAGTGTCACGCGTGGTGAGACGCATTCCCACAATCGGCTAGGCGTCGCTGCATCCGATCCGTAGACTCGCGGATGCGAAGACGCACACGACTTTCAGG
This sequence comes from Microbacterium sp. GCM10027623, assembly GCF_042666935.1. NCBI lineage: Bacteria > Bacillati > Actinomycetota > Actinomycetes > Micrococcales > Microbacteriaceae > Microbacterium > Microbacterium sp. GCM10027623. The sequence goes on from NZ_JBHTHE010000001.1 coordinate 1,030,697, forward strand.
AGGACGTCATGGAACGCGACATCTACGAAGAAGACCACGAGGCCTTCCGCGACCTGGTCAAGGACTTCGTCAAGCGCCACGCCACGAACGAGAACATCGAGAAGTGGGATGCCGCCGGTGAGATCGACCGCGAGACCATGCTCGCCGCGGGAGAAGCCGGCCTGATCGGGCTCTCCGTCCCCGAGGAGTTCGGCGGCGCGGGCATGCTGCAGGACTACCGGTTCCGCACGATCGTGATGGAAGAGGTCATCGCGGCGGGAGCCGGCTCCCTGGCAGGCGCCTTCGGCATCCAGGACGATCTGGCCGTGCCGTACCTCGTCCACATGGGCACGCAGGAGCAGAAGGAGAAGTGGCTGCCTCGGATGGCCACCGGCGAGGTGCTCGGAGCCCTGGCGATGACCGACCCGGGTGCCGGATCGGATCTGCGCGGCATCAAGACCAACGCGAAGAAGGTCGACGGCGGCTACATCCTCAACGGCGCCAAGACGTTCATCTCGTCCGGCACGACCGCCGACATCGTGGTCACCTTCGTCAAGACCGGCGAGGGCAACCGCCCCGACGCGTTCAGTCTGCTGATCGTGGAGAAGGGCATGGAGGGGTTCGACCAGGGCAAGAAGCTCAGCAAGATGGGCTTCCACGGGTGGGACACCGCGGAGCTCAGCTTCACGGATGTCTTCGTGCCCGAGGAGAACCTCATCAGCGGCAAGGAGGGACAGGGATTCATCCAGCTGATGATGAACCTGCCGCTGGAGCGCCTCTCGATCGGGGTCGCCGCTGCTGCCGCGGCGGAGGCTGCGACCAACTGGACCATCGCCTACACGAAGGACCGCGAGGCCTTCGGCGAGCGCATCGCCGACTTCCAGAACACGCGATTCCGTCTGGCGGACATGGTCACCACCACCGAGGTGATGTGGGCGTATGTCGACCAGGCGCTGCGCGCCTACCAGGAGCGCAAGCTCACCGCCGAGGACGCCGCGAAGGTCAAGTTCTGGGCGACGGAGCGCGAGTGGGAGGTGCTCGACATGGGCGTGCAGCTGCACGGCGGCTACGGCTACATCATGGAGTACCCGATCGCCCGGGCCTTCACCGACGCCCGCGTGCACCGCATCTACGGGGGCACCAACGAGATCATGCGCGATCTGGTCGGACGCCAGATCGCCGGCAAGCGCTGACGCGCGTCGCGCGCTGCAGGCCGCAAGGGCCGTCCGGATGCTGTGTCCGGGCGGCCCTTCGTCGCACTCAGCCGATTCGCCAGGGGAAGGTGGCGGTGAAGACTGCGCCGGACGCCACGAGCACGACGACGAGGAAGACCACGTCGCGCCTGCGGAACGGTGTGACGTGCCGCTCGGTGCGCGCGGGGTGGGCGCCGAAGGCGCGGGCATCCATCGACAGCGCGACGCGCTCGGCATGCCGGATGCCGGATGCCAGCAGCGGCACGATGTAGCCCCACCCGCGCACGAGGCGCGAGACGGGACCGCGGCCCCCGAACGGGCCGCCGAAGCCGTGACCGCGCACCCGGTGGGCCGCGCGGATCACTGCCAGCTCGTGCCCGAAGCGGGGCACGAACCGATACGCGGCCAGCGCGGTGTAGCCGATCCGATAAGGCACGCGAAGCTGCTGCACGGCGGCGCGCACCAGGTCGGGTCCACTGGTGGTGAGTCCGCCGATGAGGGCGAGCCCGAGGATCGCCGCCAGCCGCAGCGCGGTCGCCAGGCCGGTCAGCAGCGCACCCTGATGCAGTGCCCAGTCGCCGATCCGCAGCACCACCGCCGTGCCGGTCACCTGGTCGGGATCGATCCAGATGCTGAAGCCGAGGGCGAGCACGGCGATGCCGACGGGCAGAGCGAGCAGCAGGGCGGCGGAGCGCCTCGTGAGGCGTGCCCCGGTCAGGACCAGCAGGTACGACAGGGTGAGGAACACCGCAGGCGTGATCAGGTCGCGTGTCGCGAGGAGCAGCGCCATCGCAGGGATCACCGCGGCGATCTTGGCGAGCGGATTGAGATGGTGCAGCCAGTACCGGGCGGGCGCCTGCGTGTCGGCATACGGATCGATGGGCGACGGTTCGGTGACGGGGTGGGCGTCCATCGCCGACTCCGCGCGCGCACCGGCGGCGGGACGTGCGATGTCGAGCACCTCTGCCGTCGGACCGGCGGCCTGCACGGCACCGTCGCCGAGCACCACCGTGTGCGTGGCGTATTCGGCGACCAGGTTCAGGTCGTGCGTGACGATCACGATCGTCGTGCCCGCCCGCTGCAGGTCCTGGAGCAGGTCGAGCAGCTCCGCCGCGCGGGCGCGGTCCTGGCCGAACGTCGGTTCGTCGAGGGCGACCACCTGGGGTCGCGTGATCAGCGCCGTGCCCACCGACAGGCGACGCTTCTCACCGCCGGAGAGCAGGAACGGGTGCTCATCGGCCCGATAGTGCAGCCCGAACCGGTCGAGCATCTCGTCGACTCGCGCATCGATCTCCGCGGTGTCGACGCGCTGCAGGCGCAGTCCGTGCGCGAGCTCGTCCCGCACGGTGTGGGCGATGAACTGGTGCTCGGGGTTCTGGAACACGAAGCCCACCCGCGAGGCCAGCCGACGTGGTGTCGCGTGGGCGGCGTCCAGCTCGCCGATCATCACCGTCCCGCGCCCGGCGGGAACCACGCCGCCCAGTGCCTGCAGCAGCGTCGTCTTGCCGGCCCCGTTCGGCCCGACGATGGCGGTGAACGAGCCGGCCGGGATGTCGAGCGAGGGGATGCCGAGCACCGTCTCGCGCGCCTTCTGCACGATCAGGTCTCGCACGGCGATCGCGGATCCCGCTGCACTCGGCGGGTCCTGGGAGGAGCGCGGGTGCTCGGAGGAGTGCGGGTCGCCAGAGGAGCGCGGGCCCCGTCCCTCCGACGTCAGCAGTTCGGAGGGCAGCCACACGCCGAGCTCCCGCAGCCGCTGCGCGTTGTCGTGGATGGTGTGCCTCGCCGGGCCGTCGAGCAGCATCCGCCCGTCCCTGTCCAGCACGATCACCCTCGTCGCGACTTCGACGGCCGCATCGAGATTGTGCTCGACGAGCACGATGGCACGATCGGCATCCCCGGTGAGCTCGCCGAGCGCCTGGTAGACATCCGCCACGCCCTGAGGGTCCAGGTTCGCGGTGGGCTCATCCAGCACGATCACTCGGGAGCGCATCGCCAGCGCGCACGCGATCGCGAGTCGCTGGCGTCCGCCGCCCGAGAGCAGGTCGGGGTTCCACGTGCGCCGGCCCCAGAGACCCACCTGACGCAGAGCGCGCTCCGCGCGCCCCAGAACCTCGGATGCCGGCAGCAGCAGGTTCTCGAGCGCGAAGGCGACCTCATCGAGCACGGTTCCGGTGAACAGCTGGGAATCGGGGTCCTGGAACACCATCGAGATGTCGGTGCTGAGCTGCGCCACCGGCGTCGTGCGCGCGTCGCGTCCGGCGACCTCGACCGTTCCGGTCACCTCGGCTTCGACGGACTGCGGGATGAGGCCGTTCAGCGCCAGCGTGAGGGTCGACTTGCCGGCGCCGCTCGGACCCAGCACCAGTACGACTTCACCCGCCTGCACGTCGAAGGACAGGTTCTGCGGTGCGGGGCGCGCGGCATCCACGTGCGTGATGCTGAGGTTCTGCACGCGAAGGAGCGGCGCGGGAGTGCGCACGGGGGAGTCCTCTGTCGGCTGGTCGATACTTACAAACTTAGCCGGGCCTAACCCGTGCCGATGATCAGCGCCTCGAGGTGATGCCCGCCCGTCGCAGGGCGTCGCCGATGGCGATGCCGACGGCGGTCCATGCGACCGGCCCCACCACGGAGATGGCCAGGTAGGCCACCTGCACCCAGGGGGCGAATTGACCGAGGTCCACCACCAGGCCGACCACGACGGCGACGATCATTCCGATGATCACCGCCGAGGCGAAGAATCTCCATCGACCCCAGGCACGGTATCGGGTCAGCGCCGCGATGCCCTCCTGGATCGCGCCGAACAGCAGCGCCGTGCCGATGAAGCGCATCGCCCACGCCGGGTTGAACGCCATGCCGACCAGGGCGGCGAACAGGTGCGTGATCAGTGCGACGAGCGGACGGCGCAGCACCTCCTGCGCGATGATCCCTGGCAGGACGTGCGATCCCAGCACCAGGCCGTACAGATAGGGGGTGAGGGTGAGCACGCCCAGCGTCACGGCGCTGGCGATGCCCGCGACGATGCCCGTGGCGACGCCGATCGCCGCGCAGACCAGAAGCGTGCGCGTGCTCAGGAGGGCAGCGGAGGACACCGCTCCAGGCTACGCGATGGAGAGTGCGCCAGATCCGCGTGCACGGATGGTGACTTTCGGCCAGACCTTCGGTGAATCAGTCGCCAGCGCTTTCCGGCGAGGGTTAGGTTTTACGGCGATGCGGCAGAGCAGCCGCATCCGGAAGAGGAGCACCTCATGAGAAGAACCCCCCTCAGAGTGACAGCGACCGTATCCCTGGCCGCGTTGTTCATCGGATGCACGGCGACCTCCGGCTTCGCAGCGGAGGGGGTGACGACACCCACGCCGGTCGACGGGACCCCTGGCCACTACATCGTGGTCATGAAGGGCGACCCGCTGGCGACCTACGACGGCGACACCAAAGGCCTGCGGGCCACCAAGCCCGACAAGGGCGACAGGCTCGACGCGCGTTCCGCCGACTCGCAGAAGTACATCGCCCACCTCAAGAACGAGCAGCGCAAGCTCGCCAAGAAGGAGGGCGTCACACCGGACGCCGACTATCAGGTCACCCTGAACGGCTTCGCGGCTGACCTCAGCGCGGCGCAGGTCGGCAAGCTGCGCGCGTCCAAGGATGTGCTGGGCGTGTTCGCCGACACCATCCGTCATCCGCAGGCGCAGTCCTCCACGGAGTTCCTCGGTCTGGGCGACGACGCCAAGGGGCTGGGCGGCGTGTGGCAGCAGACCGGCGGCGTCGGCACCGCAGGCGCGGGCGTCGTGGTCGGGGTCATCGACACCGGCATCGCGCCAGAGAACCCGTCTTTCGCGGGCGACAAGCTCAAGAAGGCGAACAACAAGAAGTCGAAGGGCCAGCCCTACACCGACGGCGCGTACGTCTACTTCGACAAGGCCGACGGCAACACGTTCCAGAGTCCGATCGTCAGCGGCCAGGAGTGGGACAAGCACGACTACTCGACCAAGCTCGTCGGCGCGCAGTACTTCTCCTCGGGGGCCGAGGCAGCCGGCTTCGACTTCCAGTACGACTACCTCTCCCCGCGCGACGGAGCAGGGCACGGATCGCACACGGCGAGCACCGCGGCCGGGAACTTCGGCGTGAAGGCGTCGGTCTCCGGAGTCGACCTCGGTACGATCTCCGGCGTCGCTCCTGCGGCCAAGGTCGCCATGTACAAGGCCTGCTACGAGGGCCCGGATCCCGCCGTCACCACAGACGACATCTGCGCCCTCAGCGACCTGGTCGCCGCCATCGACGCGGCGGTCGAGGACGGCGTGGACGTCATCAACTACTCCATCGGCGGTGGCGCGGCCACGGGGGTCGTCGAGCCCGACGACCTCGCATTCCTCAGCGCGGCGGCGGCAGGCGTCTTCGTCTCGGTCAGCGCAGGCAACGCCGGTCCCGACCCGATCACCGCCGATCACGCCTCGCCCTGGTACATGACCGTCGCGGCGTCGACCATCCCGACCTGGGAGGGCACGGTCCGCTTCCCCGGTTTCGAGAAGGCCGGCGCCTCGGTGAGTGTTCCGTTCGGGAGCCAGATCAACGGCCCGTCCATCTACGCCGGTGACGCGGCGGCCGGTGAGGGCGCCGCGCTGTGCCTGCCCGGCACGCTGGACGCGGCCGAGGTCAAGGACCACATCGTCGTCTGCGACCGTGGTGAGAACGCGCGTGCGGAGAAGTCGGAGGTCGTGAAGGCCGCGGGTGGCATCGGAATGGTCCTGGTGAACGTGCCAGGGGGCGCCGACTCGCTCGACAACGACTTCCACGTCATCCCGACGGTGCACCTCGCCGCGGCGAACCGTGCGGCCGTGCTCGAGTACGTGCGCGGCGGCGTCGACCGCCCGGTCACGCTGATCGGCGAGAACACCACCGGTGTCAGCACGCCGGTGCCGCAGATCGCCGGCTTCTCGAGCCGCGGCCCGATGAAGGCTGCGGGCTCCGACATCATCAAGCCCGACGTGGCCGCACCCGGCGTGGCGATCCTGGCCGCGACGAACAACGCGCGCAAGGCGAAGCCGACTTTCGGCATCCTCTCCGGCACGTCGATGGCATCCCCGCACGTCGCGGGACTCGGGGCGCTCTACCTCGGTGAGCGTCCGAACGCGACGCCCGCCGAGATCAAGTCGGCGCTGATGACGACCGCCTATGACACGGTGAACGCCGACGGCTCGACGAGCACCGACGTGTTCGCCCAGGGTGCGGGACAGGTCGATGCGAAGCGCTACTTCGAGCCGGGACTGCTGTACCTGAACGACGTGCAGGACTGGGCGTCGTACATCGAGGGCGTGCTCCCGGGAAGCTTCACCGGAGTCGACCCCGTCGATGCCAGCGACTTCAACGGGGCGTCGATCGCCATCGGCACGCTCGCCAGTGCGCAGACGGTCACCCGCACGGTGACCTCCACCGCTGCGGGTACGTTCACCGCCGAGGCCTCGGTCCCGGGGGTGGACGTCACCGTCGAGCCGTCGACGCTGAGCTTCTCGAAGGCCGGACAGTCGAAGACCTTCACGGTCACCTTCGACAGCACCTCCGCCCCCGTCGAGAAGTGGGCGACCGGCTCGTTGACGTGGAAGAGCTCGGCCGGCGACGTGCGCTCGCCGCTGGCCGTCTTCCCGGTGACCGCTGACGCGCCCGCCGAGGTCGCCGCGACCGGGACCGACGGCTCCACTTCCGTCGAGATCATCCCCGGGCTCGACGGCACGCTGCCGTTGAACCTGAACGGCCTGACCCCGCTGCAGCTGCTCGTCGACGAGGACAACCCCGTCGACGGTCACTCCGGCGACGACAAGTCCGGCGACGAGAACAAGGACGTGGCGTGGATCGTCGATGTGCCCGAGGGCACCACCCTCAGCCGCTTCGATCTGGACTCGTCGGATGACACCGGTAGCGACCTGGATCTGACCGTCTACCGCGTGGTCTCGCCGACCGATCTGCGCTACTACGAGAGGTGGCAGTCGGCGACGGCATCGGCGGACGAGCAGGTGACGGTCACGGCACCCACCGCGGGCACCTACCTGGTCATCGCGAACATCTACTCGGCACCGAACCCGATGACGTGGGACATGACCTACGCCAACGTGGCTGCGGGCGCGGATCAGGGTGCGTTCACTGCGACTCCGAACCCGCTGAGCGTCACGCGCGGGGAGAAGGGCTCGTACGACCTCTCCTGGTCGGGACTGGATGCGGCGAAATACCTCGGCGTCGTGCAGTACGGCGACTCCGACGTGCGCACGATCGTGACGGTCGACGCCCGCTAGTCACACAGCGACAATCGGGGCCGGATGCCGAACAGCATCCGGCCCCGTTCGTCGCGGGGGCGGCCTGCGCTCCGATGGGCGCCGGTTCCCGCCGCGGCTCAGCCCTGCTTCGGCACGCGCACCTCGACGCCGTCGAGCGGGAACTTCTCGAGGTAGGCGGCGATGTACGGGCAGTAGGGCACGATCGTGTCGCCGGTCTGCGCGGCATCCGCGAGCGCCTCGGAGGCGAGCTGCTGGGCCAGGCCCCGGCCCTGGAACGCATGATCGATCTCGGTGTGCGTGAACCGGAACTCGCCGGGGCGCCGATCGAACTCGGCGAAGCCGGCGAGCGTGCCGTCGGAATGGATCTCGTAGCGCGAGGCCTCATCGTTGCGGCTGACGGTGATGTCGGGCATTGCTCCTCCTTCGGTTTCGTCCAACCTACGCGTTCAGGGGACGCGCAGGGCAGGGGAGGGCTCGTCCCCGACGTCGGCGGCGATCGATACCCTGGAGGGATGTCGATGCCATCCGATCCGTACGAGGACCTGCCCTACGCGGATGAGCCATGGGGCGACCCGGAGGAGATGGACTGGGTCCCGCCGGAGGACGGCTGGACGCCGCCCGTCGACTGGGGCACCGCGCCGATGACGCCGGTCGTGGCATCAGCCCCCGTCGTGGCGTCAGCCACCCCGTCCCGATACCCGACCGCGCTCGAGGCGCTGCGCACGGTCTTCGGCTACGACTCGTTCCGCGGCGACCAGGCGGCCATCGTCGAGCAGGTGATCGGCGGCGGGGATGCCGTGGTGCTGATGCCCACCGGTGGCGGAAAGTCGATCACCTACCAGGTGCCCGCGCTCGTGCGCGCGGGCACGGGGCTCGTCATCAGCCCGTTGATCGCGCTGATGCACGACCAGGTCGACGCGCTGCGCGCCAACGGCGTGCGCGCCGCCTACCTGAACTCCACGCAGTCGATCGAGGAGCGCCGCGAGGTCGAGCGGGCGTACATCGCCGGCGAGCTGGACCTCATCTACGTCGCTCCTGAGCGGTTGTCGTCGGCGGCGACGACCCGGCTGCTGCAGCGGGGTGTGCTCAGTGTGATCGCGATCGACGAGGCTCACTGCGTGTCGCAGTGGGGCCATGACTTCCGCCCGGACTATCTGGCGCTGGGCGACCTGGGCGAGAGGTTCCCCGGTGTGCCGCGCATGGCGCTCACCGCGACCGCCACGCGGGCCACCCACCAGGAGCTGACCGAGCGGCTGCGTCTGGATCGCGCCGAGCACTTCGTGGCGAGCTTCGACCGGCCCAACATCCAGTACCGCATCGTGCCGAAGGTCGATCCGCGCAGGCAGCTCGTCTCCTTCATCCGCTCTCAGCCCGAGGGCGCGGCGGGCATCGTCTACGCACTCAGCCGCAAGTCGGTCGAGCAGACCGCGACCCACCTCGCCGCGCAGGGCCTGGATGCGCTCCCGTACCACGCCGGTCTACCGGCGGAGGTGCGTGCGGCGAACCAGTCGCGATTCCTGCGCGAGGACGGGGTCGTCATGGTCGCGACGATCGCGTTCGGAATGGGAATCGACAAGCCCGATGTGCGCTTCGTGGCGCACATCGACCTGCCCAAGTCAGTCGAGGGCTACTACCAGGAGACCGGCCGTGCGGGTCGCGACGGCGAACCCGCGGTGGCGTGGATGGCGTACGGTCTCGGGGATGTCGTGCAGCAGCGACGACTGATCGATCAGAGTCCGGGCGACCGAACGTTCAAGATGCGCATGGGTCAGCATCTGGATGCCATGCTGGCGCTGTGCGAGACGGTGGCCTGCCGCCGCCAGAACCTGCTGCGATACTTCGGGCAGGACTCGGACGCGTGCGGGAACTGCGACACCTGCCTGGAGGCACCGGAGACCTTCGACGGCCTCGTCCCGGCGCAGAAGCTGCTGTCCACGGTGATCCGTCTGAAGAGAGAGCGCAATCAGGCCTTCGGAGCCGGGCACCTGATCGACATCCTGCGCGGAGCGTCCAACGAGCGCATCCGCAAGATGGGGCATGAGCAGATCGCCACGTACGGGATCGGGGCCGACCTGTCGGATCAGGACTGGCGCAGCGTCGTGCGGCAGCTGCTGGCACGCGGCATCCTCGTCGCGCAGGGGGAGTACGGCACGCTCGCTCCGGGCGACAGCGCGGGTGGTGTGCTGCGCGGCGAGATCTCGGTGCCACTGCGCAAGGACACGATCGGGCGGGTGAGCGCCGGTCGTGCGCGCAAGACGAGTGCGGCGTCGGATGCCGTCGCCTCCGGGGATCGCTCGCTGTTCGAGGCGCTGCGCGCCTGGCGTGCGGAGACCGCCCGCGAGATCGGAAAACCGGCGTACATCGTGTTCGGCGATGCCACGCTGCGAGCGCTCGCCGAGGCCCGGCCGACCACCATGGGAGGCCTCGCCGGCATCACGGGCATCGGCGAGAAGAAGCGAGACGCCTACGGCGAGGCCGTGCTCGAGGTGATCGCGGGGCACTGACCCGACGACCCACCCGCCGCGCGTTCCGCGTCGGCCCGCGCGTGACGTTCCGCGTCGGCCCGCGCCGCGGCGCCGCAGTCATCTTCTGCGCGCTGCTGTTCTCTGCTCGCGCGGCGCATATTCGCGCAGCGCGAGTCGAACCGGGCAGCGTGAGCCGCTTCGCGCAGCGCGAGTCGAACCGGGCAGCGTGAGCCGAACCGCGCAGCGTGAGCCGAACCGGGCAGCGCGAGCCGAACCGGGCCCTTCCGGCGAGTGCCGCGGATGGATTCCGCTGGTTCGGGATGCCGTGGACCGACGTACTCCATCTGCGCGGCGGTAAGGCGGATGGGTCATTCCCCCTGTCTTTGCCGTCGTCTACAGTGAGGGCATGCGGCGCAGCCCAGCTATCATCCTCACCGTTCTCCTCGCCCTGACAGTGGCCGGCTGCGCAACGCCGAAGGAGACCTCTGCCGGCTCCCCGACCTCGGGCGGGCCGTCGCCCGCTGAGACCGCGGAGGAGAGCGTCCCGGTGCCCGAGGTCGTCGAGGCGGGCAGCGCGGACGGGGAGGCGCGGGCGCAAGCGCGCGCCTGGCTCGAGGTCGCGGCTCTCCCGGAAGGCGCGGTTCGCAGTGATGCGCGGGTGGCGAGGTTCACTTCTTCCACAGGCTGGCCGTGCGGTCCCGTGGCCGAGCTGGAGGCGTTCTGGTCGATTCCCGGTGCAACCGTGAGCGATACCGCGAACTGGATCCGACAGCATCCGACTGGTGACCTCATCACCACCGCGGTCGGGTCGGTCTCCGATGATCCGATGTATGAGTCGGCGATCGTCGGGTACGTTCCCTCTGAAGGCGCGCAGGAGGGCATCGTGTACACCGTGCAGAGGACAGCAGACGGCGTGGCCGTTCGCGCCGAGATCGCCGCTCAGACCGCGACAGCGTCGTGTCCAGACCTGCCCGACGGCGGGGAATACGGCGCGCCGGGTCAGGGCTGACGTCAGGACGTTCGATTGCGGCCGCTGCGCTGCAGGGGAACGATAGGCGGATGACGAACGGGCCAGGGGTGCGCTGGAACCACAACATCCACTATCACCGCCTTATCCTCGACGCCGTACCCGCCGCAGCCCGCACTGCCTTGGACGTCGGCACAGGCAACGGGCTACTGGCGGCCGACCTGCACCGCCGCGTACCGCATGTGACGGGTCTCGACACGGACTCCGGAGTGCTGGATTCCGCCCGGAGAGAGGTCGAAGGGGTGAGATGGCTCCAGGGTGACGTGATGACCTACCCGTTCGCGGAAGCTCAGTTCGATGTGGTGGCTTCGGTGGCGACGCTGCATCATCTGCCCGACCTCGATGCTGCATTGCGACGGCTCGCGATGCTGACGGCCCCGGGTGGCGTGGTGGCGATCGTCGGACTCGCGCGATCGTCCCAACCGCTCGACCTGGTCTTCGACATCGCGGGTCTGGTGCAGCACCGGCGCTACACGCGGCGCTTCGGACTTTGGGAGCATTCAGCCCCGGCGGTCTGGCCGCCTCCCCACAGCTATGCGGAGGTGCGACGCAGCGCTGCACGGATGCTGCCCGGCGCCCAGTGGTCGCGACTTCCCCTGTGGCGCTACGCAGTGATCTGGACGAGACCGGGTCCGATGCCGGATCGCTGAAGCCCCGGGGTGATGCTCCGGACCCCGAGTGAGGGGAGTGCCGAGCACGCTCAGGATCCGGCCACGACGCCGGCGTACGCCTCGGCGTGCAGATGCACCGTGGCCGCGCCGCCGATGAGCTTCGACACCGGGCAGCGCGCATGCGCGGCGGCGGCGAGCTCCCTGGTCTCGGCATCCGACAGCCCGTCGGCCGACAGATACCCGTCGACGTGGAACTCGTACCCCGGCCCGGACTCGACCGGATGCAACTCCACCTCGACCCGCACCGTGGTGCGACGTTCGCCGCGCACGATCGCCTGCGCCGTCGCGTTCAAACACGTGACCCAGGCGAGGGCGAGAAGCTGCTCGGGGTTCGAAGCGGCCGGATCGAACGCCGCGCCCAGCGGCGAGGACACTGCCACTTCCATGCCGTCGATGATCCGGCTGGTGCCGTCCCCGCCCTCGGTGTTGATGGCTTCCGTCCGGTACCTCGCACTCATCCTTCAACTATAATTGGATCACGTACAGAAAGGGCTGCTCGGGCCCTGTCGGGCCTGCATGCCGGCCCGCCCCTCCATACGAGAGCACGAGAGCCTCCGCAATGTCCCCCTCCTCCACGATCGTGGAGTTCCGCAGCATCACCAAGCGGTTCCGCCCCGGCATCGACGAGCCCGCTGCCCTCGAGGACATCACCCTCAGCATCCGCGCCGGCGAGATCTTCGGCATCGTCGGCGAGAGCGGGGCCGGCAAGTCCACGCTGCTCGAACTGGTCAACGGCCTGACCGCACCGACCTCGGGAACAGTCACCGTCGACGGCACCGACGTCGCCGCCCTCGACACGCGGGGGATGCGCGCCCTGCGCCGCGGCATCGGCACGGTCTTCCAGGGCGTGCATCTGCTCAGCAACAGCACCGTGCGCGACAACATCCGCCTGCCCCTGCGCCTCGGCAGCCGCGACGGCAGCGTGGCGATGACCCGCAGGGAGCAGAAGGACGCGGTCGATCGGATGCTGAGCTTCGTCGGCCTCACCCACCGCGCCGACCACTACCCCGCCCAGCTCAGCGGCGGTGAGCGCCAGCGCGTCGGGCTCGCCCGGGCCCTCGTCACCCGCCCGCCCCTGCTGCTCTGCGACGAGCCGACCTCCTCTCTGGACGCCTCCACCACCGGAGACGTCCTGCGCGTGCTGTCCGACGCACGCGAGAAGCTGGGCACCACGGTGATCGTCATCACCCACGACCTCGATGTGGTCAAGGTGCTCTGCGACCGGGCGGCCCTGCTGGAGAGGGGGCGGCTGCGTGAGGTCTTCCCGATCACGCGCACCGAGGCGGACCGCACACTGCCCAGCTATTACGAGCAGGTCAAGCGGGAGCTGATGTCATGAGCTGGCTCACCGACCTGTTCGCCGAGTACGGCGCAGACATCGCGAAGTCCATGGCCGAGACCGGGTACATGATGCTGGCGTCCCTGCTCGCGGCAGTGCTCATCGGTCTGCCGCTGGGCGTGACCGTGTATCTCACCGAGCGCGGCGGCATTGCCGAGAATCGCGCCGTGAACATGATCGCGAACCTCTACATCAACGTCGTGCGCTCTTTTCCGTTCCTGCTGCTGGTGGTGTTCTTCATCCCGTTCACCCGCGCCGTGATCGGCACGAGCTTCGGGACCACCGCCGCCACCTTCCCGCTCTGCTTCGTCGCGGTCGCGATCTACGCCCGTCTCACCGAGCAGATCCTGCGGGAGATCCCCACCGGCATCCCGCTGGTGGCCAGAGCGCTGGGCGCGACGGTTCCGCAGGCGGTGTTCCGGATGCTGCTGCCCGAGGCCCGGTCCGGGCTGGTCTACGCGCTCACCTCCGCCGCGATCAGCCTGCTGTCGTACTCGACCGTGCTGGGCGTCGTCGGCGGCGGCGGCATCGGCGACTTCGCGATGCGCTACGGCTACCAGGTCTACAACGACAACCTGATGTATCTGGTCATCGTCATCATCATCGTGTGCGTGCTCGCCATCCAGGCGATCGGGCACCGCACCTCCGTCCGGCTCGATCATCGTTGATCGCCGCACCACCGACCCGAACACCCACAAGGAGAACAGAACAATGAAGAAGTCACGCGTCGGAATGGTGGCGGCGGCCCTGGGGCTCGCGCTGGTCGTGAGCGGCTGCGCAGCCTCCGCGCCCGGGGATGAGAAGAGGGATGCCGCGGCCCCTCAGGTGCTGAAGGTCGCTGCGGTCACCGCACCGATGACGGATGTCGTGAAGGCAGCCGGTGAGGCCATCGAGGGCGACTACAAGGTCGATCTCGTCGAGGTGGGCGACTACATCACCTCCAACACGATCCTGAACAGTGGTGACGTGTATGCGAACTTCTCGCAGCACATCCCCTACATGGAGACCTTCAACGAAGGCAACGACGGCACGTTGGTCGGCGTGCAGCCGGTGTACAACTTCCTCATCGCGTTCTACTCCAAGACTCTCGATGACATCGCCGACCTTCCCGACGGCGCGACCATCGCCATCCCCGACGACCCGTCGAACACGGGGCGCGCCCTCAAGCTGCTGGCCGCCCACGACGTGATCTCCCTGAATCCGAAGGTCGACCCGTACGCCGCGACCGTGAAGGACGTCGCCGACAACCCGAAGCACGTCGAGTTCCTGCAGGTGCCGATCGCCTCGCTGAATGCCGCATACGAAGAGGCCGACCTGGTCTTCCAGTGGCCGTCCCACATCATCGCCCTGGGACTCACCCCGCAGAAGGACGGACTGATCACCGAGCTCGACGACCGGTTCGCGCTGAACCTCGTGGTGCAGAAGAAGGATGCCGACAGCGCGGCGACCGCGGCGCTGAAGAAGGCGTTCACCAGCGACCAGGTTCGCGAGGTCATCGAGGGCAACGGCACCATCCAGACCGCCTGGTGACTTTTCATGACGCCGCGTGACGATCGACACCGTCGCGCGGCGTCATCCGGTTCTAGCGTTGGTGTCCATGAGCATCGACCAGGCCACCGGCACCCGGGTGACGATCCGCACCGCACGCGACGTGCATGCGCTGCTCGCCGAACGCGGTTCTCAGGGAGCGAAGACCAAGGCCATCATCGTCCTCGCCCTGGGCGGGATCTTCATGGATGCATACGACTTCTCGTCGTTGGCGTTCGGCATCACCGCAGTCAAGGAGGAGTTCGGCCTGGACCCCCTGATGACCGGGGTCGTCAACGCGGCGATCATGGTCGGCTCGGTGGTCGGGGCGCTCTTCGGCGGGATGCTGGTGGACCGGTTCGGCCGCTACAAGCTGTTCATGGCCGACATGGCCTTCTTCGTCGTCGCCGCCATCGGCTGCGCCCTCGCACCCAACGAGTGGATCCTCATCTTCTTCCGCTTCGTGATGGGCGTCGGCGTGGGCCTGGATCTTCCGGTCGCGATGGCCTTCCTCGCCGAGTTCTCCAAACTGACCGGCTTCGGCAGCCGCTCTCAGCGTGTGAACGCGTGGTCGCCGGCCTGGTACATCGCTACCGGCTTCGGGTATTTGCTCGTGCTCGTCGTGTTCCTCCTGCTGCCGGTCGCACAGCAGGGTCTGCTGTGGCGGGTGGTCGTGGGCTTCGGTGCCGTGCCCGCCATCATCGTGCTGCTCGTGCGCCGCAAGTACATGGCCGAGTCGCCGCAGTGGATGGCCGATCAGGGCGACCTGCGCGGGGCGGTCGACGTGATGCGCTCGCACCACGGGCTCGACGTCGAACTGGCCGAGGATGCCGACACCGTTCGCACCACGAACCGGCGCACCGGCCACTGGCGCCAGTACGGTGAGCTGTTCGCCGCGCGCTACCGACTGCGCACCATCGCGGCATTGTGCGTGTCGGTGTTCTCCACCTTCGGCTACAACGCCGTCGCCTACGGGACGCCGCTGATCATCGCGATGCTCTTCCAGCAGGGGCCGCTGGTGACGATCCTCTCCGCCCTCGTCATCAACCTCGGCTTCGGCGCGGCCGGTGGACTCCTGGGAGTCCGTCTCATCAACCGCGTCGGAGCGCGACGGATGACGATCATCGGCTTCGCGATCCAGGCGGTCTCCCTGCTGCTGCTCGCCTTCGTCGGCATCCCCACCGGTGCCCTCGTGCTCATCTCGATCGCCATGCTCGCGGCCTTCGTGTTCGCTCAGGCGGGGGGACCGGGCGCCAACCTGATGAGCTACGCGACGCTGTCGTACCCGACCCGTCTGCGCGGCGTCGGGGTCGGCTTCAACGAGGCTGTCAAGCGCGTCTTCTCCATCGTCTCGCTGGTCTTCTTCCCCGTGCTCGCGGCGTCGCTGTCGACCGGGGTGTTCTGGATCGTCGCGCTCGCACCGCTGGTGGGCTTCGTATCGCTTCTGATCATCAAGTGGGATCCGACGGGCAAGGATGTCGACGCGGAGGACCTCGACGGCTGAACCGATCGGATGCCGGGGCGGCGGTCTCGCACGACTCGCGCGCCCCTTGTTCCAGAACGGGCGGGTGGCGCCGCGGCGCAGTCGCTTCTTCTGGAGCCTGGTCTGGCTCGTGTCTCAGAACCGGTGGGTGGCGCCGCGGCGCACCCGCCACTTCTGAGACACGGCAGGCGAGGAGAGGCAGGCGAGCCGCCGCAGGGTCGGATGCTGTGGGGTCGCGACAAGACGACCGGAGGGCGTGGCCGTCAGGTGTTGTCCGTGACCCACAGGTGAGTTCACTCCGCTTTGTCGCAGACCTACCATTGGGGTGCCCCCGTTCCGTTCCGAGAGGACCCGACATGGTCGACGCCGCCGTACGATCCACCACCACAGCCGCCGACGAGATCGAGAACATCGATGTCGCCGAGGTCACCGGGCTGCTGATGGGCACCTGGGCCGACACCCGCCGCGAGTCGCGCGAACTGATCAAGGATCCGGCGTTCTGGCGCGACGACAGCCTCGGTAAGGACGCCCATCGCGAGCGCGTGCTCACCCAGTTGCATCTGCTGGTCGAGAACGGCGCCGTGCACCGCGCGTTCCCGAAGCGGCTGGGCGGGGAGGAGAACAACGGCGCCAATGTCGCCGGGTTCGAGGAACTGGTGACCGCCGATCCCAGCCTGCAGATCAAGGCGGGCGTCCAGTGGGGCCTCTTCGGCTCCGCCGTGCTGCAGCTCGGGACCGAGACGCACCACGACCGGTGGCTTCCCGGGATCATGGACCTGTCGATCCCGGGCGCCTTCGCGATGACCGAGATCGGCCACGGCTCCGACGTCGCCGCTGCCGCCACCACGGCGACCTTCGACCCCGAGACCGATGAGTTCGTCATCAACACGCCGTTCCGCGCCGCGACGAAGGAGTACCTCGGCAACGCCGCACTGCACGGCGTCGCGGCCACCGTTTTCGCCCAGCTGATCACCAACGGCGTCAACCACGGTGTGCACTGCTTCTATGTGCCGCTGCGGGGTGAGGACGGAGTCGACCTCCCCGGCGTCACCCGCGAGGACGATGGACTCAAGGGCGGATTGAACGGCATCGACAACGGCAGGCTCTCGTTCGACCACGTGCGCATCCCCCGCACCAATCTGCTGAACAAGTACGGTGACGTCACGTCCGACGGCACCTACACGAGCCCGATCGACAGCCCCGGTCGCCGGTTCTTCACCATGCTCGGCACCCTGGTGCAGGGGCGCGTGTCGCTCGACGGCGCAGCATCCTGGGCATCCGCTCTCGGCCTGCACATCGCGATCACCTACGCCACGCAGCGTCGGCAGTTCGAGGGCGCCGACGGCCAGGAGGTGGTGCTGCTCGACTACGGCAAGCATCAGCGCCGACTGCTTCCGCGCCTGGCGACCACCTACGCGCACATCTTCGCGCACGACGAATTCCTGCAGAAGTTCGACGGCGTCTTCTCCGGCCGCTCCGACACCCCGGACGACCGCGAAGACCTCGAGACACTCGCCGCCGCGCTCAAGCCGCTCTCGACCTGGCACGCTCTCGACACCCTGCAGGAGGCGCGCGAAGCGTGCGGCGGCGCGGGCTATATGTTCGAGAACCGTCTCGTCGGCCTCCGCGCCGACCTCGACGTCTACGCCACGTTCGAGGGCGACAACAATGTGCTGCTGCAGCTGGTCGGCAAGCGGCTGCTCACCGACTTCGCACAGCAGTTCACGGGCAAGGACGCCACGGCCCTCGCCAAGTACGCCGTCGGCCAGACGGCGGGCAAGGTCTTCCACGGCGCAGGCCTGCGCGCGCTGGGCCAGGCGGTCGCCGACCTGGGCTCGACTGCCCGCTCGGTGGAGCTGGGTCTGCGCGAGGAGCAGCAGCATCAGCTGCTCACCGAGCGCGTGCAGCAGATGGTCGCCGACATCGCCGGTCGCCTCCGCCCGGCAGGCAAGGACAAGGTGCTCGGCGAGAAGCTCTTCAACGAGAATCAGGCCGAGCTGATCGAGGCCGCACGCGCGCACGGTGAGCTGCTGCTCTGGGAGGCGTTCACCGACGCCGCGGGCCGGATCGAGGATGGGCAGACCAGGACCGTGCTCACCTGGTTGCGCGATCTGTTCGGGCTGACGGTGATCGAGAAGCACCTCGCTTGGTACCTCATCAACGGACGCCTGTCGACGCAGCGCGCCGCTGCCGTCTCCAGTTACATCGATCGGTTGTGCGCGCGGCTGCGCCCGCACGCGCTCGACCTGGTCGGCGCCTTCGGCTACGAGCCCGAGCACGTGCGCGCGCCCATCGCGAGCGGTGTGGAGCAGCAGCGTCAGGATGAAGCGCGCGCCCACTACGCGGCGCTCGAGGCGTCCGGCCAGGCACCGATCTCCGAGAAGGCCCTGCACAAGAAGAAGAAGCAGGGCTGAGGACTCACCCCGCAGCGGGTGTCGTCGGGGCGCAGTAGCGTGAACGCATGACCTCGCTTCTGACCGGCCCTGATGGACGTGCGCGCTGCGCCTGGGCGGGCGAGGATGCCGAGTATCGTCGCTACCACGACGAGGAGTGGGGAAGCGCGTTGCACGGCGATCGCGCGCTGTTCGAGAAGATGGCGCTGGAGGGCTTCCAGGCGGGACTGAGTTGGATCACGATCCTGCGAAAGCGCCCCCGCTTCCGCGAGGTCTTCGCCGGGTTCGATCCGCACCGGGTCGCGGAGTTCGGCCCGGACGACGTCGATCGCCTGATGGCGGATGCCGGGATCATCCGCAACCGCGCCAAGATCCTGGCCACCATCTCCAACGCCGCCCTCGTGCGCGACATGACGGACGGGGAACTGGATGCCCTGATGTGGTCGTTCGCGCCGTCGGCATCCGTCCGCCCTCGTCCCCGCACGCTCGCCGACATCCCCGCGGTGACCGAGCAGTCCGCGGCGCTGAGTAAGGCCCTGCGCGCGCGGGGGTTCCGCTTCGTCGGCCCGACGACCATGTACGCGCTGATGCAGTCGGCGGGAATGGTCGACGACCACATCGACGGATGCTGGCGCGCGGTCGCGCGTTGAACACTTCGCTCTCCCCGTCATTCCTGGCGGCACGGTAGGCTGTCCGCGGCGCGCGGCGCGCGCCCAGGGGGGAAGAGCAGTATGCGAGTGCTGGCACGGATGAGAGCGCGCCCGAAGAGCATGGCAGCGACGGCGGGAGTCGTCGTGGGGGCAGTCGCACTCACCGGTCTGGCGCTCTCCTATGACGGGCTGCCCACCACGAAGGTCGAACTCAACGACGCCGGGGTCTGGCTGACGAAGACCTCGAGTCTGCTGGTCGGTCACTTCAACCACGAGTCCACGGTGCTCGACGGCGGACTGCGAACCTCGGGTGAGGACTACGACATCCTGCAGGACGCCGGTACCATCCTGGTCGCCGATCAGGGCGGCAGGACACTGACGGCAGTGGACCCTGCCCGCGTGTCACTGAGTGACAGCGCGCCGATCCCGAACGATGCGAAGGTGTCGCTCGGTGGCCGCACGACCGCCGTGCTCGACCGCACCTCCGGTGATCTGTGGGTCGTCGGCACGGCGTCGATCTCCGGCTTCGATATCAAGACCACCGAGCCCCTGGTCGAGCTCGGCAGGAACTCCGACGCCGTCGTCGCGCGCGACGGCACCGTGTTCGCGGTGTCCGCCGAGCAGGGCCAGGTCGTCACCGTCCCTGTCGACGCGCAGGGCGACCCGCTGGAGCCCAAGACCGCTTCGGTCGGTGAGATCGACGCCTCCGAGCGAGTGTCGATCACGGCCGTCGGCGACGTCCCCGTGGTGTTCGACGCCGCTGCGGGGCTGGTGACGACTCCCGGCGGATTCCGCACGGCGCTGGGACGACTGGGCACAGGCCACCCGACGGATCTCGTGCTCCAGCAGGCTTCCGCGCAGACGGATGCGGTCGCGCTCGCCGGCGCGCGCCAGTTGATCCTGGTGCCCTTGGACGGGGCCGACCCCGTGACGCTCGAGGCCGGTGGCGCGGGCGATCCGGCCGCACCCGTCTACCTGCGCGGCTGCACGTACGCCGCCTGGGGAGGGTCGGCACGGTTCCTGCGCGACTGCGAGGGCGACGCGCACGACATCGCCGCCGACATTCCCGGAGCGGAGGAGAGCTCGCATCTGGTCTTCCGCGTCAATCGCGATGTGATCGTGCTGAACGATGTCATCGGCGGCGAGGCGTGGCTGGCCGACGAGAGCCTGCAGCGCGTGGACGACTGGTCGATCCTCACCCCGCCGGAGGGTGAGACCGAGGATGAGGAGGACTCCACGCAGGAGACGATCGAGAGCTCTCTTCCCGACCGTAAGGAGGAGAACACACCTCCGGTCGCCGAGGACGATCCCGATCTCGGTGTCCGCCCCGGCGGAACCACGCTGCTTCCGGTGCTGGACAACGACAACGACTCCGACGGCGACGTGCTGGTCGCGTCGCTGATCGACGCGCAGCCGTCGATCGGGGAGGTGCAGCCGATCCTGAACGGCGGGGCGCTGCAGATCATGGTTCCCGAGGACGCGACGGGCACGGCGTCGTTCACGTACCAGGTGGACGACGGTCGCCCGAACGGCACCGACGAGGCGAAGGTCACCGCGACCGTCTACGACTGGGACACGAACACCGCCCCTCGAGCCAAACGCGCCACCAAACTCTCCGTCGAGTCCGGCGGCACCCTCGCATACAACCTGCTGCCCGACTGGATAGACCCCGAGGGTGACGACCTGTATCTGCAGAACGTGATTCCGGCGCCGGGCGACGAGGTGGAGTTCACCACGGACGGCCAGATCACCTACCGCGCGGTGGGCAGCCTGCAGGGACGCAAGGAGATCGAGGTTGTCGTCTCCGATGCGCTGGGAGAAGCCGCGAGCGGCAGGATCCTGCTCGATGTGAAACCTCCGGGGACGACTGTCCCGGTCACCAACGCCGATCACATCGTCACCCGGGTGGGAGAGACGGCCACTGTGTCACCGCTCGCGAACGACACCAGCTCGGGTCGCGACGAGCTGAGGCTGACCCGCGTCGATCCTCTCGACACGGCCCAGATCGTTCCGGACTACCCGAAGAAGCAGTTCGCATTCCGTGCCGCGTCGGCAGGCGTCTATTACGTGCAGTATCTGGTGTCGGCGGGACAGGCGGATGCCAAGGGCATCGTGCGCGTGGACGTGCTGGACAAGCAGGAGTCCGAGCTGCCACCGGTGGCGGTACGCGACGTCGCCCTCCTGCCCAAGGGCAGCGAGGCGCTGGTCGGCGTGCTGTCGAACGACTCCGACCCGGGCGGCGGGGTCCTCGTGGTGCAGTCGGTCACGGTTCCGCCGCACAGCGGAATAGCCGTGTCGGTGCTGAACCATGAGACGCTGCGCATCAGTGATCAGGGTGCTTTGGACGCGCCCGTGAAGATCAGCTATCGGATCTCGAACGGCTCGAACTCGGCTGAAGGCGACGTGACCGTGGTGCCGATCCCGGCGCCGTCGAAGATCTCCGCACCGGTCGCGCATGACGATGAGGCGCGGGTGCGTGTCGGCGATGTGGTGACGATTCCGGTGCTCGACAACGACGTGCATCCCGACGGGGATGTGCTGCACGTCGCCCCGGATCTGATCGAGCCGTTGGTGGATCCGAAGGACGGTGAGGCGTTCGTCTCGCAGGACCAGGTGCGCTTCCGTGCCGGGCCGGAGGCACGGACCGTATACCTGACCTACGAGGCGGTGGATTCGATGGGGCAGAAGGCGGGCGGCCATATCACCGTGCAGATCCTGCCGCTGGATGCCGAGGTCAACGCACCACCGCGGCCCCGGGATGTGACCGCCCGGGCGCTCGGCGGCGGCATGATCCGGATACCGGTTCCGCTGGACGGGCTCGACGCCGACGGTGACTCCGTCGAGCTGCTGGGGCAGGATGTGGCGCCGGTCAAGGGACAGATCACTGAGACCGGCAGCAACTATCTGGAGTACGAGGCCTTCGAGGGATCGACCGGTGTCGACACGTTCACGTATCGCGTCCGCGACCGCCTGGGCGCTGAAGGCACCGCGACCGTCCGGGTGGGCATCGCCCCACCGGAAGCGACGAATCAGGCGCCGTATGCGGTGAAGGACGCGGTGGTCGTGCGGCCGGGGCGCTCGGTGGCTGTGCCGGTTCTGGCGAACGATTCCGATCCGGAGGGTGATGAGATCCGTCTCGTCAAGGACGGACTGGAGGTGCCGAAGGACTCGGGTCTGAAGGCGAAGGTCTCCGGTGACCGTGTGATCGTGACCGTGCCGGATCACGAGATGGAAGCCTCCCTGCGCTATACGATCCGCGACGCCAAGGGTGCGGAAACGGATGCGCCCATCCTGGTCACCGTGGACGAGGACGTGCCGCTGATGACGCCGATCGCTCGTGATGACCGGCTGCGGGTGGAGGACCTGAAGGATTCCCTGACGGCCGATATCGACATCCTCGAGAACGATGAGGATCCCGACGGCACCGCCGAGGGCCTCACGGTGGAACTCGAGGAGGGTGCGCGTCTGGTCGGTGACCGCAAGGCTCGGGTGACGGTGACCGAGGAGCGTCAGCTGATCAAGTACACCGTCACCGACCAGGATGATCGGGTCGCGTCGGCGTTCATCTTCGTGCCGGCTGTCAGTGAGCTGCGTCCGGCGCTGCTGTCCACGAAGCCGGTGGAGGTGCAGAGCGGCGAGACGAAGGAGCTGCCGCTGTCGGAGTACGTCACCGTCGCGGGCGGGGGCACGGTCCGGCTGACCGAGGCTGCCAAGGTCAGTTCCGCGCACGGCAACGGGGACTCGCTGATCAAGGACGAGACCACCCTGGTGTACACCTCTCAGACGGGGTACTTCGGCAAGGAGTCGGTCAGCTTCGAGGTGACGGACGGCAAGACGGTCGAGGATCCGAAGGGACGCAAGAGCACTCTGTCGATCCCGATCCTGGTGCTGCCGCCGGAGAACCAGCCGCCGGTGTTCGTGAACGGCCAGGTCGAGGTCGCCCCCGGCGAGGACGCGACGACACTGGACCTTGCTGCCCTCACCACCGATCCCGACAAGGACGACGTCGACAGGATCCAGTACCGCATCGCCCAGCAGGCGACCGGCGGGGTCAGTGCCCGCCTGGATGGCAGCGTGCTTCGGGTCGAGGCGACCACCACGACGCCGAAGGGCACCACCACATCCGTCGGACTGACCATCAGTGACGGTACGACCGAGCCCGTCGAGGGCACTGTGTCGGTCACCGTGACCGCCTCCACGCGCAGCCTGCCCGTGGCCAGCCCTGACACGATCGATGAAGCCGACCAGGGCGAGACGATCTCGGTGCCGGTGCTGGAGAACGACATCAACCCGTTCGAGGTCGATGGCACGCCGTTGAAGCTCATCTCCGCGACCGTGGAGAGCGGCTCCGGCGAAGCGCGTGTCACGGGTGACGAGGTCGAAGTGACGCCCGGCAAGACCTTCGTCGGGGTGATGGTGGTGCGGTATCGGATTCAGGATGCGACGAAGGATCCGGATCGTGAGGTCGATGGGCGGATCACGGTGGTCGTGCAGGGGGTGCCGGAGGCTCCGGGTGTTCCGCGGGTGACGACGGTGGAGGATCGCACGGTCGTGCTGGCGTGGTCGACGCCGTCGAACAATGGTGCGGAGATCGATCATTACACGGTGGCCTCGGTCGGCGGTCGCCCGTACTCGAAGACGTGCGAGACGACCACGTGCACGCTCGATGGTCTGGTGAACAATGTCGAGTACACGTTCCAGGTGACGGCGCACAATCGGGTCGGTGACGGCAAGCCGTCGCCGGTGTCCGAGCCGGCGCGACCGGATGTGCGGCCCGAGACGCCGCTGCCTCCGAAGCTCGTCTTCGGTGACAAGTCGCTGGCGGTGAGCTGGACGACTCCGCAGTCCAACGGCTCGCCCGTGGAGTCCTACACACTGCAGATCTCACCCGCGCCGCTGCGCGGCGCGTCGGAGAAGACCGGGGTGACGGGAAACGCCTTGACTTGGGACGGTTTGGAGAACGGCACCGATTACCAGGTCCGCGTGCGTGCCCACAACAAGGCTCCCGACCCGTCGGACTTCAGCCTGTGGTCACTCGGCGAGATACCCGCCGGGGTTCCGGGTGCGGTCGCTGCGCCTTCGGTGCAGAGCGTGCCGTCGGTCGGCAGCGAGGCGCAGATGGCCGTCAGCTGGGGCAACGCCGACCCGAACGGTGACGCCGTCAAGAACTACGACCTGCTGATCTATCGCGGCGGCGCCCTGTACGGCGACCCCATCGCCGTGGGCACGGCGACGTCGAAGACAGTGTCCGTGCCCACGAACTCGGCCGACTACACCTATGCCGTCCGCGCCACCAACAAGGCGGGCACCGGCGAGACGAGTGCGCAGTCCGCGCCGCGACGTGCGTTCGGCACGCCGGGATCACCGACGAACGTCAAGGCGACCGACGGCGACAGACAGATCACCGTCACCTACACGATGCCGGAGTCGGCGCTCAACGGCGCCAACCGGAACGAACTGCGCTACCAGTACCTGATCAGCGGCGGAAGCTGGACGGACTGGAACGGCAGCAGCGCGATCCCGGCCACCAACGGCACGGACTACACCGTTCGTGTGAGGGCCTACTCGGTCATCGACGGTCAGCAGTCGCAGCCCGGCGAGGCGTCGGCTGCCTCGAATCAGGTCACTCCGTACGGCACGCCGTTCGCGCCGACCGGCACCGCTGTGAACCAGGGCACCTCCGTCCGGCTCACCTGGAACGCAGGCGGCTCGTCCAACGGTCGCCCCGTCACCACCTACATCAGCGTCGACGGCGGCGGCTGGGAGGAGGTCGCCACGAGCGGCACCCGGGATGTCGGCAACGGCTACAGCCAGAGACACAGCATCAAGGTGCGCGCCGTCGCATCGCCGGGTGGCACAGCGGAATCCGGGACGCACTCGGCCACGACCGACGCGCCGCCGGTGCCTACTGCCACGACGGTGAAGGGGACCCCCGGCTACTGGCCGGTCGGCTGGGGCGGAAGCGGTTCGTGCACGACCGCGTCCTGTGCGTACATGGCGATCGCGGTGAAGGATTTCCCCGCAGGCAACTACTCGCTCTACTGCAATGACGGACCCGGTGCCGGGCAGCGCTGGGGAGGAAGGACGGTCTACGTGCCCTCCAACGGCACGGTGAATCTCACCTGCTTCTATGGGAGCCCCGGCACGAGGGTCTGGGTGACGATCGGCGGATGGGGCGACGCCGGGGCGATGACCTGGTACTGACGCATCCACACGACGAGGTATTCGGTCCGCACGGATTCCCGCGACTGGGGTACTTCTGCCCATGCGTCCACCTTTTTCCCCGCACGATCAGCCGGTTACAATGGCACGAGCGTGCACGGGTGTGCGCGGCCGGCACCCCGGGGGGAGAGCGCTGAATGAGGGTACTGTCATGGGTTCGGGCACGCCCGAAGACCTTCGCCGCCACCGCGGGAGTGCTGGCGGGCAGTGTGGTCCTCACCGGAATGGCGCTCGCCTATGACGGACTTCCGACCGCGAAGGTCGAGCTCAACGACGCCGGCGTGTGGCTGACGAAGTCGTCCAGCCTGCTGGTCGGACACTTCAATCACGAGTCCACCGTGCTCGATGGCGGGCTGCGCACCTCGAGCGAGGACTACGACATCCGGCAGGATGCCGCGACGGTGCTCGTCGTCGACCAGGGCAGCTCCACTCTCACCGCCATCGATCCCGCCCGTGTCTCGCTCACCGACAGCGCCACCATTCCCGGCGATGCCAAGGTGGAGCTCGGCGACCGCACCACGGCCGTGCTGGATCGCACCTCCGGTGCCCTGTGGGTGCTCGGCGCGGATGAGATCGCCGGCTTCGACATCAAGGCCGTCGATCCTCTCCTCGAACTCGGCAAGAACGCCGACGTGACCGTCGGGCGCGACGGCACGGTCTATGCGGTCTCTGCGAAGGATGCGGAGATCGTCACCATCCCGGTCGATGCCCAGGGGTCGCCCGAGGAGCCGACCACCGCATCCGTCGAGGCGATCGACGAGGACTCCACTCCCACGATCACCGTCGTCGGTGATGTGCCTGTGGTGCTGGACACGAACAGCGGACTCGTCGTGGCGCCCGGCGGGTTGAATGCGAAGATCGACGGCGGGGAGGACGCCGTCCTGCAGCAGGCGTCGGCGGCGTCCGATTCGGTCGCCATCGCCACACGGTCAGCGCTGCTGTCGGCACCGCTGGGCGGGGGCGATATCGTCGTCACTCAGGCAGGCGGGACGGGAACCCCGGCGGCGCCCGTGTTCCTCCACGGCTGCACCTATGGAGCCTGGAGCGGCTCCGGACGTTTCCTGCGCGATTGCGCCGGCGAACGCGACGACGTCGCCGAGAAGATCCCCGGCGGTCAGAAGACCTCGCGACTGGTCTTCCGCGTCAATCGCGATGTGATCGTGCTGAACGATGTCATCGGCGGCGAGGCGTGGCTGGCCGATGAGAGCCTGCAGCGCGTGGACGACTGGTCGATCCTCACCCCGCCGGAGGGCGAGTCCGAGGACACTGACGAATCCACCCAGGAGACGGTGGAATCCTCCCTCCCCGAGCGCAAAGAGGAGAACACGCCCCCGGTCGCCGAGAATGATCGACTGGGAGCGCGCCCGGGTGGGACCACGCTGCTTCCGGTGCTGGACAACGACAACGACTCCGACGGCGACGTGCTGGTGGCCTCGCTGGTGGGGGCGCAGCCGTCGATCGGGGAGGTGCAGCCGATCCTGAACGGCGGGGCGCTGCAGATCATGGTCCCCGAGGACGCGACGGGCACGGCGTCGTTCACGTACCAGGTGGACGACGGTCGCCCGAACGGCACCGACGAGGCGAAGGTCACCGCGACCGTCTACGACTGGGACACGAACACCGCCCCCAAGCCGAAGCGTCAGACCAAACTGTCCGTCGAGTCCGGCGGCACCCTCGCATACAACCTGCTGCCCGACTGGCTAGACCCCGAGGGCGACGACCTCTATCTGAAGGAGGTCGTGGCCGCGGAGGGCGACGAGGTGGAGTTCACCACCGACGGCCAGATCACGTACCGGGCGCTGGGCAGCCTGCAGGGACGCAAGGAGATCAAGGTCGCGGTCTCGGACTCCCTCGGCGAGACTGCCAACGGCAAGATCCTGCTCGACGTGAAACCCCCGGGGACGACGGTCCCGGTCACCAACGCCGACCACATCGTCACCCGGGTCGGCGAGACCGCGACTGTGTCGCCGCTCGCGAACGACACCAGTTCCGGCCGCGACGAGCTGCGGCTGACCCGCGTCGATCCGCTGGACGGGGTCAGCATCCACCCGGATTACCCGAAGAAGCAGTTCACCTTCAAGTCCCCGGCCGCGGGCGTGTACTACGTGCAGTATCTGGTGTCGGCGGGGCAGTCGGATGCCCCGGGCATCGTGCGGGTGGACGTGCTGGACAA
The DNA here is from genome assembly GCF_042666935.1 of Microbacterium sp. GCM10027623. NCBI lineage: Bacteria > Bacillati > Actinomycetota > Actinomycetes > Micrococcales > Microbacteriaceae > Microbacterium > Microbacterium sp. GCM10027623. Next base: position 1,058,082 of record NZ_JBHTHE010000001.1, read on the forward strand.
GCAGGAGTCCGAACTGCCGCCGGTCGCCGTGCGCGACGTGGCGCTTCTGCCGCAGGGGAGTGAGGCGCTGGTCGGCGTGCTGGCGAACGACTCCGACCCGGGCGGCGGGGTCCTCGTGGTGCAGTCGGTGACCGTCCCGCCGCACAGCGGCATCGCCGTGTCGGTGCTGAATCATGAGACGCTGCGCATCAGCGACCAGGGCGGGCTCACCGAACCCGTCAAGATCAGCTACCGCATCTCCAACGGCTCGAAGTCCGCCGATGCGGATGTGACCGTGGTGCCGATCCCGGCACCGTCGAAGATCGCCGCCCCCGTCGCCCACGACGATGAGGCGCGGGTCCGCGTCGGCGACGTGGTGACGATCCCCGTGCTCGACAATGACGTGCACCCCAACGGAGACGCGCTGCACGTCGCGCCGGATCTGATCGAACCGCTGGTGGACCCGGCGGACGGCGAGGCGTTCGTCTCGCAGGACCAGGTGCGCTTCCGTGCCGGGCCGGAGGCGCGCACCGTCTACCTCACCTACGAGGCGCTGGATTCGATGGGGCAGAAGGCCGGCGGGCACGTCACCGTGCAGATCCTGCCGCTGGACGCGGAGGTCAACGCCCCGCCGCGCCCGCACGACCTGACCGCCCGTGCGCTGTCCGGCACCACCATCCGCATCCCGGTTCCGCTGGACGGCATCGATGTCGACGGTGACTCGGTCGAACTGCTCGGGCAGGACGTCGCGCCCACCAAGGGACAGATCACCGAGACCGGCAGCAACTACCTGGAGTACGAGGCCTTCGAGGGCTCGACAGGCGTCGACACCATGATCTACCGCGTGCGCGACCGCCTGGGCGCGGAGGGCACTGCCACCATCCGCATCGGCATCGCGCCCGCCGAGGCCATGAACCAAGCGCCGTTCGCGGTGAAGGACGCGGTCGTGGTGCGGCCGGGTCGCTCCGTGGCCGTGCCCGTGCTGGCCAACGACTCCGACCCGGAGGGCGACGAGATCCGCCTCGTCAAGGACGGACTCGAGGTCCCGAAGGACTCCGGTCTGAAGGCCAAGGTCTCCGGAGACCGCGTGATCGTGACCGTGCCGGATCACGAGCTGGAGGCGGCGCTGCAGTACACGATCCGCGACGCGAAGGGCGCCGAGGCGCAGGCCGCCATCCTCGTCACGGTCGACGAGGACGTGCCGCTGATGACGCCGGTCGCCCGGGACGACCGGCTTCGAGTCGAGGACCTGAAGGATTCCCTGACCGCCGACATCGACATCCTCGAGAACGATGAGGATCCCGACGGCACGGCAGAGGGCCTCACCGTGGCGCTCGAGGATGGCGCGCGTCTGGTGGGCGACCGCAAGGCCCGGGTGACGGTGACGGAGCAGCGTCAGCTGATCAAGTACACCGTGACCGACCAGGATGATCTGGTCGCGTCGGCGTTCATCTTCGTCCCCGCGGTCAGCGAGCTGCGTCCCGCGCTGCTGTCCACGAAACCAGTCGAGGTGCAGAGCGGCGAGACGAAGGAGCTGCCGCTGTCGGAGTACGTCGCCGTCGCCGGCGGTGGCGATGTCCGGTTGACGGAGGCGTCGAAGGTCAGTTCCGCGCACGGCAACGGGGACTCGCTGATCAAGGACGAGACCACCCTGGTGTACACGTCGGAGAAGGGGTACTTCGGCAAGGAATCCCTCAGCTTCGAGGTGACCGACGGCAAGACCGTCGAGGATCCGAAGGGCCGCAAGAGCACCCTGTCGATCCCGATCCTCGTACTGCCACCCGAGAACCAGCCACCGGTGTTCGTGAACGGCCAGGTCGAGGTCGCCCCCGGCGAGGACGCGACCTCCCTCGACCTCACGGCGCTGACGACCGATCCCGATCCCGAGGACGCCGACAAGATCCAGTACCGCATCGCCGCACAGCCGGGTGCAGGCATCGACGCGCGGCTGGATGGCAGCACCCTCTTCGTCGAGGCGTCCGCGAGCACACCCAAGGGCACCACATCGATGGTCGGCCTGACGATCACCGACGGCACGACCGAGCGGGTCGAGGGCACCGTATCGGTCACCGTGACCGCCTCCACGCGCAGCCTCGCCGTCGCCGGCCCGGACCGGGTCGAGGAGGCCGATCAGGGCAAGACGATCACCGTGCCGGTGCTGGAGAACGACATCAACCCCTTCCAAGCCGAAGGCACACCGCTGGAGATCCTCTCCGCCACGGTCGAGAGCGGCAGCGGTACCGCCGCGGTCGTCGGCGATCAGGTCTCCGTGACGTCAGGTGCGACCTTCGTGGGGGTCATGTCGGTGCGGTATCGGATCCAGGATGCGACGAAGGATCCCGACCGTGAGGTCGACGGGCGGATCACCGTGGTCGTGCAGGGCGTGCCGGAAGCTCCTGGCGTCCCGCGAGTGACGACCGTGGAGGACCGCACGGTGGTGCTGGCATGGTCGACGCCGTCGAACAACGGCGCCGAGATCGATCACTACACGGTGACCTCGGTGGGAGGGCGGCCCTATTCGAAGACGTGCGAGACGACCACCTGCACGTTGGACGGGCTGACGAACAATGTCGAGTACACATTCCAGGTCGTGGCGCACAATCGCGTCGGCGACGGCAAGCCGTCGCCGCTGTCGGAGCCTGCGCGGCCGGACGTGCGGCCGGAGACGCCGCTGCCGCCGAAGCTCGTCTTCGGTGACAAGTCGCTGGCCGTGAGCTGGACGACTCCGCAGTCCAACGGCTCTCCTGTGGACTCGTACACCCTGCAGATCTCACCGGCACCGCTGCGCGGATCGTCGGAGCGGGTGACAGGCAACGTCAACACGTTGACCTGGGACGGGTTGGAGAACGGCACGAATTACCAGGTGCGGATCCAGGCGCACAACCAGGCGCCCGACCCGTCGGATTTCAGCCTGTGGTCGCTCGGCGAGACACCGGCGGGCGTGCCCGGTGCGGTCGCCGCGCCTTCGGTCCAGAGCGCGCCGTCGGTCGGCAGCGAGGCGCAGATGAGCGTCAGCTGGGGCAACGCCGACCCGAACGGGGATGCGGTCAAGAACTACGACCTGCTGATCTATCGCGGCGGTGCGCTGTACGGCGAGCCGATCGCGGTGGGAACGGCGACCTCGAAGACGGTGTCCGTGCCGACGAGCTCGGCTGACTACACCTATGCCGTGCGCGCCACCAACAAGGCCGGCACAGGCGAGACCAGCCCGCAGTCAGCGCCGCAGCGCGCCTTCGGCACGCCGGGAGCGCCGACGAATGTGAAGGCGGTGGACGGCGACAACAAGATCACCGTCACCTACACGATGCCGGGGTCAGCGCTCAACGGCGCGAACTCGAGCGAGATCCGCTACCAGTACCTGATCACCGGCGGAAGCTGGACGAACTGGAACGGTGGAGCGATCGCCGCCGTGAACGGCAGGAACTACACGGTGCAGCTTCGGGCCTACTCGATCGTCGGCGGTCAGCAGTCCCAGCCCGGTCCCGCCTCGGCTGCCTCCAACCAGGTGATCCCATTCGGGGCGCCGAAGGCACCCACCGGCAATGCGGTGCCGTCGGGTGACAAGTCGGTCAAGGTGTCCTGGAACGCCGGGGGCTCTGAGAACGGCCGCCCGGTGACGACATACATCAGCATCGACGGCGGCGGCTGGGAGAAGGTCGCCACGAGCGGCAACCGGACGGTCGGCAACAGCTACAGCACCAAGCACACCATCAAGGTGCGCGCCACGGCCAGCGAGGGCGGCTCGGCGGAGTCCGGCACGTACAGCGCAACCTCGGGTCCGCAGCCGCCGCCGCCGGTCAAAGCAACGCTGGGTCCTGGCGCCGAAGTACCGGGATGCACCGTCGTGGGAGGCGGGACGTGTCACCGCTTCAAATTGACGACGACCAGCGCCTTCAAGGCCGGCAGCTACAACATCGAGTGCTGGGCCGGTAACGACAGAATCGGCAACAACGCGGGATACAAGGTCCACATACCGTCCGGCGGCAGCGTGCAGTTCCAGTGCTACTCGGGCTACAACCGGAACAAGACGCTCAAGATCATCGGCGGGGATCCGTCCAGCGTGAGCGCCAATTTCGGTTGACGCATCGCGCGGCTCGCTTCCCACCCCTCATCACTCGAGAAGAAGAGAACTGACATGACAATGACCACGGAACAGGCCGCCTGGTTCCACAGCACGTTCCAGCGGCTCGTGGAGAACATCGACAAGGCGCTGCAGGGCAAGCCCGAGGTGGTGAGCCTGGTCCTCTCCGCCATGCTCGCCGAGGGCCACGTGCTGCTCGAGGACGCCCCGGGCACCGGCAAGACGCAGCTCGCGAAGGCGGTCGCCGCCACCGTGCAGGGCAGCAGCTCCCGCATCCAGTTCACGCCAGACCTGCTGCCCTCCGATGTGACCGGTGTGACGATCTATGACCAGCGCGATCACAGGTTCGAGTTCCATAAGGGGCCGATCTTCGCTTCCATCGTGCTCGCCGACGAGATCAACCGCGCCTCGCCGAAGACGCAGTCCGCGCTGCTCGAGGTGATGGAGGAATCGCGGGTCACGGTCGACGGCGTCACCCATGAGACGGGCCGTCCGTTCCTCGTGATCGCCACACAGAACCCGGTGGAGCAGGCCGGAACGTACAAGCTTCCCGAGGCCCAGCTGGACCGCTTCCTCATCAAGACGTCGATCGGCTACCCCGACCTCGCCGTCACCGAGAGCATCCTGGCCGGTGCCGCGCAGCGCAACCCTGCGTCGGGGCTCTCCGCGGTCATCACCACCAGCGCCGTCGCCGACATGGCCGACCTGGCCGCCACCGTGCACGTCGAGTCGGCCGTGCTGCGGTACACGGCCGAGCTGACGGAGGCGACGCGCAAGGACAGCTCGATCAAGCTCGGCGTCTCGGTGCGCGGCGCGATCGCGATGATCCGCATCGCCAAGGTGTGGGCGGCCGCGCACGGGCGTCACTACGTGCTGCCCGACGACATCAAGACGCTCGCACGCCCGGTCTGGCAGCACCGCCTCATGCTCGACGCCGAGGCGGAGTTCGCCGGCTCCACCCCCGACTCCGTCATCGCCCGCGTCCTGGAGACCGTCGCCGCACCGCAGGCCCGGGCCAGCGCGTGATGACGACGGATGCGACCGCGGCACCCGGTGCGGCCGACCGCGAGGCAGGATGGCGCGACGTCGTCGCCGTCCTCGGCTCTCGCGTGCTCGACCGTCTGCGGCTCGTCGCGGCCGTCATCCGCCCTCTCGGCTGGACGGTGATGACGCTCGCCCTGGCCGCGTTCATCACCGGGCAGCTGCTCGGATGGCACGAGGTCGTGGTCGTGGGACTGGCGCTGACGATGATCGCCGTGATCTGCGCCCTGTTCCTCGTCGGCCGCACCGAGTACGAGGTCTCGCTCGATCTGGCCCGCAACCGCGTCGTCGTCGGTGAGCGCGCCGTCGGTGCGCTCACACTGCACAACAGCAGTACGCGCGCCATCCTGCCCTCCCGGGTGGTGCTGCCTGTCGGCGGCGGTCGCGGCGAGTTCTCCATCCAGCGTCTCGCACCAGGTCAGGAGGCCGAGGAGCTGTTCACGATCCCCACGCAGCGACGGGGCGTCGTCAAGGTCGGCCCTGTCAGTGTCGTCCGCGGCGACCCGCTCGGGCTGTTCGAGCGCGCACATCGCCGCGACGACCCCGTCGACCTGTACGTGCACCCGAAGACCACTCTCTTCGGCGGGCAGTCGCTGGGCTTCCTGCGGGATCTGGAGGGTCTGCCCGCCGCCGACCTGTCGCGCGACGACGTGTCCTTCCACGCGCTTCTCGAGTACCAGCCCGGCGACGACCTGCGGCACGTGCACTGGCGTTCGACGGCACGCACCGGCACGATGATGGTCCGCCAGTTCGAGGAGACGCGCCGCTCCCACTTCGTGATCGGCCTGTCCCGCTCGCCGCGCGACTACCGCACCGACGAGGATTTCGAGCTCGCGATCTCGGTCGCGGGCTCCATCGGGCTGCGTGCACTGCGCGACTCTCAGAAGGTCGATGTGCGTGTGCAGGGCCGGGAACTGGCATCCGGCACGGGCAAGCGCCTGCTCGACTCCCTCGCGATGGTGGAGCATTCCAAGCCCCGTGAAGGCGGCGTGCCCGAGCTCGCCGGTGTGCTCGCCGCGACGATGCCCTCGGCCAGCGTCGTCGCGCTGGTGTGCGGGTCGGCCGTCTCCACGGAGGATCTGCGTCTCGCCTGCTCCCGGATGCCGTTCGGCGCCCGCACGATGGCGGTGGTCGTGCAATCCGGAATCGACCAGCCGGGACTGCGCAGGATCGGAGACGCCGATGTCGTCACGATCGGTGCGCTCGATCAGCTTCCCCTCGCTCTGCAGAAAGTGCTCGCATGACCTCCGCGCCGACCTCGACGGATGCCGCGCTTCCGCGGCGCCGGTGGATCCTGGACCTCTCCGCCACGGCGGTGCTCGCCGTCGTGGCGCTGGTCGGCTTCTGGCCGAGCTTCGCCGGCCCCTCCTTCCTCGGGGCGGCGCTGGGCGGCGTGCTGCTCGGGCTCGCCGTCGCCGCGGTCTGCACATGGCGGCGCTGGGGCATCCTCGTCGTGACCGGTCTCGTCATCGCCGTGTACTTCCTCTTCGGCGGGGCGCTCGCGCTGCCCGCGACGACCATCGCCGGCTTCGTCCCGACGCTGGACACGCTCACCGGACTCGCCCTCGGCGCGATCACCTCGTGGAAGCAGCTGCTCACCACGGTCGCACCGGTCTCCGCCTCCGACGGTCACCTCGTGGTGCCGTTCATCCTGGGGCTGGTCGCCTCGGTGACCGCCGCCTCGCTCGCACTGCGGCTGCGCCAGGTGTGGTGGGCGCTGATTCCCGGGGCATCCGCCCTGCTGCTGATCATCGCGCTCGGCGTTCCGGACCCCGCGTTCCCCCTCGTGCAGGGTGTGGTCTTCGCTGCGGCCACGGTCGTGTGGATGTCGCTGCGCACCTGGTGGGCGCCGCAGAGCACCGCGGTCGACGTGTCCGAGGCGGACCCCACGCGTGCAGCGCACATGCGCACCCGTCGTCTGCTCGGCGGTGTGGCCGTGCTGGTGGTGTCGGGTGTCGCCGGTGCGGGGCTCGGTGCGGTCGCCTCGCCGGCGGAGCCGCGCCACGTGTTCCGCGACGCGATCATCCCGCCGTTCGACATCCGCGACTATGTGAGTCCGCTGCAGGCATTCCGCAAGAACGTGCGCGATGAGGTCGACAAGACGCTCTTCACCGTCACCGGACTGCCGAAGGGTGCGCGCGTGCGGCTGGCCGCGATGGACCACTGGGACGGCGTCGTCTACAACGTCACCGACGGAGGCCCCGGCACGTCCAGCGCGTTCACGCCGCTGCGCTCCAACATGGCCGCGGACGTCGAGGGGACACCGGCCACCCTGCAGTTCGCGATCGACGAGTACAGCGGCGTCTGGGTGCCCGGGCCCGAGGAGATCCAGCAGATCACCTTCGACGGCGATCGCTCCGAGTCCCTGCGCCGCAGCGGCTTCCACAACAGTGCGACCGGCACGACGGTGGTCACCGCGGGGCTGCGCAAGGGGGACACGTACGTCGTCGACGCGGTGTTCCCGAAGACCCCGACCGACGAGCAGCTCGGCGACACCCCGATCGCCAAGATGAAGCTGCCCGAACCGCAGCATCTCCCCGAAGAGCTCAGCACGCTGGCCGCGGAGACCGTGGTCGACGCCGAGACGCCGATCGCCCAGGTGCGGGCGCTGGAGACCTACCTCTCCAAGTCGGGATTCTTCAGCCACGGTCTGGGCTCGCAGGCCCACCTCTCCCGCGCCGGCCACACCGCGGAGCGCATCGCCACCCTCATCGGAGGCGACCAGATGGTCGGCGACGACGAGCAGTATGCGGTGACCATGGCACTGATGGCCCGTGCCATCGGCATCCCCGCACGGGTGGCGATGGGCTACTACCCGAAGAAGGACAGCGACGGCGGGGCCTTCACAGCCACCGGTGACGACGTGCACGCCTGGGTGGAGGTGAACTTCACCGGCTACGGCTGGCTGCCGTTCGATCCGACTCCGCCTGAGGATCAGGTGCCGCAGGACCAGAACACCAAGCCGAAGGTCGACCCCAAACCGCAGGTGCTGCAGCCGCCGCCTCCGCCGCAGGAACCGGTGGACCTGCCCCCGACCGTCCCCGACGACCGCGAGGCCGAGGACGACACCCCGAACATTCTCGGGATCATCGCTCTCATCCTCGCCATCGGCGGCATCTCTCTGCTGGTCCTGCTGATCCTCAGCTCGCCGCTCATCGTGATCGGTGCCTGGAAGGCCACCAAGCGGCGCAAGCGCCGCCATGCCGAGACGGCACCGGACCGGATCAGCGGCGGCTGGGAGGAGCTCACCGATCGCGCGATCGACTACGGCGCCCGGCTCGCGCCCGGCGCCACGCGGGTCGAGGAGGCCGCGACGGTTTCGACCGCGCTGGCGCTGCCGACCGCCACGGCGCTCGCCGATCGCGCCGACGGCAAGGTGTTCGGCCCGGGCGAGCCGACCCAGGAGGAGGTCGACGCCTTCTGGGCCGAGGTGGACGAGGCCGTCGACGGGTTGGCTCGAGAGGCGGGCTTCTGGAAGCGGCTGAAAGCGCGGCTGAGTCTGCGCTCGCTCACCGGGAAGGGCCGCATGGCGGCACGGATGCAGGAACTCAGGGATGCCGCGACAGCGCGCGTGCGCCGCGAACCTGGCACCATCGACAAGAAGACGACGCGATCCGAGAGCGAGACCCCATGACGATGCTTCCCTTCGGCGAGGTGGCGCCGATCAAGCGACGCGCCGTGGCGTACGTCATCGACGCGCTCATCGCCGCGATCATCCCGGTGATCGGCATGATCATCGCCGTCGTGATGATCACGTCCGCGCTCGCCGGACCGGAACCGGCCGCGGGGGTTCTGGCGGTCACGACGATCCTCTTCCCGGTGATCGGCCTGCTCGAACTCGGATGGTTCATCGTCTACACGGTCATGCAGGCCGGGCGCGGCTCGATCGGCATGCGCGCCCAGGGCCTCCGGCTCGCCGATGCGTCCGACGGTGGGGAGCTCGGCTTCGGGCGGGCGCTGCTGCGCAACGTCATCTGGGGCCTGGCGGCGGCCATCGTGGTGGGATACTTCAGCGCACTGTTCGACGGATCGGGTCGATTCCAGGGCTGGCACGACAAAGCAGCGGGTTCCGTGATGCTCGACCAGCGCACATCCGGGCCCGCACCCGCGTCGCGGGTGCAGGATTCCGCGCAGGCGCCACTGGTCCCCGCCGATCACCGGCCGGACGCGACGACGGCGGCTCCGACCGCCATGCCGGGATTCGGCGCACCCGCCGCACCCACTTCGATGCCCGGGTTCGGGCAGGCTCCCGGCGCGTTCCTCCCGCCGCAGCCGGGCGCCGGTCCGGCTGAGCAGGTCGTCCCTCCGACGCCGGAGGTCGCCGCGGCTCCGCCGGCATACAGCGCGCCGCAGCCGCCGGTGTTCCAGGAGCCCACCGAGGAGGAGTTCGCAGAGCACACGGTGCTGTCGCCGCGCATCCAGCGCGAGCTTCCCGATGATCCGCTCATCTCTTTCGTGCCCGGGGTGACCCAGGAGCCGCCGCAGCAATCCGCCCCGCCGGAGCCCACGCCGTCCGCGTCTTCGGCGCCGGCGTCCGCACCCGCTTCGTCCGCACCCGCTTCGTCCGCACCCGCTTCGTCCGCACCCGTCGAGCCCGTCTCAGCGCCCACCCCGGACGCTGCGCCCGTGACGGCTCCCGGCCCCGTCGTCGCGTCGACGCCATCCGTGCTGCAGCCCGTTCCGGCGGCCGAGGACGATGAGGACATCGAATCGACCCGCATCAGCGTGCCCGGTCATCGTCTGGTCTTCACCTGGGATGACGGCCAGCGGGCGACCGTCTCCGGCCGCACGGTGTTCGGACGCAACCCCGAGGAGTCCGGGTCGGTGACCAACGTTCCCGTGCGCGACGAGACCCGCTCGCTGTCGAAGACCCACTTCGAGGCGGGGGCGAACGCGCAGGGCGGCTGGGTGATGGACCGTCAGTCGACGAACGGGACGACCATCGTGCGCGACGGCGTCCGCATCGCGTGCCCGCCCGGGCAGCGTGTGCCGGTACGGCTCGGCGACGCGCTCGAGATCGGCGACCGCATCGTGACCGTCGGGGGGTACGTGTGACCGCCCCCATCGTCACGGCCAGCGCCGGCGCCACCGATGTCGGCGCACGCCGCAAGCTCAACGAGGACGCGTTCCTCGCCGCGCCGCCGCTGTTCATCGTCGCGGACGGGATGGGCGGCCACGACGCCGGTGAAGTCGCCAGCGCCACCGTCATCGAGCACTTCTCCCGACTGGTCGGGCGCGAGGCACTGTCGATCGAAGACGTCAGCGACGCGCTCGCGTCCGCCCGGACGGCCGTCGGCGCCCTGGGGCAGTACGGCACGGCCGGGGCGGGGACGACACTGAGCGGCGTCGCCATCGCGACCGTCGACGGGCTCGGCTACTGGCTCGTGCTGAACATCGGCGACTCCCGCACCTACCAGTTCTCCAACGGTGAGCTCGAGCAGATCACCGTCGATCACTCCTACATCCAGGAGCTGATCGACGAGGGCGAGATCACGCCCGAACAGGGCAGGTCCGACGCCCGTCGCAACATCATCACCCGGGCCATCGGCGCCGGAAGCGTCGGCGACGCCGACTACTGGCTGTTCCCCGCAGAAGGCGGCGATCGGATGCTGGTGTGCTCGGACGGCCTGACCACCGAGCTTTCCGATGAGCGCATCGCCGAGGTGCTCAGGGACGAGGCCGACCCGCAACGGGCGGCCGAGGTGCTGACAGCGGATGCCGTCCGCGCCGGGGGGCGCGACAACGTGACCGTGGTGATCGTCGACGCGGTGACGGTGGCATCCGTCCGCGGCGTCCACGTGCGGGCAGACGAAGCAGATGAGCTGGCCGACACGCGTCCGCGTGCCGCAGTGGATGGAGGAATGCGATGAGTGACGTTGTCTACCGACCCGGTGAATGGCAGGTCGTCGTCGAGGAATCCGGGATCGCCGCCCTCCCGGCGGACGCGAGCGCCGAGAAGGTCGTCGCGCTGTCCGCGATGCTGAGCCGGGGCGTCCCCGAGCTCACCGAGGTGATCGATGTGCTCTCCGGCGGGGCGATCACCGGGCTCGGCTCGTTCGCGGTCGCCCTGATCGGTCCGACCGGCACGCGCTTCGCCGTACGAGGCTCCGTGACGGTGACCACCGGATGGGACGCCAGCTTCTCGGGTGAGGACATCACCACCTGGAGCGAGCGCTTCATCGCCGAGCCGGCGCGGTTCGAGATCGGGTTCGGCGATCCGGCCGAGACAGTGGCATACCCCATCCGCTCCGGGGTGGTGCTGGCCTCCGGGGTGCGCGTCGGCGAGCCGTTCGCGGAGCCGGTGGCGGATGCTCCCGAGGATGCCGATCGGGGTGCGGCCGACCTCGCCGCACTGCCCATCGGGGCGGACGCAGTGGACGATGCCCCGACCGGTGCCGCCACGGACGAGCCCGAGACGGACGAAGCGGAGACGGCGCCCGACGCGCCGACGGCGGAGCCCGAGGCAGAGCCGGCCGAGTCCGAGGGGGAGCCGGCCGAGTCCGAGGGGGAGCCGGCCGAGTCCGAGGGGGAGCCGGCCGTGCCCGCAGAGCCGGAGAACCAGGACGAGGACGAGTCGGACGACGTGCCGACCGAGACGATCGCCCCCGACGAGCTCGCGCTGGTTCGGGCGGATGCCCACGAGGAGCCGTGGAACGATCCGCTCGCGCAGCCGGATCTCGGGGCGACGATCGTCCCGCCGGCTCAGGACGAGCAGCCGCAGCCGGCATCCGCGCCGTTCGCTCCTGCACCGCCCGCGGCCGCACCCGCAGTGGTGCCCCCTGCGCCGCCCGCCGCACCCGGTCTCGACATCGGGGACCACGACGGCGCCACCATCTCGCTGTCCGAGGCTCGCCGGCTGCGCGCAACGACCTCTGCGCCCGACGCGCCGACCGAAGTGCTGCCGACCCTCCCCAGCGACGCCGCAGGGTCGACCTCGGCGCGGATCCGGCTGTCGACAGGCCAGGTGGTCGAGCTGGATCGCGTGGTCATCATCGGCCGCAAGCCCCGTTCCACCCGGGCGAGCGGGTCGACGATGCCGCACCTGATCGCCGTCGACAGCCCGGAGTCCGACATCTCCCGCAATCACCTGGAAGTGCGGCCGGAGGGGGACTCTGTCGTCGTGATCGATCTGCACACGACGAACGGCTCCACGCTGCTGCGTCCCGGTGCGGACCCGGTGCGTCTGCACCCGGGCGAGCAGACGCTCGTCCTGGGCGGCGACGTCATCGACATCGGCGACGGCGTGACGGTCGCGATCGAGGAATTCGGATGACGCGCGCCCCTTCTCCGCCGCCCGAGCTTCCGGGCTTCACCTATGTGCGCCCGCTGGGGACGGGCGGGTTCGCCGATGTCTTCCTGTACGAGCAGCAGCTTCCCAAGCGGGAGGTCGCCGTCAAGGTGCTCCTCGCGGATCGCCTGACCGCCGGCGCCGCCGAGGAGTTCACCAACGAGGCGAACGTCATGGCGCTGCTCTCCACGCACCCCGCCATCGTCACCATCTATCAGGCGGGCGTGGCAGCCGACGGCCGGCCGTACCTGGTGATGGAGTACTGCCCGAAGCCCAACCTGCAGATCCGCACGCGCAAGGAGCCGTTCTCGGTCGCCGAGGCGCTGCGCGTGGGTGTGCAGGTCAGCGGGGCGGTGGAGACCGCGCACCGGGCCGGAGTGCTGCACCGCGACATCAAGCCCGCCAACATCCTCGTGACGGCGTACAACCGTCCTGCGCTGACCGACTTCGGCATCGCGTCGACCACGGCCTCCGCCACGGACAGCGAAGCCGCGGGCATGTCCATCCCGTGGTCGCCGCCGGAATCGTTCGCCGAGACTCCCAGCACGGGGGTGCGGACCGATGTGTACGCCCTCGGTGCGACCGTGTACACGCTGCTCTCCGGGCGCTCTCCGTTCGAGCGGAAGGGCGAGCGCAACACCAGCGCCGACCTCATCGAGCGCATCGAGCGCATGGCGGTGCCGTCCCTGGGCCGTGCCGACGTCCCCGACAGCCTGCAGGCGACCCTCGCACGGGCGATGTCCAAGCGCCCGGACGACCGCTATCCGAGCGCCGTGGCGTTCGCCCGTGCACTGCAGAAGGTGCAGATCGAGCTCGCGCATTCGGTCACTCCGATCGACATCGTCGACGAGCATCCCCAGCACGAGGGGGACGACGACGATGACGACGGCCTGACCCGGGTCCGCGAGGTCCGCTCGATCAACCCGGACACGCAGTCCGCGACGCGTCCGTCGGCCACCACGCTGCGCAAGCAGCCGCACGTGACGGCGGACGTGCCGCGTTTCGAGAGCGCGCCGGCGCCGTCGGAGCTCGAGGAGACCCAGCGGCGGGACGCGCCGGCATCCGCTGCGCCCGCGACGGCCGCGTCCTCCGGAGTCTCGGAGGACGACGAGCCCACGCTGCTGCGTCGTCCCCGGGTCGTCGCACCGGATGCGCCACCCGCACGGGCCGACGGTCCCGCACCGGCCGCACCCTCGCTCCCGGACGAGCCGCACGCGCGGAAGCGCTCCGGGATGCCGTGGTGGGGCTGGGTCGTGAGCGCCCTGGGCGTGGTCGCGGTGGTGCTCGGGATCATCTTCTCGGGCGCCATCACCGACGCGCTCGTGCCCGAGCCGGAGCCGACGACGGCGGACACGCCGCGGCCGCAGGACCCGATCGCCGGCATCGTGCCGCCTGTCGAGGATCTGAAGGGCAGCAGTGCGGGCGGCGTCGTGAGCTTCAGCTGGACGAACCCCGATCCCGAGGAGGGCGACTCCTTCGTCTGGTACGAGGTGACGCTGGACGGAGCGGGCGAGCCGAGGAACACGGCGGAGGATGCCGTCACACTCGAGGGTGCGCGTTCGGAGCGCACCTGCATCGAGGTCGTGCTGAAACGGGACGACGGCCGGTCGTCACCGCAACCGGTCAGGGGGTGCGTGGGCTGATGGAACTGACAGTGGAGTACGCAGGGGAGTACTTCTCCCTCGAGGAGGACGAACCGTTCTACGTCGGGCGTCAAGGACACCTGGAGCTGGACGACAACCTCTTCCTGCACCGGCACTTCCTCGAGATCTCCCGCGCCGAGGGCCTGTGGTGGCTGTCGAACGTCGGGGCACGGCTCACGGCGACCGTGACCGACTCCTCGGGCGGCGTCAATGCCTGGCTGGCTCCCGGCGCGCGCCTGCCGATCGTGTTCGAGCAGACCACGGTCGTCTTCACCGCCGGCCCCACCACGTACGAGCTCACCATCCACGCGAAGGGCCCGGCATTCCGGATCGCACCGCGCGACAGTGCGGAGGCCGGCGAGTCGACGATCGGTCACGTCCCGCTCACCGAGAGCCAGAAGCTGCTGATCCTGGCGCTGGCGGAGCCGGTGCTGCGGCGGGAGGGCACGGGTACGAGCGAGATCCCGAGCTCCGCTCAGGCGGCCGAGAGACTCGGCTGGACCAGCACACGGTTCAATCGCAAACTCGACAACGTGTGCGACAAGTTCGATCGCATCGGTGTGCAGGGCATGCGCGGGGGACAGGGCCGCCTCGCCACCAATCGGCGCGCGCGGCTCGTCGAGCACGCGGTCTCGAGTCGACTGGTCACCAGGGAGGACCTTCACCTCCTCGATGTCCCCGCCCGCGAACGCGGTGCGGACGACTGAAGCGCGGGACGCGGCGCGGACGGCTGAAGGCCGCGCGCTCGCCGCGTATGCAGAGGATGTCGGCCACGCGATAATGTGAAGCGCGCGTGTTCAATGAAAGCGGGGATTCATGTCGCCTCAGACGACAGCTGTCGCGCCGGCTCAGCTCCTGCGCATCTCGGTGCAGGCGGAGTCCCAGCGCATCGACGTCTCCGTTCCCGGCGGAGTCCCCGTCGCCGAACTGCTGCCCTCGCTCACTCGGCGCCTCCGCCTCCTCGACAGCGTCTCCGCCTCCTCCGGATTCCGGCTGGTGCGCGCCGACGGGACGGCGCTGGACGGCGACCGCACCCTGGCCGCCCAATCCGTGCACGACGGAGACTTCCTGATCCTCGAGCAGGGTGCGACCGCTGCGGCCTCCAAGCGGTACGACGACCTCGTCGAAGCAGTGGCGGATGTGGTCGAGGAGAACGCTCCGGCATGGTCCGCGCAGAACACGGTCACGACCGCGACCGTCGTGGCGTCGGT
The DNA here is from genome assembly GCF_042666935.1 of Microbacterium sp. GCM10027623. Classification (NCBI taxonomy): domain Bacteria; kingdom Bacillati; phylum Actinomycetota; class Actinomycetes; order Micrococcales; family Microbacteriaceae; genus Microbacterium; species Microbacterium sp. GCM10027623. Next base: position 1,073,325 of record NZ_JBHTHE010000001.1, read on the forward strand.
ACTGCTCCTGCTGGGGCTCGCGCCGGCGGTCTGGTCGTGGGTCGAGACCGGAACCATCATCACCGCGGTCGGCGCGGGCGCCGCCGCAGTGGTCCTGATGATCTGCGCCCTGGTCATGGATCGCACGGGCGCTCCGCAACAGGCGTCGATGGCGCTCGCCCTGGTGTCCTCCGTCTACGCCGGCGTCGCCGGGTACACGATCCTGGCGTCCGATGACGGATGGGGGATGCCGCTGGTCAGCGGCGGCACCGCCATGCTGCTGTTCGGCGCCGTCACCATGCTCGCGCTGAAGCGCCTGCGCGAATACGGGCTGATCCCCGTGACCGTCGGCGGAGTCCTTCTGGTGCTCGGCGCGCTGATCGCGTGGGTCGCCGCTCCTCCCGCAGCCACCCTCGCCGCCGCGATGGCGATCGCCGGCATCGCCGGTCTCGGCGCACCCTGGATCGCCCTGGCCTCGGTGCCGCTGAGGGTGACGTCCGCGCGGGACGACTCCGAGGTCTATGACGCCCCGTCCCGCATCTCCCCCGAGGACGTCGCGAAGCTCTACGTGCGTGCCCACCGGTATCAGGTCTCGCTGCGCATCGCCGTCTGCCTGATCGTGCTGGTCGCCACGGCCCCCGTGGTGGGGTCCGGCTTCTGGGGGCTGCTGCTGACCGCGGTGACCTATGTCGGGATGTTCCTCGGCACCAGGCAGGTCTACTCCCGGTTCGACATCATCGCTGTGGTATCGGGTGTTCTGCTCGGCGTCGGGGTGGGAGTCGTGACCGCGCTCGTCGCGCACCCGGAATGGATCGGCGCGCTGGTGATCGGACTCACGGCCGCCGCGGTCTGCGTGATCGTGGTGGTGCTGCTCAGTCCCAGGGTGCGGCTGGGCCTGACGCGATTCGCGGACTTCGCCGAGTGGGCCACCATCGCCCTGCTCCTGCCTCTGGCCATCATCGCCGGAGGCTGGTTCTAGTCCATGGCATCCAAGTCCGAACTGCTCCAGGCGCAGGCGTTCAATCGTCGTCGCCTGCGCACCGCGTTCACCAGCGGCGCGCCCGGGGGCCGCGAGCTTCCGCCGGGAAAGCCCCTGCGCGGGGTCGTCGTGAGCGTCGCACTGGCGATCCTCACCGTCATCGTCTCGCTGCTGATCGGCACGTTCACCGGCAGCCTGCCGAAGGGCTGGGGCGACGGGTCGATCATCGTCGTCCAGGGGGAGGGCTCGCGTTACGTCGCCCTCGGCGACACCCTGTACCCCGTCAAGAACCTGGCCAGTGCGCGGCTGCTCGTCGGGACCACGACGATCACCTCGGTGCCGGCCGGCAAGCTCGACGGCATCGACCGCGACCCGAACCCGGTGGGAATCGACGGCGCCCCCGACTACCTGCCCGCCCCCGATCGGCAGTACACCGGGCGCTGGCTCAGCTGCGTCGCCGCCGACCGGCCGCTGGAGATCTCCACGCGTCTGCTGGATGACCCGTCCGGCCCGGAGGAACAGGCGGCCCTCGTGAAGGACGACGACGGCGAGCACTGGTTCATCCAGGGCGCGCACCGCTATGCAGTCGATGCGGACAACGTCGCGGTGGTGGCGAGCGTGTTCCTGGGAATCGATGATGTGCAGTCGGTGCCGACGGTGTCGGCGCTGTGGCTGAACCTGCTCGTGCCAGGTACCCCGCTGGGTGTGGAACTCGGCAGCGAGCTCGGGTCGGATGCCGGGACGGCGGGCCTGCTCGTCGGGCAGGCGGTGCAGACCCAGGCCGACGGCGCCGTCGTGGCCGAGTACATCGTCGACGGGCGCGGAGACCTCGTGCCCGCGACACCGTTCGCGCGCACCCTGCTGACCGCGTACGTGGGGGTGGATCCTGCCGTCATGACCGTCGCCGAGGCCACGGATCTGCGCAACGTGAACTCGAAGGCCGTGCCGGAGGACTGGCCGACGCAGGTGCCGGCCGCCTCGGAGAACCCCTCCTCGACCTGCCTGCAGATGAATCCGACGGCCGACGGCCCCGAGGTGTCGGTCGCGTCGGCTCCGCTCGAGCTCGCTCCCGGAACCGCCGTCAAGCCCGGCGCGGGAGTCGCCGTCACCGCGCAGCGCACCGGCCAGGGCGCCACTCACGGCTTCGTGTCGGAGGCCGGGGTGTTCTTCCCGGTCGAGTCCGCGGCGGATCTCGAGCTGCTCGGCTACACCGCCGACCAGTCCATGCGGGTACCCGCGTCGTGGACCCAGCTGCTGGAGCAGGGCCCCGCACTCAGCCGGGCGGCCGCGCAGAGGACGGCGCCGGGGCAGGGGCAGTGATGCCCACCCGTGCGCTGCGCGGAGCGACGGCCGTCGCCGGGATGCTGGCCGTGCTCGCCACCGCGGGCATCGGCGCGGCGAGCGGCGCATCGTCGCCGAGCGTGGCATCCGTCTCGGCCCCCGTCGCAGACGCGACGTCCGAGCAGTGCACGCCGGGCAAGCGGGTCCTCGCTCCGGCCCCCAGCTATCTCGTCGAGCGGCTGGGCCTGCAGGACGCGTGGACCCTCAGCCGCGGCCGTGGCGTCACGGTCGCCGTGGTGGACTCCGGGGTGGAAGCGGGCAACGTGCACCTGTCCGGCGCGCTGGTGCCGGGGCACACCACCTTCGGCGACGGATCCGCGCGGCCGGATGATGATCTCTTCGGGCACGGCACGGCCATCGCCGGCCTCATCGCGGCCCGCCCTGTCGACGGTTCTGGCGTCGTGGGCATCGCGCCCGGGGCAAGGATCATGCCCGTCCGCGCCTTCGAATCCGCTCCCGAGGACGGGCAGTCCTCCCGCGACCTGACCCCGCCGTCCGCCGCTTCGGTGTCCGCCGGCATCCGGTGGGCCGCGGAGCACGGGGCGCAGATCATCAACGTGTCCCTGTCGGATGATCAGTCGGCGGCGACGTACCGCAGCGCGGTGGCGTTCGCGCGCTCGCGCGGTGCGCTGGTCATCGCCAGCGCCGGCAACCGCAAGACCGCCGACCCCGAGCGCTCCGACCCCGTGCACTTCTACCCCGGAGAGCTCCCCGGCGCCCTCGCAGTGGCAGGGCTGATGCGTGACGGGACGTGGGACCGGGACTCCTCCTATGCCGGAGAGCACGTCGACATCGCCGCTCCAGGACAGGCCATGCCCTCGACGTACATCTCCGGCGGGGACTGCATCTTCAACGGCGACTCGGCGTCGTCCAGCTACGCCACGGCGGTCGTCTCGGGGGCCGCGGCGCTGATCGCCTCGCGCTTTCCGGAGGAGTCCCCCGATCAGTGGGCGTTCCGGTTGACGCAGTCCGCGCTGCGGGTGTCCCCGGCGCACCGCAACGACACGGTCGGCTGGGGTGAGGTCCGTCCCGCGGAGGCGCTCGCGCTGGTCGACGACGGCATGCTGCCCGGTCCGCCCTCCGCCGCACATCCCGCTCCCACTCCCGCGCCGGAAGCCGCCCGCACCATAGACCTCGACCCGGTGACGGATCCGCTGGACCCCGCGCGCGCGATCGTCGGGTGGGCGTTCGGCGCGGCCGCGACGGTCTCGGCGATCGTGCTGCTTCTGGCGCGCGGCCGGTCTGGGCGCGTCCGTCACTGAGCCGGTCCGCGCAGCGCCGGCATGGGGAGTCCTCCCCCTATGTCGCTCCTGTCATGCTCCGTAGGATTGCCACATCGGTCCACAAGAGAGGGAGGTCGTCGTGAATCTGGACATGGCGGATGCCGGCCGGCTGATGGCGGAGCTGCAGGAGACTGCGGCGGAGCTGCAGCGGGAACTGACGGCGCTGACGGCCGCTTCGGACGAGATGATCCCCGTCACCGTGGAGGACGAGAAGAAGGCGGTCAAGCTCACCCTTGCCCGCAACGGTGCCGTGGAGGCTCTCGTGCTCGACGAGGACTGGCGTGACAAGATCGGCGAGGAGTCCCTCGCCGCTGCGGTGAGCTCCTGCTACCGCCGGGCCTTGGAAGAGCGCATCGGACGCTGGATGAGGTCCTACACCGAAGCTGCGGAGAACGGGTCCGCGAACGCGAACGTGACTGTTCCGCCGCTCCCGGCGGTGAAGCTGGGCGACCCGAGCGCCGACTGGGCACTCGAGGGGCGCGAGCAGCTGCGCGCGATGTACGACGCGGCAGCCGCCGAGCAGCAGGCGTACGTGGAGCACCGCGGGCAGCGTGCCCGGCAGGCGCGCGACGGCGTCAACGCGTCGAAGACCGTCACCGTCACTCGCACGGGCGACACGGTCACCGACGTGAAGCTGGACGAGCGGTGGGTCCGCAACACGGACGACAACGTGATCGAACGCGAGATCGTGAAGGCGATCAACGGCGTCATGGCGCTGGCCGCCCGCGAGCGCGAGAACAAGTATGAGGGTTTTCCGGCGATCGAGCAGCTGACGAAGATCGGGCACAACCCCACCGAGCTGATGCGCCGCATGGGCGTCATCCGCTGAGACAGGAGTTTTGATATGGGCTGGCCCAGTGTGCCAAGTTGGGATGACGTGAAGGACGCGGGCAGCAAGCTCGTCGACGCCGTCAACCCGGTGGATGAGATCGTCGAGGCAGGCAAGTCCGCACTCGACGGAGACCTTCTCGGCGTCGTCAAGGCGGGTCTCGACGCGGCCACGCCGCTCGATGAGATCATCGGCGCGGGCAACGACCTCCTCGGCAAGCCGTTCGGCGGGGGTGGTGTGGACAGCGGCGGCATCGATCAGGCCAACCCCGCCCCGCTGCCCGATGCACAGGGGAAGTCCGCTCTGCCGGAACCGCCGGCGCCGCCCGCGGCATCCTCGTTCGGCCCCGAAGGCGAGGTCGACGTCGAAACGTCGTACCTCCGTACGGATGCCGGGCTGTGGGATGCCGCCTCGAGCTCCTACGCGAGCATCACGGGAAGCGCCGAAGCACTGGACATCGACGCGGCGGCGTTCTCCTTCATCGGAGGGAAGGCCGCGAGCGCCTACAAGACCTTCCAGGCGACCATGGTGCAGCTGCTGGGCACGGCCCCGGAGGCGCATGCGCTCTTCGCGGAGTCGCTGCGCCTGACGGCCGACGCCTACGACGAGCACGACGCCGAGGTGGCGGATCACCACAATCCGGGCGACGTCGACGCGGCCGGCACCGGTGGCGGGACCGGTGGCGGCACCGGCGGCGGGGGTTCCGGCAGCGGTGGCGGCGGAGTCGGCGGTGGCGGAAGCATCGGCGGTGGAGGCGGGGGAGTCGGCGGGATCGAGGAGCCCACGGTCGACGGAGCGGTCGACGGCAGTCTGGACGATGCGGCTGTGGACGCGGAGCTGGATGCGAGGGCCGACGAGCTCGACGCGCGAGCGGACGCATTGGATCGACAGGCCGACCAGGCCGATCAGCACGCCGACAGGGCGCAGCAGCAGGTCGAGGCGCTGGAGGCCGAGATCGATGGACTCGAGGATCAGGCCGCAGCGCTCGATCGCAGCGCGACCGATCTGGAGCGGCGCGCGACGGAGCTGGATCTCAAGTCCGAGCAGCAGGCAGCTGCAGGAGACCCGGATGCCGCGTTGCAGACGCGCACCGAGTCGGCGGGCCTGCGGGCCGAGGCGGCTGCTCAGCGTGCGCAGGCCGCGGAGATCCGGCTGAAGATCGAAGAGCTCGAGGCGCAGCAGGACGGCGCGTACGAGGAGATGACCGACGCCCGCGAGGACGCCGCAGAGCTCCGCGACAAGGCGGCCGATCTGCGCGACCGGGCCGCCGAGCTGCGCGACGTGGCGGCCCGGGACGACTCGGCCGCCGCTCTCGCCGATCTGGAGACGGAGGTCGTCGCGGAGCCGGAGGTCGTCGTGGAGCCGGATGCTCCCGTGGAGCCGGATGCTGCCGCAGACGCCGGTGTCGACGGCGCCCCCGATGTCGATGGCGGCGTGGACGGCGAGGCCGTTCCCGGTGACGGCACCGGCCTTCCGGTGGACGGCGACGCCGTTCCCGGTGACGGCGACGCCGCGCCTGTCGATGGTGAGGGGGGCGACGGCAACGATCAGGCGGGCGACCCCGCGGACGCCGCCGCCGAACCGGAGCAATCCCCGCCCGCAGAGGGCAGCACCGGGTCCCGGACGGCGGATGGCGCCGGTGACACCGCATCCGTCTCCGCAGGTTCGTCCTGGCAGACCCGACTCAGCAGCTGACATCCCGACTGGAAGAAGACGCAATCATGGCAATACGTCCCCGGATCCCGCATGGTCCGCACGGCACCCCGTCGGGGTCTCCCAACCGTCCTTCCAGTGCGTTCGGCCCCGGAGCCGACGGCCCATCCTCCTCGCGCAGGGGCGGGTCGTCCGGCAGCGGTCGGGACAACGCCTCGGATGTCGCGAACTCCACCTCGAAGTTCCAGGAGATCCTCGACGGCGCCAACTCCGTCATCGGACTGATCAACGGACTGCTCGAGCTCGCGAGCCACATCCCGTTCATCGGCGACATCATCTCCAGGATCCAGGACCTGGTCAGCAAGATGTTCGAGAAGGTCAACGAAGCGATCGCGAAGACCGCGGAGATCTTCGCGTACGTCGGCAGCCCGACCACCCTGCGCCAGGCCGGTCTGAGCTGGGTGGAGAGCGTCGGCGCGCCCGCCACGCAGGCCACGGCCACGATCGTGAAGTCGGCGCTGCCCAGCACGGGGCACTGGGAGGGCAAGGCGCACGACGCCTACATCGCGCGGGTCGAGCTGCAGCAGCCTGCGGCGGAGGACGTCTACAGCAAATGCGTCATGATCGACGAGCAGCTGAACACGTTCGCCGATGCCATCGTCGATTTCTGGGTCGGCTTCTCGCTCGGTGTGCTCACAGCGGCGATCGGCGTGGCCGCCGCCATCATCGAGATCACGTCGGTCGTCGCGGCGCCGGTCGGCATCGGAACGATCATCGTGGATGTCGTCGCCTTCATCGCCGACGTGATCTCGCTCGTGAACATCATCATGACGGCCAACGAGGCGGCGGCGAGCTTCATGATGGAGGTCACCCACTCGCTCGGCTCGACCAGCGCGTTCCCCGGCGGGGCCTGGCCTCGCCACGCGGCGGCGTGACCGTGTCCGACGCGCAGGAGCCCGTACCGAGCTTGGCGGAGCAGGCGACCGGGGGTGCGCTGCTGCTCGATTTCGGGGGCCGGACCGAGAGGATCGCGCCGGGCACGACGTTCGTCATCGGACGGGGCACGGATCTGTCGATCGACTCGAACCCGTACGTGCATCGGCGGTTCCTCGAGATCGCGGAGCGCGACGGCATCTGGTGGCTGACCAATGTCGGTTCGGGTCTCACCGCATCCGTGGCTTCGGCTGACGGACTCGCCCAGTCGTGGCTGGCGCCCGGGGCGTCGATGCCTCTCGTGTTCGCAGCGACCACCGTGATGTTCACCGCCGGCGCGACGACCTACGAGCTCGCGCTGACCGCAGAGGCACCGTTCTATCAGGTGTCCACGTCGTGGAGTCCCGCCGCGGCGACGGAGGGTGTCGCCGAGATGCTCTCTCCGATGCAGCGCATCGTCCTGACCGCACTGGCTGAGCCGCTGCTGCGACGGCGTGCCGACGGGTCGGTGCAGCTGTCATCGCTCGAGGAGGTGGCGAGCCGCCTCGGCTGGCCCGTGGAGAAGCTCGAGCGACGCGTCGGCAGCCTGTGCGACAAGTTCGCACGAATCGGGATCCGGGGTCTCGGCCGCGAGAAGGACGGCCCGGTCCTCGCCTCGCAGCGCTCGCGCCTGGTGGAACACGCGGTGGGCGCGCGCATCGTGACCACCGATGACCTGGCTCTGCTCGACGCATTCGTCGCGCAGGACGGCGTCGTCGCCGGAGTGTGAGCATCGTGCCGTGCGATCGCACAGGACGGAACTGGTAGACACGCAGTGGCGGTTCCCACGCCACGAGGAGGGGCTGCGCGTCGGTGACGCGCAGGACGACGAGGAGGATACCGGATGAGCACTCCGGCAGGATGGTACGACGACGGGTCCGGACGACAGCGCTGGTGGGACGGCACGCAGTGGACCGAGAACTATGCGCCCGTGCAGGGCGGCGAAGCCGCCGGTGGCACCGGTGCCGCCGTGGCGGCGGCACCGGCGGCTCCTGTCGCTTCCGCCGCCCCCGAGCCGCGGTCGACTCCGACCCTCGGGTTCATCGGTCTCGGTCTGGCCGTGGTCGGCACGATCCTCGCGTGCATTCCCGTGGTGGTCGTCTTCATCATCGGCCTCGTGGTGCTGCTGGCGGCGCTCGTCGTGTCGGTGATCGCGGTGTTCAAGAAGAACACCAGGAAGTGGCCCTCGATCGTGGGCATCGTCCTGTCGGTGGTGGGCGGGATCATCGGGAGCATCGTGTTCTCGGTCGTGCTGTTCGTGTCGCTGGTGAACACCGCGAACGGGCAGCTCCCGACGGACTTCCCGACCTCCATCACCAGTGAGCAGCCGTCGGATGCGCCCGGCGACGACGCGTCCGCGGAGCGTCCGTCTCCGGAGGAGATCGGCGCGGGCTATGTCGCCAACCTGGAGGATGAGCCCGACCTGGACGAGTTCAAGACACCCGAAGCGGCTGCCTGCATCGGCGAGCACCTCTACGACTCCGACCTCCCGGACGAGTTGCTTCAGCGGGTCGCCTCCGGTGACGTCATCACCGAGGAATCGTTGGAGCCGCAGGTCGCGGACCTGCTCAAGAAGGTGCTGACAGACGCCGGATTCGCGTGCGTTTCGCAGTAGACGGGGAGCTGAGTCGCACAACCCGATACCCATGGGGATTGCTCCCCATGGGTATCGCGGGACGCTCGCGTTAGTATCATCGCGGGCAAGATCGATGGAGGGGGCACGTGATGGTCAAGGCGAGAGAGGCGGTCGGCGGTGGCGGCGTGCGCATGGACGCGGACACGGCCGACAGCCAGACCAAGCTCATTCTCGAGAGTCGCCAGGCGGTCGCGGACTCGCGCAAGGTGATGGCGAGTCTCGGCGAAGGGCAGACGGCGCTGCTGTGGACGGAGGATGGAAGGTCCGCTGACCTCATCAAGGAACTGAGAGCGCGATACGAGGCGGCGCAGCTGTGGCTCGACTCGATCGACAGAGACCTCGACGAGGCGGCGCGGAACCTGAGCAAGGCGATTTCGGAGACCACGCAGCTCGATGCAGACCAGAAGGTGCAGTACCAGAACCTGCTGTACCGGACCGTCGGCACGACGCCTCAGGGCCCGATCGCCGTCTGAGGGGAGTAGACCATGGGACAGAATCTGGAACGACTCAAGCGCCTGCAGAGCAACCGCAGCGACATGTTCGCCAGTGTCTTCCGCAACGTGCAGACCGTGCAGCGGAAGTCGACGGCCGAGGCGATAGAAACGGCTTCGGTCGGCGTTCAGAAGGCCGCACGGACCGAGGGTTTCGAGGGGGGTCTCGGCGACAGGATCAAGGCGCGGCTCAGCGAGATCCACAAGGACATCGATGCTTTCACGGAATATCAGGCCAAGCTCAACAAGGCGATCACGCTCGCCAACGAGGCTCTGCAGACGACCGCAACGGGAGCGAGCGGCATTCCGGACGGCGGTCTGACGAGCGCACAGCAGAACACCATCGACATGGCAGCCAAGACCGACAGCCCGGTCCAGGTGTCACCGGGGGTCACGATGACTCCCTCTCAGGCCACGCAGTACTACCAGCAGCAGGCTGAGCTGGCGCAGGAGGAAGCGGCCCGCAAGCTCACCGCGGCGCTCGACGCCCGGCTCCTCGAGATCATCGGCGCGCTGCCCGTGTCGGACTACGACGAGAAGCCCCCGTCGTCCGAGGACGAGAACGACGGCGGCCCCGGTGGCAGTCGGACCGTTTCCGGCCCCGGAACAGGGGGATCCGGCGGATACACCGGGCCCGGCGTCGTCAACCCGGGCACGAGCACCGGCATCGGGACCAACACCGGCGGGGGAGGCGATGACGGCTCGAACAGCACGATCATCCGCAATCCCCCCGTGCCTCCGATCATCCGAGAGCCGCATCAGCCGGAGCTCCCGACCGGCTACCCCACGCCGTACCCGCCCGAAGGGCCGAACATCGATGGTGGCACCGGCGTGATTCCGACCCCCGGAACCGGCGGTCCCGGCCCGGTCGGATTCCCCGGCCCCGGCGGCGGGATCACCGGCCCCGGCGGCGGGATCACCGGCCCAGGAGGCGGGATCACCGCTCCCGGCGGTGTCGGCGGTGTCGGCGGTGTCGCGGGCGGGGTCGCCGGCGGCCTGGCAGGAGGCGTCGGCAGGCTCGCCGGCGCCGGCGGCATCAACCCCGCCGGTGCGATCAACGCCGCGGCGGGAGCAGGAGCTTCCGGCGCCGGTGCAGCCGGAGGCGCAGGTGCAGCCGGCAGCACGGGTCGTGGCGGCATGATCGCGGCCGGCGGGCACGCCGCTGCCGGCACGGGCAAGGGCGGTCGGAAGAACCGCCGTCGTGGCCAGGACCTGATGGCGTACGAACTCGAGCACGAGGATGACGACGTCGTCGCGGAGCTCGGAGCGGCGGGCGCTGCCGGTCATTCGGACTCCGATGGGCGCGAAGAGCTCGGCTGGTGACCGACTGACTGACCGAGAACCGCCCACCCGCGTCACGCGGGTGGGCGCTTCTTCGTCCTGACACCGCCGCACATGCGGACGGACGGGGTTCAGGCGGCGACGATGCGGATGACGCAGTCGCCCAGCTGGAGCGTCATGCCCGGCACCAGGCTGAAGCGCTGGTGCGGTGTCATGGGACCGGAGCGCCCGTCCCCGGTGCGCAGCAGGGAACCGTTGCCCGAGCCCAGGTCCTCGAACCACGCCTGGTCCTCGACGATCCCGAAGCGCCCGTGTGTGCGCGACACGGAGCGGTCCCCATCCGGCACCGCGACGAGCACAGCATCTGCCCGCTCGTCCTCGGGCAGAGTGGGGGCCCGCCCGATGTACCCGGTCCCCGTGATCGGGACCGTCACGCCGTTCTGGAACTGCAGCGCGATGCCGGGGGCGGATACGAGCGAGCTCGGAGCGACGGGCGCCTGCTCCGCGACATCCGGCTCCGCCGCGACCTGCCGCTGCGGGCCCGGAGCGGCCTCGAGTCGCTCCTGCACCGAGGCCGCGGGCGCCGCGGGCGCAGGCGCGACCGACATGTCCGGTGCCGCGGGCGCGACCGACATGTCCGGTGCCGCGGGCGTCTGTGCGGCTGGCGCGACGTCGACTGCGGACGCGGATCGGTCGACGACCCGACGGAAGGCGAGTTCCGCGTCGCCGCCGAGGACGAGCACATCACCCGGTACCAGGAAGAAGGGCGTCTGCGGTGAGAGCTCGGTGACGCTGCCACCGAGATGACGGACCGAGGCGCCGTTCGCGGATCCGAGGTCCTGCACCCACAGCTCTCCTTCCTCGACGCCGAAGGAGGCATGTGTGCGCGACAGCGATCGGGCTCCGTCCGGCACCCGCACCAGGATGGCTTCGGGGATCGACTCGGGTGCGCGGGGCGCCCGGCCGATGAAGCCCAGGCCGGTCACGCGGATGACCGTGCCGTCACGGAGCTGCAGCACGGGGACGGTGGCCGCGCCGGTGGGGATGTACGGCGGCTCGACCGCCGATTCGGGGACGAGCGGCGCGGCCGACGCGGCATCGAGCGCACGGGGTTCGCTCAGTGGTGCACGGGTGATCACCTGAGGGACGGAGGCGTCTGACGCGGCGCTGATGCGCGTCTCCAGGCTCGGTGGTCCGCTCGAGCCGGCTCCTGCCGAGGCATCGACCAGTCGGACGTCGATCACGCGTGCGCGCGCGAGGCCGTCCAGAGCACCTGAGGCCGCCAGACCCAGTGGCAGCAGGACCGGGATGACGTGCGCGAGTCCCATCACCAGGCTGCGCAGCAGCAGTCGCGGCGCCCCGACGGTCAGCAGGCTGCCCCGTTGCACGGTGCGGATGCCGCAGAGGAGGTTCCCCGGCGTCCCACCGGTGTGGCCCTCCCAGATCCAGGCGGCGACCCACAGCTCGAGCACCGAGACGGCCACGAGCAGAAGGGACCCGGTGAAGAACCAGACGAGCAGGGCGACCACGGCGACGATGGTCACGTCGATGAGGTAGGCGCAGGCGCGCTTGCCGGCCGAGGCGTTCACACGCGTGGTCACCGCACTGCGCGTGCGCGGCGGCGGTGCCGCCGGAGGAGACGGGTGCGCCTGAGGCGGGGAGAGCGTCAAGGGATGACCTCCAGAATCTGTCCGGCGATCCCGGAACCGTACACCAGTGCGGCAGGAGACAGGCCGAGCAGCAGCGCTTCGACGATGTCGCCGGTCCTCGACCATCCCAGCGACCGCCAATCGCGGGACAGGGGCACCGTCAGGCATCCGATGACCGTGCCGGTGACCACCAGCGCGAGAGCGATGAGCAGAGGGCTCAGCTGCAGCGCCGCGACCAGCGCGACCGCGGAGAGCACCGCGATCAGCGCGCCGACGACGAGCGCCGCCCCCCGCGACAACCGGTCGCGCACCTTGCGCGAGGTCAGCAGGAAGTAGCATCCGACGCCCAATGCGCCGCCCAGGACGCACCATCCCTCGAGCGAGCCGGGCTGGACGGTCGGCAGGGTGTACATCGCCGACAGCAGTGCCAGGGCGCCCGCCGTGACCGTCCCTGCTTCGGAGCGCCGCCGCGCACGCAGAACCTGTTGTGTCGCTCGATCCGCATGGATCTCGGCGGGCTCGACCGGCGTCCGGGCTCGGATGCCCAGGGCATCGCGGATGACGAACGGTGTGTCGATCAGATCGTCCGCATCGGCATCCAGCGCGCCGCTGCGCATGTAATGGAAGATCGGCGCGGCGCACGCCAACTGCACGGCCGTGAGCGACGCCGCCGAGACCTCGGCGATGAATCCGGCCGCGTTCACCACGGCGAAGACCGCCCACAGGGCCGCGATCACCGCCGTCACGGCTGTCGCGTCCGATCCGTGCACCTGTGCCCGAGCGTGACGGATGCACGCGATCGTCGCGCCGGCGACCGTGCCCGCAGCCATCATCGCGCCCGCGTCGCCGAAGCCGGAGAGCGCCACGGCGCCACCGGCGGCGGCGAGCAGGGGAGCGAAGAAGGCGACGTACGCGTTCTCGTCCCGCACGGGCTGCGCGAGCAGTGCGACCGAGCCGGCCAGCAGGGCCACGGCCGAGACGAGGATGCTCCCGGGGGAACGGGCGATGATCGTGCTCAGGACCAGGCTCGTGGCGAGCGCGAGGAGAAGGCTCAGCATCGCGCCGCGGCCCCGCAGGCTCACGGCGCGCGTGCCGTCGTTTCGGGAGGAGGACCGCGCGGGCGGTGCGCCGGCGGCTGCGCGGTCGAACAGCCAGATCACCCCGCCGTCACCCGGAGTGACCGAGACCTCGCTGTCGAGCTGGAGGGCCGCCCCGGAGGTGGTCGTGCCGACGTAGCGCGACAGATCGACCCCTCCCACGGCGAGCAGCTCGGCGACCGTGGAATCGGAGGGCACCACCAGATCATGACGGCTGTGCGCATCGGCGACAGTGAGGCGAATTGTCTTCGCTGCCATGCCCAGCCCCTCGACGATCCTCGGCACGAGACCGTTTCATGCCCGCATCCTGACACAATAGTAGCGACTTGAGGAGGGCTTGTCGTGAGCAGCACCACCAGCCGACGTGCGCCGAAACCCCCGGCCGGCGGCCAACTCACCCTGCAGCAGGCACCGGAACTGCCCAAGCCCGAGGGCGCCTCCAACACACTGATGATGGCCCTGCCGATGGTGGGCAGCCTGGGCTCCGTGGCCGTGCTGTCGCTCACGCAGGGCGGCGACCCCACCCGCACCTACATCATGGGCGGGCTGTTCCTCTTCATGGCGCTGTCCATGGTCGGTGGTCAGATGTGGCGGCAGAAGTCGCAGCACGCCACGAACGTGGAGAACACCCGACGCGAGTACCTCGCCTACCTGTCGGAGACCCGGGACGCCGTTCGCGAGGTCGCCACGCGCCAGCGCCGGTACGAGGAATGGATGCTGCCGGCGCCCGAGACCCTTCCCTTCATCGTGGAGGAGGGTTCGCGGGTATGGGAGCGCACCGTGGGCGACCCCGAGATGCTCGCGGCCCGGCTGGGCACGGCGACCCAGCCGCTCGCGATGACACTGGACGAGGCTCCGATCCCCGCCCTCGCTCAACTGGACCCGGTCAGCGCGTCGGCTGCGCACCGCTTCGTGCTCACGCACGACCAGGTCACCGACCTGCCCTTCTCCGTCGACATCGCCTCGTGCGCGAAGCTCGAGGTGGTCGGTGAGACCGTGCGCGCCAGAGGACAGGTGCGTGCGATCGTCGCGCACCTGGCGACGTTCGTGGCCCCGGAGGACCTGCAGATCGCCGTCATCGCGACACCGGGCGACCTGCCGTACTGGGAATGGATGAAGTGGCTTCCGCACGCGCACTCCGACAGCGTCTCGGATGCCGTCGGCGGCGCGCGCCGGATCGGCTCGTCGTGGGCGCAGATCGAACCGCTCGTGACGGACATCCGCTCGCGGGGGCCGGTCAGCGGCCAGAGCGGTCGCTCCCTGCCGCATCTCGTGGTGATCACCGACGGGGCGGGGCTGCCCGCCGGTCATCCGCTCACCGAGGAGGGCGGGGTGGATGGCGTCACCGTGATCGACATCCCGCGCAGCTGGGGCGAGCTGGTGGATTCGTTCACCATCCGGCTGGTCATCGACGACGCGGTCGACGGCGCACCGCAGCTCACTGTCGCCCGGCGCGGCGTCGGCACAGTCCAGGCGGCCCCGGACTTCCTGGGCATCGCCTCGGCGGAGGCCGTCGCCCGGCGGTTGACCGGGCTGGTCGACGCGGTCGAGGAGGAGGACGCCTCCGGCGGCGGCGCCCGCACCATCTCAGCCGAGCTCACGGATCTGCTCGGGCTGCCCGATGTGCGTGACTTCGACCCCGACGTGGCGTGGAAGCCGCGGTCGGCGCGAGACCGCCTGCGCGTGCCGATCGGTCTCACCGCGGGCGGCCAGCCGATGATCCTCGACATCAAGGAGTCCGCCCAGCAGGGCATGGGCCCGCACGGCATGCTGATCGGTGCGACGGGGTCAGGCAAGTCGGAGGTGCTGCGCACCCTGGTGCTCTCCCTGGCGATGACGCACTCCTCGGAGTCGCTGAACTTCGTGCTGATCGACTTCAAGGGCGGTGCGACCTTCGCGGGAATGGCCGACATGCCGCATGTGTCCGCCGTCATCACCAACCTCGGCGACGACCTGACGCTCGTCGACCGCATGCAGGACGCCATCCAGGGCGAGATGACCCGCCGCCAGGAGCTGCTGCGCGACGCGGGGAACTTCGCGAACGTCACCGATTACGAGGCCGCGCGCAGGGGCGGCCGGACCGACCTCAAGCCGCTTCCGGCGCTGCTCATCGTCGCCGACGAGTTCTCGGAGCTGCTGGCGGCGAAACCGGACTTCACCGAGCTCTTCGTCGCCATCGGTCGACTGGGCCGTTCCCTGCAGGTGCATCTGCTGCTGTCCACTCAGCGGCTCGAGGAGGGCAAGCTGCGCGGACTGGAATCCCACCTGTCCTACCGGATCGGCCTGAAGACCTTCTCCGGTGCGGACTCGCGGGCGGTGATCGGCGTGCCGGACGCGTTCACCCTGCCCGGCGGCGGCGGTCACGGCATCCTGAAATCGGACGCCGAGACGCTCACCCAGTTCCGGGCCGCCTACGTCTCGGCACCGCCGAAGACGCGCAGGCGTCGCGCGGGATCGTCGCCGCAGTCGACCGAGAACGAGCAGCCGACGCGCGTCATCGAGGCACGGGCCTTCACGGCCGCACCGGTCATCGTCCAGGAGCAGCCCGAGGTCGAACAGGCCGCGGTCTCCGATGTCTCGGGCGGCGGTGAGGCGCCCGAGAAGCGGGTGACGTTCGACATCGCCGTCTCGCTGATGAAGGGCAGGAGCATGCCGGCGCACCAGGTCTGGCTGCCGCCGCTGGACGTGCCGCCCACGTTCGACGAGCTGCTGGGAGACCTCACCGAGGATTTGCAGCTCGGCCTGATCTCCCCGCGGTGGCGCCAGGCAGGGCCGCTGACCATCCCACTGGGCATTGTGGACCGTCCGCTCGAACAGCGCCGCGACAGTCTCGTCATGAGCCTGGTCGGCGCCGGCGGTCATCTCGCCATCGTCGGCGGGGCGCGCAGCGGCAAGAGCACCCTGGCGCGCAGCGTGCTGACCGGCATCGCGCTGACCCACACCCCGCACGAGGTGCAGTTCTACGTGATGGACTTCGGCGGCGGCACGTTCGCGCCGTTCTCGAAGATGGCGCACGTCGCCGGTGTCGCGGGAAGGAACCAGCCGGACGTGCTGCGGCGGATGTTCCAGGAGGTCGTGGGCATCGTGAACGCGCGTGAGCGGTATTTCACCGCCAACGCGATCGACTCGATCGAGACCTACCGGCGGATGCGGGCGCAGGGCCGCGCGGATGACGGGTACGGCGACGTGTTCCTCATCATCGACGGCTGGCCCACCATCCGCGCGGAGTTCGACGAGATGGAGTTCGAGATCCAGGCGCTCGCCGGGCGGGCGCTGACGTACGGCGTGCACCTGGTGGCGACGACGACACGCTGGATGGACTTCCGCACCGCCATCCGCGACACGTTCGGCTCGAAGCTCGAACTGCGCCTGGGCGACACCAGCGATTCGGAGATCGACCGCAAGGTGGCGGCGGGGGTGCCGCAGGGGCGCCCGGGTCGAGGACTCGCCCCCTCCAAGCACCACATGCTCACCGCGTTGCCGCGCATCGACGGGTCCGGCGATCCCCACATGCTCAGCGAGGGCGTCGAAGACCTGATCGCACGGGTGAACGCGGCCTGGAAGGGCCCCCGCGGGCCCAAGCTCCGGCTGCTTCCCGAGATGCTCGAGCTGTCGGAGCTGCGGCGGATCTCGGCGGGCGCGCCCGCCGAGCAGCAGGTCCTGCTCGGCGTGGACGAGGCGGAGCTCGCCCCGACCTCCTTCGACATCGCGCGGAACCCGCACGTCTACCTGTTCGGCGACAGCCAGTCGGGCAAGTCGAGCTTCCTGCGAGGATTCGCGCGTGAGGTCATGCGCACGAAGACTCCGAAGGAGGCGCAGTTCTTCGTGGTCGACTACCGGCGTGCCCTGCTCTCGGAGATCCCGGACGAGTACCTCGCCGGCTACTACACGACGGCCCAGCAGGCGTCCGAGGAACTGGGCGGGCTCGCCGAGTACCTGCGCGGCCGGCTGCCCGGCCCCGACGTCACACCCCAGCAGCTGCGGGATCGCTCCTGGTGGTCGGGAGCCGAGGTGTTCGTGCTGGTCGACGACTACGACCTCGTGAACACGCAGTCCGGCAACCCGATCGCCGTGCTGCAGCCCCTGCTCGCCCAGGCGATCGACGTGGGACTGCACCTGACGCTGACACGGCGGTCCGGCGGCGCGTCGCGCTCGACGTTCGAGCCGGTCATGCAGACGCTGCGCGACCTGGCGGCGCCGGGTATCCTGCTCTCCGGCAGCCCGGACGAAGGCGCGCTCATCGGCAACCTCAAGGCGACGTTCGCCGTGCCGGGCAGGGCCAAGGTGGTCACCCGTGAACGCGGCCTGCAGGTCATGCAGCTGGCCTACGCGCCGCCGTCTCAGCTCTGACCTGACAGCTGGACGCCCGTGGGCAGAGCTACCCATAGGCGTGCACCGCGGCGAACCGTAAGGTGTTATCTGTCGCCGGGCATCGGCGTCACGGCCCACAGGGCTGAAGCATCGGGGCGGAGAGCCCTCAGGACCAGGAGGTGACCGTGGGCGGAGAGATTTCTGCAGCGGATGGAGCCCTGCAGCGTGGCGCCAGCATCGTCAATCAGTCGAAGACCGAGATCATCACGGAGCTGAAGTCGATCTCGAACCAGCTCGCCGGCATCGGTGCAGCATGGACCGGATCGGGAGCGACTGCCTTCCAGCAGACGTTCCAGGCGTGGACTGAGAAGTCGACCCGGATCACGAATGCGCTCGACGAGTTCGAGCAGAACCTGCGCGACTCGCAGACGACCTACAGCCAGACCGACGACACGTCGGCCCAGGCTCAGAACAAGTTCATGGGCCGTCTCGGCTGAGACGGAGGGGAGACAGAACATGGGTGGCAACGGCTACAAAATGAATTTCGGTACCGTCGACGCGGCGGGTACCGACCTCGTCCGGGGTGCCGGCAACATCGAGACCAAGCTCAGCGACATGGAGACGGCGCTCAGGCCGCTCCAGGCCGACTGGACCGGTTCGGCTTCCGAGGCCTACATTCAGGCGAAGGCCAAGTGGAACACGGCGCTGACCGAGATGAAGGTGCTGCTGCACGACATCGGTCGTCAGGTGTCGCAGGACTCCGCTGACGGTCAGGCCAACGAGAACCGGAACAAGAACCGCTGGTGATGTTCCCCGCGCCGCCAGCACGGTGACGCTCCGCCGGCTGTCATCCCTCTTCGGGTGGCAGCCGGCTTTCTCGTGCCCGGCGCACTCAGCGGCCTGCGTCGGCGAGGTGCCGCGCATGGTGGCTGAGAACCTTGACCATGATGCCGCGGCGGCGCAGCTCGGCCACCGTGCGAGTCTCCTCGTCCAGGTCGCGCCCGAGGGCGTGCACGTTCGCGACGACGAGCACATCACCGCGCTGCAGCGTGTCCAGCAGGCGGGACAGGCGGTCGCCCCAGCTCTCGAGTATCTCGGGCGCGGGATGCCGGAATCCTTCGATCGGCACGCCGAAGCGGGTCAGATCCTCGCGCTGCTGGGTGACCGACGGCATCCCCTCGCGGGACACGACCAGGCCGACCAGGCGGGCGCCCTCCGGCCGGGCCGACCACCAGTCGTGATCGTCATTGGCCAGGCACTTCGGGCATGAAGCGGCGGCGTGCGGCAGATGCAGCGGGCTGGTGAGCGGCTCACCCGGCCCGGCTTCCGTCGTGTTCTTCGCGTCGCTCATCGTCCTACCTCCGGCATCCATTGTGCCTGAGTCCGCCGAAGTCCGTTCCCTGAGCCGGATCCTCGCGCCCCCGAGGCTCCGGTCGGCGCGGAGCGGCGGCTGGAGTGGGGCGTGGGGATCGAAGGGTCACAGCATCCCGAGAGCCCGCACCGCGTCGCGCTCCTCGACCAGTTCCGCGATCGAGGCATCCACCCGCGATCGCGCCCAGTCGTCCAGCGGGAGGCCATCGACGATCTGCCACGCGCCACCGGTCGACTGCACGGGGAAGGAGGAGATCAGACCCTCGGGCACGCCGTATTCTCCGTGAGAGACCACGCCGGCGCTGGTCCAGTCGTCGGTGCCGTGCACCCAGTCGCGCACGTGGTCGATCGCGGCGCTCGCCGCGGATGCGACCGATGACGAACCGCGCACCTCGATGATCTCCGCGCCGCGCTTCGCCACCCGGGGGATGAACTCCCGCTCCTGCCAGGCGCGCACGTCGCCCACGCGAGCGGCCAGCGCATCGGCGAGGGGCTGACCGTCGATCGTCGCGTGCGAGATGTCGGGGAACTGGGTCGCGGAGTGATTGCCCCAGATCGGGACGCGGGCGATGCTCGCGACCGGAGCGTCCAGTGCCAGCGCGAGCTGCGCGCGGGCGCGGTTCTCGTCGAGGCGGGTCAACGCCGTGAAGCGCTCGGCAGGGACGCCGTCGGCGGCAGATGCCGCGATCAGCGCGTTCGTGTTGGCGGGGTTGCCCACGACGGTGACGCGGATGTCGGATGCCGCGTGCGCGGCGATGGCCGCACCCTGCGGCCCGAAGATCCCGGCGTTGGCGGCGAGCAGGTCGCCGCGCTCCATGCCCGGCCCACGCGGGCGCGCACCGACCAGCAGGGCGAGGTTCGCGCCGTCGAATCCGTTCGCGGCGTCGTCGGTCACCTCGACGTGCTCGAGGAGCGGGAAGGCCGCGTCCTGCAGCTCGAGCGCTGCGCCCTCCGCGGCGCCGAGCCCCTGGGGGATCTCCAGCAGTCGCAACCGGATGCTCTCATCCGGGCCGAGCATGTCTCCCGCCGCGATGCGGAAGAGGAGTGCATAGCCGATCTGTCCGCCGGCTCCCG
The DNA here is from genome assembly GCF_042666935.1 of Microbacterium sp. GCM10027623. Lineage (NCBI taxonomy): Bacteria > Bacillati > Actinomycetota > Actinomycetes > Micrococcales > Microbacteriaceae > Microbacterium > Microbacterium sp. GCM10027623. Next base: position 1,093,271 of record NZ_JBHTHE010000001.1, read on the forward strand.
TGATCGTGATCGTCGTCGCCATGCTCCGAGCCTACGTCCGTGCACGGCGGCGGTGGGCAGGGTACCGTTTCTGCATGACCTTCAACCCCGACGCCGACATCTCGGGCAACACCACCCGCCGCCGCGGGCGCACCGCCGCCATCGCGGGCGGCGGGGTCGGCGTGCTCGGCCTCGTCGCACTGGTCGTCGCGATGCTCGGCGGTCCGGATCTGACCGGACTCGTCGGAGGGGCACCGGGCGGCGACCAGCCGGCGGCGACCGGGGAGAACACGCTCAGCGAGTGCGACACCGGTCAGGACGCGAACACGAACGATGACTGCCGCATGGCCGGTGCAGAGCTGCTGCTGAACGATTACTGGTCACAGCACGTGGACGGCTACGTCGCGCCGAGCCTCACGGTCGTCGACGGGCAGACGCCCACGCAGTGCGGCACGGCGTCCAACGCCGTCGGCCCGTTCTACTGCCCGCCCGAGCAGGGCGTGTACATCGATCCGTCGTTCTTCCAGCTCATGCAGCAGCAGTTCGGTGCGTCGGCGGGCGAGCTCGCACAGCTCTACATCGTGGGCCACGAGTGGGGCCACCACATCCAGAACATCACCGGGGTCATGGACAGGTACCCCGACAACGGCACCGGCCCCGCGAGCAACAGTGTGCGCACCGAGCTGCAGGCCGACTGCTATGCGGGTGCGTGGCTGAAGGACGTGACCAAGACCAAGGACGCGGACGGTGATCAGATGCTGAATGCGCCGACCGAGACGCAGCTGGCGGATGCCGTGAACGCCGCCTACACGGTCGGCGACGACCACATCCAGGAGCAGTCCGGCTTCGTGAACCCCGAGAGCTTCACGCACGGCACCAGTGAGCAGAGGCAGGGCTGGTTCGCGAACGGCTACAAGAACGGGCTGGGCGCCTGCGACACGTTCGCGCCGGGGGTGAAGCTGTAGCGACAGGCGGGGCGCCCCGCCGGTATACCAATTTCGGGATACGGTGAAGGTGCCCGATCGGCGGGTTATTCGGGGGAGTGGGACATGGAACCGGACGGACTGTATCCGCCTATCGAGCCGTACGACAGCGGCGATCTGCTGGTGGGCGACGGAAATCGCATCCACTGGGAGCAGAGCGGGAACCCGGACGGCAAGCCGGTCGTCTTCCTGCACGGCGGGCCCGGGGGCGGCACCTCACCCTGGCACCGGCGCTTCTTCGACCCGGAGGTCTACCGGATCGTGCTGTTCGATCAGCGCGGATGCGGTCGCAGCACCCCGCATGCCAGCGAACCGCACGCCGACCTGCGCTTCAACACCACCTGGCATCTGGTCGCCGACATCGAACTGCTGCGCAAGAACCTCGGCATCCCGCGCTGGCAGGTGTTCGGTGGATCCTGGGGCAGCACCCTGGCGCTGGCGTACGCGCAAGCGCATCCGGATTCCGTCAGCGAGCTGGTGCTGCGCGGCATCTTCACGCTGCGCCGCCACGAACTGGAATGGTTCTACGAGGGTGGTGCGGCGGCGCTCTTCCCCGATCTCTGGTCGGAGTACGAGGCCGTGATCCCGCCGTTGGAGCGCGGGCGGATGATCGAGGCGTACCACCGGCGGCTCTTCGACCCCGATCCCGCCGTGCACGTGCCGGCTGCGGTCGCGTGGACGAAGTGGGAGGCGTCGACCGTCACGCTGCGCCCGGATGCCGATCATGTGGCCGAGGCGACGGATGCCACGCACGCGACCGCGTTCGCACGCATCGAGAACCACTACTTCATCAACGCCGGCTGGCTCGAAGAGGGGCAGCTGATCGCCAACGCGGGCATCATCCGTCATATCCCGACCGTGATCGTGCAGGGGCGCTACGACGTGTGCACGCCGATGATGACCGCCTGGGATCTGCACACGGCCTGGCCGGAGGCCGAGCTGGTGATCGTGGACGACGCGGGGCATTCGGCATCCGAGCCGGGCATCGCCCGCGCGCTGCGCGCCGCGACCGACCGCTTCGCCACTCCCTGAAGCCCGTCTGTGGGACGCAAACGTCGGCTTCAGCTGTCCTGAAGCATGCACTTGCGCCCCACAGACGGTCCCGGCGAAGCGGGGTCAGGCGCGCAGCGCACGGAGGAGCGTGCGGATCAGGCCCAGGACGCCGCCGTGGGCGCGGAAGCGGGTGAGGCCCTCGCTCACCGCGGCTCCCGTGCGCGCCGAGACGAACCACGGCGGCGTGGGGAGGATCGTGCCCCTGGACAGACGCAGGGAGCGCGGGTGCAGGATGCGATCCGGAACCCAGCGGGGGAACGGCCGGAAGGGCCCGCGCACCACCGAGCGCTCCACGTGGTCGAGCAGCAGCGCGTTGTGCACCACGCCGATCCCGCTGCCGACGTCGTCGATCGTGCTGCCGGGGAAGGCGCCCCAGGTGAGCGTCGGGGTGATGAAGCCGAACGCCGTCCACGCGTTGATCGCGATCGACCCGTAGCGCAGGTCGGCGATCGCCCGCTCGAACCCGGCGCCCAGCGACCCCTGCGTGGCCGGGTCGATGAGGAGGTTCGCGCCGAGGGTGCCCTGCAGCCGCTCGTTGGCGTGCGCGACGGCGGCATCCAGGAACGCCTGCCCGACGCCGGGGACCTCTACCACGCCCAGCACCGGGGCGAAGTACTCCGTGGTCTGCAGCGCCTCGGCGTCAGCCGCGTCGTCGATGTCCACCAGCAGCCGGTCGGCGAGCACCAGCGCATCCGGATAGTCCGAACCGGCCTGACGCATGCGCGCAGGCGACCCGGGGTACCAGACCGGCCGTTCGGGAGCGCCGGCGTAGGCGCGACGGAGCGCCGTGCGGAACTGCTCGGCCTGCGGCCAGTCGGAGGAGATGATCACGACCTGGCCGGCGATGCAGTTGTGCCCGCAGTTCTGCAGGCGCATGGTCGCGATGTGCTCCGCATGGAACGCGAGGTCGGCATCGGTCCACTCGCCGGGCACCACGATGATCGGCGAGACGCCGCCCAGTTCGGCGGTGATCGGCTTCTTCAGCTGCGGGCGGTTCTCGCGGCGGCGACGCTTGCCGGTCGCACCCTGGCCCCACACGATCGTGTCGAACGTGGCCGCCGATCCGGTGATGTGCACGTGCACGAGGTCGCGGTGCCCGGTCAGATAGGCACCGGTGGCGGGACCGCCGCGCACGATCCGGAGGAATCCCGGTTCGATCAGCGGTGCGAGCGCCCGCTCGTACACGGGCACCAGGGCATCCTGGGTCGGGTTCACCTTCAGCATCGACACCCGGTTGTGGGCGAGCAGCTCGTACAGGACGTCCAGCACGGGGATGGCGGTGACGTTGCCGGCCCCGAGGACGAGGCCGACGCCACCGGATGCTGCGGGCGCCAACTGGGCCAGGCCCGCCGCAGCCCGTGCGGTCCTCGGGGTGATGCCGGGTTCGAGCCACACTTCGCCGCTGAAGCCCGACAGCAGGAACCGGTCGATGCCGGTGAGCGGGAACGCGTCCACCTTCGTGCGCCCGCCGGGGGCGCGTCCGATGCGGATGCCGTCGAGCGCGCCGCGCCCGTCGGACAGCCTGTCGAGCGTGTCCGCGTACGCGTCTATCGCCCCGAGCACCGAGTAGGGGCCGCTCAGCCATTCCTCGCCGCGCAGCGGATGACCGGCGCGCAGACCCTTGGAGTCGGCGGCGGTGTTCGCCCAGTCCTCCGCGGCCGCCGCGACACTGACGCGCAGCGCGCGCAGCAGCGTCGCCCGCTGTGCGACGGTCAGGTTCGACCAGGTGCGCGCACCCTGCTGCACCAGAGCGATGCCGGCATCCAGCGACCGGTGCTCGTCTTCGGCCGGCGCACCGGCGGGCGCGGCCTCTTGCACGGCGTTCACTGCGGCATCCTGAGTCATCGTCGTCTCCTTCGCGATGGCACCCAGCCTAAGTGCTCGTGAGACTCGGTTCCCGACGGGCCCTGCTCGGGTGCCCGGACCCGCCGTTTCCGGGACATCCCGTCGGTCGTGTCCCAGAAAGGGCGCGTGCGGCGGGTGCGCACCCGCATCTTCTGGGACACGACCGTGCGGCGGACGCGACAGGAAAGCCCGGCCGCGTCGGCGGTCAGGCCTCAGATCAGCGAGAGCTCGCGCAGCTTCGCCTCGACGTCGGCGTTGCTCGGCTCGACGTGGTGGCTGGAGTCGGGGTAGACCACCACGGGGATGTTCGTGCGACCCGAGATCTCCTTGGCGACATCGGCCGCGGCGGGCTCCGCCTCGAGGTCGACATACGTGAACGGGATGCCGAGTTCATCGAGCTGCTTCTTGGTGCGGCGGCAGTCGCTGCACCACTCGGCGCCGAACATGGTGATGGTGTCGGATGCGGGGGAAGTCATGCCTCCAGCCTAAGGCCGGAGTGGGGCGTGGGCGTCAGAGCACCTTCGAGAGGAAGTCCTGCGTGCGCGGCTCCTGCGGGTTGTCGAAGATGTCGGCAGGAGCGCCGGACTCGACGACGTTGCCGTCGGCCATGAACACCACCCGGTCGGCGACCTCGCGGGCGAAGCCCATCTCGTGGGTGACCAGCACCATGGTCATGCCGGATGCGGCCAGGTCGCGGATCACCTGCAGCACCTCGCCGACCATCTCGGGGTCCAGTGCACTGGTCGCCTCGTCGAAGAGCATGATCTCCGGGCTCATCGCCAACGCACGGGCGATGGCCACACGCTGCTTCTGACCGCCGGAGAGGGACGCCGGCCTGGCATCCACCTTGTCCTCCAGGCCGACCCGCGTGAGCAGCTCGACCGCTCGCTTGCGCGCGTCGGCTCTGCTCAGCATCTTCAGCTCGATCGGCGCCAGCGCGACGTTCTCGAGCGCCGTCATGTGCGGGAACAGGTTGAAGTGCTGGAACACCATGCCCACGCGCTGACGCACCGCGTCCAGCCGCTTGCCCTTGGCGACGGCGATGTTCTCGCCGACGATCAGCACCTCACCGCTGGTGACCTCCTCCAGCCGGTTCAGGCAGCGCAGCAGCGTCGACTTCCCCGAACCGGAGGGACCGATCACGGCGACGACCTCGCCGTTGCCGACCGTCAGGTCGATGCCGGTGAGCACGTGGTTCTTGCCGAACGACTTGTGCAGATCGCGCACCTCGATCGGGTCGCCCGATGCCGTGGAGACGGGGCGCGTGTAGGTCGGTTCATTGTTCGTCATGATCATCCCTACTTGTTGAACTTGCGGTCGACCCAGTTGGACAGCACCGTGAGCAGCCAGATCACGACGAAGTACATCGCACCGACGATGATCCAGATCTCGAACGAGCGGAAGGTGGAGGCGATCACGATGCGGCCCTGGTACGTGAGCTCCGCGAAGCCGAGCACCGACAGCAGCGACGTGTCCTTGAGGGTGATGATGAACTGGTTGATGAGGTTCGGGGTCATGATCTTGAACGCCTGCGGCATCACGACGCGGCGCATCGACGCGCCCCAGCCGAGACCCAGCGAGCGCGAGGCCTCCATCTGCCCCGGGTCGACCGCCTGCACGCCGCCGCGCACGATCTCGGTGATGTAGGCACCGGCGTTCAGCGAGAGGGTGATCACACCGGCGGTCAGCGCGTCCAGCGGCTGACCGGTGACGGCCGGCACGCCGAAGTAGAAGAAGAACGCCTGCACCAGCACCGGGGTGCCGCGGAAGATGTTCACGTACGCGCCCGCCAAGCCCCGCAGGAACGGGTTGGTCGACAGCTTCAGGATGCCGAACAGGATGCCGAGCACCATGGCGAAGAAGATCGACAGCGCGGTCGCCAGCAGGGTGAGGACCAGGCCCTGCGAGAGCGGGCCGATCGAGGTCTGCAGGAGCGACCAGAACGAGTTGTCCGCCGTCTCCGCGTCGTCGATCGCCAGGTAGCGGTCGATGATCTGCTGGTAGGCGCCGCTGTCCTTGGCGTTCTGCAGACCGTCGTTGAACATCTTCAGCAGCTCGGCGTTGGCGCCCTTCTGCACGGCGAACCCGTAGTCGGAGCCGGGCTCCGCGTCGGTGACGATCTTCAGCGGGACGGCGCCCGAGGCGATGCCGAACTGCAGCACCGGTGCATCCTCGAATGTCGCCGCCGAGTTGCCTACGGCCACGTCGTTGTACATGTCGGCCGAGTCCTGGAACGCGTTGATCGTGAAGCCGATCTCGTCGCTCAGCTGCTGGGCGAAGTCGAAGCCGACCGTGCCGGTCTTGACGGCGACGTTCTTGCCCTCGAGGTCCTGGTACGAGCTGATGTCGCTGTCCTGGGAGACCGCCATCTGCACGCCGGACTGGAAGTACGGCTCCGAGAAGTCGAACACCTGCTTGCGCTCGTCGGTGATGCTCATTCCGGCGATCACACCATCGGCCTGGCCGGCGGTCACCGCCTGCAGCGCCGCGTCGAATCCGAGGGTCTTCACGTCGACGGTGAAGCCCTGGTTCGCGGCGATCGCCCGCAGCAGGTCCATGTCGATGCCGATGTTCTTGCCGTCGACCTGGAAGATGAACGGCGCGAAGGTCGTGTCGGTGGCGATCGTGAAGGCGCCGTTGGTCTGAGGGGTGTCGGTCGCGAACGCGGGGTTCTTCGGCAGGTCGCCCGGCTCCCCCGGGTCGAGTGTGCTGTTGCCCAGCGCGGCCTTGCCGCCGCCGATGCCGGTCGCGTCCGGGGCATTGTCGCCGAGGTAGTCATCGAGGATGCTCTGGTAGGTGCCGTCTTCGATGAGGTTCTTCAGACCCTCGTTGAAGGCCTTGCGCAGGGCTTCGTTCTGGCCCTTCTTCACGGCCATGCCGTAGCTGGACGCCTTCTCCTGCTCGGTCACCGTCTTCAGGTCGACGTTGCCCGTGGCGATGCCGTAGGCGAGGATCGGATAGTCGTCGAACACGGCCGCCGAATTGCCTGCCGTGACATCGCTGTAGGCGTCGGCCGCGTCCTGGAAGCCGGTGACCGTGAAGCCGAACTCCTTGCCGAGATTCTCGGCGAAGGCGAAGCCCTCGGTGCCGGTCTTCGCCGAGACGGAGGAGCCCTTGAGATCCTCGTACCCGGAGATCGAGGTGTTGCTGGAGGCGACGGCCATCTGGATGCCGGAGTCGAAATACGGGTTGGAGAAGTCGAAGGTCTTCTCGCGCTCCTTGGTGATCGACATGCCCGCCATGACGGCATCCGCCTGGCCGGCGGTGACAGCCGCGAGTGCGCCGTCGAAGCCGAGCACGTCGATCTTGACGTCGAAGCCCTGGTCCTCGGCCACCGCCTTGATCAGGTCGATGTCGATGCCGCGCAGTTCGCCGTCGCGCTGGAACTCGAACGGCGCCCACGTCGTGTCGGTGGCGATCGTGAACGTCTGACCCTTCACGCCGTCGTCCGCTGCGGCGGGCTTCGTGGCCGCATTCGCGATGCCGACCGCACCGCCGACCGTGAACAGCAGGATGAACATCGCCGTGATGCTCGCGAGCAGTGCGAGACGGTTCTCGCGCCACCAGTTCGCCGGTTGTCTGAGCAGAGTCATGGAGTCCTCTTCGTCGTCGTCGACCGTGTTGCGTGGCCTGTGCCACTTTATCCGGCCGTCGGATCGGGGCAAGGCGGACTCGGCGCACAGTGAAAGATGGCACGATTGTTCCCGCGTCGCATGAACCGGATGGAGGGGAGCACATGAACGCTCCGATCACCGATCCGGTCACCGTGATCATCCCGACCTTCAACGAGCGCGACAGCGTCGCCGAACTGGTCGCTCGCACTGCCGCCGCGCTGGGCGGAGTCGACGCGGAGATCCTCTTCGTCGACGACAGCTCCGATGACACCGCGACGGAGATCGCCCGGGTGGCGGCAGCCGCGCCGCTCCCGGTGCGCGTGATCCATCGCGAGCACAACGCCGGGGGTCTCGGCGGCGCGGTCGCACTCGGTCTCGCCGAGGCACGGCACGACGTGTGCGTCGTCATGGACGGTGATCTGCAGCATCCGCCGGAACTCCTCCCCGCCCTGCTCACCCGTTACGCGCAGGGGGGAGCGGATGTCGTCGCCGCGTCCCGCTACATCGGCGGCGGGGACTCCGCCGGGCTGGGCACGGCCGTGCGCTTCGGCGTCTCGAAGGCAGCGACCGCGGTCACCAAGGCGATGTTCCTGCGGCGGTTGTGGCGCAGCACCGATCCGATGACGGGCTTCTTCCTCGTGAACCGCACGCGTTTCGATCTCGACGAGCTGCGGCCGCAGGGTTTCAAGATCCTTCTGGAGATCCTCGTGCGCGGCGGCGAGCGCCGGGAGCTGCGCATCGCCGAGGTCCCGCTGTCCTTCGGCGAGCGTCGCCACGGCACGTCGAAGGCGAGCATGAGGCAGGGGGCGACCTTCCTCGCGCATCTCGCCCGGCTGAGGTTCGGCAAGATGGGCCTGTTCGCCCTGATCGGCGGCATCGGTGCGGTCGCGAACATCGGCATCATGTGGCTGCTCACGCACCTGGGGGTGGACTATGTGCTCGCGGCGATCGTCGGCGCGGGCGTCACCATCATCGGCAACTTCGTGCTGCAGGAGCTGTTCGTCTTCCGCGAGGAGCGGCAGGACGCCCCTCGGCTGTGGGTGCGCTTCGCGGCATCCGTGTCCTTCAACGGCATCGAGGCCGCATTGCGCATCCCGGTGATGGCGCTCATGGTCGAGTCCTGGCACATCTCCAGCGTGATCGCCACGGCGATCTCGCTCGTCGCGGCGTTCTTCGCGCGCTTCCTCTTCCACGCGCTGGTGGTGTACGCCCCGCGCCGCAGACGGCAGACGGATGCCGCGGAGGAGGCGCCGACCGACACCGGGGCGCTGCGGGTGATCCGTGCGATCGACGCGGAGGCGATGCGCCCGGGCGAGCTGTAGCCCGCGCTACTCTTTTCCGGTGATGGAGAAGGCACCCGGTCCGCGCCTCCGGCTGGAGCGGATGCTGCCGCGTGACCCGAACGAGCCGCATCGGGTGGCGAGCTCGCTGGAGCTGTTCTTCGATCTGGTCTTCGTGATCGCGGTCAGCATCGCGTCCAGCCAGCTGCACCACTCCCTGTCCGCCGGGCACACCGGTCCGGGGATCACCGCCTACCTGATGGTGTTCTTCGCCATCTGGTGGGCGTGGATGAACTTCACCTGGTTCGCGACGTCCTTCGGCGTCGACGACTGGTTGTACCGGGTGATCACGATCGTGCAGATGGCGGGCGTGCTGGTGCTGGCGGCGGGCATCGGGCCTGTGTTCGACGAGCATGATCCGGACTTCACGATCGTCGTGGTCGCCTATGTCGTGATGCGCCTGGCGATGATCGTGCAGTGGCTGCGCGCCTCCAGGGAGGACCAGGCGCTCCGGCGGACCACGCGCGTCTACGCGGCGGCGATCGGCACGGTGCAGGTGCTGTGGATCGGCTTCCTCCTCGTGCCGGACGAGGCCAGGACGGCGGTCTTCCTGGTGCTGATGCTCGCCGAGATCTCCGTCCCGGTGGTCGCGGAGCGCCGGGGCGCCACGCCGTGGCATCCGCACCATGTCACGGAGCGGTACAGCCTGTTCACTCTCATCGTGCTCGGCGAGAGCCTGCTGGCCTCGGCGACGGCGATCATCGGTGCGCGCGAGGAGGTCGACGCGCTCGGCCCGCTGATCTGGGTGGCCGTGGTCGCGCTGATCTCGACGGCGGCGATGTGGTGGATCTACTTCTGGCCGCCGCACCACACGGCCATCACCACGCTGCGCCGCTCGCTCCTCTACGGCTACACCCATTACTTCGTCTTCGCCGCGGCAGGCGCGTTCTCCGCCGGGATCGAGCTGTGGATCGACGAGCTCACCGGTCGCACCGACCTGCCGCCGATCGTCACGTCGTTCGCGACCAGTGTTCCGATCACCGTGTTCCTGCTCGGGATCTGGCTCGTCGCCATCCGCGCGAACGCGGATCGACTGGTCAACACGGTCGTGCCGCTGGGGGCGGTGCTCGTGCTGCTCGACCCCCTGCTGCCCGTGCCGGTGACGCTGACGGCCGTCATCCTCGTCGCCGTGGTGGTCGTGCTGGTGCTGCGTCCTCCGGTGCGCCGCGACACCTGACCGGGCGCGGCGGACCCGCGCCCACCGGGCGGAATCTGCGCGTCGAACCCGTTGTCAAGGCCCTTCTGGACGGGCGTCGGGTCCGCCAGCCTGAGGGGCGCGGCGGCACCCCGGCGCCGCAGATACGAACGGAGCAGGCCATGAGCATCGGTACCGGAATCGTGTTGTTCGTGATCGGCGCGATCCTCACCTTCGCCCTGAACATCCAGGTCGACTGGGCGGATCTCGACCTGATCGGATACATCCTGATGGGCGCGGGCGTCATCGTCTTCCTCGTCGGCATCATCCTGATGGCACGTCGCCGCAGGACCGACGTCGTCACCCGCACCGAGGGCACGGTCGACGGCGGAAGTGCCACACGTCGCACGGTGCGCGAACCCGGCGCAGGAGACGAAGTCCTCTGACACCGAGGTCTTCTGACCATCCCAGAACCGGCCGGGTCGCGATGACCCGGCCGGTTCTGCGTGCGCGGGATCACCGCCCGCGGGACGGTATCGCCGCTCGGAGCGGACTCGCGACCGGAGAAGCACAACCACGTCGGCTCCCGCAAGCCCCCAGACGCGCGGGGACGGCGGTCCTACTCTCCCTCCATGGTCAATGCCGAGCGTCGTCTGGGGAGCGGGGAGCAATCCCGTCTTGCACCCGGCTCGGCAGCCGCGACAGCGGTCTCTCCGCCGCGGGACGAAGCCGTCGACAGGGCTCGGCGACCCCGCCGCGCGCGAGACCACTACAACCGCCGCGAGTCGATCGCCGGCTACCTCTTCATCGCCCCCTGGATCATCGGCTTCGCCGTCTTCACCGCCGGGGCGATGATCTACAGCCTCTACATCTCGTTCAGCGACTACAACCTCGCGACCAACGCCGCGCGCCCTGTCGGGTTCGACAACTACGCCAACCTCTTCGATGACCCGCGGGTCGGCGTCTCGCTGGCCAACACGCTCTTCTATGCGGTCCTCGCGGTGCCGCTGGAGATCGTCGTCGCCCTGGTCCTGGCCATGCTGCTCAACCGCGTCGGGCGCGGCGCCGGGGTCTTCCGCACGCTCTACTACCTGCCGAAGATGACCCCGGCGGTCGCGACGGCGTCGATGTTCTTCCTGCTGCTCAACGGCAACAACGGCGCGGTGAACCAGTTCCTGCGGCTGTTCGGCATCCAGGGACCGCAGTGGCTGGTGGACCCGGCGTGGGTCAAGCCGAGCATCGTCATCATGACGCTGTGGACGGTCGCCGGAACGATGGTGATCTTCCTCGCGGCGCTGAACACCGTCCCGGTGGAGCTGTACGAGGTCGCTTCGCTCGACGGGGCGGGGCCGGTGCGCAAGTTCTTCGCGATCACGCTCCCGATGATCTCCGGTGCGATGTTCTTCAACGTCATCGTGCTCTCCATCGCCGCGTTCCAGGTCTTCGACCAGGCGTACGTGCTGTTCTGGCGCGACCAGAGCAACTCCTCGCCGGAGGCCTCGCTGTTCTACGCGATCTACCTGTTCCAGCAGGCCTTCCGCCAGTTCGACTTCGGCTTCGCGGCGGCCATGGCCTGGCTGCTGTTCGTGATCATCCTGATCATCACCGTGATCCAGGTGAAGTTCGGCAACAGGTTCGTCTACTACGAGGGGGACCGCTGATGTCGACATCGCTGCGACCTCTTCCGCCGCAGCCGCGAGCGGAGCGGGTGCCGGAGACCCTGGTCGCCACCGTGCCGCAGCGATCCCGTTGGCGTCGCACCGTCGCCAGGCCGAAGAGCTTCGCCGCCCGGGTCGTGCTGGCGATCGTGCTCGTCGGATTCAGCCTGATCTTCCTCTACCCGTTCGCGTGGCTGGTGGCCGCCAGCCTGAAGCCGCGCGGCGAGGTGTTCGACAACGCGCTCATCCCCAAGACCTTCACCCCCGGCAACTACGCGGAGGTCTGGAGTCAGCTGCCGCTGCTCAGTTGGATGGGCAACAGCATCGGCATCGCCCTGCTCGCCGCCACCGCCGTCGCCGTGTCCAGCTCCATCGTGGCGTTCGGGTTCGCGTACTTCCGGTTCCCGGGTCGCGGGCTGCTGTTCGGCCTGGTGCTGGCCACCATGATGCTGCCCGGCGCGGTGACCATGATCCCCATCTACCTGATCTGGAAGCAGACCGGCCTGCTGGGCACGTGGGTGCCCCTGTGGGGGATGAACCTGTTCGGCTCGGCGTTCTACATCTTCCTGCAGCGACAGTTCTTCCTCGGCCTGCCCAAGGAGCTCTTCGAAGCCGCACGCCTGGACGGCGCCAGCTATTGGGGCCTGTTCTGGCGGATCGCGATGCCGCTGTCGGTGCCGTCGTTCATCATCGTCTTCCTGTTCGAGTTCCAGGCGAGCTGGAACAACCTGCAGGCCGCGCTGATCTATCTGAACGCCGGGTCGGTGGACGAGTTCACCGCACCGTTGGGCATCGCGTACGCGATGACCAAGTACAGCCCCACCGCGGGTGGTCACGGCGACTACCAGTACGTCATGGTGGCGTCGCTGATCATCACGCTGCCGATGCTCATCCTCTTCGCGTTCGGCCAGCGCTACTTCATCGAGGGCGTGGCCACGCAGGGCCGCAAAGGATGATCGCCGCGCCGCCATGATCACAAGTCAGGCGGCGAGGCTCAAGAGAAAGGAACGACATGCGCAAGCAGATTCTCGGGATCGCCGCGGTGCTCACGGCATCCGCGGTGGTGCTGACGGGATGCGGCACGGGCGGGGGCGGGGATGCCGGTGACGTCGACTTCGACTCCGAACCCACCGGCACGCTGAATGCCTGGGGGTTCGAGAACGCGGATGACGTCGGAACGTCCCGTCTGGATTACGCCGCCGCCCAGTTGAAGGATGTCAAGGTCGACCTCGACGCGACGGCGTTCGACGCGCAGAAGTTCACCACCCGTCTCGCGAGCGGTGATGTGCCCGATGTCGTCAGATGGACCGGCGCTATGTGACGACCTACGCCGCCCAGGACCTCATCATGCCGCTGGACGAGTGCTTCGACGCGCAGGACGTCGAGCCGCGCGACCACTGGTATCCGTTCGTCGTCGATGACGTCACCTACGACGACGAGATCTGGGCGGTGCCGCAGTTCTACCAGCCACCGGCGATCCTCGTGAACAAGAAGGTGCTCGCTGAGGCCGGGGTCAGCGCAAACGACATCGATACCTCCCAGCCCGACGTGCTGCTCAGCGCGATCGGCAAGATGTACCAGGAGTCCGGCGGCGTGCCGACCCGGCTGGGCTTCGATCCGGTCGCCACGGGCCAGGGCGGGCTGTGGATACTCGGGATGGGTGGGCAGCTGACCGACGAGAAGGGCGCGCCCACGCTGGACGACCCGAAGAACGTCGCCGGCATCGAGATGCTGAAGAAGATCACCGACGCGCAGGGCGGTTTCGCTGCGGTGAAGAGCTTCACCGACTCGTTCGACACGTTCGGCGACAACAACCAGTTCGTCGCCGAGCAGGTCGGCGCGCAGGTGAATGCGCAGTGGTACCCGAACGTGCTGGCGCCCTACATGGACAAGCTCGACCTGGAGGCGGTGCCGTTCCGGGATGCCAATGGGGATCCCTTCTCGGTGGCCTCCGGCACCTCGTTCGTCATCCCGGTGGGGGCGAAGAACCCGGCGGCGGCGTGCGCCTGGATGATCGACCTGACCTCTGATGCGGCGTGGGAAGCTGCGGGAGAGGCGCGCGGCGCGACCCGTGCGAAGGACGGCGGGGTCAACACCGGGCTGTTCACCGGTTCGCCGGCATCGGACAAGGCGATTCGCGACAAGTGGGTGAAGGACAGCGGCAACGCCGGGTTCGACCAGGTCATCTCGACCTATTACGACGTGGTGGATTACGGTCAGTCGTTCGGCGCCTCGCCCGCGGGCCAGGAGATCGAGAACGAGCTGAACAACGCCATCACGGCAGCGCTGCTGGGCGACAAGGACCCCGAGAGGGCCCTGGCGGACGCGCAGAAGGCGGCGATGCGGGCGTACGACAACGTGGCGGACGACTGAGATCCACGCGGGCGGCGCTCGCCGCCGCCCGCGTCACGTTCACGGCACGATGACGAGCTTGCCGCGCACGTGATGTGTCTGGCTGGCGCGGAAGGCGTCCGCCACACGCTCGAGCGGGAAGGTCTCGGCGATCTCGACGTGCAGGGTGCCTTCGGCGGCGAGGGCGGCCAGCCGCGCGGTCTGCTCACCGTCGGGGCGCACCCAGATATGACGGCCACCGTTCTCGGTGACCGAGGAGTCCGCGACGGAGGCGTGCGCGCCGTCGGGGGCGAGCACATCGAGCGTCACCGACAGCATCCCGCCGACGAAGTCCGCGACCGCGTCGACCGGTCCGCCGGCCAGGTCGCGCACGCGGTCGGCGAGCCCGGCGCCGTACGTCGTCGGGTGCGCGCCCAGGCTGCGCAGGTAGTCGTGGTTCGCCTCGGAGGCTGTGCCGATCACGCGTGCACCGCGGGCGATCGCGATCTGCACCGCGAAGCTGCCCACGCCTCCGGATGCGCCATGGATGAGCAGCGTGCGGGCATGCAGTTCGCCGAGGGCGTCGATGGTGCGCAGTGCCGTCCCGCCGGCGAGGGGGAGTGCGGCGGCCTGCTCCCACGACAGGGATGCCGGCTTGTGGGCGACTGCCCGCACCGGGACGTCGACCCGCTCGGCGAAGGTGCCGCCGCCGACGACATCGGTGCGGGCGTACGCCATCACCTCGTCACCCACCTGGAACTCGGGGGTGTCCAGGCCGACGGCGATGACGGTGCCCGCGACATCCCACCCCGGGATGACGGGGAAATGCACGGGCATGATCGCGTCCAGGTTGCCGGCCATCAGCTTCCAGTCGACGGGGTTCACCGCGGCGGCGCGCACCTCGATGAGAACGGACGCCGGTGTCACCTTGGGTTCCGGCATCTCGCGGACCTCGAGAGCGTCGAGATCATCGGTGAATCGGTCGTAGACGACAGCGCGCATGAGAGCCTCCTGGAGTGCGGCGGGCAGGTGCCTCCACTCTCCCACGCGATGGGGGGCCGGGCTCAGGAGACGTTGATCCGGCCGCGGCCGAACGGCAGGACGGGGGCGCGATAGCTGATCGTGGCGGTGATGCCCGGCTCGATCGCGATCTCGGCCTGCCCGAACCGCCACACCCGGTTGAAGAGGAAGACTCCCAGCGTCACGCTCTCGTCGGCGGGCACCTGCCAGGTGCCGTGACCCCACTGGGTGGGCTGGCCCTGGCCCCGGATGACAAGTGTCGGACGGATGCCGGCGTACAGCCGGAACCAGGGCCGGCGCAGAGTCAGCTCGATGCGCCGCGAGCTCGGGGCGTCAGTGCCCGAGGGGTCAGTGCCCACGGTCACAGCCCCTGCCCGGCATCCCAGAGCCGTTCGGTGTGTCCGGCCAGTAGCGCGTCGAGAGAGATGGCCTGCGAGTCGGTGAGCGAGGCGACGTAGTCGATGATGCCGCGGCCGCGCGCGAGCGCGTCGAGATCGGCATCCGTACGCGGGCCCACCAGGTGCGGCGCCTCCTGCCGCAGCCGGCGGTAGTCGTCGACGGCGAGGTCGACGAGGTCGATGAGGCGGCGGGGGGCGCGTCGCGCGTCGCGCGGGTCGTCGAGCCACGCGGTGAAGCCGTTGACGAGCCTCTCCAGAAGATTCGCCTGTCCGCGCTGGTACACGGTGAGGTCGGGACGCTCGAGGATGAACCGCTGGTGCAGGAACTTCAGCACCGCCACCTCGTGCCACGCCTGGCGATTCAGGCTGACGTGCCCGGAGCGGATGTCGGGATGGCGGTGCACCTCGACCGAGGACTGCAGCCGGGCGATCCATCCGGTGGTGAAGCGGGCGAGGGTGCGTTCGCTGGCCAGCGAACCGTCGAAGGGTTCTGCCACCAGACCGTCGATCACCTCGGCGGCGACCTTCGCGACGGCGCCGCTGAACGCATCGGGGTCGGCGATCCAGGCGTCCTTGTGCTGCAGTCGCCGCCAGAGGAGCTCGAGCGAGTGCCCGGGAGTTCGGGTGTCGGCTGCCAGGGTCGTCGTGTCGGCGGCGCGCAGCTTGGCGAGGTGGCGATGCCACGAGCGGAACTCCGCCGAGAGCGTGGCCTGGTTGAGGAGTCCGGCGCGGTAGAAGTCGTCGAGATCGTGCAGCGAGTAGGCGATGTCGTCGGAGATATCCATGATGGAGCATTCGACGCTCTGCTGTCCGGGCTCGATCAGCGGATAGGCGGATGCCGCCTGCAGGGCATCCTGCTCATCGATCGCGTAGTAGTTGAACTTGCTCGCGCCCCCGCGGCGCTCGCCGCCCTCACCGCGGCGCCACGGATACTTGAGCACGGCTGTGCGCACCGCGGCGGTGAGGTTCAGGCCGACGCCCGGGCGGTCGTGCTCGTCGAGGCGGGTGAGGATGCGATAGGTCTGAGCGTTGCCCTCGAAGCCCTCGCTCAGCCCGAAGCGGGTGCGGGCGATGCGGTCGAGGGTGTACTCGCCGAGGTGCCCGAAAGGAGGGTGCCCGAGGTCGTGCGCGGCGGCAGCGGCCTGCACGACGACCGGATGCGCGCCGCCCAGCTCGGCGATGATGCGGGCCGACTCGTCGCCGCGGGTGGAGAGGTGCGTGGCGATCGCGCGTGCGACGGCGGCGACCTTGATGGAGTGCGTGAGACGGTTGTGCACCGCGAGGCCCGCTCCGGTCTGCGAGATGACCTGCGTGACCGCGGAGAGGCGCGAGTAGTACGGGGAGAAGCGGATGCGCTCGACGTCGACCCGGAAGTCGGGATACCCCTCGGCCTGCTGGAACTCGTCGAGCGTCTCGGGCAGGCGTCGTGCCTGGCGGGAGTCGGAGGTCTGCTGCGCGGCCATGGAATCAGTGTGGCATGGGGCGGTGCGGACGGGAGGCGTGGCCGTGCGGGTGGCTGGGCGGGGGAGCCGCCCGGCGGGGACGGCGAAGCCGCCCGCTACTGCCGGTCGGCTCCTCCGTCGCGCTCGTCCAGCTCCTTCAGTCGCTTGAGCTTCGTCCAGGGTGTGAGGGCGATCCACCCGACGGATGCGATCGCGCCGCCCATGATCATCGATGCGATATCCATGGCGACGACGCTACAAGCCGTCGTCCGGCCGCACATCCCCCGCGCGGTGGATGCCGCTGCCGCTGCACCGCGAGAATTCTCTTCCCGCTCGAGAATTGCCCTCGCACGCCCCGTCTCGGGCGGGAACAGCATTCTCACGTCTCAGCGATGGCCGCGGTGACGCAAAGGCCGTGTCTCCCGGAAGAGTCTTGACGCCGCTGGGACACAGGATCAGAATTTGCCCAAGGCAATACTCACTGCCGGGTATAGGCGCGTTCTGTCATAAGCAGCCGTTGTTCCTCGTTGGTCTGAGACCTGGTGGCTCGCGTTGGCCCAGGTGAGGATCGCCGCAAGGTCACGGGAACTACTACTTCACCGGCAACCAATATCCGCAGCCCGAGGAGCTAAAGCCTTCGCCGTTTTTCACGCGCACGGTCAGCCCCTTGTGCGCCGCAGTGACGAAGTTGTTGTCGATGATTTGCCCTGAGCCATCGTTGCGCTCCCAGTAGCAATCCGACACAGAACCGACAGTTTTGTACGTGCCTGCCTTGATGTCACCTCCGACGACATGATCACCGCCTCCGAAACCTGACAACAGGAGCTCCATGGGGGGAACGAACTGTGGACAATAGACGCGGATCGCAGCATTCTGTATGTCAGAGAAGGCAGGTCCGCCTGACCACTGGGTGGAGATAATGTTATCCGGAGTGGACGACTTCGCGAGGTCTGCGCAGTAGGTCTGGCCCTCTGCGATAGCGGTGAAGTCATAGACAGCGGTAGCGTCCGGATCAGAAGCATTGACCAGAGTCGTGAATATTTTGTCCAGAGCATCGGCTTCGACCCTCGCCTTCTCTGCAGCTGCCTTAGCGATCTGTGCTTCAGCGTCCTCATGGCTCCCCACGGTTCTGAAGGCAGCGTTAGCCGCTCCGCGAGCAATATCCAAGTCGTCCGTCGTTGCATCTGGCTGCTCGAGAATCGCGCTGAGAGCATCGAGAGTCGCGCGCAGTTTCGCTCGTGCGTCGGGGGCGCCATAGTCGACCGACTCGGTGTACCGAGCCTCGTACGCGACAAGAGCTTCATTCCCGAGGCGGATTGAGGTTTCGTGCGCGGCTTTGAGTTCGGCCTGGTGCGCTGCCTCGGCAGCCTTATCCGCGGCGGCTTTGGCAGCTTTGTCCGCGGCAGCATGGGTAGCTGCCTGTGCTGCCGCCGCATTCTGTGCGATCACGCTCGCGGTGACGGAGCCGCCGATGACCAACACTGCTAGGGCTGCGACTGTGATCAGGAACTTCGGTCGCTTCCACATCGGTTGCGCTGCGGTGCTGTCCCCGTCTGCATTCATCGCCATGGATCTGAGCATATTGGAGGTCACCGACGCCAGGGTTCGCGGATACGCCTTCACTATCCGCCCCAGCGCGCCGATAGTCCCCAACGTGCCCCTCGCACTCACCCGGCTCACCACTCTCTGAGCCACCACTGCTGCACCCAGCAGCACGAAAGGAACGCCGCACCATGTCTGTACCTATCGAGAATTCTCCCGTCGGCACCGTTGCCGGGCCCGCCGTCCCGACCAACTCGCGTCTGCCGCAGCTGCAGTTCGGCTTCACCGGCGGCGCCGCCGGCTGGCTGGGCGTCGGCATCGGCGGCTTCTTCATCACGCTCATCACGCTCGGCATCTGCTACCCGTGGGCGGTCGTGATGACTTACCGCTGGAAGACGAAGCACACGTGGATCAACGGTCAGCGCCTGCGCTTCACCGGAACGGCGCCGCGGCTGTTCGGCATGTGGATCAAGTGGTTCTTCCTGTGCATCATCACGATCGGCATCTACTCGTTCTGGGTGTACCCGCGTCTTCAGAAGTGGATCGTCGAGCACCAGGAGCTTGACCCGACCAGCTGAGGCTGGGCTGACCCAGCGAGCTGGCACTGCTCCGGTGTGACGTGTTCGATACGCCGCACCGGAGCAGGGCTCTTGCTACTCGCAGGCGATGCCGTCCTTGTCGCGATCGAGCTTGTAGGAGTATCCGGGGTCGCCGGCACGGATCGGTGCCGCTCCCGCGGCACGGACCGCGGTGCAGTTCGCGTAGTAGACGTCGACCGGCGCCTTCTTGACCGGAGCCGGCGCGGGAGCGACGGGCGCCTTCTCGACCGGAGCAGGCGCGGGAGCGACGGGCGCCTTCTCGACCGGAGCAGGCGCCGGAGCGGGCACGAACGGAACCGGGGTAGCAGGTGCCGGAGCGGGAGCAGGCTGCTCCTTCACAGGCGCAGTCTCCTGCTTCACCGGTTCAACCTTCGCGAACGTCGAGGTGAGCACCTGCTCGTCGGGGCATGCGCCCAGGACCCGTGCGATCGCGTCGTGCTCGGCCCGTGTGACCCATAGACCGTAGGTCGCCTTCACCGCGACCTGGCGTGCGACGTACGCGCAGCGGAATTCCCTGTTCTTCGGCAGCCATGTCGCTGCGTCGCCGTCGCTCTTCTGCGCGTTGGCCGAGCCGTCGACGGCGAGCAGGTTCAGCGGATCGTTCGCGAACGTCGCGCGCTGGTCGGCAGTGAGCTGCTGGGCACCCTTCTGCCAGGCATCCGAGAGGGCGACGACGTGGTCGATCTGGACGAGCTCGCTGGTGCCCTGCCCGCGCACGAAGCTCATCGACTGCGCCGTATACGGATCTGCGAGCATGCCGGTGAGTACCCGACACGTGCCTGAGCGAGTGATATCCGTCAGGTCGCGGGCGAGGATGTCGTTGCGGGTGTCGCAGCCGTTGCGGTCCACGTCCAGCCAGCGCTGGGCGAACTGATCGCGCGAGTACCCGGTCTTCGCGGCGCGGCCCTTCACAGGCAGAGTTGCCAGCACCTTCAGCGCGGCCATGCCTTCCGTGCTCGAGGTGTCGGCGATCGTCGACGCGTCGCCGGCGAACGGCACCGGCTCTGCGTCCTCGTCCCACGCCGTAGGGGTTGCGGAGGGCGTCGCGGTCGGCGTCGCTGACTCAGATTCAGGTGCCTTGGGAGCTGCCAGCGTTGGGGCGAGAGATGCCGGTTTGCTGGTGCTGTCTCCGATGACGGCGTTGGCGACGCTGCCGGTGAGCAGGAAGCAGACCGCGGCGATCGCTGTGACGACGGTGGCGACCTTGCGGTTGGAGAATCGCAGCCAGGTGGGCGTGTTCTTCACCAGTGCGACGAGCCCAGTGATGAGCACGACCAACCACAGCACCGTGAAGATCGGCGAGAGCAAGATGCCGATCCCCAGCGCCACGACGCAGATCACGATCCACGCCCACGCCGGCAGCTTCCTCTTCGTCCCCGTCGCCGCGCTCTGTCCTCCCCCGACCACGAGCACTGAGTCCCCAGTGGGCGGAGGGAGCAACTGCACAGCAGATGGTGCCGACGGCAGCTGCTGAACCTGATCGCCCCACACATTGCCGTCCCACCAGCGCATCCGCGTCCTATCCGTCGGGTCCGGGTACCATCCGGCAGTGGGCGTGTTCGTCATCTGTTGTCAACCGCTCTGCCCGCACGCCCGAGCGCTGTTCAGAACGCGGGAAGGCTGGCTGTCAGGTGCGCACCGCGCACGTTCCAATGTGGCGAACCGTCATGCCCCTCAATCAGGTCGCCTCCACTGCTCAGAGCAGCTTCTCGCTCATCATAGGAGCAGGTGGGGGCCGCGCACGCTTGTGAGCACCATCGAGTTCTCGCGGGGTGCTGGGGCAGGGCAGCGCCGTCACCGTCGCGGAATGAACTTCTCCGCGGGTTCGTAGTCCTTTCCGCTGTCGATCCACCGGGTGTGCGCACGGAGTCCGTGGAAGACTCCCATGCGAATGACGAGATACAGCAGCAGGCAGGCGATGACGACCGCAAGCACGCTGATCGTGATGTTGAGGATCCAGAACAGGGTGACCTGGGATTCGAAGGTCATAGACGCGACCATATCTGGGTGTTCGAAACGTGCTCTGCGTCGGCTCGAGGTTCGGTTGGCTTGCGCCAACGGGCTGCGAACAACTGGGCGGAATCGAACAGAGCGAAGGCTCAGGGACCGAGCTCTGCAGACGCAGAAACCACGCCTCATCGGGGCAAAGCAAAACCCCCGCCATGTAGAAGCTAGGCGAGTGTTTCTGGGATCACTGTAATGATGATCCGTGTGGCTCCGACCGCCATCGATCCGGTGACCTTTCGATTTTCAGTTGGATGCGGCGAGGCATCGTGTGCTTGTTGGTCGCCGTTCGCCGCGTGATTCCGCGGAAGTCGTCATCGTTGGTCGCGGCTGGTTTGGGGTGGTTTCAGCGGAGCTACCTGCACGGGACCGGCACAAAGTCATGCGGGTTCGCTCGACTCTGCGGCGTTCCACTCCTCAGCGAATGAAGTTGCGCGATTCCGCTGAACGGCCTTCTGGTAGATCGGAATCACGGCTTGCTTGAGCGCCCGAACCGCGGTTGGGCTCTTAAGCTCGCGCTTGTGGTCGAACGGGTTTCCGGCTTCGTCTCGCTCTTCAATCTCCGAGTTGAGATCTACGACAAGATCATCGGCAACACGTTTGATCACCGCTGCGACAGCGGCGTAGCCCTTTTCGGCAAGGAAGGCGCTGGGGTCCTTGCAGAATTCCTCGCCGACGTCATCGATCTTGAGGGCTTGCTTGAGTAGGTACATCAAGAAGTACGGTGTGACTGAGTAACGGGCGACGAGCTGGTTATCCAGAGCTGCAAGGCTTTCGATCGCCGCATCGCGGACTGCGATCAGCGCAACGATTCGCCCTGCGGTAACCACCGGACGACCAAAGATGTCGGCGTGAAGGTCGTCGAAATACCGATAGGACTGGTGGCAGCTCCAAGGCTGCTCGAGGTCAAAGGCTAGGAGAACCTTGGCTGCGTCCTCATTTGTGATGACGCGCGCCGCTGTCGAAGCCTCACCACGCTTAACCTCGTAGTCGAACTGGTCACCGAAGGAGCGCTTGAAGTCCTCTTTCAACCGCTTCTGGATTACAGAGTTTGACTGGAGATCGCGGGCGCCGATGGAGTTTTGGTTGTTGCTGTTGCGGGTGATCATCCCTGCGAGGTCCGACGCCGGGTCAAGTTCGACGACCCGTGCGAGAAGCCGAAGGTCGTTGCTCAGCGAATCCTTCTTTTCATTCAAGGTCGACAAACTCTGAGCACCGTTCACGACGCTGTACTGGTCGATCGTGAGAGTGTCGTTCTCCTCGTCGAGGTGCACTGTGCGCGCCAGGATGGTGAGACCGTTGTGATAGAGCATGAAGTTCTTGTGTTCGGGCTGCGTCTGGACGTTTGTGGCGATCGCGCGGTTGACCTTGGTCCGACCGAGGGATTGGCGTACGTTCCAAGCGAAAAGTGCTTGGTTCTCGATCCCTGCCATCTGGACAAGTTCGGAGCCTCGCAATGACACGAAGTGCGCGGTTGCGGCCTCAGTTTTGTAGGTGATGTGGCCCAAGCTATCTAGGTGAAATGTGACCTCCTTCTCGACGGGCTCAGTATCACCGAGAGGGAGCCAGTCCTTCTGGAGGCGATCAGCATCGTATGCCGTGATAGCGCCATGGGCGGCCACGAAGTTTAGGCCGTTGGCGTCGAGCGGAGCATTCGTCAGTAGGATCCCTCGGACCTCGTAACCGGCCTTGACCTTTGCTGCAACGTCCGCGTCCGCGAGGAGGTTCTTGAGCTCCACGTTTCCCGTGGAGCCCGCCACAGCTTCAACTCCCTCTGGGGTGGTTAACTGCTGGATTGCGCCCGAGAAGTCTCGCAGCGTTCCGTCGCCAACTGTCTTCGATGGGTTCTGAAGGAGCTTCGCCTGAAGCACGTAGACCACTTCCAACGTGTCATCGACGTAGATCCCGTCGATGCCTTTGTCGTCGGGGCCGTCACAGATTGAGTCTTCAACGGTGAGTGCCTCAAGTCGGAAGTAGTTCTCAAGGAACCAGCCCAAAAACGCGCGGGAGTCTGTTCGGCCGGGCACTCGGTGTCGTCCGAACTGGTCGAGCACGGCGGGATAGCTGAGATCAAGCGGCATAGACAGCACACTAGCGTTCGAGATGCTCGCGGCGGTGCGATCCGATTCAGGGAGCCCCATGGCGGTGATGCAGTGTGCTTGAGATGCCGAGGAGCGCGCGGACCGCAGTTTCTCACAGGTCGTTGCGCCGAAGCGGGGAACCAGGGCTGAACTCGACGGGGTGATCGGAGTGGTGAATCTCAACCACACCGCTCGTGTCTGATGCCATGCAGCAAGCTTTGGGTCATCAAGCGCTTTCTCGAGTGCTTCATCAATCTCGGGGAGATGCCCTTGAGGTAATACGTTTCCGCGGCCCGGGAGTCGGCTAGCCTCACCTCATGCGCAGAAAGATCGCCAGAGCTGCTGTATCTTTCGCGGCAGGGCTGGCAGTGTTGACCGCCTGCAGTCCGTTCACGGATGTTTCCTGTCCCGCTGTCGCGTACTCGAGCACCGTGACGATCACTATGGAGCATCCTCGACCCGGTCTGATGCTCGATGTCTGCGATGGCGAAAGGTGCGTACCCAAGCCGCCGATTGACCCTGCGCAGACGGACACGAGTCACCAACCGGACGACGTCGCCCTTCAGGATTTAAACAGGTCGAGCGAGACCGGATGGTCCGCCCGCTTCTTTGGCGGCGGGCCGATCTTGGGGTACCGGCTGACGGACGAAGCCGGAACGGTTGTGCGCGAGGGGCACGTGCAAGTGAACTGGGTTCGAATCGACGGCTCGGAGCAGTGCGGCGGGAACCGGCGAGCAACGGCGGTGTTGCCCGCATAGCGCGGATCGTCGCCGAGATCAGAGAGGAGCGCACGAAGCCCGGGTTGCGGTTGGGAGTGGCGATGTACTCGCCGATGACGGTGACTCTTAGCGTGCTCACTCCACCGCAACGCTCTACGACGTACGCGTCGAATAGGTTCAGGCGTGGAGTCGAATCGCGTAGTTACCTAGAGGCAGTCCGCGCAACGCATGTTGTCGATATCTAGTTCGACGTCCATCAGGCAAACGAACCGTTGATGGGTCGTTGGTCATCGTCGGAGGCGGGTCGGATGCGCATCCGTTACCGGCACAAACCCGGCACCAGCTCCCGCGACCGCGTTTCGTCTCGCTTCGCTCGCTCAACGTCCGGTGCTTCGACAGGCTACGAGACCCGCGCAACCGCGCAGCGGGAGCGCCCCCCAAAACCACGCCTCATCAGGGCAAAGCAAAACCCCCGCCATGTAGAAGCTAGGCGAGGGTTTCTGGGATCACTGTAATGATGATCCGTGTGGCTCCGACCGGCATCGATCCGGTGACCTTTCGATTTTCAGTCGAACGCTCTACCAACTGAGCTACAGAGCCGTGCGACCGGCGAGCCTGTCGCGTCCTAGACGAAGAGCCTCCTCGAAAGAAGGCTCTTCGCTTAGAGCGACCCTGACGGGACTTGAACCCGCGACCTCCGCCGTGACAGGGCGGCACGCTAACCAACTGCGCTACAGGGCCATAACTTTTCAATTGTACCGGTAAGAGTGACCCCAACGGGATTCGAACCCGTGCTACCGCCGTGAAAGGGCGGCGTCCTAGGCCGCTAAACGATGGGGCCGCAGAGACTCCCTGGGGGTTCTCTTGCCGACGCTCAAGCATAAGCGAAGCGCTGGCGAAAAACGAAATCGAGGGCGGGTCCTCTACCTTCCCGGGCGTTTCGGGAGGACGATGGCAGTGCCGCCTGTGCCCGCAGACATCAGCAGATCTGTTGCGGATGTGACGAATGTTGTTAGTGTGGCACTTGTGAAACCGGCGGAAGGGGCCGAGTGAACGACTTTCCCAACGCGGATGCCGCGGCATCCGACGACTGCGGTTGCGCGCCCACGCCAGACGAGCGGCGCGCGCTCTGGCCTGCCTCCAAGGTCACCCGCCGCGGAGCGATCACGGTCGGCGCCCTCAGCGCCTTCGCCTTCACCGCCTTCGGTGTCTCCACCGGCGCTCAGGTCGCCCACGCCGCCGACTACCCCAGCTGGGACGACGTCAAGCGGGCGAAGTCGAACGAGGCAGCCAAGGGCGCCGAGATCACCCGCATCCAGAACCTGATCGCCTCGCTCACCCAGCGCGCCGCTGACGCCGAAGCCGCCGCCCGTGCGGCAGGCGAAGAGTTCTACGCCGCCCAGCAGGCCTTCTTCGAAGCCGCCGGCCGCGCCGACTCACTGCAGGAGCAGGCCGACGATCAGGCGAAGATCGCCGATGAGAGTTCGCGCCAGGCCGGACAGGTCGCCACGCAGCTGTACCGCAACGGCGGGGACCAGGCAGCACTCGAGGTGTTCCTCTCGGGCTCATCCCAGGGCGCCGACGATCTGCTCTCGCGCCTGGGCAGCATGGACCAGCTGCTCGAGTACAGCAGCACGGTCGCCGAGAAGGCGGCAGCAGCACGCGACTCCGCCCAGTCGCTCAGTGACCAGGCCAAGAGCGCGCGCAACGAGCGCGACCGCCTGCAGAAGGTCGCCGAAGAGAAGATGATCCGCGCGCAGCAGGCCGCGGATGCCGCGCAGGCCGCTCTCGACGAGAAGCAGAACAACCTCACCACTCTTCAGGCGCAGCTCGCCGCCCTCAAGGACACCACGGCCGCCACGGTCGCCGCGTACCAGGAGGGCGAGCGCAAGCGCAAGGAGGAGGAGGAGCGCCGCCGCCGGGCTGAAGAGGCTCGACGACGCCGCGAAGAGGAAGAGCGCCGTCGCCGCGAAGCCGAAGCCGCCAAGAACAACCACGGCGGTGGAGGCGGAAGCAGCTCCGGCGGTGGTGGCTCCGGCGGGGGTGGCGGTGGTGGCGCGTGGCGACGCCCGCACGGCGGCCGGATCTCCTCGGGCTACGGATCACGTCCTGCGCGCTTCGAGAACGGCGTGTGGCGGTCGACGTTCCACCGGGGCCTGGACTTCGCCAACGGATGCGGCGCGGCGATCTACGCCGCCTCTTCCGGACGTGTGGACGCGGCGTTCTACAACGGCGGGTACGGCAACTACGTCCGCATCCAGCACGGTGGCGGCGTCGCGACCGGCTACGGACACATCGCCCGCTTCGCCGTGTCGTACGGTCAGCACGTCAGCGCCGGTCAGGTGATTGCCTACGCCGGCAACACCGGTGCGTCGCAGGGATGCCACCTGCACTTCGAGGTGTACATCAACGGCGGCACGACGAACCCGTACGGCTTCCTGGCGGCGCGCGGCGCGCTCTGACATCGCGGCACTGTCGAGCAGCGCTCAGAATCTCTTCGAGAATTTCTCGGAGGCTGTCGATCTGACGCCTTCCTGTTCGACGTCTTCAGTGAGAGGGTCGATAAGCGATCCCGAACACAGGAGAACATCATGAAGTACATGCTGATCATGCGGGCGGACGACGCGGGCGTCGAGGCATTCAAGAAGATCCCGTTCGAGCAGGTCATCGAGGCCATGGGCAAGTACAACGAGTCGATGATCAAGGCCGGGGTGCTGGTCGCCGGCGAGGGCCTGACAGATGCGGATGAGGGGTTCGTCGTCGACTTCTCCGCGGAAGCGCCGTTGGTCACCGACGGTCCCTACGGCGAGACCAAGGAGCTGTTCAACGGCTTCTGGATCATCGAGGTGTCCACCCGCGAAGAAGCCGCCGAGTGGGCGAAGCGGGCACCCCTCGGCCCCGGCTCCTTCCTGGAAGTGCGCCGCGTGACCGCGGAGGAGGACTTCCCCGCCGACAACGAGTGGATCCAGAAGGAAGCGCGCTGGCGCGAAGAGGTCGAGCGCGCGCACCAGTGACATGCTCGACTCCGACGATGCGATGGTGCGCTCTCCGACGGAGCGCACCATCGCTGCGGTCTGGCGCATCGAGTCGGCGAAGATCGTCGCGACCCTGACGCGGATGACGGGAGACTTCGGGCTCGCCGAGGACCTCGCGCAGGAGGCACTCGTCGACGCGCTGACGCAGTGGCCCGAGTCCGGCGTGCCCCGCAACCCCGCCGCCTGGCTGACCACCGTGGCCAAGCGGAAGGCGATCGACGGCTGGCGCCGTCAGGAGCGTCTCGACGATCGGATCGCCCTGCTCGCCCACGACCTGGAACGCGAGCAGGCCGATGCCGCGGACCGCGAGCCGTGGGACCCGGATGCCATCGACGACGACGTGCTGCGTCTGGTGTTCGTCGCCTGCCACCCGGTGCTCGCGCGGGAGGCGCGCGTGGCGCTCACCCTCCGCGTCGTCGCCGGACTGAGCACCGAGCAGATCGCGCGCGCGTTCCTGGTGCCGGTCGGAACGGTGCAGCAGCGCATCGTCCGCGCGAAGCGCA
Source organism: Microbacterium sp. GCM10027623 (assembly GCF_042666935.1). NCBI lineage: Bacteria > Bacillati > Actinomycetota > Actinomycetes > Micrococcales > Microbacteriaceae > Microbacterium > Microbacterium sp. GCM10027623. The sequence goes on from NZ_JBHTHE010000001.1 coordinate 1,120,552, forward strand.
CGCTCGCCGCCGCGCACGTCCCGTTCGACGTGCCGTCCGCGCAGGAGTATCCTGAGCGGCTGGGCACCGTGTTCGGAGTGCTCTACCTGATCTTCAACGAGGCCCATGCAGCCAGCAGCGGGGCGGACTGGATGCGTCCTGACCTGGCCGAGGAGGCCATCCGCCTCGCCCGCGTGCTGGCCGCGCTGGTCCCCGCGGAACGCGATGCCCACAGCCTGCTCGCACTGATGGAACTCACCGCGGCCCGGTTCCCCGCCCGCACCGATGCCCAGGGCGATCCCGTGCTGCTCGCCGATCAGGATCGCACCCGATGGGACCGCAGCCGCATCGCTCGTGGTCGTGCCTCCCTCGCCCGGGCTGACGCGCTTCCCGGTGGGCGCACGGCCTACGGCCTGCAGGCGGCCATCGCCGAACAGCATGCGATCGCCGCCTCCGTCGAGGACACCGACTGGGACGGGATCGTCGTGCTGTACGAGGCGCTCAGCCGCATCGCGCCCTCGCCCGTCGTCGAACTCAACAGGGCCGCCGCGGTCGCCATGGCCACCGGGCCGGCATCCGCTCTGCGCATCGTCGACGCGCTGGCGGACACCGGAGCGCTACGGGGATATCACCTGCTGCCGGCCACGCGCGGCGAGCTTCTGCTGCGTCTCGGACGGCAGGAGGAGGCGCGGTCGGAGTTCCTGGCCGCCGCACGCCTCGCGGGCAACGACAGGGAACGCGCTCTTCTCGAGGCGAAGGCCTCCGCTCCGCATCCGTAGTCATCCGCCGTCCGGACATGACGAGACCCCGGCGCGAACCGGGGGTTTCGTCAGCGAGACCGGGTCGGCCAGACCGGGAAGGTCAGTGTCCTTCGGCGGCGAAGCGCTCGATGGCCTCGTCGAGGATGCGCTGAGCCTCTGCGGCGTCGCCCCACTCGTCGACCTTGACCCACTTGTTGGGCTCGAGATCCTTGTAGTGCTCGAAGAAGTGCGCGATCTCCTTCTTGGTGTACTCGGCCAGGTCGCCGATGTCCTGGATGTGCTCCCAGCGCGGGTCCTTCGACAGCACGGCCACCAGCTTGTCGTCGCCGCCGGCCTCGTCGCTCATCTTCAGCACGGCCACCGGTCGCACGTTCACCACGACGCCGGGGTAGATGGCGTGATCCAGCAGCACGAGCACGTCCAGCGGATCGCCGTCCTCTCCGAGCGTGTTGTCGAAGTAGCCGTAGTCGGCCGGGTAGCCGAAGGTCGTGTACAGCACGCGGTCGAGGTGGACCCGGCCGGTCTCGTGGTCGACCTCGTACTTCACGCGGCTGCCGCGCGGGATCTCGATGACGGCGTCGTGTGCGCCCATGCGTGTGCTCCTCGGGAGAGATGTCGGTTGGGATGCCGGGACAAGCCTACTCGCGCGCGGCGAGGGACCTGATCGTCGGACCCGGCTGCCCGTACCGTGGAGGGGTGCCGTCCCTGGATCCCGCCATCGCCGAAGTCCGCCGCGCCGTGCGCGCGGCCCTCGCCCCGCATCGTGCGGGCCGGGTCGTGGTCGCCCTCTCCGGCGGCGCCGACTCGCTCGCGCTGACTGCCGCCGCCGTCTTCGAGGCGGCGAAGATCGGCATCTCGGTGACGGCCGCCGTCGTCGACCATGCGCTGCAGGACGGATCGGATGCCGTGGCGGAGCGGGCCGCATCGCAGGCCCGTGATCTCGGCGCCGACGCGCAGGTGCTGACCGTGCAGGTCGCGCCGCAGCATCCCGACGGGCTCGAGGCCGCAGCCCGCGCCGCACGCTACGAGGCCCTCCGTCGGTGCGCGGCACGGCTCGACGCCTCGGCCGTGCTGCTGGGGCACACCCTCGACGATCAGGCGGAGACCGTGCTGCTCGGCCTCGCCCGCGGCTCCGGCGCCGCGAGCCTGCAGGGGATGGCGCCGCTGCGGCGGGACGAGGACGGGATGCTGTGGCTGCGTCCCCTGCTCGGCGTGAAACGCGTCACGACGCGCGCGAGCTGCACGGCATCCGGACTCGAGTTCTGGGACGACCCGCACAACGTCGATCCCCGCTTCGCCCGCGTGCGCGCCCGCGAGCGGGTGATGCCGGTCATCGAGGAGCAGCTCGGGCCGGGCATCGCGGAGGCGCTCGCCCGCACCGCCGAGCAGCTGCGGGAGGATGCCGAGGCGTTCGACGACATGATCCGGGAGACCATCGAGGACATCGTCGAGCACGCCGAGGCGGGCATCTCGGTCAGTGTCGCCGCGCTCGCGGCGAACCCGGCCGCGCTGCGCAACCGCATCATCCGCTTCGTCGTGGACAGCGAGTTCGGTGTCGGCCTCACGCGGGTGCAGACCCTCGAGGTCGCACGGCTCGTGACCGACTGGTCGGGCCAGGGGCCGATCGACCTGCCCGGGTGCACGGCGAGGCGCGCGGCGGGACAGATCGTGTTCGCCGCCCGGGCTTGAGTCTCGGCCCGGGAACGGTCCCGAGACGACCCGAGTGGGGTGCGGCTACTTCTTGCCGCCGAAGAGACCGCCCAGGATGTCGCCGATGCCGCCACCCTGTGCGCCCGAGGTCGAACCGCCGCCGCCCAGCAGGCCGCCGAGTCCGCCGAGGATGTCCCCGATCCCGCCACCGGATGCCTGGTCGCCGGAGGCCTGACCCTGCTGGCCGCCGCCGAGCAGTCCGCCGAGAATGCCGCCGAGCCCGCCCCTGGAGCCCGAGGAGCCCTTCGCGTTGGCGATCACGCCCATGATGATGGGCGCGAGGATGGGCAGGAGCTTGCCGAAGTCGATGCCGCCGGCCGTCTTCTCGCTCTGGGTGAGGCTCTCGACGACCTCGCCCTTCTTGTCGCCGAACACGTGCTTGACGATCTTGTCGCCGTCGGCCTGATCCACATCGTCGACCTTCGAGGCCCCGGAGAACCCGCCGTGACGGTTCAGCGCCTGCTCGATCGCGGAGGAGCCCTCGGGCGTCTGGGCGTTCTTGGCGAGGCCGCCCAGCAGGACTGCGCCGCCCTCCTGCACCGCCTGGCGGGCCACGTCCTGGCTCACGCCGAACTTCTCGGCGATGTCGCCGACGGGCACCTGCTTGAGGATGTCGTCGAGGTTCATGTCTTCCTTCCCCGCAGGCGCCTGCCCGCTCCACCGCTCACAGTAGTGGGGATGCGCGGTCGGGCAGTAGTGCGGATGCCGGAAAGTGCGACGTCCGGATGCCCAGGTGGCACGGCCTAAAATCGAGACATGCGTGCAGCGGACATCTCAGCAGACCTCTCCCAGATCCTCGTCACAGAGGAGGAGATCCACGCCAAGCTCGACGAACTGGCCGCGCGCGTCACCGCGGACTACGAGGGCAAGGATCTGATCCTGGTCGGCGTGCTCAAGGGCGCCGTGATGGTCATGGCCGACTTCGCCCGGGCTCTGCCGTTCCACGCGCCGATGGACTGGATGGCGGTCTCCAGCTACGGCGCCAGCACCAAGTCCAGCGGTGTGGTGCAGATCCGCAAGGACCTCGACACCGACCTGCACGGCAAGCACGTGCTCATCGTCGAGGACATCATCGACTCCGGACTGACGCTGAGCTGGCTGCTGGAGAACTTCCAGTCCCGGGGCGCCGAGTCGATCGAGGTGCTCGCGCTGCTGCGCAAGCCGGAGGCGGCCAAGGTCGAGATCGACTGCAAGTACGTGGGCTTCGACATCCCGGTGGAGTTCGTCGTCGGGTACGGCCTCGACTACGCCGAGCGCTATCGCAACCTGCGCGACGTCGCCGTGCTCGCCCCGCACGTCTACAGCTGACGGACTCCCGCCCCGCGTGGGAGGAGGCGGGAGGGTACGCCGTCGGTGAACGCACAGCAGGGGGCAAGCAGCCGAACGGTACGCTGAACGCATCATGGATGTGAAGAAGGTCTCCCGGAACCCGCTGATCTACGTGGCGTTGATCGGCGTGCTGCTCTTCGCCGGTTTCCTGCTGATCTCGAACCTGGCGGCGCCCAAGCAGGTCACGGTGCAGCAGGGGCTCGAACTGCTCGACGGCACCACGGTCACCAAGGCCATCAACACCGACGGCGACCAGCGCGTCGACCTCACGCTCTCGAAGGAGTTCGAGGGCTCCAAGAACGTGCAGTTCTACTACGTCGAAGCGCGCGCAGACCAGGTCGTCAAGGCCATCGATGCCGCCGCGCCCGAGGACGGGTTCAACGACGTCGTCCCGCGCGCGACGTGGTTCGACGGCTTCATCTCCCTTCTTCTGCCGCTCGTGCTGCTCGGCCTGCTCTTCTGGTGGCTGCTGTCGTCGATGCAGGGTGGCGGCAGCAAGGTCATGCAGTTCGGCAAGTCCAAGGCCAAGCTCGTCAGCAAGGAGACCCCGACGGTCACGTTCGAGGACGTCGCCGGTGCGGACGAGGCGATCGAGGAGCTCCACGAGATCAAGGAGTTCCTGCAGGACCCGGCCAAGTTCCAGGCCATCGGCGCCCGCATCCCGAAGGGCGTACTGCTGTACGGCCCTCCCGGAACCGGAAAGACGCTGCTCGCGCGCGCGGTCGCCGGTGAGGCGGGGGCCCCGTTCTACTCGATCTCCGGTTCGGACTTCGTGGAGATGTTCGTCGGTGTCGGCGCTTCGCGGGTGCGCGACCTGTTCAACCAGGCCAAGGAGAACGCCCCCGCCATCATCTTCATCGACGAGATCGACGCGGTCGGCCGCCACCGCGGCGCCGGCATGGGCGGCGGCAACGACGAGCGCGAGCAGACGCTGAACCAGATGCTCGTCGAGATGGACGGTTTCGACCCCAACGCGAACGTCATCGTGATCGCGGCGACCAACCGTCCCGACATCCTCGACCCCGCCCTTCTGCGTCCCGGCCGTTTCGACCGTCAGATCGGCGTGGACGCGCCCGACCTCAAGGGGCGCCAGCGCATTCTCGAGGTGCACGCCAAGGGCAAGCCGCTCTCGAAGTCGGTCGAACTCGAGATCGTGGCGCGCAAGACTCCCGGCTTCACCGGTGCCGACCTGGCCAACGTGCTCAACGAGGCTGCGCTGCTGACCGCGCGCTCCAACGCGCAGCTGATCGACAACCGCGCCCTCGACGAGGCCATCGACCGGGTGATCGCCGGACCGCAGCGTCGCACCCGGGTGATGAAGGACAGGGAGAAGCTCATCACCGCGTACCACGAGGGTGGGCACGCGCTGGCCGCGGCGGCCATGAACTACACCGACCCGGTCACGAAGATCACCATCCTGCCGCGCGGCAGGGCTCTCGGCTACACGATGGTGCTTCCCCTCGAGGACAAGTACTCGGTCACCCGCAACGAGCTGCAGGACCAGCTGACCTACGCCATGGGCGGCCGGGTCGCCGAGGAGATCGTCTTCCACGACCCCACCACGGGTGCGTCGAACGACATCGAGAAGGCCACCGGCATCGCCCGCAAGATGGTCATCGAGTACGGCATGACCACCGAGCTCGGACCGGTCAAGCTGGGCTCCGAGGGCGGCGAGCCGTTCGCCGGCCGGGACATGGGTCGCGGTCGCGAGTACTCGGAGACCATCGCGGAGCGCGTGGACAACGAGGTGCGCGCGCTGATCGAGCAGGCGCACAACGAGGCCTACCAGGTCATCAGCGAGAACCGCGACATCCTCGACCGCCTCGCTCTCGCCCTGCTCGAGGAGGAGACCCTCGACCACAACCGGATCGCCGAGATCTTCACCGAGGTGCGCAAGCTCCCGGAGCGTCCCCAGTGGCTGTCCAGCACCGAACGACCGGTCTCCACGCTGCCCCCGGTCGAGGTGCCCGTCCGTCCCGAGGTCATCGCGGCGCAGACGCCCGACCAGGGCGGCACGGCACGCACCGCGGGCCCGAAGGCCGCCGGCGGACAGGCCCGACCGGCGACGGCCTGACGTGTCCGTCGACAGGGAACGCGTCGAACGGCTCACCCGCGAGCTGCTCGACGCGATCGGCGAGGACCCGGACCGTCCCGGGCTGAGGCAGACCCCTGCGCGGATGGGGGCGCTGTATGCGGAGTTCTTCGCCGGGATCGGCGAGGACCCTGCGGTCCATCTCGAGAGGACCATCAGCGTCTCGCGCGGCCCGGCGCCGGACACCCTTCCCTCGGGTGCGGTGCTGCTTCGCGACATCCGCTTCCGCTCCGTCTGCGAGCACCACCTGCTTCCCTTCGCGGGCGTCGCCCACATCGCCTACCTTCCCGGCGAGCAGGTCGTCGGGCTCGGTGCGCTGGTCAAGGTCGTCGAGACGCTCGCCGCTCGACCTCAGGTGCAGGAGCGGCTGGGGGAGCAGGTCGCCGACGCCATCGACGAGAATCTCGACACCCGCGGCGTGCTCGTGGTGCTCGACGCGGAGCACGGCTGCGTGACGATGCGCGGCGGACGCCAGCCGATGGCATCCACTCTCACCATCGCCGCCCGCGGAGCCTTCACCGAGCCGGCGGCACGGGCGGAACTGATCGCGCTGATCGGCTCTTCGATCCCCACGCCCCACTCTGAACCCCGCTCCGCGGCGTCCAGAGCCTCGGGGGCGCGGGGGCCCGACTCAGGGACCCGTGTCATACGGCCAGGGGGCGACGAATGACCGGCATCTGGGGCATCCTCAACGTCACCCCCGACTCCTTCAGTGACGGCGGACGCTACACCGAGCCCGAGAAGGCCCTGGCGCAGGCGCACCTGATGCGCTCCCAGGGCGCGGCGGTCATCGACGTCGGCGGGGAGTCCACGCGCCCCGGCGCCGTCCGGGTCGCGCCGACCGTCGAGCAGGCGCGCGTGCTTCCGATCATCGAAGCGCTGGCGGATGCCGGCATCCCGGTCTCCATCGACACGCTCAACGCCGACACGGCCGTCGCGGCCGTGCGCGCCGGAGCCCGCATCGTGAACGACGTGTCCGGCGGCCTGGCCGACGAGCGGATGCTGCCCGCCGTCGCGGGGCTCGATGCGGACATCGCGATCGGCCACTGGCGCGGACCGTCTGATGACATGTACGCCCGCGCGCAGTACGTGCGGGTGGCGCGGGAGGTGGGCGCAGAACTGCGCGAGCGCGTGCAGGCGGCGGCATCCGTCGGCATCGCTCCGTCGCGCATCATCGTCGACCCCGGCATCGGGTTCGCCAAGACCGCTGAGCAGAACTGGGAGGTGCTGCGCGGGCTCGATGAGATCGCCGGGCTCGGCCACCGGGTGCTCATCGGCACGTCGCGCAAGCGGCTGCTGGCGGACGCGCTGCACCAGGTCTCCGGCCCGGATCCGCTCAGTGCGCGTCGACGCGACCTCGCCACCGCGGTGACCAGCGCGCTGGCGGCGCGGGCGGGTGCGTGGGCGGTCCGCGTGCACGACGTCGCGGCGACACGGGATGCGCTGGCGGTCGTCGCCGCGTGGGACGGAGCCTGACATGGAACAGCTCGACGAGATCGCCCTGACCGGCCTGACGGTCTTCGGCCACCATGGCGTCTTCGACTTCGAACGCCGGGACGGCCAGGAGTTCATGATCGACCTCGTGCTGCGGTTGTCGCTGCGGTCGGCGTCGGCATCCGACGACGTCGCCGACACCGTGCACTACGGCGAGCTCGCCGACCGGGTCGCGGCGATCGTGGCGGGCGAGCCGGTGAACCTCATCGAGACGCTCGCCGAGCGCATCGCGGATGCCGTGCTGGGGGACGAGCGCGTGCAGCTGGTCACCGTCACCGTCCACAAACCGCACGCCCCCATCGCGCAGACGTTCTCGGACGTCGCCGTCACCGTGCACCGGGGGCGGATCTGATGGATCGCCGCCTCACGCACCTGACCCCGCCGCCGGACCCGCGTCCGGGCCGAGAGCCGCAGGTCGCCGTGGTCGCACTGGGGTCGAACGAGGGCGACCGCGGTGACATGCTGCGCGCGGCCGCCGACCGGCTGCGCAGGCTTCCGCTCGTCGACGACTTCGTCATGTCGGAGCCGATCGAGACGGTCGCGGTCAAGCTCGACGGCGCGGATCCGGCTGCTCCGCCATACCTGAACGCAGTCGCGCTGCTGACCACGCGACTGGCGCCGCAGGTGCTGCTCGGAATGCTGCATGCCGTGGAGGAGGAGCAGGGTCGTGTGCGCCTCGAACGCTGGGGCGACCGCACCCTCGACCTCGACCTGATCGTCTACGGCGACTTCCGCAGCGAGGAGGAGCACCTGATGGTGCCGCATCCGCGGGCGGCGGAGCGGCTGTTCGTGCTGGAACCATGGTTGAGCATCGATCCGGATGCCGTGCTGCCCGGGGTCGGTCGGGTCGATGAGCTGATCCGAGAGCTGAAGGGCGCTCCGTCCGGCTCGGGGACCGAACTGTGAGACGCACGTCCATCGCCGTTCTCGCAGTGCTCGCGCTGCTGTCGGCAGGAGCAGGCTTCGGCTTCGACCACATGTTGACGGCCGCCGGTCGCGCCACCTTCGTCCCCTCGGTGTTCCTGCCGGTGCTGCTCGTGCTGCTCGCCGTCTTCGTGCTGGCTCTGGCCTGGCCGGTGCGACGCAGCGTGCGCGGGGGAGCGCGGATCGACCCCTTCCGCGCGCTGCGCGCCGCCACGCTCGCGCGCGCCTCCAGCCTGCTCGGAGCGATCCTCCTGGGATTCGGCGCCGGGTTGCTGGCGTTCCTCACCACCCGACCGGTGCCCGCGCAGGTAGGGTCGACTGTGGCGATGACCGCCTTGATCGTCGGCGCTCTGGTGCTGATCAGCGCGGCGATGGTCGCCGAACAGTTCTGCACTCTGCCGAAGGATTCCGATGACCGAGAGCCCGACGACCCCGCCCCGTGACCCCGAGGGATTCGACGTGCCGGTGACTCCGCCGCCGGCATCCGAACCAGCGTCCCAGCCCACCCGCGACGCCCCGCCGGTGCTGGACGCCGGCACTTACACGGCGTTGCGCACTCCGAGAAGCTCGGGCGCGCTCGTCCTCGACGGCTCCTGGCATCAGATCTCGCCGCGCTACGTCGTGTCGCAGTTCGTGCAGAACGGCATCTTCATCGCCGTCCTGGTCGTGGCCGCGCTGATCGTCGGCATCGCATTGGACCAGAGCTGGGTGTGGATTCCCGCCGGCATCGTCATCGCCGTCACCCTGATCACGCTGATCATCCTGCCGCGGCAGGCGAAGGCGCTCGGCTACATGCTGCGCGAGGACGACGTGGTGTTCCGCCGCGGCATCCTCTGGCAGCGCATGGTGGCGGTGCCGTACGGACGGATGCAGCTCGTCGACATCACGCAGGGTCCGCTGGACCGCGCCTTCGGAGTGTCGCAGTTGAAGATGGTCACCGCGGCGGCGACCACGGGCGTGCAGATCCCCGGGCTCAGCCAGGAAGCCGCCGAGGCGCTGCGCGACACGCTGATCGAGGTCGCCGAGACCCGCCGGACCGGCCTGTGAGCACGCCCGGACCCCTGGACGGCACCGGCCCCCACGCCGACGCGTCCGCAGCACAGCCGGTGACGGTGCTGCCCGAGGGCGGCTCCTCCGCCCTCGCCGACGGCGAATGGCACCGGATGCACCCGCTCACGCCCCTGTTCAAGGGCGGTCTCGCGCTGATCATCGTGATCGGCATCGTGATCTCGAACATGCGCGATCGGGTGATCGGTTGGGTCGTGAGCCTGTTCGCGCCCGAGGAAGCGCGTTATCTGGACTACGGCGGTGACCCGGTCGACTGGGTGCTCGCGAACAACTTCGTGCTCTTCGCGCTGCTGGGCGTGCTCGCGCTGGTGATCGTGCTGGTCGCGATCTTCTGGTTCGTCTGGCGCTTCCAGCAGTTCCGCGTCACCGGCGAGCACGTCGAGGTGCGCAAGGGCATGGTGTTCCGCTCGCACCGCCGCGCGCCGCTGGACCGCGTGCAGGGCGTGAACCTCACCCGCCCCTTCCCCGCCCGGATCATCGGGCTGGCCAAGCTCGAGGTCGTCGGCGCGGGCAACGACGCCAACGTCGCCCTGGAGTATCTGGCCACGTCCCGTGCGGAGTCGGTGCGGGCGGACATCCTGCGACTGGCATCCGGTGCCCGTGCCGCACGCGAACACGCGCGCACCGGGGCACCCGCGCCCACGGGACGGGGCGCCCAGCTCGTCGGCTCGATGAACGTCGGCGTGACGGACCTGATCGCCGGCGTGGACCTGGCCGACGTCGCCCCCGAGAGCGTGGTCAAGATCCCGACCGGCCGTCTCGTCGGAGCGCAGCTGATCTCGGCCGTGCCGTGGGTGCTGTTCTTCGGAGCCATCTTCGTCATCTCGCTGTCGGCCACCTATCTCGGCATGACCGCCGATGGGGACAACGGTGGCGAGATCGTCATCGCGATGGTGGGCATCGCGCTCGGCATGGGAATCCCGCTGATCGTCGCGATCGTCGGCATCACCTGGGCGCAGATATCCAAGTCGCTGCGCTACGCGATCGCGCCCACGCCCGACGGCGTGCGCATCACCTACGGACTGCTGACCACGGTCACCGAGACCCTGCCGCCCGGCCGCATCTTCGCGGTCGAGGTGACCCAGTCGCTGCTGTGGCGGCCGTTCGGATGGTGGGCGATCAAGATCAACCGCATGAGCGGCAAGAGTGCCAGCCAGCAGCAGTCGGGCAACGCGCAGCAGTTCAACATCGTCCTGCCCGTCGGCACGCGGGCGGATGTCGAGCGCGTGCTCTCGCTCATCCTTCCGGACACGCCGCAGGCCGATATCCCGCTGGTATGGCGGCACGGCATCCTGGGGCCGGTCGCCGACGACCCCTACAAGACCATTCCTGCGCGCGCCTGGTGGCGTCGTCCGCTGTCGTGGAAGCGTCACGGGTACACGATCACCGACTTCGGGGTGCTGCTGCGCCGCGGGCTCGTGTGGCGCAAGCTCGCGATCTTCCCGCTCGCGCGCCTGCAGGGCGTCTCGATCAGCCAGGGACCGATCGACCGCTGGCAGCGTGTGTCCGGCGGGCAGGTGCACTCGGTGACGGGCCCCATCTCGGGCACCCTGTCGGGGCTGGAACGCGACGACGCCCTGGCCCTGCTCGACCGGGTCAGCAGAGCGACCGCGCTCGCCGCGTCCCGCGATCACACGCACCGCTGGGGCGAGTGGCAGGCGGAGACGGCGACGACGGCGGAGACGGATGCCGTGACGCCGGCCGCTCCTCCCGCGCCTGGGCTCCCTGTGGCTCAGCCGGCTCCGGACGCGCCTGCGCCCGCGGCCGCTCCTCCCGCGCCTCCGGCTCCGGCTGCGCCTTCGTTCCCTGAGGCGCCGACCCCGCCCGTGGCTCCGCCGCCGGCTCAAGCTCCCGCGCCTTCGGATGCGCCTTCCCCGCCTGCGGCGCCGCCTCCTGCACCCCCGACGCCGCCGGCCCCGCCCGCCCCGCCGGCCCCGGCGGCCCCGCCGGCAGAGTGAGCCGATGAACCGCGACGGACGACTGGGCATCGGGATCATCGGCGCCGGGCGGGTGGGACCGGTGATCGGCGCCGCGCTCGCCGGGGCAGGGCATGCCATCACCGGCATCACCTCGGGGTCCGATGACGACAGGGCGGCGGCCGTGCTGCCCGGGGCTCCGTTGCTCGACGCGCTCGAGATCGTACGACGCAGCGAGCTGGTCGTCATCGCCGTACCGCACGACGAGCTCCCCGGTCTCGTCAGGGGCATCGCAGACGTCGGCGGATGGCAGATGGGCCAACTGGTGCTGCACACCGACCCCCTGCACGGCATCGAGGTGCTGCGCCCCGCCGCCGAGCAGGGTGCGATCCCGCTGGCCGTGCATCCCGCGATCGCCTTCAGCGGCACGACGATGGACCTGCGTCAGCTGCAGGCCGCGTTCGCCGGCGTCACCGCTCCGGCGGCCGTGCTGCCCATCGCGCAGGCCCTGGCCGTCGAGATGGGCTGCGAACCGGTGGTCATCGCCGAGCAGGACCGTGCCGTGTACGGCGAGGCCATCGCCACGGCATCCGAGTTCTCACGAGCCATCGTGGGCCAGGCGACCTCGCTGCTGCGCGACGTCGGCGTCGAGAATCCCGGCGGCTACCTCTCCGCACTGGTCTCGTCGACCGTGGAGCAGGCTCTGCGCGAGGCCTCGGGCCCGCTGGACCCGCCGATCGCACTCTGACCTCACGCGTCGGCGCCCGCAGCCGTTGGTCCCGCGGACCGCTGCGCCCACCGACCGCTGCGCCCGCGGATGGAAAACGTCGGTTCCCGGGCACTCCTACCGACCTTTTCCATCCGGGTCCCGGCCGCGCGGATGGAAAACGTCGGTGACGCGGCCCTTCCACCAGCGTTTTCCATCTTCGCGCGCCCGGTGGTGACGCCCGGGTGCGTCGCGCCAGGTGGCGGGGCCGCGTGCGTCGCGCCCGGCCGGCACGACCCGGTGCGCGCCGGGTCAGCGCCCGCCGGAGAACCCGCCGCCGCCCCCGCCGCCGGAGAACCCGCCGCCGGTGGAGCCACCACTCGAGGAACTGGAGGGGCTGTAGGTCGCCGCGGCGTTCATCGACGTCGAGTACGTGGACAGGCGGGAGCTGATCGACGCTCCCACGGCGACCTCCATCCAGCCGGGGCCCGTGCCCGAGTTCGAGTACGTCGTCTCGAGCACCCGGGTCCAGCTCTTCTCCTGGCCCAGCAGCATCGCGTAGGGGAGCAGCTTCTCGTACAGGTGCACGACGTCGATCGTGCCGTCGCTGCGCCGCTCGGCGCCCTGGTATGACTGCAGCATCCTCAGTCGGTCGGCCTCGGCGACGCGGATGAACTCCTTGACGCCGAGCAGATGCTCATAGCGTTCCGCGCCGGCCGGAGTCAGTACCGTGTGCTTGCTGAAGGCCGCGAACGAGGAGATCCCGACGATCGTCATCGCCAAGACCAGCGCGAGAATCGAAAGCGGCAGCAGATCGCGGTCCTTCGTCGCAGACCAGACCACGAAGGCCAGTGTCACGGCGACCATGCCCACGGACGCCCAGCCGAAGGCCACGGCGGCGCGACTGCGCTCCTCGGTCAGCCACCCGCGCCGTCGAGCCTCGGAGCTGCCCTTGCGCACCAGCTTGTCCATCCGCTTGGCGAACTTCGTACTGGAGCGCGGTATGCGCCTGAGGGTCGTGTCGCCGGTGAACACGGCATCGAGCAGGGCGATGTCCAGCGGATCACGCGCCGGCGAGCGGTCGCGCAGCCGCAGCGCCGGGCGCTTCTTGGCATCCGGCTCGCGCTGATCCTCTTCCAGTCGCACCGCGCCCTGCACGGCGAGATGCACCATCTGTGCAGGGATCGGATTCGGCGCCCCCGGCAGCAGCGGGGCGGCCGCGAGCGGCGGCAGGTCGGTCGGCACGTCGAACTGGGCGACGATGATGCCGGTGGCGACACGGCGACGCCGCTTGAGGGCGGCGACGGATGACCAGGCGCCGACGGCGAGCCCGATCGCACCGAGTCCGGTGACCGCGGGGCCGAAGTCCGCGACGGGGTCCGCTGCGCGAGCCTCCGGCTGGCTGACCGTTTTCGCGGCGAACCCGATGGCGACCGTGACGCCGTCACCGGCGGCGCGCGCAGCGGATTCGACGGTGAAGCTCGCGCCGTCCGCGCTCACGGCCGGTCCGTCGAGGGTGCAGGGGAGTCGCTCGCCGGCCTGGCCGCGGTAGCAGGCGACGTCTCCCGTGAGGGCGTCGGCCAGCTCGGGTGCGAAGTGGATCGTGGCGTGGAAGCGTCCGATGTCCTGCGTGCTGTTCAGTGGTAGCAGGTTCCAGTAGAACTCGTCGTTCCCCGATTCGCTGCCGTGGATCATGAAGTCGCTCATGGTCGATTCGATGACATAGGTGCGGGGTCCGTGCACGTAGTCGTCGTCCCCGGTGAGCACGAGCAGCATGCCGTCCTCGTTCTCGGTCTCGAACGGCACGTCGCGGCCGTCGGCGTCCATCACCGACAGGATCCGGATGCTGAGCCCGGCACCCTCGTAGCGCTCCGGATACCCGCGGATGATGCCCTTGTTCTGGTCGAACTCCGGGAACTCGGCGACCACGGTCTCGGTGACGTGCGCCTGCGCGCGGCCGTCGGCGTCGAGCGAGACGTCGTACTGCGACTCCCACGACGCGTAGGAGAAGTCGTCGACATCCGCGTTCGCGGCGGCTGCCGGGAGCAGGGTCGCGGCGGCCGCGACGAGGGTAAGGGCGAGAGTCGCGAGGACGCGGTGGTGGGTGTTCGGCCGGCGGAGATGTCCGAGAGGTCGCATGCCATCGAGGCTAACCCGGGCCGCTCGGCGGTCGTGCGCGCGCCGGTAGACTGGAGCCGACTTTCTCAAGGAGCCCCCACTCATGACTGACGCGTCTGCGCCGAACCCCTCGTCCGCCCCTGCCGGCCAGGAGGAGGACGTCTTCGAGCAGAAGGCCGTGCGTCTGGCGAAGCGGGAGAAGCTGATCGCGAACCGGGCGGATGCCGGCGGCGGAGCCTTCCCGGTCGCGGTTCCCGTCACGCACTCCATCCCCGCGCTGCGCGCCCGGTACGGCGAGCTGGAGGCCGGTGCCGAGACGGGTGAGACGGTCGGCATCGCGGGCCGGGTCGTGTTCAGCCGCAACACCGGCAAGCTCTGCTTCGCCACGCTGCAGGCCGGCGACGGATCGCGCATCCAGGCGATGGTCTCGCTGGCGAACGTCGGGGAGGAGTCGCTGGCGGCGTGGAAGGAGCTCGTCGACCTGGGCGACCACGTCTTCGTGCACGGCGAGGTGATCTCCAGTCGCCGTGGCGAGCTGTCGGTCATGGCCGACGACTGGAGGATCGCCTCGAAGGCGCTCCTGCCGCTGCCGAACGTGTACGGCGAGCTGAACGAGGAGACGCGCGTGCGCAGCCGCTTCCTCGACCTGATCGTGCGCGACCAGGCCCGCACGACGGTCCGTGCGCGCGCCGCGGTCAACGCCAGTCTGCGAGCCACGTTCACAAGCCATGACTACCTCGAGGTGGAGACGCCGATGCTGCAGGTGCAGCACGGCGGCGCGTCCGCTCGCCCGTTCGTCACGCACTCGAACGCCTTCGACACCGAGCTGTTCCTGCGCATCGCGCCGGAGCTGTATCTCAAGCGGGCCGTCGTCGGTGGCATCGAGCGGGTCTTCGAGATCAACCGCAACTTCCGCAACGAGGGTGCGGACTCCACGCACTCGCCGGAGTTCGCGATGCTGGAGGCCTATCAGGCGTACGGCGACTACAACCAGATGGCCGAGCTCACGCAGCAGCTCGTGCAGAACGCCGCGGTCGCCGTCGCGGGCTCCACGACGGTCACGTGGGCCGACGGCACCGAGTACGACCTCGGCGGCGAGTGGGATCGCGTGTCGATGTACGAATCGCTGTCGGCAGCATCCGGGCGCACCGTCACCCCGGGGGATGCCGTGGAGGACCTCATCGCGTTCGCCGAGGAGAGCGGCGTGGACATCCCCCCGCACGCCACGCACGGCAAGCTCGTCGAGGAGCTGTGGGAGCACTTCGTGAAGGGCGACCTCGTGCGCCCCACCTTCGTGATGGACTTCCCGGTCGACACGTCACCGCTGGTGCGCGAGCACCGCTCGATCGCGGGGGTCGTCGAGAAGTGGGACCTGTACATCCGCGGCTTCGAGTTGGCCACGGGATACTCCGAGCTGGTCGACCCGGTCATCCAGCGCGAGCGCTTCGTCGAGCAGGCGAAGCTCGCCGCTCGGGGCGACGTGGAGGCCATGCCCGTCGACGAGGAGTTCCTGCGCGCGCTCGAGCACGGCATGCCGCCGTCGGGCGGCATGGGGATGGGTATCGACCGGCTGCTCATGGCGATCACCGGCCTCGGCATCCGCGAGACCATCCTGTTCCCCCTGGTCAAGTAAGACGTCTCAGCCGCGCTGCAGCGTCCACTCCGGCAGAAGCGCCGCGGAGAGCATCGTCGAGATCAGCGATGCCATGCTGTGCTGCGGATCGATCTCGAGTGCCCGGTCGATGTACGTCCCTGCGTGCGAGGCGCGTCCGAGCGCCCAGGCGAGCCATCCGGCGGCTGTGAGAGCACCGACCTGCGCATCGCGCGGTGCGCGGGATGCCGCGGTCCGCACCAGTTGCAGCGCGCAGCCGAGCCGGTCGGGGTCCGGGCGCCGCCCGCGTCCCAGGAAGATCTCGCCGATGGCATCCGGGATGCCCGTGCCTGTGCCGGAGAAAGCCAGCTGCGCATCGAGGGCGCGTTCGCCGAATTCCAGATCGGTCGCCCACTGCACGAGGATTGCGTCGCGCAGGACCGGTCGGTTCAGGCACCACAGCAGGGCCGCGCAGTCGTAAGCGTCGTCGCCGCCCGGAGCATCCAGCAGCTCTTCTGCGAAGGCGGGCAGGTCATCGAGCAGCATGCACGCGGCCGACAGTGCGAACGGACTGTCGGCGGCCGTGACGCGGCCGCTGCCCAGGCGGTGCCGCTCGAGCAGATCCTCGATCTCCCGCAGGGCGCGACCGACCTGTTCGCGCTGGACGAGGTCGCTGGCGGGAAGCTCCGCACCCGACAGCTGGTCGCCGCTGACATCGCCGATGCCTGCGATGTCCGGGGCGTCCGGGATCTCGTCCAGCAGCCGGACGACCGGGGTCTCCTCGAGGTACTCGCCCCAGCCGTGAGGCGTCACGCACAGGGCGTCCACGATGCGCAGCCCGGCGTCGGTGGCGACGTCGAGCAGCGCTTCGATCAGCGTGAGATGCGGCAGCAGGATGCCGTCGGGAACATCCTGCGGCGCGTCGTCGGTGTACACGACGACCGCGACGGCATCCACCCCGCTGACCTGCAGCAGCGCACGCAGAGCGACCGGGGCGAAGTCGTCGGCCTCCGTCTGAGGATCGGGCAGGTCCATGCGCATCGCGCCCGAGGCGCGCGTGCCGTGGAATGGCAGCAGGACGATGCTCTGCCGTGGGGTGAAGCCGGCCAGGGCCGGGACGATGCCGAGCAGCTCGGCGGGTTCTGTGGCGTGGATGATCGTGTTCATGCACGGAGCCTGCCTGCTCGCACCGACCTCGAAACGGTCGATCCCAGTGATTGTGCACAGGTCATCCGTGGGTGCGATTGTGCAGGGAGATTGACAGCTTGCACGGCGTACCATGAAGGCGTGGACAACTTCTGGATCTCGGCGGCCTGGTCGATTCTGCCGACCATCGCGGTCAGCGCGGTCTTCGTGATCGTGCTGCGCGGCATCCTGCGCTTCGACCGCACCGAGCGCAAGGTGCACGCCCGCATCGAGGCCGAAGAGCGCGCGGCCCGCGGTCTTCCCCCCAGGTCGCTCTGACCCGCTCGCGCCGCGCTTCGCCTGAGAACGCGCGGTTGCCCGCGAAGTCCGCGGCTCCCGCTACGCTGATCCCAGGCGGACGGGCGGGGGTGTGATGTTCAACGTCGACAACTGGCCGTGGTGGCTCGTGCTCGGGTACGTCATCGTCGACATCAGCATGCGCGTCTTCGCCATCATCGTGGTTCCCCGCAACCGTCGCCCCACCTCGGCGATGGCCTGGCTGCTGGCCATCTTCATCATTCCGATAGTGGGCATCCTGATCTTCCTGCTGATCGGAAATCCCAAGCTGCCCCGCGCCCGGCGCCGCAAGCAGGACCAGATCAACGCATACATCGCCAAGACCGCACAGGGGCTGTACCTGGGCTCGCTGAGACCGGATCCGCCGCGCTGGTTCCCGCCCCTGGTCAGGATGAACGACGCACTGGGGGCCCCGCCGCAGTCCGGGGACAACGACGCGCACCTCATCAGCGACTATCAGGAATCGCTGGATGCCATGGCCGAGGCGATCCGCGGAGCCGAGGAATACGCCCACATCGAGTTCTACATCCTGCAGGCCGACACGTCGACCGACAACTTCTTCCGGGCGATGGAGGAGACCGCCGCGCGCGGCATCCCGGTCCGCGTCCTGCTGGACTACTGGGCGAACCGCTGGAAGCCGAAGTATCGCGAGACGGTCCGCCGCCTCGACGCGATGGGCGCCGACTGGCATCTGATGCTGCCCGTGCAGCCGCTGCGCGGGCGCATCCAGCGTCCCGACCTGCGCAACCACCGCAAGCTGCTGGTGGTCGACGGGCGGGTCGGATTCCTCGGTTCGCAGAACGTCACCGACTCGTCGTACAACCTGCCCAAGAACATCCGCCACGGCCTGCACTGGGTGGATCTGATGGTGCGTGTCCGCGGGCCGGTCGTGGCCAGCCTGAATGCGATCTTCCTGAGCGACTACTACGCCGAGACCGACCGGGTCCCGGAGAGCGTCGACATCACCCGGGTGGAGTTCGGCGACGGCGACCTGGACTGCCAGATCGTGCCCTCCGGCCCGGGGTTCGAGGCGGAGAACAACCTGCGGCTCTTCCTCGGTCTGCTGTACGCGGCCAAGCAGCGGATCATGATCGTCAGCCCGTACTTCGTCCCCGACGAAGCCCTGCTGCTGGCCGTGACCGCCGCCGTGGACCGGGGGGTCCAGGTGGAGCTGTTCGTCTCGGAGCAGGGCGATCAGGCGATGGTCTATCACGCGCAGCGCAGCTACTACGAGGTGCTGCTGCGAGCCGGCGTCCGCATCTGGCTGTACCCCAAGCCGTACATCCTGCACACCAAGAGCCTCACGATCGACGACGAGGTCGCGGTGATCGGCTCGAGCAACATGGACATGCGCTCGTTCGGTCTCAACATGGAAGTGTCCATGCTCGTGCGCGGCGAGGAGTTCGTCGCGGAGATGCGCATGGTCGAGGACGAGTACCGCTCGCTGAGCCGCGAGCTCACGCTGGAGGAATGGGAGAAGCAGCCGCTGCGCTCCACGATCCTGGACAACCTCGCCCGGCTCACCTCCGCTCTGCAGTGATCCGATTCACGAGGGTCTTTGAGACGAACGTCTCGGGGGCGACACTTGGGGGTATGAGCCTTTCGCGAGTCCGACTGATCCCCTCCGCCCTCGCGCTCGCCGCAGTGGCGCTGCTGGCAGCGGGATGCACGACCACGCCGGCATCCCCGGCACCGACGAGCACGGCGGGTTCGCCGTCGAGCACGGCGGGGGCGGACGCCGGTGCGGCGCCCGTGGAACGGATGGCGGACGACGTCGAGGCGGCGTGGCTCGACGACGGCCGCATGATCGGACTCGTGACGTGGGGGTCGTCGAGCTGTCGGCCCCACGTCGAGGACGTGATGGCGGACGGCCAGTCGGTCGCGGTGACGGTGGCCGACGAGAAACAGCAGGCGTGCACCGAAGACCTCGCCCCTCGCGCGGTCGCGGTGACGGTTCCCGAAGGCGTCGACGTCACGAAGGATGTCGACCTCCTGGTGACGTACGGCGACCTCGAGGCCGACACCGACCTCGACGGCCTGGATGCCGCACCGCAGGGCATGGGCGAGCAGCAGCCGTCGGCCGGATGGTTTGAGGACGACGGCATCGTGCTGCTGACCTACGGCTCCAGCTCCTGCCCGCCGATCGTGAGCGACGTCGAGATGACGGATGCGGGTGCCGCCGTGACCTTCTCCGCCGACGCGGACCGCGTCTGCACCATGGACTTCGCGCCGCGGGCGACCGTGATCACTCTCACCGGCGAGCACGACGACGACGACCCCTTCACGCTGACGCTGATCGGCGACAACCTCGACGGGGAGGTCACGGTCCTCGGGTGAGGCGGGTCTTCAGAAGCGCGAGACGTCGTGGCCGTCGGGCAGCGCGAGCGTGAGACCGCCCTGCTGGATGCGGCAGAGCATCCGCACCGCGGTGCCGAACTCGTCGCCGTCGAGCTCGATCGAGGTCGGGGCGACCATCGCCGCCTCGGCGCTGCGGCCGCGCAGGTAGCGGATCGACGCGTTGCGACCCCGCCGTTCCAGAACGCGCCGTCCCGCCCTGGTGCGTCGCAGCACGGAGTTGTCCCACCAGATCTTGCGCCAGATGCCCATCCAGCCGAGAGGCCCGGTCGGCTGGATCACGGCGATGTCCATCGTGCCGTCGTCCAGGGAGGCGTCCGGCATCAGCGCGATGCCCGCGGGAAGGATGCCGCAGTTGGCGAACAGCATGCTGTGCACCTTGGTGGAGTGCAGCCTGCCGTCGTCGAGCTGGTACACCACACGGAAGGGCTTCGCGCCGGGAAGCGAGCGCGCGGCGCCGTCCAGGTACGCCACCCAGCCGACCGACTTCTTCAGGTCGGGACGGGTGTTGGCGATCATGTCCGCATCCAGGCCCATGCCGGCGAGCACCACGAAGGCGTGCTCGCTCTGCGATCCGTCCTCGCGGGTTAGCGTCGCCCAGCCGATGTCCACGGGGTGCGTGAAACCCGCGAAGACGCCCTCCATGACCCGCGTGGGATTCAGCAGCGGAAGCCCGAGATTGCGTGCGAATAGGTTGCCGGTGCCGCCCGGGACGACCGCGAACGGGATGCCGGTGCCTGCCATCGCCTCGGAGACGGCGCGCACCGTCCCGTCACCGCCGGCGGCGAGCACGGCCGCAGCTCCCTCGGCGAGCGCCGTGCGGGTGATGTGCTGGCCGGGGTCCTCGATGCTGGTCTCGTAGAACCGCGGCGGGGCCCAGCCGTGCTTCTTCGACAGTGTGCGCAGGATCGACCGCAGACGCTCGGCATCCACCTTCACCGGGTTGAGCACGAGCGCCGCGTGCGCGCTCTGCGTCCCGGCTGCCGACATGCCGCCACTCTACGGCCGAACGTGCGCGCACGCGGCGCCACGACGCCGTACCCGGTCGCTCGATCGAGGCGACGGCGCCGCTCGGTAGACTTGCACAATGATCGATCTCGCCCTTCTCCGCGACGAGCCCGAGCTCGTCCGACGCTCACAGATCGCGCGCGGGAACGCGCCCGAAACCGTCGACGCGGCGATCGAGGCGGATCGATCGCGCCGCGACGCGCTGAACGCGTTCGAGTCGCTGCGCGCCGAGCAGAACGCC
This sequence comes from Microbacterium sp. GCM10027623, assembly GCF_042666935.1. Lineage (NCBI taxonomy): Bacteria > Bacillati > Actinomycetota > Actinomycetes > Micrococcales > Microbacteriaceae > Microbacterium > Microbacterium sp. GCM10027623. The sequence goes on from NZ_JBHTHE010000001.1 coordinate 1,141,326, forward strand.
TTCGGCAAGACGGTCGCGAAGGCGCCGAAGGAAGAGAAGGCCGCGCTCGTCGCGCAGGCCAAGCAGCTCGCCGACAGCGTCAAGGCCGCGCAGCAGACGTCGAACGAGGCGGCGGACGCCGCAGCATCCGCTCTCGCGAAGATAGAGAACGTCATCATCGACGGCGTCCCCTCCGGCGGCGAGGCCGACTTCGTCGAGCTGCGCCGCGTCGGCGAGGTGCCGACCTACGACTTCGAACCGCGCGACCACCTCGAGCTCGGCGAGATGCTGGGCGCGATCGACATGGAGCGCGGAGCGAAGGTCTCGGGAGCCCGGTTCTACTTCCTGAAGGGCGTCGGCGCGCGACTGGAGATCGCGCTGATGAACATGGCGCTCGACAAGGCTCTGCAGAACGACTTCACCCCGATGATCGTGCCCACGCTCGTGCGGCCCGAGATCATGCAGGGCACCGGATTCCTCGGCGAGCACGCCGACGAGGTCTACCACCTCGACAAGGAGGACCTGTACCTGGTCGGCACCAGCGAGGTCCCGCTCGCCGGCTACCACAAGGATGAGATCCTCGACCTCTCCGCCGGCCCGCTCCGCTACGCCGGCTGGTCGACCTGCTACCGCAGCGAGGCCGGGTCCTACGGCAAGGACACCCGCGGCATCATCCGCGTGCACCAGTTCAACAAGCTCGAGATGTTCGTCTACACGGCCCCGGAGGACGCTGAGGCCGAGCACGAGCGTCTCGTCGCTCTGCAGGAGGAGATGCTCACCGCGCTCGGCCTGTCCTACCGCGTGATCGACGTCGCCGCCGGTGACCTCGGCTCCAGCGCCGCCCGCAAGTTCGACATCGAGGCGTGGGTGCCCACCCAGGGCGCGTTCCGCGAACTCACCTCGACCTCGAACTGCACCACCTACCAGGCGCGTCGGCTGGATATGCGCTACCGCCCTTCGACCGGCTCAGGCACGCAGGAAGGGGTATCGAACAAGACGACGCCCGTCGCGACGCTCAACGGCACCCTCGCGACCACGCGCTGGATCGTCGCGCTGCTCGAGACGCATCAGCAGGCCGACGGCTCGGTCACGGTGCCGGAGGTGCTCCGCCCTTATCTCGGCGGTCTCGACGTGCTGCGGCCGCTGGGCTGGTCGGCTGAGCCCGAAGCGCCCGCCGGCTCGCCGGTCGCGGCCGGCGACGCGCAGGCGGCGGAGTGAGCGTCCGCGGCCTCGTCGGGCTGGACATCGACGGCACCATCCTGCTGCCGGATGAGACGCTGAGTCCCGGAGTCGTCGAAGCGGTGAGCGAGGTGCGGGATGCCGGCTACGAGGTGATGCTCGCAACCGGCCGCAGCTGGGGCGGCACCCGTCGCTACGTGGAAGAGCTCGAGCTGGACGCCGACTTCGTGGTGTGCTCGAACGGCGCCGTCGTGCTGCGCCGGAAGGGCGATGACTGGGAGCGGTGGATGATCGAGGTCTTCGATCCGGCGCCGGTCCTCGCTCTGCTGCGGGACCGCCTTCCGGAGGCGCGCTACATGGTGGAGCTCGGTTCCGGACAGCGCCTGTACACCGCCGTGCTGGACGACTGGACGCTGGACGACGGCAGGCAGGTCGACTTCGACGATCTCGCCGCGCAGCCCGTGTCGCGCATCGTCGTCGTCTCGCCCCAGCACGACGAGGCGGACTTCCACCGGCTGGTCGCCGAGGCCGGGCTGAACGAGGTCTCCTACGCGATCGGCTGGACCGCCTGGCTCGACATCGCGCCGCTGGGCATCGACAAGGGAACCGCACTCGAGCGCGTGCGCGCGGAGCTGGACATCCCCGCGAATCGGGTCTTCGTCGCCGGCGACGGGCGCAACGACATCGGGATGTTCGACTGGGCGCTCGCCGGGGGCGGGCGCGCCGTGGCGATGGGTCAGGCGCCCGACGAGGTCAAGGCGGCTGCCGGCGAGGAGACCGGGGTGGTCGACGACGGCGGGCTGGCGACGGCGCTGCGCACCCTGCTCTGAGGCGTGCCGATCCAGCGCTTCCCCAGGTGAGCACGCGAGAATTGGCGCGGCGAACGCGGCTCCCCCCGGAGCCGATAGACTCGACGCCTGACCGTCCGGTGCGAGCCGGACCAGGGAGGGTTGTCCGAGCGGCCGATGGACCTGGTCTTGAAAACCAGTGGGCAGCAATGTCCCGTGGGTTCGAATCCCACACCCTCCGCATTTCGTGAAAGGCACTGAGTGAGCGACTCGAGCAAGCGACGCAGACCCGTCGCGCGTCATGGACAGCTGCGCTCGCCCGCTGCCGCCGGACAGTTGCTGAAGCTGATCGGGATCGCCATGGCCGTGATCCTCGTCAGCGGTCTCGGCGTGGCCGGATTCGTCGTGGGCGGGCTGGTCAACACCGTCAGCGCGAACGCCGTCGAACTGGACGACCAGAAGGAGCTCCCGCCCGACATCGCGGCGTACACGGGCGGATTCGACATCCTGCTGACGGGCGTGGACACCTGCGAGGCCAAGTACGCGCACCTCTTCGACAAGCGCTGCACGGGCAAGGACTCCCGGGGCACCCTGAACGATGTGAACCTCCTGGTACACGTGTCGGCGGAGCCGCGCCGGGTCACGGTGGTGAGCTTTCCTCGAGACCTCATGATCGGGATCCCGGAGTGCACCGACGCGAACGACCGCACGTATTCTGCGATGAGCAAGCAGCCGCTCAACGTCGCGTACGAGCACGGTGGTGAGAAGGGCGGTCTGAACTGCGTCGCCAAGACCATCTCCGACCTCACCGGTGAGGACATCGAGTTCGCGGCGAAGGTCACCTTCGGCGGCGTCATCGAGATCACGGATGCCATCGGCGGCGTCGAGGTCTGCCTGGCCAGCCCGATCAAGGACCGCTACACCGGCCTGGACATGAAGGCCGGCACCCACACGGTGCAGGGTCTGCAGGCGCTGCAGTTCCTGCGCACGCGCCACGGTGTCGGCGACGGCAGCGACCTGGGTCGCATCGGCAACCAGCAACAGTACATGTCCAGCCTGGTCCGCAAGCTCATCAGCGGCGAGGTGCTCGGCAACGTCGGCACCATGCTGAAGCTGGCCGACACCGGTCTGAACAACCTCGAGGCATCCACCTCGCTGGCGGACCCGATGAAGATCGTCCAGATCGCTCTGGCGGTGAAGGACGTGCCGTTCGAGGACATCGTCTTCGTGCAGTACCCCACGCTCGAGGATCCGGACAACCCCAACAAGGTGGTCCCGAATACGTCTGCGGCCACCGCGCTGTGGGATGCCATCAAGGCCAACAAGCAGCTGCAGATCACGCACAAGAACACCAAGAACGATGGTGTGGTCGTCAAGGAACCTGAGCCCGGAGCCACGCAGGCGCCCACTCCGACGAAGACCCCCGGCGATGTCGTCGAACTGCCTTCGTCGATCAAGGGCAACTCGGCGGCCGTCCAGACCTGCTCGAACGGCAAGACCCGGGGCTGACGCCTGCGACCGGCGGAACCGGCGGAGAGCCTGCTGGGTCAGCGCGGCGTGTACCTCGTCGGCGCGTGGACCGCGGTGACGATTCCGCGCAGCTGCTCCAGCGCAGCCGGAGCCGCACCGGCGGCGCGTGCCTGCACGAGGACGTTGCCGAGCGCCGTCGCCTCCACAGGACCGGCCAGCACCGGGACTCCGGTCCGGTCGGCCGTCGCCTGGCAGAGGAGGCCGTTCAGGGAACCGCCGCCCACGAGGTGGATGCTGTCCACCGGGCGACCGGACAGTGCGGATGCCGTGTCCACGGCATCCGCGAACGCCGCCGCGATCGACTCGACGATGCTGCGGGCGAACGCTGGTCGGGTGGCAGGCGCCGCGTCGCCGAGCAGCGCCGCGATCCGGGCGGGCATGCCACCCGGAGCGGTCAGGGAGGGGTCGTCGGCATCGAACAGCGGCACGTCGCCGGTGACCTCGGCCGCGGTGGCGAGCAGTGCGGGCAGGTCGATCGCAGCGCCGTCCTCGTCCTCCCAGGCGCGCACCGTCTCGCTGAGCAGCCAGAGCCCGGTGACGTTGTGCAGGAAGCGGATACGCCCGTCCACACCGAGCTCGTTGGTGAAGTTCGCTCTTCGGGCGGCATCCGTGACGACGGGTTCGGCCAGCTCCAGACCGACCAGGCCCCATGTGCCGCAGGAGATGTACGCCGCATTCGGCGAGGCAAGGGGAACGGCGACGACGGCGGACGCCGTGTCATGCGAGCCCACCGCCACCACGGGCAGCTCGGCTCCGATGCGCTCGGCCGACTCCGCACGCAGCGTGCCGATCGTCGTTCCGGGATCCACGAGTCGCGGCAGTGCCGCCGACGGGATGCCCAGACGCTCGGCGAGATCCACATCCCATTCGGACGTGCGGACATCGAGCAGTCCGGTCGTCGACGCGTTCGTGCGCTCCGCGACCTGTCGTCCGGTGAGCAGGAACGCGATCAGATCGGGGATCAGCAGCGCCGCATCCGCCTCCGCCAGCCGGCGGTCGACGCGGTACTGGTAGAGCGTGTTGAACGGCAGGAACTGCAGTCCGTTGCGGGCGTACAGCTCGCTGAACGGGACGACGGCATGCACCTCGTCCACACCACGACGCGTGCGATCGTCGCGGTAGTGGAAGGGCTGTGCCAGCAGCATCCCGTCCCGCAGCAGACCGTAGTCGACCGCCCACGAGTCGATGCCGATGCTCTCGATCGCGGGCTCACGGCGCACGGCCTCGGCGAGGCCCGCCACGACACTGTCGAAGAGGGCGTCGAAATCCCAGTGCAGGCCGTCCTCGTGCTCGACCGGTCCGTTGGGGAAGCGCGAGACAAGCTCCAGGTCGATCCGTCCCTCGTCGACCCGGCCGATCATGACCCGGCCGCTGGTCGCGCCCAGGTCGACGGCGGCGAACGCGCGCGCGCTCAGGGTCATCGCAGGAAGGCGGCGGCCACGCCGGAGTCCACCGGGATGTGCAGGCCGGTCGTGCGGGAGAGCTCCGGACCGGTGAGCACGTACACGGCGTCCGCGACGTTCTCGGGCACGACCTCGCGCTTGAGGATGGTGCGGTTCGCGTAGAACTGGCCGAGATCCTCTTCGGCGACGCCGTAGGTCGCGGCGCGGTTCGCGCCCCATCCGGAGGCGAAGATCCCGGAGCCGCGCACCACGCCGTCGGGGTTGATGCCGTTGACGCGGATGCCGAACTCGCCCAGCTCCACGGCCAGCAGGCGCACCTGGTGGGCCTGGTCGGCCTTCGTGGCGGAGTAGGCGATGTTGTTCGGGCCGGCGAAGACCGAGTTCTTCGAGGAGATGTAGATGATGTCGCCGCCGAGCTTCTGCTCGATGAGGATCCTCGCGGCGGCCTTCGACACCAGGAACGACCCCTTGGCCATCACATCGTGCTGCAAGTCCCAGTCCTTCTCGGTGGTCTCCAGCAGCGGCCGGGACAGGGACAGGCCGGCGTTGTTCACGACCAGGTCGACGCCGCCGAAGGCCAGCACGGCCTCGTCGAGCGCGGCCTGCACGGCATCCGCGTCCGCCACATCGGCGACCACGCCGATGGCGACATCCGTCGTCCCGAGTTCGGCGGCCGCGGCCTGCGCCTTCTCCAGGTCGAGGTCGGCGACCACGACGCAGGCGCCTTCGGCCGCCAGACGGGTGGCGATCGCCTTGCCGATGCCGGATGCCGCGCCGGTGACGAACGCGATACGCCCCTGGTGCGACTTCGGCGTGGGCTGCCGCTGCAGCTTGGCCTCCTCCAGCGCCCAGTACTCGATGCGGAACTTCTCGGCATCCGAGATGGGCGCGTAGGTCGACAGCGCCTCGGCGCCGCGCATCACGTTGATGGCGTTGACGTAGAACTCCCCGGCGACGCGGGCGGTCTGCTTGTTCGCCCCGTACGAGAACATGCCGACCCCGGGGACCAGGACGATGAGGGGGTCGGCGCCGCGGATGGCGGGGCTGTCGGCCGTCGCGTGCGCGTCATAGTACGCCTGATAGTCGGTGCGGTACTGCTCGTGCAGCTCATGCAGGCGGGCGACCTGCTCCGCGGTGGTCGCCGTGGCCGGCAGGTCGAGGATCAGCGGCTTGACCTTGGTTCGCAGGAAGTGGTCGGGGCAGCTGGTGCCCAGCTCGGCCAGTGCAGGCGCCTTCTCGGAGGCCAGGAAGTCCGTCACCACGTCGGCGTCGGTGAAGTGCCCGACCATCGGCCTGTCGTGCGAGGCGATGCCGCGGATGGTCGCCGCGAGTTCCGCGGCGCGGCGGCGGCGCTCGACCTTCGGAAGAGCCGCGAATCCGGGGCGGATGCCGCCGAACGGATCGGCCTTCCCGTGCGCGGCGATGTAGTCCGCGGCGGTGTCGATGATCCACAGCGAGTTCGCCTCGGACTCCTCGCTGGTCTCGCCCCAGGCGGTGATCCCGTGGCCGCCGAGGATACAGCCGATGGCATCCGGGTTCTGCCTCTTGATCTCGGCGATGTCCAGGCCCAGCTGGAACCCTGGGCGCCGCCACGGCACCCAGACGACCTTCTCGCCGAAGATCTTCGCGGTCAGCTCCGGACCGTCCACGGCGGTCGCGATGGCGATGCCGGAGTCGGGATGCAGATGATCGACGTGCGCGGCGTCGACGAGGCCGTGCATGGCGGTGTCGATCGAGGGAGCCGCGCCGCCCTTGCCGTGCAGGCAGTAGTCGAATGCCGCGACCATCTCGTCCTCGCGGTCGACACCCGGGTAGACGTCCACGAGCGCGCGCATGCGGTCCAGACGCAGCACGGCCAGCCCGTGCTCCTTCAGTGTGCCGAGGTCGCCGCCGGATCCCTTGACCCACAGCAGCTCGACGGGCTGACCTGTCACGGGGTCGGTCTCGGTGCCCTTGGCCGAGGTGTTGCCGCCCGCGTAGTTCGTGTTCTTCGGGTCTGCACCCAGGCGGTTCGAGCGCGCGAGGAGAGCGGCGGCAGTGGGGTTCGTCATGTGAGCTCCGTCGATCGGACTGATGAATCGTTTCAAGAATAGAAGATGCGCGGGATGAGCGCAAGGCGGTGGACTGCGGATGCCTCCCGCGCGCGGCAGAGGCGGCGCGGGGCGGCATCCGCTCCACGTCGCCCGGAGTGTCTCCGCGAGACCTGGGTAGGCTCGTGCCATGCAGCATCGCATTCTGGGCCGCACCGGCCGCGACGTGTCCCTCATCGGTCTCGGAACCTGGCAGCTCGGCGCCGACTGGGGTGACGTGAGCGAAGCAGAGGCGAGAGAGGTTCTCGACGCGAGTGCAGCATCCGGAGTCACCTTCTTCGATACCGCGGACGTCTACGGCGACGGGCGCAGCGAGTCGTTCATCGGCGCCTGGCGTCGCGACCATCCGGATGCCGAGCTGACGGTGGCCACGAAGATGGGCCGCCGTGTGGATCAGATCCCCGAGAACTACGTCCTGGACAACTTCCGCGCATGGACCGACCGCAGCCGCCGCAATCTCGGGGTTGACACGCTCGACCTCGTGCAGCTGCACTGCCCGCCGACTGCGGTGTACTCCGACGATGCCGTCTTCGACGCTCTGGATGCGCTCGTGGAGGAAGGGGCGATCGCCGCATACGGCGTGAGCGTCGAGACGGCCGACGAGGCGCTGACCGCGATCGCGCGCCCCGGTGTCGCGACGGTGCAGATCATCCTGAACGCCTTCCGGCTGAAGCCGCTCGACAGCGTGCTGCCGGCGGCCCGCGATGCCGGTGTGGGCATCATCGCCCGCGTGCCCCTCGCGAGCGGCCTGCTCTCCGGGCGCTATACGCACGACACGGTGTTCGCCGCGAACGATCACCGGACTTTCAACCGTCACGGCGAGGCCTTCGACCAGGGCGAGACGTTCTCCGGCGTCGACTACGACGACGGCGTCGAGGCCGCGCGTGAGTTCGCCGCGCTCGCCGCGACGGCGGGGCTCGAACCCGCCGCGGCCGCACTGGCCTGGGTGTCGCAGCTCCCCGGCGTCTCCACCGTGATCCCCGGTGCCCGCAGCGTCGCGCAGGCGACGTCCAATGCCGCAGCCGGCTCCATCCCCGACCTCGGAGCGGAGTTCACCGCCGCGGTGCGGGAGATCTACGAGCGCCGCCTGCGCGCCGCGGTGCACCCGCGCTGGTGATCTCCACGCCCTGACGAACCCGTCTGTGGGGCGCAAACGTCCGCTTCAGCCGTGCGGAAGCCGACGTTTACGCCCCATGGACGGTCTTGGGGAAGCAGCGGGGTCAGGCGCCCCAGCCGGCCTGGGTGCCTCCCACGCGGTCGGCGGCGATCCGGGACAGGTATCCGGATGCCGCGAACGCCGCCATCGGGTCGGCGGGCAGTCCGCGCGACTCCCGCCACTGCGCCAGGGCAGGCCGCACGTCCGTGTAGAACGCGTCCATGAACACCGCATTGGCGGCGAGCACGCCATTCGCCTTCTGCGCCTTCGCCAGAGCCTCGCGGTCGACGAGCAGTGCCCGTGCGGTCATCTCCTGCACGTTCAGCACCGAGCGGATCTGACCGGGGATCTTGTCCTCGATGTTGTGGCACTGGTCGAGCATGAAGGCCACGTCCGGGTTGTTCAGTCCGCCACCGCGAACGACCTCGAACAGGATGCGGAACAGCTGGAACGGATCGGCGGCACCGACGATCAGGTCGTCGTCGGCGTAGAAGCGCGAGTTGAAGTCGAAGGAGCCGAGCTTGCCCAGGCGCAGCAGCTGCATGACGATGAACTCGATGTTGGTGCCGGGGGCGTGGTGGCCCGTGTCCAGGCAGACCATCGCCTTGTCCCCGAGCGCGGCCACCTGCGTGTAGCTGGTCCCCCAGTCCGGAACGTCGGTGTGGTAGAACGACGGCTCGAAGAATTTGTACTCCAGCACCAGGCGCTGGTCATCGCCGAGCGCGGCGTAGATGGTCGAGAGCGAGTCGTGCAGCCGGTCCTGCCGGGCGCGCATGTCGGTCTGGCCGGGGTAGTTGGAACCTTCGGCCAGCCAGATCTTCAGGTCACGACTGCCGGTGGCATCCATCACCTCGATGCATTCCAGGTGATGATCGATCGCCTTGCGTCGGACTGCGTCATCCTCGTGGGTCAGCGCCCCGAACTTGTAGTCCTCGTCCTGGAACGTGTTCGAGTTGATCGTGCCCAGCTGCACACCCAGGTCCTCGGCGTGCTTGCGCAGATCGCCGAAGTCGCACATGTCCCACGGGATGTGCAGCGCCACGCTGGGAGCGAGCGCCGTGTGCTTGTGCACCTGGGCGGCGTCGGAGATCTTCTCGAAGGGGTCGCGCGGCGTGCCCGGCGTGCCGAACACACGGAACCGGGTGCCGGAGTTCCCGAACGCCCAGGAGGGCAGCTCGATGGACTGCTTCTCGAGCTCGGCCAGGATTTCGGGGGTGAGGATGCTCATGATTCGGTGCTTTCTGCTGCAGCCAGCTGTGTTTCGAGGTGGAAGACTTCGGTGAGCGGCGTCGCCGCCTGGTCGGGGCGGCCGTCCAGGCCGATGAAGAAGCGGCCCATCTCCGCCTCCCAGCGACCGGCGACCTCGGACGCGGCGAGGTACGCCTGCGCGGCGGCATCGTCGTCGGTCTCGTAGTAGCCGATCAGGCGGCCGCCCTCGGCGAGGAAGAGCGAGTAGTTGCGGCGACCGGACGCGGCGATCTCTGCCAGCATCTCCGGCCAGACGGGGGAGTGGCGCGCGAGATATTCGTCGAGCAGTTCGGGGCGCACCTGCAGCGTGAAGGCGACGCGGGTGGTGGTCGGGGGCGGCATCGTTCCTCCAGAGCGTGAATCGTTTCAACAGCCTATCGGCTGGATCAGGTGGACGCAAGAAGCGCGCACCGCTTCTTCGTCCACCATCACCTCACTGCCGTCGCGCGCGGTGCGGGCGTCTCTCGACGCTGTCGTCGCGGCCTGTTGCTGCGGGCATCGACAAGGGATGCGCCGAGCAGCACGACTGCCAGCGCCAGGAACTGCAGCTGCGTTCCGGTGTTGCCCGGCACGACGATGAGGATCGACGCGTTCGTCCACACGATCAGCAGTGCTGCCAGGACGACGCCCCCGGTCCGGCCCACCCCACCGGTGATGGCGACACCCCCGAGGACGGCGATGGTGATCGCAGGCAGGGCCATGCCGGCGCCGCTCGTCCCGGCATCCGGTCTGGCCGATGCGAACTGTGCGACGGTGTAGATCGCGACGAGCCCGCTGATCAGGCCGGAGGCGACGAATGCCATCAACTGGGTGCGGCGCGTGTCGATACCCGCCCAACGGGCGGCGGTCTCGTTCGTGCCGACCGCGTACAGCGCCCGTCCGTACGTCGTGCGATTCAGCACGATCCAGGTGATCACCACGACCGGCAGCAGGAATGTGAAGACGCCCAGCGGCACCAGCGGCAGGTAAGCGCCGATCAGCGGCAGCTCGATGGACTGCGCCGCGCTGTACAGGCCCTGGATGCGGCCGCCCGAGACCGGCGAGGCGTTGGTGATGACCAGGGCGATGGACGCGAAGGCGTAGTAGGTCGCCAGAGTGGTGATCAGTGCGGGGTAGCGGAAGTAGGCGGTCAGCACGCCATTGATCGCACCGAGCAGCGCGCCGAGCAGCAGAGCCGCCGCGGCGGCGCCGAGGAAGCTCCACTCGGCCACGCCGTAGAGGATGCCGAAGACCATGCCCACCAGAGACACCATCGATCCCACCGACAGGTCGATGCTGCCGTTTCCCGTGGTGATCACGAACAATTCGGCGATGGCCAGCAGCGCCAGCGGCACCAGATTGATCAGCGCGGATGCGAGGTAGTCGGAGTTGAACGAGGCCGACGTGGCTCCCGCCCCGTCGAGGATCGTCATCGCGATGAGCAGCACCAGCAGCAGCAGTACGAGCACGCTGCGCCGATCGCTCAGTCCTCCGTCGGTGAACCAGGTGCGCACACGTGTGACGAGCCCGGTGGGCTGTGCGGCGGCGCTCATGACTTCCTCCACGCGTTGCGGCGGGCGTGCTCTCGCACCAGGTCGGTGCCGACCGCGATGATGATGAACGCGCCGACGAAGAGTCGGGAGAGCTGCGATGGCCACCCCAGTTGCGTCACGCCCACTGAGACCGTCTGCACGAGCAGGGCTCCCAGCAGGGTGCCGACGACCGAGCCGCGTCCGCCCATGATGGAGGTCCCGCCGATGACCACGGCCGCGATCACCTCCAGTTCCCGGCCGTTGCCGACCGACTGGTCCAGCGACGACGTGCCCGAGGCGATGGTGATGCACGCCGCCAGACCCACGAGCAGGCCGGTCATGGCGTACACCCAGACGAGTCGCGGCTGCACGGCGATGCCGGTGAGGCGTGCGGCCTCGGCGTTGCCGCCGATCGCGTAGAGGTTGCGGCCCGCGCGCGTGTACCTCAGGAACCACCACGCCGCGATGGCGAGAACGACCACGATCGCGAAGGCGTTCGGCACTCCCAGCGTGGTGCCTGCTGCTCCCTTGCCGAAGACCTCGAATGTGCGCGGTATGCCGTTGACCGTCGACGAATCGAACACGCGGTACCCGAGGAAGAGGAACAGATTCCACGTGCCGAAGGTGATGATGATCGGATGCACGCGGGCGTACGCGACAAGGAATCCGTTGAGCGAGCCGAGTGCCGCACCCACCGCCATCGACGCCAGAACCGCCAGGATCAGCGGGATGTCGAACGAGACCAGCAGGCGCGCCGTGATCACCGCGCAGACCATCGTCATGCCTGCGACCGACACATCGATGCCGCCGGTGATGATGACGAACGTCATGCCGATCCCGATCAGTGCCACGGGGGCGACGGCCACCAGGAGTGGCCCGATCGAGCCGGGGGAGAGGAAAGAGGGGGTGAAGATGCCCAGCAGCACCCACAGCACCACGATCACCGCAACCAGAACGACCTCCTGGCCGGTGATCACCGGCGGAAGGATCCGCTTGAGCGAGACGTTGGCCGGCCGCTGTTCGAGGTGCGTGGTCATGCCTGCGCGCCGCCTTCCTGGTCGGGGTTCCCGGCGTGCGCCGTCTGCGATCGCTCGTGGCCCGCCGCGAGCGCCAGTACGTCGCTCTGCGTCGCGGTGGGCGGTAATTCGGCGGCCACGCGGCCTCCGCGGAAGACGATGATGCGGTCCGAGACGCGCAGAACCTCGGCCAGGTCGGTCGTGATCATGAGCACCGCGGTTCCGGCATCGGCCAGGTCGGAGACGATCTGATGGATCTCTTCCTTCGCGCCGACGTCGACGCCCTGGGTGGGCTCGGCCAGCACCAGCAGGTCAGGGCGTTCGACCAGCTGCCGTGCGAGCACGACCTTCTGCGCGTTGCCGCCGGACATCGCGCGCACGGGCTGACGGGAGCTGGGGGTCTTCACGGCCAGGCGGTCGATGAGGTCCTGGGCGGTGCGTCGTTCGCGGCGTCGACTGATCCAGCCGGGGATGTCCGAGAGCAGGCTCAGCGAGCCGATGGTGATGTTGAAGGCGATCGACTGGAAGGAGAACGTTCCCTGGCTGGAGCGGTCGGCCGGCAGCATCCGCACGCCGCGGTGCTTGGCCTGCAGTGGACTGCGCACGGGGCGCGGACTGCCGACGACGCGCATGGTGCCGGAGTCCGGCTGGCGCATCCCGTAGACCACATCGCCCACTTCGGCAGCGCCGGCGCCGACCAGACCGTAGAGTCCGACGATCTCGTTGCGGTGCACCTCGAACGTCACGTCGGTGAACGCGCCCTCGAGAGTGAGCCCCTCCAGCGACAGCATGGTCTCGCCTGTGGGCCCGGGCGAGCGGACGCCGCTGGACAGTTCGCCGCCGACCATCCGCTCGGCGATATCGCGCACGGTCAGGTCGCCGATCGGATCGGTCGAGACGGTGCGTCCGTCGCGCATCACGGTCACCGAGTCGGCGATCTGGAACAGCTCGTCCAGACGATGAGAGATGTAGATGATCGAGACGCCGTCCGAGGCCAGTCGCCGGACGACGTCGAACAGTACGTCGATCTCGCTCTGTGTGAGGATCGCGCTGGGCTCGTCGAGGATGAGCACCTTGGCGTCCTCCAGCAGCGCCTTGGCGATCGACACCTGCTGCTGCTGGGCGATCGACAGGTAGCGGACGGGCTGGGACGCGACAGTGCGATCCAGGCCCACGACGTCGAGCAGTTCGAGCATCCGCGGCGCCTGCGCGCGCCAGTCGATCATCGGACCACGGGTGATTTCCCGCCCGACGAAGAAGTTCTCGGCCACAGACAGATCCTGAAACAGGTGCGGCTCCTGGTACACGGTCTGGACGCCCAGGGCGATCGCGTCACCGGTGCTGTCGATGTGCACCGGAGCTCCGTCGATGCGGATCGTGCCGGTGTCGGCCTGCTCCGCCCCGGCGAGGATCTTGATGAGGGTTGATTTGCCCGCACCGTTCTCACCGACGAGGGCGTGGACGGATCCGGGTGGGACCTCGAGCTGTGCATCGCGGATCGCGCGCACACCGCCGTACCGCTTGGATATCCCACTCATCTCAAGTCGGGGCTGCATCATTGCCACTCTCCTGCGTCGGTCTCGGACGTCGACGCGTGCGCCGCACCGGGATGGTGCGGCGCACGCATGCGGGTCGTCAGTAGGAGAACTCTCCTGCGTTGTCCTTCGTGATGACGAGCGGCGGTCCGAGCAACAGCACCTTCGTATCGGCGTCGTAGCTCGCCTCCGGAGCGGCCTTCACGTCGGGCTCGGCCGGAATCTCCTTGCCCTCGGCGAGCTGCTGGCCCGCCCAGGCGGTGAGGTAGCCGAGCGCCTCCACATCCCACAGCACGGATGCGCTGGAGGATCCGGCGTCGAGGTAGGGCTTCATCGCCTGCGGCGTGCCGAGTCCGACCGTGAACACCGTGCCGACCTTGCCGGCGTCGGCGACGGCCTGTGCGACGCCAGGAGCACTCGAGGTGCATTCGCCCACGAGACCGGTCAGGTCGGGGTGGGCGTTCATGAGGTCGGTGGCCATCTGAGTCGCCTTGGCCTGATCCTCACCCGCGTAGACGATGTCGACGATCTCGGCATCCGGGTACTTCTCGGCCGTGTACTTCTTCTGCACGGCGATCCAGGAGTTGAGGTTCTCGGCCGTCTCGCCGCAGGAGACGATCGCGTACTTGCCCTTGCCGCCCATGGCCGTCATGAGCTGATCCGTCAGGGTCTCGCCGATGCCTTCGGTGGAGGCCTGGTTGACGAACAGTTCGCGCACGGAGTCAGGAGCGTCGGTGTCGGCGGTGGCGACGTGGATGCCGGCATCCTTGGCCTGCTGGAGGACCGGCGCCATCGAGTTCGGGTCGTTGGGTGCCACGAACAGGACGTCGACCTTCTGCTGGATGTACGAGCGGACGATGTCGGCCTGCGCCGCGGCGTCTGCCGAGGTCGGCCCCTGGTACAGCCATTTCAGCCCGAGGTCCTCGGCTGCGGCCTGACCTCCGGTGTTCATCGCCTCGAAGTACGGGATGCCCTGCAACTTGGGGACGAAGGCGACGGAGACCTCCTTGGCCGACGTGCCCGGCTCTTCGGATGCGCCGTCAGTGCTCCCGCGCTGCGTGCAGCCTGCGAGGGCGGTGGTGGCGAGGGCTGCCACCGCGGTGGCGGCGACGATCTTCTCGATGATCTTCATGCAACCTCCTTGTTGATGCCGGGGCGACATCGCCCGCGGGATCGCGTCATGACGACGCATTCATGGACGCCGAAGACGAGAAACGGCCTCGTCGTACCGGCGTGAGGCCATGCTGACACGATTCAAGGAGTTCAGGAAGGGCGGTCATCGTCACGACATTGCAACGATTCACTACTGCCGACGGATCGCATCACCGCCCCCGCAGCGAAACGGCCCGCACGGCACCGCGCGCAGCATCCGCGCGCCACGCCGCCGCCGCGTCGGGCAGACGCACCGTGCTCTCCGCAGACAGCGGCAGCACATGCAGGGTGATCGCACTGCCGGCATCCGCTCTCACGTCGCGCAGCGACACCGACCAGCGCGTGCCGTCCCAGAACCGATCATCGACCGTCCGGCCGTCGACCCGCAGCTGACCGGTGTCACCCGCCCAATCGATGTCGAGCACGGTGTCGCCGTCGACCGGCGGGAGATCCAGGGCGAAGACGGCGGCGAGCTCGTCGAACACCTCGGCGTCGGGGGCGCGGTGCCGGGCCCCGCCGAAACCATGGTCCGCAGGCACCTCACCGGCATCCCTGATGCGGCGGACCCCGAGTGTCTGCGCCGGCTCCGCGGCGGCCACCGGCACCGACATCCACGCCCGCGAGGCCGCATCGAACCGGCGCAGGTACGTGGCATCCCGCGCTTCGACGGTCGTGCCGTCCCAGAGCAGCTGCCCGTCGCACTGCAACAGCTCGTCGCCGAGCACCCAGGCGTCGTGCGCGCCCGCGAGCACCAGCAGCGACAGCCCCCCGATCTCGTGCACACCCGGTCGGATGACCCGGGGCTCGGCGTCGCCGACGGCGACCTCGATCGGGATGCCGGGATCGGCTGCCAGGACGAGCGTGTCGTCCGGCAGCACCGTCAGAGCGGATGCCGTCGCCCAGTGCAGACGCGTGTCGCCGATCCGGAGTCCGACCGGCCACCGGGCGATCGTGCCCGCTGGGATCTCGACGGGCGCGCTCGGCAGCAGCAGCGTCTCGCCGTGCAGCTCCACCTGCAGCTGCACGGCGGGCACGCTCTGCACGGGAAGGTGCGGCGGCCGATGCGGCTGGTGGTGGGTGATGACGCAGAAGCCCTCCGACCCGTTCGAGCGCAGCGCCCAGCGCAGAGTCCTGACATCGTCCAGACCCGTCGGCTGCAGATCGGGGAGGCTCGACGTCATCGTGCCCAGTCGATCGCCGAATGCGGCCAGGAACGCGTGCTGCGCGCGCAGCAGGGCCGCGGACTCGTGCAGGTCACCGGACTGGCCGATCGGCGCGTGGAAGTCGTAGCTCCACTCGGTCATGTCGTTCGGGTAGCCGGTGGCCTGCGTCTCCTGCATCGCCGGGCCCGGATTCCGGCCGCCGACGAACATGTAGTAGCCCTGCCACGCCGAGCCGTTGCCGATCTTCACCTGGGCGAGGGCGGCCACGTCGCGGCCGGTCAGCACGGGGCGGCGGTGATAGGCCGTGGCCATGCCGCTGCCGAGCTCGCAGGTCGCCGGTGGGAACCCGCCGAGGGCATCGGTTGCCGATGCGGTCACGCCTGCGGCATCGAATCCCTGCGTCGCCCGCACGTCGGCGCCGACACCGGGGTCGTCCCAGATGTGCGAAGGGAAGTAGTGGGCCCGGAAGGAGGGGTCCCAGCCGTCGGCGGGGTCGGCCCAGAAGCCGTCGCCGTAACCGCCGAACAGGGGCATCACCTCGCCGGGAGGCAGCTGGGCGCCGCCCCAGGCGGTCGCCGTCCACAGGGGCGCGGACATCCCGGCGTCCCGGGCGAGACGCTTGAGCGTCACCAGGTGCTCCGGCCGGTCGTAGAGCTCGTTCTCGAGCTGGATCGCCACCACGGGGCCGCCCGGCTGCACGCGTCCGTCGAGGTGCGCGGCCAGCTGCCCGAACCACTCGGCGACCAGCTCCAGGTAGCGCGGGTCGTCGCTGCGGTGCACGACACCGGCCGACTGCACCCAGTCGGGGAAGCCGCCGTTGCGCGCCTCGCCGTGCGCCCACGGACCGATCCGCAGGACGACCTCGAGCCCGGCCGCGGCGCATTCGTCGATGAAGGCGGCCACGTCGCGGGCGCCGTCGAAGTGCGCCACGCCGCGTTCCGGGGAGTGATGCAGCCAGAGCACGTAGGCGGATGCCAGCGTGATCCCGTTCGCGCGCATCTGGCGCAACCGCTCGCCCCAGCGCCCGCGCGGCACACGGCTGAAGTGGATCTCCCCGGACACAGGCACGACCGGAACGCCGTCGCGCAGCACGGCGCGGTCGGTGAGAGCGATGCCGCGCGCCGCCTCGGCGGGGTCGGGCAGCGGACCGGGCGAGGGGGCGGTCGGCCAACCCCGATGACGGACGGAGTGGATCATCGTCCGCTCACGACCGCGTTGTCGAGCTCGTCGATGTCGACGCCCGGCCGCTCTGCACGGTTGGTCTGCAGCACCCAGCACAGCCCGGCACTCGGGTGCACCCAGAACTCCGTGCCCGCCCAGCCGCCGTGCCCGTACACGTCGCGGTCGACCAGTCCGGGGGCGCGCGTGCGCAGGTTGAAGGTGAAGCCCCAGTCCTGACCGCGCTCGATCGGGTAGGGGTCCAGACGCGGGATGTCGCCGGTGAGAGGGCGCAGCATCATCTGCAGCGTCGCGGGGGCGAGGATGCCGTCGTTCTCGCCGGCGTGGATGCGCAGCAGTTCGGAGCCGATGCGCAGCAGATCCTCGGCACGGCCGAGCAGTCCGGCGCCGGCGGACCGGTTCGCGCGGAAGCGGTCGATGTCGAGGCCCGCCTCGGCGGCATCCACCACGTCCATCGATCCCGCGTGGTCGAGAGTGAGGCCGTCGGCGCCGAGCGAATGCGCCCAGGCGATCGTGTCCTCGTGCCATGCGACACCGGTGGCGTGTTCGGTGAGGGCGGCGACGCCCTCGAACGCCAGGGTCGAGTACCGGGATGCCGTACCCGCCCGGAAGTCGCGGCCCTGGGTGAGCAGTTCCGTGCGCAGCGGCACGTCTGTGTCGAGTGCGGGTTCGCTGATGCCGGAGGTGTGGCTGACCAGGTGACCCAGCCGCACCACGTCGTCTCGATCGCTGCCGAACTCCGGCAGGGCTGCAGTCAGCGGGGTCTCGAGCGTGAGGAGGCCGCGCTCCACGGCGCGGGCGGCGGTGATGCCCACCAGCGCCTTCGTGACCGAGAACTGCGGGTACACGGCATCCGTCGCCGCACCGAATCCATCCAGCGCGACGATGCCGGTGGCATCCGCGACACCCACCACGGCGGTGGGCAGGCGCTCCGCCTGCACGTGTCGGCGTGCCCAATCGAACGCTGCCGTGTACGCGGTCATCACTCCACCTCGTGTCCGAGATCGGGGCGCGCGAGGAAGCGCGCCGTGGCGTCCGTCACCGCTTCGAGCTCGACGATGACGACCTCGTTGCGCCCGGTTCGGGTCGCCGGCCCGGGGACGTAGAGGGTGCGCTGCGGGCCGCGGCGCCAGTAGCGGCCCAGGAAGAACCCGTTCACCCAGGCGTAGCCCTTGCCCCAGCCGGCGGTGTCGAGGAACAGGTCGGCCGGCTCGTCCAGGTCGAAGCTCCCTCGCAGGCCCACGGGTCCTGCGGCGCGGCCGGTCGCGACGGGGGTCGCTTCTGCGGCCTCCGACACCGCGGCGCCGAGGGCGGCGACGTCGAAGGTGCGCACGCGCCACGGGCCCTCCAGAGCCGTGCCGTCCAGCAGCGGGACGCCGATCAGGCCCTTGGCCTCGCCGATCTTCTGGTCGTAGTTGACCCGGCCCGTCTCCTCGACCAGCAGGCGCAGCGCCCGCCCCTCGCCGATGGTCAGGGACGCGTCGCCGATCGTGCGCTGCAGGCGCCCGATGTCGAGCCCGTCGCGCTGCACCCAGGCGTAGTCGCGCACCTCGGCCTCGAGCACGCCCGCGCCCACGGCATCCGTCGTGTACTCCGCCAGCACCACGTCGGAGCCGAGCTCATCCATGGTCGGGGGCGTCGCGAAGGCGCCGTGGTCGGTGGCGACCAGGTCGAGCGGGGCGGCGACCGCCTCGAGCTCGGCCTGCGGCGTCGGGGCATCGACCGGTTCCGTGATCGGGAGGTCGGGCACCGGAGCGTGCTTGGCGATGACCTCGCGGTAGGCGTGGAACTTCTCGGTCAGGTCGCCGGACTCGGTGATGGGGGAGTCGTAGTCGTAGCTGGTGACCATCGGCAGGTACCGGCCGGAGTCGTTGGCCCCGGCGGTCAGGCCGAAGTTCGTGCCGCCGTGCACCATGTAGATGTTCACGGATGCCCCGGCCGACAGCAGACGGTCCAGATCCGCCGCGCTGTCGGCGAACGCCGTGGTGTGATGCTTCTCGCCCCAGTGGTCGAACCAGCCGCACCAGAACTCCATGCACATCAGCGGCCCGGTCGGCTGGTACTCGCGCAGCGTGGCCAGACGCTCGTCGATGCGCCCGCCGAAGGAACCGGTCTTGTGCAGCTCGGGGTGGGCGCCGTTCTCGAGCATGTGCGGGATCGGCTGGTCGACCTGTGTGAGCGGCACGGTGATGCCGCCGTCGCGGGTGACGCGGATCAGCGCTTCGAGGTAGTCCTTGTCGGCGCCGTACGCGCCGTACTCGTTCTCGATCTGCACGAGGATCACGCTGCCGCCGCGGTCGACCTGCCGCGGCGCGATGATCGCGTTGACCTTCTCGAGGTACGAGGTCACCTCGGCCAGGTACGCCGGATCGCTGCTGCGCAGCTTCATGCTCTTGTCGGCGGTCAGCCAGGTGGGCAGGCCGCCGTTGTGCCACTCGGCGCAGACGTACGGGCCCGGGCGCACGATCGCGTGCATCCCCTCCTCGGCGACGATGTCGAGGAAGCGGCCGAGATCGACGTCGCCGTCCTGACGCCACTGCCCCTTGACCGGCTCGTGGGCGTTCCAGGCGACGTAGGTCTCGATGGCGTTAAGGCCCATCAGGCGGGCCTTGCGGATGCGGTCGCGCCACAGATCCGGGTGCACGCGCGGGTAGTGCATGGCACCGGAGATGATGCGGTGCGGCTCGCCGTCGAGCAGGAAGTCGGTCTCGCCGATCGCGAAGCGGGATGTCATGTCCGCCAGCGTACTGGAAAGCGCTTTCTGTTTCAGGGTCCGAATGGTGCTCAAGGCACCCCGGGGCCGCCCAGCGGCGGCACGTCGCCGTCGCGCCGCTCGATAGCGCGCAGCGAGCGCGCCACGAAGGCCGCGATGCGCCGGGCGCCCTCGAGGCGGAAGTGCGTGTCGTCGGTCAGGCCCTCCGGCCACCCGGAGGTCTCGCCGGGTGCGAAGTGCGAGAACAGCGCGGTGGATGCCGAGGGCCCGAGATCCTCGTACAACCAGCTGGTGAACACGGTGAGATCGATCAACGGGGCATCGAGCGCGTGAGCGAGGTCCCGCACCGCGTTCGGATAGTCGCCGTGCGTGGCCGCGACGACGTCGCCGCCGAACCGCCGCCGCTCCACCGACGTGCACAGCACCGCCGTTGCTCCGCGCTCGCGGGTCTCGCGCACGAAGCGCCGCAGCCGGTCGCTGTATCCGCCGCGGGAGGCCAGCAGCTCGGGCTCCTTCTGATCGTTGTGCCCGAACTGGATGATGACGGTGTCTCCTGGCCGCACCTGCTCGATCAGGCCGGCCCACGCCCCCGAGCCCAGGAACGACTCGGTGGTCGCGCCGCCGAAGGCGAGGTTGCGCACCGGGGCGTCGACGAGGGCTCCGAGGCACTCGCCCCAGCCCGCCATCGGCTCCTCGCCGGCCTGCATCGGCGACACCGTGGAGTCGCCGGCCAGGTGATACGTCATGACGGTCCTCTCAGCGGAAGCGGATGCCGAGTCCGACGTGCGGCGTCTCAGTGAGACGGCCGTCGCGGACGGTGACGGGCGAGGGCTCGATGAGCGCGCCGAGCTCGCCGAACCCGGCGTCCTCGACGTCCTCCGCCCACGGCTCTGCCGCAGCACCGGGGAGGGTGAGCGCGAGCTGCCCGGACAGTTCGGGCAGCAGGTGGGGATGCAGCGCCGCGCCGTGCTGCTCGGCCAGCTCGGCGATGCGCAGGAACGGCGTGATGCCGCCCACCCGCACGACGTTCGGCTGCACGATCTGCGCCGCGCCCGCGCGCAGGAAGTCGCCGAAGCGGTGCTCGGTGTGCACGTTCTCGCCGAGCGCGATCGGCACGGCGCTGGAGCCGGCGAGTCGGCGAGCCAGCTCGGTGTGCCCCGCGAGATCATCCGCGCGCAGCGGCTCTTCGATCCAGGAGAGCTCGAACGCCGAGAGCGCATCGATCGACCGTGTCGCGTGGTCGAGGTCCCAGCGCTGATTGGCGTCGATCATCAGCTCGCGGTCCGATCCCAGCACGTCGCGCACGGCGGTCACGCGCTCCAGATCCTCGTCCAGAGACGGTTTGCCGACCTTGATCTTCACGGCCGTGAATCCGGCATCCACCCACCGCTGCACCTGCGCGACCAGGTCGTCGAGCGAGTAGTGCAGGTTCACACCCGAGCCGTAGGCGCGCACGGAATCACGACGCCGGCCCAACAGCTCCGCCACGGCCAGTGAGCGGCTGCGCGCTTCGGCATCCCACAGCGCAAGATCCAGGCCCGCCAGCGCGATGGTCGTGATGCCCCCGCCGCCGGCCTCGTGCAGGTGCTCCCACAGGCCCTGCCATGCCTCGCACGGCACGGCCGAGCGACCGATCGCGGCGGCCGCGATGTCATGCGCGAGGAGCGCGTGCACGGCCTCGGCGCCGATCTGCGGCGTCCACGAGAAGCCCCAGCCCTCTGCGCCGTCGGCACGCACGACATGCGTCTCGATGACGCCGACCGAGGTGACGTCCGCACCCCACGGGCGCGTCAGCGGCACCCGCAGCAGCCGGGCGTCGAACCGCGCGATCGTGCTCACAGCAGCGCGCGCCCCGCGTCGAGGATCTCGGCGAGCCGGCGCTCCTGGTCGGGCGTCGGGTCGACGAGCGGTGCGCGCACCGAGCCGACGGGCATACCCTGCAGGCGCAATCCGGTCTTGATCAGCGAGACGCCGAATCCCGGGGTCTCGTCCCGCAGGGCGACCAGCGGACGGTAGAAGCCGTCGAGCAGCTCGAGGCGGCGGGTCTCGTCGCCGCCCACGTAGGCGCGGTAATAGGCGTTCGCGACCTCGGGGATCATCGCGAAGGCCGCCGAGGAGTACAGCGGGATGCCGATGCCGCGGTAGGCGGCCTGGGTCAGCTCGGCGGTGAGCAGCCCGTTGAAGAAGGCGAAGTCGTCGCGTCCCGCCTCCGCGACGGCCCGGACGATCAGCTGGGCGGCGCCGATGTCGCCGGTGCCGTCCTTGAATCCGACGACGCGAGGGTTCTGCGCGAGGCGGCGCATCATGTCGACCGAGTACTGCGCGATACCCCGGTGGTAGGCGATGACCGGCAGCTCGGCTGCCGCGGCGATCTGCTCCACATAGGAGATGAGTCCCGCCTGGGTTCCGCTGACCATGTAGGGCGGCAGCACGAGCAGGCCGTCGGCTCCGGCATCCGAAGCGGCCTTCGCCACCTCGATCGCGTGTCCGAGCGTGCCGCCGGCGCCGGCGATGACCGGGACCCGGCCGGCGACGGCCGAGACCGCCGTGCGGACCACCGACGCCGCCTCGCCGGCGGAGAGGGCGTGGAACTCGCCCGTGCCGCAGGCCGGGAACACGCCACCGGCGCCCGAGTCCACACCCCGGCCTACGTGCTGAGCCAGCAGCTCGTGATCGATCGTGCCGTCGTGACGGAAGGGGGTGACGGGGAAGAAGAGGATGCCGTCGAAGTTCATGCGTGAGCTCCCGGAGTCTGGGTGTGCGGAAGGGGGGCGAGTTCGGTGCGCCACGAGCGCACCGGCCGCCAGTCGAGCAGACGGCGAGCCTTGGCGTTGGAGAACGCGGGTGTCGTACCGGTCAGCCCGGCGGTGAGCGCGTCGCTGCCGGGAAGGAATCGGGGGAGCAGTTCGGCCAGAGGTTCCCGGGCGAGCGCGTCGTCAGCGCCCACGAAGAAGGTCTCGCCGTTGGGGATTTCCGGCATCGCCCGCAGCAGCGTGTCGGCGAAATCGGCGACGTCGCGCGCGTCCACGTAGTTGAACAGTGCCGGGGCCGACAGCGCGGGATCGTCCAGGCGCTCGCGCACCGTGTGGCCCTGCTGGGTCGGCGCACCCGCCCACTCCTCGGGGGCGATCACATAGCACGGGCGGAAGGAGGCGAAGCGGATGTCGTCGCGCTGGCGCTGCAGCATGGCGACGGTCTGCTCGATGAGCAGTTTGGAGAGCGCATACGCGTGCAAGGGCTGCGGGGCGGTCTGCTCATCGAGCGGGAAGCGGTCGGGAAGCCAGTTCGGCGCACCGTAGCCCAGCACGGTGGGGCTCGAGGCGGCGACCACGCGGCCGATGCCCGCGCGCACCGCTCCACCCAGGACGCTCATGGCAAGGGCGGCGTTGGTGCGCAGGATCACGTCCTCGGGGGCGCTGAACGGCACGGCGATCGCGGCGAGGTGGATGACGGCATCCGCCTCGGCCTCCTGCAATGCGGCGACCGTGGCATCCGCGTCTGTCAGGTCGATGGCCCGCTGCTGCGCGGCGCCGAGCTCGGGCGCGTCCGACACCGCGCGGTCGAAGGAGAGCACCTCATTCCCGTGCCCGATCAGACCTGCGACCAGGCTCCGTCCGAGACGCCCGGCGCCCCCGGTGACGACGATACGGCTCATCGTGCGCGGCCGGCGTTCTCGAGCAGGTGGATGCCGAGGTCGGCGATCTGCACCGGCATCCCGGTCTCCAGTGAGCGATTGCCGGCGATGCCGACGGCGATCGAGCGGATGCCGTCGCTCCAGTCCGCCGGACGCGAGAGCGGGTCGTCGCCAGGGCCGACGAAGACGTCGTTCAACAGCAGCACATCGCCGCCGCCGTGTCCTCCGGTGTCGCTGATGATCGGGACCTCGTACGCCTCGCCCCAGTGCTTCTGCACGAGAAGGCGTTCGCCTTCGGGGCGCAGGCTGGCGGCGCGTTCGGTGCCCGTGAGGCTGGGATCGATGGCGGGATGCAGGCCCTCGCCGGCCAGCACGGCACCGCGTTCCACGACCTCCAGTTCAGCGCGACCGAGAGTCCCGTTCACCGCGACGCGGTAGCCCTCCCAGGGGGAGTGCGCATTGAGCGAGTACGACAGGGTCGCGCCGGAGTCGTAGTCGACGATCAGAGCGAGGTTGTCCTCGATCGTGATGCCGTCGCTGAACACGTCGCGATCACGCAGGTAGCCGTCGTGCTGCTCCGCGTCGAGGTACAGGGCCTTCAGCCGGGGGTCGGTGCGCAGGTCGAGTTCGAACAGGTCGCCCCCGTCGTGGGTGCCGCGGGCGGGGCGTTCGCCCATTCCACGGGCGATGGCGTTCTCGGCTCCGTAGAAGCGCAGAGCGCCGGAGGCGAACACGCGGCGCGGCTGCGCGCGCAGCCACCAGTTGACGAGGTCGAAGTGGTGGCTGGATTTGTGCACGAGCAGACCGCCGGAGTTCTTCTTCTCGCGGTGCCAGCGGCGGAAGTAGTCGGCGCCGTGGTTGGTGTCGAGCATCCAGGAGAAGTCGATCGAGGTGATCTCGCCGATCTCGCCATCCTGCAGCACCTGCCGCAGGGCGCTGTTGCGCGGGGAGTAGCGGTAGTTGAACGTGAGCACGACGTTGCGGCCGGTGCGCGCGACCGCCTCTTCGATGCGTGCCGCGCTGGGGGCGTCGATCGTCAGCGGCTTCTCGACGACGACGTCGGCACCGGCCTCGAGGGAGCGCACGATGAGCTCGGCGTGCAGGTCGTCGCGGGCCGTGATGATCACCCGGTCGACCCTCTCCTCGCGGATCATGCGCTCGAGGTCGGCCGGGGGCCAGACGGTCGGGCGGTTCGCTCCGGAGGCGATGACATGCGCGACGGCGAACTCGGCCCTCGCGATGTTCGGCTCGCAGATCGCGACCAGTGCGGCTCGCGCGGAGTGCGGGCCCACGATGGCATCGCTGTACATCTGCGATCGGTGTCCGGCGCCGACGATGGCGTATCGCGTGGTCATGGTCCTCCTGAAAGCGGTGGCATCGAGCGTGCGGCCGACCGCTCAAGATCAGGCTAGAGAGTACCGATCGTTGCCAGCAAGCGCGAAATAAGCATGGATTGATTCCTGTTTGCTATTGATCGTCGAAGGCAGGCAGCGCGTCGAGCAGGCCGACGACAGTCTGCACGATCGGGTTGTGCTCCACCGTGCGCCAGGCGGCGTGCAGCCGCACGTCGTATCGGGAGCTGTTCTGGTGCACCGGCCGATACGCGACGCCGGGTAGGGCCGTGGATCGGGCGGATGCAGGGACGAGTGCATAACCCATCCCCGCGCTGGCCAGGCCAAGGAGGGCCAGCACCTGTCCTGCGTACTGAGTGACGCGGGGCGTCGCGGCCGCCTCGCGGAACATCGCGCTCACGACGTCGTAGAAGTAGGCGGATTCGCCAGGTGAGTACATCAGCAGCGGCCGTGCGGCAAGGGCGCTCAAAGAGACGGGATCGGGCTGCTGGGCCTCGTCCCACATCGCGGGCAGCGCAGCCACCAAGGGCTCCTCGATGATCAGACGGGTCGAGAAGTCGTAGGTGTCCTCCGCGGACCGCAGGATCGCTATATCGATTCCTCCGTTCTCGAGCTCGGATACTTGCGCGCGGGTGACGAGCTCGCGCAACAGGAAGGTGACGTCGGGCAGTGCTTCCCGGCACAACCTGAGCAGCGGAGGCAGGATCACCTGCCCGGCCATCGCGGTATAGCCGATGGTGATCGTGCCAGCCCGCCCATCTGCGGCGGCGGCGACGTCCGCAACCGTCTGGGCTGCGAGGTCGACGATCCTTCGAGCTCGAGGCAGCAGCACGGAGCCGGCTGGGGTCAGGACGACGCGCCGGCTCGTTCGGACGAAGAGCGTCACGTCGAGATTGCGCTCGAGCTGCTGTATCTGTCGGCTCAGCGGTGGCTGGGTCATTCGCAGGCGCTCGGCCGCGCGTCCGAAGTGCAGCTCTTCGGCCACGGCGATGAAGGATTCGAGTTGCAACAGTGTGAACATTGAGTCCCTTTGGGTATTGATCAGTGTCGAGATTAGTTTGGGGGGTATTTTGCCTGCGGCCTAGTCTCGCCTCAAGAGGATCCGCTGTCACGCCGATCCACGCCGAGCAGAGAAGCCCGAAAGTGAGAGACGCCGTGCCATCGACGAACAGCATTCGCGATCAGGTCGCCGACGAGACGGGCTTTCTCCTCCCGAGCATCAGCCCGGAGGCGGTCGGAATTCCTGCCGGTGCGCTCCGCCGACTGTGCGAGAGGCTCGTCGAACGCGGGCTGGTCATGCATTCGTTGCTTGTGATCCGAGAGGGGCGTGTCGCGTTCGAGCAGTACGGGATGCCGTACTTGCGCGAGACATCGCATCGGCTGTACTCGGTGAGCAAGTCGTATGTGGCGGTAGCCGTCGGCACTCTGATCGACGACGGCCTGCTGGACCTGGACGATCGCATCCTCGACCTTCTCGGCGACGAGCACGACGATCTGCCGGTGCACCCCTGGATCGCCGCTTCGCGTGTGCGAGATCTGCTCACCATGACCGGCCCGCATCTGTCCACCACCTACAAGCGCACCGCCGACCCGGACTGGGTGCGCACGTTCGTCACCCTGCCGCCGGGAAAGCACCCCGGGACGACGTTCACGTATGACACGTCGTGCACGGTCGTACTGACGGCGATCGTCGAACGGCTCACCGGGCGGTCCATCACCGAGCATCTCCAGGACCGCGTGCTCGGGCCGATCGGCTGCCAGACACCGCTGCGGTCACTGAAGACACCGAAGGGCGCCGACGCCGCCGCGCGTGGCGGTGGTCCGTCGTGGCGTGAGATCCAGCACAATGACGCGGGAGTCTCCCACGGCGGATCCGGCTTCTTCAGCACGCCGCGGGATCTCGCGCGCTTCGCTCTGCTCTGCATGCGCGCCGGTCGCTGCGGCGACCGGGAGATCGTCTCGCAGGGGTACATGCGTGCGGCGACGTCGTATCAGGTGTCGACCCTTTCCAGCCCGAACAGACATCCTGACCAGAGGCAGGGATACGGATACCAGTTCTGGCGCACGCGACATGGCGGCTTCGCGGCGCTCGGGATGGGCGGCCAAGTCGCGCTCTGCATTCCCGAAGCAGACCTGGTTGTCGTCGCGACGGGTGACAACCAGCCGGAGGGCCTCGGCTTCGACGCGCTCCTCGACGCCGTGTGGGACGAACTGCTGCCGGCGATCGTACCCCAGGCACCTGCGACGACAACGCTGTCGAGATCGTCCTCATTCGCACCAGCCGCTCCGCGCGGCATGCAGCCTCCGCCGGCCGTTCGCAGAGCGTGGACGCTTCTGCCGGGCGAGACGGACCTCGTCCGCGTCGAGGCCGTCACAGACACGACGCACGGGAAGCTGGTGATGACCACGGTCTCCGGTTCCGTCCGGGAGATCCCCTTCGGGATCGGCGACTTCGTCGAACACCATCTTCCCGGCTACGGATACCCCTCGCGCAGCGCGGGAGCCTGGGTCGACGCCACAACCCTGTACGTGCGCACGCACGTCGACGGCGACTATCTCGCACAGCTCGAATTCACGCTCGGAACCGACGGTGACGCCGTCTCCATCGTGATGAACCGTTCGGCGGAGCTCTTCGCCGACGAATACCGCGGGACGGCGTCTGGTCGGCGGAGCTGACCGTTCCACCATCGCCGATTCCGTCCTGGATCTCACCGCGCTTCCGCGCAGACCATGTCCGACACCCACGAAGGAACCACCTCATGAACAGTAAACACCGTCGTCTGCTGGCCGCTTCGATCATGGCCGCCACTCTTGCCGTGGGCACGGCCTGCTCCGCGACCCCCGCCGCGGAGCAGGGTGATGTCACCCTGCAGTGGTGGACCAGTGGAGGGGACCCGGAGACCGCCAATCGCGTCAACGGCGAGCTGATCAAGCGCTTCGAGGAGCAGAATCCGGAGATCAAGGTCGAACTGCTCTACCTTCCCGGCGACTCCGCCGAGCAGAAGATCAGCAACGCGGTCTCCACCGGCTCGGTCCCGGACATCCTGGACACCGGCATCGTGAACGTCTCCAATCTCACCGCACGCGATGCCGTCGAGCCGCTCGACGACTGGTTCGCGCAGAGCGAGTATGCCGAGAACATCCCCGAGTCCGCCCTCGCCAACGCGAGAACGGCAGATCCAGACGGCAAGCTGTACTTCACGCCGACCATGGGGCTCGCGAACGTGCTCTGGTACCGCAAGGACCTGCTGGCCGACGCCGGCGTGGCCGAGCCGAAGAGCTGGGACGACTTCTACGAAGTGGCAGAGAAGATGACCGACGCCGACAAGGGTGTGTTCGGCTACATCATCCGCGGTGGAAACGGCTTCTTCCCGCAGCTGCTCGACGCGATGTACGGGCAATCGGGAGTGAGCTCATTCATCGACGACGACGGCAAGTCCACTCTTAACGATCCCCGCAACGTCGCCGCGCTCGAGCGCTACGTCGAGATGTACGGCAAGGTCACGGCGAAATCGGACCTCAATGCCGACTATCTGGCGATGGTGGCGCAGTTCGGTGCAGGCAAGGGGGTGATGTTCAACCACAATCTCGGCTCGTACACCGACAACGTGAAGAAGTTCGGAGCGGAGAACGTCGCCGGCGTTCAGCCGTTCCCCTCAGAAGCGGGACCCGTCACCGTATCCGGGCAGACGATCCTGGGCAACGCGATCATGAAGGGCAGCGAGCACAAGGAGGAGGCCTGGAAGTTCGTCGACTTCCTGATGAAGCCGGAGAACGTGTCGTACATCTCCGAGGAGCTCGGTTACATCCCGATGAGCAAGCCCGCTTTCGACGATGCATGGGTCAAGGACCGCCAGCCGCTGGTCGCGGCGATCGCCGCGATCGATGACCCGCAGACGCAGGTGCTGCACGAGCCGTTCTACCTGCCCGAGTACCAGACGATCGCCAAGGTCACGCTGCAGACGCCGTGGCAGCAGGTGCTGCAGGGTCAACTGTCCGTGAAGAAGTTCCTCGACCAGGCTGCCGATCTGTTCACAGAAGCCGAGGCCGCCTACCGCGACCGGAACGGCAAGTGACGTGACCGGGACCACGATCGTCCGTCCCCGGCGAGGCCCGCGCCTCGCCGGGGTGCGGCCCCCGCGCTGGCACTCGCGCGTATCCACGCCGTACCTGCTGATCGCGCCGACGATGATCCTGCTCGTCGTCCTCTTCATCTACCCGATCATCAACGTGGTCGCGCTGAGCCTGCAGAGCTACAACCTGGCGCAGCCGTGGGACGACGGATTCGTCGGCATCGACAACTTCGTGCGAATGGCCGGTGACGCGGCGTTCTGGCAGAGTCTCTGGGTCACGTTCAAGTGGGTCGTCGTCGAGGTGGGACTGCAGCTGGTGTTCGGCCTCATCCTGGCCCTCATCGTCAACGAGACCTTCATCGGCCGAGGGCTGGCACGCGCCCTGATCTTCTCGCCATGGGCGGTGTCGGGTGTGCTCACCACCACCATCTGGCTCCTGCTCTACAACCCGGGTGCCGGTCTCGTCGGAGTGCTGGCGAATCTGGGTGCCGTCGAGCACGGCGTATCGCCGCTGGCGGGTACGGAATCGGCCTTCTGGGCCGCCGTGGTCGCGGAGCTGTGGCGCGGAGTGCCGTTCTTCGCGATCCTGATCCTGGCCGATCTGCAATCCGTCCCCAAGGAGCTGCATGAGGCCGCCGAGGTGGACGGTGCGAACTCCTGGAAGCGATTCCTGCACATCACTCTGCCGCACCTGCGGAATGCCATCGTGCTGGCGACACTGCTCCGCGGGGTCTGGGAATTCAACAATGTCGATCTTCTCTACACGCTCACCGGTGGCGGTCCCGCCGGCGCCACCACGACACTGCCGCTTCTGATCGCCAACACTGCGATCAGGTCGAATGACTTCGGCTACGGCTCGGCGCTGACGGTCGTCGGCTTCGTCATCCTCGCCGCCGTCACAGTCGTCTATCTCAGACTCACCGGATTCGGAAAGGAGGACTGACGATGTCTCAGACACTTTCGGAGACGCAGTCGATCCTCAATGTGTCGGTCGTCGGCCGACCCGTGCGACGTCGGAAGCGTCCGCTGCGGCTGCACGTTTTCGGTCCGTTGTGGCTGTACCTGCTGTTCACGCTCGTGCCCTTCTACATGATGTTCCTGTTCGCGTTCCGCGAGCCGGGTTCCAACGCGCCCGTGCCGATTCCGTTCAGCCTCGACAACTTCCTCGTCGTGTGGCAGTCGATCGGATTCGACGTCTTCTTCCTGAACAGCGTGTACGTGGCGGTGCTGACTCTGGTCTTCACGACGGTCATCGCGCTGGCCGGTGGGTACGCGATGGCACGATTCACGTTCCGGGGGAAGACCGCGTTCATGCTCTTCCTGCTGTGCACGCAGTTCGTGCCGGGTGCCATGATGCTGATCCCGCTCTTCCAGGTGTTCGCGGGTCTCGGCTTGGTGAACAACCTGTTCAGCCTGATCATCGCCGACACGGCCTTCCAACTTCCGCTGTCGATCATCCTGATGTCCGGGTTCATCCGGAACGTCCCGCGGGAACTCGAGGAGGCGGCCTGGGTAGACGGCTGCAGCCGCCTGCGTGCGTTCCGGGTGGTGGTGCTGCCGCTCCTGCGCCCCGCCATCGTCGCGATCGGGG
Source organism: Microbacterium sp. GCM10027623 (assembly GCF_042666935.1). NCBI lineage: Bacteria > Bacillati > Actinomycetota > Actinomycetes > Micrococcales > Microbacteriaceae > Microbacterium > Microbacterium sp. GCM10027623. Next base: position 1,171,618 of record NZ_JBHTHE010000001.1, read on the forward strand.
CGTTCGCCTTCATCGGAGCTTGGAACAACTTCCTGTTCGCGCTGATGTTCATCAGCATCCAGGATCGTTTCACCATCCCGATCGGGCTGAGTTACATGCTCGGCGAGTTCAGCGTCAACTTCGGTGCGCTTGCTGCCGGTGGGGTCGTCGCGGCGCTGCCCGTGGTGCTGGTTTTCGCGTTCGTTCAGAAGTACCTCGTGCAGGGCCTGAGTGCAGGAGCGGTGAAGGGATGATGGGCTCGATGGTGAAGGACCGAATTCGTGAGGTGCGCCTGTCGGCGGTCACGCTCCCCCTGGACACGCCGATATCCGATGCGAAGGTGCTCACCGGTCGGCAACGGCCGATGACGGAAGTCGCGATGCTCATCGCCGAGGTGCACACCGAGCAGGGCTTCGAAGGGCTGGGCTTCTCGTACTCGAAGCGCGCGGGGGGACGGGCGCAGTACGCCCATGCCGCCGAAGTCGGCCGAGAGGCGATCGGGGAGGACCCGAGCGACATCCCGAGGATCTACGAGAAGCTCCTGTGGGCCGGGGCATCGGTGGGCCGATCGGGTGCTGCCACCCAGGCCCTCGCCGCGATCGACATCGCCCTCTACGACCTGAAGGCGCGCAGGGCGGATCTTCCGCTGGCGAACCTGCTGGGCGGCTACCGCGACTCGGTGCGGGTCTACAACACCTCGGGCGGATTCCTGCATGCCTCCGTGTCCGAGATCTGCGATCGTGCCGACGCCTCGCTGGCCGAGGGGATCGCGGGGATCAAGGTGAAGGTGGGCCAGCCCGACCGCGCTGAGGATCTGCGTCGGGTGACGGCGATCCGGGCGCATCTGGGCGACGATGTGCCTCTGATGGTCGACGCGAACCAGCAATGGGATCGAGCGTCCGCTCTGCGCATGGGGCGCGCGCTCGACGAGTTCGACCTGGTCTGGATCGAGGAGCCGCTCGACGCCCATGACGCGGAGGGCCACGCCGACCTCACTCGCCGGCTGGACACACCCGTGGCGACCGGTGAGATGCTGACGTCGCTGCTGGAGCACGAACGCCTCATCGATGCGAGGGCATGCGACATCATCCAGCCGGATGCGCCTCGCGTCGGCGGGATCACGCCGTTCCTGCAGATCGCCGCCTCGGCGGCCAAGGCCGGATTGACCCTCGCGCCTCATTTCGCGATGCAGATCCACTTGCATCTCGCCGCGACGTACCCGACGGAGCCGTGGCTCGAGCACTTCGAATGGCTCGATCCGCTCTTCGAGGAACGGTACGAACTGCGGGATGGGCGGATGCTGGTGCCCGATCGACCCGGTCTCGGACTGACCCTGAGCGAGAACGCGCGCCGCTGGACGACAGACGCCGTGCTGATCGACGCCCGGGCGCTCCGGTGAGGACTCGCATCCTCCTGGTCGGTGCGAGGGGATACGGCGCGGTGCATCTCGAGCGGCTGTCCGCGCGCACCGCCGACTTCGAGCTCGTGGGCCTCGTGGACCCGGCCGGCCCGGTCGAAGCAGTCCCGCTGGAGCTCTGGTGGGCATCACTCGAGGAGGCGATCGCCGCCGGCGTCCGCGCTGACATCGCGATCATCGCCACGCCGATCGGCACGCATGCCGCGCTGGCCGAACTGGCGATGACTGCGGGGTGCGATGTGTACCTGGAGAAGCCGCCGACTCCCACCTGGAGCGACTACCTGAAGCTGTTGGCCGCGCAGCAGCGCACGGGGAGGGCTGTGCAGGTGGGTTTCCAAAGCCTGGCGTCCTCCGCGATCGGGCACCTGCAGACGCTGGGACCCGTCACCTCGGTCGCGGCGTGGGGCTCCTGGACTCGAGCACCGCAGTACTGGCGGCGATCCGTCTGGGCCGGTCGCCGCGAGATGGACGGGAAGCCGGTACTGGACGGTGTGGTCACCAACCCCCTGTCGCATGCCGTCATCACGGCGTTGCGCGTGGCAGGGGCACGCCGAGCCGACCAGGTGGCATCGGTCGAGGTGGAGTTACTGCACCTGAACGACATCCAGGCCGACGACCTCTCCAGCGTCCGGATCAGGCTCGACGACGGGCGAGTCGTCTCGGCGGCTCTGACCCTGTGTGCGGCAGAGCAGCGGATCCCCCTGATCGAGGTGCGCACCGGGCAGTGCGACGCGGTGTACTCCTACAAGGAGGACACCGTGGAGATCGACGGTGTCGTCACCGAGCACGATCCGGGAGATCTGCTCGCCGAGCTCGTGGAGCATCGGCGCTCCGGAACGCCGATGTCGGCGGCTCTCAGCGACGTCGGCGCTTTCATGACGGTGATGGAGGCCGTTCGACGGGCGCACGCACCGCGCCAAGTGCCCCCGGGGTCGGCCGGTGTGCGCCGTGACGGGGAGCGCTGGGTGCTGGAGGACGCCGAGGAATGGATGAAGCGCACCGCGCGGGCCGGCGCCCTGTTCTCGGAGCTCCGTGCGCCCTGGGCGCCGGCACCCACCACCCCGCGGACGATCACCGCCGTCGACGGAGACAGCGTCACGACGGTCGGCTCGTGGCAGGACGGAATGGACGTCGCGGAGACCTCGGGGCCGCGTCCGTTCCTGCACCCGCTGGCCACTCCGGCAGGGGTCGTGGTGACCGACGCCCACCCCGTCGATCATGACTGGCACCTCGGGCTCTCCGTGGCGCTGCAGGATGTGTCCGGCGTGAACTTCTGGGGAGGACGCACCTACACGCGAGAGCGCGGCTACCGGTGGCTCGCCGACCATGGACGCATCGTGCCGCGAGTGATCGAGGACCGTGTGGGGCTGCTGCGCCTGGAATCGGTCTGGCGGGGCCCCGACGACCGTGACCTCCTGCGCGAGCGGGACGTCTTCGAGGTGGAGCGCGGGGAGGGCGCATGGCAGTTCTCCTTCGAATTTGTCCTCGAGCCCAGCGGCGCTGAGACGGTCGTCCTGTCGGGGCCCGGACCGAACGGCAGGCCCGGCGGAGGATACGGCGGGCTCGCCTGGCGGCTCCCACCCGTCGAGGACGTGCGGGTGCGCACTCCGGACGGCCGCGGCGAGGCCCAGACGCACGGGAGCGTCGCGGATTGGCTCGCGCTCTCGGCATCCTTTCCCCGTGGCAGGGCGACGATCGTGCTCGCCGGTGCGGACGCCGTGACCCGGATAGACCCGTGGTTCGTCCGGGTCGACAGCTACCCCGGAATCGGCTCGGCGGTGGCGTGGAAGGACGCGGTGGAGCTGCGTCCGGGAGAAAAGCTGCGGCGGCGCTTTTTCGGAATGGTGGCGGACGGCGTCTTGGACGATGAAGCCGTGCGGACGTGGGTGGCAGGCGCCCGATCCGGTGAAGAGGCGCTCTCGCGACAGTGAGGAAAGGTCGCCACTTGGCGGGACCGTGCGATCACCGTACGATGGACGCATGTGTCAGAAAGCGCTTTCCCATCCGGCGGCGCTGATTGACGGACGGCATCCGACGCGCTCGACGCTCCGCCTCGTCACGCGCCGACCGTGGCGCCTCGCGGCGGCCGTGCTGGCCTTCGCCGTCAAGGAGACGCCGGTGTGGTTCCTGCCGGTGATCACGGCCGCGATCATCGACATCGTCGCCACGGGCGGTGAAGTGACCGACGTGCTGTGGTGGTTCGCACTCGCCGCCGTGCTGCTGTTGCAGAACTACCCGAATCACCTCATCTACACGCGCAACTTCATGACCGTGGTGCGCGATCTCGGCGCCGACCTGCGCAACGCCCTGACCGCCCGGCTGCAGAGCCTGTCAATCGGGTACCACACGCGCGTGAGCGCCTCGATCGTGCAGACCAAGCTGGTGCGCGATGTCGAGAACGTCGAGCTGATGCTGCAGCAGGTCACGCATCCACTGCTCTCCTCGACGATGGTCATGCTCGGCGCGCTGAGCATGACGGCGATAGCCGTGCCCCAGTTCCTGCCGGTGTACGCCCTGGCTGTGCCGATCGCCATCGGCATCCGCTATGGCATGCGCAAGCGCTCCCAGAGTCGCAACGAGGTGTTCCGCCGTGAGATCGAGACGCTCTCGGCGCGGGTCGGCGAGATGGCCTCGCTCATCCCGGTCACTCGCGCGCACGGACTCGAGCAGACGGCCATCACCCGGGTCGCCGATGGCGCCGACGGTGTGCGGCGCGCCGGACTGGACCTCGACCTGCTCAACGGTCGCGTCGCCTCGGTCTCGTGGGTGGCCATGCAGCTGCTCGGCGCAGCGTGCCTGATGCTCGCCGCGGTGTTCGCGATCACGGGGATCCTGCCGATCTCGCCGGGTGAGGTGGTGATGCTCTCGACGTATTTCACCCTGCTCACGGGCGGACTGACGCAGCTGCTCATGCTGATCCCGGTCGGTGCCCGCGGACTGGAATCCGTCCGCTCGATCGCTGAGGTGCTTCAGGACCCCGACGTCGAGCACAACTCCGGCAAGCGCGTGGTGGGCGAGGTGCGCGGCGAGATCGTGCTGGACGGCGCGACCCACCGCTATCCGGACGCCAGCGAGGACGCCCTGCGGGCGATCGATCTGCGCATCGCTCCCGGCGACACGGTCGCCTTCGTCGGATCGTCCGGATCGGGTAAATCCACGCTGCTGAACCTCGTGCTCGGATTCGTGCGCCCCAGCAGTGGTCGCGTCCTCATCGACGGTCAGGACCTGCAGGAACTCGACGTGCGCACCGTGCGGCGGTCGATCTCGGTCGTGCCGCAGGAGTCGGTGCTCTTCGAAGGGTCGATCTTCGACAACGTCGCCTACGGGCTACCGGAGGCCACACCGGAGCGCGTCGAGAAGGCGCTGCGCGACGCCAACGCGTGGGACTTCGTGCACGGTCAGCCCGACGGCTGGGACACCGTCGTGGGTGAGCGCGGCGCGCGCCTGTCCGGCGGGCAGCGTCAGCGGCTGGCGATCGCCCGCGCTCTCGTGCGGGATCCCCGCATCCTGCTGCTCGACGAGGCGACCAGTGCACTCGACCCGGAATCCGAGGTGCTCGTGAAAGAGGCGCTCGAACGGCTCATGCACGGCCGCACCACCCTCATCGTCGCCCACCGGCTCTCCACCGTGCGGCGGGCCGACCGAATCGCCGTGCTCGAGCGCGGGCGGATCGTCGAGCAGGGATCCCATGCCGATCTGATGACCCTCGGCGGCCGCTACGTCCAACTGCATCAGGCTCAGAACGGCCGACCGCCGGTGATCACCGGCGCCATCCCGCTGCCGGATGCGGCACGGGACGAGCGGGGAGGAACAGCATGACCAAGCCTCACCCGCGGCGTGCGCGGTTGCGCTCGGTCTTCGTCTGCGCCACCGTCGAGGTGGCATCCCATCCTCTCGAAGGAGACCACCGATGACCCTGGCGCTCACCCGCTCCGACACCGCGATCGTCGTCTCCGACGGCGACGTCGATCTGTTTCGCTACGTCACCAGCCCGGATTCCCCGCAGCTGGAGTCGCCCAAGCCGTACCTCGACCCCATCCGCACCCGTGCGGGGCGCGTGGTGAGCCTCTTCCGCCCCTGGGACCACGTCTGGCACAAGGGTCTCGCCTGGTCACTGCCGGTCGTCGATCACGAGAACTTCTGGGGCGGACCGACCTACGTGCGAGGGGAGGGCTATGTCCAGCTGCCGAACGACGGCACGCAGCATCACCTCGACGCGACGTCCGCGATCGTCGAGGGCGGCGTCGTGACGTTCGCGCACGACCTGGACTGGATCTCGCAGGCCGGTCGCCGCATGTTCACCGAGGACCGCACGCTGACGGCTCGCATCGTTGACCACGCCACCTGGGCGCTCACCTTCGAGACGGCGATGACGAACGTGACGGACGCGACCATCGCGATCGGTTCGCCCACCACGAGGGGCCGCGAGAACGCCGGTTACGGGGGCCTGTTCTGGCGAGGACCCCGCTCATTCACCGACGGACGCGTGGTCACGGTCGACGGCATCGCGACCGGTTCGGACGTGCGGGGGCAGCGGTACACGTGGATGGGCTTCGCGGGTCGCCATGACGTCACCGACGACACGTCGCTGATCGTGATGGCGGATGCCGAGGACAACCCCCACCATCCACCGCAGTGGTTCGCCCGTTCCGAGGAGTACGCTGCGCTGAACCCTGCACCGTTCTTCAGCGAGGAAGTGCAGGTGCCGGCGGGGGAGACCATCCGGTTCCGCTATGCGGTGGGGATCGCGGACGCGGATGCCGACGACGCGCCGCGCATCGCCGATGCCTTGCGGGAGCTCCTCCGCATCGCACGCGACGCATCGGTTGAATCGTTATGATCGATCCGTCCCCGAGGAGGATCATGTCGCCCCGCACCCCATCCGACCGCCGGCTGCGGTGCGTGCTCGTCGGCACCGGATCCGTCGCCAACCTGCACGCGAAGGCTGTCGCCGCGCACCCCCGCGCGCAACTCGTCGCTGTCGCCGACATCAGCGCCGAACGCGCGGCCGGGTTCGCCGCCGAGTACGACGTACCCGACTCGTACGGCGACTATGAGGAGATGCTCGCCGCACAGCATCCGGATGTCGTCCTGATCTGCACTCCTCCCGGACCGCACCGCGCGCAGGCGCTGGCCGCCTTCGCCGCCGGCGCACACGTGATCGTCGAGAAGCCGCCGGCGCCGTCGCTCGACGAGCTCGACGACATGCGCGCTGCTGCGCTCGCCGCCGACCGGCAGCTGGCCGTCGTCTTCCAGCAGCGCACCGGCACCGCTGCAGCCCACGTGCGCGGACTGCTCACCAGCGGGGCGCTGGGCCGTCCGCTGGTCGCGGTGTGTCAGACGCTGTGGTTCCGCGACGCCGACTACTTCGCCGTGCCGTGGCGCGGGAAGTGGGAGACCGAGGGCGGCGGTACGACACTCGGACACGGGATCCACCAGATCGATCTGCTCGCCCACCTGCTCGGCGCCTGGACCAGCGTGCAGGGGCGCCTGTTCCGCCTGGACCGCGAGACGCAGACCGAGGACGTGTCCACGGCGACCATCGTGTTCGAGGCCGGGGTCGTCGCGCAGGTCATCACCAGCGCAGTGTCGCCGCGGGAGACCAGCTCGATCCGCATCGACACGCAGAAGGCGACTGTCACGGTCGATCACCTCTACGGCCACGGCCATGACGACTGGCGCATCACCGCGGCTCCCGGCTTCGAGGCCGAGGCGGAAGGATGGGCGTTCCCGGATGCCGAGGAGCGCAGCGACCACGCGCCGCTGCTGCGCGACGTCTTCGACGCCCTGCTCGACGGCACCCCGTTGCCCCCGACGGCTGACGCGCCTGCCCGCTCCCTCGAGCTCGTCGCCGCGATCTATGCATCCGCGGCCGCCGACGGAGCGGTGATCACCCCGCAGCTGCTGGCGTCGCACCCGACCCATAGGGCCGGCTTCGCGAGCCCCGTGCAGGACCTGCGGCGATGAGCGATCTCTATCGCGATCCCGTGTACGACGGAGCCACCGACCCCCGCGTCGTCACCGACGAGGACGGCGGCTGGTGGATGTTCTACACCCAGCGCAGGGCGAGCCTGGCGGATCCCGGACCGGGGGTCGCCTGGGTGCACGGCAGCCGCATCGGCGTCGCTGCGTCCGCGGACGGACTGGCATGGGAGTACGTCGGGACGCTCGAGCCGACGGCATCCGGACTCCTCCTCGAGCCCGGACCGCCGCCGGCCCTCGTCGATCGCACCCACTGGGCGCCGGAAGTGATCTGGGACGGCGGGCAGTGGCGGATGCACCTGACCGAGATCGACGGCATCCCCGACCGCTGGCCGGGTCATGTGCGCGAGATCGTCGAGTACGTCTCCGATGATCTGCGCGCCTGGCGACGGGTCGGGCCGCTCGCGCTGAGCAGCGATCGGGTGATCGATGCGGCGGCCGCGCGAACCCCCGACGGGCTCTGGCGGCTATGGTACAAAGACGAGGCCGCGGACTCGGTCACCATGGTGGCGTCCTCGCCCGACCTTCGGGACTGGGACCTGGAGGGCGTCGCGGTCGGCGGGAACCCGCACGAGGGGCCCGATGTGTTCGAACTCGGCGGGCACTGGTGGATGATCGTGGACGAATGGCGGGGGATGGGAGTGCATCGCTCCGACGATGGCATCCGCTGGTCCCGTCAGGGCGGTCCGGATGACGTGATCCTCGCATCGGCGCCGAACGGAGGCCACGGTCATCACGGTGCTCATGTGCGCGCGGGTGGGGACCTCTGGTTCTACTACTTCGGGCGTGCCGATGCCCCGGTGCACGCGGCGAGCGGTGAGGTGCGTCGCTCCGCGGTGCACCGTGCGCGGCTCGTGGTCGAAGACGGGCGACTCCGAGCCATATAGTCACGGTTGGGACACGGTGTTCTGGCGTGTCAGGAGTGGTGTTGAAAAACGATTCAATTTGGGTTAGTTTGCAGGGAAGCGCTTTCCCACGGACCCTCGGACAGCGCGCCCGCACCCTACATGGACATGGGCGTCCCTCGGCTCGGCCGAAGGCGGACGTTCACAGAGAGGACAACGATGTTCAGCAAGAAGCGACTGGTGGCCGGAGCCGCGCTCGCGACCGGCGCGGCGCTGGTTCTGGCCGGCTGCGCCGGAGACACGGCGGAACCCGGAGCCACGTACAACCCCGACGAGAAGGTGACACTGAACCTCGCGTTCTGGGGCAACGACGTGCGCGCCGACCTGTACAACCAGGCCATCGACGCGTTCAACGAGGAGTACCCGAACATCAAGGTCAACTCGACCTTCCTCGGCTTCCCCGAGTTCTGGGAGAAGCGCCAGACCGAGGCGGCCGGCGGCGGCCTGCCCGACGTCATGCAGTTCGACTACTCCTACCTGCGTCAGTACGCGCAGAACGGTCTGCTGCTGGATCTCGACCCGTTCATCGGCGGCATCATCGACAAGAAGTCCCTCGCCGACAACATCCTCAAGATCGGCGTGGTCGAGGACACCACCTATGCGATCCCGACCTCCACGAACGCGTGGGGGCTGTTCACCAACCCGAAGCTGCTCGAGACCGCCGGAGTCGAGAACTTCGAGGGCGGCAGCTGGAGCGACTACACCGACTGGATGAAGACGGTCACCGACGCCGCCGGTGGCGCCTTCTACGGCGGCAGCGACTACACCGGTCGCATCCAGAACTTCGAACTGCAGCTGCGCAGCGAGGGCAAGAACCTGTTCAACGAGGACGGCACCGCGGGCTTCGATGAGAAGCGTCTCGCCGAGTTCTGGAACGAGGGAGACGACGCCCGCGACGGTGTCGTCGTTCCCCAGCAGCAGGTCGAGGAGATCTCGCCGCTCAGCCCGTTCGACTCGGCCAAGACAGCCAGCGAGCTGACGTGGGACAACTTCGGCGCCGGATACCTGGGCAATCTGGGTGAGGGCTACACCGAACTGGGTCTCGTCGCCCCGCCGGTGACCGAGGACGGTGCGAAGGACCTGTATCTGAAGCCGTCGATGCTGCACGCCATCTCGGCGAAGACCAAGCACCCCGAGGCTGCGGCGACGCTGGTGAACTTCCTCATCAACTCGCCGGAATCCGGCAAGATCTTCGGCACGAACCGTGGTCTTCCCGCCTCCACGACCGCACTGGAAGCGGCCGACCTCGATCCCCTGAGCACGCAGATCAAGGAGTACGAGGAGTCGATCTCCGACCGCCTCGGCGACGCGCCGCCCGTGCCGATCGTCGGCTACGGCAGCCTGGAGGAGAAGTTCCGTGTGCTGGGCACCGAGCTCAACTTCGGGACGATCACGGTGGATGATGCTGTGAAGCAGTTCTTCGCCGAGATGGACGTCGTCCTCAACCAGTGAGGCATCGTCGGCGGGTCGGCACGATTTCGACCCGCCGGCATCCTCCCCCCTGCCCGCACCCCCGGAAGGAGAGCCCCGTGAGCACCACAGCGACAAGGGTCGTCGTCACCGAAGACCGGCCCAGCGCGCACCTGCTGCGCAAGGGCCGCCGCGACCTGAATCCGGTCCGCCCCGGCCAGCGCCTGCGCGCCCGTCGCGAGACCGCTGCGGGCTACGCGTTCCTCACCCCCTGGCTGATCGGCTTCCTCGGCCTCACTCTCGTGCCGATGGTGTACTCGCTGTACCTGTCGTTCACGCGGTACAACATCTTCCAGCCGCCGCGCGTGATCGGCTTCGACAACTACATCCGGCTGTTCACCAAGGATCCGGTGTTCCTGCAGTCGGCCGAGATCACCCTGATCTACGTGTTCGTGGGAACCCCGATCACGCTCGCCGCAGCCCTCGGCGTCGCCATGCTGCTCAACTACCGCGACAAGGGCTCGGGCTTCTTCCGCTCGGCGTTCTACGCGCCCTCGCTCATCGGAGCCTCGGTGTCTGTGGCCATCGTCTGGCGTGCGATGTTCGCCACAGACGGACCCGTCGACAGCGGTCTGCAGATCTTCGGCATCAACCTGGGCGGCTGGATCGGCAACCCCGCCATGGTGCTGCCGATGATGATCCTGCTGCACGTGTGGACCTTCGGCTCCACCATGGTCATCTTCCTCGCCGGCCTCAAGCAGATCCCCAAGGAGCTGTACGAGGCGGCCGAGATGGACGGAGCGGGCGCCTGGCGCCGGTTCCGCGCGGTGACGATCCCGATGCTCTCGCCCGTGATGTTCTTCAACCTGCTGCTGGGGCTGATCGGAGCCTTCCAGGTCTTCGCATCCGCGTACATCATCTCCAACGGCACCGGCGGACCCGCCGGCATGACCAACTTCATCACCGTCTACCTCTACAAGCGCGGCTTCTCGGACGGGCAGATGGGGTACGCGGCGGCGATCGCCTGGGTGCTGCTGATCGTGGTCGCCCTGCTGGCATTCATCCTCTTCCGCACGCAGAAGTCCTGGGTGCACTACGCAGGAGACGACAAATGACCTCCACGACCGCCGAGAGCACCGGCCGGGTGGCCGTCCCCGAACCGCGCCGAGTCAAGCGCAAGAGCGTCCAGACGGCGATCTGGATGGTCGGCCTGATCATCCTGACCGTCATCGTGCTCTACCCGCTGGTCTGGCTGTTCCTCTCGACCTTCAAGCCCAACGACGAGTTCGGGCAGAACCCCGGACTGCTGCCGATCAACCCCACGATCGACAACTACGGCAAGGTCATGGAGGGCATCGCCGGGGTGCCCATGTGGCGCTTCTTCCTGAACTCGTTCATCCTCGCGGCGTCCGCGGTGGTCGGCACGGTGATCTCTTCCGCGCTCGCGGCCTACGCGTTCGCCCGCGTGCAGTTCAAGGGTCTCGGCATCCTCTTCGCCGCGATGATCGGCACGCTGCTGCTGCCGTTCCACGTCGTGATCATCCCGCAGTACATCATCTTCAATCAGCTCGGCTGGATCGACACCTTCATCCCGCTGATCCTGCCGAAGTTCCTCGCCACCGAGGCGTTCTTCGTGTTCCTCATGGTGCAGTTCATCCGGCAGATGCCGCGCGACATGGACGAGGCGGCGCGCATCGACGGCGCCGGCCACATGCGCATCTTCTGGTCGATCATCCTGCCCCTGATCCGGCCGGCCCTGATCACCTGCGCGATCTTCGCGTTCATCTGGACGTGGAACGACTTCCTCAGCCCCCTGCTGTATCTGACCAGCCCGGAGAACTATCCGCTCCCGATCGCCCTGCGGCTCTACAACGACGCCTCCTCCGGCGGCGCCGACTACGGCGCCACCGTGACCGCATCGTTCGTCGCTCTGGTGCCGATCTTGTTGTTCTTCGTCGTCTTCCAGCGCTTCCTCGTCGACGGCGTCGCCACCCAGGGCCTGAAGGGCTGAGCATGTCGTCGCGTCGTCGAGGTGATGGCAGGGCCGCAGCGCGCGAGGCGCGCTCGGGAGCAGGCCCCGTCGACGCGAATTTCACGCCCGGCCCCCATCCCGGGGCGAAGGCCAAGTTCGGGCTCTTCGGCGAGGTCCTCACGATCGGTCTGCTGATCACCCTCGTCTCGCTGGCGGTGGTCACGCTGCCCATCGCACTGGCCGCCGGCATCCGCCAGCTGCGGCGCTTCGTGCAGGCGTCGGATTCCCGAGCAGCGCTCTTCTGGGAGGACGTGCGGGTCGGCATCCTCCCCTCGCTGATCGTCGGAGTGCCGGCCGCGCTGATCGCGACCGTGCTGACCGTGGACGTCGTGCTCGCACGGACGGGCGCGTTGCCTGGCGGCGAGATCGTGGGCGTCGTCGGCTGGGCGGGGCTCGTCGTACTCTCGGTCGGCGTGCTGGTCGCGGCCGGCGCATGGTCACCGCAGGCCGGGTGGCGCGCGGCCGTGCGTGCCGTTCCCGGGATCGTGCGAGCGGATGCCGTCGGCGCGCTCTACCTCGCGGCCACGGCGGTCTTCGTCGGCGTGGTGACCTGGGCGCTGATCCCGCTGTTCATCCCGGCGATCGGTTGCGCCGCACTGGCCGTCGTCGCCGTACCGGTGCGCCGCCGCCGCTGAGATCGTCTGTCGTCACACCGTTCGAGAGTTCTATGGAAGAGGTCCCGGAGATGAGAAAGTCCTACACCCCGCGTCTGACAGGCAGTGCGGCGACGGTCGCCGTCGGCGCGCTGATACTGGCGGGCTGCGCTGCGGCCGAGCCCGCGACCACGTACGACCCCGATGCGGAGGTGTCGCTCGACTTCGCCTTCTGGGGCAACGACGACCGGGCCGACCGCTACAACCAGCTGATCGAGGCGTTCAACGACGAGCATCCGAACATCGCCGTCAAGGTGACGTTCACCGACTTCCCGAGCTACTGGGAGAAGCGGGCGACCGAAGCGGCCGGCGGGGGCCTGCCGGATGTGTTCCAGTTCTCCGACAGCTATCTGCGCCAGTACGCCGAGAGCCGTCACGTGCTGGATCTCGCGACGGTGAAGGACCACATCGACTTCTCGACGTTCGATGACTCGCTGCTGGGCACCGGTCGACTGGACGGCGTGCAGTACTCCCTGCCGACCGGGTACAGCATGTGGGCGAATTTCGTGAACGAGGATCTCCTCACCGAGTACGGCGTGGACGCGCCCGAAGAGGGCTCGAGTCCGGAGGACTTCAACGACTGGATGGCGGCGTTCACTGCGGCGTCCGACGGGAAGGTCTTCGGCGGCACCGACTACACGCAGCGCATCCAGGGGTTCGAGCTCGTGCTGCGTGCCGAGGGGAAGAACCTGTACACGGATGACGGTGAGCTCGGTTTCACGAAGCAGGAGCTGAAGGACTACTGGTCCAGCGGCGCAGAGCTGCGCGACGGCGTGACGGTGCCCCAGCAGCGGCTGGAGGAGATCAGCCCGAAGTCCGGTCTGGGCGCCCAGCTCACCGCGAGCGAGATGAGCTGGAGCAACTTCCTCGGTGGGTACCTCGCCGATTCCGGAGCGAAGGCGATGTCGATCGTGGCACCGCCCACGGCGGTCGAAGGATCCAAGGACCTCTACCAGCAGGGTGGACTGCAGATCGCCATCGCGCCGAACACCAAGCATCCCGAAGCGGCCGCGATCTTCCTGGACTACATCGTCAACAGCGAGGAGGCCGGGCGCATCTTCGGCACCACGCTGGGGTTCCCCGCGTCGTCGAGCAAGCTGGCCGGAACCGACCTCGAAGGCGTCGACAAGCAGGTGGCCGACTACATCGCTTCGGTCGCGGATCGCGTCGGCGAGGCGCCGCCGGTGCCGGTCGTCGGGTACGGCTCGCTGGAACAGAAGTTCTGGGACCTCGGCCGCGAAATCGGGCTCGGCACCGTGTCGGTCGATGATGCGGTGGACCAGTTCTTCGACGAGGCCGACGTCATTCTCGAATGAGATCGGTCGTCATTGCCGGGTGAGGTCCATTCGGAATGAGAAGGTGGAGTCCCCGCCCTTCATGGGCGGCAGGGGGAGGGAAGCTGCATGGCAGTGGGCGTCAAGGATGTCGCGGCGGCGGCCGGCGTGTCGGTCGGAACGGTGTCGAATGTGCTGAACCGGCCGGAACGCGTCTCGGCGGGCACGGTGGAGCGCGTGCTGGCGGCGATCAAAGAACTCGGGTTCGTGCGCAACGACGCGGCGCGTCAGTTGCGGGCCGGACGCAGCCGCAGCATCGGACTGGTGGTGCCGGACATCGGCAACCCGTTCTTCGCTGAGGTCGCGCGGGGGGCCGAGGACCGGGCCGCGGATGCGGGCATGACCGTGCTGCTCGGAAACAGCGATGAGAAGGTCGAGCGGCAGGACGCGCACCTGGCCCTGTTCCAGGAGCAGCGGGTGAACGGCGTCCTGCTGACGCCGGCCTCCGACGACCTCGGATCGCTGGACCGCTTCGCGGCGGGCGGGATGCCGGTGGTCCTGGTCGACCGAGAGGTCGATGCCGACGACTATCCCTCGGTTTCGGTGGATGACGTCGAGGGCGGTCGGCTCGCGGTGCAGCATCTGCTCGCTGCGGGTCGCAGACGGATCGCCTTCGTGTGCGGTCCGCGCAGCGTGCAGCAGGTCGCCGACCGCCTGCGCGGCGCGGAAGCCGCCGTCACCGCCACCCCCGGCGCGTCACTCGAGGTCATCGAGCAGGCGTCGCTGACCGTGCTGCAGGGCCGTGCGGCCGGTGAACAGCTCGTGGCGCGGGTCGACCAGGACAGACCGGACGCCGTCTTCGCGGCCAACGACCTGTTGGCGGTCGGGCTGCTGCAGGCGTTCAGCTTCGGCTCCGGCATCCGTGTTCCCGAGGACATCGCCATGGTCGGCTACGACGACATCGACTTCGCGTCGGCCACCGTCGTGCCGCTCAGTTCGGTGCACCAGCCCGCTCGACTGCTGGGCTGGACGGGGGTGGACCTGCTGCTGAAGGGGCTCGAAGGAGTCCCGCACGAGCGGCGGGTGCGCTTCCAGCCGGAGCTGGTCGCGAGGGACTCCAGCGGCGGCTGATCCCGATTCGTGGCCGGCCTGCGGAACCGTTATGATTGCAGGGCGCATCTGCGCTCGGATTCGAGTCGGATGCCTGGAGACGTCGCATAGTCAGGCCTAGTGCACCACCCTGCTAAGGTGGAGTCCTCGCAAGGGGACCGAGGGTTCAAATCCCTCCGTCTCCGCCACTTTCCCGAGTCGCTGCATAGTTCATGAACTTGTCGCGTCTCGGGATTTTCTGTTGGTGGGGTTCGACGCGGGCGTGCTCCGTAAGCGTGGCGTCCGCGGTTCCGTGCGCGGATGTCTCTCGCCCCCGCAGGGCGAAAGACCCGCGTCGGCAGTCGGGCGTCCGCGAGCGCGCCATCAGCTGAGCGGCGAGTACCGAGGTGCGCGTCGCGGCGGCGGGGGAGGAACCACTTTCGCCGCGGTCACCTCGTCCAGCCGGATGGAGACCGGTCCGCGCCGCGTCTCCACCACGCACTCCTGGTCACCGCACGCCCGCAGGTATCCGACGGCGTCGGTGAACCCGCCCGGGATCCGTTTGCGCACGGTCATCCGCGTCCCCAGCGGGGTGTCACGGATGAATCGGACGACATCAGGCATGGACCTCAGCCTAACGGCGCGCGTTCTGGTGCCGCCGACCTCGGGCGCGTCCAGGAGAGGATTCGCGTCTGGGCCTGGAAGCCCGACGGGACGCGTGGCAGCGTGCCGCGTCATCACCTCAGGTTCGAGCCCGAAGCCGTGGAGCCAGGGCGCGTCGGACGAGCTCAATGAAGCGCAGCTGGGCCCGAGCGAGATGTCGCCGGGTCGGGCGCGACGTCACCAGTTCATTCTGTCGCAGTAGCGCGACCTGATCGCTCGCACTTGACCCTGTGCCGACAACAGGGTGTCCCATTGCGTCAGAAGGCGAGTACCTGCCGTCAGAAGGCAGAGTGCTCAATCCACTGAGGAGGAAGAAATGAGAGCAGCGAAGTTCTACGCGAAGGAAGATCTGAGAATCGAGGAGGTGACAGAGCCTTCCCCCGGTCGCGGTCAGGTGAAGCTGAGGAACGCGTTCACGGGGATCTGCGGCTCTGACCTGCACCTGTACTACTCGCCGGAAGCGGCGGGCCTGGATTTCACGACTCCGCATCCGGTGACCGGCTCGACGCTGCCACAGATCCTCGGGCATGAGTTCTCGGCCACGGTGACCGAACTGGGTGAGGGAGTGACTGATGTCGCTGTCGGCGACCGAGTCGCGGTGTGGCCGGTCTACTACTGCGGCGAGTGCGCGGCGTGCAGAAGAGGGATGTACAACATCTGCGAGAACATCGGTTTCCACGGAGTCACGTCCGACGGCGGGGGCATGGCCGAGTACACCACCGTCGCAGCCTCGATGCTCCATGTCCTGCCGGACAATGTCGACCTCCGGCTGGGTGCGCTCGTGGAGCCGATGGCGGTCGGCTGGCATGCGGTCGAGCGCAGCCGGGTCGAGTCCGGAGGAACTGCCCTCATCGCGGGCGCGGGTCCTATCGGCATCGGCGTCTGGTTCGCGCTGAAAGCCCGAGGCGTGCAGAGGGTGCTCGTGTCGGAGCCGAGCGCCGATCGGCGGGCGACCATCGCGGCCCTCGGTGCGATAGTCGTCGACCCCGTCAACGAAGATCTCGCGGAAGCGGTGGCTGCGATCAGCGATGGTGACGGAGTGGACGTCGCATTCGATGCCGCCGGCGTCGGCCCGGCCATCACTTCGTCGCTCGCCAGCCTGACACCGGGCGGGCGAGTCGTCGTCGTCGCTCTGCATGAGCGTTCCATGGAGTTCTTCCCCACTCCCCTCGTCACTTCCGAGGCCGAGATCATCGGGGCAGTCGCGTATCTTCCGGCAGATTTTGACGCGGTGATCCATGCGATGTCGGAGGGGTTCTACGACACGACCGGTTGGGTCGAGGAAGTCGCCCTGGAAGGCGTCGTCGACGCGATACATGCCCTGCGCAGTGGACTGGGCGCGAAGATCCTGGTATCCCCTCAGCCCGACAAGCCGTGAGCCGCGTCTCCCGGCATGCACGACACGAGGTCGTGCTGCACATCTGAGGACTCTCACACGTCGGAGCGCCGGTCACACGGATGCCCCACGCCGGCACGGCCGACGTCTCGATCG
The DNA here is from genome assembly GCF_042666935.1 of Microbacterium sp. GCM10027623. Lineage (NCBI taxonomy): Bacteria > Bacillati > Actinomycetota > Actinomycetes > Micrococcales > Microbacteriaceae > Microbacterium > Microbacterium sp. GCM10027623. The sequence continues at coordinate 1,188,514 of NZ_JBHTHE010000001.1, forward strand.
AGATGAGAGACACCGGCGAGACCTCCATCTGCGCACTGCGCAGTTGGAGGTCTCCGGTCCGACGGAGAGACGATCTCTTGACTCTGTGGTGGGAACACCGTGTGTGCTGTGTCCGTGGGTGGCCGAGGGACGACGTCGGCACTCATTCCAACGATCGAGTGATGAGCTGACAGGAGAATGACATGTTCGACGAGAGATCTACCTCTTCCCCCGGGGAGAACCGACAAAGGATACCGACGATCGCCGGAGCGGCTGCCGTCGTGGCGGCCATTGCCTTGGTGGCCGGTGTGCTCGTCTCCTGCAGCCCAGTGGACGCCTCGCCATCTGAGACCGCGGGCAAGGGCATCCCCGATGTCGTGGCCCTCGCCGGACCATTGGCGGAGCAGACGGTGGTGTGGGAGGCGTGCGAGTTCAATGAGGACGGCCCTCCGATCCCCGGAGCCGACGTGTCCAACGTCGAGTGCGCCACCATCCAGGTTCCGCGGGATTGGCTGAATCCTGACCCCGAGAGCACCTGGGATGTCCGAATCTCCCACGCCAAGAACATCGAGGCGACCGACCCCGAGTACCACACGACGATCATCGCCCACCCGGGTGGACCGTACTCATCCGGCCTCTCCTACAGCACCGCCGTCCAGCTGTACACGCCCGAACTGCGGGCGACCACGAACTACGTGAGCTTCGACCAGCGAGGACTCGGCCAGTCGAGCCACGCCTCATGCGACTACGAGTACGACCCTGCGGGCGGTCCTTCGGCCGCAGCTGAGGCGATCGGCGAAGCGTGTTCCCAGAACTCCGATGTCGCCACCATGACCACAGAGCAGGCCGCGTATGACATGGACTTCATGCGTCATCTTCTCGGCCTCGACACGGTGACCTACATGGGTTACTCGTACGGCACCTGGCTCGGAGCCTGGTACGGGGCGCTCTTCTCCGACAACATCGAGCGGATGGTTCTGGACTCGGCGACGGACTCGACGCAGCCGTCCATTCAGACGCTCTACAACTCGGCTCATGAGGGGCGTGACCGCCAGTTCCGTCTTCATCTGATGAACTGGATCGCGCGCAATGATGCGACCATCGGGCTCGGGGCAGATCCTGAACAGATCTGGGAGCGGTATTTCGCGGCCACCGAGCCGGCCGAGAAATCGCTCGCGGCGCAGTACGCCTGGAATGCAGCCAGTGGCTCTCTCGCGTTCTCGACCCCGGCACTGTATCCGGTTGCGGGAAGCCTTGTCGCGAGCGTGATCGCCGAGGCGGAAGCCGCGACCGGTGTCGTCGATCCGATCGAGCTGGCTACGCGCATCGTCGCGAGCACAGATCTTCCAGAACCACTGCAGGGCATCGCAGATCAGCGGCTCGCCCTGTTGGCCAGCCCTCCGGCGACCCAGCCGGGTGAGCTCATCAGGGGAACCCATGACTACGTGATCGAGTTCACCGCGTGCACCGACGGGCAGTGGACGCAGGGGCTCGACTACTGGGACGACTTCCTGGAGCGCACCGCCGAGGTTGCTCCGCTGACCGAGCAGTTCGGTCTGCTTCTGACGCCGACGTGCGCGTTCTGGCCAACGGACTCCACCAAGCCGCAGGTGGATGCCAGCTTCCCGGAGACGATCGTCGTACAGAGTGAGCTCGACTCGATGACCCCGTTCGAGCAGGGATGGGCCGCCGGAGTCGGACTTCCCAACACGAGCCTGATCGCTGTCGACAATGAGAGCATCCACGGGGTCTTCCCCTACGGCACGGAGGAGGTGGATGGACCCGTGATCGAGTTCCTCCTCGGGGGCGCGCGACCGGCGCGCACCATCGTCGCACCGGGCAAGCCGCTCCCGCTCGAGGATGTGACGTACGAGTCGTGGACAGCTCTGAACGAGAAGGGCGAACACTCCGGAAATCCGACGTTCACCGACCCGACCACACGTGCCGAGACGGCGAAGCTGAAACAGCCCGCGAAGTAGACAGCAGAGCAGGGTTCTCCGTCGGCACGACGGAACGACACGGTCGCAGGGACAGCGCGCCACGGGTGCGTCCCTGCGGCCGTGCGCATTCGGAGCACCTGTCCACCGCCTTGATCAGAGGCCTCGCTGACATCCCTCAGCAGCGTCACCGATAAGGGTGCGCGTCGGTAGGTTCCACCGATGCGATGTCGGCGGTGGTCGCTGCATTCTGAATCCGACCAGATGAAAGTCGGCGGGGGCGCTCGGGACTGAGCCGGGTGGATACCGAGTCCAGAGAAGAAGGAACAGGAACCGATGGAAACGCTCACCGTGCCGAAGAGAAATTTCGACTCCCGACCCCGAGCACAGCACCGGCGATCCGACCTGCGAGCCCTCGCGCAGCTTTCACCAGGTACGCGAGGTCAAGTCGCCGACGTTGTCAGCATGGTTCCCGCACTCGGGTCGCTCATGCTGAGCCTGAGAGCGGACGTTCCCGGGCGGCCAGGACGGGTGGGGTGAGATCGGTGGGTTGGAGTACACGTCAGCTGGCTGAACTCACAGGAACAACCGTGAACACCATCCGCCACTACCATGCCGTCGGCCTGCTGGAGCAACCGGCGAGAAGGCCTAACGGGTACAAACAGTACGGTGTGCGGGAACTGGTATCGCTGCTTCGCGTGCTCCGGCTTGTGAGGCTCGGCGTTCCGCTTTCGCAGGTCCCCGAGGTTGCAGGTACCGGATCCGATGCGAGCGAGATCATGCGGCAGGTCGACGCCGACCTCGGGGCGCATGTCGAACGGATCCAGCAGGCGAGATCCGAGGTCGCGGCGATTCTTCGCGACGACGCCCCGCCCGATGCTCCCCCGCGGTTCGCCGACGTCGCGGCACGCCTCTCGGAGTCTGACACCGCGATGCTCCACATCGCCGGTCAGCTCTACGACGAACGGGCGATGTCGGGGCTGCGGAAGATGGTGGAGCTCGATTCTGACGTCGGCAGCGTTGCTCGGGAGATCGACCGGCTTCCCGCGTCCGCGGACGCAGACACTCGTGAACGGCTCGCGGATGACCTCGCACCGATCCTCGCCCGGAACCTCTTGAACCACCCGTGGATCGGTGATCCCGTCGATCACCTCCTGCGGGATGAAACTGTCGCGCGGGGGGTCTTCGTAGAGGCGGTCTCGGAGTTGTACAACCCCGCTCAGCTCGACGTGATCGCTCGTGCCGGTGAGATCGCACGGACGCGGATCCGGGCCCTCGACGGGTGAGCGTGCGCCGAAATCATCTGAAGGGTGCTGTCCGGAGCGTCCTGCGGAGTGCCCGGACAGGCCACTCGAACAGCGCGCCAGAATACGCCCCTACGGGGGCGTGTGCCAGCCCGTTCAGCGACATCGTCTCCGGTCGTACAGTCGCCGTCACGGTTCGACGACGACGAGAGGAAACTCGATGTTCTTTCACAAGCAGGAGATGCAGTTCAACGCGACGCCCGCCAAGCCCGACGCCATCTTCGCGCGCCGCTTGCAAGAGGTGCTCGGTGGTCAGTACGGGGAGATCACCGTGGCGATGCAGTACGGTTTTCAGGCCTGGAACGCGCACATCCCCGGGAAGTATCGAGACCTGCTCTACGGCATCGGTGCCGAGGAGTTCGGCCACGTCGAGATGCTCGCCATCATGATCGCCCAGCTGCTGGAGAAGGCTCCCGTCGAGCAGTCCGAGGAGGCCGCGGCGGCCGACCCCGTGCTCGGTGCAGTGATCGGCGGCATGGACGTCCAGGCCGCCATCGTGGCCGGTGCCGGTGCACGCCCGGTGGACAGCAACGGCAATCCGTGGCAGGGGTCGTATGTGACCGCCAGCGGGAACCTTCTGGCCGACTTCACCGCCAACGCCAACGCGGAGATGCAGGGGCGCCTGCAGGTCGCGCGCATCTACAACATGACCGACGACCCGGGGGTGCGCGATCTGCTGTCCTTCCTCCTGGCACGTGACACCATGCACCAGAACCAGTGGATCCGCGCCGCGCAGGAGCTTCGTGAAGAAGGCACCGAGGACATTCCGGTGCCGATCAACTTCCCGCTGTCGCAGGAAGCCCGCGACGTCAGCTATCAGTACATCAACTTCTCCGACGGCAAGACGGCTGCCGAGGGCCAGTGGGCATCCGGTCCGACGCCCGACGGGAAGGGGGAGTTCTCCTACCTCGACGGGCCGGACTCGTCTGTGCCGATGCCGCCGGCAACCCAGCCCGACCCCCGGTTCTACGGAACGGACGCGAAGCCGAACATCGTGGACAAGGCGGCCGGAGTGATCAAGGACAAGCTCAGCGACAAGTGAGTCCCGTCAGAGCAGGTCGAAGTACGTGCCGTACGCGTAGGACGCGTCGCCGGCATCAAGGGGATCGGACCGCACGGGGGCGGCGCTGATCGTCACGCGAGAGGTCGGCGTGATGAGCGCCGCCACCGTCCGGTCCCCGACCACGACGAAGTCCACGAACTTGCCTGTCGTCGCGGCAGCCTCCTCGATCCGCCGGCGGATGTCGTCGACATCCTGACCCTGCGCGACGAGCGAGCTCACGCCGTCGATCGTGATCTGCACCTGTACCATCGTCTCCATCCCGCCCATCCGTCCACGCTAGCGAGCCGCCGTTCCGCCGCCAGCCACTTGCATCACGGGCGACGGTGTGGCAGGAAGCGCGACGAAGCGCTCGGATCAAGACCCCGCGGTGAGATCGTCGATCTGCGACCGAAGCCGCTCGTTGGCGGCCTCCAGTTCGAGAACGTGCCGGGCCCCGGCAAGGTTGACCCCGGCGTCGATCAGTTCGCTGACCCGACGGAGGACGGCGAGGTCGTCCTCGCTGTAGCGTCGGGTGCCGCCCGCGGTGCGGCTCGGCTCGAGCAGCCCTTTGCGTTCGTACAGCCGCAACGTCTGCTCCCCGAGACCGACGAGCTCGGCGGCGACGGTGATCCCGTACACCCCGCGCGAACTCGGCGACTCGGACGAGTCGTCAGGAACCACGTCATCCTCTTCCACTTGCGTACCTGTCTCTATCGATGTATAAAACCTATACCACGCGATACAGATCGTCGCGTGGGACGCCAACGATAGTGAGGATGGAGGAGATCCACATGCTGTTGCAACACGACCCATTCCGTGACCTCGACCGGCTCACGCAGCAGGTCTTCGGGACCGTCGCGAGACCCTCCGGGATGCCGCTGGATGCGTGGCGAGACGGCGACGAGTTCGTCGTCGAGCTCGACTTGCCCGGTATCGATCCGAACCGGCTCGACATCGACGTCGAGCGCAACGTCCTGACGATCAGGGCGGAGCGCCTCAGCCACATTCCGGACGCCGCCGATGCCGTTGCCGCGGAGCGCCCCTGGGGTGTGTTCAGCCGACAGCTGGTGCTCGGCGACGCACTGGACACCGAGAACGTGGATGCGGATTACACCGCAGGCGTGCTGCGCCTTCGCATCCCGATCGCAGAGCAGGCTAAGCCGCGCAAGATCAGCATCAGCAGCCGGGACGGCGGCGATCGCAAGCACGAGGTGAAGAGCATCGACGCCTGAGCCGCGTCGCTCCGACGACCAACGGAAGGGAGGTGGATATGAGCGCAGTCGTCGCAGTGCTCGCCGCTGACTCATCGGTCGCCCAGATGGACCCGCTGACCGTCGTGCTGGACGACCCCGAATGGGTCACGGCGCGATTCGCCGAGATGATGACCGCTGCGGGCTTCGGCCGCCGCACGGTCACCGGCATCATGCCGGATCCGCCGTCGCGAGGCAGGAGGCCCGTCGGCGCATCGCCGCTGAGGTGTGCGGCGGCGGAGACGGCGGTGACCACCGGTGTCCGATCGCGCGTCCGGTCGCCTCCGGGCCGACCGTGATCCACATGCGGCGCCCGGAGCCCGCCGGAGGCTCCGGGCGGCGCGCTTCGGCTGGTATCGCCGCTCGGCCTACCGGTCGACGATGAGTTCGCCGCGCGCGTTCAGCTTGTTCATCATGCGGGTGACCCGCTCGGGGTCGACCGGCGGCGGCGACGCGCTGTCGAAGACGAGCACCAACGGGATCGCCGGGTGAATCCACGCGCTCATGCGGCCTTCGTCGGCGGGAGGCAGCGAGGTCCAGGTCATCATGAAACTCTCCTGGCGGCGCAGCTTCGTGCCGATGATGACCTTCAGGTGCACGAGCAACTCGTCCTCGACGTCGATGGGAGGGTGAGAGCTGTTGTATTCGAGGGTGCCCATGGGGTGACTCTAGACCGAACGCGTCCGAAAGAGTGTGAATTCTCACCCGGCATCCGTGTCGCCGAGCACGGTGCGAGTCGGTGTCCCGCCGGCTGGCGAGACGTTCGTGATCGAGCGCTCCGAGGGCTCTTCTGCGGCGCCTTCCCGAGGCGTATACTGCGCGCGGAGCCACATCCCGCGCCCGAGTCGCCGTGGCGTCATGCCGGGCCGGCGCCCGCATGACAACGCTCTGGAACTGAGGATTCATCATGTTCGAGAACCTCATGGCGACGGCCGTGCTACCGGCATCGGATCTCGACCGCGCGAAGCGGTGGTGGCACGACGTGCTCGGACGCGATCCGGTCTACGCGCAGGCGCAGATCGGTAATCTGTTCTTCGACGTCGGCGGTATGACGGTGCTGGTGTATCGGACCGTCTTCGCGGGCACGGCTGAGAACACCACGCTCAACCTCGTGACCGACGACCTCGACCGTGACGTCCCGGCTCTGCGTGAGCGCGGTGTCGTCTTCCACGACTACGACCTCCCCGGGCTGGAGACCGTCGATGGAATCGCCGATATGGACGGCCTCCGCAGTGCGTGGTTCAGTGACAGCGAGGGCAACATCATCGCGATCGGCGAGCCGACCGCGGAGATGATGCGGATGCTGAAGAAGTCCAGCGCCGCCGACTGAACCGCCGCAGCTGCGGTCGCCGGGTCGGGTCCACGTGGGCCTCGCATGATCCTTCGGCCTGCCACCGCGACCGGAATACCTGAGGCACCCCTCCGGTTCTTAAGGGGACCGGAAGCACCTCTCGTCGGCCTCAGTGTCCGCGCCAGTCGCCCCCGGCCAGACCCAGACCAGGAGGCACGGCATGAGCGGCACCACCAGCAGATTGAGATCGAGAACGCCGGACGACGTCTCACCAGGGGCGGTACCCGCCATCCGTCTGGAGTCCGTCGTCAAGCAGTACGGCTCCGGCGCGTCGGCGGTCGTCGCACTCCGCGGCATCGATCTCGCCCTGCAGCGGGGCTCGTTCACAGCGGTGATGGGCCCCTCCGGATCGGGAAAGAGCACCTTCCTGCACACCGCGGCCGGACTGGACACGCCCACCAGCGGTGCGGTGTGGATCGGCGACACCGACATCTCGCGCATGCGCGCCAACAGGCTCGCGAAGTTCCGTCGCACTCACGTGGGATTCATCTTCCAGGCCTACAACCTGCTACCGGCATTGACGGTGGAGCAGAACGTGACCCTCCCGCTGCTGTTGGCGGGCAAGAGGGTGGACCGGGACTGGCTCGACCGCATCGCACGCTCTATCGGACTCGAGGAGCTCCGGCGGCGGCGACCGGCGGAGCTCTCCGGCGGCCAGCAGCAGAGAGTGGCGATCGCACGCGCCCTGATCACCCGGCCGGATGCCGTCTTCGCCGACGAGCCGACGGGGGCACTGGACTCCCGGACCGGCCGGCAGGTACTGGATCTGCTCGCCCAGATGGCTCAGGACCTGCATCAGACCATCGTCATGGTCACGCACGACCCCGCAGTCGCATCGCGGGCTGATCGGGTCGTCTTCCTCGCCGACGGCGCATTCGTCGGCTCGGAGGCGGGCGCGTCGACCCAGCGGATCATGGATCGCATGGCCGAGTCGGGCAAGTGGTGAACGCCCTCATCTGGGCCGGCATCCGCCAGCAGAAGGGTGCGCTCGTCGGCGTCTTCGTGGCCGTCCTCACCGCCACCATGCTCGCCACGGGCCTGGGAGTGCTGATCGAATCCGGCTCTCGAGGTGGAGTCGACCCGCAGCGCTATGCCGCCGCCGACGTGATCGTCGGCGGCGACCAGACGTTCGAGACCCCGGAGAAGGCGGCATACCGGCTTCCCGAGCGGGTCCCGCTCCCCGCCGACGCAGTGGACGCGATCCGGGCGCTTCCCGGCACCGAGGGAATCGTCGCCGACTCCACGGTTCCGATGTCCTGGGGAGAATCGGCGATCGAAGCGCACGCCTGGAGCTCCGCCTCGCTCACTCCGTATCGGATCAGTGATGGTCGTGCCCCCCACGGCGCCGACGAGGTCGTCGTCGATGCCGGCTTGGCGGCGCGGACCGACCTGGGCGCCGGCATCGAACTGGCCCATGGCGGCGTCGACCACGCGTACCGCGTGGTCGGAATCGCCACGTCCGCGGCCGGAGACCAACCCTCCCGCGCCGCGCACGTCTTCCTGGCCGATGACGCGGCAACCGCCTTCTCGCCGCACGTCCGGAACAGCGACGTCGTCGGAGTGTTCGCGCGACCCGGCGTCGCGCCCGACGACCTCGCGGCGCAGATTCATGCGGCGGTGCCCGGCGTGGCGACGTACACCGGCGAGGATCGCGGCGCTGCGGAGTTCCTCGACGCCGGCGCGGCACGCGCGACGCTCGTCTCGATCGGTTCGTCGTTCGCCGGCACGGCGATCCTGATCGCCCTCTTCGTGGTCGCGAGCACGCTGTCGTTGTCCATCCAGCGGCGCCGGCGGGACTTCGCGCTGCTGCGCGCCGTCGGTTCGACGCCCGGTCAGATCCATCGAATCGTGGCGCAGGAGATCCTGCTCGTATCGGGAGCCGGCGCTGTCGCCGGAGTGATCCCGGGCTTCCTCCTCGCCGGTGCGATGCGGTTCGGTTTCGCGCAGGCGGGTGTGATCCCCGAGGACTTCGCGCTCACCTACGGTGCGGTGCCGGCGCTCGTCGCCGTCGTCGCCATGGTCACCGCCTCCCAACTCGCCGCCGCCGTCGCCGCCCGGCGCCCCGCACGCATCAGTCCCGTCGAAGCGCTGCAGGAGGCGTCGACCACACCGGGCAGAATCGGGCGCGGGCGGGCGATCACCGGAGTCAGCCTCGGGATCATCGGTCTGCTCGCCAGTGCCGTGCCGCTGTTCGTCCCCGGCACGATCGCCGTCGCGGGCCCCGCTGGGGCAGCGCTCCTGCTCATCGTCGCCACCGGCCTTCTCGGGCCGCGACTGGTGCGCGTCGCCGTCACGATCCTCGGCGGACCGCTGCGGCATCTGAAGTCGGCCTCGGCTTTCCTCGCAGCAGCCAACGCACGCAGCAACTCGCGTCGTCTCGCGGCCGCCATCATTCCGCTCGCGCTCGGGATCGGACTCGGGCTCGTACAGGTGGGCACCCAGTCGATCCTCGCGGCCGAAGCGACCACGCAGTCCCGCGCCGGGGTGACGGCCGACATGATGGTGACCGGCGGGGCGTCCGGACTGTCGGACGGAGCGGTCGCATCCATCGTCCGCACGCCCGGCGTGACCGCAGCGAACCCGGTGGTGCTCAGCCAGATGGTCTTCAGCTTCGTGCAGCTGGGCGATCCGACGTCGGACCAGTACACGGTGCAGGGGCTCGACCCGGTCGCGACCGCGTCGACGATGGACCTGGGGGTGGTCACGGGCGCGCTCGAGGAGCTCACCGGTGAGGACACCATCGCGCTCAGCTCCGATGCGGCATCGGCTGCCGGCGTGCGCGTGGGCGACAGCATCACCGGGCACCTCGGCGACGGATCCGCGCTGACCTCCACCGTGGTCGCGCTCTACACGCGCGGGTTGGGCTTCGGCGACGTCACCCTGTCGAGCGATGCCCTGCTGGCACGCACGACGACCGGTCTCAGCGACTACGTGCTGGTCAGCGCGAGAAAGGGGCAGTCGGCGGACGTGCAGGCGTCGCTGGAGGCAGCGGGGTTCACGGTCGCCGATCGCGGCGAGCTGCGTGCGGCGGGTGACAGCGCACGCGATGCGAACTCGCTCGTGAACCTCATCGCGCTCGCCGTCATCCTCGGCTACATCGCCATCGCGGTGGTGAACACACTCGTGATGGCCACGGGGGAGCGGCGGCGCGAGTTCGCCCTGATGCAGCTGGTCGGATCCACGCGCAGGCAGGTCCGGGCGATGATGCGCACCGAGTCGGTGATGGTGGTGCTGCTGGCTGCGGCACTCGGCGTGCTGGTGGCCGCACCGCCACTGGCAGGGATCAGCTTCGGCATCTCGGGGCGCCTGCTGCCGAGCGTCTCACTGACCGAGAGCGCGGCGATCGTGGGCGTGCTGAGCCTCATCGGCGTGATATCGCTCGCGCTCGCGACGCGCGCCGCGATGCGCAGGGCGCCGATCGCGGAGATCGGGGCGCGTCAGTAGCGCCATGTGCTAGCAGACCGCGGACGCGGCGACCAGGGGATCGCGGATCTCGGATGATGAGGTCCATCATCTTGTCCATGTCCGAGAACACGCATGAACCCAGTCCGATGAGCCCTGAGCAGAAGCGACGCGATCAGCTGCTGCGCGCCGAGCACTCCACCGAGGCGGACGCCGCACCGCGCATCCGGGTGTCCGAGCATGAGGGGAACGTGCGTATCGACGTCGCCGACACTGCGGCGGTGCGGCCGGGGCCGGGGCCGGGCGCGGAGGGTGCGGAAGAGCCAGCGGGCTGACAGTCGCGTCCACGGGGCGCACACTTGAGGGATATCGGGTCGTAGGGAGCTGCCATGTCGTACAAGGTCGGATACTTCGTCGGAAGCCTGTCGTCCACGTCTGTCAACAGAGTGCTGTCGAAGGCGCTGATCGCTCTCGCCCCCGATGATCTCGAGTTCACGGAGATCACCATTCGCGAGCTGCCGCTGTACAGTCCCGACTACGACGCGGACTATCCCGAGGTCGCCCAGGCGCTCAAGGAGGCGATCGACGCCAGTGACGCGGTGCTCTTCGTCACCCCCGAATACAACCGGTCGATCCCCGGTGCGCTGAAGAACGCCATCGACTGGGCCTCGCGGCCGTGGGGTCAGAACTCGTTCCACCACGTGCCGACGGCGGTGATCGGGGCGTCCATCGGCGTCATCGGCACGGCGGTGGCCCAGCAGAACCTGCGCTCTGTCATGGCCTTCTGCAACGCACGTCAGATGACGGCCCCCGAGGCGTACATCCACTACACACCGGAGGTGTTCCTCGACGACGGGACCGTCACGAATCCCGGTACCGAGCAGTTCCTGCGCGACTTCATGCAGGAGTTCCACGAGCACATCCGGCGCGTGCTGACGGTGCTGCCCCGCTCGTAGGCCGCACGATCACCCGATCCGGTTCGATGCGGCGGCTTCCGGACCCAGCACGTTCAGCAGCGCCAGTGCTTCAGCGCTGCGCGATCCCGCCGGCGCCGTGTAGAGCACCAGGTGCTGGTCGCGGTCGGTGAGGGTCATGGAGTCGCAATCGACGGTGATCGGCCCGACGGTGGGATGCGTGAACGTCTTGGTGAGCATCGGCGCGGGCTCGACGTCGTGTCTGTCCCAGAGGCGCGCGAATTCGGCGCTGCCCGCATTGAGGTCGTCGATGAGTCGAGCCACGTCCGGGTCATGCGGATAGCGGGACAGCGCTGATCTCAGCTCCTTCACCACGTGGTGGCGGAACTCCCTCCCGTCGGAGATCCCGTAGAGCTCGGCGTTGTCGTCCGGTCCGCGCAGGAACGCCTTGCGTGCCAGATTGCGGTCATCGGGTGGGAGGACGGCGAAGTCCTCCATGAGTGCGGCGGCGAGATCATTGCATGCGAGGACTTCGAAGATGGCCGACGTGACCATGGCGGCGGTCTGCGGCAGACGGTCGAGCAGGGCGAGGATGCTGGGACGCACCTCGCGGCGGTGCAGCGCGGTGCGCATCCGAGCGGTTCCGGCCAAGATGTGAAGATGATCCGACTCCGGCTCGGAGAGCCGCAGTGCTCCGGCGATGCCGGCCAGGACTTCACTCGAGGGACGGGGAGCACGACCCTGCTCGAGCCGCACGTAGTACTCGGTGGAGATGTGCGCGAGGACTGCCACCTCCTCCCGGCGCAGGCCCGGCGTCCGACGTCGCGGCCCGGAGGGGAGACCGACGTCTTCCGGATGGAGGCGCTCGCGTCGCGTGCGCAGGAACGCTCCGAGTTCCGTCTTGTCCATGACTACAGTGTGCGCCTCCTACCAGCCCGGATCGTAGTACCGTCTGTGCCTGCCTTCCGCACGGAGACGCTTCAAGACTGAAGCCATGACAGATCAGAACTTCCTCGCACCCCTCGGCCTGCTCACCGGCAAGGTCGTCTTCATCACCGGCGCGAGCCGCGGCATCGGCGCCGCCGCGGCTCGGCTCTTCGCCCGAGAGGGAGCCTCGGTGGTCCTCGCCGCGCGCGGCACCGATGCGCTCGACCGCCTCGTCGCGGAGATCCGTTCCGACGGCGGCTCGGCCGACAGCGTGGTCATGGACCTCGCGGATGCCGACAGCATCCGATCCGCGGTCGAGCGCGTCGACGAGCTCCACGGACGTCTGGACGGAGCGTTCAACAACGGAGCGACCATCCAGCACCCCGGCCCTCTCGACACGACGAGCGATGAGGACATCGACGAGCAGTTCATGGTGAACTTCCGAGCCCACTGGACGGCCATGACCGCGGAGGCAGCGCTGATGCGGCGCGCGGGCGGGGGCGCCATCGTCAACACCTCCAGCATCGGCAGCCGTCGGGCGAACCCCGCGCTGCCCGCCTACGGGGCCATGAAGCGGGCCCTGAACAGCATCACCGAGACGGCCGCGGCGACCTGGGGTCCGCAGGGCATCCGCGTCAACGGCATCACTCCCGGTGGCACGGCCACCGACATGATCGACGCGTGGGAGGCTGCCACCCCGGGAGTCACCGCGCGCATCACGGCGTCGGTGCCGCTGGGACGGATGGCGCAGTCCCGTGAGATCGCGGAGGCTGCGGCCTGGCTCCTCAGCGACCGGGCCTCGATGGTGACGGGCGCGATCCTGCCCGTGGACGGCGGCGCAGGGGCCTGAGACGCGATCGGCCGGTCCCGAGACGCGATCGGCCCGTACCGAGACGCGATAGGCCCGCACCGGATCGTCCTCGGTGCGGGCCGCACCCCTCCGGTACCCTCGTGAGCATGGCGAACGCGACGACGCAGACTTCCCGACGTGAGGCCTTCGGGTCCCGCAACGTCTTCATCCTGTCGGCCATCGGCTCGGCGGTCGGCCTCGGCAACATCTGGCGCTTCCCCTACGTGGCCTATGAGGGTGGCGGTGGAGCGTTCCTCATCCCGTACCTCTGCGCGCTGCTGACCGCCGGCATCCCGCTGCTGTTCTTCGACTACGCGATCGGGCACCGCTTCCGCGGATCCGCGCCGCTGGCCTTCCGACGGATGCACCGGATCGCCGAGCCGCTGGGATGGTGGCAGGTGCTCATCTGCGTCGTCATCGCCACGTACTACGCCGTCATCATCGCGTGGGCGGCGATGTACACCTGGTTCTCCGCACAGCTCAGCTGGGGAAAGGGCAACGAGGAGAATTACTTCTTCACCGATTTCCTGCAGATGGGAGACGTCAGCAAGAGCGGTGTCTCGACGCAGTTCGTGCCGCAGGTCGGCTACCCGCTGATCGCCGTCTGGCTGGTCGTGATCATCATCATGGCGCTCGGGGTCAAGCGCGGAATCGGGCGGGCGAACACCGTGCTCATGCCGCTGCTGACCGTGATGTTCGCGGTGCTCGTCGTGCAGTCGCTGTTCCTGCCCGGTGCGGTCGACGGCCTGAACGCCTTCTTCACGCCGAACTGGGAGGCGCTCGCCGACCCGGGCGTGTGGGCCTCGGCCTACGGGCACATCTTCTTCTCGCTGTCGGTGGCCTTCGGGATCATGGTCACCTACTCCTCGTACCTCAAGCGCAAGACCGACCTGACCGGCTCCGGTCTCGTGGTCGCGTTCGCGAACTCCGGCTTCGAGATCCTCGCCGGGATCGGGGTGTTCGCCGCCCTGGGCTTCATGGCGCAGTCGCAGGCGACGGATGTCGCCGGCGTCGCCGCCTCGGGCATCGGCCTGGCGTTCGTCGCGTTCCCGACGATCGTCTCGCAGGCCACCGGCGGCTCCATCATCGGCGTGCTGTTCTTCGGTGCTCTGGTGTTCGCCGGCATCACCTCGCTCATCTCCGTGCTCGAGGTCGTCGTCGCCGCCCTGCAGGACAAGCTCGGCTGGGGGCGCGTGCGCACCACGCTGACCGTGTCGATTCCGGTCGCGCTCGTCTCGATCGCCCTCTTCTCCACGACGACGGCGCTCGCCGTGCTCGATACGACGGATGCCTTCGTCAACGCCTTCGGCATCATGGCCGTGGCCCTCGTCGCGGTCATCGTCGTGGCGTGGCTGCTGCACAAGCTGCCGGTGCTGCGCGAGCACCTGAACCGCCGGTCGAGTTTCAAGATCGGGTGGTTCTGGATGCTGCTGGTCGGCGCGCTCGCACCGATCGTGCTCGGCTACCTGTTCGTCAGCGAGGTGATTGCCAAGATCACGACGCCGTACGGCAAGTTCCCCGACTGGTTCCTGGCCATCTTCGGCTGGGGCATGGTCATCGGTCTCGTCGTGCTCGCGATCCTGCTGTCGCTGCTGCCGTGGAGCCGCCGCTCGCACGCGAAGGACGACCCGGAGTACGACGAGTTCCTCGTCGATGAGAGCTACGAGCCGGACGCCGAGACGGGAACCGTCAGGCTGCCTGCGGACACCTCGAAGGGAGCACGGTCATGACCCCCGTCGCCGTCATCATGATGATCATCGCGATGGTCACCGTCTGGGGCGGTCTCGTCGCCGGCATCATCAACCTCGCCCGGCATCCGGAGGTCGCGGACGCCGAGCCGAACCCGCCGGCCGAGCTCTGACGCTCAGCGCGCCGCCATCCAGTCGGCGACGCGCTCGATGGTCTCTTCGAAGCCCGGTCCCTCGGGACGGTTGAGGTGCCCGTGGGTGGTCCCGGGCTCGCGGGACACCTCGATGGAGACGCCCGCCTTCGCCAGGGTCGCCGCGAACGCCTCGCCCGAGACCCGCAGCTCGTCGGTGTCGTCGTTGACCATGATCGTCGCCGGGAACCCCGCCAGCTCCGCGGCGGTGGCGAGCCCCGGGATGGCGGAGATGGGTGCGTTCTCGGGGTCACGACCCAGGTAGTTCTCGTACATCTCCCGCACCACCGAGGCGGGGAAGCGATCAGCATCCGGATCCGCATCCAGGGCGGCGCGCAGTTCGGCATCCGGAGCGGGCTGGACGGCCAGCAGGGTCGGGTAGGCGAGGAAGAGGCCGGCGGGGAGGGGAGCGGATGGCGTGGCGGGCTCATGTCCGAGCATCCGGAGTACCGCACCGGTGACGAGGTTGGCGCCCGCGCTCGCCCCGCCGGCGAAGAGCCGCGCCGGGTCGGCTCCGAGCTCGGCCGCCTGCGCGACCAGCCACCTCCAGGCGGTGAGGATGTCGTCGGACCCGGCGGGGAAGCGTCCCTGGCCGTCCACCACGCGCCGGTAGTCGACACTGGCGACGACCGCGCCGCGGTCGGCGAAGGCGCGCGAGACGGCGTGCGCCTCGGGCATGTCCAGGTCTCCGTGCATGAAGCCTCCGCCATGCGCCCAGAGCAGCCCGATCCCCTCGAGAGATCCGGAGCCTGCGGGGTAGATGCGGAGCATGCCGTCGAGAGCGGCGAAAGGCGATGTCATCGCTCCAGGATGGCACCTGCGGCCTGAATACTGGTATATGTCCGGACCGGATGGTTGACTTCGTGCATGGTGATGGAACGCGCGACCCAACTCGAGTCGACGCGTGTCACCGACATCCTGCGCGAGGACATCGTCTTCGGGCGGCGGCTTCCCGGTTCGCGGCTCGTGGAACGCGATATCGCCGCGGAGCTCCGGGTGTCGCGACTGCCGGTGCGCGAGGCGATCAGGGCTCTCGTCTCCGAGGGGATCGTGGTCGCCACACCGCGGACGTGGGCCGTGGTGCGCACCTTCTCCCGTCAGGACCTGCAGGACTTCGCCCAGGTGCGTGAGGCGATGGAGACTCTTGCCTTCGAGCTCGCCACGGAGCGCGCCGGCCCATCCGGTCTGCGGCTGCTCGGCTCCATCGTCGACGAGGAGGCCGCGGCTGCGGCGGCGGGTGACGTGGACGCATCCCGGGCGGCATCCGCGAAGTTCCACCTGACTGCTGTGCAGCTCGCCAACAATGCGATGCTGTCCGAGCTGGCGGACTCTCTCGTGACCCGGCTGCGCTGGCTGTTCGGGCAGCACGACCACCTGCCCGAGATGGCAGCCGCGCACCGTGAGATCCTCGCGGCCATGGGGCGAGGTGATGTCGACGGCATCCGGCAGCTGATCCCCGCCCATCTCGCCGAGGGGCGCATCGCCGCCGAGAAGCGCCTCTTCGGCGACGTCGACGATGTCGGCTGATCCCTCGCTGAGGGTCGGTGCCTGCCGGTACGCTCGGAGAGGGAGGTGCACGTGGGACGGACAGGGGATGCCATCGCCGAAGGTGTGGCGATCGCCACCGCGGCCGCGAGGCTGACCGTGCGCAATCAGATCCTCGTCGGCACGATCGCCGGAGGCGGCACCTTCGAACTCGACCACTACATGGACGTCGCCCGCACTGCCCTGCTCGACATGGCGCAGGAGTCCGACGAAGCGGCCGAGCACCTCGCCGCACTGCGCAAGCGCGCCAAGGGTCGTCACTCCGACCCGCATGGCACCCACGACTACCGGGATCGCGACGTGCGCAACCTGCGCCGCAGAGCCAAGCAGTCCACGGGCGTCGCGGAGCGGCTGCGCAAGATGACCGAGGATCCCGCGGCCCTCGGCGCGCTCGTCGAAGAGGCTCGGTCGGCCGCATGGGCCGACGTGCGGAGCAACCTCGATCGCCGTCTGCGGGTGGAGGGCATGCGACCGGACCAGGACCCGGACTACGAGCGGATGCGGGACGCGCGGATGCAGGCCCTCAGACTCGTCGACCTGCAGGCGCTGTCGTCCGAGCAGCGAGCTCGTCGCAAGCGCGAGAAGGCCGCGGAGAAGGCAGCCGAAAAAGAGGTGGGCAGGGGCGAGCGCGGCAGCCGACGCGGTGCGCGGCAGACGGGCAGAGCGTGACCTGCTGCGATTTCACTTCTCGGATCGCCGTGTTGTAGGCTGTTCCCTGGCCCGCTCGGGGCCATGCGCCACTAGCTCAATGGATAGAGCATCTGACTACGGATCAGAAGGTTGGGGGTTCGAGTCCCTCGTGGCGCACCAGTGCGTGAGGCCCCTGTCGCAGCAGTGACGGGGGTTTCGTCGTCTCAGCCGCGCGCGGAGCGCAGCGCAGGATCGCGTTCCGCGAAGCCGGCAGCCGTCGCGAGGAGCACATCCCGCATGACGGCCACCGCGATTCCCGGTGAGACATCCGAGCGATGTGCGAGACTCACGGTCCGGATGAGGGGGTCCGACAGGCGAGCCGAGCACAGCTCAGGGCGGTCGGTGAGGACCATCGCCGGCACCACCGCGACTCCGAGGCCGCGCTCCACGAAGCGCAGCACGGCATCCATCTCAGGACCCTCGAGCACGGGATCGGGTGCCAGGCCGGCGGCCCGGAAGGCGGCGTCCGTGGTCGCGCGAAGGTCGTAGCTGCGATCCAGTGCGATCAGCGGCAGGCCGGCGAGCTCCGCCATCCCGATCGAGGAGCCAGGTCGCACCAGCGGGTCGGTCGATGAGGTCACGACGACGAGCTCTTCCTCGAGCAGGGCGACGCGGCTCAGGGTGACGCCGTGCGGCGGGCGGGCGTCGGAGGCCGTGATCAGCGCGATGTCCAGGTCGCCGACCGCGAGCCGATCGACCAGTGAGCGCGAGCCGCCCTCCGCGAGATGCAGGTCCACGCCGGGGTGGGCCCGATGGAAGGTGCTGATCGCCTCGGCGACCAGGCTGACGCACAGCGTCGGCGGCGCGCCCAGCCGCACACGACCTCGGCGCAACCCGGCGAGCTCATCGATCTCCTCGCCGATGGCCTCGACCTCGGCGAGGATCCGCCGCGCGCGAGGGAGGAGTGCCTCTCCTGCGGGAGTGAGCGAGATGTGCCCGCGGGCGCGATCGAGGAGGCGGGTCCCCAGTTCGCGCTCCAGCGTGGAGATCTGCCGGCTGAGCGAGGGCTGCGCCAGATGCAATGTTTCGGACGCCCGGGTGAAGTGTCCCTCACGGGCCACCTCGACGAACCCTCGGAGCTGCTCGAGATTCATGTCCTCAGGCTATCGGAATCACTCGCATTATGCATTGGAGTTATCGAGGGGAGGTGCCTAGCGTGAAGAGTATGAATGCTCGCGAACGACAGATCTCCACCACCGTCCTGGTCATCGGCACCGGGGGCTCCGGCCTGCGAGCCGCGATCGAGGTGGCTGAGCACGGAATCGACGTCCTCGCCGTCGGCAAGCGCCCTCGCCAGGACGCGCACACCTCGCTGGCGGCCGGCGGCATCAACGCGGCACTCGGCACGATGGATGCGGGGGACAGCTGGCAGCAGCACGCGGCCGACACCATCAAGGAGAGCTATCTGCTGGCCGACCCGCAGACCGTCGAGGTCGTCACGAGGGGCGCCGAGCGCGGCATCCGTGACCTCGAGCGCTGGGGGATGGGCTTCGCGCGCGAGGACGACGGGCGCCTCTCGCAGCGCTTCTTCGGCGCACACACCTTCCGCCGCACGGCCTTCGCCGGCGACTACACCGGACTGGAGATTCAGCGCACGCTGGTGCGTCGGGCCGAGGAGTTGGATGTGCCGATCCTCGACGGTGTCTACATCACCCGCATCCTGGTGCGCGACAACGTCGTCTTCGGGGCCTACGGGTTCGATCAGAGCGACGGCACGCGCTATCTCATCCACGCGGACGCCGTGATCCTCGCCGCCGGCGGCCACACCCGCATCTGGCGTCGCACGTCGTCGCGGCGAGACGAGAACACCGGGGACTCGTTCCGCCTGGCCGTCGACGCCGGCGCCCGCATCCGCGACCCCGAGCTCGTGCAGTTCCACCCCTCCGGCATCATCGAGCCCGAGAACGCCGCGGGGACTCTCGTCTCCGAGGCCGCGCGCGGCGAGGGCGGTGTCCTGCGCAATGCTCTGGGCGAGCGCTTCATGGAGAAGTACGACCCGGAGCGGATGGAGCTGTCCACCCGGGACCGTGTCGCTCTCGCGGCCTACACCGAGATCAAACAGGGTCGTGGCACCGAGAACGGGGGCGTGTGGCTCGATGTCTCGCACTTGCCGCGCGAGACGATCATGAACCGGCTGCCGCGCGTGTACCAGACGCTGCTCGAACTGCAGATGCTCGACATCACCTCGGATCCGATCGAGATCGCACCCACCGCGCACTACTCGATGGGCGGCGTCTGGGTGCGCGCCGACGACCACAGCACCGACGTCGACGGACTGTACGCGGTGGGCGAAGCAGCCAGCGGTCTGCACGGCGCGAATCGCCTCGGCGGCAACTCGCTCATCGAGCTGCTGGTCTACGGCCGCATCGTCGCGCAGGCGGCGATGGCGCACGCCCGCGGCCTCGACGCGCAGCACCGGTCATCGGATGCCGTGGCGCGCGCCCGTGCCGAGATCGACGACCTGCTCACCGCAGACGGAACCGAGAACGTGCGCGCACTGCAGCGAGCGATCCGCAACACCATGACCGAGCACGCCGGCGTGGTCCGTGACGAAGCCGGGCTGCTGGAGGGGCTCCGGCGGCTGGATGCCATCGAGGTGCGGATGAAGGACGTCGGCATCCACCCGGACATCGCCGGCTTCCAGGACCTCGCGCACGCCTTCGACTTGAAGGCGTCGGCGATCGCGGCGCGCGCCACGCTCGAGGCGGCGCTGGAGCGCCGGGAGACCCGCGGATGCCATAACCGCAGCGATTTCCCCGACACCGATCCGGCCCTGCAGGTGAACCTGGTCTGGTCGCCCAAGACTGGTGTCACGCGGGAGTCGATCGCGCCGATCCCCGAGGAGATCGCCGAGCTCATGCGCGAGGTCGATTCGGCGGGCAAGCTCGTCGAATGACTGTGTGCGCAGCTCGTCGGCTGCGCACGCGCGAGCGGGCCCCGATCCGAATACCCGACCGACCGGTCTGCTGCGCACGTAGGCTGGGGGTGTGACTGCGTACGTCTCGGCCTTCGACCTGTTCTCCATCGGAGTGGGGCCCTCGAGCTCCCATACCGTGGGGCCGATGCGGGCCGGCGTCGATTTCGCCGCGCGGCTGCAGTCGGAAGGACTCCTCGAACGCGTCAGCCGGGTCACGTGCGACCTGTTCGGCTCGCTGGGCGCCACCGGTCTCGGCCACGGTACCCCCGATGCGGTCCTGGCGGGACTGCAGGATCTGCATCCCGAGACCTGCGATCCGGACGACGTGCGCGCTCTCTGGCAGACCTGGCCGGAAGGGCGACGGCTGACGCTGGCGGGCCGACACTCGATCGACTTCGCCAAGGACGACGTCGCGTTCATTCCGCGCACACGCCTGCCCGGCCACCCCAACGCGATGACGCTGCGTGCGCTGGATGCCGACGGCGTCGCACTGCTGGAGCAGACCTACTACTCGATCGGCGGCGGCTTCATCCGCCGCGAGGGGGAGGAGGCGCGGCTCACGGCGGCCGAGCAGCCGTACCCGTACGACTCGGCGGCGGCGCTCATCGACCTCTGCGACGAGAACGGCCTCTCGATCGCTGAGATCGCGCGGCTGAACGAGACCAGCATCCGCAGCGAAGAGGAGGTCGCCAGGGGTCTGGACACGATCTGGAACGCGATGAGCGCCTGCGTGGAGGCAGGCCTGCATGCCGGCGGCACGCTGCCCGGCATCCTCAAGGTCAAGCGTCGCGCCTCCGACATCCGCGAGCAGCTCGAGGCAGCTGAAGCCGAGGGTCACCAGGCTCTGCCCGGTGAGTGGCTGGGGGCCTTCGCGCTCGCCGTCAACGAGGAGAACGCCGCGGGTGGTCGCGTCGTCACCGCCCCCACCAACGGCGCCGCCGGCATCCTGCCCGCGGTCGGGATGTACTGGTGGCGTTTCCTCGCCGATTCCGGCCTCGGCGTCGGCAACGCCGTCACCCCGCATGGCGAACTCGTCGGCAGCGCGCTGCTCGGCTTCGGGGGAGATGCGGCAGGCGGTGGGTCCCTGAGCCTGTCGAATGGCCTCAACGAAGAGCAGACGGCCGAAGCGAACCGTCGCCGCGGCATCCGTCGCTTCCTGCTGACCGCGACCGCACTGGGGTCGCTGTTCAAAGCCAACGCGTCGATCTCCGGGGCCGAGGGCGGATGCCAGGCCGAGGTCGGCTCGGCATGCGCCATGGCGGCGGGCGGGCTGACCGCGGTGATGGGCGGCACGAATCGACAGATCGAGAACGCCGCCGAGATCGCGATGGAGCATCACCTGGGCCTCACCTGCGACCCGATCGGCGGTCTCGTGCAGATCCCGTGCATCGAGCGGAACGCGATCGCGGCGTCCACGGCCGTCACCGCCGCCCGACTCGCGCTGCGCGGCGACGGTGAGCACTACGTGTCTCTGGATGCCGTGGTCGAGACCATGCGCCAGACGGGGCTGGACATGTCGACGAAGTACAAGGAGACCAGCGAGGGTGGCCTCGCCGTCAACGTCATCGAGTGCTGAGCGTTTCAGCGGCGGACCGGCGCCGACGGCGGGTCGTAGGCTGAGCCCATGGTGTCCAGGCGTGGCAGGGGGCGTCCCCCGGGGGAGTCCGACTCGCGCGCGCGGATCGCGGCCGCTGCCGTGCACGAGTTCGGGGAGCGCGGTTACGAGGGTGCGACGGTGCGGGCGATCGCCGCGCGGGCGGGCGTGGATGCCGCGCTCGTGCATCACTACTTCGGCACCAAGGCCGACCTCTTCGCCGAGATCACGGACTTCCCCCTGCGGCCCGACCTGGAGGTCCCGCGGATCCTGCGCGGGCCGCGGGATCAGGCCGGCGAGCGCATCGTGCGCTTCGTGCTCGAGGCCTTCGAGCGACCCGAGGTGCGCAAGCGCGGCGTCATCGTGCTGCGCACCGCCATCAGCGGCAGGCTGACCGCGCCGCTGCTGACGGGATTCCTCTCGCGCGAGATGCTGCCGCGGATCGCCGCCGAGCTGGACGCCCCTGACGCGACGCTGCGCGCATCGCTGGTCGCTTCTCAGATCGCCGGGATGCTGGTCACCCGATATGTCGTGAAGCTGCCCGCGATGGTGGATGCCACCACGGATGAACTCGTCGCGCAGGTCGGCCCCACCATCCAGCGATACCTGTTCGGCTGACGCTCCGGGCATCCGAACCCGCCCGACCGTGCACTCCGCGACCTGGACGTGCGCACCGTCAAGGCGTTGACCCGAGCCCCTGCCGGAACGATAATTCAACGCATGATGAATAGTGTGGACGTCATGGACGCGGACGCGGTGGTGATCGACGGGCTGCGCGTGCGGCGCGGACGCCATGACGTGTTCGACCGGCTCTCGCTGCGCATCCCGCGCGGTCAGGTGATCGGGCTGCTCGGCCCTTCGGGCTGCGGAAAGACCACCTTGATGCGCTCCATCGTCGGGGTGCAGCGCACCCACGGGGGCACCGTCGAAGTGCTCAGTGAGCCCGCCGGCTCTCCCAGCCTGCGCAACCGCGTCTCCTACGGCACCCAGGGCTCGGCCGTCTACACCGACCTCACGGTGCGCGAGAACCTGCGCTACTTCGCATCCGCTCTCGGTGCTCCGCGGGCCGATGTCGATCGCGTCATGACGCAGGTGGGCCTCACTACCCATGCGAACCAGTCGGTCGATGTGCTCAGCGGCGGTCAGCTCAATCGCGTCTCACTGGGCGTCGCGCTGCTCGGCCGGCCCGAACTCGTCGTGCTGGATGAGCCCACCGTGGGCCTGGACCCGGTGCTGCGCGCGGAGTTGTGGTCGCTGTTCCGCCGGATCGCCGAATCGGGTACGACGATGCTGGTCTCCAGTCACGTCATGGACGAGGCGCTGCGCTGCGACCGGCTGCTGCTGATGCGCGACGGGCGGATCATCGCCGACACGACGCCGGCGCAGCTGCTGGCAGGCACCGGGCAGACGGATGCCGAAGCCGCCTTCCTCGCGCTCATCGAACGCGACACGGGTGAACGCGCGACCGGCCAGAACCAGCAGACGCGCCGCTCCCGCCGGGAGGAGGAGCGATGAACGGGCGCCGGGCTCTCGCCACCGCCGGCCGCGTCCTGCAGCAGCTGCGGCACGACCCACGCTCGATCGCGCTGATGCTGATCGCGCCCAGCCTCCTCGTGGGACTGTTCGCGTGGCTGTTCGCAGACCAGGACGGCGTCTTCGACCGGTTCGGCGGGGCGATCCTCGCCCTGTTCCCCTTCATCGTGATGTTCCTGGTCACCTCGATCACCACCCTGCGTGAACGGCGGTCCGGAACGCTGGAGAGGCTGATGACCACTCCGCTGGGTAAGACGGACTTCATTCTCGGGTACGCGCTCGCCTTCGGTCTGATGGCGATCCTGCAGGCCGCCATCACGGTCGCATTCGCCGTGTACGTCTGCGGACTCACGGTCGACGGCCCGCTCTGGCAGCTGGGGCTCGTGGCGGTGGTGGATGCCGTGCTGGGCACCGCCCTCGGGCTGCTGGCCAGTGCCTTCGCGTCGACCGAGTTCCAGGCCGTGCAGTTCATGCCGGTGCTCGTCTTCCCGCAGATCATTCTGGGAGGACTGTTCATGCCGCGCGACCAGATGCCGGATGTGCTCTACGCGATCTCCGACTGGCTGCCCCTGAGCCACGCGATCGACGCGATCCAGGCGGTTGCGGCAGGAGACGAGGGCGGGGATGTCGGCGCCCCGCTGCTGGTCGTCGCGGCGTTCGCGGTCGGGTTCCTCGTGCTCGCGCCGCTCACCCTGCGACGCCGAACCCCGTAGTCGGGCTCTGCAGGTCCTGACTGTCGGGGGCCGCGCCGTGCGCCCGATCCGCGGACAGGTGCCCGTTTCGCCGGCGGATGCCGCGAATCAGTCCGCTGATCGGGGCAACGTCCGCAGATCGGGCGGCTCAATCGCGCGCGGAGCGGTTCTTCGTGTGCCGTGTCGGGATGGCCGCCCACGGATCCTCCGGCCACGGATGCTTCGGGTACCGACCCCGCATCTCGGCCCGCACCTGTGCGTACGGACCCGACCAGAACGAGGCGAGATCGTCGGTGACCGCCAGCGGCCGGCCGGCGGGGGAGAGCAGGTGGAAGAGCACCGGGACCCGGCCGTCCACCAGGCGGGGCGTCTCCACCCAGCCGAAGCACTCCTGCAGTTTCACGGCGACCACGGGCCGCGCGGTCGGCTCATCCAGCGGCGGATAGGCGATGCGGATGCGGCTGCCGCTGGGCACCTCGAGCCGCTCGGGCGCCAGCGCATCCAGGTTCGTGGCGGCGGGCCACGGGAGCAGGCGGCGCAGCGGAGCTGCCAGGTGCAGTCGTCCTGCGGGTGTCCCGGATGCGAGGGCGTCCACCTCCGGGGCGAGCCAGTTGTCCAGATCAGTGAGCAGCGCGGCATCCGACACATCCGGCCAGGGCGCTCCCAGCTCGCGGTGCAGCAGAGCCAGCCTGCGGCGCAGGTCGGTGGCGGCCTCCGACCAGGTGAAGAGGTCCAGCCCTTGTGACTGTACGGCGCGTCGCACCGCACCGCGACCCTCCTCGACTGTCGCGCGCATCGGCACGGCGCTCAGGACGATGGCGCCGAGGCGACGTTCGCGACGGGCGATGACCCGGCCGTCGACGAATTCCGCTTCGATGCGATCGGTCACCAGTGGCTCGGCCGCCTGAACGGCCTGGCTCTCCGTGAGGGATGCCGCGGCCCGGATGACCGCACCCGAGCCCGCGGCCGCACGCCCGGATGCGCGCGTGACGTCGGCGACGGCCAGCCAGTCCGCGCCGGCCAGTGCGCCGCGTACGGCGGCGCGGGTTCCGGATGCCAGCAGGAACGTCGCTCCCTCGGACGAGCGGTCCACGCGCCGCGCGACTCGCTCGGGGAAGGCGAGGGCGATCACGAGGCCGACGTCATCCACGTTCGCGCGTGTGCGGTCATCGACCGGCGTGAAGCGTCGCATCCGCTCGACCTCACGCGCCCAGCGCGCGGCATCCGGCCCCCGGCGATGGCGCAGCGCGACGACGGCAGCCGCGACATCGGCATCGCCGATGCGAAGGTCGCCTCCGATCAGCGCGACCACCTCAGCGGCGAGCTGCCCGCCGACCAGCGAGGCGCCGTCGAGCAGAGCGCGCGCCAGACGCGGGTCGGCGGGGATGCGGGCGAGCGCGCGCCCCTCGTCCGTCGCCCGCCCGTCGTCGTCGATCGCACCGAGGGCGCGCAGCACCTGGAGCGCGTCGGCGAGGCTGTCTGTCGGAAGCGGGTCGATCAGACGCAGTCCGGTCCCACTGGGAGCACCCCAGCAGGCCAGAAGCAGAGCCGCATCCGCGAGGTCGGCCGTCGCGATCTCCGGAGCAGGCCTGGCGGGGGCGGCGGCGAACGTGCGCTCGTCCACGCATCGGATGACGGTGCCGGGGCCCTGGCGAGTGGCTCGGCCGGCGCGCTGGATGGCGGAGGCGCGCGGTGTGCTGGTGGTGACGAGTCCGCTCATGCCGCGCGAGGCGTCGCGTTGCGGATGGCGGGAGAGGCAGCTGTCGACGACGAGACGCACGCCGGGAACGGTCAGCGATGACTCCGCCAGTGAGGTGGTGACGATGATGCGAGGCGGATCGTCCGGTCGTCGACCGCGGATGACGGCGTCCTGCTCGGCTGCAGGGACCTGTCCGTGCAGCTCGCGCACGTCGAAGCCACCGGCGGCATCGCGGACGCGGCGCGCGATCTCGGAGACCTCGCGGGCACCTGGCCCGAAGACGAGCACATCGGCCGCGGGGTCGCTGCGGCGCAGATCGTCGGCAGCGGATGCCGTGACGCGGGCGACGTGGTCGAGGAAGGCCCAGGTGACGCCGCGTTCGTCGAGTCGAGGTGCGGCACCGGGGGCCCAGCGCTCGGTGAGCGGGAAGGCCGGAACCGTGAGGTCCACGACCGGGGCGGGGTTCGACTCCGTGCCGATCACGGCCGCGAGGCGCTGAGCGTCCAGGGTGGCGGACATGGCGACGAGCACCAGGTCGTCGCGCAGCTCGCGCACCTCGCCCAGCAGTCCGATCAGCAGGTCGGTCTCGAGGGCGCGCTCATGCACCTCGTCGATCACGACAGCGTCGACGCCGTCGAGCCCCGGGTCATTCAGCATCCGGCGCAGCAGGACGCCCGCGGTGACGAACTCGATGCGCGTCCGCGCGCCGACCGAGCGCTCGCCGCGGACGGTGAAGCCGACGCGATCGCCGAGCGGCGTGCCGTCGAGTTGCGCGAGGCGGCGGGCGGCGGCGCGGGCGGCGACCCGACGGGGCTGCGTGACGATGACGCGACCGGAGGTGCGCGATGCCAGCAACGGCGGCACGAGGGTGGTCTTCCCCGTGCCCGGTGGAGCGGACACGATCGTCGACGAATGCGCATCGAGTGCGGCTGAGAGCGTATCAAGCGCGGCGGCGAAGCTGAGACCCTCCCCGATCCGCATCAGATCGAACGCCGCTGCTGTCACCCCACCAGTCTGCCCTGCTCCCGGCTCCGCTCGGACTTCCGC
Organism: Microbacterium sp. GCM10027623; assembly: GCF_042666935.1. Classification (NCBI taxonomy): domain Bacteria; kingdom Bacillati; phylum Actinomycetota; class Actinomycetes; order Micrococcales; family Microbacteriaceae; genus Microbacterium; species Microbacterium sp. GCM10027623. Next base: position 1,215,066 of record NZ_JBHTHE010000001.1, read on the forward strand.
GCGATGTCTGCGCGCAGCATCCGTGGCGTCAGAGCATGAAAGTCGCCACCGTGATGACGACGATCATCACCGCCACCAGCAGACCACCGCCGCAGCCCAGGGCGACGATGGCGCCGTAGCCGAGGCGGGAGACGCGCGCTCCGGATGCGCGCATCGCGGCGAGGAACTCTCCGCCGCCCTGCGCGTGGAACGCCTGCGCCGCGGCCGCCTGGTTCACGCCGCGTCCGACGTTGCCGGCGAGCGAGACGCCGGTGACGCCGGCGATGTTGCCGGCGATGTTCGAGGCGGAGAGCCCGAGTGCGCGGTTCACCGCGGCGGGGTCGGCGAGAAGCGGGTAGCTGTGCCCGCGGACGTTCAGCGTGATGCGCTGAGCGGCGGATTTCACGGTGACTTCGGTGGCGGGCACGCTGAACTGCTGCACCCACCCGGTGGGCGCTGCCACCCAGAGCGTGACGATGCCCCCGTTCACGGCCACCTGAGCGTGGTGCCACTGGCCGGTGGCACTGTCGCAGAGTGCGCCCACGAAGACGGCGGACGAGGGCAGCGGGGGCGAGGTCATCATGCGAGTCTACAAATCGGCACGCGAAGCCCTCAGTCGTCATGCAAGAGGAGCCGCCCCGATGACGGGACGGCTCCTCTCACGGATCAGCTCACTCCGCGGCGGGCACCGCGGAGGAAGCGGGTTCCGATGACTTCGCCGCCGGGGAGGCGGATGCCGCAGGAGCGGTGTCCGCCGCTTGCGCGAGCCCGTTCCCGAAGCCGCGTCCGACCGCCTGCCCCTGGATGATCGCGGCGAGGTCGAGGCCGGTGGCCGAGCTGACGCTGTCGAAGACGGCGCGCATGGCCTTGGCGTTGTCGCCGCCGACGACGCTGGAAGCACCGTCCTCGCCGGAGCCGCCGATGATGGAGACGTTGCCGATCGCGGCGTAGCCCTTGGCGAACTCGGCCATGATCGAGGGCAGCGTCTCGAGCACGCGTTGCGACAGGAAGGCCTCCTGGTTGGAGGCGATGGCCTTGGCCTCCGCCTCGACGGCGGCCGCGCGGGCCTCGCCCTCGGCGCGGATCGCCTCGGCCTCGGCATTGGCGCGCACACGACGGGCCTCCGCCTCGGCATCCGCCTGGGCGCGCAGCGCGTTGGCCTCACCGGTGGCCTTCGCCTCGGCCGCGGCGGCCTCACCGGCGGCGCGGGCCTTGTCGGCCTCGGCCTGCTGCTCGGCGATGCGGGTCCGGGCCTCGGCCTGCTTGACCTGCTCGATGGCGGCCGCTTCGGCCGCCTTCTCGCGGGTGAACAGCTCGGCCTGGGCGCGGGTCTCGGCCTCATACCGCTGTGCGTCTGCGACGCGCTTGACGTCGGCATCCAGCTGAGCCTGGCGGTTCTCTGCCTGCTGCTGCAGCACGGCCTGCTCTGCCTGAGCACGGGCGAGGTGCTCAGCCTGCTCGGCTTCTGCACGCGCACGGCCGATGCCGGCGTTGGCGTTGGCCGTGTTGGTGTCGAGTGCGGTCTGCTCGACCAGGTTCGCCTCGTCGTTGGCGATGTTCTTCTGGTTGATCGCACGGTCGGCGTTGGTCTGCGAGATCTCCGCCGCCTGGCGCTTCGCCTGGATCTCGGGAGCGCCGAGCGACTGGATGTAGCCGACCTTGTCGGTGATGCCCTTGATCTGGAACGAGTCGAGGATGAGCCCCTGCTCGGCGAGCTCCTGCGAGACGTCGGCGGCGATCTGGTCCGAGAACTTCTTCCGCTCGCGCATGAGTTCGACGACCGACAGAGTTGCGACGATGCCGCGCAGGGCGCCCTCGAGCTGCTCGGTGGTGAACTGCTCGATCGCCTTGTCCTGCGATGCGAAGCGCTCAGCGGCGCGGCGCACGTAGAGGGGGTCGGAGCCGATCTTCACGATGGCGACGCCGTCGACGTTCAGGGTGACGCTGTCCAGCGACTGCGCCTCGGCGTTGAGCGACACCTGGCGCGAGCGCAGCGAGATGATCTCGTGGCGCTGGGTGATCGGGTTGACGAGGGACTTGCCGTTGACGATGACCGTCACGGGCGACTCGGCCATCTCGGAGCTGGTGCTGCCGTCGGCGTTGATGATCGCCCGCTGCACCTTCTGCTTGCGGCCGGAGATCACCAGCGCCTCGTCGGCGCGCGCGACCTTGATCCAGCTGCGTGCGAACAGCAGCAGGATCAGTCCGATGACGACGACGGCGACCACGACGATGCCGATGATGATCAGGATGCCGATTGCTCCGGCGATCTCCATAGGTGAACCTTTCCCCTCAGAAAGTTTGGTTTCGTCAACCTTGCCAGAGATCGGCTGATCGGCGAAGGGCGGCGAATGGGTCGTTCTCCCCGTCGCGGCCCCTGACCCTGGCGAAGGGCTCAGCCCTCGCGCAGCTTGTCGGTCAGCGCGAGCAGGGCGCGGAGCTCGTCATCGTCGAGCGGCGACATCAGCTCGGCGATGGTGCGGCCGTGTGATGCCGCCAGCGTGCGGAAGGCGCGTGAGCCGGCGTCGGTCGCCGTCACGATGGCGCCGCGGCGATCGTCGGGATCGGATGCCTTGGTGACGAGGCCTCGTACCACCATGCGATCGATCAGGCGCGAGACGCTGGGCTGGCTCACGAGCGAGTTCGCGGTGATGTCGCGCAGGCGGGCGGACATCGTGCGGGCGCGGACGACCGTGAGGAGGACGTCGTATTCGGCCTGGGTGATCTCTGCACCGTCGAAGTCGGAGGCCATCTGGCCGAAGAGTTCATGCTGCGCGCGGAACAGACTCTCCCAGGCCTTCAGGGCGAGCTGGCGGTCGGTCATGGTCTCAGCGTACTGGCGCGGCCCGACATCCGTGATGAGTGCAGTAAGGGCCGGTCGGAGAGGCTTCCGACCGGCCCTTGTCCCTTGCACCAAGAGTGTCCTGCAATCACATGCGGTGTATGCCACAGCAAACATTCACCGTGTGATGAGTGTATAACGGCCAGGTAACGAATGCAACGGTTTGATTACGGAAATCCTTGGCGAGTCTTTGCTGACCTGTCTCACGCACGGACCACGATCTTGCGACCCGCATGCAGACCGTCGTCGAAGCGGCGATGCGCATCGACGACGTGATCGATGTCGAATACCTCGTCCAGAGCGGGAAGAAGGGCTCCTTCACGTACTCCGTCCTCCAGGAAGGCTGTCATGCGCCGCACGGTCGCCTGGTCGGCGAGCAGGTCGAAACCGCGATAGTCGACGATGCGGACGCGATCGTCGGGCACAGCGTGCGTGGGCCGTGAGTCGAGGAATCCCGCCGCGACGAGGGTACCGTCGGTGCGAGTCGCGGAGAGGAGATCCTGCTGACCGGGACCCCGCACGAGGTCCAGGACGATGTCGACCCCCTCCTGCCGGTCGCGCTGACGGATGGCGGAAGTGAGACCGTCGGGGCCCACCACGATCACATCGGCTGCACCGGCCTCGCGCAGCAGGCCGGCTTTCGACCCGTCCCGGGTGACGCCGACAGCCTCGGCGCCGATCCGCTCCGCGATCTGCAGGGCGGCGCGACCTACGCTCCCCGATGCTCCAGTGATGAGCACCCTGTCCCCGCGCCGCATCCTCGCCGTCTCGACGAGCGCACCGTAGGCGGTCGAGAAACCGACCCAGATCGCCGCGGCGTGCGTCGGGTCGAGCTGTGCCGGGCGGTGGATCAGCGAAGCAACGGGCAGAGTGGTGTGCTGCGCGTGACTGCCTCGAACGGTCGCGTCAGGGATGGCGGTGATGATCACGGGCTCGCCGACCCGCACCGAAGTCACGCCCGGCCCGACGGATTCGATGACGCCGGTGCCTTCAATGCCCAGACGTGAGCGCGCGGGCGCGGGGTGGGAGCCGGCCGGTCCGTTCCCGGCGCGCATCATGGCATCCAGAGGATTGATCGCGAAGGCCTCGATCCGCACGAGAGCCTCGCCGGCGGCCGGCTGGCTGACGGGCTCGTCGACGACCTGCAGGACCTCGGGCCCTCCGAAGGTTTCGTGGATGATCGTTCGTGACATGTGACTCCTTCTCGCGAGACGTCACCGGCGTATCGGATGCCGGCGGTGTTCTCACGCTAAGCAGGCGTCGGTTACGTCGGAGTAACGTAAAGCGGATGCAGAACGAAGCCGGTCACAATCACCTCGTCGACTGTCCGACCCGGCTGACGATCGAGATCGTCACCGGCAAATGGTCCGTGCTGGTCCTGCACGCGCTCAGTGGGCGATCCCGTCGGCACGGCGAACTCATCGATCTCATCGGAGGCATCTCCCGCAAAGTGCTCACGGATACGCTCGGTCGCCTCGCCGATTATGGCCTCATCGAGCGGCGCGCGCATACCCCGCGCAACGTGGAGTACCGGCTGACGGCCCTGGGACAGACCCTCATCGAACCGATCGAGGTGCTCACTGACTGGGCGCGTGACAACGCCGGCGCGATCGTGGACTTCCAGGAGGCGCACGCGGCCCGAGCGTGAGCAGTGTCGCGGCAGACCCGTGGTGGGGAGACGAGTCCTCGTCTTCACGTACAGAGTCGTCTGCAGGCGAGTAGCGTCACGGGGGTGAAGATGCACGCGGACCAGCTCGACGTCGACGAGGGCCTGGTCCGCCGTCTGCTCGCCGAGCAGTTCCCGCGGTGGCGGGATGAGCCCGTCCGGCTCCTCGAGACCGATGGCACGGTGAACACGATCTTCCGCGTCGGTGAGGAGCTGTCGGCCCGCTTCCCTCTGAACCCGACCGATCCGACGGCGGCCGCCGTGGAACTCGCCCGGGAAGCCGCTGCCATGCGGCAGCTGGCCGCCGTCTGCCCCGTGCCGACTCCCGTTCCGGTGGCTCGGGGCATGCCGGGCGGGGGATATCCGCTGCCGTGGTCGGTGCAGACCTGGATCGCAGGCGCGGTGTGCACCCCGCACGGTCTCGCCGACTCCATCCGCTTCGCCGAAGACCTGGTCACCCTGATCTGCTCGTTCCGGAGTGTCGACACCGGTGGACGCCGGTTCTCCGGAGCCGGCCGCGGGGGCGATCTGCGCGACTCGGACGATTGGATGGAGATCTGCTTCCGCGAGAGCGAGGGCCTGCTCCCGGTCGAGAAGCTGCGAGCGCTCTGGGAGCGATTCCGGATGCTCCCGCCCTCGGGCCCTGATGTGATGACGCACGGCGACCTGACCCCCAGCAACCTGCTCGTCCACGACGGACGGCTCGTCGGGGTCCTCGACGGCGGCGGCTTCGCCCCGGCAGACCCGGCGCTCGACCTCGTCGCAGCGTGGCACCTGCTGGACGCCGAAGCGCGTGCCGTCCTTCGAGACGGCCTGGACGTCGGCGATCTCGAATGGTGCCGCGGAACGGCCTGGGCGTTCCAGCAGGCGATGGGTCTGGTCTGGTACTACCGCGAGTCGAACGCCGCCATGAGCGGATTGGGGCGCAGCACGCTGACCCGCATCCTCGGCGACGGCGAGCCACTGGACAGGCTGTCCAGGGTCTCGCAGTCGCAGTCGACTCACACTGTGGTGAATCCTCCGTCGATCACATAGTTGCTTCCTGTGATCATCGCGGCGTCATCGCTGGCCAGGAAGGCGATCAGCGCGGCGACCTCCTCAGGTTGCGCGAAGCGCCCCACGGGGATCTCGGCTTTGGCCTTCTCGCCCTTCTCACCGGCCCACGCGGCCTTGCCGAGCGGGGTCTCCACCACTGTCGGCGACACGGCGTTCACCGTGACGCCCCGGCGGGCCCACTCCAGCGAGAGCACATGGGTGAGGCCGACGACGGCGGCCTTGCTGGCGCAGTAGGCGGCATGCTGGTCGAGACCGATCACCGACGCCTGCGACGCGAGATTGATGATGCGCCCGTAACCGGCCTCGAGCATCACGCGCCCCGCAGCCTGAGCCATGTAGAACGTGCCGCTGAGGTTCACGTCCAGGGTCAGCTTCCATCGCTCAGGCGTTACGTCGACCGCGGGGTCGAGCAGCGCGAGCCCGGCCGAGTTGACCAGGATGTGCGGCACGCCGGTGATCTCGACGGTCTCGGCGATCGCCGTGCCCGCAGCCGAGGGATCGGTGAGATCCCGCACGATGCTGTGGTGCCCGCTGCCCGGCAGATCGCTGACGAGCTCGTGCACGCGTTCATTCAGATCGATGCCGACGATGCGGGCACCGCGCTCCGCCAGATGGTGGGCCACGGTGTAGCCGATGCCGCTCGCGGCCCCGGTGACGACCGCGATCCTGCCTGTGAATTCCTGATTCATCTTCATTCCTCGTACGCGCAGATCGCGCGTACCTTCTCATTGGACGGGCTCTGCGGATCGAAGGTGTAGCCCAGCCATTCGCGAGCAAGACGGCGAGCCAGTTCGATGCCGACGACGCGCTGACCGAAGCACAGCACCTGAGCGTCGTTGGAGAGCACGCTCCGCTCGACCGAGTACGAATCGTGGGCGGTGACGGCCCGGATGCCCGGAACCTTGTTCGCGGCGATCGCGACGCCCAGGCCGGTGCCGCACACGAGCAGGGCGCGGTCCGCTTTGCCCTCCGCGACGAGCCGGGCCGCCTCGACTGCGACGTGCGGGTACGCAGTGTGGCCGTCGGCGGAGACGCCGACGTCGACGACGGAGACCACCCTCGAGTCGTTCTGGAGGTCGTTCTTGAGGATCTCCTTGTAGTCGAACCCGGCGTCGTCCGAGCCGACGACGAGGCGCAACGGGGTGTCACTCATGGTGGTTCCTTCTTTCAGATGGGGGTGTGCGGTCAGTCGGCGACGGGCGTCAGCTCGCCCACAGCCTCGACGATCAGGGACAGGGAGGTCGCTCCGGCATCCGGAGTTCCCACGCTCTTCTCCGCGAGCGGGCGAGCGCGTCCCTTCTTGGGACTCAGGCTCGCCGTGGCTCCCGCGGCGGCGACGGCGGATGCCGCGGCTGAACGCCAGGCCTCCGGCAGCGGCGTCCCCGCCGTGACCTGCTCCAGGAGCGTGTCGCGGAAGGGCAGAAGAGCATCGACGAGTGTCTTGTCGCCGGGCTCCGCACGACCGAGATCGATGATCGCGTCGGTGAACGCCGTCACGGCATCCGTGGCGGCGGAGGCGTCGTACACGTCGCGCGCATCGGTGAGGGCCTCACCGGCAGCTTCCAGCCCCGCTCCCCAGAGCACACCGGAGGTGCCGCCGGCGCCGGCCGCCCAGGCGCGCCCGGCAGCCCGCAGCAGCCAGGCCGGTCCGGTGCCGCCGAGCGCGTCGACGGCCGCGATCGCGGCATCCGCTCCCTTGACCATCCCGCGCCCGTGGTCGCCGTCACCGGCGACGGCGTCGATGCGGCCCAGCTCCTGCTCATTCGCGTGCACCGTGCGCTGCAGCTCCCGCAGACCGGCCTCGACCAGAGTCGCGACGGCGGCGCCGGCCGCCGACGGCTGCGGTGCCACCGCATCCTCCGAGGCCGCGGCACCGAAGACGGCGGGACGCAGGTCGGCGACGGCTTCTGTGCTCTTGCGGTAGCCGGGCGCGTACGCGTCGGCATGCCAGGTGGACTCGAGCTCCTCATCGAGCCACATCAGCGTCAGGGAGCAGCCGCCCATGTCGAGGCTCGTGACGAGCTCACCCACTTCCGGTTCGACGGGGACCAGCCCGACATCCGCGAGCAGCACCCGGATGTCGTTCCACAGCAGGAAGAGCTCTTCGTACTTCGTCGTTCCCAGACCGTTGACGATGACGGCGACGCGGCGGCTGTTCGAAGCCGGACGCGCGTCGAGGATGCCATCGACGAGGAGGCGGGCGAGGTCACGAGCGGGAATCAGCGGTGCGTCCTGGATGCCCGGTTCGCCGTGGATCCCGAGGCCGATCCCCATGTGGCGGTCGGGGACGGAGAACAGCGGCTCGAGGGCACCGGGCATCGTGCAGCCGGAGAAGGCCACGCCGAACGTCCGGGTCGCGGCATTGGCCGCCTGGCCGATCCGCTCGACCTCGTCGATGTCCGCGCCGGCCGCGGCGGCGGCGCCGAGCGCCTTGAACACGGCGAAGTCGCCGGCGATGCCTCGCCGCTGCTCCTCGATGCCCGACGAGGCGACGTCGTCCGTGACCAGCACGATCCGAGTGTCGATACCCTCACGTCGCAGCCGCTCGGCGGCGATCCCGAAGTTCATCACGTCGCCGGCGTAATTGCCGAAGGTCAGGATCACGCCGCGACCCTGATCGGCGGCCTTGGCAACCGAGTAGACCTGCGCGGCCGATGGTGAGGTGAAGATGTTGCCGACGACGGCGCCGGAGGCGAACCCCGGCCCGACGAGCCCGGCGAAAGCGGGATAGTGGCCCGAGCCACCCCCTACGACGACGGCGACGATGGGTGCAGGGCCCCGGTGGCTGACGACACCACCGGGGACTCCCTGGAGCCGGTCGGAGTACAGATCGACGAAACCGGCGAGCTGATCCTCGGCGAACTCGGCGGGGTCGTTGTAGAGAGTGGTCATCGGTGCTCCTAGCGCTTCTGGCCGGGAAGGCCCTCGTAGGCGATGTCGCCCGACGTCAGGTTCTCGTCCACCAGGTCGGCCAGCCCATCGAGGAACGCCGCGCGGTCGGTGACGACGTTCTTCATGGCGTCGTCGACGTTCTCGGGCGTGATGGCGGGCATGACGTAGACGGGCTCGGTGTCGACCTTCTCGCCGCGGGCGATCTTCGCCGCGACGGCCAGGCCGGCCGCCATCTCGACGGTGCCGTGCTGCAGCGAGGTGCCGATGAGCTCCCCGTTCTTGACGGCCTTCAGCCCGTCCTCGATGCCGTCCACGCCGACGACCTTCACGTCGGAGAGTCCGGCTTCGCGCAGGGCCTGGATCGCGCCCAGCGCCATGTCGTCGTTCTGCGAGATGACACCGTCGATGTCGGATCCGAATGCGGAGATCCAGTTCTTCATCTTGTTGACGGCCTCATCGCGCTTCCAGTTCGCGGTGTCCTTGGCCAGCACCTTGATCCCGGGGCTCTCGGCGAGCACGTTCTCGATGCCCTTGCCGCGGTCCAGCTGCGGCGACGAGCCCAGCGGGCCCTCCAGCACGACCACGTTGCCCGATCCGCCCAGCGCATCGGCCATCTGGGTGGCTTCCTGCTCGCCGGCCGCCACGTCATCGGGCTGCACGCTCGCGTCGACCTCGACGCCGGTCAGTGAGGTGTTCACCGCGACCACGGGAATGTTCGCAGCCTTCGCCGCGGCGACCTGCGGTGCGAGGGAGTCCGCCTGCACAGGCACGATGATGATGGCGTCCACGCCCGCGCTGACGTACTGGTCGACCTGGTTGGCCTGGTTGGAGACGTCGCCACCGGCGGAGTTCCACTGCAGCGTGATGTCGTTCGCCTTGGCGTACGCCTCCATGCCCTCCTTGCCCTGCGTGATGAACGATGACATGTCGTAGACGGTGACGCCCACGGTGATGTTGTCTGCGCCGCCGGCATCGGGGTCGCCTGCGCCGCAGCCCGCGAGGGCCAGTACGGTGCTGGTCGCGATCGCCGCGGCGGCGAGGGAGGTGCTGAGTCTTCTCTTCATGATGTGGTCCTTCGACAGTGAGGGGATGGGATGGTGGAGTGCAGAGAGCTATTTGCGTCGCTTGGCGGCCCAGACGTCGACCGCGACGGCGGCGACGATGATGACGCCCTTGATGACGTTCTGCCAGTACGCAGGGACGAGCAGCAGATCGAGGCCGTTGTTGATGGTCTGGATCAGCAGCAGGCCGATCGCGGTGCCCCAGATGGTGCCGCGCCCGCCCATCAGGCTGGCCCCGCCGATCACGACGGCGGCGATGGCATCGAGTTCGTAGCCCTGGCCGAGGTTCGGGGCTCCGGTGATGACACGTGAGGAGAGCATCAGACCGGACAATCCCGCCAGCAGGCCGCTGATCGCGTAGACGCTGAAGAGGATGCTCTTCGAACGCACACCGGCGATCTCCGCGGCGAGAAGATTGCCGCCGACGGCGTAGACGCGCAGACCGTAGCTGGTGCGCTTCATGATGAAGGCGAATGCCAGAATCGCGACGATCATGAGGATGACGGGGATGGTCAGGCCGAACACCGAGGTGTTCGCGTAGACGCCGTACGACGAGGGCAGGCCGTTGATCGGCGCCCCGTCGCCGATGACATAGGCGACGCCGGATGCGAGGGTCAGCATGCCGAGCGTGGCGATGAACGGTGGAACGTTCATCCTGCTGACGACGAACCCGTTGAGGGCTCCGGCGATGAGACCGGTGGCGACCGCGGCGATCAGCGGGAGCGCCGGATTGTCTCCGACGTTCTTCGCCGTCCAGGCGGCGGCCATGGCGCTGGCGGCGATGACGCTGCCCACCGAGAGGTCGATGCCGCCGGTGAGGATCACCAGCGTCTGTCCGAGGGCGATCAGCGCGAACGGCGCCGCGGCGATGAGGATGGTCAGCAGGTTGTCGGGTGTCGCGAACCGGGCGCTGCGATACGCGAAGAACGCGACGATCAGCAGCATCACCACGATCATGATGTTCTGGATCAGGACATCCGTGATGCGGGCGGACGCGCTGCGCTTCGTCTGCGGGACAGCCGTGGTCACGCTCGTGGTCATGATGCGGTCTCCTCGTTGGTCTGGTCGATTCCGGATTCCTGCCCGGAGGCGAGCCGGAAGATCTTGTCCTGTGCGTCGGGTCGGCCCAGGTCGCTGCGGCTGAGTCGTCCGGCGACCCCGAAGTCGCGCATGATCAGCACCCGGTGGGCGAGCGAGAGGATCTCGGGCATGTCGCTGGACGCCATGACCACCGCCATCCCGCGGGACGCGAGGTCGACGATGATCCGGTAGATCTCGCTGCGGGCGCCGACGTCGACGCCTCGGGTGGGCTCATCGAGCAGCAGCGCGTCGACGGGACCGGTGAGCCAGCGTCCCAGCACCACCTTCTGCTGGTTGCCGCCCGAGAGGTTCTCCATGTGCTGGCCGAGCCCGTTGCTCTTCAGGCGCATCGAGGCCATGACCTCGCTGACCGCCGACTTGCGCCTGCGCTCGCTGAGCAGTCCGAAGCGGGAGAAGGCGGCGATGCGGGGAAGCGTGGCATTGTCGAGCACGCTCATCGGCAGCACCGCGCCCGCTCTCTTACGGTCCTCGGGCACGATGGCGACGTGCTGGGCGATCGAGTCGCGCGGGCTTCCGGGGCGGATGTCCGTGCCGGAGACGGTGACCGTGCCGGAGACGGGGGTGCGAAGGCCGTAGATGCACTCGATCAGCTCGGAGCGTCCGGCTCCCACAAGACCGGCGAGTCCGAGGATCTCGCCCCGGCGCACGGAGAACGAGACCGGGTCGGCGCCCGGGGCGACGACGAGGTCTTCGACCGTCAGGACGATCTCGTCACTGGGCTCATTGAGGTCGGGAAACAGGCTCTCGAGTTCGCGCCCGATCATCGCGGTGACGATTCCGTCGTCGCTGATCTCGGACAGTGCCGAGTCGGTGATGAGCTTGCCGTCGCGAAGTACGACGACACGGTCCGCCATGGCCCGGATCTCTTCCATCTTGTGCGTGGTGAACAGTACCGCGACGCCCTGGTTCCGAAGGTTGCGCACCACTTCGGCGAGGTGGGCGACCTCCCTCTCGGCGATGGCACTGGTGGGCTCGTCGAGCAGCAGCACCCGAGCGCCCCGGCTGGTCGCCTTGACGATCTCGATGATCTGCCGCACGCCGACGGCGAGGGTGCCCATCTGCACGTGGGGATCGAGCTTCAGCCCGAACGCCTGCAGGTCCTCCCGGGCCCTGTTCGCCATGGCCCGACGGTTCAGGGTGCCGACCGCTGTGCGGATCTCGCGGCCGACGAAGAGGTTCTCATAGACCGTGAGCTCGGGGATCGAGGCCAGTTCCTGCGGGACGATCGCGACTCCGAGGGCCGAGGCGGCCTTGGTGCTTCCCGCGGGCAGTTCCTGCCCGCGGACGTGGACGTGGCCCGCGTCGGGACGGTACTGGCCTGAGGCGATCTTCATCAGAGTGGACTTACCGGCACCGTTCTCGCCGGCCAGTGCGGTCACCGTGCCCGGTTCGAGGCGAAGATCGACGCCCTTCAGAACGGGCACGCCGCCGAACGACATCTCGATGCCGCTGCACCGCAGCATCGCGGCTTCGTGGTTCGCGTCAGCCACAGGATCAGGCACGCTCGGCTCCCTCGCTCTGGGTCGCACAGATGTGCAACACAGAGACATTATGCGATGTATTTGCAGACTGCAACTCATCATGCTCACATGAGCAACACCTGGACACGGCGACAGGCAGGGCTGAGCGTCTGGGGGTTTGGAGGGTCAGCCGCGGCGACCGGTGGTCGCGGCGGCGTACCGCTCACGCACCCCGTGCACCCAATCGCCACCGGCGGAGGGGTGCACGGTGAGGGTCGGCAACGGGGCCCAGTCCGGCGGTGCACCCGTCAGAGCCCACGCGGCTTGCCGTGCGGCGCCGTAGGCGGCATGTTCGCGGTGGGTCGGCCATTCGATCGGGTGCCCGATGAGGTCCGCGATCACCTGGCGGACGCACGCTGCCCGCGCCCCTCCGCCGACGAGGAGGATGCGTCGGGGTGACGCACCGGAGCGCGTCATGGTGTCGAAGGCGTTCGAGATCGCGCATCCCAGTCCGAGCACCGTCGCTCTCGCGATGTCGGCAGGGGTCATCGACTTCCGGCTGAGTCCCACGAGCATCCCCGACGATGCGGCCGCGGACGGGTTGCGCTCCCCGTCCAGATAGGGGATGAGCAGGGCCCCATTCGCATCCGGCGCCGCACTTCCCGCCAGTTCATCCAGCCGCTTCAGCCCGATGCCGAGCATGCGCGCGGTGCCCAGCAGGACCCGCGCGCCGTTGAGCAGCACGACGATCGGGATGAACCCCGAGCGGGAGTCCGCCATCGTATCGATGGTCCCGGTGGGATCGTTCACCGGATGCAGCGTGCGCATCGAGACCGTGACGCTCGTCCCGATCGAGATGATCACGTCCCCCGGAACGGTGTCGAGTGCGAGGTGGGTTGCGGCGTTGTCCCCGCACCCTGGTGCGACGAGCGTGCCCGCGGCTGTCTCGCCGGCGCGCCCTGACACCGGGAGCACGGTCGGAACTCGCGTGCGGTGTCCCAGCGCGCGAGCGACCAGATCGTCTCGGAACCGTTCCGTCCGAGGTGACCAGTAGCCGGTGGCAGAGGCGTCGGATCTGTCGGTGACGGGGGCACCGCGACGGCCGGTCACATGCCAGGTGAGCCAGTCATGGGGCAGGAGCACCGATGCGATCCGGGCGGCGTTCTCGGGCTCGTGTTCCGCGATCCAGCGCAGTTTGCTCACGGGATGCGCGCTGTCCGGTAGCAGCCCGGTGGCGTCCAGCCAGGCGGCGTCGCCGAGTTCTTCGCGGAGTCGACGGGCGGACTCGGAAGCGCGCAGATCGTTCCAGAGCAGTGCGGGCCGCACGGAATCGCCATCTGCGTCGAGAAAGATGGTGCTGTGCTGCTGTGCGGCGATGCTCATGGCTGCGGTCCCGGGAGGCTCTGCGCTGCCTGATCCATGCAGTGCGGACCACCAGTGCGCCGGGTCGAGCTCGGTGCCATCCGGGTGGGGGAGTGCGCTCGAGTGGACCAGGTCGCCGCAGGCGAGATCGAGCACGACGAGTTTCGTCTGCTGCGTCGAGGAGTCGACTCCCGCTACGAGCGTCGGCGACATCGTCATCCGGCCAGCAGTCGTGCTGCGGTGAACGCGTCGGTGATCAGTCCGGTGAGGAGACCCGATGCCAAGGAGGCGCGAATGGCGCGCGTCTTGGAGGAGCCGCCCGCAACCCCGACGCGGGAGGGGATCGCCCGAAGCTGACGCTCGCTCACAGCGATGCAGCGGTCGTCGAGGTCATGGATGACCTCTCCCGCGTCGGTGATGACCGTCGAGGCGATCTCCGCCACCGCGCCGAGCCCGAGGAGTCTGCTGCGGTCGTCGTCGTCGATCGCGGGATTCATCATCATCAGCGAATTCGGCGGCGCCCAGGACCCGATCGCGCAGAGCGCGACCGTCACCTCGTCGAACATCTCGACCGCGGCGCGGATTCCAGGCTGCCGGAGGGTGCCGCGCGCTGTCTCGGAGTCGCTCATCACCAGGGACGCGTAGATGGGCCAGGGCTGGACGCCGGGGAAGCTCGCGAGACGCCGGATGACTTCGAGACCGCTCTCCTGGATGGGGCCGGCAACACCGGCGAGCTGCACGACGGCGCGGCAGGGCAGCTCGTGCAGCTGCCGCGCCATCACATTGAGGGTGCGTCCGGAGGTCAGCCCGAGGACGCCGTCGCGGTCGATGATCTCGTGAAGGATCCCCGCAGCCGCCGCGCCCAGGGCGGCCTGCGCGGCTTCGTCGGTGTCCACCGGGAGTTCGACGGCGACGGCATGCTCGAGACCGTAGCGCCGCCGCAGACGCATGGAGAGGTCGAGGTCGATGCCCGGTGTGCTGACGATCTCGAAGCGGATGATTCCCCGCTCACGGGCCTCATCGAGCATTCGGCCGATCTTGAAGCGGCTGAGCCCGGTGTCCTTCGAGATCTCCACGCGCGATTTGCCGTTGACGAAGTGCTCTCGTGCGACATGCGCGAGCTGAATGTTCGAGAGCGGTCCGGCGTCGGCCATCGCATCTCCTTCGACTGTGCGTGGTGAGAGATCGGCTCCGCTCACGATAGCGCCTCCGTGCACGACTGAGCGGGCACGGATCCCTTCCCGAGACTCTTCAGAAGATCCCGACACTCTGTCGGAATCAGGAGTATCGTGGCGTCTCGTGACTCACGAAACGCAGGACCGCCACCACCTCCGCTGGTGGGGCCTCGCCGCGATCTCCGTCGGCGTGGCCCTCATCATCATGGACGCGACCATCGTCTCCGTCGCAACCCCCGCGATCATCGATTCACTCGATCTGACGAGCACCCAGGCGCAGTGGATCCAGGAGGTCTACACCCTCGTGTTCGCAGCCCTGCTGATGGTCTGGGGCACGCTGAGCGACCGGATCGGACGACGTCGGCTGCTCGTGATCGGCCTGGTGGTGTTCGTGGGCGCCAGCATCCTCTGCGCCTCGGCGACCACCGGTGAATGGCTCATCGCGGCCCGTGCGCTACAGGGGATCGGCGGCTCGATGATCCTGCCCACGACCCTCGCGCTTCTGAACGCCACCTTCCGCGGAACCGAACGCAGCATCGCGTTCGCGGTCTGGGGAGCCACCATCGGCTCGATGGCGGCGGTCGGTCCGGTGCTGGGCGGATGGCTGACGTCGGCGTTCTCGTGGCACTGGGCGTTCTGGGCCAACCTGCCTTTCGGTGTTCTCGTGATCATCGGTGTGCTGCTCTGCGTGGCGGAGTCGCGCGAGCGCAGCTCCCAGCGCTTCACCGACTGGATCGGCGCTCTCGCCTCCATCGTGGGTTTCGGGCTTCTTGTCTTCGCGCTCATCGAGGGGCGCTCCTACGGGTGGTGGGAGGCGACCGACTCCGCGCCGGCGAGCCTCGGCGCCTTCAGCATCATCCCGCTGGCCTTTGTCGTCGCCCTCGTGGTGCTCGCTCTGCTCGTGCTGCGGGAACGCGCGCGGGGCGCCGCCGGCAGGTCGGTGCTGCTCGATGTCTCGCTGTTCCGCATCCCTACCTTCGCGAACGGCAATGTCACCGCGCTGACCGTGGCGCTCGGCGAGTTCGGCCTGATCCTCTCTCTGCCGCTGTGGTTCCAGTTCGCCCTGGGGTTGGATGCGCTCCAAGCCGGCCTGGCCCTGCTCCCGCTGGCCGTGGGCTCGTTCATCGCGAGCGGTTCGATCCGATCCCTGTCGAAGCACCTCAGTCAGGTCCAGATGGTGCGTATCGGCATCGTCATGGAGGTCGTCGCTCTGATCGCCGTCGCGCTCGTCGTCCGTCCGGATTCCGCGGCATGGGTCACCAGCATCCCGCTCTTCTTCTACGGCGCCGGCGTCGGCTTCGCGACGGCGCAGCTGACGCAGTTGATCCTCGCCGACGTCCCGGTCGAGAGGTCCGGTCAGGCGTCGTCCACCCAGTCCACCGCTCGGCAGGTGGGCTCCGCTCTGGGAATCGCACTGCTCGGCACTGCGCTGTTCGCGACGCTGCGAGTGGGCACCGAGGCGCGCCTCAGCGATCACGTCGCGGCTGACCCGTCGATCGCAGGACTCATCGACGGCGTCTCCGATTCCGGCGGTGCCCTCATCGCCGAGCTCGCCGCGAGCCCGGCGACGCGGGCGGTGGCGGATGCTGCGCGCGAGGCACTCACCCAGGGCGTGGCCGTGGCGGCGTGGGTCGGTGTCGTGGCCCTCCTCGTAGGCCTCGCGACGACGATTCCGCTCGGCCGCCCAGAGCGTCGGACCGACGAGGTCGTCGCGGACGACCGCACAGCCTGATTCAACTCAGGCGCTCGATCCGGCGGTGCGAGCCGTGTTCGGCCACAAGCCACAGCACCGATTCGGCGGCTGCGCCATCTGGAAGTGAGACAATCGCAGACGCCTCCAAACTGGTATAGTCCACCTGAACGGTCGACTAGCTGCCGGTGACTGAGATGGTGAGGCTGATCACGCGCATGACGGAAATTACGCTCATCGACAGGATCCGCCATGGTCTGATCGTCTCCTGCCAAGCGGCGCCGGGAACGCCCCTGCACGGCGCTGAGCCCATGGCGCGCATGGCGCAGGCAGCAGTGGCCGGAGGGGCTGTGGGCGTACGAGTGCGCGGCGTGTCCGATGTCGCGGCGGTAAGACGGGTGGTGAGCGTGCCGCTCATCGGTTTGACGAAACGAGGCGCAGAGGGCGTGTACATCACACCCTGTCTGCGTGATGCGCTGGATCTCGAGGACGCCGGCGCCGATGTGGTGGCAGTGGATGCCACGCTGCGCCCGCGACCGGACTCGGCGTCGACGGATCAGTTCCTCCGGGAACTCAAGGAGACCCTCCGCGTCCCGATCCTCGCGGATGTCGATTCCGTTGATGCGGGCATCCGAGCGGGAGACAACGGAGCGGACCTGATCGCGACGACCCTTGTGGGGTACACCGGCGGCGCCAGGCCAGTCGGGCCCGACTTCTCGGTTCTCGAGGGACTGGTGGCTCGCGTGGACGTCCCCGTGATCGCGGAGGGGCGCTTCCATACCGAGAGCGACGTCCGCCGGGCGATCTCACTCGGAGCGCACGCAGTGGTCGTGGGCGGAGCGATCACCGATCCTATCGCGATCACCAAGCGATTCGTCACGGCGATCGGCACGCCCGAATGAGCCTGGTCCGCCGTCGCCGCTGATCCTCCCTCCTCTCTCCCCGCTCGGCCGATCAAGGTGTTGGTCCTCCGAGTGGCACGTCAGCATGCAACCGCGTCCTCGGCTCGCCTTCCAGGCCCAGATGTTGGTGTCCGCTTCAATGTGACCTTTCCGGATCGAAAAGATTGCGGAGGTCTAGTCCAATAGATAGCATGTCGGAAAGCGGAGGCCGAGACGGCGTCGACCGTAACCCGACGAAGGTGCGAGCAATCGATGCGGGCGCGACGTTGCGGTGGCTCCGACAACAACTGAGAAAGCGAAGGACTGCAATGAAGCATCCCGATGACCTCTTCGCCGAGGAGAGACCCGAACGGACCGGAGCGAATGCGGGCGGTCTCGCTGCGCGAGTCAGGCGCGCGGGGGTGGCACTCGGCGTGGGTGCGGCCATGGTGCTGTCGCTGGGTGGATGCGCGGCTGCGGCTCCCGACGCCTCGGACGGCTCACCCACAACGGTGACCATCTGGAGCTGGCGAACCGAGGACAAGGCTGCGATGCAAGAGATCTTCGACGAGTTCAACGCCGAGAATCCCGACATCCGAGTCACTTTCGATCCGCTCGACCCCGACAGCTACGCGAACAAGCTGTCGACGGCTCTGCAGGGCGGGAAGGGGCCGGAGATCGCACAGCTCAATCCCTACGGTGCCCTGCAGCCGTTCGTCGACGCCGGGTATCTCGAGCCTCTCGACGACCTCGTTCCGGAGCTCGGCTCCTTCTCGGACGACGCCAAGATCGCGGTCAAGGGGCTCAATGACGGAAAGCTGTACGGGGTCCCCTACGCGGCCGTGAACCTCGGCGTCTTCTACAACACCGAGATCTTCGCCGAGCACGAGATCGAGGTCCCGCAGACGTACCAGGAGTTCGTCGACGCGTGCGACAAGCTCCTCGAGGCAGGAGTCGTCCCCATCGCCGCAGGAGGCGCCAATGGTCAGGGCTGGGCTCTGGAAGTCGCCCTGAACGTCCTCACGCCGGGGCTCACAGGCCCCGACTTCTATAACGACCTCATGTCGGGCAAGAAGAAGCTGACCGACCCCAGTTATGTCGCCGCGATGCAGCGCATGTCGGACCTGCTGCCGTACTTCTCTCCCGGATTCGAGGGCGTCGACTACGACGCGTCCACCCAGCAGTTCATCACCGGACAGGCCGCGATGTTCATGGGGGGGTCGTATGAGAACGGCAGCTTCAGTTCCCAAGGAGGCGATGATCTGAAGTTCAGCGTCTTCACCTTCCCCGCGGACGAGGCCGGTCAGCCGGCCTACACGTCCTCCTGGGTGGACGGGTCTTACGGACTCACGACGGACGCGGTGAACCGCGATGCGGCGATCAAGGTGCTCAACTACATGGCGACCCAGGAGTTCGCCCAGAAGTTCTCCGACCGGCTGGAATGGCTCCCCGTGCGCGACGACGTGGCGATCGGTGACGACCAGCCCGTCGTTCAGCAGATGCTGACGATGCAGGAGCACAGCATGCCCAACGTGACCCTGGTGGGTTACCGATGGGACAACCCGACCGGGTCGTCCATCCTGCAGCCCGCGATCATCGACATGATCGTCGGCAAGGTCACGCCGCAGAAGCTTGCGGAGGACATGCAGCAGGGCGTGGAGGCCTGGTTCGAGCCGAATAAGTTCTAGCCCATCCGAGGACAATGTCATGAAATCGGCCACACAGACTCCGGTTCCTCAGGAGCAGGCCGCTGCAAACACCGCAGCGGCCCGCTCCGCGGGCGGCCGAAGAGGCGACCGACGGCGACGGCTGACGTGGGCGCACGTGGGCTTCCTGGTCCCTGCGGCCGCCGTCTACTCCGTCTTCCTCGTCTACCCGCTGCTCAAGTCCCTGGTGGGGTCCCTCTTCGAATGGAAGGGGTTCCGGACCGTCGGGTTCACCGGCCTGGAGAACTTCTTCCGCCTCTTCCAGGGCCGGAACCTGGAACTCGTCACGGCCGCCTCGCTCCACAACGTGATGTGGTTCTTCGCCATCCTCCTGGTTCAGAACGTGCTCGGGCTCGTTCTCGCGTACATCCTGTTCCTGCGCGGTCCGCGCTTCTCGTTCTTCCAGGCGTGGTTCTTCTTCCCTGCCATCCTGAGCCCAGTGGTGGTAGGCGCGCTGTGGAAGCTGCTCCTGGCTCCTGGCGGGCCGCTGGAATGGCTGCTGCGCACGACGGGCGTCTCGCAGGAACCGGTCACCGTGCTCGGGGACTCGAACTGGGCGCTGTGGGTGCTGATCCTGGTGGACATCTGGAACTGGATCGGGCTTCCCATCCTGATCTTCATGGCAGGTCTTCACGCCATCGACCCCGGCATCTATGAAGCGGCGCGTCTCGACGGTGCCTCCGCCGGGAGAACCCTGTGGCAGGTCGCCGTCCCGCTGCTCATACCGTCGGTCAGCACCCTCACGATCCTGACGTTCATCAACAGCTTCAGCCAGTTCGACCTCGTGTACATCATGCAGGGAGGACAGGCCGGTCCCAACGGGGCGACGGACACGCTCGTGACCCTCTTCTACCGGCTCGCGTTCGGCGCGACCGGCTCGGTCGGGATCAACGATGTGGGACTGGCGCTCGCACTGGGCACGCTCCTGTTCCTGTTCCTCGTGCTCGTGTCCCTGCTCTCGCTCCGGTACTTCAACCGGCGCTCAGCTCTGGTGGAAGGGTAGACGATGAGACGCAGCGCTCTGCGATTTCCTGCCAACCTGCTCCTGGCCGCGTGGACCGTGATCATCGCCATCCCGGTGTACATCATGATCGTCTCCTGCTTCAAGACGACGCAGGAGATCTACCGCAATCCGCTCGCACTGCCCGAGTCCTGGGACTTCGGCAACTTCACTGAGGCGTGGGTGCGTGCCAACTTCGACGTCTACACGTTCAACAGCGTGGTGGTCGCGGTCGGCGCCGTGCTGCTCACGATCGTGCTGGCGGCGCTGGCGTCGTTCCCGCTCAGCCGACTCAGCGTGTGGTGGGTCACCCCCGTCCTCGGCTTCTTCCTGATCGGGCTCATGATCCCGGTGAGGCTCGGGTCCGTGGAGATGTTCGTGCTGATGAAGGAGCTGGGCCTGCTGGACAGCCATCTGGGACTCATCCTCGTCTACACCGCGATCCGGCTGCCCTTCGCGATCCTCATCATGAGCAGCTTCATGCGGGCGGTGCCGAAGGAGTTCGAGGATGCGGCGCGCATCGACGGGGCAGGTGACCTCCGGCTGCTGCTCAGCGTGCTCGTGCCGCAGATCAAGCCGGCCGTGGGCATCGTCGCGATCTTCACGACGATCGCGGTGTGGAACGACTTCTTCTTCCCTCTCATGTTCATCTTCGACCCCGACCTCCGCACGCTCCCCCTGGGGCTGGCGAGCTTCACGGGGGAGTACTCGACGAACTGGGGTCTGCTGTTCGCCGGACTCACGATCTCCACGCTGCCGCTCACCCTGGCATATGTGGTCCTCTCCCGTCAGGTCCGTGAGGGCGTCGGCGCCGGTGGCATCAAGTAGTCGCAGGCACGATGAGCACTCGACACGCAATCCGCGGTCAACGACCGTTCGCATCGAAAGGAGCAATGCAATGAATTCAGCAGCCAGCGAGGCGGCGGCTCCCGTCGCGCTCAGGATCGACACGGACGTCCATAACGCGATGCCCGACGTCAGCTCGTATCTGCCCCGCATCTGGCGAGAACGCTGGACCACCATGGGAATGGTTGCGGGAACGAACTACGAGAACCCCGGCGGCGTGATGCGCAAGGACGTGCTGCCGCCTAACGGCGGCGAACCGGGGAGTGACCCGTACTACCTGTTGAGCAGCCACCTGGACCACTACGGGATCGATTACGTCATCCTCACCGGCCCCGAGCAGATCCCCCTGGCATCCGATCCCGACTACATGAACGCCATCGCCACGGCGTACAACGACTGCACGATGGAGACCTGGCTGCCGGTGTCCGAGCGGTTCCGTGGATCCATCCTCGTGAACGCGGACGATCCGCCCAACGCCGCTGCGGAGATCCGCCGGTGCGCCGGTCTGGCGGACTTCGCCCAGGTCATCATCGCCGGTGCGACGAGTCGCCCGATCGGGCACCGGATGTACCGCCCCATCTTCGAAGCCGTCAGCGAAGTGGGCCTTCCGCTCGCGATGCACCCGGGCACCGAGGGCACCGGAATCTCGCACCCGCCGACCCCGGTCGGCTGGCCGTCCCGGTACATGGAGTGGCACAACATTTTGCCGACCGGGTACATGGCCCAGATCAACAGTCTGGTGACCGAGGGGGTCTTCGAGACGTATCCCTCGCTGAGGTTCGTCGCGATCGAGGGCGGAGTCGCGTGGCTGCCCCATCTCATGTGGCGCATGGACAAGAACTACAAGGCGCTTCGGCACACGACGCCGTGGCTCAAGCGCCTGCCGTCGGAGTACATACTCGATCATGTCCGTCTCACCTCTCAGCCGATCGAGGAGCCGGACAATCCGGAGCATCTCGCCCAGATCCTGGAGATGATCGATGCAGGTCGGACGCTGATGTATTCCTCCGACTATCCGCACTGGGACTTCGACAACCCGGACGTCGTGTTCACGCACATAGACCCCGCCGTGCGCAGCCGAATCATGGGGGGCACCGCCATGGACCTGTACGGACTGCACCGGAAGCCCAAGCAGGTCTCCCTGCCGCCGCACTCGAACAGGGCCCCGGTGTTCTCGGACCGGCCGGCGGCAGGAAGGGCCGTGGAATGAGCGATGTCGCGCTTGCGAAGGTCGTAGAGGTGCCGGAACAGGGCGAGGGCGCGCTGCACCTGACGGTCGGCGACGTCCCGATCGGCCTGTTCCGTGTAGGCGAGGACATCGTCGCCTGGCGGGATGTGTGCCCCCATGCCGCCGCTCCGGTGTGTCGGGGGGTCGTCGGCGGCACGCTGCTCACCTCGAAGGTCTATGAGTACCGGTACGGGCGGGACCAGGAGGTGCTGCGGTGCCCGTGGCATGGCTGGGAGTTCGACCTCGTAGACGGGAAGCACCTCGCGGAGGGATCCGCCGTGCGGCTGAGGAGCTATCCGCTGCGGATCGAGGACGGCGTCATATACGACGGCACGCCACCCAACAGGGTGGACCTGGCGCTCCGGGTCACCAGTGTGGTGCAGGAGACCGAGAGGATCCTGGTGGTCGAATTCGCGGCGGCGGACGGGTCGCGGCTGCCTGCCTGGACGCCGGGAACGCATGTCGAGCTGCTGCTGCCCTCAGGCCGGGTCAGGCATTATTCGCTGTGCGGGAAGACAGAGGATCGGCACACCTATCGCATAGCGGTGCTCCGCGAACCCGACGGCACCGGCGGGTCGGAGGAGTTCCATCAACTGGCCCGCGTGGGCGCGTCGTTCTCCGTCACAGCGATCCGCAACAGGTTCAGGCTGTCGCTCGCCAAGAAGTACGTCTTCATCGCGGGAGGGATCGGGATCACTCCTCTGCTGCCCATGGTCACCGCGCTGACCAGGAGACGTCAGGAGTTCGATCTGATCTACACGGGGCGGTCCCGCGAGTCGATGGCGTTCGTATCCTCCGTCGCCGCCCTCCCGGGAGCGAGGGTCGTCGAGACCTCGCGCGATCCGCGGATCGACGTTCACGCGATCGTCCGCGACGCCGAGCCCGGCACGGCCATCTTCGCGTGCGGACCGTCCGGCCTGCTCGAAGCTCTGCGGGAGGAGGTCTCGCGCGTCGACAAGCCGCTGGACCTGCGCATCGAGGCGTTCCAGTCCCCTCCGAGCCGCCCGCGCGGGTCCGCGGATCAGGAGTTCGTCGTCGAGCTGGCCGGGCAGCAGCGCTCGCTCACCGTGCCCGTGGGACAGAGCATCCTGAAGACCATGCGCGACGCCGGCATCTCGGTGCCCTCGTCCTGCGAGGACGGATGGTGCGGCACGTGCGAGACGCCGGTCCGAGAAGGGGTCATCGAGCACCGTGACACGGTGCTGTCCGATGATGAGCGCGATTCCGGCGCATCCATGATGGTGTGCGTCAGTCGCGCGCAGTCCGATGTGCTCGTTCTGGATCTCTAGGCAGGTGGCCCCGCACCCGCACTCGTGTGCGGCTGCGGAGGCCGGTGAGGATGTGTCGTGTCTGCATGGCTTCGTTCGATACCGGATGCGCTTCCGGCGGAATTCTCGATCACGGGGTGGATCGATGTGGGAGAGCGGGAAGAGGGTCTGCACAGCACCCTGCTGAGCTGCTTCGACCGCGGGACGCGTCGCGGCGTGACCCTCTCACTCCTCTCCGGAGGAGGCGGGTACTCCGCCCAGGGCTCCGCGGTCCGGGTGAGCTTCGGCATCGACGACGGGGCGCCTCCCGCATGGGAGGACTGCGGCACGCCTGATCCCGAGTCGCGCTACGTCAGCAACTCGCTCACCGTCTTCGACGGCGCGCTGTTCGCGGCGACGACGGATTCCCGCGCCGAGGCCGGGCGTGCGCAGGTGCATCGGCATCTCGGGGGAGACCGCTGGGAGAGTCTGGGGCGTCCACCGGGAGTGGACGCCCATGGGATCGGCCCCATGCTGGTGCATGACGATGAGCTGTTCGTGGCTCCATGGACGTACGACTGGACCGTCGTGCAGGACCTTCCGCTGTCGTTCGTCCACGTGTATCGTCTGACGCCCGCGGGGGAATGGGTCGATTGCGGCCAACCCGGGCAGTGCAGGCGGATCACCGCACTGGCGTCCTTCGGCGGTCGGCTCTATGCCTCCGGCGACGACGACAGCGTGCACGTCTACGAGGGGGGTCAGGACTGGTCGGTGTCGAAACGGCTGCCGGCGAACGCCCATCCACTGCATTCGTACGATGGCCGGCTGTGGGCGGGGACCCTGGATCCGGGACGACTGTGGTCGTTCGACGGCCAGGAGTGGCGGGACGAGGGCAATCCGCGCGCGGAGGTGGACGAGGCCAGTCAGCTCCATTCGTTCGTGCGCATGGACGGGGACCTCGCCGTCGGATCCTGGCCCTTCGGCTACGTGGATCTCCGCGACCGCGCGACGGGACGGTGGCGCAGTCTGGGCGCGCCGCATGAGGCCACCGAGATCAATGCACTGCAGATGTACAACGGATCGCTGTACGCCGGGTCGCTCCCATATGCGGAGGTCTCCCGATACCGGGGCGCCGAGCGATGGGAGACCGTGCGCCGACTGCACTCGCCGGCGGGATGGCGAGCCGTCGGCGTCGGCGACAGCGGATGGCGGTCACGGCAGGAGATGGAATCGGACGACGAGAGCCCCGCACCCGACCAGGCGATGCGCGAGTGGGGCCGCGCGACGAGCATGGTCGAGCACGAGGGCAAGCTGTTCGTCTCAACGGGGAACTGCACGAGCTCGTACCAGGACTCGGGGGCCGACTCGCGGCTCGGAGCCGTGTATGCGCTGTCGGTGGGCACGGTAGCGACGTCGGGCAGGGATCTCGCCGTCGGACGGCGTCACATCGCCGCGGTGCGAGCCGGACACGTTCTCCGTCTGTTCGTCGATGGTGTGCTCGTCGCGACTCGCGCTGGAGACATCGGGGGCGAGATCCGTGCCGGGCGGTCGGCCTCGCGGTCCAGCCACGGACTCTCGGACGCAGGCTGGCACGATGCCGCGCTGTCGGACGCGGATGTCGCACGGTTGGCGCGGACCGCGCCTGAGGGAGGTGGCAGGTGATCGAGCTCGCGAACGGCGAACTGGTGGTGACGGTGCTCGACGCGAACCGCGACCGGCATCTGCTTGGCACCCGGTACTGCGCAGCCGGATACATCTTCCAGATCGAGGACCCCGAGCTCGGACCCCTGATGTCGGGTCCGACCTATCCGGAGGCCTTCGACTGGTTCAATGGCCAGGGCATCCCCGACTCCTTCGCGGCGAGTCCTCTGCATCCTCAGCGGGTGGACGATCCGTCGGTGCTCGTCTTGGGCGTCGGCCTGTGCACCCGGGACCTCTCGAGCGTGCTCTGCTTCGACGACTGGAGCGTAGAGACACAGAGCGGTCACGCGATCGTCTGCACGGTGTTGCATCGCCTCGAGCACATCGAGGTCCGGATCCGGCGAGCGGTCTCGCTCGTGGGGCGCACCGTCGTCTCCTCGACCACGGTTTCGAACCTGAGCGATGACCAGTTCGCCTTCAGCTGGTTCCCGCATCCGTTCTTCCCCTATCCTCGCTCGGCCGAACTGGTCCGCTTCTCCACTCCGGTGTCGGTACCTGAAGGCCGCGTCTTCGAGTCGTCGACGAACGGCTTCATCTGCCGGAGGGGCGCTGTCCCCGCGGAGGGAGAGTATGCGGCGCTCTCGCATCAGTCCGGGCGAGGTCTGACCGTGATCCAGCGGCATCCTCTCCTGGGTCTCGTCGCGGCCGACATGGACTTCTCGCCGACGCTGCTGCCGATCTGGGGCAACGACCGCACCTTCTCCTGGGAACCGCACCACGACCGGTCACTCGCAGCGGGGGAATCGGTGTCGTGGAGCGTCTCCTATCATTTCTGAGTGCCCTGACCCCGCTCGCTGTGCGCCATCGGGTCCGCACTTGAAACCACAGAAAAATTGGACTAGACAAGTGATCACCATGGTAGGCGCGGAGAACGACCCAGCCGGAACAACGCAGACGAAGCACGACTGGCTGGTCGACCAGCTGCGGAAACTGATCCGGCAGCTGCCGCCAGGCAGCGCACTGCCGCCGGAGCGAAGCCTCGCCGCGGAGTTCGCGATGGCCAGGATGACCATCCGTCAGGCGCTGTCCGTGCTGGAGCGGAACGGCGAGGTCGAGCGGCGGCAGGGTGCAGGCACCTTCGCCAGTGTGCGCAAGCTCGATCACAAGCTGCGTATCACGTCGTTCACGGAGGACATCAAGCAGCTGGGCATGTCGCCGTCCACGATCAACCTCGGCGGTGGCAAGCGCGTCGCGGGGGAGGACCTTGCCGCTAAGCTGGGGATTCCGCCGGAGCTGGAGGTTTGGAACCTGGGTCGATTGCGCCTGGCCGACGACCTTCCCATCGCGATCGAGTGGGTGTCGATTCCCGTGGATGTCGTACCTGGTGCGAAACTTCAGGACCTGCAGCGCGAATCGCTCTACGACGCACTGCGATCGCATTTCGGGCTCAGCCTGGCAGGCGGCCGTCAGCGCATCGAGACGAGGCTCACCGACGCGGATGAATCGGCACTCCTCCGTGTCCCCACGGGGAGTCCCGCGCTCATCGTCGACCGTGTGATCTGGGGTGCAGACCAAAAGGCGGTCGAGCACACCAGTGCGATCTACCGCGGGGACAGATACGCGTTCACCGCGTCGCTGCAGGTGGAGAAGTGATGGATGCCGCAGCCGGAACGCGGCGTGAGGAGAGAGCCCCGATCGTGGATGCATCATTGACCGCCGTCGACCTGCTGGTGCATAACGGCGCCCTCGTCACCGTCGACGGGGCGCGGAAGGTCTACGCGGCAGGCGCCGTCGCGATCGCCGGCGGAAGGATCCTCGCCGTCGGGGACTCGGAGTCGATCGTGCGGGAATTCGGTCACGCAGCGGAGGTGATCGATGCTGAGGGCGGGCTGATCACGCCGGGGTTCATCGAGGCTCACGTCCACTTGTCGCAGCATCTGGGCCGCTCGGTCCTGCCCGACACCTGGCCCGAGCATCGGGAGCACGACCACTGGCTGCCGTACTGGAAGCTGATGACGGAGGAGGACGCCGAGCTCTCCGCTCAGCTGGCATGCATCGAGATGCTGCAGGCGGGCAGCACTTGTTTCAGCGACATGAGCGGACGGTTCTCGGCGGAGATCCAGGCGAGAGCGGCGCACGCCGTCGGCATCCGCGGGATCGTCTCGGAGACCGTATGGGATCTGCCCCCTGACGACTCCGTCGCGACAGGGGGCACGAACCAGTGCGTCGACGCACTGGCGTCCCTGCTGGAGCGCTTCCCCTACCGGGAGGACCGGCTGACCTGGGCGGGAGTCGGGCTCGCGGGGATGGGGACTGCGAGCGATGACCTGCTCCGACGAGCGAAGGAGCTGGCGGTGTCGCACGGTGCCGTCATGTACATGCATCAATCCTTCGGGCACAGCGACACCGAGGACTTCCGTCGCAGGGCCGGGGGCGCCTCCGCCGTCGCTCACCTGAATGCGCTCGGGATCCTCGGCCCGGACCTGCATCTGGTCCATCTCATCCGGAACAGCCCCGCCGAGATCGAGCTCCTCGCCGAGTCGGGCACGAGCTTGGTGCACTGTCCGTCCGCATCCCTCCGGTGGGGGATGGGCGTTTCGACCACCGGCCTCGTTCCCACGGCGCTGTCCCGCGGCGTCAACATCGCACTCGGATCCGACTCCGGCAACTACTCCGACTTCCTGGACGTGGGCAAGCAGATGTATCTGGCCGCCACGATCCACCGTGAATCGTCGCTGGGCGAGCGCTCGGTGACTGCTGAGCAGGCGGTTGAGATGGCCACGATCAACGGCGCTCGGGCCCTCGGAGTGCAGGACGACCTCGGTTCGATCGAGGTGGGGAAGAAGGCCGACCTCGTCATCCACTCGTCCAGGAGAGCCGCGATGCATCCCCTTTACGACCCCGTGCGCACCCTCGTATACGCGACCCAGTCCTCCGCAGTGGACACCGTCGTCATCGGGGGCAGGGTGGTCCTACGAGATGGGCGATGCACGCTGATCGACGAGCAGGAGGTGCTTGCGCGCGTCGACGCGGCGGCGTCGCGGCTGTCCGCGAGGATGAATTGGTCCACTCCCCACGCCTGGCCGATTCACGGCGAACGCAGGGCCACGGGCGCGCTCGGAGGTTGAGCCCGGCGGCGTCGCTTCCCGCCGCGCCCGAGTCGACGGGTAGTTATCGCTGGAGGTCGCTGCCCGGGTCGAGCGTGGTAGTTTGCCGACAGAATGTCGGTAAGATTCGGGCATGGAGATTCTCAAGAACGTGATCCTGGCCCTGCACATCATCGGCGTCGCCGGACTGCTCGGCGGTGTGATGTATCAGGCCGGCGCCATGCGCTCCGGCGCGGCACGGATCATCCCCGCGATGATGCACTCCGCCTGGACCATGCTGATCACCGGCGTGCTGCTGGTCGGCCTGCAGTACCCGCTCGGTCACGAGGTCAACAACGTGAAGATCTCCGTTAAGCTCGTCGTGCTCATCGCGATCATCGTCCTGGTCCTCGTCAACCGCAAGCGCGAGACGATCGCGGCATGGATCCTTCCCGCGATCGGCGGCCTGACCGTAGTGAACATCCTGCTGGCCACGGTCTGGCGCTGATCCCCGGACCGGTCTTGCGGATGCGGCGCCCCCGGCGGGCGCCGCATCCGGACATCACCGTCGTGCACCGAGGATAATGGCGGCATGCCCAAGATCTCCGCTCCAACCGTCGCTGAGCATCGCGTCGCTCAGCGCGCGGCGCTGCTGAGCGCGGGAGAATCGGTGCTGCTGGAGTCGGGGCTCGCGGGGGTCTCTCCTCGCACGGTGTGCGAGCGTGCGGGTCTCGCGCGCTCCAGTTTCTATGACTACTTCGCGACCAGGGACGACCTTCTCGTCGCCATTGCGATCGCGGCGATCGAGCGGTGGGATGCCGAGATCGAAGCAGTTCTGTCGGAGGTCGAACCCGGGCTGGCCGAGCTGCGGGCATTCGTCGATGCGACCATGGCGATGACGGCGGAGGGTCGACATGCGATCGCGGGGGCCCTGCGTGAGGCCGATCTCAGCCCGAGCAGACTCGACGATCTCATGGCGCTCCACGAGGTGCTGATGCGCCCGGTCCTCCGCGTCCTGTCCGACTTCGGAGTCGAGGACGCGATGACCACGGCGACGCTCGCGCAGGGGGTGCTGGGCGCCGGCGTCCAGCTGGTCACGCACGGAGTCGATCATCGCGTCGCCGCGGACCAGGTCTATCGCCTGCTCACACGCGGCCTCTTCGACTGATCCGTCGGGCACGGCGTCGATGACGTCACCCGCGCGGACCGTCGTCGACCCCGACGTTCCGGGCCCTCGATTTTGCGTGTCCCGAAGGCCGTGGAACAGTGTTCAAGGTTGCCGACACTGTGTCGGCAAAATCTCCGAATCCGAAGGTCTCTCATGTTCCTCGCGTTGCGCGAACTCCGATTCGCCCGCGGCAGATTCGCGCTGATGGGTGTCGTCATAGCCCTCATCTCCGTGCTGGTCGTGCTGCTGTCCGGTCTCTCCTCGGGCCTCGTCAACGACGGCGTCTCCGGCTTGAAGACGATGCCGGCCACGGCATTCGCCTTCGACGAGGGCACCATGACGGACAACGCGTTCAGTCGCTCCGTCGTCGATGAGGATCAGCTGGCCGTCTGGGCGGATGCGGACGGCATCGCCGACGCCGAGCCGATGGGCGTCAACATCGTGAACGGCGTCACGGACGGCGACGAGCAGATCGACTTGACGCTCTTCGGCGTCGATCCGGGCGGGTTCCTTTCGCCCTCGGTCTCCAGCGGTGAACGGCTGGGCGCTCCCGACGGCATCATCGTGTCGGAGCCGCTGCGCGACGAGGGTGTCGAGATCGGCACCGTCATCACCCTCGATCGGCTGGATGTCGAGCTCACGGTGATCGGCTTCACCGAGGGCCAGGCCACCTTCGGTCACGTCGACATCGCCTACCTCCCGATCGGTACCTGGCAGCTTCTCGCGTCGGGCGAGGCGGCGGCCGGAGCTCCCACCGCAGAGCAGGTGGAGGCGGCGGACTTCTCCTATTCCAGCGTCGTCGCGCTGCGGGCGGACGACGGGGCCGAACCTGACTACGCGGCGATCGATTCGAAGGGCGGAACGACCACGATGTCCCTCACCGAGTCGTTCAACGCCTCGCCGGGCTATGAGGCCGAGACGCTCACGCTGTCGATGATCCAGGTCTTCCTCTACGCGATCTGTGCGCTGGTGGTCGGCGCGTTCTTCACCGCCTGGACGACCGTCCGCGTGCACGGCACGGACGTCGCCGGGCTGTCCAACCGGGCCACCACCCGATTCCGGCTGCGCAACATCGGCTTCGTCTTCCAGTCGGGCAACCTGCTCCCCGCGCTCACCGCGGGAGACCAGCTCCGGCTGGCGGGGCGACTGGCGGGCAACCGTCGGGTCGACCCGGCCGCTCTGCTGGCATCCGTGGGCATGGACCACCGCGCCAAGCACCGCCCGGGGGAGCTCTCCGGGGGCGAGCGTCAGCGCGTGGGCATCGCGCGTGCTCTGGTGAACGACCCGTCGCTCCTGCTGGTCGACGAGCCCACCGCCGCACTGGATCGTCGCCGCAGCCACGAGGTGGTGGAGCTGCTCGCGCAGCGAGCCCATCAGTCCGGCGTGGCCGTGGTCATGGTCACCCACGACCGCGACATGCTGGGGCACTGCGACCGGACCCTCGAGATGGTCGATGGGCGGCTGGACGCCGTCGCGCTGAGCCCCGCCTGACCCGGCGGTCTCAGCGGCCCGAACCGGTTACCGGCGACGGACCGATCGCGGGCCCACGATGACCGCGGAGTCGGAGGCGACGCTCAAGCGGTCACCGGTCCGCGACGGCTCCGAGGTTGCGAGCAGCACCTCCGCACCGTCATCGATCACGTACTCCACCGCAGCGGCGGTGAGGTTGACCAGCACCCACACCTCACCGCGCTCGATGAGAAAGGCGCGCCGATCGGGCGCATCGCCGGCCAGCAGCGTCACGGCATTGCGCGCGGCATCCGGATCCGTCAGTTCCGGCCGGTCCCGCCGCAGCGCGGCCAACTCGCGGTACAGCACGAGCAGCCGGGCATGCCGCGGGTTCGTCAGCTCGTTCCAGTCCAGGCGCGAGCGCTCGAAGGTGGCGGGATCCTGCGGATCCGGCACCTGCTCAGGATCCCAGCCCATCCGCGCGAATTCCCTGATGCGTCCCTCTGCGGTGGCTCGAGCCAGCTCGGGCTCGGGATGCGACGTGAAGAACTGCCATGGTGTGGAGGCGCCCCACTCCTCGCCCATGAAGAGCATCGGTGTGCCGGGCGCGGTGAGGGTCAGCACCGCGGCGACGGAGAGCCTGTCCTCGGACAGCGTCGCGCTCAGCCGGTCGCCGGCGGCACGATTGCCGATCTGATCGTGATCCTGCGCGAACGTGACCAGTCGCCAAGCCGGCACTGCGTCCGGGATGGGCGCTCCATGCTC
The DNA here is from genome assembly GCF_042666935.1 of Microbacterium sp. GCM10027623. NCBI lineage: Bacteria > Bacillati > Actinomycetota > Actinomycetes > Micrococcales > Microbacteriaceae > Microbacterium > Microbacterium sp. GCM10027623. The sequence goes on from NZ_JBHTHE010000001.1 coordinate 1,246,367, forward strand.
GCGGCCCCGGAACGAGGAGTGCGTGCCGGTGTGGAAGAAGCCGCCGCGGGTGACCTTCGCCAGGGCGTCCGGTGCGGCGAAATCGGCGTAGTAGCCGGTCGTCTCGCCCGTCAGTGCGACGTGAACGGCGTGGTGCCAGTCGTCGGACCACTGGCCGGTCAGCCCGTAGCCGCCTGCTTCGCGCGGCAGGATGAGCGTCGGGTCGTTCAGATCGGACTCGGCGATGAGCGTCAGCGGACGGCGCACCGCTGCCGAGAGAGCGTCCACCCGCTGTGAGAGCTCCTGAAGGATGTGCGTCGGACCGTCGTCCTGCAGCGCGTGCACGGCATCCAGTCGCAGCCCGTCCGCATGGTATTCGTCGAGCCACATCAGCGCGTTGCCGATGATGTACTCGCGCACCTCGTGCTGGTCGAGGTCGATCGAATCGCCCCAGGTGTTGCCCGCGCCGTCACGCAGGTAGGGACCGAACTCCGGCAGGTGGTTTCCGCTGGGACCCAGGTGGTTGTAGACCACGTCCTGGATGACTGCGAGGCCACGGGCGTGTGCTGCGTCGACGAAGCGCTGATAGGCGCGCGGCCCGCCGTACCCCTCGTGCACGGCGTACCAGAGCACGCCGTCGTATCCCCAGTTCCACCGCCCGTTGAAGGCGTTCACAGGAAGCAGCTCGACGTGGGTCACCCCGAGATCCACGAGATGATCGAGCCGGTCGACCGCCGAATCGAGCGTGCCCTCGGGTGTGAAGGTCCCCAGGTGCAGTTCGTAGATCAGCCCGCCCGCCAGCTGCCGCCCGGTCCAGGCGGCATCCGTCCATTCGAACGCGCCGGCGTCGAAGGCGGCCGACGCGGAGTGCACGCCATCCGGCTGCCGGCGCGAGCGCGGATCCGCGCGCAGTTCATCGCCGTGATCGATCACGAACCCGTAGCGCTCGCCGTCCGCGAGGTCGATATCGCCCGACCACCAGCCTGTCCGATCCCCGGAGGCGGCGAGGTCGCGCTCGTCGGCGACGGCGCCGTCGGCGGTGAGGCGACGCACTCGCATCCGCTCCGCTCGCGGAGCCCACACCGAGATCATCGCAGCTCCCGCAACAGGGCGACCGGATAATGCGCGAGCAGCTCCACGAGCGGGATCGGACCCGTGTCGAACCGTCGTCCGGTCAGGACATCCGTCGTGGGCAGCTCGGAGTGCATCAGCACCGTGTCGCCCCAGCCGCCTCTGCGGGCGAGACCGGCTGGCAACCGCGTCGCGACGGCCGTCACGCCACCGCGGTGCGCGCCGATGACATGCGCGGATGCCGTGCCCTGCGCAGTGACGGGGCGGTACGCGGTGAAGCACTCCGGGTGATCGCGGCGCAGGCGCAGTGCGCGCGAGGTCACGAGCAGCTTGGCGCGGCCGGAATCGTCCACCGGGGGCAGCGTGCCTGTCGCGACCTGCGCGTCCAGTTCCTCCAGCATCCGCTCCCGGGCCGCGAAGTCCACCGGCCGCCGATTGTCGGGGTCGACCAGCGACAGATCCCACAGCTCCGTGCCCTGATACACGTCCGGCACGCCCGGGCCGGTCAGCTGCAGCAGCTTCGCCGAGAGCGAGTTCGAGCGTCCGAATCCGATGATCTCGTCCACGAATCCGGTGATGATGGGCTGTGCGGCTCCGTTCGCCGCCTCGGCCAGCCGGGCGAGGCCGGCTTCGAAATCGGCATCCGGATGCTGCCAGTGCGTCGATTCCGATGCCTCCCTGGCGGCCTTCGTCGCGTACTCGAGCAGTCGGTCCGTCGGAATGGGCCAGGCGCCGACCGCCGCTTGCCACAGGAGGTTGTCCAACGGGCCGTGCCCGGTGGTGGCCACGGCACGCAGATCCTCGAGCGCCTCAGCCCAGCGCTCCGGCATCTCCGAGAGCACGGAAAGACGGGCACGGACGTCTTCGGAGCGCTTCGTGTCGTGCGTCGACAGCGTCGTCATCGCGTGCGGCCACGCCGCCAGACGCGCCTGCTGGGCGGCATGGAACTCGGCTGGAGTGAGCGACGCCACCGACGGATCGCCGCCCACCTCGGTGAGCGTGCCGAGCCGCGTGTACCGGTAGAAGGCGGTGTCCTCGACGCCCTTGGCCATCACTGCGCCGGTGCTCTGCTGGAAGCGGCGCGACACCTCCAGGCGCGGATCGGCCAGCAGCGGCTCCAGCTCTGCGATGGCGGACGCCAGTTCCGGTCGATGCCGTGTCGCCTCCTCCGCGGCCTGGCGCAGATGCGTGCGGCCGACCGGAAGATAGGAGCGATAGACCGGGAAGCAGGCGAGCAGCTCCGCGAGCGCGTCCGCCGCGCCGACGATCCCGAACGGCAGGTCGTGCACGAGTCGGTGCACCTCCGACCGCAGGAGCCCGTCGGCCAGCGTCCGCTTCGTGGAGCGGATCAGGTCCGGCCACGCCGGTGCGGGTTCGAGATGGGTCTGTGCCCGCAACCGCTCGTCGAGGGCGGTGAGCGCCGGCATTCCGTCGGGGTCGATCAGCACCCGGTCGATCTCGGCCAGGGCGTCGTAACCGGTGGTGCCGTCGGTGCGCCACCACGACGGCAGCTGCTCGCCGTGCTCGAGGATCTTCTCGACGAGCGTGTAGGCCGAGCCCGTGGCATCCGCGAGCCGTTCCAGGTACTCCTCGGGGTCCAGGAGACCGTCGGGGTGGTCGACCCGGATGCCGTCGGCCAGACCTTCGCGGATCCACCGGATCACCTGCTCGTGCGAACGCGCGAACATGTCCGGGAGCTCGACGCGGATCGCCGCCAGCTCCGAGACGGCGAAGAAGCGCCGGTAGTTGAGGTGGTCGTTCTGGTCCTGCCAGAAACGCAGCTCGTAGTGCTGCGCGGACAGCAGTGCGGGCAGGTCGTCGCGCAGGCCGGCCGTGCCGGGTGCGAGTGGGAGCACGTGCTCGAAGTACGACAGCACACCGTCCGGTGCCCCCTCCGATGGTGCGGGGTCCACGACGATCTCGCCGCGCGCGAGTACGTCGGAGGGCTGAGAGCCCAGGATGGGCAACCGCACCTTCCCGCCGCCGCGGTGCCAGTCGACGTCGAAGGCCGCCGCGTGCCGTGAGTCGCGTCCCTGCCGGAGCACGTCCCACCACCACGGGTTCTGCCGCGGTGCGGAGACGCCCACGTGATTCGGCACGATGTCGACGAGGATCCCGAGGCCTGCGGCGCGTGCTGCCGCAGCGAACCTCACCAGTCCCGCCTCGCCTCCCCGCGACTCGTCGACGCGGGAGTGATCGACCACGTCGTAGCCGTGATCGGAACCCGTCGTCGCGGCCAGGAGCGGGGACAGATATGCCCACGAAGCGCCGAGTCCGCTCACGTAGCGCGTGACGGCGGCGGCCTCGTCGAGGGTGAAGCGGGAACTGATCTGCAGACGGTAGGTGGAGAGCGGGCGTCGAGTCATCTCTCGTGCTCCGGTGCAGATGCTGCGGCCTGTTCGGTCTGGATGCGCAGGGAAGCATCCACGGAGGCGTCGGCGGGCTCGTCATCGTCATCGGTCTCGCGAAGAACCAACAGCGAACCGGCTTCAAGACGGATGCTGCTCGCCGCGGCGATGTCGTCGTCCGTGAGCGCGCCCGCCGTGTCCACGGCCACCTCCCACTTCTCGCCATGCCGACGGTCGGGGAGCACTAGTTCGAGTCCGTCCTCGCCGCTGTTGAAATAGACGAGGAAGTTCCGGTCGGTCACCGCGCGTCCGCGAAGATCCTTCTCCCGAATGCCCTGACCGTTGAGGAACATCCCCACGGCCAGGCCGAAACCCGAATCCCAGTCCTCGGGCTCCATCACGGCGCCGTCAGGCCGCAGCCATTGGATGTCGGGTACCCGTTCGCCGTCCTCCTGGCGCACCGGGCGTCCGTCGAAGAAGCGGCTGCGCCGGAAAGAGGGGTGCTCACTGCGCAGCCTGACCAGGGCGGCGGTGAACTCCACCAGCGGCAGATCGGCGTTGTCCCAATCGATCCAGGTCGTCTCGTTGTCCTGGGCGTAGCCGTTGTTGTTGCCGCCCTGAGTGCGTCCGAGTTCATCGCCGTGCGAGATCATCGGCACGCCCTGCGAGAGCAGGAGGGTGGCCAGCAGATTGCGCTGGCGACGCGCGCGACGGCGATTCACCTCGGCGTCGTCGGTCGGGCCCTCCACACCCATGTTGTCCGAGCGGTTGTGGGACTCTCCGTCGGCGCCGTCCTCGCCGTTGGCCTCGTTGTGCTTCTCGTTGTAGCTCACCAGGTCTCGCAGGGTGAACCCGTCGTGGGCGGTGATGAAGTTGATCGAGGCCACCGGGCGTCGACCGGAGTGCTCGTACAGGTCGGCCGACCCGGTCAGGCGCGAGGCGAACTCGCCCAGCGCCTGCGGCTCGCCGCGCCAGAAGTCGCGCACGGTGTCACGGTACTTGCCGTTCCACTCGGACCACTGCGGGGGGAAGTTGCCCACCTGGTAGCCGCCGGGTCCGATGTCCCAGGGCTCGGCGATGAGCTTGACCTGCGACACCACCGGATCCTGCTGCACGAGCTCGAAGAACGTCGCGAGCCGATCGACGTCGTAGAACTCGCGCGCCAGAGTCGACGCCAGGTCGAACCGGAACCCGTCGACGTGCATCTCCGTCACCCAGTAGCGCAGGGAGTCCATGATGAGCTGCAGCGCGTGGGGGTTGCCGACGTTCAGGCTGTTCCCCGTGCCCGTGTAATCCGTGTAGTAGCGGAGGTCGTCCTCTTCGAGCCGGTAGTAGGCCTCATTGTCGATGCCCCGCATGGACAGCGTCGGACCCAGGTGGTTGCCCTCGGCGGTGTGGTTGTACACGACGTCGAGGATGACCTCGATGCCGGCAGCATGCAGAGTCCGCACCATGGCCTTGAACTCCTGCACCTGCTGGCCGTGCTCGCCGCTGGACGAGTACGTGTTCTGCGGGGCGAAGAATCCGAGGGTGTTGTAGCCCCAGTAGTTCGACAGCCCCTTCTCCTCCAGTGTGCTGTCCTGCACGAACTGGTGCACGGGCATGAGTTCGATCGCCGTCACGCCCAGTCGGGTGAGATGCTCGACGATGGCGGGGTGCGCGATGCCGGCGTATGTGCCGCGAAGCGCCTCGGGCACGTCGGGATGCCGGATGCTGAGGCCTTTCACATGCGCTTCGTAGATCACCGTCTGCGCGTAGGGCGTCTGCGGATGCCGGTCGTCAGCCCACTCGAAGAACGGGTTGACGACGACCGCCTTGGGCATGGCATCCGCGGAGTCGTCGTCATTGCGCGAGTCCGGGTCGCCGAACGTGTAGGAGAAGGCGGCCTGTCCCCACTGGACCTGCCCCGCGACCGCCTTCGCGTAGGGGTCGAGGAGCAGTTTGTTCGGGTTGAAGCGCTTGCCGTTCGCGGGATCGTAGGGGCCGTGGACGCGGTATCCGTACCGCTGGCCAGGTTGGATCGACGGCAGGTATCCGTGCCAGACGTGGGCGTCGATCTCGGTGAGGTCGACGCATTCCTCGTTCCCGTCCTCGTCGAACAGGCAGAGCTGTACGGCTTCGGCGCATTCGCTGAACAACGCGAAGTTGGTGCCCTGGCCGTCGAACGAGGCTCCCAACGGGTGAGCGGACCCGGGCCAGATGTCGAGAGTCATGCGGCGGATCGACCGTGCGCAGCCGGCGCGGCGCGTTCCAGCACGCAGCGCACGGCGTTGTCGAAGTCGAACACCTGTGCCACTTCCACGGCGCTCGGGTACGGATGCCCGGCGTAGCAGATGAACAGCGGCGGTACGACCTCGACGTATCCGATCGGACCGTCGTGGAGCACGACATAGCGGTCGATGTCGACCAGTTCGAAAGCCGGCTCGGCCGGGGTCGCCGCGTCCGCCGTGCGGTTCGCGTTCGCCGGGGGTGCACCGAGATGCCGGGGGGGCCTGACCGTGGCAGACATGAGTGCTCCTGTCCTGACGGGCCCGGATCACGGGCGCCGTCGGGGTGACGGGTCCGCCGAGTGTGTCCGGCGGAAGGTGAGTCGACTCTAAGGTCCGGAACCTCCTGAGACCACGGGATTGCCAGCCTGCGGCAGACGGGTTACCATCCCTGTGTTGTCGTCTAAAAGAAATGAGACTTGCTTTTAGAAGCGCTCCGGGTGTGTGATGGAGGGAACGAGCACGGGAGGCCCGCCTTGACGATGACAGCGATTCACGACGACGACGACGCGCAGGTCGTCGCTCCCCACCGCTTGCGGATCGAAACGGCGCCGCGACCCGTCGATCTCGTCGAGGCGGAACAGGCGGCGCGGATGTTCCTCAAGGCACTCGGCGTCGATCCCGATGCTCCGGATGCTCCTGATCTGGCCCGCACGCCCCGCCGTCTCGCTGAGGCCTATGCCGAACTGCTGTCACCCGAGCCCTTCGACTTCACGACGTTCGCCAACAGCGAGGGGTACGACGAGCTGGTGCTGATCCGCGACATACCCGTGCAGTCCCTCTGCGAGCACCATCTGCTGCCCTTCACCGGCGTGGCGCACGTCGCCTATCTGCCCGCCGATCGGGTGGTGGGACTGTCGAAGATCCCACGCATGGTCGACCATTACGCGCGCCGTCCTCAGACGCAGGAGCGGCTCACCGTGCAGATCGCCGACGCGCTCGCCGCCCGGCTGCAGCCTCGCGGCATCGGCGTGATCGTCGAGGCGACGCACGCCTGCATGACGCTCCGCGGCGCGCGCGCCACCGGATCGAAGACGTCCACCTCCGCGCTGCGCGGCACTCTGCGCGAGGACGCGCGCTCACGCGCCGAGTTCTTCTCACTCGCTGCGGACCGCACCCGCTGAGCATCTGCCGAGACGTCGGCCTCCGCCCGAGCCTGAGCACCACATTCCACAGAGCACCACCCGGAAGGAACACATCATGACCATCGCGATCGTCGGGGGAGGCCTCGCCGCCGCCACCGCAGCCACCGAACTGCGCGAGCAGGGATACGACGGGGATGTCGTGATCTTCTCGGCCGAGGACCACCTTCCCTACGAGCGTCCGCCGCTGTCGAAGGAGGTGCTCCTGGGCAGCAAGCGGGTCGAGGAGGCTCAGGTGCACGACGAGGCGTGGTACGTGGAGAACAAGGTGCGCCTCGAACGCGGCGTGAGGGTCGTCTCGATCGACCGCGCCGCGCACACGCTGCGCACTGAGCCCGTCGTCGGGGGTGCGAGCAGCGAGCAGGGATACGACAAGCTGCTGCTGGCCACCGGTGCATTCCCGCGGCGCTTCCCCGCGGCAGACCGGGTCGCCGATCCGCTCTACCTGCGCACGGTGGAGGACAACGCGCGACTGCTCGACGCGCTCAAGCCCGGCGCGAAGATCGTCATCGTCGGCGCCGGCTGGATCGGCCTCGAAGTGGCATCGGCCGCACGGCAGAAGGGTGCCGAGGTCACTGTCTACGAGGTCGCCGACCTGCCCCTGGTCGCGGTCCTCGGGCCTGAGGTCGCCCAGCTGTTCGCCGACCTGCACCGTGCGCACGGCGTGGACCTGCGCCTGGGCGCCCCCGTCGCCGAGGAGGCGATGGCCGCCGCGGACTTCGTCGTGGTCGGCATCGGCGCCATCCCCGCGACGGAACTGGCGGACCAGGCCGGCCTCGACGTCGACCACGGCGTACTGGTGGATGAGACCCTGCGCACCTCCGATCCCGACATCTATGCGATCGGTGACGTGGCGTCGCAGCAGCATCCGGTTCTCGGCCGCCGGATCCGCGTCGAGCACTGGGACACCGCGATCGAGCAGGGGAAGGTCGCCGCGCACAACCTCGCGGGCGCCTCGGAGCCGTACACCCACCTGCCGTATTTCTTCACCGATCAGTACGACCTCGGCATGGAGTACTTCGGCAGCGTCGGCCCCGACGGATACGATCGGGTGGACATCGAGGGAGACACCGACGTCGTGAACGGCGGAGCCTTCCGCGCGTACTGGGTCAAGGACGGCACCGTGCGCGCGGCCATGCACGCCAATGACTGGGACTCCTCCGACGCCGTGCGCGACAGCGTCGGCACGACTCGGTGATCGCAGACGAGGCCACAGAAGGGCTGATCGAGTGACGGAGCTGATCGAGTGACGGAGACCCGGACGCTACGCCGCATCGGCGCCCGCGATTTCGACTTCTCGCGGCAGGTCGCGGTGATGGCGGTGATCAACCGGACTCCCGACTCCTTCTACGACAAGGGCGCCACCTTCGCTCTGGATCGGGCGGTGGAGAGCGCGCTGCGCGCGGGGGATCAGGGCGCGGACTGGGTCGACATCGGCGGCGTGCCGTTCGGCCGCGGGCCGGTCGTCACCCCAGCCGAGGAGATCGACCGGGTGGTGCCGGTCGTGTCGGCGATCGCGGCTGCCAGGCCGGAACTGGTCATCTCGGTCGACACGAACAACGCGGATGTCGCCGAGCAGGCCATCGCGGCCGGCGCGGCCGTGATCAATGACACCAGCGGGCTCGGCGACGCGCGCATGGCCGCCGTGCTCGCGGCGAGCGAGGCGCACATCGTGATCACGCACAGCGTCGGGCCGCCGCGGGTGGAGAAGCCCGCCGCGCACTTCGACGATGTGGTCGGCGAGGTGCGCTCCTTTCTCGTCGACCGGATCGCCCGAGCCGAGGCCGCGGGCGTGGCGCGCGAGCGGCTGATCGTCGACCCCGGTCACGATCTCGACAAGAACACGCTGCACACGCTCGAGATCACCCGCCGACTCGGCGACATCGCGTCACTCGATGTGCCGCTGCTGGTCGCGGTGTCCAACAAGGACTTCATCGGCGAATCGATCGACCGCCCGCGGGGGGAGCGGTTGGCGGGTTCGCTGGCGGCGATGACCGCCTGCATCCTGAACGGAGCGCGGATCGTGCGCATGCACGACATCCGCGAGACCGTGGACGCTGTGCGCATGATCGAGGCGATCCTCGGCTGGCGTGAGCCGGTTCGCCTCGAGCACAACACCCACCCGAGCCGCAATGTCTGACCCGGAGGCGGTGATCGACCGGGTCTGGCCGGACCCGGAATCCGATCTGGACGACGCGACGCTGCTGGAGCTCGCGTCCTTTCCGTCCGATCGCACCTGGCTGCGGATGAACTTCATCAGCAGTCTCGACGGCGCCGCGACCCGGGAAGGACGCTCGGGTGAGCTCGGCGACCCCGCCGATCGTCGGCTGTTCGAGCTGCTGCGCCGGCCCGCGGATGCGGTGCTGCTGGGCGCGGGCACGGCCCGCATCGAGGGGTACGGGGCCATGCGTCTGGCGGATGACGCCCTGGCCTGGCGCACGGCTGCCGGACTCGCCCCGCAACCGGCGTTCGCGCTGGTCAGTCGCAGCCTGGACCTGGATCCGTCGTCGCCGATCTTCGCGGAGGCCCCTGTGCGGCCGATCGTCTACACCGTCGCATCCGCCCCGGTCGAGCGGCGGGCCGAGCTCTCCCGGGTCGCCGACGTGGTGGACGCGGGCGAAGAGGACGCCGACGGGATGCGGATCCGCCAGGACATGACCGACCGTGGCCTGCGCCGCATCCACTCCGAGGGAGGGCCGCACCTGTTCGGAGCGATGCTCGCCGCGGGCGCGGTGGACGCCCTGCACCTCACCCTCGCTCCGTCGCTCGAGGTGGGCAGGGCCGGACGCATCGCGCGTCCGGTGCTCACCGAGGCGCCATCAGTGCCTGCGCGCGCGAGGCTGTCCTCGGTCCTGCGATCGGGAGATGAGTTGCTGCTGCACTACCGGCTGTCCTGATCGTCCGCTACCGGCTCGCGTCTCCCTCTGTCGACTGCCCGGCGAGCAGCAGGATGCGCTGCAGATGCATCGCCGTGAGAACCCCGGGACCGGCGATCGAATCCGAGTCGACGGAGCGGGCGTGCACGGCCTCCACTAGGTCGCGCACCGCGGCCTCGGCGACATCCCGCTCGTCATCCTCCTCGCCGTCGATGAGCGCGGCGACCGCGCGGCAGGCCTCAGACAGCGGCTTCGGCAGTGCAGGATCGAGGGGAAACGCCCCCGGCCGCTCCCAGATGGTGTCGGTCAGGCAGCCGGAGATGTCGCGGATCTGATGCGCGATCTCCTCGAGCACCTCAAGGCGACTGTGCTCTCTGCGGGTGTCGGTCTGACGCACCCACGCCCGCGGGTTGCCGCGCCGGGACTCATCGGCATCGGCGAGCGCGCTGCGCAGCGTGCGACTCGTCTCGGCGAGCGCGCCGGCGTCCTCCGCCCAGGCGCTGTGCTCCGGGGGCCAGGACTCCTCGACGGCCTCGGCGATGTCCCGCAGGTGGGTGGCCAGACGCTGCTGGAACTCGTCGATGCGCGCGGCTGCCTCTGCCACCAGTGGCGCCGGCGGGATCACGAGGTTGATCCCCAGGCCGATCGCGACACCCACCGCCGTCTGGGTCACGTAGCCCAAAGAGTACTCATCGGCATGCTGGCCGCCGATGATCAGCACGAACAGGGCGGCCATGGGGATGTATTCACGGCCCATCCCGAACCACCCGGTGCCGGAGATCAGCGTGCCCAGGCCCACGGCGAGCGCCACCGACCACAGGCTCGGGCCGACAGTCAGCACGATGAGGATCGCCAGCCCGACACCCGCGGCGAGGCCCAGCAGCGTCTGCAGACTGGATCGCGCTGAGGACATCAGCGTCGGGTACATGCTGATCAGGGCGCCGAACGGCGCATAGTACGGATACTCGTCGGTCACGCCGGGCATCAGCGGTGCGACCGCCCACGCGATGCCCACCGCGATGGCGGTCTTCGCCGCGAACAGCAGGCGGGCAGGAGTCACGGCCTCACGCAAAGACGGCGCCACGCGCGAGAAAGGCAAGACGTCGCGTCGCATCACCGGCTCGATTCTCTCGACGGGCGTGATCGCGTACCTGGACCGCTGTCCCGAAGGCCCATCGAACACGTCGGCGGCGCTGGAGGGAAGGGGCTTCCGCTGCTCCGGATCCTTTGCGACAATCACGGGTCTGGAGGCGATCATGGCGACGAATCGACGGTTCATGCGCTGCACACCCGAAGCGGTGTTCGAGGTGCTCGGCAACGGTTGGCTGTACCCGGCATGGGTGGTCGGCGCCGCGCGCATGCGCGACGTGAGCGCCGGATGGCCTGCTCCCGAGTCCACACTGGACCATTCCGTGGGAACCTGGCCTTTCCTCCTCAACGGCGACACGAGCATGCTCGAGTGGCGACCGCCTCGCCGCGCCGTCATGCAGGCGCGCGGTTGGCCATTGGGGGAGGCGAAGGTCATCCTCGATGTCGAACCACGCGACGGTGGATGCGAAGTGAGGATCCGCGAGTGGGCGGTGAAGGGGGCAGGCGCGGCACTGCCGCGCTTCCTCACCGACCCGGTGCTGCGGTGGCGCAACAACGAGACGCTGCGTCGCCTGTCGTATCTGTCCGAGGGCCAGTCATCGTCGTCATCGGCATCCCCCGGCGGCGCGGGGTAGCGATGCCGGCGGTGTCGGGTGTCGGTCATCCGGCCTCGAGCGGCGGTGGACCCTGCGAGAATGGGAAGAACCCCGAGCGATCGACCCGAGGAGTTCACCGTGCGGTACATCTCCACCCGCGGCGGCATGGAGCCGCAGCCGTTCAGCGAGACCCTGTTGGAGGGTCTGGCGCCCGACGGTGGGCTGGCCGTGCCCGAGGCGCTGCCGCAGGTCGAATCCGCGACGCTGGAGCGCTGGAGGGCCCTGACCTACCCGCAGCTGGCAGCCGAGGTGCTCGGCCTGTTCGCCACGGACATCCCCCGCCCGGATCTCGCGAGGATGACCGAAGCCGCGTACGCCGACTTCCCCGACGAGGTCGTTCCCCTGCGCTCGATCGGAGGGGGCGTCACGCTCGTGGGTCTCTCGGAGGGGCCGACGCTCGCCTTCAAGGACATGGCGATGCAGTTCCTCGGGCAGGTGCTGGAGGACGTGCTGGAGAAGAAGGACCGCGTGCTGAACATCGTCGGTGCGACCTCCGGGGACACCGGATCCGCCGCCGAGCATGCGCTGCGCGGCAAGGAGCGCGTGTCGGTCTTCATGCTCTCGCCGCAGGGCCGGATGAGCTCGTTCCAGCGCGCGCAGATGTACTCCCTCGATGACCCGAACGTGCACAACATCGCCGTCGAGGGCGTCTTCGACGACTGCCAGAACCTGGTGAAGAGGCTCGCGGGCGACCTCGAGTTCAAGCATGCCCAGCATCTCGGCGCCGTGAACTCGATCAACCTCGGCCGCATCGCCGCGCAGGTCGTCTACTACTTCTGGGCCTGGCTGCGGGTGACGGATGCCGTGGAGCCGGAGTTCCGCCCGGGGTTCCAGGTGTCCTTCACCGTGCCGTCCGGCAACTTCGGCAACATCCTCTCCGGGTTCTTCGCCAAGAACATGGGCGTCCCGATCCGTCGCCTGGTACTCGCGGCGAACGAGAACAACGTGCTCGACGAGTTCTTCCGCACCGGCATCTACCGGCCGCGCTCCGCGGCCGACACGCACGCCACGTCGAGCCCGTCGATGGACATCTCGAAGGCGTCGAACCTGGAGCGCTTCATCTTCGACCTGGTCGGGCGCTCACCGGAACGCGTCGTCAGCGCCTGGTCCGATCTGGATTCCCAGGGGTACTTCGACTTCTCCTCAGAGCAGTCGCGCTTCGAGAGCGAGTTCGGCATCGTCAGCGGCACCTCGACCCATGCCGACCGGGTGGCGACCATCCGCTCGGTGTACGAGGACTGCGGCGACGTCATCGATCCGCACACCGCCGACGGCGTGAAGATCGCGTGGGACCACGTCGAGCAGGACGTGCCGATGCTGGTGCTGGAGACCGCGAAACCGCAGAAGTTCTCCGAGATCATCACCGAGGCGATCGGCGTCGACCTGGAGTTCTCCGCCGAGCTGCGACAGATGCTGGAAGCCCCGCAGCACGTCACGCAGATGGCGGACGACGAGCAGGCGCTGCGCGCCTTCATCGAGAAGCACGCGCTGCGCTGAATCCGCCGCTGCGTCGGCCGCCGATGGCGCTGAGGGAAACCTGCGGGGTCGGCAATAGGCTGAGCGGATGAGCACCGTTCGCCCGGGCATCGCGGAGCGCCTGTCGCAGATGATCCGACTCCCCACTGTCTCGGCCGAGCTGAAGCAGCGCGGGATCGCGCCGTTCGAGGCGTTCGAGCAGCTGCTCGCCGAGCAGTATCCGCTCGTGCACGAGCACCTCGCCCTGGAGCGGCACACCGATCTCGGACTGCTGTACCGCTGGGCGGGGCGCAGGACGGCATCCGATCCGCTCGTCCTGATGGCGCACTACGACGTGGTGCCGGTCGACGAATCCGACCCCTGGACCCACCCGCCTTTCGAGGGCCGCATCGCCGACGGGTCGGTGTACGGACGCGGAGCGCTGGATGACAAGGGGCCGCTGATCGTCGTGATCGAGGCCGTCGAGAATCTGCTCGCCGACGGCTTCGTCCCCGCTCGCGATGTATACCTCTCGTTCGGCGGCAACGAGGAGACGTTCGGCGGTGCCGCGCTGGCCATCTCGGACGCCTTCCGCGAGCGCGGCATCACCCCGTGGCTGGTCGTGGACGAGGGCGGCGCCGTGGTGGACTCACCGCTGCCGTTCGTGCCCGGCAGCGCGGCCATGATCGGCGTGGGGGAGAAAGGCGTCGTGACCCTGCTCCTGTCGACCCGCGGCGACGGCGGTCACGCCTCCACGCCTCCGGCGCAGACCGCGGTGCGCCGCATCGCGCGTGCTGTGGACCGTCTGGATCCGTCGATGTTCCCGGCCCGCACGCCGAAAGCGATCAGCCGGATGCTGGCGCAGTTCGCCACGCGCACCCCGGGTGTCGTCGGCGTCGGCCTCGGTCTGCTGAGCCGGATGCCGGCGCTCACCGCCCGGGTGTTCGCGACGCTCGGCGGCGAACCCGCCGCGCTGGTGCGCACGACGGTCGCGGCGACCATGCAGACCGGCGGAACCGCCGCCAACGTCATCCCGTCGCAGGCCTCCGCCACGATCAACCTGCGCATCGCGCTGGGCGAGTCGGTGGACGCCACCGTGCTGCGGGTGCGCGATCGCATCGCCGACCCGCTCGTCGCGATCGAGGTGCTCGAAGGCAGTGAGCCGTCACCGGAGTCGGCGACCGACGGTGCGCCGTTCGCCTTGCTCGAAGAGGCGCTGAGCATCTCGCATCCGGGGGTGCCCGCCGTGCCCTACGTGATGATGGCGGCCACCGACTCCCGACACTTCCACCGCTTCTCCCCGGCGGTGTACCGCTTCGCGCCGTTGGAGATGTCGGGCGCGCAGCGCGCGAGCATCCACGGTGTCGACGAGAGCGTGGAGATCGCCGCCCTCGAGCGCGGCGAGCGGTTCCACCGCGCGCTCATCGAACGGCTACAGTGAGCTGACTCGACAGGATCGGCGGCCCGGAACCCAGAGCCGTCCCACCCGAACAGGAGGCGCGATGACGCGCACCGACTCCCTGCGCCAGACGACCTTCGGCGCGCTCGCCGTGGTCGTCGGCTTCCTCGCGTTCGTCGAGTTCACCAGCGGCGTGCTGCAGGGCTACTACACCCCCATGCTCACCGACATCGCACGGCATCTGCGGATTCACGACGCCGACGTGAACTGGCTCGAGGGCACCCAGCTGATGCTGTCGGCGCTGGTGGTCCCCGCCTTCGCGAAGCTCGGCGACATGATCGGTCACAAACGGATGCTGCTGGTCTCGACCGCTCTCACCGGGGCGGCGGCGCTCGTGCTGCCCTTCACCGACTCGTTCGTCGTGTTCCTGATCGGCTGGGCGTTGATGGGCTTCTACGTGGTGTGGCTGCCGCTGGAGATCGCACTGATCTGGTCGAGGTCGCGCACGATGCAGGGCAGATCGGTGGTCACGGCTCGCGCGGCGGGAATGCTCGTGGCCGCGCTCGAGGCCGGAGCGATCATCGGTGCGCTGGCCGGTGGGGCGCTCATCGACGTCCTGCCGCTGCGGATCGTGCTGCTGGTGCCCGCCGTGCTGATCGTGGTGTGCTTCTTCGTGATCCTGTTCGGGGTGAAGGAGTCGCCGGAGCTGACCGGCGGCAGACTCGACACGATCGGCATCTCCCTCATCTCGATCGCGCTGATCTGCTTCACCGGCGGGCTCAGCCTGCTGCGTCTGCCCGGTGGTCTGACCAGTCCCTGGTCGTGGATCGTGGTGGCGCTCGGCATCCTGCTGGTGATCCCGTTCGTGCTGTGGGAGCTCAAGCATGACGATCCGGTGATCGACGTGCGCATGTTCCGCTCGCCGGCGCTCGGGCCGGTGTTCCTCACCGCCGGGCTGTTCGGCGTGAGCGTGCTCGGTGCGCAGGCACCGCTGTCGACCTTCGCGCGCACCGATCCGGCCGTGTACGGCTACGGGCTCGGCACGACCGGGTTCGCGACCTCCCTGATCATCGGCATTTACCTGATCGCGATGATCACCGGGGCGCTGCTGTTCCCGCTCATCGCGCGCCTCACCACGCCGCGGCTGACCCTCGTGGGTGCGTCGACGCTCGTCGGAGTCGGGTTCCTGCTGTTCCTGCCGCTGCACGGCACGTACCTGCAGGTGGTGGTGAACATGGTGATCGTCGGCCTCGGGTCGGGTGCGCTCGTGGCAGCCCTGCCCGCCGCGGCAGCATCCGCCGCGCCATCGACGCAGACCGGCGTCGCGACGGGGCTCACTAATTCCGTGAAGACAGTGGGCGGCGCGATCGCGTCGTGCGTGTTCGGCATCGCGCTGCTGAACGGCGTGGCGGGTGCTGCCGGGAACGCCGTCGAGGGGACGGCCGGATCACTGTCCGGCTTCGCGACGGTGTGGATCGTCTGCGGCGCGACCGCGCTGGCAGCCGCCGTGCTGCTCATGCTCGTGCCGAAGCAGGCGTTCACCGATCAATCGGAATGACCTCGATCAGGGTGTTGACTCAGTGAATTTCTTAACTATACTGAAAACACGCACTCGCTCCACCGGAGGATCGGATTCATGGTAGACGTTAGCACTGAAGCTCCCGCTGAGTTGGGGGTGAGCGTCATCCTGGAGACGATCGGCAGTCGAGTGCGCGAGATGCGCAAGGCGAAGGGCCTCACTCTCGCCGATCTTGCTCGGGCCACAAGCCTGAGTACCGCGATCGTCAGTCAGATCGAGCGGGGACTCGCGAACCCCTCGTTCACCACGCTGGTGCAGTTGGCGCACGGCCTGAACGTCCCCGTCGGGAAGCTGTTTCCCGACGAGGAGGAGAGCCACTCGCCGGTCGTCCGCAAGAACGCCCGCCGTGACCTGAAAGGTCGCGCACCGGAATCGTCGAGCGATGACACGGTCTTCGAGCTGCTCACCCCGAACCTCTCCGGAAGTCTCGAGGCGATCTGGGTCGTCACGCCGCCCGGCTCGACGACCGAGAGCACTCCGTTCAAGCACGGCGGCGAGGAGTTCGTGATCGTGATCTCCGGCAAGAAGGACGTCTACCTCAACGGAGAACGCTTCGTCCTCGAAGCAGGCGATTCCATCACCTACAACTCGTCGATACCGCACTGGTTCGCCAACAGCTCCGACGAGCCGTGCGCCTCCATCTCCGTCATCACGCCCCCCACCTGGTAGGCAGCCGCACAACTCCGGCGTCCGTACCGGAAGCAACACAGTACAGTGCCTCGACAGGGCTGCCCTCGGCATGCCTGAGAAGCACGTCCCACCGACCCCACAAGGCGGGCGCGTCAGGTCGCGCGCCCGAATCTCAATGAGGAGACCCGCATGTCCAACCCGATGTTCACCGATCTCTCGCGACGCCATCTCCTGAAGGGAACCGGTGTCGCACTCGGCAGTCTGCTGCTCGGCAACGCGCTTCTCACCGGGTGCTCCTCGCCCGGAGGCGGACCGGCCGGGGCCGGAGGCAAGGGCGGCACCCCCCTGAACATGCAGCTGGGCTGGCTGCTGAACTCCGGTCAGATGGGCGAGGCGATCGCGCTGCAGAAGGGCTACTACGACGACATCGGCCTGCAGTTCAAGATCAAGCAGGGCGGTCCGAGCATCGACGGCATCGCGCTGGTCGCCGCCGGCGAATCGCAGATCGGCCAGATCTCGTCCAGCCCCTCGCTGATGCTCGCCCGTTCGCAGGGCATCCCGGTCAAGGCGTTCGGAGTGGGCGTGCAGGAGCATCCGTACGCGTGGATCTCCAAGAGCGACAGTCCGATCGAGTCCCCGGACGACCTGATAGGCAAGACGGTCGGCGGTCCTGCGACGAGTGAGATCCTCTTCAAGGCGTTCCTCGCTGCGAACAAGATCGACCCGGAGAAGGTCGAGTTCGTCGCGACGGGTGACACCATCGCGCCGCTGTTGACCGGGCAGGTCGACGCCTTCGGCACGTGGCTGAACTCCAAGTCCCAGCGTCGCGAACTCGGTGAGGACTTCGCCTCGATGCCTCTCGCCAAGTTCGGCGTACCGCTGTACGCGTACATCTACTACACGACCGACGAGGTGCTCGAGAAGAACCCCGAGATCGTCGAGCAGTACATGGAGGCGACGGCCAAGGGCTGGACCTACGTGCGGGACAACATCGACGAAGCCGCCGAGGCGATGGTGGAGATGTCGCCAGAGGTCAAGCTCGATGACATCAAGGACGACGGCGGAGCGCTGATGGATTACATCTTCGGCCCCGACACGAAGACGGACGGCTGGGGCATGATGAAGAAGGAGGTCTGGCAGGCGCAGATCGACCTCTGGGACGAGCTCGGTCAGTTCAACTCCGCCCCTCCGAAGGTCGAGGACGTCGCCACCTGGCAGATCCTCGACGCGACCGCCGACGTGCGTCCGAAGGGCTGAGACCATGTCGAACGTGAAGACCATGGAACCGATCCTCATCAACGGCGTCGGAATCACCTTCGACACCGCCGGCGGCCCGGTCACCGCCCTGGAGGGCGTCTCCGTTCAGCTCGAGGCCGGCAGCTTCACCTCGCTGCTCGGTCCCTCCGGCTGCGGCAAATCGACACTGCTGCGGATCATCTCCGATCTGCTGGCGCCGACGGCTGGAACGGTCACGGTGCTCGGCGCGACCCCGAAGAGTGCTCGCGAGGGCAGGGATCTCGGCTTCGTCTTCCAGGATGCCGCCCTGCTGCCCTGGCGCAATGCGATCGAGAACGTGCTGCTGCCGCTGGAGATCGGTCCCGGCAAGGCCACGGACGAGGACCGTGACCGGGCGCAGGAGCTCCTTGCGCTGGTCGGTCTGGGCGGCCGGGCCGAGGCGCTGCCTGCTCAGCTCTCCGGCGGTCAGCGCCAGCGGGTCTCGATCGCCCGCGCCCTGATCACCCGGCCGAAGGTCCTGCTCATGGATGAGCCGTTCGGCGCTCTCGACGAGATCACCCGTGACCGGCTCAACGAGGAGCTTCTGAGCATCTGGAAGCTCACCGGAACGACCATCGTGTTCGTCACGCACAGTATCGCCGAGGCGGTGTTCCTGTCTCAGCGGGTGGTCGTCATGTCCGCCCAGCCCGGCCGGATCAGTCAGGTGCACGATATCGATCTGCCCGATGATCGCTCCCGCGCTGTGCGGACGCTCCCCGAGTTCGGCGAATACGAGGCGCTGCTGCGCCAGGCACTGGAAGGTGCGTGAACGATGTCCACGACAACCGAAGCACTCGCCGTCTCATCCGCGGCGAAGAAGGCCACGACGAAGAAATCCCCGCTGCGCAGGTTCGGTCCTCCGATCCTCGCGGTGCTGGTCCTTCTCGTCATCTGGCAGCTCGTCTGCGTG
This sequence comes from Microbacterium sp. GCM10027623, assembly GCF_042666935.1. Taxonomy (NCBI): domain Bacteria; kingdom Bacillati; phylum Actinomycetota; class Actinomycetes; order Micrococcales; family Microbacteriaceae; genus Microbacterium; species Microbacterium sp. GCM10027623. The sequence goes on from NZ_JBHTHE010000001.1 coordinate 1,265,043, forward strand.
ATCTTCCAGATCCCGTACTACATCATCCCGACGCCCGTCGAGGTCGCCGGTGCCTTCGTGGAGAAGCTGCCGTCGCTGACGACGAACATGTGGCCGACCGCCTTCGAGGCGCTGTTGGGCTTCCTCGTCGGCAACAGCGTCGCGGTGCTGCTGGCCGTCCTGTTCGTGCACTGGCGCGCGGCCGAAGAGGCGCTGATGCCGGTGGCGGTGTTCATCCAGACCATCCCGATCGTGGCGATCGCGCCCGTGCTGGTGCTCATGCTCGGCACCGGCTACGCGCCCAAAGTCGTGATCGCCGCGCTGATCTCGTTCTTCCCGACGCTTGTGAACATGGTCAAGGGCCTCAAGGCCGTCGATCGCGAGCACCTGGAACTGTTCCGCCTGCTGTCGGCATCGCGGAGCGAGACGTTCTGGAAGCTGCGGGTCTTCGCCTCCGTGCCGTTCCTGTTCTCGTCGCTGCGGATCACCGCGACCACCTCGGTCATCGGAGCGATCGTGGCCGAGTGGATCGGCGCTCAGGAGGGACTGGGTTACCTGATCATCCAGGCGACCTACAACTTCGACACCCCGTTCCTGTACGCGACCATGATCATGGCCTCGCTGGTGGCCGTGGTGTTCTTCACCATCATCACCGTGCTGGAGCGTCTGATCGTGACCTGGACTCCCGAGTCCAAGATGTGAGGCTGCGCGCCACGGTCCCGCTCGCGCGGGACCGTGGCGCAGTCCTCGAAAGGAGGCCGCGATGACGCAGCCGCTCGCCGGCACCGTCGTGCTGGATTTCACACAGGTGATGATGGGACCGATCGCGACCCAGACCCTGGGGGACTACGGCGCCGATGTCATCAAGGTCGAAAGGCCCGGGGTGGGCGACCTCTCCCGACGCGGCGTGCTGGCCCAGCAGGGGATGGACAACCCGGTGTTCCTCGCCCTGAACCGCAACAAGCGCGGCATAGCGCTGGATCTGAGCACGGATGCCGGCCGGGACGTCGCCCGATCCCTGATCGCCCGATCGGACGTCGTCGTGAGCAACTTCCGCCCGGGGGTGATGGAGCGCCTGGGGCTCGGTTACGAGGACGCCCGAAGGATCAACCCGCGCATCATCTGGGCTGCCGGATCCGGCTTCGGCCCATCCGGCCCCTACGCTCACAAGGGTGGGCAGGACGTGCTCGGGCAGGCGTACTCCGGCGTCATGAAGCGCACGCCCGACCCGGACGCGCCGGTATCCGTGTACGCCACCGCGATCGCGGATTACACCGCGGGGCAGCATCTCGTGCAGGGCATCCTGCTGGCCCTGCTGCAGCGGGAACGCACCGGAGAGGGGCAGAAGGTCGAGGTCAGCCTGTACGACTCGATGCTCGCCATGCAGGCGCAGGAGGCCACTGCTCGGCTGATGCACGACGTCGAGCTGAACTGGGCGATGATGCCGTTGACCGGCTGCTTCGCGACGCTCGACTCGGAGCTGGTGATCATCGGCGCCTTCAAGGAGAACCCGCTGCAGCGGATCTGCGCGGCACTGGAGCTGCCCGACCTGTCGGGGGAGACGCGCTTCGCCGACCTGGACGGCCAGCGGGAGAACCGCGGCGAGCTGCGCCGGGTCATCGCCGATCGGCTCCGCGAGCGCACGACCGCGCAGTGGCTCGCCGCCCTCGAGGAGCAGGACGTGCTGTGCGGGCCCGTTCTCACCCTCACCGAGGCTCTGGCGAGCGAGCAGACGGAGGTCAACCGGATGCTGCTGGAGTTCCCGGACTCCGACGGCCGCCTCATCCGCACGGTGGCATCGCCCATCCGGATGTCGGCCGCGCCGCCGGAGGTGCACGCCGCGCCTCCGCAACTGGGGGAGCACTCCCATCAGATCCTGACGGACGCCGGATTGTCGCCGCAGCAGATCCGCGCGCTCGTCGCGCGCGGAGTGGTTCAGTAGCAGCCGCCGGACCGGCGGCACAGAGAAGAGAAGAGGTGCCGTCATGACGTACGTGATCGGTGAGGCCTGTGTTGACGTCCGCGATCTCTCGTGCATCCAGGTGTGCCCAGTGGACTGCATCTACGAGGGTGCGCGCACGCTCTACATCCATCCATCGGAGTGCATCGACTGCGGGGCGTGCGAATCCGTGTGCCCGGTCGAGGCGATCACCTTCAGCGAAGACGCAGAAGGGGGTGACGAGCGGTACATCGGCATCGCCGAGGAGGTGTTCGCGCCCCTCGGTTCCCCCGGAGGGGCCGAGGACTTCGGGCCCGTCGAGGATCACCCGCACGTGGCTGCCCTGCCGCTGCGCGTCGCCACCGATGCTTGACATAGTTAATAAATTCAATATGCTAAAAACAGCTTGATGTTCCCAGTCAGAGAAGAAGGGGAGACCCCATGAATACCAGCGCACTCGCGATCACCTCCGATGAAGTGCGGGCGCCGATCGCCTCTCGCTCGGACGTCCTCGTCGTCGGGGGAGGGCCGGCGGGAACAGCGGCCGCCGTCACCGCAGCCAGAACCGGGGCATCGGTGACTCTGCTGGAACGGTACTCCTCGCTGGGCGGACTCGCCTCGGGCGGGATGGTCCTCGTGCTCGATGACATGATCAACGGTCAGGAGATCACGGTCACCGGCATCGTCTCGGAGTACGTCGAGCGTCTGCAGAAGCTCGGCCTCGCAGTCGTCCCCCCGAAGGAGGACCGCCGGGCATCTGAGGAGCTGTGGAACAAATGGAACCGCTACGGAACCTACGACTTCCACAGCAAGGCCCACCCGAAGCCGATCGTGTACGCCGCCGCGTTCGACCCGGACGGTTGGAAGCGGGTCTCGAACGACCTGGTCCGTGAATCGGGAGTACGGCTGTTCCTGCACTCCTGGTTCGCCCGTCCGATCGTCGACGACGGCGTGATCAAGGGCGTCATCGCCGAGACCAAATCCGGGCCCCAGGTGCATCTGGCCGATGTCGTCATCGACACCACCGGCGACATCGACGTCGCGTCGCGTGCGGGAGCCGACTTCATCCAGGGCAGCTACATCACGACCCTCGTCTTCCGCCTCGGCGGTATCGATGTGAAGCGTGCGGAGGAATTCGAGCAGGCCGACCCGAAGGCGGCGCGCGCACTGAATCGTCAGGCCAAGCGCATCCTCGGCGGAGCCTGGGAGCACTGGTGGTTGAAGACGCCGCTGGACGGCGTCATCTGGTGCAATGCCCCGCACATGAACGGCTTCGACGGCACGGACCCGGAATCCCTGACGGAAGCCGACTTCTCGGCCCGCGAACGCATCGCAGCCGTCGTCGAGTACGTCCGGGAGAACATGCCAGGGTTCGAGAAGGCCTTCGTGGTCGACACGGCCCCGCAGATCGGCGTCCGTCAGACCCGGCTGCTGCAGGGTGAGTACGTGATGACCAAGGACGATGTCGTTCAGCGCCGGCACTTCCAGGACTCCGTCGCCCGCGGCCGGGACTACTACTACCCCTACCGTTCTCTGGTGCCCAGGAACGTCGACCAGCTGCTGGTGGCCGGGCGCCACTACTCCGCGACCTCGGACGCGCAGAAGAGCTCGCGAGAGATCCCGCCGTGCATGGCGATGGGGCAGGCGGTCGCGCTCGCCGGAGTGCTGTCGCTGCAGCAGAAGGTGCGCGTCCGCGATGTCGATGCCACGGACATCCAGCGACTCATGCGCGAGCACAACGCCGACCCGGGCGACATCCCCTCGGCCAACGCGACCATCGATGAGTTCTCAGAGGTCCCGTCGGGCGAGAAGGAGGAGATCCAGGTATGAGCACCCCGCTCCAGCACTCCGACCCCGCACAGGCGCTGCCGCTGGCAGGCGTGCGCGTGATCGACTTCACTCAGGTGTTCATGGGACCCAGCTGCACGCAGCTGCTCGGTGACTTCGGCGCCGACGTGATCAAGATCGAGCGCCCGGGGTACGGGGACATCTCCCGCAACTCCGTGCCCGACCGGGACGGTCAGGACAACCCCATCTTCCTCGCGATCAACCGCAACAAGCGCAGCGTTGCGATGGACACGAAATCCGACGAGGGTCGGGAAGCGCTGCGCGCGCTGATCGCCGAGTCCGACGTGGTCGTCAGCAACTTCCGCGCCGGAGTGATGGAGCGCATGGGCTTCGGCTACGACGAGCTCAAAAAAGTGAACCCGCGCATCATCTGGGCGTCGGGCACCGGCTTCGGGCCCACCGGCCCGCACGCACACGAGGGCGGACAGGACGTCGTCATCCAGGCTTACTCCGGCGTGCTCTGGCGCAGGTCTTCCGACGACGTGCCCCTCACGGTCTACCCGACGACACTGTGCGACTACACCACCGGGATGCATCTCTTCCAGGGCATCCTGCTCGCGCTGCGCTCCCGAGACGTCAGCGGCGTCGGGCAGAAGGTGGAGGTCGCGATGTACGACTCCATGCTGCACATGCAGATGCAGGAGGCGAGCATGCACCTCAACCGCGGTCGGGAGATCAACTGGGCGCGGATGCCGCTGAGCGGTGTTTTCTCCACCGTCGACTCCGCCGTCTGCATGGTCGGCGGATTCACCACCGATCCCCTGCGCAAGATCAGCGAGGCGCTCGAGGTCGGAGAAGACCTGTCGCTCCGGCCGGAGTTCGCGGACTTCGATGCGCAGACGGCGAACCGCGCTGCGCTGCAGGCCATCTTCGCCGAGCGGATCGCGACGAACACCACCGAGTACTGGACGCAGCGTCTGGATGCCGTCGGCATCCTCCATGCGCCGGTGCGCACCATGGCCGAGGCGCTGGATGACGAGCAGACCGCCGTCAACGGGATGATCGTCGAGGCGGAGCATCCGGTCGCGGGCACCGTGAAGATGCTCGGCACACCGATTCACCTCTCGGCGACCCCCGCATCGGTGCGCCGCGTCGGCCCGCGGCTGGGCGAGCACAACGAAGAGGTCCTCGCGGAGTTCGGTTTCGATGAGGACCGCATCCGCGAGCTCGTCGAGACAGGAGCACTGCGATGACCGTCCGTGAGTGGGAGGCCGGCGTCCGGCTCGTCATCGATGATCGCGGCGTCGCGACGGTCACCATCGACAGGCCGGCCGTGCGCAATGCCGTCGACCAGCGCACGCACGACGCGCTCAACGAGGTCTGGGCGCTGATGGAGAGCTCACCCGAGGTGCGTGTGGTGGTCGTCACCGGGGCCGGGGACCGCGCCTTCTGCGCCGGTGCCGACATGTCCGCTTCCGCGGTGGACAAGACCGGGCTGGAGTACTGGGCAGGCCTGGACCCCAACGGCTTCGGCGGCATCAGCCTGCGCCGAACGCTGCTGGTGCCGATCATCGCCCGAGTGAACGGGTTCGCGGTGGGCGGAGGGATGGAGATCGCCCTCGGGGCGGACATCATCGTGGCCGCTGACCATGCGAAGTTCGGTCTCACCGAGCCTCGGGTCGGCAGGCTCGCCCTCGACGGCGGCATCCATCAGCTCGTGCGCAAGGTGCCGCACCAGCTCGCCATGGGCATGCTGCTCACCGGACGCATGGTCCCCGCGCAGGAGGCGTACCGGATGGGGCTCGCCAACGAGGTCGTCCCGCTGGGAGAGCTCGACGACGCGGTCGAACGCTGGGTCGGCGATCTACTGGCCAGTTCGCCCAGCTCGATACGAGCCATGAAGCAGATGGTCGCCGAGACCGGGCATCTCACGGCGCAGGAGGCGAGGGGCATGCGTCTGCCCGCGCTCATCGACGCGCTCGACAGCGCTGATGCGCGCGAGGGCGTGGAAGCGTTCCAGCAGAAGCGCTCGCCGCAGTGGACAGGCCGATGACTGCCGCGACGCCAGACCTCCGCGCTCCTCTCGAACCGGGGGTGTGGGGCGTGGTGGCGACGCCGTTCACCCACGATGCGGCCGAGATCGACGAGGAGAGCCTCGCGAGGCTGGTGCGGTTCAGTCAGTCCGCAGGTGTGCGCGGCCTGACCGTGCTCGGCGTCTTCGGCGAAGCCGCATCGCTGACGCCGCAGGAACGCGAGCGGGCGCTGCGCGTCGTGACGGAGAGCACGGAGCTGCCGATCGTGACCGGCATCACCGCGCTCGAGACCGGCGAGGTCATCCGTGAGATCGAGAGTGCCGTGTCCGTGACCGGGCAGCGCTTCCGCGCCGCCATGGTGCAGGTCAACTCCAGTGACGCCGATGCCGTCATCCGTCATCTCGAGGCCATCGTCGACGCGACCGACGTGCCGATCGTGCTGCAGGACTACCCGCGGGCCAGCGGGGTCTCCATCGGCGCGGACGCGCTCCAGACCGTTCTCGACGCGATCCCGTCGATCGCAGCGGTCAAAGCGGAGGCGCCGCCCACGTCACCTGCCGTCGCCGGGATCGTGGCAGGCGGAACGACGGCTTCGGTCTTCGGAGGCCTCGGCGGGCAGGGGCTGCTCGACGAACTCCTGAGCGGTGCTGCGGGCGCGATGACCGGGTTCTCCTTCCCCGAGGGACTGGTCGAGACCATCGACGCCTGGCACGAGGGCGGCTTCACGGCTGCATCACGCGCCCTGCTCCCGTACCTTCCACTGATCAACTTCGAGCAGCAGGCCGGGATCGCGCTGGCGATCCGCAAGGAGCTCATGCGGCGCCGCGGCCTCATCGCGAACGCGACGGTGCGCTCGCCGGCCACCCCGTTCCCGGCGGCTCTGCACGAGCACGCCGCGCGTCATCTCGACCTGATCGCCGATCTGACGGAGGGCTGAGCATGGATCTCGGACTCGAGGGCCGCACGGCACTCGTCCTCGCATCCACCGGCGGGCTCGGGCGAGCGGCCGCAGAGGCCCTCGGGCGCGAGGGGGCGGATGTCGTCGTGACCGGTCGCCGGACGGAGGCGGCAGAGGCGGTCGCCGCCGGCCTGCCCTCCGCGATCGGGGTGACGCTCGACCTGCGCGATGCACGGTCGCGCGAGAACGCGGTGCGCACCGCCGAGGATCGCTTCGGCGCCATCGACGTTCTCGTCGTCAACGGCCCCGGTCCGCGACCGCAGACGGCGGCCGCTCTGTCCGCGGACGAGGCAGGTGCGGCTTTCGACGATCTGGTCCGGCCAGGCATCGACATCATCTCGCGAGTGCTGCCCGGGATGCGCGAACGCCAGTGGGGCCGCGTGCTGGCCATCGGCTCGTCCGGGATCGTCGCACCCCTCGCCGGGCTGGTGACCTCGAACCTCGGCAGAGCCGCACTCGCGGGATATCTGAAGACTCTGGCCGGCGAGGTGGCCGCCGACGGAATCACGGTGAACCTGTTGTTGCCCGGACGCATCGCGACCCCGCGTGTGGAGGGGCTGGATCGTGCCGGCGCCGACCGGCAGGGTGTGGATGTCGACGACGTGCGCCGACGATCGACGGCTCTCATCCCCGCTGGCCGATACGGGCGGCCGGACGAGTTCGGCGCGATGGCCGCCGTGCTCTGCAGCAGCATCGCCTCCTATGTCACCGGTGCGGCCATCCGCTGCGACGGCGGACTCGTGCAGGCACTCTGAATCTTCACGGAAGGATGTAGACGAATGGCACAGACAGCACTGGCGCAGCACCTGATCGGTGGCGAGTTCCTCGGTGGCGCGGACAGGGAGCGCGAGAACCCCGCCCGCCCGGGCGAGATCGCCGTCAGGTACCCGAGCGGTACCGCCGCCGACGCGGATGCGGCCGTCTCCGCAGCCGTGGACGCTCAGCCTGCGTGGGCCGCCCTCCCCGCGCCCGCTCGGGGGGCGGTCCTCCTGCGCGCTGCGGAGATTCTGCGCAGCAGACAAGCCGACATCGCACGCGACCTCGTGCGCGAAGAGGGCAAGACGATCGCCGAAGCCACCGGGGAGGTCGGTCGGGCGATCGGCGTGTTCCAGTTCTTCGGCGCTGCCGGCTGGTCCGCGACGGGGTCCACCTTCGACAGCGCCCTGGCCGACACGACGGTGCAGACCCGTCGGCAGCCGCTCGGCGTGGTCGGCCTCGTCACGCCGTGGAACTTCCCCATCGCCATCCCGGCATGGAAGACGGCGCCCGCACTGATCAGCGGCAACGCCGTGGTGATCAAACCCGCCGAACTCACCCCGATGTCGGTGACCCACCTCGCCAGGGCTCTGCAGGAGGCGGGCCTCCCGGCGGGAGTGTTCAACGTGGTGCACGGTCCTGGTCGCGTCGTCGGGCAGTTCCTCGCGGAGGATGCGCGCGTCGCCGGGCTGTCCTTCACGGGGTCGACTGCCGTCGGACTCGGCCTGCAGGCGACATTGAACGCGCGTCGGGCGCGAGCTCAGCTGGAGATGGGCGGGAAGAACGCCGTCCTGGTGCTCGACGATGCGGACGCACAGCGAGCGGCGGCGGTCGTCGCGGCGGGCGCTTTCTCCCTCACCGGACAGGCGTGCACCGCTACGTCGCGGGTGTACGTGACACCCGGGATCCGCGCAGCATTCCTGCGTGAACTCGCCGCGGCGGCGGGGAGGTTCGCGCCGGGGGACGGACTGGATCCCGCCACCAGCATGGGTGTCGTCGTCAGCGGGCCGCAGCTGGAGCAGGATGCCGACGCCGTGCAGGCTGCGGTGTCGGCGGGCGCCACGCTGCTGCATGGCAACGGCATTCCCGACGGACTGCGCTTCGGCCCGGTCGTCGCGACCGACGTCGCGCACTCCTCGCCCCTCGCGGCCGAGGAGATCTTTGGACCGATCGTCGCCGTTATGGACGTCGACGGCTACGAGTCCGGCCTGGCCGCTGTCAATGACACGCCATACGGACTCACCGCAGGCATCTGCACGACGAGTCTGGCGCACGCGACCGATTTCACCGATCGTGTACAGGCGGGTGTGGTGAAGGTCAACCGTCCGACCTCGGGCCTGGATCTGCACGTGCCTTTCGGGGGAATCAAGGATTCGTCCTCGAACACCTTCCGGGAGCAGGGCCACACGGCCACGCAGTTCTACACCTGGGAGAAGACGGTGTACACCGGCATCGATCGCTGACGGCCGCCGGACGAGGGGCGGTGACCGCACGACCGTCTGCCCCTCGTCCCGTCTGGCTCCGCCGCCTCACGCTCAGAACGGCTGCCACCATGCTCCGCGGGTCGCGGGCAGCTCGCCTCGGTCGGCAGCGTCGGGAGGTGCCTGACAGGCGTCGGCCGTCGGGATTCAGCTCGTGGTGCGCGCTCTGGTCGCGTACGCGCGGGCCTTCATGCGGTTGCCGCACGTCGCCATCGAGCACCATCGCGCCGTCCCGGGCCGGCTGTGATCGACGAGGAAGAGGTTGCACTCCGCGTTGGCGCAAGGGCGCAGGCGACCGGGCGCCTCACGACGTACGCGTGACCAGGCGAGTATCGCCCGAGCGGCGAGCCGGTGCTCGGGCGGCGCCTCCAATCGCCAGTCGACGCCCTCGGTGTCGAGACGCGGCGACAACGACACCGCGGTGAGGAGCTCTGTGAGGGCTGCAGTGGCGGTGTGGTCGCCGCGGATGAGGGCCTGCAGTGCATCCCGGGCGCTCCGCAGCGCTGTCTGCTCCGTCGTGGTGCCCACGCCTCCGAAGTGCTCTGCGAGCTCCCACCGGCTCTCCCCGTCGAGCTGATCTCTGCGCACCCCGTGGGTGATCGGGGCGCTGTTCAGCACCGCGAGCAGCAGGTCCTCATCCTCGATCGTCGCCATGTGTCGCCCCTTGCCCTCTGGTCGTCTTGCTGTGCTAGGTTACCCACTAACCACTATAGCCAAGTTTAGGAGTTAGTCATGCCCACGGTTCACCACCGCACCATATCCGTCGACGGACTCGACGTCTTCTACCGGGAAGCCGGACCTGCCGATGCGCCGGTGATCGTTCTGCTGCACGGCTATCCCACCAGTTCGCACATGTTCCGGCACCTCATCCCGGCACTGGCGGACCGGTACCGCGTCGTCGCTCCTGACCACATCGGGTTCGGGCGCTCCGCGGCTCCGTCAGTAGACGATTTCGCTTACACATTCGACTCACTGGCGCGCATCACGCGCCGATTCCTGGAGCAGATCGGGGTCACACGGTTCACCGTGTTCGTCCACGACTACGGCGCCCCCATCGCCTGGCGGCTGGCGCTCGCTGATCCGGACTCGGTGGAGGGGATCATCTCGCAGAACGGCAACGCGTACGAGGACGGTTTCGTGCCCGACTTCTGGGCGCCGATCTGGCAGCACAGCACGGCGCCGACATCGCACACCGAGCAGGCCCTGCGGTACGCGCTCAGCCGCGAGGCGATCGAATGGCAGTACACCCACGGCGTGCCCGACCCGTCCACCGTCGATCCCGATGCGTGGGAGCACGACATCGCACTGATGAGTCGCCCTGGCATCGACCTCGCGCAGCTCGCCCTCTTCACCGACTATGCCAGCAACCGTCCGCTCTATCCGCAGTTGCAGGAATGGCTCCGAGCGGCGCAGATCCCGGTCCTCGCCGTGTGGGGCCGCAACGACGAGATCTTCGGCCCGGCGGGCGCGACAGCATTCCAGCGGGATGTGACCGACGCGCGCGTCGAACTCCTCGACGGCGGACATTTCCTGCTCGAGTCGCACTTCGACGAGGTCGCGGCCATCATCCGGGAGTGGCGTGCGGGGTTCTGAGATCCCGTGAGAGGGGCCCCCGCGGACCACCGGCTGCGGGGGGCTCTCACTACGGGAGAGGCGAGTCGGTACGGTCGGCAGAGATGTCCGCACTGATCCGCCGCGGACGGGGCAAGGAGCAGAATGATGACCAGTGAACCCACACCGGAACGGTTCGGTACGACCGCAGCGGGGGCCGAGCGATGACCACGATCGGTGTCCTCGGCGCGGGCCAGGCCGGCGGCACGTTCGCTCGCGCGGCGGTGGACGCCGGCTACGACGTCGTGATCGCGAACTCGCGCGACCCTCACACCCTGGCCGGTGCGGTGCGGGAGCTGGGACCGCGCGCACGCGCGGCGTGGGCGGCGGGGGCGGCGGCTGCGGGCGACATCGTGTTCCTCGCCTTCCCGTACGCGCCGCACCATCGGCTCCCGGTCACCGAACTCGCCGGGAAGGTCGTGATCGACAACAACAACTACATGTCCTGGCGCGACGGTCGATTCCCTCTCGTGGACGCAGGTCGCAAGACGGTCCACGAGCTGCGGCAGGAGCAGCTGCCGGGTGCGTACCTGGTGAAGGCGTTCAGTCACGTGCAGTTCCACGCGCGTCCGCAGGTCCGCGTCCCGAGTGACCTCCTCCCGGCGCTGGTCCGGCTGGCACGGCCGGCGGGGCATCCCGAGCGCAGAGCGCTGGCCGTGTCCAGCGATCACCCCCACGCCGTCGAGGTCGTCCGCGACCTCTACGACGACCTGGGTTTCGACGCCGTCGACAACAGCCCGTTGAGTGAATCGTGGCGCAGCGCAGCGGGCACCCCGATGTGGATGCGGTCGGTGGACGGGATGTCGCGCGACGAACTCGAGGAGAGCCTGCGGCGCGCGCGGCATCCGGCCGACTGAGCGGTGACGGCGACGCCGCTAGGCCTGCACGGGCTTGACGTGCTCGACGCGCTGAACGCGACGCGCGCGCACCGCGGCGATGATCATCACCGCGGAGAAGACGACGCCTACGGCGACGGTGACCACGGACGCCTCGATTCCGAACGCTCCGCCGGTCAGCCAGTCGGGGCCGTGCGTGGTCGTGGTGAAGAGTCCGGGCTTGCGGTTGCCCGACACGGGGATCCCGAGCAGGCTCACCAGCGTGTTCCACGCGAAGTGCAGACCGATGACGAACCACAGGCTGCGCCGCCAGACGAAGGCTGCACCGATGAGCACACCGGCCTCGAGGGCGATCGCGAAGGCACCCCAGAGGGTGGCGTTCGCGTTCAGAAGGTGCGCACCGCCGAACAGCAACGCGGTGACGGCGATCGCGACCCAGGGGCCGCCGAGCTTCTCGATCGCCTGAAGCGCCAGACCGCGGAATGCGAGCTCTTCGACGATCGCGACGCCGAAGTTGAACGCGATCGCGAGCGACACCGTGTTCAGGGCGTCGATCGGATGCCATTGCACGCTGTAGCCGCCGAGGGCGGTGATGATCAGCACCGAGACGATGACGAAGAGCGCGCCGATCGCCGCGCCGAGGACGATCTCTCGAGCGACCGACCCGCGCAGTTCGGGCGTCCCGCGCCGCGCGAGCAGCCGCATGGTCAGCACGTAGATGCAGATCGCGAGTGCGGCGCTCACGAGCGAGGCGATGATGCGGATCGGAGTGCCGAAGCCGGAGGCGGCGACTCTGACCACCTGATCGACGGCGATGATCACGACCGCGCCGATCACGAACCAGACGAGCGGGAAGGCGAAGATCCGGCGGATGATGCCGGGCTTCTCGGATTCGGGGACGGTGGACGAGGTCATTGCTGCTCTCCGCTTCTGGGGCTGCGGCCGCATTTCGGCCGCGTTTCGAACCTAACGACGCGTGTCTGCCGGCGATTCCCCCAAAGGTGGACAGTTACACCGGCGTGCAGCGACGCCTGGACCGGCGTGCAGTCGTGCAGGCGTCAACGGTCGGTGATTCCGGCGCGGTGCGCGAAGACGACGGCCTGCACCCGGTCGCGCAGCCCGAGCTTGAGGAGCACCCGTGACACGTAGGTCTTGGCCGTTTCGCCGCCGATGGTCATGGCCTGCGCGATCTCGGCGTTGGACAGCCCTTCGGCGAGATGGGCGAGGGTCTCCTGCTCGCGCGCGGTGAGCGTGCGAAGGCGCCCGCCATCGGTGAACGCCGGTCGGATGCGCTCGCCGAACCTCCCGATGAGTGCGCGGGTCGCCGCAGGGTCGATGAGCGCATCGCCCCTGGCCACGGTTCGCAGCGCATCCAGCAGCGCTTCGGGTGGGGCGTCCTTGAGGAGGAATCCGCTTGCTCCTGACTTCAGAGCCTCGTACACGTAGGAGTCGAGGTTGAAGGTCGTCACCACGAGCACGTGCGGGGGTTGCTCGCTCGACGCGAGGATCTCGGCGGTGGCGGCGATGCCGTCGAGCCGAGGCATCCGCACGTCCATCACCATCAGGTCAGGTGCCTCCCGGACGGCCAGCTCGACCGCCTCGCGGCCGTCCTCCGCCACCCCGATGACATCGAAGTCCGGCTGCGAGCCGATCACGCGTGAGAACGCGTCGCGCACGAGCGCCTGATCGTCCGCGATGATCACGCGACTGGTCCCGTTCATCGGGTCCACCTCGCGGTCGCGGTGTACTGTCCGGCTCTCGCCTCGGCAGTGAAAGCGCCTCCGGAATCGGCCACGGAGTCCCTCATGCCGGCTGTGCCTCTGCCCGCAGCGGGTGGTGGTGTGCGGGCCGATACGGCGTTCGCGATGATCAGTTCCGCATGGCTCGCAGTCGTGCGGACCACGAGCCCCACGGCCTCACCGCGCGCGTGCTTCATCGCGTTCGTCACGGCCTCGCGGGCGACCGTCCGCATGACGCGGGCGATCTCGGGCGGGATCTCCTCGACGGGGCCGATGGTCTGCAGAGAGATCGGATAGCCGGTCTCTCGGATCCTGTCGACCATCCGTGAGATCGTGTCGGCGGCGGTGAGCTCGGTGGCTCCTGCCGTGGCATCCGGGTCGATCGTCCCCAGGAGGGAGCGGAGCTCGGTGAGCGCGAGTCGTCCGGTCGAACCGACGGACGCGAGTATCGCGTCTCGGTCGGCGGCGCCCTCGGGTGTCCCGGGGAGATAAGGGGCGGACTCCGCCTGCACGACCATCGCGGTCACATGATGCGTCACGATGTCGTGCAGGTCGCGGGCGAGCAGAGAGCGTGCGGCGCGATCCGCCTCGGCGGCGGCGCGTTCCAGTGCGGCAGCGGCTGCAGTGCGCCCGCGGCGCATGAGCTCCCCGGCCACCCACGGCACGGCCAGCACGACGGGGAACGTCACCCAATCGATGGGGCGCTCCGAAGAGTTCTCGGCGATCAGCACCGCGACGAGGATGAGGTACGCGGCGGCACACCCGCCGACGACCGCGACTCGTCCGCGCGGCAGGTAGGCGGCGCAGGAGTAGAGCGCGATCAGCAGGCCCAGCCCGGCGAGGCCCGTTTCGGCGCCGAGGGCCTGGGTCACGGCGAATCCCGTTCCGACCATGGCCAGAGTGGAGGCCGGCAGCACGCGCCGCCCGGCGAGCGGGAGCGTCTGCGCCGCCACCAGGACGACCCGCACCCAGAGGGGGAGATCGCGGTGCAGTTCGCCGAGTCGCAGGCCGGCGACGCCCAGCGGGAGCAGGGATGACAGCATCAGGAGGGCGGCACCGACTCCGTCCCGTACGAGGAGGCTGCTGCGGCCCTTCGCGGCTCGCGTGAGCTCGTTCATCGGTCCTTCCGGTCGCGCCTCCGGATGGCGAGAGGCGTCGCTACACGAACATAGCGCGGAGGGCGTGCGGCCTCACCAGCTTCCCGCGGGCGCTCAGCCGTCCGTCTCGCGAGGCGGGTTGTGCATGATCTCCAGACGGATGCCGTTGTCGTCCTCGACGAAGCAGGCGTAGTACCGCGGGCTGAACCGCGGATACTCCTTGGGCGCGCGCACGTCGCTCCAGCCCGCGGTGAGGGCGATCGCATGAAGCCGGTCCACCTCGTCGCGCGACTCCACCGCGAAGGCGAGATGCTGCCAGCCGACCCGACCGTGCACGTGCGGACCGGTGCCTGTCTCGCGGGACGGATACAGCAGGATCTCGGGTTCGTCGTCGCGACGCCAGTACGCGTGGTCCTCGGCATTGTGCGCGCGAACGTATCCGAGCGCCTCCAAGACCGGGTTGAACTGCGCGGATGCGCGCGGCACGTTATCGACGGTGATGCCGAGGTGATCGAATTTCGCCATCACCACAGTGTGCCGGATGCCGCGGACATCAGACACGTGCCGGCAGCCGGCACGGCCAGGCACTCAGGTCGTCAGTCGGCGTCGGCCGTCACCATCCACGCGACTCCGAAGCGGTCGATCAGCATGCCGAACCTGCCGCCCCAGGGCGGTGTCTCGAACGGCATGGTGACCGTCCCGCCTGCGCCGAGTCCGTCCCAGATCGCCTGCGCCCGGTCCTCTTCGTCGCAGCTGACGGATACCGAGATGCCCTGCGGGGGCTGGTACTCCATGCCGGTGGGGGTGTCGGAGCCTGCGAGCACCATGCCATCGTCGGTCGCGAGCCACGCGTGCATGATCTTGCCTGCGTCGGCGGGGTCCTGCGGCATGTCGGGGAATGACGAGAACTCGACGAGATCGAGCTTGCCGCCGAGAACGGATTGGTAGAACGTCATCGCCTCGCGCGCGTTGTCGTGGAACGACAGATACGGGTTGAGGATGCTCATGAGATCACCTTCCGGTCGCACGCCGACGTCATCGCCGGTTCGCTACAGTCTGCGACCGGCGACCGGCATCGGCAAGGGGTTCTCCTCGGGATGCGGCGTGCCCGTTCGCAGTGGGGCACGAGCGGCGCTCCCGCGCGTGGCGCTCGTCGTGGCGCGCCTCGTGCGGGAGCAGGACCGCGGAGCCCGGCCTCAGCTGTGCGAAAGCGCGCTCCAGAGCGCGGCCCATCGCGCAGGGCTCAGGATGCCGCCGTCGACCGACGGCATCGGCCGGAATCGGTGCGCAGGAACGCGTCCGTGCAGTGTGAACTCGTACCATGGCGCGGTCTGCGCCGTCATCATCGTCACGCCACCGACGCCGGCCCGCTTGCGGGCGACTTCCCACTGCTGCGCGGTGAGGGCGCCGTCACCGGGACCGAGCTCGAGGATCGGGCCGTGGGTTTCGGCGACCAGGCCGCGGATGCCTCGGAGAGTGGGGGTGTGGACGAGGAAGCTCTGGCCGAGTTCGTGTCGGCCGCCGTGAAGGGAACGCATGGGTTGCTCCTGGAGTGATGGAGCACCCGGAAGGACGCCGATTGGGGAACCGGCCGCGGGATGCGTGGAGCCGCGCTTCCGGGTGCGGAATGCATCCGGAGACGGCGCGCGATGGACGAGCGTCAGCGCGCCGTCAGGCGCGGCGCTCGCGAATCATCTGCTGGGGCGCGCCGATCTGCGCGCAGGTGATCAAAGTCCCATGGCGGACAGTCATGGTGATCCCGGACGGACATGGTGGCGCTTAGTGCGGTGCGTGGTACTCCTGCTCGCCCCGCTTCCAGTAGCCCTTCACGACGGACTTCGCCGCGTCCACGCCCCAGCGCTCCAGCAGCGCACGGCCGGGTTTGACGATCTGCTGCTCGGCGGCGATGAAGCAGAACGGGTCGCGACCCGGAGAATCCGTCGAGCCGAGCCCGTGGAGGAAGGCGATCAGTGCCGAGCCCGCGGGTGCGTCCCCGCGGTGCAGCCATTCCACGTCGACGGGCGCCTCGACGGCGACCTCGTGCTCACTCGAGCGAGCCTCCAGCACGATCCGCGCCGGAGTTCCGGCGGGGATCATCGCGGCGAACCGACGGATCGCAGGAATCGCCGTCTCGTCGCCGATGAGCAGCCAGGCGTCGGGTTCGCCGGAGATCACGGCCGATCCGCGCGGGCCTCCCACGCCGATGACCGAGCCGATCGGCGCGGCTGCCGCCCAGGGGGCGGCGATGCCCTGGGCGCCGTGCACGGCGAACTCGACGTCCAGCCAGTCCGGCCCCCAGGCGAGCGGGGTGTACTCCCGGCTCGGCGCGGCACGCATCTCCGTCGTGCTGGCGACGGGGCCGTCGGGGAAGAACAGGCGCAGGTGATCGTCGGCGCCCGGGGAGTCGAAGCCTTCCAGATCGGCGCCCTGCAGGCGCACGCGCACGTAGTCCGGAGTGAGCCAGTCTCGGCTGGCGAGTTCTACGGAGCGGAAGTGCAGGTCGAGGCCGCGGCGTTCTCTGGTGAACCCGGATTTCACGTCGGTCATAAAGTAAGGCTAACCTAATTTCCGGAGCCGGGTTAGGTTTGCCTAACCCGGCCTCGCGCAAGACAGCGCCACCCCTCTGCAGAACAGGAGACCCTCCATGTCCGTGCCCCGAATCCTCGGCGGAAGCGCCATCGGCCTCGTCAGCGTCCTCGCCCTCGCCGGCTGCGCATCGCAGCCGGCCGCCGAAGCAGGGAAGAACAAGCCGGCAGCCGCCACCGTGACCGTCGAGGACAATCACGGAACGCATGAGGTCTCGCTGTCGCCGGCATCCGTCGTCGCCACCGACAACCGCACGTTCCAGACTCTCGCCGACTGGGGGATCGATCTCAGCGCCGCGGCTCGCGCTCTGATGCCGGCCACGAACTCCTACAAGGACGACGAGTCGATCATCGATCTGGGCAATCACCGCGAGCCCGACCTCGAGGCACTCGTGGCGGCCGAGCCCGACCTGATCATCAACGGACAGCGCTTCGCGCAGTACTACGGCGACATCGCGGCGTTGGCTCCCGACGCCACGATCATCGAGCTGGACCCGCGCGACGGCGAGCCGTTCGACGCCGAATTGAAGCGTCAGGTGACCGTGCTCGGTCAGATCTTCGGCAGGGAGGCAGAGGCCGACGAGCTCGTCGCCGACTTCGAATCCGCCGTCGAGCGCGCCAAGGCCGCCTACGACGCTGCCGACACGGTGATGGCCGTGAACACCTCCGGTGGCGAGATCGGCTACATCGCCCCCACCGTCGGCCGCACCCTCGGCCCGATCTTCGACCTGCTCCGCCTCACTCCCGCGCTCGAAGTCGAGGACGCCACGGACGATCACCAGGGCGATGACATCTCCGTCGAGGCGATCGCCAAATCCAACCCGGCATGGATCCTCGTGATGGACCGCGACGCCGCCGTGGCCGCCGACGACGCCGACTACGTGCAGGCTGCCGAGATCCTCGTGAACTCCGAGGCGCTCGCCTCCGTGGACGCGATCAGGGACGAGCACGTCGTGTACATGCCCGCTGACACGTACACCAACGAGGGCATCCAGACCTACACGACGTTCCTCAACGACTTCGCCGACGCACTCGAGAACGCCGAGAAATGACGATCCGGCGGCGGTCATCCTCAGCCGGGATGCCGCCGCCGAACCGATCCGCGTCGCACCTCATGACCGTCACCGCGCCCGCCTCGCCGTCCCGCGCCACCGCCGGACGGCTGTTCGACGTCAAGCTGCTCATCGGCATCCTCGTCGTCGCCGCGCTGCTGCTCCTCTCGCTCTTCACCGGCGTCTACGACGTCACCGGTGCACCGGACGGTGGCGAGATGTTCCAGATCACGCGCATCCCCCGTACCGTTGCCCTCATGCTCGCCGGTGCCTCCATGGCGATGGCCGGTCTGGTGATGCAGCTGCTCACGCAGAACCGCTTCGTCGAGCCGACGACCACCGGCACCACCGAATGGGCGGGACTCGGACTGCTCGCGGTCATGGTGCTCGTACCGCAGCCGTCGATCCCGCTGAGGATGACCGCCGCGGTCGTCTTCGCCTTCGTCGGGACGATGGTCTTCTTCCTGGTTCTGCGGCGGGTGTCCCTGCGATCGTCGCTGATCGTCCCGATCATCGGCATCATGCTGGGCGCGGTGGTCGGCGCCGTCTCCACGTACTTCGCCCTGGCGACCGACATGCTGCAGAGTCTGGGTGTGTGGTTCGCGGGCAGCTTCACCTCGGTGCTGCGCGGTCAGTACGAGATGCTGTGGATCGTCGCGGTCGTCGGAGTGATCGTCTTCATCGTCGCCGACCGCCTCACGGTCGCGGGTCTCGGCGAGGAGATCGCCACGAACATCGGCGTGGACTACGGCCGCGTCATCCTGCTCGGAACCGCGCTCATCGCCGTCGTCACGGGCGTGGTGACGGTCGTGGTGGGCAACCTGCCGTTCCTCGGACTCATCGTGCCCAACATCGTATCGATGATCCGCGGCGACGACCTGCGCAGCAACCTGCCCTGGGTGTGTCTGCTCGGCATAGGAATCGTGACCGTCTGCGATCTGATCGGACGCACCATCATCATGCCCTTCGAGGTTCCCGTCTCGCTGATCCTGGGCGTCGTCGGCGCCGCCGTCTTCATCGCCCTCCTGCTCAGGCAGCGCCGCCGTGCTTAGGGCTGTCGAGAGCCGGATGCCGGAGCCGGCCGCGCGCTTGTCCGGCCCGCTGTCCGCACCCGGCGCGCGACGCCGGTACGTCATCATCCTCTCGACCCTGATCGTGCTCTCGGCGGGGTTCGCGATCGGGCTGCTCGCTTGGGACAACCCCATGCCCGTCGGTTCGAAGGGCTTCTGGCTGATCGCCGAGCGACGCCTGACCAGCGTGATCGTGATGCTGCTGGTGGCGGTCTGCCAGGCGGTCGCCACCGTGGCCTTCCAGACCGTGACGACCAACCGCATCATCACGCCGTCCATCCTGGGCTTCGAGTCGCTGTACCGCGCCGTGCAGACCTCCTCGGTCTACTTCTTCGGCATCGCGGGCATCATCGCCGTGCAGGGGCTGTGGCAGTTCGCACTGCAGATCGCGATCATGGTGGGCCTGGCCATGCTGCTCTACGGATGGCTGCTCACCGGTCGCTATGCGAACCTGCAGGTCATGCTGCTGATCGGCATCATCATCGGCGGCGGACTCGGCGCGGTGGCCACCTTCATGCAGCGGCTCCTCTCGCCCAGCGAGTTCGACGTGCTGGCCGCCCGGCTGTTCGGCAACATCTCCAACGCCGACCCGGCCTACCTGCCGGTCGCCCTCCCGCTGTGCGCGGTCGCGGCGGGGCTGCTGTGGATGCGCGCCAGGCGCCTGAACGTGATGGCTCTGGGCGCCGAGGCCGCCTCCGCGCTCGGCGTGAACCACCGTCGTGAGCTGATGACCGTGCTACTGCTGGTCGCCGTGCTCATGGCAACCTCCACCGCGATGGTGGGGCCGATGACGTTCCTCGGCTTCCTCGTCGCGACCCTCGCCTACCAGTTCGCCGACACCTACGACCATCGGTACGTGTTCCCGATCGCGGTGCTGACCGGGTTCAGCATCATCGCGGGGGCCTACTTCCTGATGCGTCATGTCTTCTATGCACAGGGCGTCGTCTCGATCATCATCGAGCTCGTCGGCGGCGTCGTGTTCCTCATCGTCATCCTCAGAAAGGGCCGACTGTGATCACCATCGAGCAGGTGCGTCGCCAGTACAGCGCCGACGTCGCCATCGGGCCGGTCGACCTGGTGATCCCCGAAGGCGGAGTCACCGCGCTGATCGGACCCAACGGTGCGGGCAAGTCGACGCTGCTGACCATGGTCGGCCGGCTGATGGGAATGGATGCCGGATCGATCGAG
The DNA here is from genome assembly GCF_042666935.1 of Microbacterium sp. GCM10027623. Classification (NCBI taxonomy): domain Bacteria; kingdom Bacillati; phylum Actinomycetota; class Actinomycetes; order Micrococcales; family Microbacteriaceae; genus Microbacterium; species Microbacterium sp. GCM10027623. Next base: position 1,285,155 of record NZ_JBHTHE010000001.1, read on the forward strand.
ATCGCCGGGTACGACGTGGCGAGCACGAAATCCGCCGACCTCGCCAGGATCGTCTCGATCCTGCGACAGGAGAACCACTTCATCACCCGCCTCACCGTGCGTCAGCTGGTCGGATTCGGCCGTTTCCCCTATTCGAAGGGGCGCCTGAACCGCGCCGATGAGGAGATCATCAGCCGTTCGATCGACTTCCTCGACCTGCATGCTCTGGAGGACCGCTACCTCGACGAGCTGTCCGGCGGCCAGCGCCAGCGCGCCTACGTCGCGATGGTGCTCGCGCAGGACACCGAGGTGGTGCTGCTGGATGAGCCGTTGAACAACCTCGACATGAAGCATGCGGTGACGATGATGGCGCAGCTTCGGAGAGCCGCCGACGAGCTGGGTCGCACCGTCGTCATCGTGCTGCACGACATCAACTTCGCGGCCCACTACGCCGACCACATCTGCGCGATGAAGGACGGCAGGGTCGTCGAATTCGGTTCTCCCGCCGAGATCATGACCGAGACGGTGCTCACCCGCGTCTTCGAAACGCCGGTGCAGGTGATCGCCGGGCCGCACGGCCCGCTCGCCGTGTACTACTGACGCCGCGTGCTGCCGGCGTCGTGTGCGGTGTCAGCGCCGGCGGTGGTCCTCCGGTGCCAAGCGAGGAGCGCGACGGGGCTCCGGAATGCCCGCGGAGAAGATCAGGCGGATGACGCGCTGACGGTGTCCCGTCCAGGGGGCGAGCAGCTCCAGCATCCCATCGTCGTCGGTGCGACTGCCGGTCAGGGCGTAACCGACCTCGTGCGCCAGATGGAAGTCGCCCACACTGACGGCATCCGGATCTCCGAGCGCGCGGATGCGCGTCTCGGCCGATGTCCACGGGCCGATGCCAGGCAGGCTGGTGAGGATCCGGTTGTACGCGTCGCCCCCGGATGCCGCCAGCACGGCGCGCTCGATGGCGGGACCGCGCATCGCCGACCGGGCGATGGTGCGCGCCTGCGACGGCTCCACCCCGGCGCGATGGAACTCCCAGGACGGTAACGCGCGCCACACCTCCGGGGGCGGCGCGGCGAACATCGGACGGGGTGTGGGGCCGGGAGCGCGCTCGCCGTGACGGCTCACCAGGTGCCGCCAGGCGCCGAACGCCTGCATCCCGGTCACCTTTTGCTCGATGACCGCGCAGGCCAGTGCATCGAAGACACGACCGGTGCGCGCCATCCGGATGCCGGGACTGCGTCGCGCGAGTTCGGCCAGCGCGGGATGGGAAGAGGGATCGAATCCGCTCGGATCGTCGTGCGCACCGCACAGGTTCGGCACCGCGTCGATGGCTTCCGCGGCGCCCGGCCCCCAGGCCGCGGCGCGGACTCCCTCACTCGTCGCGCGAAGACAGAGGGTGGCGATGCCGGCATCCGTCCGGAACGCCATCCAGATCCGTCCGCCGTCGATGAGCATCGTCGGATCGGTGCCGCCGCGCCGCAGCATCCCGACGGTGCGCATCAGGTCGAGCGGGCGCCGCGGACGGTAGACGGATTCGCGTGCGCGCAGCGCAGCATCCGTCACCAGGGTCATGCAAGAACCCTACGCGCCGCAGCCGACAGTCGACTGACGCGCCCTCGCGCTGCTCTTCTCGGTTCCCGCGGCGTGTCTTCGCGCAGCGCGGGCAGGATTGGACAGCGCGAGCGGGATGCTGGGGATTTCAGCAGCGCGGGCAGGTTTGGACAGCGTGAGCCGGGATGCTGGACGATTCCGGCGTTCGCGCTGCTCTTCTCTGTTTGTGCGGCGTGTATTCGCCCCGCGTGGGCAGGATTCGACAGCGCGTGCGGGATGCCGGGGATTTCAGCCGCGCGGGCAGGATTGGACAGCGTGAGCCGCGATGCCGGACGATTCCGGCGTTCGCGCTGCTCTTCTCGGTTCCCGCGGCGTGTATTCGCGCCGCGCGGGCAGGATTGGACAGCGCGTGCGGGATGCCGGGGATTTCAGCAGCGCGGGCAGAATCCAGCCGGGGAGCTGACAGGGATTGGCCGTGTCGGCGACCGGCCCGGACTCAGAACCGGCCCGGATCAGAAGCGGTCGGGAGAGGGGGTGCCGTGACCGAAGCGGATCGAGACGTCCGCGTGGCGGTCGAAGCGGTAGCCGACGCCGCGCACCGTCCGCACGATGTCCTCATGGCGGCCGAGCTTGGCGCGCAGGCGGCGCACGTGCACGTCGATGGTCCGCTCGCCGGGAGCGTCCTCGTGCGACGACGCCTGCCACAGGGCCGAGACGAGCTCCGAGCGCTCGATGGTCCGACCCTCGCGCAGCACCAGGTACTGCAGCAGCTCGAACTCCTTGTAGGTGAAGGCGGCGGACTCGCCGTCCAGCAGCACCCGCTTGCGGGAGATGTCGACGACGACACCGGCGTCCTCGTCCTTCTCCTCCTCGACGGCGGCGTGGGCGCGGGCGATGGCACCGGGCTCGTGCAGGGCCAGGCGCACGACGTCGAGGTCGCGTCCGCCGGCCGACTGCGGGGCGAGGGCGACGGTGGCGTGGGTCTCGGCGGCGGGTGCGAGCTCGGCGAGCGTGCGACGCAGCGCGTCCACCAGAAGCGGAAGGCTGACGCCGGCGCCTGCCGCCTTGATCTCGTCGATTCCGACGTAGAGGGCGAAGCCGCGCGGAGAGCGGATCGAGGGCAGGTCGGCGGCGGCGTCCGCCGGCGAGACGAGACGGACGGGGGCGGTGACGGGACGATCGAGAACGGTGGTGTTCGACATGATGATGATCCTTGAGGGATGTGAGCCGGCGGGCTCCGAATGCGTTGCACGAATGACCGGGATGAGCCGGTGGGGGATGAGCGCGAAGGGTGGGCGCTCAGAGACCTGTCCCTCAAGATGAAGGGAGAACAAGGTCAGACTGCGTGGTTGCGCCTTAGCAACACATTCGGCAACACATGCCAACGCGACCGGGCATCATCATCCCGGCAGTCCCGTTCGCCTCCTGGGCGGACAAAGGGCTTGCATTGGTGGTCATGCGGCTGATTATTTCCCAACATGACCCGCTGTGTCAAAACGTGTCGATTCCGGGGTCGTCACACAGCGTAACGTCGACGGTATGACTCTTCCCGCCCGCTCCCCCCGATTCTCGTTGACCGACGAGAAGGATGCGTCTCGTTACACGCTCACCGACGACGGCGTCCTGGTCAGCGTTCTCGACTACCGCGACGACGGACGAACCATCGCGCTCACCCGGGCGTTCACGATTCCCGCCTTCCGCGGCAACGGGTACGCGGCCGAGGTGGTCGCCGGCGCCGTCGCCGACATCGCGGCGCGGGGCGACCGGAACGTGGATGCCGTCTGCTGGTACGTCGCCGACTGGTTCGACGCGCATCCCGAGCACGCCGGACTGCTGCGCCGGCGCTGAGCGTCTGCCCTTCCGCGTCCGAACGCACCCGTCCGAGCTCACCCATCCGAGCCCGCCACGGCACGCCTCGGTCGCGATGTCGGACACCCTCCTTACCGTGGAGGCATGCGCATCCTGCACACCTCCGATTGGCACATCGGCCGCACGTTCCACGGGCACTCGACGCTCGCGGCGCTGGCCGAGGTGCTGGCTGCGCTGGTGGAGCAGGTGCGCGAGAACGACGTCGACGTGGTGATCGTCGCCGGCGACGTGTTCGACTCGGCCACGCCCGCGGCATCCGCGTACACGCTGCTGGATCAGACGCTTCTCGCGCTGCATGAGACCGGCGCCACCGTCGTCATGACCAGCGGCAACCACGACTCGGCCGCCCGCCTCGGGTTTCACTCCGGACTGCTGCGCGACGGCATCCACGTGCTCACCGACCCGCGGGCGATCGCGACGCCGGTCACGGTCCACGACGAGCACGGACCGGTGCACGTCTTCGGCATCCCGTACCTCGAGCCCGCCATCGTCCGGCAGCACTGGACGGATGCCGAGACGGGCGCACCCGCGTTGCGCACGCAGGCGCAGGTGATGAAGCATGCCATGGACCTCGTCCGCGAGGGCATGGCCGTGCATGCGGGCCGCTCGGTCGCCGTCGCGCACTGCTTCGCCGTGGGCGTGGAGAGCACGCAGGGTCTGGAACGCGAAGTGCGCCAGGGCGGTCTCGACATGGTGCCGTTGAGCGTCTTCGACGGACCCGACTACGTCGCCCTCGGCCACATCCACGGACGCCAGCAGCTCGGCGACCGCGTGCACTACAGCGGCGCCCCGCTGCACTACAGCTTCGGAGAGCAGCATAAGGAGCGGGGCTCCTGGCTCGTCGACCTCGACGCCGACGGGCTGGCGAGCACGCGATGGCTGGCACTGCCGGTGCCGCGCCGCCTGGTGACGCTGACCGGCACGCTCGACGAGATCCTCTCCGAGGCCGACCGGGGGCAGCACGCCGACGACTGGGTGTGCGCGATCTATACGGATGCCGTCCCGCAGCATGAGCCGATGCGGCGGCTGCGTGAGCGCTACGCATTCTGCGCACTGGTGCAGCACCAGCCACAGGATGCGGATGCGGCGGCCGTCCACTCGTACGCGCAGCGACTGCGCACGGCGGTCACCGACGCCGACCGGATCGAGGCGTTCCTCGAGCACGTGCGCGCCGGTCAGGGCCCGACTGAGCGCGAGGCGGAGCTCATCCGCGACGTGCTCGAGGATCGGGTGCGCGCCGAGGCGCTCGTCTGATGCAGCTGCATCGCCTCGAGGTCGCCGGATTCGGGCCGTTCCGCACGCGCCAGATCGTCGAGTTCGACGCCTTCGCCGACGACGGCATCTTCCTGATCGCCGGTCGCACGGGCGCGGGCAAATCCAGCATCCTGGACGCGGTCTGCTTCGGCCTGTACGGAGGCGTCCCGCGATACGACGGCGGGGAGAAGCGGTTGCGCAGCGACCACTGCGAACCCGACGACCCGACAGAGGTGGTCGTGGAGTTCAGCACGGCCTCGGGCCGTTACCGCGTCACCCGTTCGCCCGCCTACGAGCGGCCAGCGAAGCGCGGAGGCGGCACGACCACGCAGGCGCCGTCGGCTCTCCTGGAAGAGCTCGTCGACGGGGTGTGGATCGGGCGCGCGGCGCGTGTGGTCGACGTGGCCCACGCGCTCGATGAGATCCTGCAGCTCAGTCAGGAGCAGTTCCTGCAGGTGATCCTGCTCGCCCAGAACAGGTTCGCCGACTTCCTGCTCGCCGACAGCAAAGAACGCCAGGCGCTGCTGCGCCGCCTGTTCGGCACCGGCCGGTTCTCCGACTACCAAGCGCGCTTCGACGAGCGTCGTCGTGCCGCCGAGCAGGCGCTGACCGGACGCCGGGCCACCGTGGACGCCCGACTGGCCGAAGCCGAGCGCACGGCCGAGGACGCCGAGCTCTGGGGGGATGACGCAGCTGCCGCCCCCGACACGGCGGACGCCAGGATTGCGCGCCTCCGTCGAGCGATCGTCCGCGCCGACTATCAGGTCGAGCGGCTGGGAGCCGAGCGGTCCGCGGCCGAGAAGGCGCTGGCGGCCGCAGACGCGGCACTGGCCGAGCTGAAGGAGCAGCGTCAGGCCCAGGCCGACCGGGATCGGGCCCGCGCGGCGCTCGCCGCGCTCGAGGCGGAGTCCGACGCGATCGCCGATGCCGCGGAGCGCCGCGACCGCGCGCGGGCCGCCGAGTCCTTGCGCAGCGGAATCCTCGGCGCCGCGCGAGCGACTGCGGCCGTCGCCGACGCCGAGCAGGCCGAGGCCGATGCCATCGCCGCCGCCCTTTCCGCCGGTGTGCCCCCGGCACGCACCGGCGACTCGGACAGCGCCGACACCGCCATCGTCCATTTCCGTGTCTGGGCCTCCGACCGCACGCGGGAGAGCGGGGCCTGGCAGGGCGCCGCCGAGCTCGAGCGCTCGGCTGAGCAGCGGGCGTCCGATCGCCTCGAAGCCGCGGCCGCGGTGGACGCCGCGACCGCCACCATCGTCGCCCTCGAAACCGAGCAGGAGGCGCTGCCCGCGCGCATCGCCGCACTCACCGCTGACAGGGACGCCGCCGCACGGGACGGCAATCGTGCGGAGACGCTTGCGCAGGCCCTCACAGCGGCGGAGCAGCGGCACGCCGGAGCCATCGAGATGGAGCGGCTCGCCGGGGAGATCGAGGCGGCGTCCCGCGCGGAATCCGACGCCACCGAGACGCACACCCGCGCGCAGGCCGAGCTGGCTCGACTGCGTCGGCGCCGATTGGACGGGTACGCCGGCGAGCTGGCATCCGCGCTGACGACGGGGGAGCCGTGTGCGGTGTGCGGATCGACCGAGCATCCGGCTCCGGCCGAACACGCAGACCCCGTCTCGGCTGCCGACATCACCGCCGCAGAGGAGATGCGCGACGCCGCGGCCGAGAACGAGCGGGCGGCCTCCCGCACCTTGTCGGCTCTCACGGCGTCGCACGCCGCCGCGGTCGAGCGCTCCGCCGGGAGGACAGCGGAGCAGGCGTCCCGTGACGTGACTGCGGCACGCGAAGCGCACGCATCGGCTGTCGCGGCCGCGGAACGGGCGACGCAGCTCGCGACGCAGCTGGAGGAGCTGCAGCAGACGGCCGCCGGTCTGCAGAAGCGCCGCGCCGCCGCATCCGAGTCCCTGGGCTCCGCCCGCACCGCACTCTCGCTCATCGAGCAGCGCATCGCAGACGCCGACCGCGCCATCGCCGCGGCGCGCGGCGCATACGCGAGTGTCGCCGCACGTCTTGCCGAGATGCAGGACCAGATCGCCGCGGCGGAAGCGGCTGCCGGAGCGATCGAGGAGCATCGCGAGCTGGCCGAGCGCGCGCGCATCGCGCGAGACGACCTCGACCGGGCGATCGCGGAATCGATGTTCGATGACGTCGCCGATGCCGAGGCGGCACTCCTCGGCGACGCCGAGACCACGCGGCTCGACGAACGCGTCACCGCGCATCGCGTCGCCCGCGACAAGGAGCGCGCGCTGCTGCTGGACCTCGAGATGCGGATGCTCCCCGACGAGCCCATCGAACTGGCTGCGGCCGAAGAGGCGACCGGTGCTGCCCGGGCCGAATGGCAGCGCACCGTCGACGCCGGCAGCCGCGCCCGCGAGGTGCAGCGCAGCCTCACGGCGACCGTGGACTCCGCCGCAGCCGAGTACGCCGCATCCGCGGCCGAGACGGCCGAGTTCGAAGTGCTGCGAGGGCTTGCCGATGCGCTCGCCGGCAGATCCGGCAACACCCGGAAGATGAACCTCGAGACCTTCGTGCTGGCCGCCGAGCTCGAGGAGATCGTCGCCGCCGCGAACCTGCGTCTGCGCGACATGTCGGCCGGACGCTACGAGCTGCAGCACTCCGACGCGCTGGCCGCACGCGGTGCGGCATCCGGCCTCGGCATCGTCGTCTTCGATGCCTTCACCGGGCAGACCCGGCCCGCACGCTCACTCTCCGGAGGCGAGACGTTCCTCTCGTCCCTCGCACTCGCACTCGGACTCGCCGAGGTGGTGACCAGGCGAGCCGGCGGCATCCGCCTGGACACCCTGTTCATCGATGAGGGCTTCGGCTCGCTGGATGCCGACACGCTCGAGACCGCCATGCGCACGCTGGACGAGCTGCGCCAGGGCGGTCGGACGGTGGGGGTGATCAGTCACGTCGAGGCGATGCAGGAGCAGATTCCCGCCCAGCTCACCGTGCGCGCGCTGCCCGACGGTCCGTCCGTGATCGACGCACCGCGCGGCTGAACCGCGGCTGCCAGGCGCTCAGAGCTCGTATTCGCGCTGCACGTGGCTCCACAGCTGAGCGCTGCACTCCGCCACGACGTCGTCCCAGAGCTGCGTCGCCCCGTCCTGTGCGCGATCCGAGACCACGCGCAGCACCCGGATCGGCACGTCGAACCGCTGCGCCACCCAGACGAACGCGAACGTCTCCATGTCGACGAGCAGACCACCGAGGGAACGGATGCGCGCCACGGCATCCGCGTCGTCGACGAAGCTGTCGCCGGTCGCGATCGTGACGCCCTCCCTGCCGGTCGCCACGCGATGCGGCAGCGAGACATGCCGTCCCAGAACCCCGTCGAGATCCTGCACGTCGTGCTGGATCGCGGTCCCGACGTCGTAGATGCCCGACTCGACCTCGTCGTCCACCGCACCGGCGGTTCCGACCACGACGATCTCGTCGTACTGGCGACCCGCCGCGGCCTTCGCGTCCAGCGCTCGGGTCAGCCCGTAAGCGGCCATCAGCTTGCCGGGGCCCGTCACCAGTCGATCGAATCCGGCCAGCTCCGGGGGGAAGGCCTGCAGTTCGGAGTCCAGTGCGGCGACAAGAAGTTTCACGCATTCATCCTGTCAGGTGGAGACTGGAAACCCTGACCAGAAGGCCTGGTGCCCCGGACAAGAGGAGACCGCCGTGACCATGCAGCAGCAGATCGCCGACGACCTGGGCGTCAAGCCCGAGATCGACCCGCTGGGCGAGGTCGAGACGAGGATCGATTTCCTCGCCGACTACCTGCGCGCCACCGGCGCCCGCGGCTTCGTGCTCGGGATCTCCGGCGGGCAGGACTCGACGCTCGCCGGCCGGCTCGCGCAGCTCGCCGTGGAGAAGGTGCGCGCCGATGGCGGAGAGGCGACGTTCCTCGCCGTGCGTCTGCCGTACCGCGTGCAGCATGACGCCGCGGATGCCGAGGACGCGATGGCCTTCATCGCCGCCGACCGCTCGGTGACGGTCAACATCCAGCACGGGGTCGAAGGCGTCGAGACCGACCTCGAAGAGGGGCTCGGTGAGCAGATCACCGACTTCAACCGCGGGAACATCAAGGCGCGGCTGAGGATGGTGACGCAGTACGCGCTCGGCGGTCACGACGGGCTGCTCGTGATCGGCACCGACCACGCCGCCGAGGCCGTGACCGGTTTCTACACGAAGTTCGGCGACGGCGCCGCCGACATCCTGCCGCTCTCGGGCCTGAACAAGCGGCAGGGACGCCTGCTGCTGCAGCAGCTCGGGGCGCCCCGCCATCTCACGCAGAAGGTGCCGACCGCCGACCTGCTCGACGACCGGCCCGGGCGCACCGACGAGGACGAACTCGGTCTCACATACGAGCAGATCGACGACTACCTGGAGGGTCGCGAGGTCGCGCACGAGGTGGCGACGCTCATCGAGGCGAAGTACGTCGCGACGCGGCACAAGCGGCACCTGCCCGTCACTCCGGCCGATTCCTGGTGGCGGTGACCGCGCACCACTGACCCTCCGCCCCTGACCCCGGCGTCGGCGACGGCGATGTCCCACCCCGCCGATAGTGTCGAAGGAGTCCGGTCGTGGGCAGGGAAGAGGGGCATCGTGCGGGTCATCGCAGCAGAGAATCGGGTCGTCTGGAGCGCCAGCGACCTGAAGGCGGCCGCGGAATGCGAGTTCGCCTGGATGCGCGCGATCGACGCCAAGCTCGGTCGAGTGCCTGCGGTGGAGGAGCCGGAGGATGCCACGCTCGCCCGCGCCGCGCGGCTCGGCGACCTGCACGAGGAAGCCGTCCTCGCCCGCTACGTCGCGGAGCTCGGCGAATCCGTCGACGGCGGCCCGGGGGTCGTCACGCTGCCGAAGGTCCGTTCGAGCGATGACGACGAGCTGGGCGCCGTGGTCCTCGACACCGAGCGGGCGCTGCGCTCCGCGGCGACCGTCGTCTTCCAGGCCGCTTTCTCCGCTCCCGATTTCGTCGGATTCGCCGACTTCATCACCCGTGGCGGCGACGGCCGTTGGCGTGTGCAGGATTCCAAGCTGGCGCGCACGGCGCGCGCGACCGCCCTTATGCAGCTCGCGGCATATGTCGATCAGCTCGACCGCCTCGGCATCCCGCGTTCCGACGAGGTGGATCTGCTCCTCGGCGACGGCAGCACCAGCACTCACCACGTCGACGACATCCTGCCGCTGTTCCATGTGCGGCGCGCACGCCTGCGCGCACTGATCGCCGATCGCGACATCACTGCGGGGTCCGGCGGAGCTCCGCTCGCCTGGGGCGATGATCGCGGCGACCTGCAGATCACCGCCTGCGGGCGCTGCGCCACGTGCGAGGAGGAGGTGATCTCGCACCGGGACCTCCTCATGGTCGCTCGCATGCGACCCGTGCAGCGCCAGCGGCTGCGCGCCGCCCGAATCCACACGATCGACGATCTGGCCGCGGCCTCCGACGCGCCCGACGGCATGAACGCCGACACGTTCACGGCACTGCGTTCTCAGGCGCGGCTGCAGGCCGGGGTGGCCCTCGATCTCCAGGACCCCCCGCCCTACGAGCTGGTCTCGGCCCGGGCGATCGGTCTGATGCCGCGCCCGAGCCACGGCGACCTCTTCTTCGACTTCGAGGGCGACCCGCTGCACACCGAGCCGGTCGGCTCACGCGGTGACAAGCCGCAGTGGGGCATCGACTACCTGTTCGGCTGGATCGACAACGACGAGCGGTACTCCGCCCTCTGGGCGCACACCTTCGCGGACGAGAAGCAGGCTCTGCTGGATTTCCTCGAGTTCGTGAAGTTGCGGCGGCAGGCCCACCCCGACCTGCACATCTACCACTACGCGCCGTACGAGACCTCCCACCTGGCGGCGATGGCCGCGCGTCACGGCGCGGGGGAGGCCGACCTCGATCGACTTCTGCGCGAAGGCGTGTTCGTGGATCTGTACCCGATCGTGCTGCGCTCCGTGCGGATCGGCTCGCGCTCGTACTCGATCAAGAAGCTCGAGCCGCTCTACATGGGCACGGAGGTGCGGACCAGCGACGTGCAGAAGGGCGACGATTCGATCGTCCAGTACGTACAGGCTCGGGCGCTGGTCGACACCGGTCAGGATGCTGAAGCGCAGCAGATCCTCGACGATCTCGCCGACTACAACCGCTATGACTGCGTGTCCACGAAGCGGCTGCGCGACTGGCTGATCGGCCTCGCGAAGCAGGAGGGGGTGCTGCCCGCGCCGCCGGACGACCCCGAGAGCCGCGCGTACGAGCCGTCTTCTTTGTCTCTCGCGCTGCAGGCCGATGCACTGCACGCGCAGCAGCAGGGACGAGACGGCGAGACCTTCCGGGTCGCCGCCGCCGCGATCGACTATTACCCGCGCGAGGCGAAGAGCTTCTGGCAGGGGCACTTCCAGCGGCTGCGCGAGCCCGTCTCGATCTGGGAGAGCACCCGCGACGTGCTGCGCATCGACGTGGAATCGAGCGGTGTCGAGGAGGACTGGGGCGTGGCCGAGGGGCAGCGCACTCAGACGAGACTGCTGAGCCTGCGCGGCGAGGTCGCGCCGGGAAGCACGATCGGCGTCGGAGGGCGTCCGTTCGCCCTGTATGCGGTTCCGACCCCGTTCGATGCATCCGGACCGTCGCGGGTGATCCACATGCCGCACGAGGTCGAGGTCGTGGAGGTCCTCGACGACGGATACGTGGTGCGCGAGCGCACCGTGCAGGGGCAGACCTGGGACGACCTTCCCGTCGCGCTCGCACCCGCAGCACCTCCGAACGTGGCCTCGCAGCAGGGTGCGATCGACGAGTGGGCGGCGTCCGTCCACCAGGCCGCGCCCAGCTTCCCCGCCGACGCCGCCACCGACATCCTGCGCCGGATCGCGCCGCGCACCGTCTCAGGTGCCGCCCTGCCCGATACCGGCGGCGACACGATCGAGGCCATCGTCCGCGGCGTCCTCGACCTCGACTCCAGCTACCTCGCAGTCCAGGGTCCTCCCGGCACGGGCAAGACCTACACCGGCTCCCAGGTGATCGCCCGCCTCGTGAACGAGCACGGCTATCGGGTGGGCGTGGTCGCGCAGTCCCACGCCATCGTCGAGAACCTGCTCGAGCGGGTGGTGGCCGACGGCGTCGACCGGGCGAAGGTGGCCAAGGCCCCGAAGGATGCCGATGCCGAGCCGCCCTACACCGTCATCCGCAAGGACGGCATGGCGGCCTTCCTCGCCGAGCACGCCCAGGGCGGCGCCGTCGTGGGCGGCACGGCCTGGGACTACAGCAACACCCGCCGAGTCGACAGGCAGGGCCTCGATCTGCTCGTGATCGACGAGGCCGGTCAGTTCTCGCTGGCCTCGACGATCGCCGTCGCGGCCGGAGCGAAGAGCCTGCTGCTGCTCGGCGACCCTCAGCAGCTGCCGCAGGTGAGCCAGGGCACGCACCCCGAACCCGTCGACACCTCCGCACTCGGCTGGGTGATGGACGGCGCCTCGGTCATCGACCCGGCTCACGGCTACTTCCTCGCCGAGTCGTGGCGGATGCACCCCGCGGTGGCGGCGCCCGTCTCGAAGCTGGCGTATGCAGGGCGGTTGGCGTCCGCAGCCGGCACCGAGACGCAGGTCGTCGACGGCGTGGAGCCGGGACTGCACGTCCTGCCCATCCGCCATCGTGGCAACGCCACGCAGTCCCCCGAGGAGGCGGAGGAGGTCGTGCGCATCGTGCGCGACCTGATCGGGCGCGGCTACAGGGAGGGGAATGCGGATGTCGCAGGACGCCGGATCGAGCAGTGCGACATCATCGTGGTCGCACCGTACAACGCACAGAAGCAGCTGATCCACGACGAGCTGACCGCGGCCGGTTTCGCCGACGTGCCGGTCGGCACCGTCGACAACTTCCAGGGCAAGGAGGCCGTGGTCTCGATCACCTCGCTGGCCGCATCCAGCGGCAGGGACGCGCCCCGTGGACCGGAGTTCCTGCTGCTGCAGAACCGGCTGAACGTCGCGATCTCGCGGGCGAAGAGCGTCGCCTACCTCGTGCACTCCCCGGCGCTGCTCGATGACCTTCCGTGGACGCCGGAGGGCGTGGCGCGACTGAGCGCGTTCGCGCGCCTCGTCGGCGCCGACCGCCACTGACCCGAGCATGACCACCGATAGATTTGGCGGCATGCACAGTCTTGACGACATCATGCGGGCATCCGCGGCCTGGGTGTGGTTCCCGCGTGACGCCGACCAGGAGAAGTCCGAGCTTCAGCTGGTGCGCTACCCGCCGCGTTTCGGCGGCGGCGTGAAAGCGTCGCAGGTGGTATCGACGAAGGACGCAGCCGGAGTCCTCGACCATGCCGTCGAGCGTACGCGCGCGTGGGGCGAGAAGACGCTGACGTTCTGGACCAACGCGTCCGATCGGCCGGACCTGGAGGACGAGCTGCGACGCCGCGGAGCCGAGCACATCGACACCGTCGCGGTGCTCGCGCGGCCGATCGACGGCATCCCGATCGACGTGCCCGACGGCATCACTGCCGAGGTGGTGCGGACCCGCGACCAGGTGCGCGAGGTGGATGCGATCAACGTGCCCGTCTGGGAACAGGACCCGCTCGACGACGACGGGCTGGATGCGGAGCTGGCCGAGGTGCTTGCGGGCCTCGACACCGGGGAAGGCGCCTGCATGCTCGCGCGCGTCGACGGGGTCGCCGTCAGCACCGGCGGCTGCACGGTCATCGACGGCTTCGTGCGCCTCTGGGGCGCTGCCACCCTCGCCGGATCACGCGGTCGCGGCGCCTACCGAGCCGTGTTGGCGGAGCGGCTGCGGTACGGCGCTCAGCTCGGGGCGACCACCGCACTCGTGAAAGGCCGCATCGCCACCTCGGCGCCGATCCTCGCGCACGCCGGATTCACGCACTACGGCGACGAGCGCGCGTACCTACTGAAGGTCTGACCGCGGGTCTCAGGCGGTGCCGTACAGACGATCGCCGGCGTCGCCGAGGCCGGGCACGATGTAGCCCTTCTCGTTCAGGCGCTCATCCAGGGCGCCGAGAACGAGAGTGACGTCGCGGTCGCCGACGAGCTTCTCGATCGCTGCGACGCCCTCCGGCGTACCGAGCAGGCAGATCGCGGTGACGTCCTTCGCGCCACGATCGAAGAGGAACTGGATCGCCGCACCCAGGGAACCGCCGGTGGCGAGCATCGGGTCGATGGCGAAGCACTGCCGATCGCTCAGGTCGTCGGGCAGACGCTCGGTGTACGTGGTCGGCTCGAACGTCGTCTCGTCGCGAATCATGCCGAGGAAGCCGACCTCGGCGGTGGGGATGAGCTTGACGAGGCCTTCCAGCATTCCGAGACCCGCACGCAGGATCGGGACGACGATCGGGCGCGGCTCGGCGATCTTCACCCCCGTGGTCTTCGTGACCGGTGTCTGGATCTCCACCGGGGTCACCTTCACACCGCGGGTCGCCTCATACGCGAGCAGCGTCACGAGCTCCTCCGTCAACTGCCGGAACACCGGTGACGAGGTCCTCTCATCCCGCAGCACCGTGAGCTTGTGAGTGACGAGGGGGTGATCGGCCACATGAACGCGCATGAGAACAGATTACCGGGGCGGGTCCTCGCCGCGGGACGGCTTCGCGGCGGAGGGGAAGCAACGGCCACGGATAGGCTCGACGCATGACCGCTGCATACGACGAGGCCATGGGCCGCGCACTGCAGCTGGCCGCGGACGCCGGCTCGGCCGGCGACGTGCCGGTCGGCGCACTGGTGCTCGACCCCGAGCGCCGGATCGTCGGCGAGGGCCGCAACATCCGCGAGCAGACCCACGACCCGACCGGGCACGCCGAGATCGTCGCGCTGCGCGCCGCCGCCGCAGCGTACGGCAGCTGGAACCTCGAAGATCACACGCTCGTCGTCACCCTGGAGCCCTGCGTGATGTGCGCGGGGGCGATCCTGCAGGCGCGCATCGGCCGGGTGGTGTTCGGAGCCTGGGACGACAAGGCCGGAGCCGCGGGTTCGATGTACGACCTGCTGCGCGACCGGCGGCTTCCGTACCGCGCGGAAGTGATCGGCGGCATCCGCTCCGACGAGGCGACGGCCCTGCTGCGCGACTTCTTCGAGTCGCGGCGCTGAATCCGACCCCGGCCCGCCGCTGACCGACCACGGCGAAGCGCCCCGGGTCAAGGGGCGCCGATGGCCGCATCCGCCAGCCGCGCGACCAGCGTGAGGTATCCCTGCGCGCCCTGGTCGAAGTAGCCGATGTGCCGGCCGCCGTGCTCGTCGATCGAGCTTTGCGACGAATGGCCTTCGACGGCGGTGCCGATCGTGGTGGTCCCGTCCGCCTGCGGCGCCTCTCCGCCGTCGCACTCGTAGACGATCACGCCGGGGATGTCCCTCGGGTCGAGCGGATGCTGCCCCAGCCGCCCGAGCGGGGCGATGCTGTCGTTGGCGGCTTCGGTGGCGTAGAGCGTGAGATCCCCGCGGGAGATCGCATCCTCGAGGGCGGCACCGGCGGCATGCGTGACCCCGGCCGAGGCGATCGAGAAGGCGGTGCGCACGTCGGCGCCGAAGTCCATGGCGAACAGCTCACCGAGCAGCGTCGACGAATACGAGTAGGTGACCACCGCGATGTGCGCGTGGGGAGTGCGCGCCGCCAGGCGATCGATGTCGACCGCCAGCCTGGCAGCGCCGACGGTCGCATGCTTGGTCGCGAGCGCCGAGACGTGCGTGCCCGACTCCCATCCGAACCACGCCACGGTCGCGACGCTGCGCGGCTCGCCCCGCGCCACGCACGAGCGGATGATGTCCGCGCAGATGCGCTGCGCGGCATCCGCCCACCCCGCGAACGCCAGCAGGTCGGTGTCGATGCCGTGCAGGACGACGACGATGAGATCCGCGGTGTGGAGATCTCCGAAGGAGACGACCGCGTGCGGGCCGGGCTCGACCAGGGCGAGCGACTGCAGCTGCGACTGCGGATCGTTCTCGAGCACCCGCAGCAGCGCACGCAGCTTCCGCTCGGTGACGGGCGGCAGGTCGGCGCGCGCCAGCTCGCTCCGCAGCCGGTCGATCACGGCGGCGTCAGTCGGAGGACTTCAGCACGAACGCGTCGGTCGGAGGTTCCGGGTCGAGCGAGGGACGGTAGACGTCCGGCTCCAGATAGATCACCCGCGCGGCCGGCACGGCAGCACGGATGCGCCGCTCGATCTCGTCGATGTCGGCAGATGCCTCGCGGACGGTCTTGTCGGCGGTGAGGGCGACCTTCGCTGCCACCATCAGCTCGTCCGGCCCGAGGTACAGCGTCTTGATGTGGATGAGCTTGACCACGTCCGGGCCACCCGAGATCGCATCGACGATCAGATCGTGATCGCCCGGGTTGGCACCCTCCCCGACCAGCAGGCTCTTGGTCTCCATGCCCAGGATCAGAGCGATCACGATGAGCAGCAGACCGATCATCAGCGTGCCGAGGGCGTCGAAGACCGGGTTGCCCGTGATCAGCGTGAGACCCACGCCGAGGAGTGCGAAGGTGAGGCCGGTGAGCGCCCCGGTGTCCTCCAGCAGCACGACCGGCAGCTCCGGAGCCTTGGAGCGGCGCACGAACGACAGCCAGGACTGGCTCTTGTCACGAACCAGGTTGCTCTCACGGATGGCGGTGCGCAGGGAGTACGACTCGAGGCCGATCGCGATCACCAGCACGGCCAGGGGCAGCCACCACCACGTCTGATCGATGGCATGCGGATGCGTCAGCTTCTCCACGCCCTCGTAGACGGCGAACAGTCCGCCCAGCGAGAAGAGCACGATCGACACGACGAAAGCCGACACGTACCGCTCACGTCCGTATCCGAACGGGTGCGCCTGGTCGGCCCGCTTGGATGCCTTGCGCCCGCCGAGCATGAGCAGCAGCTGGTTTCCCGAATCGGCGACCGAGTGGATCGCCTCCGCGAGCATCGAGGCCGATCCCGAGAGCGCCCACGCGACGAACTTCGCCAGGGCGATGCCCAGATTGGCCAGGAGTGCTGCGACGATCGCCTTGCTGCCACCGGATGCGCTCATGGCACCGAGTCTACGACGGCGTCCTTCCCGGGCCGAGGGACACGGCGCGCGCGCACACGGCTCGTAGGATGGCGGCATGGTCGACACGCTCCCCTCCCTTGCATTCCTCGGTGCCGGTTCGATGGGAGGGGCGATCCTTCAGGGCGTCGTGGCCTCCGGAGCGGCGGTCGACGGCGGCATCGTCGCCACGAATCGTTCGCGCGAGAAGGCGGACGCACTGGCAGCCCTGGCGGGAGTGACGAGTGTCGCCCTGGAGGAGAATCCGGACGGCAACACCGACGCCGCAGCGACCGCGCGCATCGTCCTGATCGGGGTGAAGCCGGCGATGGTGCCCGACCTGCTCCGCGAGATCTCGCCGGTGCTCCGGGACGATGCCATCGTCGTGAGCCTCGCGGCGGGCGTGACCCTGGACACGTTCACCGCGGCGCTGGGAGCGGACGCCCATGTCATCCGCTCGATGCCGAACACCCCCGCGACGGTCGGCCGCGCGGTGACCGGCATCGCCGCCGGGGCCGCGGCGACGCCCGAGGACATGGCGCTCGTGCGCGCGCTGTTCGAGACCGTCGGCGCGGTCATTGAGGTGCCCGAGTCGCAGATCGACCCGCTGTCCACGGTCTCCGGATCGGGCCCCGCCTACGTGTTCCTGCTCATCGAGGAGCTCACCAAGGCGGCATCCGGGATGGGCTTCTCGGACGCGGATGCGCGCCTCATGGCCGAGCAGACCTTCATCGGCGCGACCGCCCTGCTTGAAGCATCCGGCGAGCACCCCGCGGAACTGCGCCGGCGAGTCACGAGCCCGAAGGGCACGACCGAACGGGCCGTGGCCGTCATGCAGGAGGCGCATCTCGACGACATGTTCGCCCGGGCGACGGCCGCGGCACTCGCCCGCGCGAAGGAGCTCGCCGCCGGCGCCTGAATTCCACGGCGCTCAGGACGGATGCTGCCGCTCAGCCCTCCCGATGTGCGCGAGGAGTGCCGCGCGGAACTCCTCCGGGCGCTCCAGATGCGGTGAGTGGCCGACGCCCTCCCAGCTCAGCTCGGTGACAACGCCGCCCGCTGCGGCGTAGGCGTCGAGCACGTCACGGGTCTGCGAGACCATCTCCTGCGCGGGAGCGACGTCGGCTCCTGGCCAGTCCGGGATGATCCCCAGGGCACCCAGGTGGTTCAGGTCGAAGAACGAGGCGTCCGAGACGATGGCGTCTGCCGTGCCGTGCACCCACAGCACCGGCGGCTTCTCATCCAGGTCGACGATCCCGGTGACGTCGAAGTATCGCGGCGCCATCGAGTTCAGCACGCCGATCTCCCCGGGCGCGAATCCCGGCCAGTTCGCGCTCTCCACGGCATCCCCGGGGTAGTTGCCCGTGGCGGTCGAGGTCGTGAGCATCGATGCCACCCAGGTGTCCTCGTGCGGCGACGTGTAGCCGGCGGAGACGTAGCTGGAGCGGAACACGCTGCGCGGGGAGGTCTGGGCATCCGCGCCGGTGTCGCGATCCTGCAGACGCTGCACGAAGTCCGGGTTGGCGCCGCCGGCGCCGCAGCCGGCATCGTCGTCCGTGAGGCGCGTCCCATCTCGCCGGGTGCCGCCGAACCCGTAGGGCGAGACCGGTGCCTGCAGCGTGAGACTGACGACCGGATGCTCCAGCGCGTACTGCATCACCACGCCGCCGCCCATCGACCAGCCGACCAGATGAGCCGACACGAGGCCGAGGTCGTCGAACAGCGCCGCGATGTCGTCGCTGAAGTCGCGCAGCCCGCGGGTGGCATCCACTGGTTGCGACTCGCTGCCGCCGAACCCGCGGAGGTCGACCGCGATCACGCGCAGGTCGCTCGGCAGCGCGAGCATGATCTCCTGCCAGAACAACGCGGAGGAGACGTTGCCGTGCACGAACACGACGGTCTGGTGCGGGGGAGTGCCCGGGTCGTCCCCGGCGCGCTCGAGGATCTGCGTGGCCAGTCGTGACGTGGTTACGATGCGGGACGAGATGCCGTCGAACAGTGTGGTCTCGGATGTGTTCATCGCCGCTCCTGCGGTACGGGACGCGGCCACGATGCCGCGTGCTGAGCACGACTCTAACGTGCGGCGAGTCGAATGCGACATGCCGTCCAGGTCGTGTGCTGGTCGGCCGCGCGCCCCGGTGCGTGCGCATGTCCCCGTTCTGGCGGGTGCGGATGCCGTGGACTCACCCTTCGTGGACCAGCCGGGTGCGCGTGTCTCAGTCCTGGCGGGTGAGGATGCTGCCGACCCGCCATTTCTGGGACACGGCCGGGCACGTGCCGGGGTCAGCGATCCAGACCGGCGAAGCGCTCGATGTCGCTGTTCGTGCCGGACACGATGATGAGGTCGTGATTGGTGACGACCGTGTTCGCCTCGGCGTAGCGGAACGGCTTGCCCGGACTCTTCACACCCACCACCGTCACCTTGTACTTCGTGCGCACGCCCGACTCGTTCAGGCCGATGCCGCGGATGAACTTCGGCGGGTACATCTTCGCGAGGACGAAGTCGTCGTCGAAACGGATGAAGTCCAGCATCCGTCCGCTCACCAGGTGCGCAACGCGCTCTCCGGCCTCCCGCTCGGGATAGATCACGTGGTTCGCGCCGACCCGCGCGAGGATCTTGCCGTGCGACTGCGAGACCGCCTTCGCCCAGATCTGCGGCACCTTCAGGTCGACGAGGTTGGCGGTGATCAGGACGGATGCCTCGATCAGCGAGCCCACCGCGACGACGGCGACCTGGAAGTCCTGGGCGCCGATCTGCCGTAGCGCGTCGATGTTGCGGGCGTCGGCCTGCACGGTGTGCGTGACGCGATCCGACCATTTCTGCACGAGTTCGAGGCTGCCGTCGATCGCCAGCACTTCCCGATCGAGACGATCGAGCTCTCCTGCGCAGGCGGCGCCGAAACGTCCCAGCCCGATCACGAGCACCGGTGCGTCGCCGCGAACCATCTCAACCAACGATCGGCCTTTCCACGGGCAGCGAATACAGCTGCGAACGGGATGTCGCGGCGACGGCCGCGGCGAGAGTCACTGTACCAACGCGCCCCATGAAGATGGTGGCGGCGAGCACGTACGACCCGGCATCCGGCAGCGCCTCTGCGACGCCGGAGGTGAGTCCGACGGTGCCGAACGCGGAGATGACGTCGAACAGCACGTCGACCACCGGCAGCTGCGTGATCTGCGTGATCGTTATGGTCGACACCGCCACGATGGTCGCCCCCCAGGCGACCACTGAGAGACCGACGCGCTGCACATCCGAGGGGATGCGGCGGCCGAACGCCTCCACCGACTGCCGTCCCCTGGCCTCGGACCAGACGGCGATGGCGAGGACGGCGAGAGTGGTCACCTTGATGCCGCCGGCGGTGGAGGCCGAGCCACCGCCGACGAACATGAGCATGCAGGCGACGAGCATCGACGAGCCGTTGAGATCGGCCATGTCGATCACGTTGAAGCCACCGGAGCGCGTCATCGCCGACAGGAAGAAGGCCTGCATGGTGGTGTCGGCCGCGTCCATCGAGCCGAAGGTGCGCGGGTTGCCGTACTCGAGCAGTAGGAAGACGCCCGCCCCGACGAAGAACAGCAGTACCGTCGTGACGAGCGTGAGCTTGGAGTGCAGGGACCAGCGCTTCACGTGCCACACATGCTTGGCGAGCGTATAGATCACCGGAAAGCCGATGCTGCCGAGGAAGACCCCGGCCATGAGCAGAATGAGCACCAGGTAGTCATCTCCGAAGGCGGCGACGCCACCGGCGTTCGGGGCGAAACCCGTGTTCGTGAAGGACATCGCTGCGAAGTACGGTGCTTCCCAGAGTGCCGACACCGGATCGACCTCCGCCATCACCAGCGCGGGGTACAGCAGCACGGCCAGGCCCGCCTCGATGATCAGAGCCGAGACCGCCACCGTGGTCAGCAGCTGGCCCACCTCGCCGAGGCGGACCGTCTGGCTCTCGTTGACCACCCCGCCGTGCGCACGCAGCGGGTTGCTGTCTCCGGCGGCGAGGAGCTTGGCGCTCAGGCCCAGACGCTTGGAGATGACGAGTCCCATCAGCGAGGCCAGCGTCAGCACGCCGAGCCCGCCGATGTTCACGCCGATGAAGATGATGACCTGTCCGAAGCCGGACCAGTGCGCGCTCATGTCGACCGTGGTCAGGCCGGTGACGCAGATCGTGGAGACGGCGGTGAAGAGCGCGTCGCTGAGCGGGGTCACGGAGCCGTCGGAGGAGGAGATCGGCAGCGACAGCAGCCCCGTGAACAACAGGATGAGCGCGGCGAAGATGACGATCGCGAACCGTGACGGCGACGAGGTCACGAGGTGCTTGACGCGGCGCACCGCGGTGTGGAGTCCGCTCTGCGAGGAAGATGCCGACATCATGCCCGACATCCATCCCCCTGTCGCCGTGCACGCGGCGACCTTCGCCGAGCTTTCGCCATGGTACTCCGTGCGCGCGCGTGGTACTCGGTGCCCGTGCCGACTACCCTGAGGGCATGACGGACATCTTCGACGTGATCGCTGACGGCACGAGGCGCGACATCCTCCAGCTGCTGTTGCGTCGTTCCACCGAGGGCGATGCCGGAACCAGCGTGACCGAGATCGTGAGCGAGCTGGGCGTCAGCCAGCCGACCGTCTCCAAGCACCTCAAGGTGCTGCGCGAGTCCGAGTTGGTCACTGTTCGCGAAGAGGGTCAGCGCCGGTTCTACAGCATCTCGGTGGGCCCGCTCGAGGCCGTCGATGACTGGCTGGTGCCGTTCCTGATGGATGCCTACGGCGACCAGGCTCCCGACCTTCCGTTCGCACCGCTCCCGGGTGGCGCCGCACACGCGGCCGAGGTGGTCGGCCGCGCCGCGGCATCCGCCAAGCACGTGGTGACCAGCGCGTTCAAGCGCTTGAGCTGAGCGTCACCTTCGTCCCGCTCTCCGGCGGTGCAGCCACGCACCCCACGCGATGGCGACCACGAGGACGACGATGCACCATCCCACGGCCCACCACTGCTCACCGTTCAACGACTCTCCGAGCAGCAGCCCGCGAAGGGTGTCGATGATCGGAGTGAGCGGCTGATGCGTCGCGATCGGCTGCAGCCAGTCCGGCATGCTCTCGACGGGCACGAATCCGCTGGACAGGTAGGGCAGGAACAGGAGGATGAACCCGTACCCGTTGGCGGCCTCGGGGCTCGACGCGGCCAAGCCGATCGCCGCGAACAGATAGGTCAGAGCCAGGATGTAGAGCATCAGGATCGCGGCGATGCCGATCCAGGCGACGGGATCGGCGAGCGGACGGAAGCCGACGACTGCTGCCACCCCGAACACGATGGCGGTCGCGATGCTGTTGCGCATCAGACTCGCGATGACATGCCCCGTCAGTACGGCACTCGCGCGCAGCGGCATGGTTCGGAACCGGTCGACGATGCCATTGCTCATATCCGAGGCCACGGAGAGCGCTGTCGAGGAGGCTCCGAAGCCCGCGCACGTCAGGATGATGCCCGGTACGACGTAGTCGACGTACCGGCCATCAGGCGATATCGCTCCGCCGAACACCCAGGTGAACACGAGCATGAGCAGCACGGGCAGGAGGATCGCCATGAGGAGGGACTCGCCGTCGCGAATCGAGTGGCGCAGGCTGCGGCCGACGAAGATGCGCTCGGCGGTGAGCCCGCCGATCCGGGGCCGCGCGGGAGATGCGGTGGTCATGCGGACTCCTCGGCCAGGGCGTGCCTGTGGTCGGCTGCCGCGGGATCGGCAGTGAGGGCCAGGAAGACATCATCGAGCGTCGGCTTGCGCAGCGTCACGACGCCCTCGGCGCCGGACTCGTCAAGGCGGTCCAGCGCGAGACGCAGCCCTGCCACGGTGCCGTCGGTGGCGACCTCCTGCAGCAGGGCCCCCTCGCAGTCGTGCAGTCGCACGGTCTCGCCGCCGACGCGCTCTTTCAGCTGCGATGCGGTGCCGAGCGCGGCCACCTGTCCGCCGTCGAGTACCGCGATGCGGTCCGCGAGCTGATCGGCCTCCTCGAGGTACTGCGTGGTGAGGAACACGGTGGTGCCCGCGGCGGCGACGTCGCGGATCACCTGCCACAGTGCCCGGCGGCTGCGGGCGTCGAGTCCCGTGGTGGGCTCATCGAGGAACAGCACCTCGGGGGTGACGACGAAACTGAGTGCGAGGTCGAGTCGCCGTCGCATGCCTCCCGAGAACGTGCCGACGCGGTGGCGGGCGGATTCGCGCAGCCCGAACCGGTCGAGCAACTGTTCGCAGCGCGAGCGAGCCGACCTCCGACCCAGGCCTGCGAGTCGGGCGAAGAGCATGAGGTTCTCGGTCGCGGTGAGCATGTCGTCGACCGCTGCGGACTGGCCCGTGAGGCTGATGCGTCTGCGCACCTCGACGGGTGCGGATTCGATGTCGTAGCCGGCGACGCGAACCGTGCCGCGATCAGGGCGCAGAAGCGTGGTGAGGATGCTGATCGCGGTGGTCTTGCCTGCTCCGTTGACCCCGAGCAGGGCGAAGATCTCGCCGCGTTCGACGGTGAGGTCAAGACCCGTGAGCACCCGGTGGCCGTCGAAGCTCTTGGCGAGTCCGCGGACGTCGATGGCGAGTGGCATCGCATTTCCCTTCTGTGTATAGCCGAAACTGTGTATGACGCTAACATACTGTTTATCACCTACACAACGAATAGACTGATGCCATGACAGCGGAAGAACCCGAACTGCCTCGCGGTGTCGCCCTGGCGTGGGGTGTCGCGGCCGACCCGCAGCGCGGCCCGAAGCGCGAGATGAGCGTCGAGCGGATCGTCGACGTGGCTGTGGAGCTGGCGGACTCCGAGGGTCTCGG
This sequence comes from Microbacterium sp. GCM10027623, assembly GCF_042666935.1. Lineage (NCBI taxonomy): Bacteria > Bacillati > Actinomycetota > Actinomycetes > Micrococcales > Microbacteriaceae > Microbacterium > Microbacterium sp. GCM10027623. The sequence goes on from NZ_JBHTHE010000001.1 coordinate 1,308,612, forward strand.
CGCAGTCTCGATGGCTGCGGTCGCTTCGCGCCTCGGATTCACCCCGATGTCGCTGTACCGGTACGTCAGCGCCAAGGACGATCTGCTCCTGCTCATGCAGGAGCAGGCGATCGGGCTTCCGCCCGAGCCCGACGCGGACCGCGATTGGCGGGCCAGGCTCAGGCAGCTGTACAGCGCCCAGGTGGCCATGTTCATGGCGCACCCGTGGGTGCTGTCGATTCCGATCGAGGGGTCACCCGTCACACCCAATGGTTCAGCCTGGCTGGATGCCGCGCTGGACGCGCTGGCCGCCACGCCGCTCACTTCGGAGGAACGGGTCGCCGTGGCCCTCCTGATTGCAGGGCAGGCGCGCTTCTGCGGCGTCGTGATGGCCGGCTATGCCGATCGGATGCGGGAGCGCGGCCAAGCGCCGGATGCCGTCACGGCCGAAGAGGCCGCACTGTACGACCTGCTGATCTCCGACGTCGAATTCCCGGCGCTGCGCGCCGCCGTGGACGCCGGCGCCTTCGCCTCCGATGCGGATCCGTTCCGCTTCGGCCTCGAGCGCTGTCTCGACGGGGTGGAAGCGTACGTCGCCGCGCTCGCGGACGGCGCCCCGCACGCCGAGCCCGAGACGTGGGTGGAGGACGACGCCGCCGTGCAGAGCGACAAGCGGTATCGCGCTGCGCAGAAGGCGGTGCATGAGGCGCAGAAGGCCGTGCGCGAGGCCCAGAAGGCATTGCGCAGCGCCCGCAAGGCCGAACAGCAGGTGCGCAAAGAGGCGTCGGAGCGCGTCGCGCGCGCACAGCGCGACGCGTCCTGAGCGCAACCAGGACGCCTGCCTCACCGGGCTGTCACGGCGCTCACACCAGTCACAGTGGTTTACAGCAGTCGCACCTTACCCATATGCTGTGCTCAGCAGAAAGGGGTACCGGGGATGCCCGACGTTCAAGATGCACGATTCCTGACGGTCGCCGAGGTCGCGGAGCTCATGCGCGTGTCCAAGATGACCGTCTACCGGCTCGTGCACGCCGGCGAGCTGCCGGCGATCAGGTTCGGCCGCAGCTACCGCGTGCCGGAGTCCGCTGTCGCAGACGCACTGAATCGGCCGATCGCCGACGTAGGATGATCTGAGTGCTCGGTTCGGGGTGAGCCCGACCGTTTGCTAGAATCGTCCGAGGCATTTCCGTGCCCGTGCCCGGGTGCCCGCCTTCGTGGCATCCAGCCCCTGACTTAGTGAGGTTTCCGTGGGTTCAGTCATCAAGAAGCGCCGTAAGCGCATGGCGAAGAAGAAGCACCGCAAGCTGCTTCGCAAGACTCGCCACCAGCGCCGCAACAAGAAGTAAGCGGCATGACACCGAGCGCCTGTCTTCGGACGGGCGCTTCGTGTCTCCGCGGGAGGATGCCATGAAATCGATCGACGTCACGCAGCTCGCGGCTCGTGAGGGCGTGCCCCTCATCGACGTGCGCGAACGCGACGAGTTCGCCGCCGGCCACGTTCCTGGCGCGGTCAACGTGCCGCTTTCCGAGCTCGGCGACCGGCTCGACGAGCTCCCCGGCGAGGCGTTCGACGTGATCTGCCAAGCCGGTGGGCGCTCGGCGCGTGCCGTCGAGGCGCTCGAGTCGCGGGGCTACGACGCGACCAACGTCGAGGGCGGTACGGGCGAGTGGATCGCCCAGGGGCATCCGGTCGAGAAGTGACCACCCTCACGCTGATCAGCAAGCCCGACTGTCACCTGTGCGACGTCGCGAGCGATGTCATCGACGCGGTGGTCGCGGAGCTTCCGGATGCTGCCGCCGAACAGCTCGAGATCGTCGAGCAGTCCATCCACGACGACTCGGCGCTGTATGAGCGGTGGTGGGAGAAGATCCCTGTCGTGCTCATCGACGGCGAGCTGCACGCGCACTGGCGCGTCTCCCCGGAGCGCCTGCGCTCCGCGCTCGAGGAGGCGATCGGATGAGTTTCGTGCCGAGTGATTCGAGGAGGTCGACGTGATCCGTCACGTGGTGAGCTGGAAGCTCGCGGAAGAGGATGAGACGGTGCGCGCCGAGCAGGCGGCCGAGGTCGTGCGTCGCCTGACGGGCCTGATGGGTGTCGTGCCCGAACTGCGCGCCTTGTCAGCGGGCGTCAACGTCGCGCATCCCGATGTCAACTGGGACGTCACCCTCATCGCCGACGTCGATTCGCTGGAGGCGCTGGAGGCCTATCAGGTGCATCCGGCCCACAAGGAGGCCGGGGCCTACATCCGCTCGGTCGTGGCATCCCGTGTCGCCGTGGACTTCGAGCTCTGAGCACATCTGTGGATCGCCACTTCTGCGCAGGAAATCTGAGCAGAAATATCGAATTCTGAACAGTCTGCCGGTCACTACTGTGCACTCTCGCAACACAATCGTAACAGCGTGGGCCCTCCGCGCGGTGGTCGTCGGACAGGAGCACATGCCAAGATGAATGAAACCCGTATCCCTGGGCGCAAGCCCCGTCACACAGGAGTGACCATGAACCGTCGTCCTCTGCTTCTCGGCACCGCCATCGCGGCCGCCGCTGTGCTCGTTCTGTCCGGCTGCGCCGGCAACCCGGGTTCCGACGGCGACGGAGGCGGCGACAACCCTGCGGCTTCCGGCCCCGACTACGGCCTCGTCGAGGCGGGCACGCTGACGATCTGCTCCGAGGTGCCCTACGTCCCCTTCGAGTTCGAGGGCGGCGACAACGGCACCGGGTACACGGGCTTCGACATCGACCTGGCCTACGCCATCGCGCAGAAGCTCGACCTCGAGCTCAGCGTGCAGGACGTCAGCTTCGACGGACTCCAGTCGGGCACGACGCTCATCGCCGGCACCTGCGACATGGGCGCCTCGGCCATGACGATCACCGAGGATCGCAAGAAGAAGATCGACTTCTCCGACCCGTACTACGACTCCCTGCAGTCGCTGCTGACCAGCGTCGACTCCGGCATCACGAGCATCTCTGACCTCGCAGGCAAGAACGTCGGAGTCCAGCAGGGAACGACCGGCGAGAGCTACGCGAAGGCGAACGCCACCGACGCGACTCTCGTGCAGTACCCCGGCGACGCCGAGCTGTGGCCGGCGCTGCAGGCCGGGCAGATCGACGCGATCCTGCAGGACCAGCCGGTCAACATCGAGCACGAGAAGGCCGACGACACGTACAAGATCGTCGAGGAGTACAACACGGACGAGTCCTACGGGTTCGCATTCGCCAAGGGTGAGAAGGATGCGCTGCGCGAGGCCGTGAACAAGGCGCTCGAGGAACTGCGCGACAGCGGCGACTACGACACCATCTACGACACCTATTTCGCCGCGAAGTAAGCGACTCGGGCAGATAGGAGGTCCGCTCCGATGGCATTGAAGCGGAGGACCAGGAGCCGGCTGTACCGGTACTCCATGTACGCGCTGTTCATCGCGCTGATCGCGCTCATCGCGGTGGCCACCGACTGGCCGAGGATCACCAAGCAGTTCTTCGATCTCGAGGTCGCGGCGACGCTGTTCCCCGACATCATCATCGTGGCTCTGCGCAACACGGTGCTGTTCACGTTGATCGCGTTCGCCGGAGGTTTGCTGCTGGGCGTCGTGTTCGCCCTGATGAAGCTGTCGATCATCGCGCCGTTCCGGTGGTTCGCGACCGTGTGGATCGAACTCTTCCGGGGACTGCCCGCGCTGCTGACGATCTTCGCGATGGCGTTCATCCTGCCGATCGCGTTCGGCATCAAGCCGCCGGGCGGTCCGGTCGGCGCCGGGCTGATCGGATTGATCCTGGTGGCGTCGGCGTACATGGCCGAGGTGATCCGCGCCGGCATCCAGGCGGTGCCGAAGGGGCAGACCGAGGCTTCGCGATCTCTGGGAATGTCCCCGATGAAGACCATGATCTTCATCGTCCTGCCGCAGGGGTTCCGGATCATCATCCCGCCGCTGACCAACGAGTTCGTGCTGCTGCTGAAGGACACCTCGCTGCTGTTCATCGCGGGGACCTTCATCTGGTCGAAGGAGCTCACCAGCTTCGCGCGGGATGCCAACACCATGTACGCCAACGGCACGCCGCTGATCATGGCGGCGCTGCTGTACCTGATCGTGACGATTCCGCTCACGCGCTTCACGGCGTGGCTCGAGCGGCGGATGGCGAGGGAACGATGAGCACGGATCTGATCGACGTCCATGCCCCGGCGATCGACATCCAGGGACTGGTCAAGCACTTCGGGGACAACGAGGTGCTCAAGGGCATCGACCTGACGGTGCGCGGCGGCGAGGTCGTCTGCATCATCGGTCCGTCGGGCTCGGGCAAGTCGACGCTGCTGCGTTCGGTGAACCTGCTCGAGGAGCCGACCGGGGGCCACATCCTCATCGAGGGGATCGACGTCACCGACGAGGAGACCGACATCGACCGGGTGCGCCAGCGCATCGGCATGGTGTTCCAGAGCTTCAACCTGTTCCCGCACATGACCGTGCTGGGCAACCTGACGATCGCCCAGCGACGGGTCAAGAAGCGCTCGAAGGCCGAGGCCGAGCAGGTCGCGCAGGAGATGCTCGCCCGCGTCGGGCTGGCCGAGAAGGCGGGCGCCTACCCGAGCCATCTCTCCGGCGGCCAGCAGCAGCGTGTGGCGATCGCGCGAGCGCTGTGCATGAACCCCGACATGATGCTCTTCGACGAGCCCACCTCCGCGCTCGACCCCGAGCTGGTGGGCGAAGTGCTGCAGGTGATGCGCACCCTGGCGGACGAGGGCATGACGATGCTGGTCGTCACGCACGAGATGGGCTTCGCCCGTGAGGTCGGCTCACGCCTGATCTTCATGGACGGCGGTCACATCCTCGAGCAGGGCGACCCGCGGGAGGTGCTGGCCAACCCCCAGCATCCGCGCACGCAGGACTTCCTGTCGCGCGTGCTGTAGCCGCACCCGCACCCGCACCCGCCGCGAGAATCGGCCTGTCGCGCGAGAAGCGCGCTGGCAGGCCGATACTCACGCCGCACGGCGATTCTCGCGGACCGGTATCACCTGATTGACTGTTGTCATGTCATCGCACCGCCTCCGGATCGCCTGACGCGTGGACATCGGAGCACTCGTCGGCCTGGAACAGCTCAGCTGGGGCATGCTCGTCCTCATCGTCGCCGCGTCCTTCGGCGCCGGATGGATCGATGCCGTCGTCGGCGGGGGCGGTCTGCTGCAGCTGCCCGCCCTGCTGCTGATCCCCGGCATCACGCCGGTGCAGGCGCTGGCCACGAACAAACTCGCGGGGGTGGCGGGTACGGCTACCAGTACGGCCACGTACTACCGGCGGGCGAAGCCCGATCTGCGCACCGCTCTGCCGATGGCGGGCGTCGCGCTCGCCGGATCGTTCGCCGGGGCCGCCGTGGCGATCGTGCTCCCGGCATCCGCCTTCAAGCCCATCATCGTCGTCGCCCTGCTCGCCGTGGCGCTGTTCACGACCTTCAGGCCCGAGCTCGGGGCCGCGACGAGACTGCGCTTCCACGGGAGGCGTCACCACGTCGCCGCGGGCCTCTCGGGGCTCGTGATCGGTTTCTACGACGGCCTCATCGGGCCGGGCACCGGCACGTTCCTGGTCATCACTCTGGTGGCGCTGATGGGCTATGACTTCCTGCAGGCCAGCGCCAAGTCGAAGATCGTCAACCTCGCCACCAACACCGGGGCGCTGCTGCTGTTCATCCCGCACGGCGCGGTGCTGTGGCTGCTGGGCGGGATCCTCGCCGTCGCGAACATCGCGGGCAGCTATCTGGGCTCGCGGATGGCGATCGCGCGCGGCTCCACCTTCATCCGCGTGGTGTTCCTGATCGTCGTGGTGCTGCTGATCGGCAAGCTCGGCATGGACGTCTGGAGCGAGAACATCGCTCCCGCCCTCACCGGCTGACCTCCGCCACCCGCATCGCGGCCCCGCTGGACGACGCCGCCCCTGCTCATCCAGGGGGATGAGCAGGGGCGGCGATGCTGCGGTGAACTCCTACGCCTCGGCATCCTCCGCGACGAAGTCGACGCCGGCCTCGGCGCGCTGCTCCGGGGTGATCGGAGCGGGCGCCTCGGTGAGCGGGTCGAAGCCGTTGCCGGACTTCGGGAACGCGATCACCTCGCGGATCGAGTCGGTCTTGGTCAGGTGCTGCATGACGCGGTCCATGCCCAGCGCGATCCCGCCGTGCGGGGGAGCGCCGAACTTGAACGCCTCGAGCAGGAAGCCGAACTTCTCGTCGGCCTGCTCCTCGCTGATGCCCATCACCTGGAAGACGCGCTTCTGGATGTCCTCGCGGTGGATGCGGATCGATCCGCCGCCCAGCTCGGAGCCGTTGCACACGATGTCGTACGCGTAGGCCAGAGCCGAGCCCGGGTCGGTGTCGAACGTGTCCTCGAACTCGGGCTTGGGGCCGGTGAACGCGTGGTGCACGGCGGTCCAGGCGCCCGCACCGACCGCCACGTCGCCGGAGGCGACGGCATCCGACGCGGACTCGAACATCGGCGCGTCGACGACCCAGGTGAAGGCGAACTCGTCCGGGTCGAGCAGCTCCAGGCGGCGGCCGATCTCCACGCGGGCGGCGCCGAGCAGAGCACGGCTCGCCTTGGTCTCACCCGCGGCGAAGAACGCGCAGTCACCGGGCGCGGCGCCCACGAGCTCGGCGAGGCCGGCCTGCTCCGCCTCGGACAGGTTCTTGGCGACCGGGCCGCCGAGGGTGCCGTCCTCGTTGAACAGCACGTACGCGAGTCCGCGTGCGCCGCGCTGCTTGGCCCAGTCCTGCCAGGCATCCAGCGTCTTGCGCGGCTGCGACGCGCCGCCGGGCATCAGCACCGCGCCGACGTACTCCGACTGGAACACGCGGAACGGGGTCTCGCTGAAGTACTCGGTGGCCTCGACGAGCTCCAGACCGAAGCGCAGGTCGGGCTTGTCCGAGCCGTACTTCGACATGGCGTCGGCGTACGTCATCCGCGGCAGCGGGGTCTGCACGTCGACGTCGATGGTCTTCCACATCGCGACGACGAGGGACTCCATCATCTCGATGACGTCCTCCTGCTCGACGAAGCTCATCTCGATGTCCAGCTGCGTGAACTCCGGCTGCCGGTCGGCGCGGAAGTCCTCATCGCGGTAGCAGCGAGCGATCTGGTAGTACTTCTCCACACCGCCCACCATCAGCAGCTGCTTGAACAGCTGCGGCGACTGCGGCAGGGCGTACCAGCTGCCCGGGTGCAGGCGGGCGGGCACGACGAAGTCACGCGCGCCCTCGGGGGTGGAGCGGGTGAGCGTGGGCGTCTCGATCTCGACGAACTCGCGGTTGTGCAGTTCGTCGCGGATCGCCTTGTAGACGTCCGAGCGCAGGCGCATGGCGGCCGCGGGGTCCGGACGACGCAGGTCGAGGTAGCGGTGCTTGAGACGCACCTCCTCGCCGACCGGGTCGGACTCAGCCAGCCCGCTGGAGACCGGGAAGGGGAGCGGGGCCGACTCGTTCAGCACGACGACCTCGGAGGCGATGAGCTCGATCTCCCCGGTGGGAAGGTTCGGGTTCTCGTTTCCGGCCGGGCGGCGCGAGACCTCGCCGGTCACCTTCAGGACGAACTCGCTGCGCAGCGGGTGCGCGACCTCTTCATCGCGGATGACGACCTGGGCGATGCCGGATGCGTCCCGAAGATCGATGAATGCGACGCCTCCGTGATCGCGGCGACGATCGACCCAGCCCGAAAGAGTGACGGTCTGACCGATGTGCTCGGCTCGCAGTGAGCCGGCCGTGTGGGTGCGAAGCACGGATTTTCCTCCTGATCGGATAAGGGAACCCCGCCATTCTAGGCGAGCGCTCTGCCCTCGTAGACTGGCCGCATGCCCGTATCCCGACTCCACCTGGTTCGCCATGGCGAAGTCCACAATCCCGCCGGCGTGCTCTACGGACGCCTGCCCGACTACCACCTCAGCGACGCGGGCAGAGCGATGGCGCAGGCGGCGGCCGACCATGTGGCATCGCTCGGCCGCCGGGTGATCGACCTGCGGTGCTCACCTCTGGAGCGCGCGCAGGAGTCGGCCGCACCGTTCGCGGAGGAGTTCGGGTTGACGCCGGCGCTCGATGAGCGCATCATCGAACCGACCAATGTGTTCGAGGGCAAGCGGATGCGGCGCGCGCTGCGCGACCCGCGCAACTGGCGGCATCTGCGTCGGCCGTCGCTGCCGAGCTGGGGCGAGCCGTACGCGGCCATCGTCGCCCGGATGCGGGATGCGATGGACGAGCGCTGGCACGAGGCGATGAACTCGCCGGAGGACGGCGACGTCGTCCTCGTCTCGCATCAGGCGCCGATCTGGATCGCTCACCTCGCGATCGCCGGCCTGCCGCTGCGGCACGACCCGCGCACTCGACGCTGCGCCCTCTCCAGTGTCACCAGCTTCGAGCGCGTGGGCGACGTGTGGCGCGAGGTCGACTACGCCGAGCCGGCAGCATCGGGGATCGATCTCGGCGCAGTCTGAAGCCCGTCCGGGACTGCCGCCGTTTCAGAGCGCCCATAGGATTCACGCGTACGATTCCCAGCGTGTCCTCGCCTGCCCGTTCCCTTCGCGGCGCCTGGCGCATCGCCGCTGCAGCGCTCGCTGCGACGCTCGCGATCGGCCTGAGCGCGTGCGCTCCCGATCCGGCCACCGAGGCCTACCTGAACGGCGATCAGAAGGCCTACACGACGGCGGACTTCCGCGTCGTGGAGATCCCCGCCGACAGGCGCGGTGAGCCCGTCGAGTTCGGCGGCACCACCGACGGCGGCACGTCCTTCTCCAGTGCGGACATCAGCGGAGACGTCACCGTCGTGAACTTCTGGTACGCGGGCTGCGGTCCCTGCCGCATCGAGGCCGACGATCTCGAAGCCGTCTGGCAGAAGCACCAGGGCGACGACGTCTCCTTCATCGGTGTCAACATCTACGACCAGGCCGACACCGCCCGTGCCTTCGCCGAGAAGTACGGCATCACCTACCCGAGCCTGATGGATGCCGACACCGGCCAGGCCAAGCTCGCCTTCGCGAAGGTCACGCCCATTCAGGCCCCGCCGACCACCCTCGTGCTCGACAGGCAGGGGAGGGTCGCCGCCCGGATCATCGGACCGATCGACGGCACCTCGATCCTGTCGACCCTGATCCAGGACGCGCTCGAGGAGAAGGCGTGACTCCGGATGCCGTGATCGGCGCCGGTGCACTCTGGCTCGCCATCCCCCTGGCGCTCGCGGCCGGTCTCGTGTCGTTCCTCTCCCCGTGCATCCTGCCGCTCGTGCCCGGCTACCTCGGGTTCATCGGGGGAGCGGCGGGCGCCTCGACAGCCTCGACAGGCCCTTCGACAGGCCCGGCGACCGGGACCGCGAGGCAGGCCAGACGTCGGATGCTGCTGGGCGTGCTGCTGTTCATCGCGGGCTTCACGGTCGTGTTCGTCGCCTACACGGTGATCGGCGGCGCGGCATCCGTGTTCCTGCTGCAGTGGGGCGAACTGATCACTCGCATCCTCGGGGCCGTCGTGGTCCTGATGGGACTGGTGTTCCTCGGACTCTTCGGCTTCGCGCAGCGCGAGTTCAAGCTGCACGTGAACTCCACGACCGGACTGGTCGGTGCACCGCTGCTCGGCATCACGCTCGCCATCGGCTGGGCGCCCTGCACGGGTCCGACGCTGGGCGCGATCATCAGCGTCGGATGGACGCTGGGCGACCCCTGGCGCGCCGCGCTGCTGGGCGTCGCATACTCGCTGGGCCTCGGCATCCCCTTCCTCCTGGTCGCCCTCGGCTTCGGCTGGGCGACCTCGGCGACCGCGTTCATGCGGCGCCACATCCGCACGGTCAACATCATCGGCGGGGCGCTCCTGATCGCTCTCGGCCTGCTGATGGTGACCGGTGTGTGGACACAGATCATGTCGAGACTGACGGCGGTGATGGGCAGTGTCATCCTCCCCCTCTGACGGCGCGAAGAGCGTCGGGAAGGCGGCCGGCGCCAAGAAGGCGCGCGCAGCACAGGACGGGTCCTCCGCGGCATCCGACCCGCTCCGCCCCGCCGACCACATCGACTCGGCCGCACCCGTCGAGGACGGCGTCGCCCAGCCGAAGCTCGGCTTCACCGGCTGGCTGCGCTGGGGCTGGCGCCAGCTGACGTCGATGCGCGTCGCCCTGGTGCTGCTGCTGATCCTCGCCATCGCGGCGATCCCCGGTTCGATCTTCCCGCAGCGCTCCGCCGATCCCAACGGCGTGCTGAAGTACAGGACCGACAATCCGGACCTGTTCCCGGTCCTCGACAAGCTCAGCCTGTTCGACGTGTACTCCTCGCCGTGGTTCTCGGCGATCTACCTGCTGCTGTTCATCTCGCTGATCGGCTGCATCATCCCGCGCATCAAGCACCACCTCAAGGCGCTGCGCGCGCTTCCGCCGCGCACCCCGGCACGGCTGGCGCGACTGGAGGATCACCGGTCGAGGCGCTGGGTCCCCGAGCCTGTCGAAGGGTCGGCGGACTCCGTGACCACGGATGCCGAGGCGGCGGCGTCCATCGACATCGCGGAGAAGCAGCTCAAGGCGCTGGGGTACCGAGTCGCCCGCTATGACCAGCCCTCCGGACGGAGCCGCACGTGGTCGGTGTCGGCCGAGCGAGGCTACTGGCGCGAGACCGGGAACCTGGTGTTCCACATCGCCCTGGTGGGGGTGCTGATCACTGTGGGCATCGGGGGCAACTACGCGTACACCGGGCAGAAGGTGATCGTCGAAGGCCAGACCTTCGTGAACGCCCTGATCGATTACAACTCGATCAACCGCGGGCGCTTCGTCACCGACGACGCCCTGGACCCGTACGCGCTCACCCTGAAGTCCTTCGACGTGACGTATCAGGACTTCGGCCAGCCGGGCGCCGGGCAGGCGGGCGACTTCCAGGCCAACCTGAGCGTGCGCGAACCCGACGGGTCGAAGACCGACGGCACCGTCCAGGTGAACCACCCGCTGGGTGTCGGCGGCGACAAGATCTACCTGCTCGGAAACGGCTATGCGCCGACCCTCACCGTACGCAACGCGCAGGGCGAGAAGGTGCTCAGCCAGGCGATCGAATTCCTCCCGCAGGACAGCAACATGACCTCGCTCGGTGTCGTGAAGATCCCCGACGGGATGCCCGAGCAGATCGGCTTCGTCGGCTTCTTCTACCCGACGGCGGTCAAGCTCGACTCCGGGGCGTTCACCTCGGCCCACGGCGCCGTGAACATCCCGCTGCTGACCCTCGACGTCTACGAGGGCGACCTGGGCATCGACAGCGGCACACCCGTGTCGGTGTACCAGCTCGACACGCAGGACATGACCAAGCTCACCGGTCGCGACACCGACGTGAAGTCGATCCAGATGCAGCCGGGCGAGACCGCCGACCTGCCGAACGGACTGGGAACGGTCACGTTCGAGAACGAGGCACCCGCGGGAGCCGAGGACTTCACGCAGTCCGTGAAGCGCTACGTCTCGCTGCAGATCCACCATGACGACTCGGCGGTCTGGGTGCTGGTCTTCGCCCTGCTCGCCCTGTCCGGGCTCGGGCTCGCCCTGTTCGTGCCCCGCCGTCGCATGTGGGTCAAGGCGACAGCATCCGAAGACACCGTCCACCTGGAGTACGCTGGCCTCGCGCGAGGCGAGGACCCCACACTCTCCGCCGCCGTGGACGACCTCGTCCGCGGACACGAGCGGCTGCTCGACGCAGTCGCCCCGCGGCACACCGTGAAGGGAGCATGACATGCCCGACCTGGATTCCCTCTCGATCCTGACGCTGTGGACGGCCATCGCCATCTACGCCGGCGCGTTCATCGTGTACGCGTTCGATCTGGCACGGCGCTCCTCCGCCGTGAAGGTCGAGGAGCGCATGCTGGTGATGGCGGACGGCTCGGTCACGGCCGCGCCCGCGGATGCTGCGGATGCCGACGGCACCGCGCCGGTGAAGCAGCGCTTCGTCATGGCGCGGATCGGCACCTCGCTGATGATCCTGGGCTGGCTGTTCCACCTGACCGCGACCGTCACGCGGGGCATCGCCGCCGGGCGCGTCCCATGGGCCAACCTCTACGAGTTCGCCATGATCGGCACGCTGCTGATCGTGCTCGTATACCTGGTGGTGCTCACCCGTATCGACCTGCGCTACCTGGGCACCTTCATCGCCGGACTCGTGCTGGTGCTGCTGGGCGCCGCTGCCGCGAACTTCTATGTCGAGGTCACGCCGCTCGTCGATCCGCTCAAGTCGATATGGCTCATCATCCACGTCTTCGTCGCCTCGCTGTCGGTGGGCGTGCTCGCGCTGGCCTTCGCGCTCTCCGTCGTGCAGCTGCTGCAGGCGCGTCGTGAGCGGCGGACGGCCGAGGGCATCGAGAACGCGGGCCCCGGGTTCCTCCGCACCCTGCCCGACACGGTGCGTCTCGAGAACCTCGCGTACCGCTTCGCGGTCGTCGGCTTCATCTTCTGGACGTTCACGCTCATCGCGGGCTCGATCTGGGCGCAGGACGCCTGGGGTCGCTACTGGGGCTTCGACGTCAAGGAGACCTGGACGTTCATCATCTGGGTGCTGTATGCCGGCTACATCCACGCGCGGGCGACGCGCGGCTGGCGCGGCACCCCCTCCGCCTGGCTGTCGATCGTCGGCTTCGCGTCCGTCATCTTCAACTTCACGATCGTGAACGTGTTCTTCAAAGGCCTGCACGCGTACTCCGGCCTGAGCTGAGCCCCGGCTCCGCCCGGTCCGCCCGCCGGTCGGCCCGCCGGTCGGCCCGTCCGCCGGCCGGTCGGCCCGTCCGCCGGCGTGGTGGGAGCCGGATGTCGGTCAACCGGCTTCCCTGACCGGCATTCCGCTCCTTTCACCCCGCCGCCACGCCGTGGCCGGCAGTAGCATCACGGCATGACGCGATTCCTGATCCGCATCGCGATCTCCCTCGGGACGGTCGCCGTCGCGCTGCTGGTGTGCTTCTGGGCGCTGCCCGACTTCGACCTCTCGCTGAGCGGCTTCCTGACCGCGGTCCTCGTGTTCGCGATCGCGCAGGCGGCGCTCACCCCGCTGATCTTCAACCTGGCGCGCAAGCATGCGAACGCCATCCTGGGCGGGGTCGGCCTGGTCTCCACGTTCGTCGCGCTGCTGATCGCGTCGCTGTTCCCGGGCGGCCTGCACATCTTCGGTGTCGCGACCTGGATACTCGCCACGCTGATCATCTGGATTATCACGGCGCTGGGCACGTGGCTGCTGCCGCTCATCCTCCTCAGGAAGACCGTCACGAAGCGGGGTTGACCGGCCGTCGGCATCGACGACCGGATGATCAGGTCGCTCCAGGTTCTGCTCACACGCGGCGCGCGACTTCACCCGCGTGTGAGCCCACCCCCGAACGCGATCACCTCGCGGTGCTCGACGCCGCCGGAATACGTCACGAACTCGGCCTCGGAGATCGTCTCGGCGGGCGGCGTCGGGTAGTCGTGACGGATGTCGGACGCCAGCTGCGCCCAGGGTTCGGCATCCAGGGCCTTGGCGTAGACGGTGGAGAGGTGGAAGATCCACTCCTCGAGCGGCAGCTCGCCGATGCGGCGCAGGTCGGTGGTGTTCAGCGCATCGGTCAGTGACGTGTAGGCATGCAGCAGCGCGGGCGTGCGCCCGAGTCGGGCGATGACGATCTGCCACGGTGCGGGGAAGGAGTCCACCGCCTCGTAGACGATGTCGATCGGATGCTGCTGCGCCGCCCACTCCTGCACGACGGCGCGCACCGCGTCGACGCGCTCCGGCTCGTACAGGCCGCGCAGCGTGACGTGCGCGGCGCCCGGGTAGCGCACGCTGTCACCGAGACGCTGACACGCAGCATCTTGCACCCGGTCGAACTCCCGCATGACAGCGCCGACCGGACGCAGCACGACGTACTGCTGCCCCTCCAGGTCTCGCAGCTGCCCGGGGTCCGTCATGAAGTCGCGCGTCATCCCGCGACCCTAGCGGCTGCGCTCCCCGGGCATCGTCATGGGCTCTCGAGAACAGGACATACGGCGAGGGCAGGGCGATCCGCGTGAGATCGCCCTGCCCTTTCCGACACTCCGGTGCCAGGTGAACGGCGCGCGCCGGATGCTACGCCGCGGCGAGCACAGCCTTCGCGCTGGTCGTGCGGCGAGCGGACACCGCGAGGGTCGCCGCGCCCAGCGACAGCACACCCCACACGATCAGCCCGGCCGAGGCCGCGCCGCTCGGGGCGATCAGACCGCCGAGTGCGGGGGCGGTGGGCATCGCCGCACCGAGACCGGCGAGCCAGCCCGGGATCGTGGAGATCAGCCCTGTGGCCACGGCGATCACGCCCACGAGCGCGCTGATCCAGCGTCCGATCCCACCGAGCACCGCGACCAGTGCCTGGTTGACTGCGGCGAAGGCGATGCCGGCGAGCATCGCGAAGGCGGCGAAGCCCCACCAGCCGGCGGCGTCGTATGAGGCGGCGATCTGCACGATCAGCGACACGAGCAGGCCCTGCCCCGCGCCCAGGGCCGCAGCCGGCCAGAACCCCCGCAGCACCATGCCGATCGACGACCGCCGGGATGTGAGCGCATTGCCCGGCACCGCACGCAGTGCGATGAACGACGCCAGGGCGCCGAACCACAGCACCACGGCCGAGAGCAGCGGAATCGCGGTCGGACCGAACATGGCATCCGCGTCGGCCGCAGCCTTCACCGGATTGGCGATGACGGATGCGAGCCGCGTCGACTGCTGCTCATCGAACGTCGGCAACGAGGTGGATGCCGTCGTCAGCCCGTCCGCGAGTTCGCCGGTACCGGATGCCAGGCTGTCGATGCCGTCCGCGAGCTCGCCCGCGCCGTCGGACAGCGCCGATGCGCCGTCGCCGAGCTGGCCGGCTCCGGACGACAGCGCGGATGCCCCGGAAGCCGACTGCGCCACCCCGTCCGCCAGCTGGTCGAGGCCACCGCCGAGCTGCAGGGCTGCCGAGCCTGCGCTGCGGAACTGCTTGGCGAGCTCGGCCGGCGCGGCAGTGCTCAGCTGAGCGAGTCCGTCCGACGTGCCGGCGGCGGCCTGCGCGGCCGGTCCCGCGTACTGCGCTGCCGTCCCGGCGGCCGTTGCGGCCTGCGCGGACGGCTCGACGAGCCCATTCGCCGTCGCGATCGCCTCGTCCAGCTGTGTGCACAGCGCCGGCGTGGCGGCGGGGTCGCACAGCGCGGCGGCGGCGGAGAGCTGCTGGGTGAGCCCCGAGATGCCCTGCTGCACGCCGGCGGTGGCCTTCGCGGCGCCGTCTGCGGCCTGCTGCACTCCGGCGGTGGCCTGCTTCGCGCCGGACGCCGCTTCGAGAAGCCGGTCCGGGACGAGGCCCTCGCGCTCGAGCGTCGCCGCTCCCGAGGTCAGGCCCTGACCGAGCCGGGTCGCTCCGGTTCCCGCCTCACGCGCCTTGGATGCGATCGTGTTCAGCCCTCCGGCCAGCGTCGACGCGCCGTCCGCCAGTCCGCCCGCTCCGTCGGCGAGCTTCGACGCCCCGTCGGGCAGCGCTGCCGCGCCATCGGCCGCCGAGCGCGCGCCGTCGGCCAGCTTCGCGGCGCCGTCGGCGGCCTCCCCGATCTGGTCGCCGATCGTCGTGAACCCGACCAGCACGTTGCCGACGGTCGCCTCGCTGAGCATCGTCCCCATCGTGGAGGTCGCGACCGAGGCGATCTGATTCGTGATCAGGTCGTCCGCGACGCGCCCATCGGGCGGAGTGGTGACGGTGATCTTCGCCTGCTCGGCCGTGCCGTCGCCGTCCTTCAGCGCGGTGCCCGCGGAGGTGGCATCCGCCGAGAACGACTTCGGGATCGTGACGACGGCCTGGTAGGTGCCGTCGCCGAGGCCCTCTGCGGCGTCCTCCTCGTTGGAGATCACCCAGGTGAGGTTCGAGTCGATCTCATCGGAGCCCTCGACCAGGCCCGCGGCCAGCTGGCGCCCGAGAGGCGTGTACTGACCCTCGATCGTCACGGGCTTGTCGAGATTCACGACGGCGGCGGTCATCGACTCCAGCCGGTCGGTGGGATTCTGCAGCGCGGTGACGAGGATGCCGCCGATGATCGCCGGCAGCAGCAGCACGCCGATCAGCGTCAGCCAGGTGATCGGCCGGCGCGAGCGCGCGCGTTCGATGGGGAGGGTCATGCGGTCACCTCGGTCGGGTCGGAGGAATCAGCGGACCCAGGGACCGTCTGTGGGGCGAGGATGTCGGCTTCAACGGCCGTGTTGTCGGCACTTGCGCCCCACAGACGGTCGTCGGGCGAGTGGGCGGGGTCGCGCAGGTCGACGACGGATGCCGCGGTGCGGCCGGCCTCGACCAGCAGCGTCTGCGCGGCGTCGGCGTCCGTGGCGGTGACGAACAGGGTGACATCCGTACCGGCATCCCGCAGGCGCGCCGCGATCTGATCGCGTTCGGCGGACGTGAGCCGGTCGACGCCGTCGAGCACCACCAGGCCCGCGCGTCCGCGCAGCGCCTCGGCGGCCTGACCGGCGGCATCCGGCTCCGCGAGCAGTGCGATGCCCACGCGGGCGCGCACCCACGCGGCACGGCCGGGCAGCAGGTGACCGTCGACGCGCAGCAATCCGGCATCCGCCTTCATCCGTCCCGCGACCGTCAGAGACAGGGCCCGCAGCGCGCGTGGTGCGGCCCCGGTCACGACCAGCGAGCCGCCGGGGGCCAGCCGCAGGTGCGCCTGCTCGATGCCTGCGTCGGCGATGGTCAGGTCGTCCGCGGCGAGCATGCTGTCATCGCCCGGCCACTCGGCCAGCGACCGCTCCCGCTCGACGGCCTCGCCCTCGATGTCGACGTGCGGCAGAATGCGCTCGAGCCAGTGCGGGATGCGCCAGGCGCGGTCGCCGAGAATCGCCATCACGGCGGGGATCAGGGTCATCCGCACCAGGAAGGCGTCGATCGCGATGCCGGACGCCAGGCCGAGGGCGATCGGCTTGAGCGACGAATCGCCCTCCGGGACGAACGCCACGAACACCGCGAACATGATCAATGCGGCGGCGGTCACCACGCGCGCCGTGCTCGAGAAGCCGGTGCGCACGGCACGGATGGCTGCCTCGCGTCGTGTGACCGGATCGTGCCGGTTCTTGTCGTGCACGAAGTCCTCGCGCATGCGGGAGACGAGGAACACCTGGTAGTCCATCGCCAGGCCGAACAGCACGCCCATCAGCACGATCGGCATGAAGCTGATGATCGGACCGGTGCGCGCCACGTGCAGGAAGTCGGCGAACCAGCCCCATTCGAACACCGCGCCCACCACGCCGAACGCGGCGATGATCGAGAGCAGGTAGCCGATCGCGGCGGTGACCGGCACCCAGATCGAGCGGAACACGATCGCCAGCAGGATCAGCGACAGACCGATCACGAAGACGCCGAACGGCAGCAGGGCGGCACCCAGCTGGTCGGAGATGTCGATGGCGACGGCGGTGAATCCGGTGACCTTCAGGTCGATGCCGAACTCCTTCTCCCACTCGTCGTGGTACGAGCGCAGTTCGCGCACGAGATCGGCGGTGGCCGGGTCATCGGGCGCGGTGTTCGGGATGATCTGGACGATGCCGGTGTCGGCGGTCTCGTTCGGTGTTGCCAGGGCCACCTCGCGCACGCCGGGGAGCTTCTCGACGGCGTCGCCGAGATCCTCCATGAGGTTCAGCGGGTCGGTCGAGGTGACGATCGTGCCGGTCAGGATCAGCGGACCGTTGAAGCCCGGCCCGAACTCGTCGGCTGTCAGATCGTAGCTCTGGCGCGCCTCCGAATCCTTCGGCAGCACGCCGGCGTTGGGGAGGGCCAGGTTCAGGCTCAGCGCGGGGACGGCGACGATGCCCAGTCCCAGCACCACGGCGATCGTGACGAGGATCGGACGCTTCGTGACGCCCGCCGCCCAGCGCTCGGAGAACGTGCCGCGCGTGCGCGGCTTCGGCGCAGCATCCGTCTCCTTCTTCTGCTTCCTCGGGACGCGACGCGGTCGTCCGATCACGCGCCCCTTCACGAACCCGAGCAGCGCGGGGGTGAGGGTGACGGCGATCATGACGGCGATCGCGACGGCGACGGAGGCGGCGATGCCCATGGTGGTGAGGAACGGGATGCCGGCGAAGCCGAGCCCGATCAGGGCGATCAGCACGGTGATGCCCGCGAACACCACGGCGGAGCCGGCGGTGCCGACCGAGCGCGCGGCGGACTCTTCGGGGGCGACGCCCGCCCGCACCTGGTCCTGGTGCCTGGCGACGATGAACAGCGAGTAGTCGATGCCGACGGCCAGGCCGAGCATGAGTGCGAGCAGAGGAGTGGTGGAGGAGACCGACGCGAAGGCCGTCGCGGCGAAGATGCCGGCCATCGAGATGCCGACGCCGAGGATCGCGGTCAGCAACGGCAGGCCGGCGACGACGAAGGAGCGGAAGGTGACGATGAGCACGAGCAGGGCGATCAGCAGGCCGACCGCCTCGGTGATCGTGATCGCCGGGATCGACATGGCGAACAGGTCGCCGCCCAGGGTGACCTGTGACCCCTCGGGCAGCGCGGTGCGAAGCTCGTCGACCTGCTCCTGCAGGTGGGTCTTCGCCTCGTCCGGAACGTCGGTGGACTGGCCTTCGAACTGCAGGCGCACGATCGCCGAGCTGTGCTCGGAGTTGACCATGCCGGTGATGTTCTCGTCGTACGGCGAGGTGACGGCCAGCACGCTGTCGTCGAGGTGCGTCAGGTCGTCGACCGTGTTCTCGATGTCGGTCCTGTACGGGTCGTCACGGATGTCATCCCCGGGCGCCGCCACCACGATGAACTGCGCGTTCGTGCCGCTGACCTGGGGGAATGTGCGCGAGAGCTGCTCGAGGCCTGCCTGCGACTCCGTGCCGGGGATCGAGAAGCTGTTGTCGGTGCCCGCGCCGAGCACGAGCGCGCCGCCGCCGGCGATGCCGAGCACGAGGAGCCAGCTGACGAGCACGCGCCAGGGGTGCCGGAACGACCAGCGTCCCAGCGAGGACAGAAGAGTGGACACGCGGCCTCCGCGACAGTTCGATACACAGGTGTATTCAATACGTAGATGTATCGTAAGACTCCGATGGGCCCGGATGCTGTGCGCAGGATGTGAACATCGGATGCCACGGCGATCGGACGGTGACAGAGTGGAGGACAGGAGGAGCGATGTCGACATCTGCGACGAGGAGCAGGGAGAACACACGCGCGCGCCTGCTCGAAGCGGCCGCTCAGGTCTTCGCAGAGGTGGGCTTGGAGGGAGCGACGGTCGAGGCCGTCTGCGAGCGCGCCGGATTCACCCGCGGTGCGTTCTATTCGAACTTCGAGTCCAAGGACGAGCTCTTCCTCACCCTGGCCGCCTCGGTGGGCGAGGCGCGGTTGAACGCGGTGCGCGAGCGCGTCAGCGAGCTCGTCAGCGCGGAGGCGCTCGAGGGGTGCGACCCGGTCGAACTCGTGCAGCAGATCATGGACTCCAGCGGTGATGACCGGCTCGGCGTGATGATGATGAGCGAGATCCGTATCCGCGCGCTGCGCGACCCCGTCTTCGGCGCCGCGTATCTGGCCCAGGAGCGCGAGATGGGGGACAGCATCGCGGACATGATCCAGGAGATCATCGACTCCGGTCAGATCACGCTGCGCATCAGCGCCGCGGAAGCCGCGAACCTGCTCCTGGTCGTCTGGGAGGGCATGACCGTGCGCGGGGTCATGGGTGGGGACGATCCCGACGGATTGCGTCGCGTCGGCAGCGAGGCTCTGGGCCGCATGGTCGAACTGCTGCGCGTCTGAGAGGTGGGCGGCGGCCCGCGCCCCTCGCTCGGCTGCCTCGCGGTGCTGTTCCCGCTTCGTGCTGCAGTTTCCTGCTCGCGCGGCTGTTTCTGCTTCGCGTTGCCGTTCCCGCTTCGCGCTGCCGTTCTCTGCGGCTCCTCGGCTCGCGCTGCTGTTTCCTGCTCGCGCGGCGCATATTCACGTAGCGCGAGCAGAAAAGAGCCGCGCGAGTGAGGGGAGGTCTCGCGGGGCGAGCCCGGTGCTCAGTCCGTGAGCAGTGCGTGGCAGCGCTCGAGACGTGCGAGCCACCATGCGCGGCGATCGGCGGATGCCTCCAGGCGCGCGAGCGCGGCAGCATCCGGGATCGCCCTCGCCGCGGACACCGACCCGTCGACAGGGCGCGCGTCCGCGATGTCGTCCGCGAACAGCGACGCGGTGCCGAGTCCGCAGTCGTAGTCCAGCTCGGGGAGCGATGCCGCGAGCGCCGCGCCCTGCGACAGCCCGACCGCTGTGTCCAGGGCACTGGAGACCACGGCGGGCAGACCGGTCTCGGCGACGATGGACAGCGCCCGTCGGATGCCGCCCAGCGGCTGCGCCTTGATGATGATGAGGTCGGCGGCCCTGGCCTGCGCGACGGCGAGCGGGTCGGCGGCCTTGCGCACGCTCTCGTCGGCGGCGATCGGGATGCCCTTGTGCTTGACGCGGTAGCGCAGCTCGGCCAGCTCGTCGACGGTCGCACAGGGCTGCTCCACGTACTCGAGATCGAGTTCGCCGAGTTCGTGGATGGCGCGCTCGGCCTCATCGAGGTTCCATCCTCCGTTGGCGTCGATGCGGATGCGACCCTCGGGGCCCATCAGTTCGCGCACCGCCCGTACTCGGGCGAGGTCATCGGCCAGGGTCTGACCCCGCTCGGCGACCTTGACCTTGGCCGTGCGGCATCCGTCGTACCGCGTCAGGACCTCGGCGACGCGCGCGGCGTCGACCGCCGGCACCGTCGCGTTCACGGGGATGCGATCGCGCAGCGGCCCGGGCTGCTCGCTCCACCCGAAGTCGATCGCGGCATGCAGCCAGGTCGCGGCCTCGGCATCCTCGTATTCCACGAACGGTGAGAACTCCGCCCAGCCCTGCGGGCCCTCGAAGAGCACGGCTTCGCGCACATCGACCCCGCGGAAGCGAGTGTTCATCGGCAGGGCGACCACGCGGGCGGTGGCGAGCAGTTCTGCGAGCGACGGCGTCATGCGTCCATCATGCCCCGGCCCCGTTCATAACTCCGGAAGAACCTGGTCGCTGGCGATCACCAGCCCCCGATGACCGTCCCATCGCGCAGATCTCCGGAGTTGTGGACCCTGCTTCAGCCGAGCTTCTCCTGCAGTCCGCCGAGGCGAGCCGTCACACCTGCGCTCATCCTGCCGCGGGCACGGCTCTCGCCAGTGACGCGACAATATGTCGTTGACAATAGTGTGTAACGCACAGTAACGTGTGATTCATGAACGACAGCGAATTCGACGGGCATCTGCAGGAGCTGCGACGCGGCACGATCGTGCTGGCCAGCCTTATGCTGCTGCGCACGCCGGGTTACGGCTACGGACTGCTCGAGCAGCTGGCATCCGCGGGCTTCCCCACCGACGCCAACACGCTCTACCCCCTGTTGCGCCGACTCGAGAAGCAGGGCTGTCTCGAGAGCGAGTGGAACACCGAAGAGGCGCGACCGCGCAAGTTCTACCGCACCTCCGAGGCGGGCCTCCGCCTCGCGACGACCCTGACCCAGGAGGTCGCCGCCATCGCCGCCGCGACCGCCGCACTCACTGACGGAGAATGACATGACCGCCACGCTGACCGACCGCTACATCGCCGCGACCGTCAGGAGCCTGCCGCCGCAGCTCCAGTCCGAGGTGCGCGACGAGCTGCGGGCATCCATCGCCGATGCCATCGACGCGCGCACCGCGCACGGCGAGCCCGTCGAGCAGGCCGAGCGCGACGTGCTCACCGACCTGGGGGACCCGGGCGCGCTCGCCGCGGGCTACGCCGATCGACCGCTGCACCTGATCGGACCGAAGTACTTCCTGTTCTGGTGGCGGCTGCTCAAGCTGCTGCTGGCCATCGTGCCGGCCGTCGCCTTCGTCGGTGTGGCGATCGGGCAGGCTGTGGCCGGCGGGAGCGTCGGGGACATGATCGGCCAGGGCATCGCGACCGCGATCGGGGTGATCGTGCACGTGTCCTTCTGGACGACCCTTGTGTTCGTCATCCTCGAGCGCACGGGCGCCGAGTCCACCGCGAGGTGGGATCTCGATCAGCTGCCGCAGGAATCCCACGGCGGCGCCGGCCGCGACGACCTGATCGGCTCCCTCGTGGCGCTCGCGATCTTCGCCGTCGTGCTGCTGTGGGACCAATTCCGCGGGTTCGTTCCCACCGCCGAGGCGCCCCTGCCGATGCTGAACCCCGCCTTGTGGCCGTGGGGGATCGGCGCCGTGATCGTGCTGATGGCCGCCGAGGCCGCGTTCGCGATCGCCGTGTACGCACGGGGCGGCTGGAGTCCTGCGTTCGCGTGGATCAACACCGTGCTCGCGGTGATCTTCGCGAGCCTCGCGCTCACCGCCCTCGTTCGGGGCGTGCTCTTCAACCCCGCGTTCGTCGACGGCGTCTTCGTCGACAACGGCGTGGATGCCAGTGCGCTCACCGTGCTCGCCGTGCTGACCGGCGTCGGCATCGTCGGCATCGGCGTCTGGGATGCGATCGACGGCTGGCTCAAGGCGCGCCGCGCCCGCCTCGCCGGCTGACCTCGTCCGCGTACCGGTCGCCGCGTACACGTCCAGGTCGCAATGGTTGCCGTCATCCGCGCTGCGGAGCGGCAGCCATTGCGACCTGGATGGCTGTGTGCGCGGGTCAGTCCTGCGTCACCGACGTGATCTTCACCGGTGTCTTCGGTGCACCGTCGGCCGCGCCGGTGGCCGTGCCCTCGGCGGCGAGGTCGGCGACGATCGCGGTGCTGGCGTCATCCAGATGCCCGAACACGGTGTACGACGGCGCCAGCTGGGTGTCGGCGTAGACCACGAAGAACTGCGAGCCGTTCGTGTCCGGGCCGGCGTTGGCCATCGCGAGCGTCCCGGCCGGGTACGTCTCGGTTCCCTCCAGCTCGTCGGGGAAGGAGTAGCCGGGGCCACCGGTTCCGGTACCTGTCGGGTCGCCGCACTGCAGCACGAAGATTCCCTCGGTGGTGAGCCGGTGGCAGGTGGTGTCATCGAAGTAGCCCTGGTCCGCCAGCGACAGGAAGCTGTTCACCGTGCACGGGGCGGTGTCCGCATCGAGCGTGACCGCGAGGTCTCCGGCGCTCGTCGCGACCGTGACCGGCACCTCTCCAGACACCGACGGGTCGGCATCCGGAGCATCGACGGGCTTCGACGCCGGGCGCGCGTCGGCCGGGTAGGTGCACTCATCCGATGACGCGGATGCCGACGACGAGGGCTGCGCGCCCGGAGCGGAGCCGGGATTGGACGCGCACCCCGCCAGGGACAGGGCGGCTGCGGCGGTCAGCGCCAGCACGGCCAGACGGAGACGGGACGGGGCGAGGGGAGAGTTGCGCACTCGACGATCGTACGCGAGCGCACCTATGCGGATCCGATGCCTCCCGACGCCGATCGTCCGGCCGGAATAGGCTGGACGGCGTGACCGCTGACTTCGTCTCCGACATCTTCGACCCGGCCGAGTGGACCCTGGCGCCCGGTGCCGAGGCGTACACCGACATCACGGCGCACGTCTCCGTCGACGGCGGTGTCGCACGCATCGCGTTCGACCGTCCGGAGGTGCGCAACGCCTTCCGCCCGCACACCGTCGACGAGCTGTACCGCGCCCTCGACGTCGCCCGGCAGGACCCGCGCATCGGGGCCGTGCTGCTCACCGGAAACGGCCCCAGCCCGAAGGACGGCGGCTGGGCGTTCTGCTCCGGCGGCGACCAGCGCATCCGCGGCCGCGACGGGTACAAGTACTCCGACTCCACGACGGAGGTGCACGATCCGGCCCGCGCCGGACGACTGCACATCCTCGAGGTGCAGCGGCTGATCCGCTTCATGCCGAAAGTGGTCATCGCCGTCGTGCCCGGGTGGGCGGCCGGTGGCGGGCACTCGCTGCACGTGGTGTGCGACCTGACCGTCGCGTCGGCCGAGCACGGCCGGTTCAAGCAGACGGATGCCGATGTCGGCAGCTTCGACGCCGGATACGGTTCGGCCTACATGGCGCGTCAGGTGGGGCAGAAGATCGCCCGCGAGGTGTTCTTCCTCGCCGAGGAATACTCCGCCCAGCGCGCCTATGAGATGGGAGCCGTCAACCGAGTCGTGCCGCACGCCGAGCTCGAGCGGGAGGCGCTGAGGATGGCGCGCGTCGTCCTGACGAAGTCGCCCACGGCGATCCGGATGCTGAAGTTCGCCTTCAACGCGGTGGACGACGGCATGGTCGGCCAGCAGGTGTTCGCCGGCGAGGCGACTCGACTCGCCTACGGCACCGACGAGGCCGTGGAGGGCCGAGACGCCTTCCTGGAGAAGCGGGACCCCGACTGGTCACCCTTCCCGTACCACTTCTGACGCAGCCGGCCGTGCTCCACATCGCAGGTCCGCCCGGTACAGCGCGGGATATCCGGACGAATCGCGGCCTGACCGCCGGAAATGCGTTCTCATCGAGACGAATCGCGACCTGGAGGAGCTTCGGCGCCACGGGAGGAGGCACAGATGAGACTGCATCCGATCGACGGCGATGACCCGCAGGCGGTGCGCGATGCGCTGCCGGCCGCGCTCGACGGCGTCCGTCCGCTCGCGCTGGGCTTCACCCCGGCATCCGATGTCGTCGTTCCCGACGGGACGGCCGTGGTCGTGGCCACCTCGGGATCGTCCGGTGTGCCCAAGCGGGTCATCCTCAGCGCCTCGGCGCTGAAAGCGAGCGCCGAGGCGACAGCGGGGCGCATCGGCGCCGGACGGTGGACGCTCGCCCTGCCCGCCGGATATGTCGCGGGCCTGCAGGTGCTGGTGCGCTCGCTGCTCGCCGGCACCGGTCCGACCATCGTCGACGGGCATCTCTCTCCCCAGGCCTTCATCGACGCGACGCGGCAGGCCGCCGGCGGAGACCAGTTCATCTCCCTGGTGCCCGCGCAGCTGGCCACCCTGATCGACGCTGCCGACGACCGGGATGTCCTGTCGGCGCTGCGCGCCCACCGGGCGATCCTGGTCGGCGGGCAGGCCCTGTCCGACAGCATCCGGATCCGCGCCATGGATCTGCGCGTGCCGCTCGTGCACACCTACGGGTCCAGCGAGACCAGCGGCGGCTGCGTGTACAACGGCATCCCGTTGGACGGCGTGCGGGTCGGACAGGTCGATGACGAACTGCGGATCAGCGGCCCGATGCTCGCGACCGGCTACCTGGGCGATCCGGTGCTGACCGATCGCATCTTCACCACCGACGAGCAGGACAACCGCTGGTATCGCACGGGCGATCGCGGGTTCATCCTCGACGGTGAGGTCGAGGTGCACGGCCGGCTCGACAACGTGATCGTCTCGGGCGGGATCAACATCTCCCTCGATCGGGTGGAACGCATCGTGCGCACCGTGCCCGGCCTCGAGCAGGCGGTCGTGCTCGGCATGCCCGACGAGCGCTGGGGCGAGTCGTCGATCATCTTCGCTCCGCATTCGAGCGGTGACGGGATACTGGAGGAGGCGCGCGCACGCGTCGCCGCGGAGATCGGCAAGCATGCCCGCCCGGTGCAGCTCGAGATCGGCGACATGCCGATGCTGGCATCCGGCAAACCCGACCGTGAGATGCTCCGCCGCACGATCCACGACGTCCCGCCCCCACCCGTCTGAGACCCTGCCTGACTCTAGGCTGGCGCCATGGCCGTCTACACGCATGGGCACCACGATTCGGTGCTGCGCTCGCACAGCAACCGCACCGTCGACAACTCTGCGGCGTACCTCGCCGAGCATCTCTCGGCCGGAATGCACCTTCTCGACGTCGGCGCGGGGCCCGGCACGATCACGGTGGACTTCGCCGCACGCGTCGCCCGGGTGACCGCCACCGAGATCGATGCAGATGCCCTCCGGCTCTCGCAGACGCTCGCCGCCGAACGCGGCCTGTCCAACATCGACTTCGCCGTCGAGGACGTGCACGCGCTGAGCTTCCCCGACGACACCTTCGACATCGTGCACGCGCACCAGGTGCTGCAGCACGTCGGCGATCCCGTGCAGGCCCTGCGCGAGATGCGCCGCGTCGCGAAGCCCGGCGGCATCGTCGCCGCGCGCGATGCGGACTACGCCGGGTTCATCTGGTTCCCGCTGCTGCCCGCTCTCGACGAGTGGTTGCGGCTGTACCGCGAGGCGGCGCGGGCGAACGGCGGGGAACCGGATGCCGGTCGACGGCTGCAGGGCTGGGCGCGGGCGGCCGGGTTCACCGACATCACGGCGACAGCATCCACCTGGTGCTACGCGACTGCGGAGGAACGCGCGTGGTGGGGCGGCATGTGGGCCGATCGGATCAGGGAGTCCGCCCTCGCCCGCCAGCTGACCCGCGACGGGATGGCGACGGATGCCGACCTGCAGCGCATCAGCGACGCCTGGCGCGCGTGGGCTGCGGACGGCGACGGCTGGTACCTCGTTCCGCACGGCGAGATCCTCTGCCGGGTCTGAACCGGAGCTGCGTTCACAACTCCGGAGAATCGCGCACTGCACGGCCCTCGGCGACGTGTCGCGGGTATTCGCCGCGAGGAACTCCGGAGTTGTGAACGCACGGCCGGGAATACATCTCCCGGCGGATGTCCCGCACGGAGCCGTCCCGTAGCGTGATCATGTGATCCGCTCCATCTCCCGCACCTGGCTCGTGCTCGACATCGTCGGCAGCGTGCTGGGGCTCATGATCACGCTGCCGCTGTCTCTCGTCTTCGAATGGGGGTCGCTGGCGTCGTGGGTGGGGACGGGATGGGTGTCGAACGCCGTGCTGCTCGCCGTCGGCATAGGGATGTGGGGCGCCGCCGCGATCAGCAGGCTGTCGCCGCGGCTCGCGCTGATCGTCGCCTGGGCGGCCGCCGTGCTGCAGATGGGGGCGGGACTGTCGCCGTTGCCGCTCAACATCGCCGTGTTCACCGTGCTGTTCGCGGCGGCAGCGTGGGGAAGCGAGCGGCTGCTGTGGGCGGGGGCGATCTCCGCGGGCGTCGGCGGTCTGGTCGCCGGCACGTACATCGCATTGATCCAGCTGCGGCAGACCTCGCCGGGCACGGATCTCGATTCCGCGACGCAACTGGTGTGGCTCGCACTGCTGGCCGGCACGTCCGTCGGCTTCGCCCTGATCATCGCGTGGGGCGCCGGATTCATCTGGCGCGTGATCCGCGCCGGCCGTGCCACTCGCGCGGCGCAGCTGCAGGCCGAGGCCATGGCCGCCGAGGAGCAGGAACGCGCACGCATCGCGCGGGACATGCACGACATCGTGGCGCACTCGCTCGCGGTCGTGATCGCGCAGTCCGACGGCGCCCGCTACGCGGCTGCGGCTCGCCCCGAGGTCGCCCAGGAGGCGCTCACCACGATCGCGCAGACGGCTCGCGCCGCGCTCTCGGACGTGCGGATGCTGCTCACCCAGCTGCGCCACCGCCAGGGCGACGGGCCGCAACCCACTCTCGCCGACCTCGAGTCGCTGTTCGCGCAGGTGCGCGGATCCGGCATCGAGCCGCGCGTCACGATCGACCCGATGCCTCCGGGAGAGCCGCCGGCATCGATCCAGCTCGCCGTCTACCGCATCCTGCAGGAAGCGCTCACCAACGCCCTGCGCCACGGGCGCGGCGATGTCGACATCCGCCTGTCCTGGTGGGCCGATCGCGTCGAGATCGACGTGCGCAACCGGATCGCCACACCGCCCGCCGCCCCGGGATCCACCGGCGGCCACGGCCTGGTGGGCATGCGCGAGCGCGCTCAGCTGGTCGGAGGCACGCTGACCACGCAGCGCGACGACGGCGTGTTCGTGGTCCTCGCGTCGCTGCCCATCGGCTCCGACCGGTAATCCTGCACGGCGGCCTGCGCTCGACCCCTGAAGATGGAAGTCGATCCCGATGATCAGGAGGTCAGGATGATCAGGGTGGTGTTGGTCGATGACCAGGCGCTGTTCCGCGCAGGTGTCCGGATGCTGGTGTCATCGCAACCGGACATGGATGTCGTCGGCGAGGCCGGGGACGGCGAGGAGGCGATCGCGGTCGTCCGGCGCACCCGGCCCGACGTCGTGCTGATGGACATCCGGATGCCGGTGATGGACGGCCTCACCGCCACGGCCGAGCTGCTCGCGCACCCCGACCCGCCGCACATCGTCATGCTCACCACCTTCGACCTCGACGAGGCGGCAGCCCGCGCGATCCGGCAGGGCGCCAGCGGATTCCTGCTCAAGGACGCCGATCCGGAGTTCCTGCTCGCCGCGATCCGCACCGTGCATTCCGGGTCGAGCGTGATCGCGGCATCCGCCACCCGCGAACTGTTCGCTCATTTCACCCCGGAGACCAAGCCCGCCCCGCCCTCGTACTCCGAGCTGACCGACCGGGAGCGGGAGATCTTCGCGCTCGCCGCCCGCGGGCTGTCGAACTCCGAGATCGCCGCGCGCGAGTACCTGAGCGAGGCGACCGTGAAGACGCACATCAGCCGCATCCTCACCAAGCTGTCGCTGCGCGACCGCGTGCAGCTGGTCGTCTTCGCCTTCGATCACGGGCTCAACTGACGCGGCGTCGGATCATCCTTGCGATGTAGGCGGGATGCATCGCCGGAGCGATGCGCGCGCGGGATGCCGACGAATAGCGTCGAAGCATGGAGATCACGACCACGGACCTCGGCCTCGCCGCACGCGTCCAGCACCTCACCAAGTCCTATGGCACGGGCCCTGCCGGTGTCCGTGCACTGGATGACATCAGCGTCGGCATCCGCCGCGGCCAGTTCACCGCGATCATGGGCCCGTCGGGCTCCGGCAAGTCGACGCTCATGCACATCATGGCGGGGCTCGACGCTCCCACGGAGGGTCGCGCCTGGATCGGCGACACCGAGATCACCGCTCTCGGCGACCTCGAGATGACGATCCTGCGGCGTCGACGCGTGGGGTTCATCTTCCAGGCGTTCAACCTGGTCCCCACCCTGGACGCGCTGGGGAACATCCTGCTGCCGTTCGAACTGGACGGTCGCCGTCCGACCGCGATCGAGAAGGCGCGCATCGACGGACTCGTCGACCGGCTCGGGCTGGCCTCGCGCCTCGGCCACCGTCCGCACGAGCTGTCCGGCGGTCAGCAGCAGAGGGTGGCCATCGCCCGCGCGCTGGCCACCGCGCCCGATCTGGTCTTCGCCGACGAGCCGACCGGCAACCTCGATTCGCGCAGCGGCCGTGAGGTGCTCGAACTGCTCGCCGCCGCGAGTCGCGACCACGGACAGTCCATCGCCATGGTCACCCACGACGCCATCGCCGCCGCTCACGCGGACCGGGTCCTGTTCCTCGGCGACGGCCGGATCGTCGCCGATCACCCGCGGCAGAGCGCCGAGCAGATCTCCGCGTACATGCTCGCCGCCGAGGTGGCGGCATGACCGCCGTGGCGACACCACCCGCATCCGCGGGCGTCCGCGACGTCGCACCTCGTCGCACGGCCCGCCTGGCCTGGCTGAGCGAGCGGGGCATGGGCGCCAGCATTCTCGTCGCGGCGCTCGCCGCGGCCTTCGGTGTCATCCTCGTCGAGGTGACCGCGTACATCGGCGCGACTCTGCAGGCCGATCCGTTCCTCGGCGACAGCGAGACGCTCGCCGTCGTCGTCGCCATCCTGTCGGTCCTGCTCACCGCTGTGGCGATGTACGTCGCCGCCGTGGTGACGGCCAACACCTTCTCGACCATCATCGCGGGACGCACGCGACGCATCGCGCTGATGCGGCTGATCGGGGCATCCGCCCGGTCGCAGCGCGCCGAGGTGACGGGGCAGGGCTTCGTCGTCGGTGTGATCGGCGCCGTCGTCGGTCTGGTGGCCGGGGTGGGCTTCTCGGCGCTGGGGATCCTGGTCGGCGGACGACTGCTCGACCTCACCCCGGAGGCGTTCTCGCTCGCGCAGCCGGGCATCGCGCTGCCGGTGGTCGGGGTCGTGCTGACGACCTGGCTGGGCGCGTACATCGGTTCCCGTCGCGTGCTGGCCGTGACCCCGCTGCAGGCACTGGGCGGCTCGGTCGAGCGCACGCACGACGAGGTCAGCGGCCGGCTCGCCCGGAACGTGGGCGCGCTGGTGCTGCTCATCAGCGGCGCCGCCCTGCTCGCACTCGGCGTGGTGGTGGGGCTGGTCACGCCGTTGGGTGTCGTCGTCGCGTTCGTGGGCGGCGTGCTCTCCTTCACGGGCATCGTCACCGGCGCCGCGTTGATCATGCCGCCGGTGCTGCGTCTGGTCGGCAGGATGTTCGGCCGCAGCGCGACGGCCCGTCTGGCTGCGGAGAACGCGCTGAGGTATCCGGAGCGGTCCAGCCGGATGGCCATCGGCGTGGTGATGGGTGTCGCGCTCGTGACGATGTTCGCCGTCGCGGTGGAGTCGTCGAAGGCGCTGATGATGCGCCAGGGCGATGGCAGCGGCGCCGAAGACATGTTCGCCGCGATGGATGCGTTCTCCGCCATCATGATGGTGCTCGTGGCGGTGTCCGCGGTGATCGCCGCCGTGGGGCTCGTGAACCTGCTCACCATCGGCGTCGTGCAGCGCAAGCGCGAGCTGGGGCTGCTGCGCGCGATCGGGCTGACCGGCTCCCAGGTGCGTCGCATGGTGCTGCTGGAGGCGCTGCACATCACCGTCGCCGCGACGGCGACCGGGCTCGTGCTGGGCGTCGCCTACGGCTGGATCGCCGCGCAGTCGCTGCTCGGCTCGGTGCCCGTGCTGCCGGACTTCGAGCCCGCCGGTCTGGTGCTGCCGGCGGTTCCGTGGCTGCCGGTGGTCGTCATCGTGCTCGCCACCGCAGTGCTGACCGTGATCGCCGCCGTCACCCCCACGCGCCTGGCGACCCGGGTGGCTCCGGTCGAGGCGCTGGCGGCCGACTGATCCGCCGGACTCGCTCCGGCCGGGCACGAGACGCCGTCTCCGGGGGATGGCGT
The DNA here is from genome assembly GCF_042666935.1 of Microbacterium sp. GCM10027623. Classification (NCBI taxonomy): domain Bacteria; kingdom Bacillati; phylum Actinomycetota; class Actinomycetes; order Micrococcales; family Microbacteriaceae; genus Microbacterium; species Microbacterium sp. GCM10027623. The sequence continues at coordinate 1,339,381 of NZ_JBHTHE010000001.1, forward strand.
CTCGCATCCGCGAAGAATCGTGCGAGCGAGAGGGCGGGGTCGGACGCGGAATAAGGTGGAGGGATGCCGTCACCGTTCGATCAGTCGTACTACCAGGTTCGCCTCGACTGGGGCCTGGAGGGACTCGCCCGCCTCGCTCCGGCGGACATCGTCGTCGTGGTGGACGTGCTGCGATTCGGTTCGACGCTGGCGGATGTCGTCGCGGCCGACGGCACGGTGGCGCTGGAGGATGCGCTCGCCTGGTCCAGCAACGGCGCGGCTGTCGCGTCCGCCGCGGCCGACACCGGCGCGGTGGTGCTGCTGGGAGGCATCCGCAACGCCGCCGCGACCGCCCGCGCGGTCATGGCCCTGCAGGAGCGCCGCGCCGATCGGACCTCGGTGAGCGTCATCGCCGCGGGGGAGCGCACTCCGGACGGCGGCCTGCGGTACGCGGTCGAGGACCAGCTGGGTGCCGGTGCGGTGATCGCGGCACTGACCGACCTGGGCATCGACCACTCCGCACCCGACGGCGCCGTCGCCTCCGAGTCGTTCCGCGCACTGCGTCGCGCGGTGCGCCACCTGCTCGCGGCGAGCGGATCGGGCCGGGAGCTCGCCGAGGGAGTCGCATCCACCGTCCGGATGCTCGAATCCGGCATCCGTCCCGCCACGGTCGAGGAGGCTGCGGAGCTGGATGCCGTCGACGCGGTCCCCGTGCTGCGCGACGGCGCGTTCGAACGCTTCGCCTGACGTGCAGGCGGCTGCCCGCGCGTCGCGACCGCCGACGCTCGGATGCCCCTAGGGTCGGAGCATGAGGTACCTGCCCGCACTCGTCGTCGACGCCGTTCTCGTGCTGATCTTCGCGGCGATCGGTCGCGCCTCGCACGGGGAGGACCCGATCGGGTTCATCCTCACCGGCTGGCCGTTCCTCGCCGCGCTGATCCTCGGGCACGCGCTCGCCACCCTGGTGCCCGCGCGTCCGCGACGTCCGTGGTCGCTGGGCTGGGGTGTGATCGTGTGGGTGGTCACGGTGCTGGGCGGGATGCTGCTGCGCGTCGCCGCGGGCGACACGGCAGAGACGCCCTTCATCATCGTGGCCTCCGCCGTCCTCGCGGCGTTCCTGCTGGGCTGGCGTCTGATCGCCCTGCTCGTGCGCCGCTACCGCGCACCCCGCGAGCGCCCCTGACGTCTTCGCCGCCGGCCTCGACGCTCGTCCTACTCAGCGCGGCAGCTGTGCGGCGAGTCGATCGGCGGACGTGATCTCGCGGCGGGTCCAGGTGAACAGGTACCGCTGGTCGAATCGCCGCGAGCACTTCGCGCAGGAGGTCTCCCGGGCGGGGCGGCGGTGCCGGTAGGTGACGTGCCCGGCCGGGCAGCGCCCGACCCATGGCGCCAGCTCGGTCGCGGTCTCGCCCTGGTGCGTGGTGCCGCCGACGTAGCCCAGCTCGCGCGCGATGCGCTTCCATTCCGGACCGTGGGCGGCCGAGTGGCCGGCGATGGCGTGCGCCACCTCGTGCAGCAGCGTCTGGTGGATCTCGTCGTCCTCGAACCGGGCGGCCAGGTAGCGCGAGACCGTGATGCGCTTGCCGCGGTAGTCGCACAGGCCGGCGCGGCGCTTGGCATGGTCGAAGTCGAACGTCCACGACGCGTCCAGGTGCATGGTGATCAGCGCCTGTGCCCAGACGCGCACACGGTTCAGGTCTGCCATGACATCAGAGTAGGACCCTCCGCCGACATCCGGGAGCGAAGGAGCGCGCCGATGTCCGCGAGGAGCTCACGCTCAGACCAGCACACTCGTTCCGGCTCCGCGACGCTCGGCCGCCTCGATCGCCCGCAGCGCCTGCTCGAGGTTGGAGTCGTCCGCACCGGCGGCCCGACGCAGGAACAGCGACTGCTTGAAGCTCTCGCGCGCCTCATCGAAGTCGCCGGCCTCGTAGGCGTTCCGGCCGTGGTGCTGGTGGGCGAAGGCGGCGATGCCGGCCCAGCCCTGGCCTTCCGCCTCGCTCGCGCAGGTCACGAGCTCCTGCGCGGCGGCGGCGTGCGCGCCGCGGTTCTGCAGGACGGTGGCGTGCAGCACGCGGGCGCGCAGCACGTCCTTGCGGGTGCCGGCCATGCGCGCCTGGCGGACGGTCTCCTCGGCGAGCTCGAGGGCCTCGTCGAGGCGTTCGAGCACCTTCAGGAGCCACACGCGCTCCAGCAGGACGGGAAGACTGCGCTGGTTCTCGATCTCGGCGAGACGCATCGCGCACTCGCGCTCGTCGACCTTCTCGCGAAGGGTGTCGGGATCGTAACCCTGGATCAAATTCACGACTGCTGGCTCCTCTCCGCGACCGTTCCCCTCAGTCTGCATCGCCGATCGGGGAACCGCCCGAGGCACGCCAGGATATCGGCCAAGCCGGGCCGGCGGACCGGCGGGACGGGCGACGCGGGAGTCAGCGCAGGAACAGTCCGGAGTCGGGTTTCGGGGACGCCACGGCGTCCGCATCCGTCACCAGCGCGGCCCCGTGCGCGAAGGCGGCGACCTCGGCGCCCTGGGCGATCTTCGCCGGGTGCGGACCGGCTGCCAGCAGGCGCGGCAGCCAATCGGTGGGAAGTCCGGTAGCGGATGCCGCGAGCACGAGGTTCCCGAACCGGCGGCCCTTGAGCACCTGCGCGTCGGCCAACAGAGCCACCTCGGGGAACACCGCTGCGGCGGTGGCGACCTGCCGCCGCGCGAAGGCCAGGCCGGGGCCGTCCGCGACGTTCACCAGCAGCACCCCGGAGGGGGCGAGCAGCGTCGCGATCTCCCGGTAGAACTCCACGCTCGTCAGATGCGCGGGGGTCTGCGCGCCCGAGAAGACGTCCGAGACCACGAGGTCGCAGTTGCCGGTCAGCGCCGGGGGCAGACGGCGCAGTCCGGTGCGCGCATCGCCGATCCGGATGCGGATGGCGGCGTTCCGCGGCAGCGGCAGGTGCTCGCGGACGAGTTCGACGAGCGGGGCCTCCAGCTCGATCACCTGCTGGCGCGAGCCCGGACGCGTGGCGGCGATGTAGCGGGGGATGGTGAGAGCTCCGGCGCCCAGATGCACGACACTGAGCGGAGCGGATGCCGAGGCGCCGAGCTGGTCGATGACCGCGCCCATCCGGACGATGTACTCGAAGTGCAGGTGCGTAGGGTCCTCGAGATCGACGTGCGACTGCGGGGTGCCGTCCACGATCAGCTCGAACCCGCCGGCGAACTGACTCGGGGCGATCTCGGCGATGCCGCCGTGATCCAGTCGTGCCCGGGGGTTCTCGGCATCCCGTCCTCGCGCACGTCCCATGCCTCGAGCGTACCGATTCTCGCGCGGTGATCTCCGACGTCGCGCACGGGCCAATACCGCAGCTTCCGGAATTGGTCAAGGATTCAGCTTGCCATGTCGCGATTCTGGACATATAGTTGGTAGTTGCGCTCGCTTCTCCGTGCCCTCATATGGTGGTCGGCAGTTCGTTGAGCTCTCGGGCGCACACTCCACCGTCTAGGAATCGACCAGCCCCTGCCCGGGGCTCACGGAGGTTACTCCCTTGGCTGCTGCTCGCAACGCATCCACATCCACCACTAAGAAGAACGGCCGCGGAGTCTCCCGCCTCTCGTTCGCCAAGATCTCCGACACGCTGACGGTTCCGGATCTGCTCGCACTGCAGACCGAGTCGTTCGGCTGGCTCGTCGGGAACGACGACTGGAAGGCCCGCCTCGCCGAGGCGAAGAAGGCCGGCCGCACCGACGTCTCCGAGATCTCGGGTCTGGGAGAGATCTTCGAGGAGATCTCCCCGATCGAGGACCTCGGCGAGACGATGCAGCTCTCGTTCACGAACCCGTACCTCGAGCCCGAGAAGTACTCCATCGACGAGTGCAAGGAGCGCGGCAAGACCTACGCCGCCCCGCTGTACGTCGAGGCCGAGTTCATGAACCACCTCACCGGCGAGATCAAGACGCAGACCGTCTTCATGGGCGACTTCCCCCTGCAGACCGACAAGGGCACGTTCATCATCAACGGCTCCGAGCGCGTCGTCGTCTCGCAGCTCGTCCGCTCGCCCGGCGTCTACTTCGACAAGACGCCGGACAAGACCAGTGACAAGGACATCGTCACCGCTCGCGTCATCCCCAGCCGCGGGGCCTGGCTCGAGTTCGAGATCGACAAGCGCGACCAGGTCGGCGTGCGCATCGACCGCAAGCGCAAGCAGTCGGTCACGGTCTTCCTCAAGGCGCTGGGCATGACCAGCGAGGAGATCCTCGCCGAGTTCGCCGGCTTCCCCTCCATCGAGGAGACCCTGGCCAAGGACACCATCCTCACCAAGGAAGACGCGCTGCGCGACATCTACCGCAAGCTGCGTCCGGGTGAGCAGGTCGCCGCCGAGGCCGCCCGCGCGCTGCTGGACAACTTCTACTTCAACCCGAAGCGCTACGACCTCGCCAAGGTGGGTCGTTACAAGATCAACCAGAAGCTCGGCCTGGCCGGCGCGCTGACCGACTCGGTGCTCACCGTCGAGGACATCGTCGCGACGATCAAGTACCTGGTGCGTCTGCACCGCGGTGACGAGACCTTCACCGGCATCCGCTCGGGCAAGAAGGCCGAGATCCGCATCGCGATCGACGACATCGACAACTTCGGCAACCGCCGTATCCGCGCTGTCGGCGAGCTGATCCAGAACCAGGTCCGCACCGGTCTGTCGCGCATGGAGCGCGTGGTCCGCGAGCGCATGACCACTCAGGACATCGAGGCCATCACGCCGCAGACCCTGATCAACGTGCGCCCCGTGGTCGCCGCGATCAAGGAGTTCTTCGGAACGTCTCAGCTGTCGCAGTTCATGGACCAGAACAACCCGCTCGCGGGTCTGACCAACAAGCGCCGCCTCTCGGCCCTCGGCCCCGGCGGTCTGAGCCGTGACCGCGCCGGCGTCGAGGTCCGTGACGTCCACCCCTCGCACTACGGCCGCATGTGCCCGATCGAGACTCCTGAAGGCCCGAACATCGGTCTGATCGGTGCGCTCGCGACGTTCGCGCGCATCAACTCGTTCGGCTTCATCGAGACCCCGTACCGCAAGGTCGAGGGCGGCAAGGTCACCGACCAGATCGATTACCTGACGGCGGCGGAGGAGGCCGACTTCAACATCGCTCAGGCCAACGCTCCGCTCACGAAGGACGGCAGCTTCACCGAGAGCCACGTGCTCGCCCGCCCCCGCGGCGGATCGGGTGAGGTCGACCTGTTCCTCCCGGAGGAGATCGGCTACATCGACGTCTCACCGCGCCAGATGGTGTCGGTCGCCACGTCGCTCGTGCCGTTCCTGGAGCACGACGACGCGCAGCGCGCGCTCATGGGCGCCAACATGCAGCGTCAGGCCGTGCCGCTGCTGCGCAGCGACTCGCCGCTGGTCGGAACCGGTATGGAGGGCTACACGGCCATCGACGCCGGTGATGTGGTCACCGCGCTGAAGGCCGGTGTCGTCAGCGAGGTCTCCGCGGACCGCGTCGTCGTCATGCTCGACGAGGGCGGCACGCAGGAGTATCACCTGCGCAAGTTCGACCGCTCGAACCAGGGCACGTCCTACAACCAGCGCGTCGTCGTCAACGCCGGTGAGCGCGTGGAGGTCGGCGAGGTCATCGCCGACGGCCCCGCCACCGAGAACGGCGAGCTCGCGCTCGGAAAGAACCTGCTCGTGGCGTTCATGCCGTGGGAGGGTCACAACTTCGAGGACGCGATCATCCTCAGCCAGGAGCTGGTGAAGGACGACACCCTCTCCTCGATCCACATCGAGGAGTACGAGGTCGACGCCCGCGACACGAAGCTGGGCAAGGAGGAGATCACCCGTGACCTCCCCAACGTCAGCCCCGAGCTGCTGAAGGACCTCGACGAGCGCGGCATCATCCGCATCGGCGCCGAGGTCCGCCCCGGCGACATCCTCGTCGGCAAGGTCACGCCGAAGGGCGAGACCGAGCTGAGCGCCGAGGAGCGCCTGCTGCGCGCCATCTTCAACGAGAAGAGCCGTGAGGTCCGCGACACCTCGCTGAAGGTCCCGCACGGTGAAGAGGGCACGATCATCGCCGTCAAGGAGTTCAACGCCGAGGAGGGCGACGACGAGCTGGGCTCGGGCGTCAACCGCCGTGTCGTGGTCTACATCGCTCAGAAGCGCAAGATCACCGAGGGCGACAAGCTCGCCGGACGCCACGGCAACAAGGGCGTCATCGCGAAGATCCTCCCCGTCGAGGACATGCCGTTCCTCTCGGACGGCACGCCGGTCGACGTGGTGCTCAACCCGCTCGGCATCCCGGGCCGGATGAACTTCGGCCAGGTGCTGGAGACCCACCTCGGGTGGATCGCCAAGACGGGCTGGAAGATCGAGGGCGACCCGGAGTGGGCCAAGCAGCTTCCCGAGGACGCGCGCGACGTCGCCCCGAACACCAAGGTCGCGACCCCGGTGTTCGACGGTGCCAGCGAGTCCGAGATCTCGGGCCTGCTCGACTCCACCCTCGAGACCCGCGACGGCGTGCGCCTGATCGACAGCTCGGGCAAGACCCAGCTGTTCGACGGCCGCTCCGGCGAGCCGTTCCCGGCACCGGTCTCGGTCGGCTACATGTACATCCTGAAGCTGCACCACCTGGTCGACGACAAGATCCACGCGCGTTCGACGGGTCCGTACTCGATGATCACCCAGCAGCCGCTCGGTGGTAAGGCGCAGTTCGGTGGCCAGCGCTTCGGCGAGATGGAGGTGTGGGCACTCGAGGCCTACGGCGCCGCCTACGCCCTGCAGGAGCTGCTCACGATCAAGTCCGACGACATCCTCGGCCGCGTCAAGGTGTACGAGGCGATCGTCAAGGGCGAGAACATCCAGGAGCCGGGCATCCCCGAGTCCTTCAAGGTGCTCATGAAGGAGATGCAGTCGCTGTGCCTGAACGTCGAGGTCCTCTCGGCGGACGGCACCCCGGTGAACCTCCGCGACACCGATGACGAGGCCTTCCGCGCGGCGGAGGAGCTCGGGATCAACATCTCCAGCCGATTCGAAGCCGCATCGATCGACGAGATCTGACCCTTCGACACGCTCAGGGGCCCAGGTCCCGCGGAACAGATTTTCTACCCAGGAGAACAAGTGCTCGACGTAACAACTTTCGATGAGCTTCGAATCGGCCTCGCCACCGCAGACGACATCCGCGGATGGTCCTACGGTGAGGTCAAGAAGCCTGAGACGATCAACTACCGCACGCTGAAGCCGGAGAAGGACGGCCTCTTCGGCGAGCAGATCTTCGGACCCTCCCGCGACTGGGAGTGCGCCTGCGGAAAGTACAAGCGTGTCCGCTTCAAGGGCATCGTCTGCGAGCGCTGCGGCGTGGAGGTCACCAAGAGCTCCGTCCGCCGCGAGCGCATGGGACACATCGAGCTCGCCGCTCCCGTGACCCACATCTGGTACTTCAAGGGTGTGCCGTCGCGGCTGGGCTACCTGCTCGACATGGCGCCGAAGGACCTCGAGAAGGTCATCTACTTCGCCGCCTACATGGTGATCTCCGTCGATGAGGAAGCGCGTCACCGCGACCTCGCCACGCAGGAGAACAACGTCCGGCTCGAGCTGAAGACGCTCGGCGACCGCCGCGACGCGAAGATCGCGGAGCGGATGGCGAAGCTGGAGGAGGAGCTCGCGGCCCTGGAGGCCGAGGGCGCCAAGGCCGACGCCAAGAAGAAGGTCAAGGACTCCGCCGAGAAGGAGATGACCCTCATCCGCAAGGGCGCCGACGAGGCGATCGCCAAGCTCGAGCGCGTGTGGGAGGACTTCCGCACGCTCGAGGTCGGCGCGCTGCGTCCCGAGGACGATGTGTTCCACGAGCTGCAGGACCGGTTCGGTCAGTACTTCGAGGCCCACATGGGCGCGGAGTCGATCAAGCGCCGTCTGGAGACCTTCGACCTGCAGGCCGAGGCGGAGAACCTGCGTCTGCAGATCTCCGAGGGCAAGGGCCAGCGCAAGATCCGTGCGATCAAGCGCCTCAAGGTGGTCAGCTCGTTCCTCGAGACCGGCATGAGCCCGGCCGCCATGGTGCTGGACGTCGTCCCGGTGATCCCGCCGGAGCTGCGGCCGATGGTGCAGCTGGACGGTGGCCGCTTCGCGACCAGCGACCTGAACGACCTGTACCGCCGCGTGATCAACCGCAACAACCGTCTTCGTCGCCTGATCGACCTCGGTGCTCCCGAGATCATCGTGAACAACGAGAAGCGGATGCTGCAGGAGGCCGTCGACGCACTGTTCGACAACGGCCGCCGCGGTCGTCCCGTCACCGGCACCGGCAACCGCGCCCTGAAGTCCCTCAGCGACATGCTGAAGGGCAAGCAGGGCCGCTTCCGCCAGAACCTGCTCGGAAAGCGCGTGGACTACTCGGGCCGTTCGGTCATCATCGTGGGTCCGCAGCTGAAGCTGCACCAGTGCGGTCTGCCCAAGCAGATGGCGCTCGAGCTGTTCAAGCCCTTCGTGATCAAGCGTCTGATCGACCTCGGCCACTCGCAGAACATCAAGGCCGCCAAGCGCGCCGTCGAGCGCACCCGTCCCGAGGTCTGGGATGTGCTCGAGGAGATCATCCGCGAGCGCCCCGTGCTGCTGAACCGTGCACCCACCCTGCACCGTCTGGGCATCCAGGCGTTCGAGCCGCAGCTCGTCGAGGGCAAGGCCATCCAGCTCCACCCGCTGGTGTGCGCCGCGTTCAACGCCGACTTCGACGGTGACCAGATGGCTGTGCACCTGCCGCTGTCGGTCGAGGCGCAGGCCGAGGCCCGCGTGCTGATGCTCGCGTCGAACAACATCCTGAAGCCGTCGGACGGCCGTCCGGTCACCCTGCCCTCGCAGGACATGATCATCGGTCTGCACCACCTGACCACGGTCAAGGAGGGCGCAACGGGCGAGGGTCGTGCGTTCGGCTCCGTCGGCGAGGCGATCCTGGCGAAGGACGAGGGCACCCTCGACCTGCAGGCGAAGGTCCGCATCCGCATCCCGGGTCTGACCTTCCTGGAGGGTGAGGCTCCCGAGGGCTACGAGCGTCACGGTCTCGTCGACGCGTCGCTCGGCCAGGCGATCTTCAACGACACGCTGCCCAAGGGCTACCCGTTCGTGCGCGAGGTCGCCGACAAGGGCAAGCTGTCGCAGATCGTCAACAAGCTGGCCGAGGAGTACCCGAAGATCGAGACGGCCGCATCGCTGGACCGCATCAAGGATGCCGGCTTCCACTGGGCGACCCGCTCGGGTGTCACCGTCGCGCTGAGCGACATCCTCACCCCGCCGAACAAGGCCGAGATCGTCGCGACCTACGAGAAGCAGGCCGCGAAGGTCCAGTCGCAGTACGACAAGGGTCTGACCACGGACAACGAGCGCCGTCAGGAGCTCATCAAGATCTGGACCGAGGCGACCGACGAGGTCCAGGCCGCGATGAAGGCCAACTTCCCGCTGGACAACACCATCAACCGCATGGTGTCCTCGGGTGCTCGTGGTAACTGGCTGCAGATCCGCAACATCGCGGGTATGCGTGGTCTGGTGAACAACCCCAAGGGTGAGATCATCCCTCGTCCGATCATCTCCTCGTACCGTGAGGGCCTGTCGGTGGCGGAGTACTTCATCGCGACGCACGGTACCCGCAAGGGTCTGGCCGACACCGCTCTGCGCACCGCCGACTCGGGTTACCTGACCCGTCGTCTGGTGGACGTGTCGCAGGACGTCATCATCCGCGAGCAGGACTGCGGCACATCGAAGGGCCTCGAGCTCCCGATCGCCGCTCCGAACTCGCAGGGTGTGCTGGTGCGCGACGCGAACGTCGAGAACTCGGTATTCGCCCGCACGCTGGCGGCCGAGGTCGTCAGCGAGTCCGGTGAGGTTCTCGCCGAGGCCGGCGACGACGTGGGCGACGTGCTGATCGACAAGCTGGTCGCGGCCGGTGTGGAGACCATCAAGGTCCGCTCCGTCCTGACCTGCGACTCGGCAGTCGGCGTCTGCGCGCAGTGCTACGGCCGTTCGCTCGCCACGGGCAAGACGGTGGACATCGGAGAGGCCGTCGGCATCATCGCCGCGCAGTCGATCGGTGAGCCCGGAACCCAGCTGACGATGCGTACCTTCCACACCGGTGGTTCGGCGTCCGCCGACGACATCACCCAGGGTCTGCCCCGCGTGCAGGAGCTGTTCGAGGCGCGCACCCCGAAGGGTGCCTCCCCGATCGCCGAGGCCGACGGCCGCATCGCGATCGAGGAGAACGAGAAGGGCAGGAAGGTCATCCTGACGCCCGACAACGGTGACGAAGAGGTGGTCTACCCGGTGCTGAAGCGTGCGACGCTTCTCGTCGAGGACGGCCAGCACGTCTCCGTCGGTCAGCCCCTGCTGGTCGGCACGCTGGACCCCAAGGAGGTCATGCGTGTCATGGGTGCCCGCGAGGTGCAGCGCTACCTCGTCAACGGCGTGCAGGGCGTGTACCGCTCGCAGGGTGTCCCGATCCACGACAAGCACATCGAGGTCATCGTCCGTCAGATGCTGCGCAAGGTCACCGTGGTCGACCACGCTGACACCGCGCTGCTCCCGGGTGAGATGGTCGACCTGAAGCGCTACCAGCAGATCAACCGCGAGACCGTGGCAGAGGGCAAGCGCCCCGCGTCGGGTCGTCCGGAGCTGATGGGTATCACCAAGGCGTCGCTGGCGACCGAGTCGTGGCTGTCGGCCGCCTCGTTCCAGGAGACGACCCGCGTGCTCACCCAGGCCGCCATGGAGGGCAAGAGCGACCCGCTGATCGGTCTCAAGGAGAACGTGATCATCGGAAAGCTCATCCCTGCCGGCACCGGTCTGCGCCGCTACCGCGACATCACGGTCGAGGCGACGGAAGAGGCCAAGAGCGAGCGCTACCCGAACCGGATCTTCGCATCCGACGGCGCGTACGCCGATGGTGACTTCGGCTACGTCGACTTCGACGCGTTCTCGACGGACGACATCACGCCCGGCACGTACAACTGATCGAGGCGAGAGCCGACGATCTGATCGCGGGAAGGCCCCGGCCCCTCTTCGGAGGGCCGGGGCCTTCCTCGTGCCCGCGTATCGGTCCTGCCGCGAAGGAGGTGCCACCGGGCGGACCTCCGCGCGGTAGTCTCACGGGGTGAGCACTGAGAGCCGTGGGGTCGTCGTCATCGGCGATGCGCTGATCGATGAGATCCGGGACGCCGCGGGCGTCCGCGAGCTGGTCGGAGGAGCCGCGCTGAACGTGGCCGTGGGGCTGCGCCGACTGGGCGCTGCGGTCACGCTGATCGCGATGGTCGGAGCGGATGCCGCGGGCGACCACATCCGCGAGTACCTGGCCGACCACGGTGTGACCCTGATCGAGAGCCCGTCCGAGCGGGGCTCCTCGCGGGCGGTCGTGCGGCGGGCGGAGAACGGCGAACCGCAGTATGTGTTCAACGAGGCCGCGCAGCGGCGCAGCATCCGCTACTCCGATGCGGCCCGCGCGGCGATCTCCGATGCCGCACTGGTGGCGGTCAGCTGCTTCCCGTTCGACGTCGAGGCGGAGGTCGCCGCGCTGTCGGAGGCCGTGGGCGACGCGCGGCTGGTGATCGACCCGAATCCGCGCGCCGGGATGCTGCACGACCGCGCCGAGTTCGTGCGCGGCTTCGAGAAGCTCGCGGAGCGCGCCGAGCTGGTCAAGGTCGGCGCGGACGACGCGGCGCTGCTCTACGACCAGGGCCTGGACGCCCTGCGCCGCAGGCTGCGTGATCTCGGAGTCGAAGCGGTGCTGGCGACCGCCGGCGCCGATGGCGCGGTGCTGGAATCGGATGCCGGGGAGCTGACCGCCCCGATCGCCATGCTGCCCGGACCGATCATCGACACGGTCGGGGCCGGCGACGCCACCCTGGCGGCCGTCGTCGAGGGCCTCGTCGACGGGCATCCGTCGTCGGCTGACGGTTGGCAGCCACTGCTGGAGCGGGCGATGGCGATCGCCGCGGCGACGTGCCGGGCCGAGGGTGGGCTGCTGCGCACGCCGGAGTCGCTCAGCGAGTCCGAGCGCGGTGTCTTCGGCAGCTGAGCTTTCGATTTCTTGACACCGGTTCTGACCGGTATGCTTGATCTTCGCGCCCCCGGTTGACTGGACAAGCCGGACGGGGGTGCCCTGGCAAGTTGCCCGAGCGGCCAAAGGGAGCTGACTGTAAATCAGCCGTCATCGACTTCACAGGTTCGAATCCTGTACTTGCCACCACGGGAAGGCCCTCGCATCGCGGGGGCCTTTCTCGTCGGGCGGCTCGGCGCCACGGGGAACACGTTCCGGGGACGCCCGCTCCCGCCCCTCACGAACGAAGGACGATGGCACTTCTGCAGGACGGATGCTGTCGAAACGTCCTTCAGAAGGGCGATCGTCCTTCAGAGGTGGGGGCGTCGGCCCGGGCGGCTCAGGCCGCGTTGCGCACGAGGATGCGCCAGCGCTCGGGCCCCTCGTCGAGGTAGCGGGTCTTGAAACCGGCACCGTGCTTCGCCTGCAGCTGCGTCAGCAGGGGCACCGGGTTGTGCGTGGCGGAGATGACCATGGCCGCTCCCGGACGCAGCGATTCGATCGCCCCGAAGATCGCGGCGTGACGCACAGCGTGCGGGATCGTCTGCACATCGAGTTCGGGGAGTTCCTCGTCGACCTCGCCGCAGGTGCACCCGGCGGTGGGTGACTGATCGCTCGCCTCTGACCGCGAACGGTGGATCTCGATGTGGCCCATGTTCTGCTCCAACTCTGCCTGTGGATGATTCGCTCTCGATTTTATTACAATGAAGACCGTGGAAAACAATCGGACTTCCCCGGACGCCCTGCGAGACGGATTTCGGCGGCCCTCGTCCACGCGGGAGCGGATCCTCCGCGAGGTGGAGTCCCGCGGCTCGGCGTCCACGGCCGAGATCGTCGCCGCGACGGGCCTGCACGAGAACACCGTCCGCGAGCATCTCTCCCGTCTGCTCGGCGACGGCCGTCTGCGACGCATCCGCGGGCAGGTGCGGGGGCGCGGCCGCCCGGGCTGGCGCTGGCAGGCCACGCCCGCCGACGTCGTGAACCCCTATGCCGGGCTGGTGCTCACCCTCGCCGACACCCTCACCCTCGGCGCCGACGACCCGTCGGCGCAGGCCCGCGACGCCGGGGTCCGCTGGGGCACTGAGATCGTCCGGCAGCAGACGGATGCCGCCGAGGAGCCCCGTGCGCTCGCGGTCGACGTGATGCGTCAGCAGGGTTTCGCCCCGGATGCGGAGGGCGAGGACATCGTCCTGCACCGCTGCCCGCTGCTCGCCGCTGCGGCACGCCGCACCGACATCGTCTGCGCCGTGCACGAGGGGATGCTCGCCGGCATCGTCCGCTCCCGGGACCCTCGGGCGGATGCCAGGCTGCTGCCGTTCCGGGCGGACGGGGCCTGCGTCCTCCAGCTGCGCGCCGCGTCGTGAACATCGCAGCGCGGAGCACTGCCGCTCGGCGAGGTCTCCCCGTCCGGATGCTGTGGATGCTGCCCGCCGGACTCGCCCTGCTGGCCGGTCTGGATGCGGGGATGCTGCTGCTGGGCCTGCCGGCCCCCATCACCACCGATCGGCTGCCCGAGGTGCACGGCATGCTGCTCGCCCTCGGCTTCGTCGGGACGCTGATCAGCCTCGAACGCGCCACCGCGTACGCCCGCCCGCTGGGGTTCACCGCGCCCGCGCTGCTCGGACTCGGCGGCATCCTGCTGATCGCGCCGCCCGTGCCGCTGCTCGTCGCGAAGCTCGTGCTGGCCGCCGGCGCAGCATCCTTCGTCCTGCTCTACGTGCCCCTCTGGCGGCGCCAGTACGACGCCGCCCTGCTCACACAGCTGCTCGCCGCCGGGTTGGGCCTGGTCGGCGCGGTGATCTGGACCGGGCAAGACGCGATGACCCGCGTCATCCCCTGGCTGATCGGATTCCTCGTGCTGACCATCGCCGCCGAGCGCGTGGAGCTGGCACGCATCACGATGGGGCCGCGGGCCGGCATCCGTCTGCTGCTGCACGCCTGGGCGGTGACCGGCGCGCTCGTGGTGGGCCTGGTGTTCCCCGATGCCGGAGCGATGCTGCTCGGCATCGTCCTGCTGTCCCTGACCGGCTGGCTCGTGGTGCACGATGTCGCGCGACGCACCATCCGGGCGCAGGGCGTGACGCGGTACAGGGCGGCCTGCATCCTCGCGGGGTACGTGTGGCTGGCGGTCGCCGCGCTCGTGCTGCTGCTGGGCCACCCCTCGGCGCAGCCCGCGTACGACGCGGTGATCCACGCGGTGTTCCTCGGGTACACGTTCTCGATGATCATGGCGCACGCGACGACGATCCTCCCCGCGGTGCTGCACATTCCGCTGCCGTACCGGGCGGGGTTCTGGGCGCCGATCGTGCTGCTGCAGGTCGCACTGGTGGTGCGCGTCTGGATCGGCGACGGGCTCGGGGTGCCTGCGGCCTGGCAGCTCGGCGGCGTACTCGGCGTGATCGCGCTGCTGCTCTTCGTGCTCACCGCCGTCACCAGTGCCGTGATGGGCCCGGCAGGCCGGGCACGGGTCGCGTCCTCCGACGAATCGAGCGAACCCCGATGACACCGACCCTGGGCGCCGGAGCGCCCGCCGCAGGCGCCACCCCGCCCGCGCAGCCGAAGAACCGGGGGTTCTGGGCGATGCGCGACATCCCCACCGTCGTCTGGCTGCTGCTGACGGTCATCGCCGCGCTCGCGCATCGTTCCCTGCCGATGCCCGGCTGGCTGATGCTGCATCTGCTGCTGCTCGGTGCGGTCACGCACGCGATCCTCGTCTGGAGCCAGTACTTCTCCTTCGCGCTGCTGCGCAGCAGGGCCACGGACGCCGACCGCCGCAGGCAGAGCATCCGCCTGATCCTCTCCAATGCCGGCGCCGCCGTCATCATCGCCGGGGTCCTCTCGCACCTCTGGCCGGCCACCCTCGTCGGCGCGGCAGCCCTCGTCGTCGCCGTGGTCTGGCACGGGATCAGTCTGCTCCAGCGCTCCCGGCGCAGCATGCCCGGCCGGTTCGGCCGCACGATCCGCTACTACATCGCGTCGGCCGCGCTGCTTGCCGTCGGCGCCGCACTGGGCGCCTGGCTCGCCCGCGGCGACGGCGCACCGAACCTCGTGCTCGCGCACGCCTTCCTCAACGTCCTCGGCTGGATCGGCCTGACCGTCGCGGGCACAGTGGTCACCCTGTGGCCGACGATCCTGCGCACGCGCGCGGACGAGCATGCGGCATCCGGTGCCGCCCGCGCGCTGCCCCTGCTCGCCGGGGGCGTGGTCGTCGCCGCCACCGGAGCCGGGCTCGCCCAGCTGCTCCTCGTCGCGGCGGGGCTCGCGGCCTACCTGGCCGGGCTCGTCATCATCGGCATCTCGCTGTTCCGCGCCGTACGGCAGAAGGCCCCGCGCAGCTTCTCGGCGCTGTCCGTGGGCATGGCGCTCGCCTGGTGGGCCGGTGCCATCGGGATGATCCTGGTGGGCGCTGTCGTCGCAGCGGCAGACGGCACGGGGTTCGACGCGCTCGCCACCCTGGTCGACCAGGTCGTGCCGTACCTCGCAGCCGGCTTCGCCGCCCAGGTGGTGGTGGGGGCGCTCAGCTACCTGATCCCCGTCGTGCTCGGCGGGGGACCGACCCCGGTGCGCGTCGGCACCACGGGGTTCGACGCGGCCGGGCCGCTGCGCGTCACCGTCGCGAACACGGCACTGATCGTGTGCGCCCTGCCTGTGTCGAGCCTCATGCGGGTGGCGGCCTCGATCCTCTATCTCATCGCCATGGGGTCGTTCCTGGTGGTGATGCTGCTCGCGATGAGAGCCCAGCGCCGGGCCAAGGCACCGGTGGCCGAGCCGGGTGCCGCGCGGAGACACGGCCCGATCGTCCCCGAAGGGGAGCAGCCGCCCGGGCGTCGTGCGGGGCAGGCGGTCGCCGGCCTGCTGGCGGTTCTCCTCGTCGTCGCCGGCGCCGCGGCGGTGGATCCGGTCGGGCTCGGCTGGAGCGCCGCACCGACGGGGGATGCGGATGCTCCTGTGCAGACCGTGCAGGTCGAGGCGGCGCACATGCGCTTCACGCCGAACCGCATCGAGGTTCCGGCCGGCACGCGCCTGCTCATCGAGGTGACCAACACCGATCCGTCGCTGATCCATGACCTGGTCTTTGCGAACGGGATCGCCGGGACGCGCCTCAGCCCCGGGCAGAGCGAGACCATCGACGTGGGCGTGATCACCGCCGATCTCGACGGCTGGTGCTCGATCGTCGGCCACCGGCAGATGGGGATGACGATGCAGATCGTCGCGACGGGAGCATCGGCCCCGCCGGCTCCGGCCGCGACGGACGGAGGCGATGCCGACGGGCACACCGGCCACGCCGGCCACGACGGGCGCGCCGGCCACGACGGGGGCGCCATGCCCGGGATGGACGCGCGACCCGGCTCCGACTTCGCGCCCTACAAGGCCGCGCTGGAGCCGCTCCCGGCATCCGCTACTCCCATCATCCGCGAGCTGACGCTCACCGTGCGCGATGAGAAGAAGGAGGTCGCGCCCGGGATCACGCAGACCCTGTGGACCTACAACGGGTCCGCGCCCGGGCCGCTGCTGCATGGCCGGGTGGGTGACAGGTTCGTCATCACGCTCGAGAACAAGGGGTCGATGGGCCACTCCATCGACTTCCACGCCGGGGCGCTCGCGCCCGATCGTCCCATGCGCACGATCGCGCCGGGGGAGAGCCTGACGTACACCTTCACGGCGACGCGCGCCGGCATCTGGATGTACCACTGCGCGACCATGCCGATGAGCGCGCACATCGCCAACGGCATGTACGGCGGGGTGGTGATCGAGCCCGACGATCTGCCCGAGGTCGACCGCAGCTACGTGCTCGTGCAGGGGGAGTACTACCTCGGCGACCACGACGGCGGAGAGGTCGACGTGGACCGGATCGCCACCCGCGACCCCGACCTGGTCGTCTTCAACGGCTACGCGAACCAGTACGATCACGCGCCGCTGGTCGCGAAGGCGGGAGAGCGGGTGCGGGTGTGGGTGCTGGATGCCGGAATCGAGCGCCCCACGAGCTTCCACGTGATCGGCGCGCAGTTCGACACGGTCTGGGCCGAGGGCGCGTACCTGCTGAACCGGTCGGCTGACACGGGATCGCAGGCACTCGGACTGCAGCCGGCGCAGGGCGGGTTCGTCGAGCTGACGTTCCCCGAGAAGGGGACGTACCCGTTCGTGTCGCACTTCATGATCGATGCTGAGCGCGGTGCACACGGGCTGTTCGACGTGACGCAGTAGCGCACCCCGCCCCCGCGCCCACTTCCCCGCCCCTGTGCTCGCCGCCATCCCCGCGCCCCGCCCCGCGGGAATCGGCTTGCCGCGTGAGAATGCTCCCCGCAGAGCACGTCTCGGCCGGGAGGTGGATTCTCGCGCCTGGCGAGCGATGCTCCGCGCGACTTCTTAGACTGAATCGATGCGACCACTGACCGAGGCCCAGATCCGCGACGCGATCCGGAACGCGGATGCCGATGAGATCGCCGAGATCGGGATGCCGCACGACTTCATCCTCACCGACTGGGACTACATCGACTTCCTCGCCTGGCGCGATCCCGAATCCAGCCGCAGGGCCGTCGTGATCGTGGAGCACGACGGTGCTCCGCTCGGGATCGTGCTGCGTGCGACCGACCCGGCGCGCGTCCGCTCGGGGATGTGCAACATCTGTCACACGCTGCAGCCGGGCAACCAGGTGGCGCTGCTCACCGCACGACGCGGGGGCGCGAAGGGACGCCGCGGCGACAGCGCCGGCACCTACATCTGCGCCGACCTGTCCTGCCACGACAACGTGCGTCTGGCTCATCCGCTCGCCCCGAACGAGGTGCGCGCGCCCGGCCAGGTCGACATGCGCCTGGACGGCACGCGCCAGCGCATGGAGAAGTTCGTGGTGCGCGTCCTCAGCGAGGATTGAGTGCGCCTCGGTGCCGGTTAGGGTGGGACGGAATCCGCGCATCAAAGGAGAGCAATGACTGATTCCATCCTGCTCACGGTCGATGAGGGTCTCGCGCGTCTGACGCTGAACCGTCCTGCGAGCCTGAACGCCTTCGATGCCGAACTGGCGATGGCCTGGCGGGCCGTCACCGCGGAGGCCGTGGCCCGCGACGACGTGCGGGCGATCCTGCTCGACGCCAACGGGCGCGCGTTCTGCGCCGGGGGAGACGTGCTCGCCATGGCCACCGGCATGGGCGCCGGCGGGGACATCACCTCGCTCGCGCACGTGATCAACGAAGGCATCCTCTCGCTCACCACCTCCGCGATCCCCGTCGTCGCGGCCGCGCACGGCACCACTGCCGGCGGGGGCCTGGGCATCCTGATGTGCAGCGACTACGCCATCGTCGGAGCGAGCTCGAAGATCGGCAGCCTGTACGCGAACATCGGCCTCACGCCCGACCTGTCGGTCTCGGCGCAGCTGGCACGCGCGGTCGGCGAGCGCAGGGCGCTGCAGCTGGTGCTGCAGGACCGGATGCTGACGGCATCCGAGGCCGTGGAATGGGGGCTGGTCGCCGAGTGCGTCGAAGGCCCTTCGGCGAGCTCAGGGACCCCGGACGCAGCGGCCGAAGCGGATGCCGTGCGCGAGCGCGCCGAGGAGATCGCACGGTTCTGGCTGGCCGGCGCGGCCGGCGCGTACGGGCACGCGAAACGCCTGGTCCGCTCGCAGCCCTCCCGCACGTTCGCCGAGCAGCTGGCCGAGGAGGCGCGGTCGATCGGTGAGGCGTTCGACACGCCCGATGCCCGCATCCGCGTCGCCGGCTTCGCCGCCGCATCCCGGAAGGCCGCTCGCTGACGTCGACGGGAGGCTGTTCGGCATCCGCAACGTCCGCCTCCGCGCGAGTGAGCCGCACGGCCGGCGTTGTGCACAGCATCCGCACGCGGCGTCGCCTCGCGTGGCAGGATGAGAGCGACCGGGAGGACCCTCATGTCTGAAACCACACCGCAGCCCGCGGTGACATCCATGACGTCGAAACTCATGCGCGGTTCGATCTGGATCGCGATCGGGTCGCTGATCGCCGCGGCCATCGTGTGCGTGATCTGGGTGCTCGTGGGCAACCAGGACGGCATCATCGGCCGAGCGTTCCTCACGATCCTGCTGCTGGCCGCATTCGCCGGCATCGCGATCGTCGAGTCGAACCTCGCCGCACGCAGGCCCGAGTGGCTCGTTCTGGCGAGCATGGTGAGCTGGATCATCGCGCTGCTCGTCGGCGCCATCAAGATCTGGCTGCCTGATCCCGAACCGGACTACATGTACGGCTTCCGCGACCCCTCGGGCGGTATGCGGGTGCTGCAGTTCCTGCTGGTCATCGGCATCCTCCAGCTCGCGCTCCTGCACGTGCGCCTGTTCCTGCGCGCCTCTCAGCGGTATGTCACGACGTTCACGCGCGTGATCGTCATGGTGACGTTCGCCATGCTGGCGCTGCTCGTGGCCATGCTGGTGTTCTTCCTCACCTTCCCCGATCAGCTCGACTACGACGACCTGTACTGGCGCATCGTGATCGCGCTCGCCATCCTCGCCGCGGTCGGCACCACTCTGATCCCGCTGCTGAACGCGCTCTTCGCTCCGCGCGCGCCGCGTCCGCCGGCTGCCGTGCCCCAGGCGGCGCCTGTCCAGGCGGCTCAGCCGATGCAGGCGTGGCCGACCTACGCCGACGGTCGGACGCCCCTGCCGGTGATGCCCGACGGGTCGCCGGACTGGAACGCGTACTACACCGGCTACCCGACGTACGCGGCGCCGGCTGCCGCCTTCCCCGTCGTGGATGCTGCACCGGAGCCTCCGAGTGCTCCCGCGACACCTGCGGCCCCCGACCCGGGTGCTGCGCCGCAGAGCCCTCAGATGCCTCCAATGCCTCCGGCGCCTCCGGCGCCTCCAGGCTCCAACGGCTCCTTCCCGCCGCCTCCCGCCATGCCCGACGGTGCTCAGTGAGCGAGGTCGACCTCGGAGCCCTCGCGGCGGACATCGCCCGTGACGCGGGAGAGCTGGCTCTGCGACGCCGAAAAGAGGGCGTCTCGCTGGCGGCGACCAAGTCGACTCTGGCCGACATCGTCACCGAAGCCGACCGCGAGGTCGAGCGGCTCATCCGCGACCGGCTGCGTGCCGAGCGCCCCGACGACGGTTTCCTCGGAGAGGAGACGGGTGCCGAACGCGGCACCAGCGGACTGACCTGGGTGGTCGATCCGATCGACGGAACCGTCAATTACGCCTACGGCATCCAGGCGTACTCCGTGAGCATCGCCGTGGTCGAGGGCGAACCCGACCCCGAGCGCTGGCAGGGAGTCGCCGCGGCCGTGAACGCGCCGGCGCTCGGTGAGCTGTTCACCGCCGTGCGCGGCGAGGGGGCCTGGCTGGACGGCGTCCGGCTCGCGGTCAACGAGCAGACTCCGGCCGGCGCGCTGCTCGCCACGGGCTTCGGCTACGACCCGGCCACGCATGACGGTGATCTGGCGATGGTGCGACAGGTGATGACGCTGGCGCGCGACCTGCGCCGGATGGGCTCCGCGGCGATCGATCTGTCCTACGTCGCCGCCGGCCGACTCGACGGGTTCTTCGAACGCGGACTGAATCCGTGGGACTTCGCCGCCGGGGCGATCATCGTGCGGGAGGCCGGGGGATCGGTGACCAGACTGGAGCTGGACAGCACTCGTCCGATGCTGGTGGCCGGCGGTCCGGCCGTGCACGGACAGCTGCTCGACATCATCGAAGGCCGTGCGTGAGCCGCTCGATGAGACCATTCAGACTCATGGATTTTTCAGCCCCGAAGTTGTATCGTTTACCTGATCGTTACTTTTGCTTTGCGAAGTGACCAAGCGCCCCCGAGCTTGACGACGACCCGAGAGATCTGACTTGCCACCTGTACGCCCTGAGGTTGAATCTGCGCCCACGCGCCGGTCCAACCGACTCCGCACCGCGCACGCGGCATCCGGAGCTCCGATCACTCCGGACGAGGCAGTGACTTCGGACGCCGTCGCCGCGTCACCTGTCGAATCCGCCGGTGCCGCACTCAGCCGGCGCGCTCTGCGCCTCGCGCTCGCGGCATCGGCCGCCCCCGCCGCCGCCGTGGCCGCCGAGACGGCCGCTGCTCCTGCCTCCGAGGAGACCGAAGCGGGCGTCGACGTGGACGCCGCCGATCCCGCATCGATCGCGACCCTCGTCGTCGAGACCGTCCTCCCCGCCGAGCGCGACGACGACGTCACGACCGACGGCACCACGTCCGAGGTCGGCGTGTCTGCGGTCGCCACCGAGACCGAGACCGTGCGTGTGACCGAGCCCCGGTCGGATGATGACGGCGCAGGCGGCGTCGCCGGGTCCGGCCCGGCCGTGGATGCGTTCACGCGGGCGTCGGGAGCCTTCGGCTTCGCGCCCGTCGTCGACGACGAGCCTGCCGTGCCCATGGCGGAACAGTCGGTCGAGGTGGGCGCTGCACCGGCATCCGAGCACGTCGTCCCGCGTCGTCACCGTGTCGCCAAGCGCCTTGTCGCCGCAGGCGCGAGCCTGGGCGTCATGACGGTGGCCGGCTTCATGGCCGTGTCGATGACGCTGCCCGCGAGCGCTGTCGCGGCCGTGCGGGGCGGCGCAGCTCCGGTCGCGTCACTCGTCACCGCAGACGGCGCGACGTCGAACGCGAAGGTGCCCGACGACGAGATCCAGGCCTTCGTCGCTTCTGCAGGTGTGCAGGACGAGGTCCTGGCGCGGTCGGACGAGTACTCCTCTGTGTCGCTGCTCGAGGTGGCTGCCGAGGAGAACATCCGGTACTCCGACAGCCTGTACACGAACGACTCGCAAGCGGCCATTCAGTGGCCGTTCATGGTGGGCGTCGCGATGAGCTCGCCGTACGGCATGCGCAACGGTCGCATGCACGCCGGCATCGACCTGGTGCCTGGTGCCGGTGCGACGATCCAGGCGATCGCCGATGGAACCGTGCGGATCGCGACGGAGTCCGGTGGCGCCTACGGCGTGACCGCCTACGTCGACCATGTGATCGACGGCAAGGTCGTCACCAGCCACTACGCGCACATGCAGCATGGTTCGCTGGCGGTCACGGCGGGACAGAAGGTCAAGGTCGGCGACACCATCGGCAAGGTCGGGAACACCGGTCGTTCCTACGGTGCCCACCTGCACTTCGAGATCATCATCAACGGCTCCACGGTCAACCCGCTGGTCTGGATGCGGGAGAACGCCGGCCGGTATTCGTACTGACGTCTCGATTTCGTGCGACGGGCCCGCGGATGGTAATCTCGTCTGGTTGCCCTGACACGGGCAGCACGCCCCGATAGCTCAGTGGCAGAGCACTTCCATGGTAAGGAAGGGGTCGTCAGTTCAATCCTGACTCGGGGCTCGCAGTGTTCATTTCTTGGAATGGACCATTGCGGCGGAGTAGCTCAGTTGGTGAGAGCGCACGACTCATAATCGTGAGGTCGCGGGTTCGAATCCCGCCTCCGCTACAGCGGAAGACCCCCGGATTTCCGGGGGTTTTGTCGTATCCGGGCTCGCCCCGACGATCCGCCCCCGATGCCCACTCGGTCACCCCCGGAGCCGGCCCGCCACGAACCGGAGTGCGCAGACCACCGCGGCGGCGGCCGCCACCCAGGGGCCGACGACGATGATCGGATCCAGCCACATGTGCCTGACATCGAGGCGGCCGCGTCCCCAGCGCGACGCGAGCGGGTGATGACGGACCTCGGCGAGGACGCCGGTCTGCGTGACGGGCTCATCAGGGCGCCGGGTGAACAGCGAGCGCACGTGGGCGCCGAACGATTCCGTGCGGTCGCCGAGCACGAGGATCAGCCATCGGAGGTTCTTCGTCTCGCTGAGGTGATGGTAGGCGAACCGGCGGATGCGGCCGGAGACGCCGTGCAGCGGCTGGGCCGTCCCGTACACGGGTGTCAGCATCGCGTGTTCGATCGAGCGTTCGCGGCTCGGACTGTCCGGCTGACGCTCGGGGAAGCTCCAGTGGGCGCCCGTCGGCCCGAGGTCGTCTCGCTGCTGCCAGGTTCGACGATGCTCCGGCGCGTTGTCTGCGCCCCACCCCGGGATCCTCGCCCGCAGTTCCTCCGTCGACGGCGTGAGGTCGGGCTTCGCTGACTCGTACGGCATGATCACTCCTCTCCGACCGCGATGACGGGTTTGATGCAGCCATCGAGCTTTGCCGAGAACACGTGGTAGGCCTCGGCGATATGTTCCAGGGGAAAGCGGTGCGTGAGGAGCTCGCCGGGGCTCACATGTCCTTCGCGGATGTGCTCGAGCAGCCGAGGCCACTGACGCTTGACGGGTGCCTGATTCGCCCGCACCGTCAGACCCTTGTTGACGATGTCGCCCAGCCGGACGGAGGAGACCAGCGGGCCGTACGCGCCGATCAGCGAGACGGTCCCGCCCTTGCGTGCCGAGTCGATCGCCCAGTTGACCGCCACCGGTGACCCGCCCTGAAGCTTCAGCTTCGCCCCCGTGACGTGCTGCAGGACACTGCCGTCAGCCTCGGCGCCGACCGCATCGATGACGACGTCGGCTCCCAGGTGGCCCGTCATCTTCTTCAGCGCGAGCACGATGTCATCCACCTCCGAGAGGTGGATCGTCTCCGCGAACGCGAAGCTTCTCGCCTTCTCCAGCCGATAGTCGATGTGGTCGATGACGATCACGCGGCCCGCGCCGAGGAACCACGCCGACCGGGCGGCTGCCAGACCCACCGGTCCGGCGCCGAAGACGACGACGGTGTCGTGCATCGCGATGTCTCCGAGCTGAGCGCCGAAGTACCCTGTCGAGAACGCATCGGTCAGCATGAGGGCGTCCTCCGAGCTCAGCCACTCCGGAATGATCGACGGCCCCACATCCGCGAACGGTACCCGCACGTACTCCGCCTGTCCGCCGTCGTACCCGCCGGTCGTGTGCGAGTAGCCGTAGATGCCTCCCACCGCCGTGGCGTTCGGGTTCACGTTGTGACAGTTGGAGAACAGCCCGCGGCTGCAGAAATAGCAGGAGCCGCAGTAGATGTTGAAGGGCACCATCACCCGGTCGCCGCGCTGCAGCGTCTCGACGGAAGGGCCGACCTCCTCGACGATCCCGACGATCTCGTGACCGAACGTGTGGCCGATGCGCGTGTCCGGCATCATGCCGTGGAACAGGTGGAGATCTGAGCCGCAGACGGCGGCGCGCGTCACCCGGACGATGGCGTCGTTCGGATGCTGGATCGTCGGCCTGGGCTTCTCTTCCACGCGGATCTTGTACGGTCCGCGGTACGCCATGGCTCTCACCGGACCATCTCCACCGGACTCGGGACTGCCGTCTCGACGAGGACGATTCCGGGTCGGGGTCGCATAGGGGTGATCACTGGCTGCTCCTTGATCGTGACGGCGCGCGGCCGGCGGGGAACCGGTTCGGCTGGACGATCGAGGCTAATCAGCGGCGGCGTCATCGCGGAGGGCATTGACGGGAGACGTCGCGCGACGTATTTACAGCGCCGTACGCGATCCACTCCGTCGGAAGCGAACTCCCGCTACCTGAGCGTCGCCTGTGCGCGTAGGATCTCTGCCACGAGGTACGACGTGCCCGTGTGGGGAGCGCAGGGCACGACCTTGAGTCGCGGCTCACGGCCACGACGAGTCGACCCCCGCTCTCCGAGAGGGCGGGGGTCGCTCGCGCGGGAGGGCGGGGGTCGCTCGCGCGGGAGGTTGGGGCGCCTGCCCGGCCGCGAATGAGACGCAAAGCCGCGAGGTGCCGCCGGCGTGCTCACGTTCCGATGCGCGGGACTGCAGGCCTGCTGTCGTGGAGGTCGGGGAACACGCGCCCCCGACCTCCGCTTCGGTCACTTGCGGAGAAACGCCGTGAGGGCCGCGTTGACGTCTTCGGCGTGGGTCCACAGCAGACCGTGCGGGGCGTCCTCGACCTCGACATAGGTGGCATCAGGCACCAGGGCGTGGAACGGCCGGGCGGTCGCGTCGATCGGCAGGATGCGGTCGGCGGTGCCGTGCAGGATGAGAACCGGCTTGCCGCTCTCGCGGACTGCGGTCACGTCGGAGCGGAAGTCCTCGATCCACGACGGGACGACCGCGTAGGCGGCCACCGGGGCACTGCCGATGGCGACGTTCCAGCTGCCGTCCACCGCGGCCTGGCTGATGCGCGTGCCGAGGTTCTCATCGAGGTTGTAGAAGTTCGCGTAGAAGTCCGTGAACCAGGCGTAACGGTCGCCCTTCGCCGTCGCGGCGATGTCATCGAAGACCGTCTGAGGGACACCTGCCGGGTTGTCGTCGCGAGCGACGAGCATCGGGCCGAGCGATCCGAGGAACGCGAGCTTGGCGATGCGCTCGTGACCGTAGCGCCCGACGTAACGGGCGAGTTCGCCCGTGCCCATCGAGAAGCCGACCAGGATGACGTCGCGCAGATCCAGGGTCTCCAGGAGGGTGTTCAGGTCGGCGGCGAAGGTGTCGTAGTCGTATCCGTCGTTCACCTTGGACGACTGTCCGAAGCCCCGGCGGTCGTACGTGATCACGCGGTAGCCCTGTGCGAGCAGGTCACGGTTCTGCCGCTCCCAGCTGTGTCCGTCCAGCGGATAGCCGTGGATCAGGACGACCGGCTGACCCGCGCCCTGGTCCTCGTAGTACAGCTCGATGTCGGTGCTGTTCTGGGTCCCGACGGTGATGACAGCCATGATGCGATCCTTTCGTTGGCCCCCCGCAAGGGGATTGTTGATGGTGAGAACGCTCGTTCTCGTGTGCTATTCCCTCACAGTAGAGAACGATCGTTCTCATGTCAAGTAGACTGTGCGCATGACTGATGACGAGACACGCGAGAACATCCTCTCGGCAGCGGGAGACCTGTACTACCGCAAGGGCTATGCGGCCGTCGGCATGGATGAGCTGCGCTCGGCGGCCGGTGTGTCACTGCGACGGCTCTACGGCGAGTTCCCGTCGAAGTCCGACATCGTCAAGGGTGTGCTTGCGCGCACGCATGAGCAGTGGGGGGAGGGTCTGAGAAGCCGTGTGGACGCGGCGGGGCCGTCGGCGCGCGAACAGCTGACAGCCGTCTTCGCCTATCTGCAGGACTGGTTCGGCGCGGACGACTTCCGCGGTTGCGCGTTCATCAACGCGTTCGGTGAGCTCGGCGGCACGGATCCGGAGATCGCCGGGATCGTGCGCGATCACAAGAACTCCTTCCAGCAGTACATGGCGGACCTCGTGGCGGAGAAGGGAGGCAGCGAGCTGCTGGCTGCACAGCTCTCCATCCTCGCCGAGGGGGCGCAGAGCACGGCGGCGATCTCCGGTGATCCCATCGCGGCCGAGCAGGCGAGGTCGGCCGCCGAAGTCCTCATCGACGCTTCGCTCCGCACGGCGTGACGCTCGTCCGCTGCGGTGATGGCCAAGGGCGCGCCTGAGATCGACGGCCGCGCCGGTCCGCGAACCGCGTCGGTTCTGGTCGCGGTGGCCGCGCTCGGTCTGGCAGCGGGCTTCATGGAGTCGGCGTGCGGCCCGCACTTGGCGCTGCTGATCGGTGCGCTGGTGCTCGGGCTCGGCTGGGCGCAGCATCCGTTCGCGCTGCTGAATCCTGCTTGTGCTGCGCATATCACTGGCGCGGATGCTGAGAGCAGCAGCGCGAACAACGTACGGTGCGCGGGGATGGCGCGCGAGCCGAGAAGAGCAGCGCGAGCGCTCGATGCGCCTTCATCAACGCGTTCGGTGATCCCGCCGCCCAACGGGCGCTCGCGGCAGCCGAGGGGCTGATCGACGCCTCGCTCCTGTCTGCCTGAGAAGGTCCGCCCGCGACCCTGACGTGCGAACACGCCAGCCCGTCTTCGGGTGCGCGGCGAAGCGGCGAGCGGGCGCTCTGCTATTCTGTTCATTACGCGAACGTGCGTTCGCACAGCGAACACTCTTGAGGAGATCCGTGATCGACAAGACGATGGCGGATGCCGCGGCCGCGGTCGCGGACATCCCGGACGGTGCGACCGTGATGATCGGCGGTTTCGGGCGGGCCGGACAGCCCGTCGAGCTCATCGACGCGCTCATCGCGCACGGGCCCCGCGATCTCACGATCGTGAACAACAACGCCGGCAACGGTGAAACGGGTCTCGCCGCGCTCCTCGCGCGCGGCCTGGTGCGCAAGATCGTGTGCTCCTTTCCGCGCCAGAGCGACTCGATGGTCTTCGACCGCCTGTACCGCGCAGGAGAGATCGAGCTCGAGCTCGTCCCGCAGGGCAACCTCGCCGAGCGCATCCGCGCCGCCGGCGCAGGCATCGGCGCGTTCTTCTCTCCCACGGGCGTGGGCACCGAGCTCGCCCGCGGAAAGGAGGAGCGGACCATCGACGGCCGCCGCTACGTTCTCGAGTATCCGCTCAAAGCCGACTTCGCCCTCATCAGCGCGCTCCGGGGCGACCGCTGGGGCAACCTCACCTATCGTGCGACCGCCCGCAATTTCGGACCCATCATGGCCACCGCTGCCACGACGACGATCGCGCAGGTCGACGAGGTGGTCCCGCTCGGGGCGATCGATCCGGAGCACGTCGTCACGCCGGGCATGTTCGTCGACCGCCTCGTCGCCGTCGGAGCACGGAACTGGTTGCGTGAGGGCGAGTTCATCGGCGGGGTCGACCTGGAGGGGCGCCCGCTGGATGCCGTCGAGACGGATGTCGTGACCGAGAGCGAGAAGCGATGAGCAGCCGTATCACCCGTGACGAGTTGGCCGCGCGCGTCGCCGCCGACATCCCCGAGGGCGCCGTCGTCAACCTGGGCATCGGTGCGCCGACGCTGGTGGCCGACTATCTGCCCGCCGATCTCGAGATTCTCTTGCACACCGAGAACGGGCTGCTGGGTATGGGGCCGGCGCCAGCGCAGGGACGGGTCGACCCAGATCTCATCAACGCCGGCAAGCAGGCGGTGACGGCGCTCGCCGGAGCGTCCTACTTCCACCACGCGGACTCGTTCGCGATGATGCGCGGAGGACACCTCGACATCTGCGTGCTCGGGGCCTTCCAGGTTGCGGAGAACGGCGATCTCGCCAACTGGTCGACGGGGGCGCCCGGGGCGATCCCGGCCGTCGGCGGTGCCATGGACCTCGCCATCGGCGCCAAGGACGTCTACGTGATGACAGACCTGCTCACGAGGGACGGCGCACCCAAACTCGTCTCCGCGTGCACCTACCCGCTCACCGGCGTCGGCTGCGTCAGCCGCGTCTACACCGATCACGCCGTCTTCGAGGTCACTGCAGGCGGTTTCCGCGTGCGTGAGGCCTTCGGCGACAACACCATCCGAGCCCTGGAAGAACTCACCGGACTGGAGATGTCATGAGAGCCACCCACATCTACGACGCAGTGCGCACGCCGTTCGGCCGCTCAGGCGGCGCCCTCTCCGGCATCCGCGCCGATGACCTCGCCGCCGCCGTCATGCGCGCAAGCGTCGAGCGCACCGGCCTCGACGCGGCACGCATCGACGACGTGATCTTCGGCGACGCCAATCAGGCCGGCGAAGACAACCGCAATGTCGCCCGATTCGGCGCTCTGCTCGCCGGATTTCCCACGTCGGTGACGGGGGTGACGGTGAACCGGCTGTGCGCATCCAGTCTGGAGGCCGTCATCCAGGGGTCACGAGCCATCGAGTCGGGGGATGCGGAGATCATCCTCGCGGGCGGAGTGGAGTCCATGAGCCGTGCCCCCTACGTGGTGGAGAAGTCCGCCAAGGCGTTTCCGGCGACCGGGAACCAGACCATGTGGAACACAGCGATCGGCGCGCGCATGATCAATCCTGTCCTGCCCGCAGCCTGGGCCATCTCCAACGGCGAGGCGGCCGAGCGGATCGCGGTGAACGCGGGCATCACCCGGGAGGAGCAGGATGCATTCGCTCTGAGGTCGCATCAGCGGGCTGCCAAGGCCTGGGTCGACGGCATCTACGACGACGAGATCGTGCAGGTCGAGGGGGCGGCGCTCATCAGGGATGAGGGCATCCGCGAGGAGTCGACGCTCGAGAAGCTCGCCGGGCTGCGCGCTCTGTTCGCCGACGGCGGCAGCGTCACGGCGGGCAATTCGTCCTCGATCAACGACGGCGCGTCAGCCGTGCTGCTCGGCGCGGAGGGCGTGCTCGATCACGAGCCGCTGGCCCGGATCACCGGACGCGCCGCGCACGGCGTGGATCCGGAGGACTTTCCCATCGCGCCCATCGAAGCCGCGAACAAGGCGCTCGCGCGTGCCGGCCGCACCTGGGCGGACGTCGACGTCGTCGAGCTGAACGAGGCGTTCGCATCGCAGTCGCTCGCCTGCCTGCGCGGCTGGCCGGATCTCGACCCCGAGAAGCTCAACATCCACGGCGGTGCCCTCGCGATCGGGCATCCGCTCGGCGCCTCCGGCGGCCGCATCCTGGGACACGCCGCGCACGAGCTGCGGCGGCGCGGAGGGGGAGTCGCGATCGCCGCGATCTGCATCGGCGTCGGGCAGGGCCTCGCGGTCGTGCTCGAGCGCTAGGGTTTCGATGTGACTGCGACCGACGAATCCCCCGCTGCGAGCTCTCCCGGCGGGGACTACGTCCAATCCCTCGCGCGAGGGCTGGCTGTGATCAAAGCGTTCGACGGCGAGCCCGCGGCCCTCTCGCTGGCCGAGGTCGCGCGCCGTGCGGGCATTCCTCGTGCCGCCGCCCGACGCTTCCTGCGTACCCTTGAGCAGCTCGGCTATCTGCGAGCGGTGCCCGAGGGGCGATACGCGATGACCCCGCGGGTGCTCGAGCTCGGCTACGGCTATCTCTCGTCACTGTCGCTCCCGGAGATCGTGCAACCCCATCTCGAGGATCTCTCCCGCCAGGTCGGCGAGTCGGTGTCGGTCGCGGTGCTCGACGGCGACGAGATCGTCTACGTCGCCCGTGCCGCCGGTCGGCGCATCATCAGCGTCCGGATCACCATCGGCACACGGTTGCCCGCTTTCGCGACGAGTATGGGACGAGTGCTCCTGTCGGCTCGTCCCGAGACGGAGGCGCTCTCGCTCATCGACAGCTCCGAGCGCCCGCCCTACACACCGCGCACGCGAGTGGACAGCGCCGAACTGACGACCGAGATTCGCGTGGTGCGTGAGCAGGGCTGGGCCATGGTCGATGGCGAGCTGGAGGAGGCCCTTCGCTCGATCGCCGTGCCGCTGCGGTCGAGGGGCGAGGTCGTCGCGGCCGTCAATGTGTCGACCAGCACCGGTCGTGAATCGGCCGACGAGACGCTTCGAGCGCTGCTCCCTGCGCTGACGCAGACCGCGACGGCGATCGAGGCCGAACTGCGGGTAGCCCTCTGACCGGCGGCGGCCGGCTGATCAGCGCGAGCGCGTTCAGAGGGAGCGCGTCTCGCCCCCGTCCGCGCGGAGGTTCTGACCGGTGATGTAGGCCGAATCACTGCCGGCGAGGAATCGGATCACGCGGGCGAGTTCGCTGGTGCTCTGCGCTCGCCGCAGCGGTATGCGCTGCGTCCATTGCGGGGATATGGTCGCAGGGTCGTCCGTCGTGAACCCGGGGAGCACATTGTTCATCCGGATGCCGTGCGGACCGTACTCCGTGGCGTAGAGCTTCGTGAACGCGGCGAGGGCGGCGCGCACCGTCGCCGACACGGGAAAGGAAGCGCTCGGCTCCAGAGCGGACGCCGTGGACACATTGACGATCGCACCGCCGCCGGCGGCCAGGAAGTGGGGCGTCACGAGGCGCGCCATGCGCACGACGTTCATGAGGTACAGGTCCATGCCGGTGAACCACTCGTCGTCGGTGACCTCCAGCAGCGGTCCGCGCGCGGCATGGCCGCTGCTGTTCACGACCGCGTCGATGCGTCCATAGCGTGAGACGGCGAGGTCGACGACCGCGCGCAGTGCCTCGGGGTCGGTGTTCGCGCCATCGATCCCCTCGCCCCCGAGAGACTCCGCGAGCTGACGTCCGCGCCCGGACGGCGACATGGCGACGACGCGGTAGCCGTTCTCGGCGAACTCCCGGACAGCGGCCGCTCCGATCCCGGCGCCGGCCCCGACGATGATCGCGACCGGCGGAGTGGACTGCTCAGGCATCGGTGAGCTCCGAGACACGGGTTCTGATCAGATGCTCCAGGGCATCCGCGGCCATGGCGGCGGCATGTTCGAAATCGGTGTCATCGCCGGCCGCGGCCGCGATGCGGAACCCGTCCGTGACGGCTCGTGCCATGCCGGTGATGTCCCGCGCCAGCTTGTTCGCCTCGTCCTCGGGAAGCGCGGGGAACTCCGCGCGCAGCCGCTCGGCCATGAGGGTGAACATCTCCGCGCGGATGCCCAGGTAACGCTGCCGTGCGGCGTTGTCGTCGAAACGGCGCAGGGCGAAGATGAGGCCGATGCTCCAGAACGCCGCCGCGGGATCAGCCGATCCGGCCGATGCGGCCGCTGAGGTGCCGATGCTGATGCGCAGCCGCTCGCGCATCGAGCGCGACGGAGGGTTCGCCTCTTTCCAGATCTCGAAGCAGTAGTCCAGAAGCTCGGCGAAGAGCTGCTCCTTGTTCTGGAAGTGCCAGTAGACCGATCCGATGGGCAATCCCGAGGCGCGGGCGACGTCGACCATCGTCGTTCCCTCGTACCCCGCTTCCAGAGCGCGGGAGAGAACGGCCTCCAGGATCGCTCGCTTGGATGCCGCCGAGCCGTGATGCTCGCCCTTTCGTGCCGCCATGGCATTTCCTCCATCGAGCTCTGCGACCGCTTGACATCGCGCGGTCCACCGATCATGATAGCTGCAAGTTCTGGAATCTTGATTCCAGAATATGTATTCGCACCTGTCGATGCGAGTCCGAGCCACCGTCGGCACCAGGCAGAAGGAGAACCCATGTCGCTCGCAGTCGCCGCGCTTTCCCACGCTCCGTCCTTCGGGAACGTCGACCCCGGAGGGAACACGTTCGCCGAGATCACTGCCGCCATCGACGAGGTCAAGGGGTTCATCGCCGACTTCGACCCGGAGGTCATCGTCGTCTTCGGCCCCGACCACTTCAACGGCCAGCTGTACTCGAACATCTCCCCGTGGGTGGTCGGCGCGCAGGCCGAGGGGATCGGCGACTACGGCACCACCGAGGGGCCGATCCCGGTGGACAGCGAGACGGCCCGCGAGCTGCACCGTCTTGTCCTCGAGCAGGGCATCGACATCGGCCGCTCCGAGCGCATGAAGGTCGACCACGGTGTGATGCAGCCGGTGAACTTCCTGTTCGGCACGGAGTTCACGCAGCCGATCATCCCGGTGTTCGTCAATTCGCTCGGCATCCCGCTGACCCCCATGAACCGCGTCCGCCTGATGGGCGAGGCATTCGGCCGCGCCGCGCAGCAGCTCGACAAGCGCGTGCTCTTCATCGCGTCCGGCGGCATCTCGCACGACCCGCCGATCCCGCGCTGGGAGGGTGCCCCGGGCACGCTCCAGGAGCGCCTCATCGACTATGCACCCAGCCGCGACGAGCGGATGGCACGCGAGAACGCGATCGTCACCGCGATCCAGAAGATCGCCGACGGCGGCGGCAACAGCGACCCGCTGAACGAGGAGTGGGACACCCTTCTGCTCGACACGTTCCGCTCGGGCGATCTGACGCCAGCCGACGAGTGGGACAACTCCTGGTTCCTCGCCGAGGGGGGCTCGGCCGCACACGAGATGCGCAGCTGGCTCGCCGCGTATGCTGCGCTGTCGACCGCCGGCCCCTACGGGTTCGACGTCGATCACTACTGGGCCGTCAAGGGCTGGGCCGCCGGCTTCGCGATCCAGGCGGCACGCACGTCATGACCGCACTGTCGACCTTCTGGGAGGCGATCGCCGACCTCCCGCACGTCCTGCACTACGTCCAGGTGGGCCCGTGGCGCACGCGCGTGCTCGAGATCGAACCGCAGGGCGGTTCGTCGACGGCTGAGGTCGTCGTGCTCGCCAACGGCACCAGCGGCCACATCGAGGCGTGGACGCAGAACGTCCGCGCGCTCGCCGTGGCGGGGTTCCGCGTCGTCGGCTACGACTACCCGGGCCACGGCTACACGACCCTGACCGACCACGACCTCGAGATCCCCGAGTACGAGCAGCACCTCCTCGGTCTGCTGGACACGCTCGGCCTCGACCGGGTGCACCTGGCAGGCGAGTCGCTCGGCGGCTGGCTCGCCGTGAAGTTCGCTGCGCACCACCCGGAGCGCCTGCGCACCGTGATCCTCAGCGCTCCCGGCGGGCGCGTGGTCGGAGAGCAGAAGGTCGACAAGGCGCAGTCCGTCAGTGTGCAGGCCGTCACCGAGCCGACCTTCGAGAACGTGAAGAAGCGCCTGCAGGTGGTCATCCACGATCCCGAGAACATCACCGACGAGCTCGTGAAGGTGCGCCGCGCGATCTACAGCCAGGATCCGAGCGGGGCGAACATGGCGCACGTCTCGGCGCTGCGCCGGCCCGAGCCGCGCTGGCGCAACCGCGTCACCGACGAGGACTTCGCCTCCATCGGGGTGCCCGCGCTGTTCGTCTGGACCGACAACGAGCCGACCGGCGACGCCGAGGAGGGCAGACGCCTGGCCGGGCTCATACCCGACAGTGAGTTCCTGCTCGTCGAGGGCGCCGCCCACTGGCCGCAGTGGGAGGGAGCGGACGCGTTCAACGCGGCCGCCACGGCGTTCCTCGCCCGCCACGCAGAAGGGAGCGACCAGTGACCGTCGACGCTCAGACCATCGTCGAGATCGCCCGCGAGCTGCATGACGCCAAGAACGGCACCTACACCGTTCCGTATGTGAGCCCGCGGCTTCCCGAGCACGACCTCGACTCCGCCTACGCGATCTCGGAGGCATTCGCCTCACTCCGCGAGAGCGAGCTCGGGGTGCGCCGCGTCGGACGCAAGGTCGGGCTGACCAACCCGCTCGTGCAGAAGCGCGTCGGAGTGTTCGAACCCGACTACGGCATCATCCACGACGACATGGTCTTCCCGTCCGGCGTCGTGCTGCCCGCATCCCGCTACAACCGGCTGCTCATCGAGGCCGAGGTCGCCTTCGTGCTCAAGAACGACATCCTCGATCCGTCCCTTGAGAGCATCGTCGCGGCGATCGACTACGTCACCCCGGCGTTCGAGATCGTCGACTTCCGCTACGGCGGCAGCGTCGGACAGATCGTCGACACGATCGCCGACAACGCCGGATGCAGCGGACTCGTCCTCGGCGAGGAGAAGCACCCCTACGGCGACGTCGACCTCACGGCCGTCGAGATGGTGATCACCGCCGGTGACACCGAGATCACCCGCGGCGTCGGCAGCAACGTGCTCGGCGACCCGGTCAACGCCGTGCAATGGCTCGCCGAGACGGCGATCACCACCGGGCATCCGCTGCGTGCCGGAGAGGTGCTGCTGTCGGGCTCGATCGGATACATCGAACCGTGGCCCGCCGACGTCGAGTGCGTCGCCACGATCACCGGACTCGGTCGCGTCACCGCGACCGTCGACTCGAAGGCCTGAGGAGATCTGAATCATGAGCGCCTACACGCCCGTACCCGCGATCACCCGCGTGGAGATCGAGCAGCTGATCTCCGAGATGCTGTACCGCCTCGACCACAACCAGGCCGACACCACCTGGGAGCTCTACACCGAGGACGGCGTCTCGGTCGGTCCGATGGGGGAGATGGGTCGTGAAGGGATGAAAGCATGGGGAGCCAAGCGCGCCCTGCAGACCGACATCGTCGGCCGCCACTTCATCGGAGCGATCCGCCTCGTTCCCGGAGCAGACGACGACGAGGTGCACGGCACCGTCCAGTACCTGACGTTCCGCGACGCGAATGACCCGCAGACCCAGCCCGCATCGGTCGGCGAGTTCCGCGAGGTCTACCGTCGCGTCGACGGCCGGTGGTTCTTCGCCCGTCGTGAGGTCGCCCCGATCTTCGGCGGAACCGCCGCCGCAGCCCACGCGGCGCGGCTGGCCGATCGCAAGGACCAGGCGCAATGAAGGCTGCCGCACGCGGTGGCGCGCAGCCGGTGCTGTTCCACCAGTCCCTGCCCTCGTTCTCCGAGCCCGAGTGGGCCCTGGCCGCGGGCTACGACGGCGTCATCCTCGATCTGCAACACGGCGAACTCGGTGTGGAGGCGGCCTGCGGCATCCTCCGCTCCCTTCCCCGCGGGAACGCCTACGCGTACGCGCGGGTCGGGGCGATCGACACCGCTCCGATCCTGCGCCTGCTCGACAGCGGCGCGCGAGGCATCATCGCCCCGACCGTCGAGACCCGTGAGGCCACCGAGGCACTCGTCGCGGCGACCAAGTACCTGCCGGTCGGCAACCGCAGCCTGGGGCCGTCTCGGCCCGCGCTCTACAGCGGCGACTCCTACGCCGACGCCGGCAATCTCGCCGTGTCGACCATCGCTCAGATCGAGACGCGGATCGGCGTCGACAACGCCGAAGCGATCGTCTCGACGCCCGGTCTCGACTCGATCTACATCGGTCCGGCCGATCTGGCCGTCTCCTACGGGCTGCCCGGCCGCGGCGACTGGGAGGACGGTCCGGTGAAAGACGCGATCGTGCACCTGCGCGAGCTGACGGATGCCCACGGCCTCACGCTCGGCATCTACTCCGGCCGTGCCGACTACACGGCCACCCTCCTCGCCGAGGGGCTGATCGACTACGTCGGCCTCGGCATCGATCTCGTCCTGCTGAACCGCGCGTTCGGCGACACCATCTCCGCGCTGAACGCAGCGCGATCCTCCGGGAGTGCGTCATGGCTCTGAACTCCGCATCCGCCGTCTTCGACGTCCTCATCATCGGCGCGGGCCCGGTGGGACTCACGCTTGCCAACCTGCTCGGTCAGCAGGGGATCGAGGTGCTGCTCGTCGAGAAGGAGGACGAGCTCATCAGCTACCCGCGGGCCGTCGGCATCGATGACGAGGCGCTGCGCGTCATGCAGACCGCCGACATCGTCGGCGAGGTGCTGCCGCACACCATCCCCGATCAGAAGATCTACATGGTCAACGGCGACCGGCTCATCCTGTCGGAGGTCAACCCCACCACCCGCGAGTTCGGCTGGCCGCGCCGAAACGGCTTCGTGCAGCCGCTCGTCGATCGCGTGCTGCTGGAAGGGCTCGAGCGCTTCCCCCGTGTCAGCGTCCGCTTCGGCGCCGAGGTCACCGATCTCGTGGAGGATGCCGACGGCGTCGCAGCCACGCTCGCGAACGGCGAGACCGTCCGTGCGCGCTGGGTCGTTGCGGCCGAGGGTGGGGCATCCCCCACACGCAAACGCCTCGAGTTGTCGTTCGAGGGCGAGACGCGCCCCTCCGACGGGCTCGTGATCGACGTGGCGAACGACCCGATCGGGACACCGCATGCGGTGTTCGGCGGCGACCCGAAGCGCAGCTACGCCTCCATCTCGCTGCCGCACGGCATCCGCCGCTGGGAGTTCACGCTCTTCGAGGGCGAGGAGGCTGAGGTCACTGAGGAGTTCGCGCGCTCGCTGCTCGCGCCGCACGTGCCCGATCCGTCGAAGCTCGACATCATCCGCAGCCGCGTGTACCGCCACCACGCCCGTGTCGCCGGCGCGTTCAAGGTCGGGCGGATCATCCTCGCCGGGGACGCCGCCCACGTGATGCCCGTCGTCGGCGGCCAGGGGTGGAACTCCGGCATCCGCGATGCGTTCAACCTGGGCTGGAAGCTCGCCGCCGTCGTGAAGGGACAGGCGGATGCCGCCCTGCTCGACACCTACGAGCAGGAGCGTCTGGGGCATGTCACACAGATGGTCGCCGTCTCGCTGGGCATGGCGAAGGAGATGACCGATCACGATCCCGCGGCGGCCGCCGAGCGCGACAGGATCGCTGCCAACCGGACTCCGGAGGAGCGCGCCGCGCAGGCCCAGCAGAAGTTCAAGCCGCAGCCGAAGTTCGATGTGGGCGTCGTCGTGCACACACCCCTGCCGGAGTTCAAGACGCTGCCGGCACGTGACGTGCCGCGGATGGCCGGGTCGATCTTCCCGCAGCCGCAGGCCACCGATGCCGACGGCGTGGAGATGCTCCTCGACGATGCCACCGGTCAGGGCTGGCGCGTGATCATGTGGAACAACGATCCTTCGAAGTTCGTGACGC
Source organism: Microbacterium sp. GCM10027623 (assembly GCF_042666935.1). Taxonomy (NCBI): domain Bacteria; kingdom Bacillati; phylum Actinomycetota; class Actinomycetes; order Micrococcales; family Microbacteriaceae; genus Microbacterium; species Microbacterium sp. GCM10027623. Next base: position 1,376,367 of record NZ_JBHTHE010000001.1, read on the forward strand.
CCGAACAGTCTCGCACCATCGCGGACCTCGGAGGACGCCTCGTGCAGGTCGTGCCGAGGTCGCAGCTGCCGTGGGTGCGTGCGCACGCCGCGGCGGACGTGACCATCGTCGGCGACCTCGGAGGAGAGGCGAGTCTGCAGGCCTGGTTCGACGCGCGACCGGTCGGCGCCGTGATCGTGCGACCGGACCATGTCGTGGCGGCGGAGTGCCTCGCCCAGGAGGTGCGGGAGGTGCTCGATCGTGTGTTCGAGGCGGCCAGCATCCGCGTGCGTCAGCCGGCTTCCCTCGCTTAGAGCCTTCCGCATCATCCCTGGAACATCAGAAAATATTATTCACTTAATGTTGTATCTAAATGTGTATTATGTACTTATCGACCGACAAGGTCGACCCGGACTCAAAGAAGAGGTTTGATGATGTCGCTATCACGCGTTCTCGGAACCACCACTGTCACCGTCGCTCTTGCGGTCGGCCTTCTCGGCTGCTCGTCGGGTTCGGTCGATGGCAGCACCGTGAAGGAGACCCAGGAAGGTCTCACACCGATCTCGCTCGGCGTCTTCACCTCGCCGTCGGTCGCCGTGATCCAGGCGGGTGTGGAGCAGGGGTTCTTCGAGGAGCGCGGCTTCGACATCGAGGTCATCCAGGCTGCTTCCTCGGCTGCACAGCTGCCGGCGCTCGACAGCGGCAAGATCCAGTTCCTCCTCGCCAGCCCCGTCACGCCGATCCTCGCGAACACGCAGGGGCTCGATGTGCAGATCGTCGCGGGCTACGCCCAGAACGACCCCGACACGGTCAACGATTCCACCGCCCTGCTCGTCGGCGCGGACTCCCCGCTGAAGAGCCCCAAGGACCTCGAAGGCAAGAAGGTCTCGATCAACGCGCTCGGATCGATCGGTGAGATCGGCATCAACGCCGCGGTCGAGGCCGACGGCGGCGACCCGAGCACGATCCAGTACATCCAGCTCGCGCTCGGTGACGTGCCGGCAGCTCTCGAGTCGGGCGAGATCGACGCCGGTATGACCGGCGCTCCGTGGATCGGACAGGTCGAGGCCGCCGGCGGCTCGGTGCTCAGCGATTTCATCCAGGAGGACGGTCTCGGCAAGAACGAGCTCGTGATCGCCGGCAACGGCACTTTCCTCAAGGACAACCCCGAGAAGGCGGAGGACTTCATCGCCGCGCTCGAGGAGACCTACGAGTACGCCAACGAGAACCACGACGCGCTCGCAGCCATGCTGCCCGAACTGCTCAGCATCCCTGAGGCGGCTGCCAAGAACCAGGTGTGGACCCTCTACTCCGCTGAGGTCGACCCGACCGTGCTCGGAACCTTCGCAGAGCTGATGACCCGCTACGAGATCGTCTCCAACGAGCCCGACATGGATGCGATCATCTGGAAGCACTGACGTGATCAGGCGGAGATGCGGTGCGCTCGCACCGCATCTCCGCATCGGCCCCAATGAAAGATGGATGAAGCGACATGGTCACTCCTCCTCCCGTCACTGAGACGCAGGTGCTCCGCGTCGCCAAGACGGTACGACAGGATCGCTGGGCGCAGGTCGGGCCCGTCGTCCTCGGCACCGCCGGCGTCGTCACGTTCCTCATCGCCTGGCAGCTCTACGCGCAGTTCGGGCCGGTGTCGAACGAGTACCTGCCGTACCCGGCAGAGGTGATCGGACAGTTCTTCGGCAACTTCGCACTGACCTCGTTCTGGGCATCCGTCGGCGCCACGCTGTGGGCATGGTTCCTCGGTCTTGTGATCTCCGCCATCGCGGGCCTCGTCCTGGGAGTCATCATCGGCTCCAGCCGATTCCTGCGCCGGGCGACGTTCACGGTGATCGAGTTCCTGCGTCCGATCCCGTCGGTCGCGCTCATCCCGATCGCCGCCCTCGCCTTCGGCCCGCAGCTCGAAGCGGAGCTGCTCGTGATCATCTACGGCTGCTTCTTCGTCGTGCTCATCCAGACCCTCTACGGCGTCGCCGATGTCGACCGCGTCGCGCACGAGACGACACTGACCATGGGCCTGAACTGGGGTCAGCGGGCGCGGCACCTCGTCGTCCCGACACTGCTGCCGTACTTCTTCACGGGTGTGCGGCTCTCGGCCACCATCTCGCTGATCCTCGCGGTCTCCGCAGAGCTCATCATCGGCACCCCCGGTCTCGGACAGTCGGTCGCTCAGGCACAGCTCAACGGCGCACCCGTCGCCATGTACGCCCTCATCGTCACAGCCGGTGTGCTCGGCATCATCATCAACACCGGAGCCAAGATCGCCGAGCGCAAGGCGCTGTTCTGGCACGAGTCCGTTCGAGCGGAGGTTCCGGCGTGAACATTCTGAAGAACCTCGCCTACTGGCTGGGCCTGCCCATCATCCTCATCCTCATCTGGCACTTCGCCACGATGGGAGACATCAGCCCGTTCGTTCCGCGGCCACTGCCGCTGTGGGAGAAGTTCGTCTCGGTGTGGCTCGGCGAGAACCTTCTCACCGACGTGCTGCCGAGCATCGGGCGCCTGCTGCTGGCCCTGGCCATCTCGATCGTCCTCGGTGTCGTGCTCGGAGTGCTGATCGGATCGTTCCGCTCGGCGCGCTGGTTCTTCGAGCCGCTGTTCGAGTTCCTGCGGGCGATCCCGTCGACGATCATGATCCCGGTCCTCCTGCTGGTGGTCGGACTCAACGACAACATGCGGATCACGGTGATCGTGCTCGGCAGCATCTGGCCCGTGCTCCTCAACACGATCACGGGCGTGCGCTCTCTCGACGAAGTGCTGTCGAACTCCGCGAAGGTGTACGGCGTCCACGGCTGGGGCCGGGTCTGGCACCTGGTGCTCCCCGGTGCATCACCGGCGATCATGGCGGGCGTGCGACAGAGCCTCGCCGTGGGCCTCATCCTGATGGTGGTGTCTGAGATGTTCGCCTCGGCGAACGGCATCGGCACACTCATCACGAACTTCCAGAACCGTGTGGCGGTGCCCGAGATGTGGAGCGGCGTGCTGCTGCTCGGCGTCGTCGGTGTTCTGCTCTCGGCGATCTTCGCCCTTGTTCAGAAGGGCGTTCTCAAGTGGTACGACGGACTCAAGGCGGCGGCTGATGGCAATTGACATGAACGACACCCCGAGCACGGGCGACGATGTCCTCCTGCGTGTCGAGAATCTGAGCAAGACCTACAACGGGCGTGCGGGTGCGGTGGAAGCCGTTCGCAGCCTCACCTTCGACCTGCACCAGGGCGAGTTCGCCTGCCTGGTCGGCCCCTCGGGCTCGGGCAAGACGACGCTGCTGAAGATGATCTCGGGCCTGCTCGAGCCCACCGGAGGAACCGTCGTGCTCGACGGAAAGCGCGTGCGCGGGCCGGCGAAGGGCCTGGCGGTCGTGTTCCAGGAGTACGCGCGCAGCCTCTTCCCCTGGATGTCGGTCGAGGCCAATGTCGAGCTGCCGCTGAAGGTGGCGGGCGTGCCGCGCGTCGAACGCCGGGCGCGTGTGCTCGACGCGCTCAACGCCGTCTCGCTCGGGCACGCGATGAGGTCGTACCCGTGGCAGCTGTCCGGCGGCATGCAGCAGCGCGTGGCGATCGCTCGCGCGGTGGCATCCCGCCCGACCGTGCTGCTGATGGACGAGCCGTTCGCGGCCGTCGACGCGCAGACGCGCGGCGAACTCGAAGATCTCGTGCGCAAGGTCTGGCGCGAGCACAACATGACGATCCTGTTCATCACGCACGATATCGATGAATCCGTGTACCTGGGCAGCCGCGTGCTCGTGCTCTCGAGCTCGCCGACGATCATCCAGAACGACATCGCTGTCGATCTGCCGGATGAGCGCGACCAGATCGGCACCCGCTCACTGCCGCGTTTCGCCGAGCTGCGCACACAGGTGTACGAGGAAGTGCAGTTCGCGAAGACGAACGCGGGTGGTGCTCGCACCGGAAGCGCGGCATGAGAAGGCGCGACAGGAATGATGCCGAGCTTCGCGATGTCATCGTCGTCGGCGGCGGGCCCGTCGGGTTGACGGCAGCCCTGTGGCTCGCCGACGGCGGCGCGGCGGTCACCGTCGTCGAGCAGCAGACCGCCCCCGGTGATCTGCCTCGGGCGATCAGCATCGCCGACGAGACGTTCCGCATCATGGACTTCCTGAAGATCTGCGAGGAGCTCAGATCCGAGACGCTGCTCGACACCGGCAGTCGGTACTTCGGTCTGAACGACCGCCTGCTCGCCGCGTCGAAGCCCCTGCCCAGCCGCAGCGGGCATCCTGCCAAGAGCCAGTTCGATCAGCCGGTCCTCGAGAAGCTGCTGTGGGATCGTGCCGTCGCGCACGAGCGCATCGATTTCCGCACCGGCATGCGGGCCGTGGGCGTCGCGCAGAGCAGCGACCGCGTCTCGGTCGAGGTGCGCCCTGCGGGGGAGGACACGCAGTCCGAGCTGCTCGTCGCCTCCTTCCTGATCGGCGCGGACGGCGGCAAGTCGTTCGTGCGCAGCGCCATCGGCACGCGACTGGTGGGTTCGACTCAGCAGGAGCGCTGGATCGTCGTTGATCTGGTGAATGTCATGACCCCGCGCGAGCCGTATGCCGAGTTCTACGGCAACGGTCGGCGCCCCTACGTGCTCGTGCCGGGCGTGAAGAATCGCCTCCGGATCGAGTTCATGCTCTTCGACGGCGAGGACGGCGATGCGATGTGCGCGCCGGAGAAGATCATCGCGCTCTGCGAGCCGATCGAGTCCGGCGTTCGCCCGGAGGACATCCGGCGGGCGGTCGTCTACGTCGCCCATCAGCGCGTGGCCGAGCACTACCGTCGCGGGCGCGCATTCCTCGTCGGGGACGCCGCCCATCTGATGCCGCCGTTCAGCGGGCAGGGCCTGAACGCCGGCCTGCGCGACGCGAACAACATCGCCTGGAAGATCCTCGACGTGCTCGCGGGCCGCGGCACCGATGCGCTGCTGGACAGCTACGAGGCCGAGCGGCGCGCGCACGGCGCGAAGATGGTCACCGTGTCGCGCCGGACCGGGGATGTCGTGATGGCCATCGGCGCCGCCCGTACCCGCCTGCGCGACCTGCTCTTCCGCGCGATCAGCGTCGTTCCGCCCGTGTACGACTACCTGCGCTACATGCGCTTCATCACCCCGCCGAATTACGCCGATGGAGTGGCGGTGCGGGCGCCGAGTCGCCGATCGCCGCTTGCGGATGCCGTCGGCCGTCCGCTCGGTCAGCCGACGGTGGTCTTCGCGAACGGCGAGACCGGTGGTCTCGACCGCGCGCTGGGCGGCGAGTGGGCGCTTGTGCAGATCGGGCAGGGCATCGGCGTCGACACACGGCATCCCTACTGGGACGGGCTGGGCGTTCGTCGCGTACGCGTGCTCCCCGCGGGGACCCGGGTCGCGAGCGTCGCGGAAGCCGACGTCGCCGACGTCGTCGAGACAGCCGACACCGTGGTGTCCCTGTGCCGCGAAGCCCGCACAGCCGGAGCGCAGGCAGTGACACTGCTCGTCCGACCAGACAAGTACGTCGCCGCGGTCATCGTGCCCGGAGACGAGAACCGGATCATCGCCGGCCTGCGCGAGTACGAGGCGCCGCCGGTCCTGGTCCGCCAGGAGGAATCATGATGCCCGGTGCCACACGTCCGACCGCAGAACTCCCGGCACCGCTTCGCGTGCCGTTCGATGACCTGTTCTGGCGCGACGAGTACGATCCCATCGTCGAGACCGACGCCGAGCTCGCGGCGATCGTCGAGCGCGCCGATCTGCCGGCGCTGCTCGCTGCGCTCGCCGCTGCGCTCGGCGATCCGTCGATCCTCGAGCCGGGGCTGCGCCCACCGCTCACTCTCGTCGACACGTTCGGACATCCGCACGGCGGGATGACGTCGGCGCAGGTGGAACGCGGGCGGGAGGTGGCGCTCGCCGCGCTGGTGCGGCTGCGCGACAGCGGCATCCGATCCGTCGGCATCCTGCCCCGCGAGCAGGTCGACGCGATCCTCGATTTCCTCACGAACGGACGGGCCGAGTACTGGCCGTCTCTCAAGCACGAACTCGGCCTCGCACCAGACAAGAACGGCGCTCCGGACTTCGTCTACGCCGACCTCGCGGGTTCGCGGGAGTTCCGGACGCTCGTGATCGGCGCCGGGGTCTCCGGCATCGCCGCCGGCTATCGTCTGATGCAGGCGGGCGCTCCGTTCACCATCATCGACGAAGCCCCCGCGCTCGGCGGCACGTGGTGGAAGAACCGCTACCCGGGCGTACGGCTGGACACGCCGACCTTCGGGTACTCCTACTCGTTCGCGCAGAAGACGGACTGGCCGCATCAGTTCGCCGAGGGCGGGGAGATCCACGACTATCTCGCGGAAGTCGCCGACCGGGCGGGAATCACCGAGCGGATCGAATTCGGCACACGCTTCGATTCGGCGCGCTGGGATGAGGACGCGTCCGAGTGGATCGTGGTGCTCTCGGGCCCGCAGGGCACGGAGGAGCGCCGATTCGACGCCGTGATCTCCGCGTTGGGACAGCTCGATCGTCCGCACATCCCGGACTTCCCCGGGCTGGAGACGTTCGTCGGCCGCGCTGTGCACTCGCAGGATTGGGATGAGGCGGTCGACGTCGAGGGCAAACGCGTCGTGGTCATCGGCACGGGGGCGAGCGCCTATCAGATCGTTCCGGCGGTCTACGAGCAGGTCGAGCACCTGACCGTCTTCCAGCGCAGCGCGCCGTGGATGATCCCCGCAGACAACTACCACGAGCGCATGACCGACACCTTCGACTGGCTGCAGCGCACCGTGCCGCACTACGGGCAGTGGTTCCGGCTCTGGACACTGCTGCTGGGCATCCCCGGCCGGTTCCACACCGTCACCGCCGAGGAGGGCTGGTCCGGCGTCCCGCTTTCCGTCAGTGCGAAGAACCATGAGGTGCGTGAATCGCTCATCGCCCGAATGGCAGAGCAGTACCGCGACCGCCCTGATCTGCTCGAGCTCGCCATCCCGAACTACCCACCGGGAGCGAAGCGGATGCTGCGCGACAACGGGGTGTGGGCGAAAGCGCTGCAGGCGCCGCAGACCACGGTCGTCTCGACAGGTGTCGGCCGCGTCACCGCCGAGGGCGTCGTGGACGGCGCCGGGGTGCTGCACGAGGCCGACGTCATCGTGTTCGCCACCGGGTTCAAGGCGAGCGACTTCCTCGACGGAACTGACGTCGTCGGGCGCGGCGGCGTGGAGCTGCACGACTACTGGGCGGGCGACTCCCGCGCCTACAACGGCATAACCGTGCCGCGGTTCCCCAACTTCTTCCTCATCTACGGTCCCAACGTCAACGGCGTCGTCGCGGGTTCGGGTCATCTCATGATCGAGCGGGCGGCCGAGTATGCGGTCAGCGCCATCGGCGAACTGCTGCGCCGGGGCGCACGGTCGCTCGAGGTCACCGAGGACGCTCTCGATCGCTTCGTCTCCTGGGTCGATGCCGGCAACAGGCGGATGGCCTGGGGGCAGGAGTACATCTCGAACTGGTACCAGAACGCGGCCGGGCGGGTCGTCACGATCTGGCCGTACACGAACGTCGAGTACTGGGCCGTGACCGAGTCGATCGCCGAAGAGGACTACACGTTCGACTGAATCGGCGCGCCGGCCTCGCGCTGCTGCTGCTGTGCGCGGTGCAGCACGATGTCGCTGGTGCGCTGGAAGTGCGCCTGCAGCAGGGCGACGGCCGTCGGTGCGTCGCGCGCGAGCACGGCGTCGAGGATGTCGCGATGCTCCTTCTCGACGTCGCGTGCGCGAGCACCGGCATCGGGGGCCGACCAGCGGCGGAACAGTTCGGTGGCGTTGGTCAGCTGGCGGGCGAAGCTGCACAGCGAGGGCACCCCGCACGCCTCGATGAGCTTCTCGTGAAACGCCCGGTGCGCCGTGAGCCACTCGGGGCTGGTGTGCGCCGGGTCGTCTTCGGTGCGGCGTGGGGTGCGGGCGAGCAGATGGTGCGCGGCGATGAGCTCGCCCTCCCACTGGACGCCACCGCGCTCGATGGCGAGTTCGATCGCGCGCCCCTCTATGAGGCAGCGGACGTCGGTGATGTCCGTCAGGCCACCGTCGGTGAGCGCCGGGACGAAGAACCCGCGGTTGGGCTCGCTGACGAGGAAATTCTCGCCCGCGAGCCGGGTGAGGGCTTCGCGGATGACGGTGGTGGAAGTGGCATATCGCTCGGCGAGCTCGCCGGGTGGGACGCGGCTGCCCGGAGGCCAGACCCCGTTGAGGACATCGGCCCGGATCGCGTCGATCACGTGCCTGCGTTTGCTCGTCTGCTCGGTGGCCATGGAACCTATCTTGGTCGATGAACGGGATCATCCAGTAATGCAGTAAGAATATATGATATGGTAATAATCTACTTTGGAACGTCGGAGGTGCGTGCATGGCATTCGGAGCCATCAGCGAGATCGGATACGTGTCGCTGCAATCGAAGGACATCGAGCATGCGATCCGCCACGCTCGGGACATCCTGGGACTGACGGAGACTCACCGCTCGGGCAACGCCGTCTACCTCTCCAGCCGCGCTCGCCGCCATCACGAGCTCGTCTACCTGGATTCTCCGGAGGACGGCGTCGGCCACATCGGTCTCGTCGCCGCCGGAAAGGCCGGTCTCGACCTGGTGCGCACCCGCGTCATCGAGGCGGGCTACCCGCTGCTGTCCGAGGTGCCGCTGCATCCGGGCGCCGCCGACGGCTTCGCGTTCATCGGACCCGAGAACTTCGTCTTCGAGATCTACATCGGGCTCGAAGACGCGAGCCTGGTCCCCAGCGGTCACGCACCCGACCGCTTCGGGCACGTGAACCTGCACCCGCAGAATCTGCAGGCGATGCTCGCCTTCTTCCGCGACGTCCTCGACTTCCGCATCTCGGACATCATCGGCGACGACTTCGCCTACTTCCTGCGCTGCAACGCCGAGCACCACGGTGTGGCGCTGATGAAGGGCAAGGGATGGATGCATCACCACGCCTGGCAGGTGCAGTCGATCGCCGACCTCGGCAAGGTGGGTGACCGCCTGCACGACTCCGGTTCGCGTCTGCTGATGGGGCCGGTGCGGCACGGCGCCGGCCACAACATTGCGGCGTACTACGTCGAGCCGACCGGTGCCGTCGTCGAGATCTACGCCGACATGGAGTGGATCCTCGACGACGACCGGCCGCCGGTGGTGTGGCCGCAGGACGACCGCGCCTGGGCCACCAAGTGGTCCATCTACGACTTCAGCGAGTTCCGCTCCCACGGACTCTTCCCCGCCCGCGAGCACATCGCAGCCGTCTGACCCGACCTCCCCAGGAGTATTCAATGACGAAGTTCACCAGCTACTACCGCGCCGACAAGTCCGTGGCGTGGGGCCGTCTCGACGGCGAGACGATCTACGACGCGACCTCCGTCGCGCCGTCGCTCGCCGAGGCGATCGCGGACGGCGCGCTCGACTCGCTCGCCGACTACGCCGAGAACCCCGTCGACCTCGCGGCCGTCGCACTCGCCCCCGTCATCCACAACCCGGGCAAGATCATCTGCATCGGCGTCAACTACGCCTCGCACCGCGACGAGATCGGCAATGCCGCGCCGCAGGCGCCGGTCATCTTCGCCCGTTACGCCGACAGCCAGATGGGTCACGGCGAGGATGCCCTGAAGCCGAGCATCTCGCCGCAGTTCGACTACGAGGGGGAGGTCGCGGTGATCATCTCCAAGCCCACCCACAAGGTCGCCAAGGCCGACGCCTACGACCACGTGGCCGGCTACGCCGTCTACAACGACTTCTCCGTGCGCGACTGGCAGCGCAAGGCCAGCCAGTGGCTGCCGGGCAAGACCTGGCCGGGCACCGGCGGGTTCGGCCCCTACATGGTCACCGCCGACGAGGTCGGCGACGTCACCAAGCTCGAGGTCACCACCCGCGTCAACGGCGAGGTGCGTCAGCAGGGCTCGGTCGCCGACCTGATCAACGACATCCCGGCGATCATCGAGTACGTCTCGACGTTCACGCCGCTCGCGCCCGGTGACGTCATCGTCTCGGGCACCCCCGGCGGCGTCGGTCTCTTCATGGAGCCTCAGGGCTTCATCGTCGACGGTGACGTCGTCGAGGTCGAGGTCACGGGACTCGGGACGCTGCGCAACGTCGTGCGCGAAGTCGACTGAGACCGGCTTTCACAGAGCCGATCGCGCTGCTGTTCTCCGCACCCGCGGCGTAAATCCCTGGCGCGCGAGCAGAGAACAGCAGCGCGAGCCGAGAGAACAGCAGCGCGCACCGAGAACAGCAGCGCGAGTCGAGAACAGCACCGGGCGGGGCGCTCACGGCGCGATCGGCACCCGCTCCCTAGGCGCGGCTCGCGCGGCGCGCTCGGCTTCGGATGCGCGGATGCCCTGCTCGACGACGTCGGCGAAGATGCGGCCGCCGGCCATGCCGGGGTGGATGCGGTCGCCGGCCAGCAGCTCCTCGTGCGGGGCGATGGCCGCTGCCCAGTCGGCCACGACCACTCCGCTGCGGGCGTCGGCGAAGGCGGCGAGGTCGCTGTTGACGCCGGCGATCCAGTCGCGCGGCGCGTAGGCGTTGACGAGCACGAGATCACGGTCGCGGCCCACGGCATCCGCCATCTTCTGCAGCGCCCCGCCGTCGAGCGATCCGTTCGTGCCGAGCGCGACGACGACGTGCTCGCGCAGTCGTCCGGATGCGGCCAGCGCGTCGATGATGTCCGGCCCCGCCCAGCTCTGTCGGGACACGGCGGCATCCACATGGATGCCGGGCAGCTTCTCGTACAGGGCGGGAGCGGAGGCCAGCATCACGGAGTCGCCGACCGCGGTCACGTCGTCACCGCTGATGGCCTCGGGGATCGGTGCGGGTCTGGGTCGCGCTGCTTCGGCCGCCATGGCCCTCTGGCCCGCGCGGATCGACATCTCGGAGGTCGTCATCGGCGGAGCGACGGCGACGGCGGCGGTCGTCCCGCTGAGCGCGAGCGCTCCCGCCAGCACGGTGCCCAGCATCGCGAGTCGGCTCCGGGGTCCGCGCGCCAGACGCAGCCGCGCGGCGCGCAGCGCGCGACGGAATCCGTGCCGACGCAGCGGAGTCTCGAGGAAGCGGTAGGACATCGCCGCCACGACCAGTGACAGCAGCAGCGCCATCACGCCCGCCCAGACGGGCACGTCAGCGACGCTGCCGGAGACGCCCAGACCGCTCGCCGCGGTGATCAGCACGAGCACCGGCCAGTGCCAGAGGTAGATGCCGTACGAGCGATCCCCGATCCATCGCAGCGGCTGCACATCGATCGCGCGCCCGAACCAGGACCCGGGCATGACGCCCGAGACGACGGCCAGAAGAGTGCCGACGGATGCCATCAGCAGCGGTCCGGGGAAGGCAGGCGCTCCCGAGGAGGCCGGCACCGCCGCCGCGATGACGATCAGCGCGAGTCCCAGCATCCCGACGGCCGCGCCGCCGACCCGGGCCGCCCTGCCTCGCAACCATTCCCGCTCCGGCATATGCTGCAGGGCGAAGGCCGCCGCGATGCCGAGCAGCAGGCCGAAGGCGTGCGAGTCGGTGCCGAAATACGCGCGGGTCATCCCGCCGGCATCCACCAGCGTCGACATCCACCACGTCGACGCCGCTGCGGCGAGCAGGGCGAACGCGACGAGGATCCACCGCATCCGGAGGACCGCAAGCAGCACCGGCAGCAGCAGCGGCCAAAGAAGGTAGAACTGCTCCTCCACGGCCAGCGACCACACGTTGCGGAAGAGCTCGGGCTCGGTCGCGGCGAAATAATCCGAACCCCCGGCCAGCGCGACCCAGTTGTAGCTGAACGTCGCCGCTCCCACCAGCTGCCGCCCGATGCCGACCAGCACGTCGCCGCCGATCAGCCATGCCGCGGTCGCGCTCACCGTGAGCATCAGCGCGAGTGCGGGCAGCAGCCTGCGCGCACGACGGCGCCAGAAATCGATGAGCCGATGACGTCGCGTGTGCCGGGACGGGCGCAGCAGCAGCGACGTGATGAGGAATCCGCTCACGACGAAGAACACGTCGACGCCGACGAAACCGCTCGACAGTCGTGCGCCGGGGAACAGGTGATAGATCAGCACCAGGCCCACGGCGATCGCCCGCAGCCCATCGAGCCCCGCGTAACGCGGAATGTGGGGCGAGGACGGAGACATCAAGACGAGGGGGAGGGTTTCGCAGAGGAGGGGAGGGCTCCAGCTTAGGCTGGGTGGGTGCGCATTCGCCTGGACATCGCCTACGACGGCACCCACTTCCGCGGGTGGGCCACGCAACCGGCTCTGCGCACGGTGCAGGGGGTGCTGGAGGCCGCGCTGGCGCGCATCCTCGGATCCGAAGCGCGTCTCGTCGTCGCCGGACGGACGGATGCCGGGGTGCACGCGTCCGGCCAGGTGGCGCACGTGGATCTCGACGACGCGCAGTGGGCCCGGATCCGGGCGCGGCAGGGGCGCGCGGGATCGGATCCGGCCGGCGCGCTGGCCCATCGCATCCGAGGTGTTCTCGGGCAGTACCCCGATGTGACCGTCACCCGCTCCGCTCTCGCGCCCGAGGGCTTCGACGCGCGCTTCTCGGCGGTGTGGCGCCGCTACCGCTATCGCCTCGCCGACCTGACCGTCGGCTACGACCCGATGCGCCGCAACGACACCACGACCGTGCGCGCAGAGCTCGACGGGCAGAGCATGGATGCCGCTGCGCGCACCCTCATCGGGCTGCACGATTTCGCCGCCTACTGCAAGCCGCGCGAGGAGGCCACCACGATCCGCACGCTCCTGGACTACCGTTGGGCGCGGGACGCCGAAGGCGTGCTGGTCGCCGAGGTGAAGGCCGACGCGTTCTGCCACAGCATGGTGCGCGCACTGGTCGGCGCCTGCGCGGCCGTGGGGGAGGGCAGGCTCTCCGTCGATGATGTCGTTCGCCTGCGCGATGAACTGACGCGCACGAGTGCCTTCAAGGTGCTGCCCGCGCGGGGACTCACTCTTGCCGAGGTCGGCTATCCGGACGATTCGCTGCTGGCATCCCGCGCCGAGCAGACCCGTGCCCGGCGCGATCGGGAGGGGTGAGTCCACGGATGAGCGCCCCGTCAAGAGGGCGGTCGTGCGTCGGCGACGGCGGTACCGTGGGCCTATGAGAGTCATCTCGTACAACCTGCGCAAGCACCGTGCTGCCACCGAGCTCGGCGCGCTCGTCTCCAAGCACGACCCTGACATCCTCTGTCTGCAGGAGTGCGACACGGCCGTGCTGCCGGAGGCGGTCGGTGAGCTCACGCTCGTGCAGGCCACGAGCGGCAACCGGCTCGGCCTGGCGATGTATCTGCGCAGCAACCTCTTCCACGTCGAGGAGGTGCGCACGATCGGGCTGAAGAAGTCCCTGCACGACCGCGTGCTCAAACCGGCCAACGAACGCGTGCTCGGCGCCCGGCTGCGGGACATCGACACCGGACACGGACTGATCGTGGCGTCCTTCCACGCGGCCCCGCTGACCGCCCTGAACTCGCTGCGCCGCAACCAGATCCGTGCCGGGCTGGACGCGCTGCAGGCGCTCGGGCCCGGCCTGCCGGTGCTCATGGTCGGGGACTACAACTATCCGGTGTTCAAGGAGAGCCTCGGGCAGTCGGTGCGCGAGCACGGATATCGGCTGACCCTGAGCGATGACCGCACGTACACGCGCTACCGGGTGTTCCGCGGGCACTACGACTTCGCCACTTCATCGGGGTTCGACATCTCCAGCATCACGACGCTGCCGCAGGGCACCAGCGATCATCGTCCGATTCTGATCACCGCCGAGGCCGCGTAGCTCTGGCGCCGAAAGCCGTCGACATGCGGTAAGCTGACTCCTTGGTGCCTGCCCTTCGGCCTGCCGAGGTGCCGGTACGACGAACGTGAGCCCTCCACTGGCGTGTTCCCGTCTCGGCCCTTCGACAGGCTCAGGGACCGGACGGAGAACCACCCCGGAGTGGGATTCACGAACCTCTCCGTTCGAATCAAGAAAGCAGCACTATTGTGACGCGCACATTCACCCCGAAGGCCGGGCAGATCCAGCGTGACTGGATCGTCATCGACGCCACCGACGTGGTTCTCGGCCGCCTCGCTTCGCACGCAGCAGCAATCCTGCGCGGCAAGCACAAGGCGACGTTCGCCCCGCACGTGGACACCGGCGACTTCGTCGTCATCGTCAACGCGGCGAAGGTGGCCCTCACGGGTCAGAAGCTCCAGAAGAAGATGGCCTACCGTCACTCGGGTTACCCGGGCGGTCTGACGGCCACCAGCTACGCCGAGCTCCTCGAGAAGAACCCGGTCCGCGCCGTGGAGAAGGCCGTCCGCGGCATGCTCCCGAAGAACACCCTGGGCCGCGAGCAGCTGTCGAAGCTGAAGGTGTACGCCGGTGCCGAGCACCCGCACGCCGCGCAGCAGCCCACGCCGTACACCCTCGACCAGGTCGCCCAGTAAGCGCCGCTCAGACTAAGGACATACTCGTGGCTGACATTCAGGACACCGCAGAATTCCCGCAGAACTTCACCACCTCGAGCCCTGAGGCCGAGGCCGTGGAGTCGACCCCTCGCCCCGTGCTCTCCGTGCCGGGTGCCGCCGTGGGCCGCCGCAAGCAGGCCATCGCCCGCGTGCGCCTCATCCCCGGATCGGGCACCATCACGGTCAACGGTCGCACGCTCGAGGACTACTTCCCGAACAAGCTGCACCAGCAGCTGATCAACGACCCGTTCACGGCGCTGAACCTCGTGGGCGCGTACGACGTCATCGCCCGCATCTCCGGTGGCGGCGACTCGGGCCAGGCCGGTGCACTGCGCCTCGGCATCGCCCGGTCGCTGAACAACATCGACGCCGAGAACAACCGTCCGATCCTCAAGAAGGCCGGCTTCCTCTCGCGTGACGCCCGCGTCATCGAGCGCAAGAAGGCCGGCCTCAAGAAGGCTCGCAAGGCTCCTCAGTACTCCAAGCGCTGATCCGCAGTTCCTTCATGGCACTGTTCGGTACGGACGGCGTGCGGGGGCTGGCCAACGGCCCCCTCACTGCCGACCTTGCGCTCACCCTGGCCCAGGCGACTGCCGTCGTCCTGGGCCAGGGCCGTATCGCCGAGGCGCGTCGCACCGTCGGCAAGCGGCTCACCGCCGTCGTCGCACGCGACCCGCGCGTCTCCGGTCACTTCCTCAGTGCGGCCGTCGAGGCGGGACTCGCCTCCTCCGGCGTGGACGTGCTCGATGCCGGCGTGCTGCCGACCCCGGCCGCGGCGTTCCTGATCTCGGACATCGACGCCGATTTCGGCGTGATGATCTCGGCATCGCACAACCCCGCCCCCGACAACGGCATCAAGATCTTCGCCCGAGGCGGAGTGAAGCTGCCCGACCTCGTCGAGCAGCGCATCGAGGCGACGATGGCGGCCGGTACCAAGCTGCAGCCGACCGGCTCCGACGTGGGGCGCGTGGAGCGATTCTCGGATGCCGAGGATCGCTACATCCTGCACCTGCTGGCCTCCCTGCCGCATCGGCTGGATGGCATCCACGTGGTGCTGGACTGCGCGAACGGCGCGGCCTCCGGAGCATCGCCCGAGGTGTTCCGCGCCGCCGGCGCCAAGGTCACCGTCATCGGCGCGGACCCCGACGGCATCAACATCAACGACGGTGTCGGATCGACGCACCTCGACAAGCTGGCCGCCGAGGTCGTGCGGGTCGGGGCCGACGTGGGCATCGCCCATGACGGCGACGCGGATCGCTGCCTCGCGGTAGACGCCGACGGCAACGTCGTCGACGGCGATCGGATCATGGCGATCCTCGCCGTCGCGATGAAGAGCCGGGGCAAGCTGGTCGACGACACGCTCGTCGCCACCGTGATGAGCAACCTCGGGCTCCACGTCGCCATGCGCGAGCACGGCATCACCGTGCGCCAGACCGGCGTCGGCGACCGCTACGTGCTCGAGGACATGAACGCCGGCGGCTACTCGCTCGGCGGCGAGCAGTCCGGCCATGTGATCATGAGCGAGTTCGCGACGACCGGTGACGGCGTGTTGACCGGTCTGCATCTGGTGGCCGAGATGGCGCGCACGAAGAAGACGCTCGCCGAGCTCGCCTCGGTGATGACCGTGTATCCGCAGGTGATGATCAACGTGAAGGGCGTCGACAAGGACGCCGTCTCCGATCATGTCGGCGTGCAGGACGCGGTGAAGGCCGTCGAGTCCGCGCTCGGGTCGACCGGTCGCGTGCTGCTGCGTAAGTCCGGCACCGAACCGCTGGTGCGGGTGATGGTCGAGGCTGCGGATGCCGAGACCGCGCACGCGCACGCGGAATCGCTCGCGGCGCTCGTGCGTCAGCATCTGGCATTGTGACAGCTGGGGCCGACCCTCGTCGTCCGCGCCCCCCGCTGTGGGGGCGCGTGTCGACCTGGGTGGTGGTCTACGGCGTCGCCCTGGCGCTCATCGGGTTCTGGCCTCAGCCGGTCGATTCCGGGTCGGGTCGCCTTCTGCGACTGATCAGCCAGGTGTTCCCGGTGCTGACATACGAGCGCGTCGAGTTCGGTGCGAACATCCTGCTGTTCGTGCCCCTCGGCGTGGGCCTCGCGCTGCTGCTGCGACGCGCGAGGTACCTCGTGATGCCCGTCGCCCTGCTCGTGTCCCTGACCATCGAGTCGGTGCAGGCGCTGTTCCTCGCCGACCGCACGCCCAGCGTCCACGACATCATCGCGAACGTCTCCGGCGCCGCGCTCGGGCTGGTCGCGGTCGCGGTGCTCGACGCGCGGCGGCGTCGGCGAACCCG
Source organism: Microbacterium sp. GCM10027623 (assembly GCF_042666935.1). Taxonomy (NCBI): domain Bacteria; kingdom Bacillati; phylum Actinomycetota; class Actinomycetes; order Micrococcales; family Microbacteriaceae; genus Microbacterium; species Microbacterium sp. GCM10027623. The sequence goes on from NZ_JBHTHE010000001.1 coordinate 1,393,078, forward strand.
CCATACCCGTTTCGCACAACGACGTGAACCTACGATGGAGCTATGACTACCCGAGCCGAACGGCGCGCCGAGCGAGAGCGGCAGAACCAGACCGACTTCGTGCAGTTCGAGCAGGAGCTGTTCACCGCGCTGGACGACGGCGATGACGATCGGCCTCCGCGGCGCCCCTTGCTGCGCAGCTTCCGGTTCTGGATCCCGATCAGCATCCTTCTCGTCCTGATCGCGGTGCTCGTGATCGGCGGCCTGGCCGGCGCCCACGTGTACGACCGTGCGATGAGCGCGAAGACTTCGCTCGAGAAGGCGATGCCCCTGGCGTCCCAGACCTCCGAAGCGATCCTCGCCGGCGACAATGCCAACGCGAAGGAGCTGGCTGCGCAGCTGTCCGTGCTCTCGGCCGACGCGCGCGCTCAGACCGACGACGGCGTCTGGAAGAGCATGGAGTGGATCCCCTTCGTGGGACCGAACCTGTATGCCGTGCGCACGGCCGCTGCCGTGACCGATGACCTCGTCACGGACGCGGTCGTCCCGGCGACCGACCTGTCGCTGGCCGCGCTCAAGCCGAAGGCCGGCGCGGTCGACCTGACCGGCATCGACACCATGCAGGGCATCATCGCCCAGGCATCCACCGCGGTGACGGCTGCCTCTCAGGAACTCGACACGATCGACACCGACGCGCTGATCCCTCAGGTCAGCGGTGCGCTCGACAAGCTCACCGGCACGGTCGACGAGCTCGAGCCGATGCTGGGTCCGGCCACCGAGATCCTCGATGTGCTGCCGAACGCCCTCGGCGCCGAGAGCCCCAAGCACTATCTGCTGATCTTCCAGAACAACGCCGAGTCGCGTGGCAGCGGAGGAAACCCGGCCGCGCTGGTGCGCATCGATGTCGACAAAGGCAGGATCAGCATCGGCCGGCAGGCCTCCAGCAGCGACTTCAAGAACAACCGGCCGCAGCCGATCACCGAGCTGAACCCCGAGACGGCCGCGTTGTACGGCGACAAGATCGGCCGCTACATCCAGGACTCCACGCTCACTCCTGACTTCCCGGAGACGGCGGGAATCGTGCGGGCCTGGTGGGCGGAGCAGTTCAACACTCCGATCGATGCCGTGGTGTCGTTCGACCCTGTCGCGCTGGGCTACCTGCTCAAGGCGACCGGCCCCGCCGAGGTGCCCAACGAGACATTGGAGTTCAACGGTCAGAAGGTCAAGGTCCTCGATCAGCCGCTTACCCTGACCGCCGAGAACGCCGTGCCCTTCCTCCTCAGCGACGTGTACGCCCAGTATCCGATTCCCGCCCAGCAGGACGCTGTGTTCGCGTTGTCGACGCGCGCGATCTTCGACGCGCTGACCTCGGGCAAGGCCGAGCCGAAGGCTCTGCTGGAGAGTCTGACGAAAGCCGTCGACGAGGGCCGGCTGATGTATCAGCCTTCTGACGAGAAGCAGACCGAGCTGCTGGCCGAATCCCGGCTCTCGGGCATGATGCCCACGACGAACGCGGAAACGACCACCGTGGGCGCCTACGTGAACGACTACACCGAGGGCAAGCTCGATTACTACATGCAGCTGGACATGGCCGCGAGCACCACGCAGTGCACCGCGCCCGACAAGCCGGTCTTCGAGGTGAGCGCGACCATCACGAACACCCTGAGTTCCCCGCAGGCCGCGGATCTGCCCGAGTACGTCGCGCCGGCGCGCTTCTTCAAGAAGGGCGTCATCGCGACGAACCTGGTCGTCTACGGCCCCGTCGGGGCGACCGTGACGAAGGTGCTGGTCGACGGCAAGGAGCTGGCTCCCGCTCCCAAGCAGCACCTGGGGCGGAACGCCGTGATGGTGCCGTTCCAGAACGTGCCGGGTCAGAAGCACACGCTGACGGTCGAGTACCTGGGGGCAGCAGGGGAGTACGGGCCACTCGATGTGCGCCACACGCCGATGGTGCGTCAGACGGCGGTCAGCATCGACGCGCCGGGCTGTGCCGACGCCGGGTGAACCGCCGCTGATCGACGTCGATCCGTCTGAGACGTTCCGCGTCAGCGCTTCGACGGGCTGACGCGGAACACCAGCGTGTGGTACAGCACGAAGCGCACCAGAACGACGATCGCGATGCTGACGAGATTCACCATGTTCACGGCGACCGGACCGGCGGGTCTGCCCAGAACAGCGCCGACGCCCTGCACCCCGGACCACAGCAGCAGCGCGCCCAGTCCCGTGCAGGCGGCATTGGTGAGCACGAACAGCACGAGTTCGTTCACCCGTCCGCGGCGGTCGCGGTTGCGGAAGGTCCACTCCCGGTTGCCGAAATAGGCGTTGATCAGGGCGACGAGCGAAGCGATGATCTTGCCCCACACGACATCCACGCCCAGCGCGTAGACCAGCAGGTTGAAGGCCGCGATCTCGATGATTGTGCTGAGCGCACCGACGACGAGGAAGCGACTCCCGACAGAGGCGAGCCGACGCAGTCGGGGGTGGATCTTCATGGCTCCCATAGAATACCGGGGGAGTGCGACCGTCCGCTCTCGTCGTACTGTGAGGATCCGTGTGTCCGTAGCTCATCTCGTCATCGTGATGCCCGCCTACAACGAGGCGGAGGGCATTCGGGGGTTCATCGACGAGATCCGTGAGCACGTGGCGCCTCTCGCCGATCGGGTCACGTTCGTCGTCGCGGATGACCGGTCGACGGATGCCACGGTCGCTGCGCTTGCGGGCATCGACGACGTGCGGGTGGAGCCCCAGCCACGCAACCGGGGGCACGGGCCGACCGCGCTGGCCGCGTACCGCAGTGGGCTGGCGCTCGATCCGGATCTGCTCGTGCACGTGGACGGGGACGGCCAGTTCCTGGGCCCGGACTTCGCGCGTCTCGTGAAGGCGATCGAGAGCACCGGAGCGGATGTCGTGCACGGTGTGCGCCACAGCCGCACCGATGCCTGGTATCGGCGGGTGCTGACGGGGGCGGTGGGTCTGATGATCGCCGCGGTGGCACGTCACCGCGTCCCCGATGTCAACACGCCGTTGCGCGCGTACCGGCCGGCGGCATTGCGGTTGCTGGCGGATGCGGTGCCCGCGGACGCGCTCGTGCCGCACGTGCACTTCTCCCTGGCTGAGGCCCGCGGCGGTTTCCTCGTGCGTTACGTCGCGGTGCGCAGCGTCCCTCGCCGCGGCGCGTCGACGAGCGGCACCATGTGGGGTGGGGGCGTCACGGCGCTGATTCCGCCGCCGCGGCTGCGCCGATTCGTCATCGGTGCGCTGTGCGAGGCCTGGCGCCTGTCACTGCGACCTGGTGCGCCGTTGCGCAGCATCCGCTCCAGGCACCGGACGCCATGAGGCCCGCCCGCACGATCGCCTTCTGGCTGCTGGCGGCGGCGCTGGTCGTCTGCCACGTGGTCGTGATCCAGCACAGCCTGGGGGCCCGCTTCTGGGAGGACGAGGCGTTCAACCTGACCGTGCCGCGCAACCTTCTCGCGGGGCTCGGCTACGCCAGCGACGGAGCCCTGTCGGGCTCGACGATCACCCTGTTCGATCCGCGGATCTCGACCGGGCCGACGGTGCTGCTGCCGGTGGCAGTGGCACTGGCTTTCGGAGCGGATGCCGTGATCAGTGCGCGGATGGTGCCCCTGGGGTTCTGGATCGCTCTGGTCGCCGGCCTGGTCGTGCTCGGTCGTCGCACGGCGGGTCGATGGGCGGCGCTGATCGCCGCCGCGGTGCCGCTGGCCTTCAACGGCCTCGGCAGTGTCTCTCCCCTCCAGGGCCCCACTGATCTGCTCGGTGAGATCCCGGCGGCGGCGCTGTTGGTATGGGCGCTCGTGGTGCTGCCGCGGCGGGCGTGGCTGGCGGGACTGCTCGTCGGGCTTGCCGTGCAGGCCAAGCTGATCGCGCTGCTGGCGCTGCCGGGATTCGCGGTCGCACTCTGGGTGCTCGCGCCTGGGCACGGCTGGCAGCGGATCGTGCAGACCCTGAAGCGGGGGTGGTTGCCGCTGGTGCTGGCCGGTGTGCCGACTCTGCTCGTCGAGGTGGCCGCGTTCCTGTCGATGGGGCCGGCGCAGTTCGTGGAGCACTTGCGCGGTCTGGTGCGCTTCGTGCGCGGAGGCGGTCAGCACGTGCAGCCGACGACAGTCGCGCAGAAGCTCGAGACGCTCGCCGGAGCCTGGTTCCTGCCGCCGTGGATGGCCGTCGCGACGACGGTGCTGTGCGCGGCGCTCATCATCGCCGGACTGCTGGTCGTCGGACGGAGAGTCACGGATGCCGATCGGCATGCGGTCATGCTGGTCGCCGCGTCGGCGGTGGGAGGGCTCGCGTTCGTGGCCTGGTGGTCCACGGCGGCGCACACCCCGTTGTGGGTGCGGCATCCGGCCGCGGGGGTGCTCTCGTTCTTCCCCGTGATCGTGATCGGCACCGTCTGGGGTGCGCGGGTGCTGGTGAGCCGGGGAGGCGTCGAACGGGTCCTGGGCGCCGTTCTGGTGGCGCTGCTCAGCGGCTCGCTCGCCTGGAGCGTGGCGGGACACGTGCAGCAGACCACCGTGCCGCGCTCGGAGACGCTCGCCACCCAGCGGGCGGCTGTGGAGCCGATCCGCCAGTGGGTGCAGCAGACCGGGACGCCGTGGCTGGCCGCACGACCGTGGGGCGCCGCGATCGCTCCGATCGTGATGTCAGGTGCGCACGTGGGGCTGTGGGATGCGGATGCCATGGCCGACGTCCCCCAGTTGACCGGCGCGCGGTGCGACACTCCCACGCTCGTCGCCGGACCCCGCTACCGCGTGTGCGCGGCGCCCTGACCGGCAAGTGCACGGCCCCAGCGAGTGGAGACTCGGCTGGGGCCGCAGACGTAGAGCACTGGGGACGCTCCACGCCGACACGCACGCACTGGGGATGCGAGAGCGTGCCAGCGGCGATCAGATGGCGCCGCTCGCAATAGTCTATGGGCGAAGTCGCCGAAACCGGTGGTGCGCCAGACCGACCGGGCGTCTTGTCGCATTCGCCGAAGTATCGTCGGACGGCGCAGTGGCGCGTAGGTTGGAAAGCATGACGACCGATGTGCGTATTCAAGATTCCGCCGATGTATCCGCGGGGGCCTCGATCGGCGACGGCTCATCGATCTGGCATCTCGCGCAGGTGCGCGAGGACGCCACGATCGGGGAGAACTGCATCATCGGGCGGGGCGCGTACATCGGCCCCGGGGTCGTGCTGGGCGACAACTGCAAGGTGCAGAACTACGCGCTGGTCTATGAGCCCGCCCGGCTCGGCGACGGAGTCTTCATCGGACCGGCCGTCGTACTCACGAACGACACCTACCCTCGGGCAGTCAATCCGGATGCCACGCTGAAGAGCGCGCACGACTGGCAGCCTGTCGGCGTTGTCATCAAGCGGGGCGCGTCGATCGGCGCACGCGCGACCTGCGTCGCGCCCGTCACGATCGGGGAGTGGGCGACGGTGGCGGCCGGCGCCGTGGTCGTGAAGGATGTTCCCGCTTATGCGCTTGTCGTGGGGGTGCCCGCCCGCCGGGTCGGATGGGTGGGCGAAGCCGGGGTTCCTCTCACCGCGGGCGAGACCGACGGATCCTGGGTCTGCCCCTCGACCGACACTCGCTACCGCGAGACGGATGGTGTGCTGAGCCGCGTGTGAGCGACCCGGCGTCCGAGCCGAGCCGACGCTCCCCTCAGCGGGGGCGGACGTGACCGCTCAGCTGTCCAGGATCTGCCTGACCCGCTGCGCTGTCCGCTCCACCCAGGGCTCCTCCATCATGTCGAGGTGCTCACCCGGCATGACATGCACATCCAGCCCGCCCGCCACCCAGGGCGCCCAGAGAGGCTCCGGGTCGGGGCCTATGGTCGCCTTGAAGAGCGCAGCCTGTCCGGCATACTGCTTCGGCTGGTATTTCGTCACCAGGTCGATCGCGACATGCAGGAAGGTGTGCATCATATCCAGTTGACCCTGCTCGGTGGACCGGGTCTCCTGGCGCGACATGTTGTCCCGCAACCATTGGCGAATGCGAATGACCTGCACTGCTCCACGCACCCGGTGTCGCAGAGATCGCGCGGTGAGCGGAACGAGTCTGAGCGCTTCCGCCGGTCGCCGCACAGCTGCGACGGCGATCGCGCACACGAGGGCCACCGGGTGGGCACCCGAACGCGCTCCGAGCCGGTCCGCGACGGCGCGGAGCGTGCGCGACAGGTAGCCGCGCCAATCCTCGCCGCCGACCTTCCCGACGTACGAGTCGAAGAGAAGCACCGGGGCTCCGAGCGATTGCCCCTGGGCGGTGAGCTGCTGAGCCATCTCGAAAGCGACGACCCCACCGAAGCAGGATCCCCCGAGATAGTAGGGACCTTCGGGCTGAACGGCTCTGATCTCCTCGAGATACCGAGTTGCGAGGTTCTCGATGCTCGCTGTGCGATCGAATCGGTATCGGCGGCTGTCTCGGCGCGTGGCGGCGCGAATGGCATGCACGGGCCGCTGGGGACCCAGCCGCGCGGCGAGTGCTCGGTAGAAGAAGACATAGCCGCCGCCGGCGTGGATGAGGAAAAGAGGTGCCTTCTCTCCATGCGGCTGCAGGGGCACGAGAAGCGCAGGAGGCGGTTCGAGAGCATCGCGCAGGACCCGCGCCAGTCCGGACACCGTCGGATCGGAGCGGAAGTCGAGCGCCGAGAGGCCCTCGGCGGCGACGCCGAACTCCTGCCTGACGCGTGTGAGCAGTGTCAAGACCTGCGCGTCAGTCATCGCGGAGGCGACCGCGCGTTCGGTGGGAGGTTCCGTTCCGAGCGCGGATTCCCAGATCACGCGCAGCTTCTGCTCGAGGTCGGCATCCTCCGCCGAGAACGCCCCCGACTCCGCGGCCGGCGAGACCAGCATCTGCAGCCGTCGGCTCAGCGAGCCGACGGTGGAGGCTTCGAAAAGCACCTGCAGGGGCAGATCGACGCCGAAGTCCTCACCCAGTCGCGAGACGAGCCGCAGAGCGAGGATCGACTGACCGCCGAGCTCGAAGAAGTCGCTGTCGACGTGGGCCTGCGGCAGGTTCAGGACCTCGCAGAAGACTGCCGCCACACGTGCCTCTGTCGGCGACAGCGTGCTCGATGTGCCTGCCGGGTCAGTCTCGACCGCGGAATCAGGGTCAGGAAGCCGCTGCCGGTCGATCTTCCCGTTCGGAGTGAGGGGAAGCGCGGACAGCTCCAAGTAGCGCTGCGGAACCATGTAGTCCGGCAGGGTGTTGCGCAGATGCTCACGCAGTTTCTCGGGGGTGGGAACCTTGCCCTCTGCGGGAACGACATACGCGATCAGCGCCGCGGCGGCGGTGTCTGCGCGATGGGCGACCACGACGGCCTGCTGGACGGTGTCATGGGTCGAGAGAGCCGACTCCACCTCACCCACCTCGACTCGGAACCCTCGGATCTTCACCTGATGATCCATGCGTCCGAGGTGCACCAGTTCCCCTGCGCGGGTGAATCGGACGAGATCCCCCGTCCGGTAGAGCCTCGGGCTGAGCGCGTGGTCGTTCGCGGACGCCGCGATGAACTTCTCCGCCGTCAGCTCGGGCCTGCCGCGGTATCCGCGAGCCAGACCCGCACCCGAGATCAGGAGCTCGCCGGCCACGCCGATCGGCACCGGCTGCAGCGCGGCATCCACGACATGGAAGCCCGTATTGGCGATGGGACGGCCGATGCTGATGACCGCCGGTGCGGTCGCGATGTGCGCCACGGATGACCAGATGGTCGTCTCGGTCGGGCCGTACATGTTCCAGAGCGAATCCGTCCGGTCGATCAGCGGCTGGATGAGGTCGGCGGGCAGCGGCTCACCTCCGATGAGCGCCTTCAGCCCGGGGGTTCCGCTCCAGCCGGAATCGATCAGCATCCGCCACGTCGCGGGTGTCGCCTGCAGGATGCTGATCGCGCCGCTGTCGAGGTGCGAGCGCAGCAGTCGTCCATCGACGACGCTGTCGCGCGAGGCGATCTCGACCCGCCCGCCCGTCACGAGGGGCAGATAGAGTTCCAGCGCCGCGATGTCGAAGGACAGTGTGGTCACCGCCAGGAGCGTGTCGTCTTCACCGCAGCCGGGCGTCTCCGCGAGCGAGCGCAGAAAGTTCGTGAGCGCACTGTGCGGGATCTCGACGCCCTTCGGTCGCCCGGTGGATCCGGACGTGTACAGGACATACGCGAGGTCTTCCGGCGCGGGCCGTGCCTCTTCCCAGCCCACGACCGCCGTCGGCGTGCTCAGCAGATCGATGTCGACGGCGGTGCGGCCGCCCACATCCAGCTCACCGTGCAGATCCGTCTCGGTCAGGATCACTCCGACACCCGAATCCTCGAGCATGTAGTCCAGGCGCTCGCGGGGAAAAGCCGGATCCAAGGGCACGTAGGTGCCGCCGGCCGCAAGCACCCCGAGAACACCGACGAGCAGGTCGACGGAGCGGTTCAAGAACACGCCGACCGAGGTGCCGGACGTCACTCCGGCGGAATGCAGTTCCTGCATCACGGCGTGAGTCCGTTCGAGGAGTTCCGCGTACGTCAGTTGCCGCTCGCCGCACGAGACGGCGACCGCGTGCGGGCGCCGGTCCGCCTGCTGCCGAAAGAGATCCACGACAGTCTCGTCGGGCGTGTAGTCGCGCGCAGTGCTGTTCCACGCGTCGAGCTCGAGGCGCTCGGCATCGGTGAGCATCGGCAGGGAGCGGATCGGCTCATCCGGATTCTCGATGAGATTCCGGAGGCAGGAGGTGTAATGCGCGAAGACCGCTTCACGATCGGCGGGCGCGAAGACCTCGTCGCTGAAATCGAAGGACAACGTCACGTCCCGACTTCCGACGATGTCGTGGATCTGCATCTGCAGACTGCCGTCACCGTGACTCGGCCGGTACCAGCGATGCTCGATGGGCATGCCCGCGAAAGGATCGATGACGACCTTCAGGTAGTTCAGCGTCACATCGTAGGCGCGGCCCCCGGGATTGCCTGCCGCGTAGGGCAGGTGCCGCATCGTGGCGAGCGCCTGGGCCTGCACTTTCTTGACCAGGCTCCGGAAGGTCTCGTCGGCGTCCACGCTCACGTCGAACGGGTTCTGCACCATGAACAGGCCGATGGTTGACTGGAACGCCCGGGGCCGGTTGTGCCAGGTCGCTCCGATGGCGATCCGCTCATGGCCACTCATCTTGTGCAGGTACGTCATCACCGCAGCGCAGTAGACGCTGTACGAGGAGAGGTGCTCGGACAACGAGCGGATGCCGTCCGACCGGGCGAAATCGCGAACCGTCCCACTGAGAGCCGGTCCCAGCGAGTGCTCCTCCCGATGGCGACGGGAGACCGCCTTCGGGGTGACCCGACCGTCGTAGAAGGTGACCGGGTCAGCGGATTCGGTGATCTTCTCCGTCCAGTACGCCTCACGGATCTTCTGCTTCGGAGAGTGCGCGTCCGCCAGTTCGTGCTCCACATACGACGCGAACGACGGCGCCTCCTCGAGCGACGGCGCATCCTGACCGGAGAGGCGCAGATACCAGTCGCCGACGCGCTGATAGATCAACGCCATCGACGTCGCGTCGGTGAGGATCTGGTGACACAGAAGCGCCCAGGCGTACCTGTTCGGAGCCAGCCGCAGAACCGTGGACTCGAAGGGCCGCACGGTCAGATCGATGGGTGCGTCGACGTTGCGCACAGCCCAGGCGTCGAGTTCGGCATCGACATCCGTGCTTCCGGACAGATCGACGAAATCGGACTGGAACGCCAGGTGCTCCTGCACCTCGGCGCTCGGGCGGCCATGGGCGCGCGTGATCGTGGTGCGCAGCGCGTCCGCCTCGTCGATCACATGCTGCAGGGCTTCGTCGAAGCGGGAGACATCGACCTCGCCGTGAATGATGAATACGCTCTGCTCGTTGAAGATCGGCTTGTCGGGCACGGTCTCCTGCCCGAGCCAGATCAGGAACTGGTTCCGGGTCAGCCCCGTCTTCACCGCGAGAAGCTCGTCAGTGGTGCCGATGAAATCGCTCACGAGTCACGCGATTCCTCGAACCGTCGTCAAGACGACAGGACACAGTTCATTCTGCTTGATCCCCATTGCTGCATCTCCCCTAATGCACGCCGATCCCCACGGCTAGGGCCATAGTCTAGTCACGATCCTGCGTCGTGGTGCAGGAAAATCTGACGGGAGCTTCGCGTGCGGATCGAGTCGCTCTGGGAAGCCGTGCAGGCAGCGGCCGACAGCAGCATCGCTCCGGAGGCGGGTCTCTGGCGGATGACCGCCCCGCACATCGACTCCCGTGGACTCGACGACGCGGTGCGGCGGGGGTGGCTCACCGAGTCCGAGCGCACGAATGCCGGCCGCCGCGCGGGGCCCGTGCTGCAGAGCAGGTTCGGCGCTCGTCGGATGCTTCGTCGCCTCGTCGTCGCCGCCAGTCTGGGAGCGGACCCCTCCGAAGTCTCGGTGGAGGCGCAGTGCGTTGACTGCGGTGGAACATCACACGGACGTCCCCACGTCGTGGCGCCGGGTCGCGATGCGCCAGGCATCAGCACGTCGAGCATCGAGGACAGAATGGTCGTCGCGCTCGGCAAGGGCTCGATCGGTGTCGATATCGAGTCCTCCGGCCGTGCCGCCGGTGTGGACGGCCGGCAGGGGGCGCGCGCGATCGCCGCATGGGAGCGGATCGCGCAGATGTGCCCGTCGCATGCGACCACCGTGGAGGTCTGGTCCGCCCTCGAAGCGCTGTCGAAGACCACCGGCCGCGGACTTCTCGCGTCGCCGGCAGAGCTCGACGTCGCGATCGCTGAGCATCGGCTGGAATGGGTGCCGGACGCGGGTGATCGAACCATCTGCGTGGCGGTTCCCGCGGCCGCTCCGATCCTGACGACCATCGACATCGCCTTCTGAGACGGACTTCCGTCCGTCGGCTGGTGCGCAGCCGACGGGGAGGATGCCAGGATGGGAGCCATGAAGGGGATCATTCTTGCTGGGGGCTCGGGGACGAGGCTGCATCCCATCACGCTGGGCGTCTCGAAGCAGCTCGTGCCGGTGTATGACAAGCCGATGGTCTACTACCCGCTGTCGACGCTGATGCTCGCGGGCATCGATGACATCCTGGTGATCACCACACCTCACGACGCGGCGCATTTCCGGCGGCTGCTCGGCGACGGGGCGCAGTTCGGCATCCGCATCTCCTTCGCGCAGCAGCCCTCGCCGGATGGGCTGGCGCAGGCTTTCACCATCGGCGCGGATTTCATCGGCGATGAGTCGGTGGCGCTCGTGCTCGGCGACAACCTGCTCTACGGCCCCGGTCTCGGCTCACAGCTGAAGCGCTTCGAGACCATCGACGGAGGCGCGGTGTTCGCCTACTGGGTCGCCGAACCGCAGGCCTACGGCGTGGTCGAATTCGACGATGCCGGCAAGGCGGTGTCGCTGGAAGAGAAGCCGGCAGAGCCGAAGAGCAACTTCGCGGTCCCGGGGTTGTACTTCTACGACAACGACGTCGTCGACATCGCCCGCAGCCTGCAGCCGTCCGCCCGCGGTGAGTACGAGATCACCGACGTGAACCGTGCCTACCTGGAACGCGACAAGCTGCAGGTGGAGGTGCTACCGAGAGGCACGGCGTGGTTGGACACCGGCACGTTCGACCAGATGACGGACGCCGCTGACTACGTGCGGACCATGGAGCGTCGCACGGGGATGAAGATCGGGGTTCCCGAGGAAGTCGCGTGGCGTCAGGGATTCCTCACGGACGATGAACTGCGGGCGTGCGCCGAGAAGCTGGTCAAGTCCGGGTACGGCGCATACCTGTTGGATCTGTTGGAACGGGGCAGGCGTTGAAGGTTCTGGTCACCGGCGGGGCCGGTTTCATCGGATCGAACTTCGTGCACCACCTCATCGAGCACACGGATCATCACGTGACGGTTCTCGACAAGCTCACCTATGCGGGAAATCGTGCATCGCTCGCGGGGTTGCCGGAAGACCGGATGCGGTTCGTGCACGGCGACATCGGTGACGCAGGCCTGGTCGACTCGCTCTTCGCCGAGGCCGACTCCGTGGTGCACTACGCGGCCGAGTCGCACAACGACAACTCGCTGCACGACCCGCGTCCGTTCCTGGACACGAACATCGTCGGCACGTTCACGCTGCTGGAGGCCGCGCGGAAGCATGACGTGCGCTTGCACCACATCTCCACGGACGAGGTCTACGGCGACCTCGAGCTCGACGACCCGGAGCGGTTCACCGACACGACTCCGTACAACCCGTCGTCTCCGTACTCGTCGACCAAGGCCGGATCCGACCTGCTCGTGCGCGCGTGGGTGCGCTCGTTCGGGGTGCGAGCGACGATCTCGAACTGCTCGAACAACTACGGGCCCTATCAGCACGTCGAGAAGTTCATACCGCGCCAGATCACGAACATCATCCGCGGCATCCGGCCCAAGCTGTACGGGGCCGGGCTCAACGTGCGGGACTGGATCCACGCCGATGACCACTCATCCGCGGTACTGCGGATCCTGGAAGCCGGGCGGATCGGCGAGACGTACCTGATCGGCGCCGACGGGGAGCGCAACAACAAGGATGTGGTCGAACTGATCCTCACCCTCATGGGCCGGCCCGCCGATGCGTACGACCATGTGACCGACCGTGCCGGACACGACCTGCGCTATGCGATCGATTCGACCAAGCTGCGCGAAGAGCTGGGCTGGTCGCCGCAGTACAGCGACTTCGAGCGGGGTCTCGCCGCCACCATCGACTGGTACCGCGAGCACGAATCATGGTGGGCCCCGGCGAAGGACGCCACCGAGGCGTTCTATGCGCAGAAGGGGCAGTGACGCGCGTGATCCGAGAGACCTCCATCCCCGGTCTGCTGCTGGTCGACCTGGGCCTGCAGCGCGACAACCGCGGATGGTTCAAGGAGAACTGGCAGCGCGAGAAGATGGTCGGAGCGGGTCTGCCTGACTTCGGGCCCGTGCAGAACAACGTCTCCTTCAATGACGCGGTCGGCACCACCCGCGGCATCCACGCCGAGCCGTGGGACAAGTTCGTCTCGCTCGCGACCGGTCGCATCTTCGGGGCCTGGGTGGATCTGCGGGAAGGCCCCACCTTCGGCACCGTGTTCACGGCCGAGCTCGACACGGCCACGGCCATCTTCGTTCCTCGCGGCGTCGGCAACGCGTACCAGACGCTCGAACCGAACACGACCTACACCTATCTCGTCAACGACCACTGGTCACCCGACGTCGACTACGCCTTCTTGAACCTCGCCGACGAGACCGCGGCGATCGACTGGCCCATCTCACTCGACCAGGCGGAGCTCTCCGACAAGGACAAGGCGCACCCGCGTCTTGCTGAAGTCGCTCCGATCCCCGCGAAGCGCATCCTCATCACCGGCGCCGACGGCCAGGTCGGGCGCGCACTCCGGGCCCTCTACGGCGCCGCCGGGCACGTCGAGTACGCCACCCGGGCCTCGCTCGACCTGACGTCCGAGGATCTGCCGACCGCCCGACGCTGGCGCGACTACGGCACGATCATCAACGCGGCCGCCTACACTCGCGTCGACGATGCGGAGACCCCGGCCGGTCGGACGGCCGCGTGGACGGTCAACGCCGCAGCGTCCGCCTCCCTCGCTCGCATCGCGACGGAACACGGGATCACCCTGGTGCACGTCTCCAGCGACTACGTGTTCGACGGAGCATCGACGTCGGCGTACACCGAGGCCGCCGCGCCGAGCCCTCTCGGCGTCTACGGACAGACGAAAGCGGCGGGCGACATCGCGGTCTCAACGGCACCACGGCACTACCTGGTGCGCACGTCCTGGGTGATCGGCGACGGGAACAACTTCGTCCGCACCATGGCCTCTCTCGCTGCGCGCGGCGTCGACCCGCGCGTCGTCGACGATCAGACCGGTCGGCTCAGCTTCGCCGACGACATCGCCGCCGGCATCCGGCACCTGCTCGACACCCGCGCCCCGTACGGCACCTACAATCTCACCAACGGCGGTGAGCCGCGCACCTGGGCGGGGATCGCTCGTGAGGTGTACCGGCTCACCGGCCACGACCCGACGCGGGTCACCCCGGTGAGCACGGATGAGTACTTCGCCGACGCTGCCGGCCCGGTCGCCCCGCGACCGCGCAACAGCCTGCTCGATCTGTCGAAGATCGAAAGCGCAGGTCTCACGATCCGCGATGCCGACGACGCGCTCGCCGCGTACCTGGCGCGCTGAGTCAGGAGGGAACCGAGATGGGGAATCGGATCGGAATCATCGGCGGAGGGATCGTCGGGGTGGCGCTCGCGCGCGAACTGTCGGCAGCCGGAGCAGAGGTGACGCTGCTCGAGAAGGAGGGGCGTCTCGCGCAGCACCAGACCGGCCGCAACTCGGGAGTCGTGCATGCCGGGCTCTACTACGCGCCAGGATCGCTGAAGGCGGCGCTCTGCGCGCAGGGGCGGACGCTGATCCGCGAGTTCTGCGACGAGAAGGGGCTGCCGTACCTCGAAGCCGGCAAGCTCGTCGTCGCCGTGGATGAGTCGGAGCTCGCCGCGCTCGCCGAGATCGAGCGTCGTTCCCTGCACAACGGCGTGCCGGATCTGGAGCGGGTGGACGACCCGTATCGGCTGCGCGAGATCGAACCGCACGCGGCGGGGGTCGCCGCCGTGCATTCACCGCACACCGCTGTCGTCGACTACGCCGCGATCACCGAAGCCATGGCGCAGGACGTCCGGACAGCCGGCGGGCAGATCCTGTTGCGAAGCCGCGCCACCGGCATACGCATCGAGACCGGTCGTGTACGGGTGATCACCGCCGGCGGGGAGCACGTCTTCGACCGCGTCATCGCCGCGGCAGGATTGCAGTCCGACCTCATCGCCGCGCTCGTCGGCGCCGACGCCTCACCCAAGATCCTGCCGTTCCGGGGTGAGTACTGGAAGCTGCGCGACGACCGCACCCACCTCGTCAACGGAATGATCTACCCCGTCCCCGACCCGCGCTTCCCGTTCCTCGGCGTGCACTTCACGCGCGGCGTCTACGGCGATGTGCACGTCGGGCCGAACGCCGTGCCCGCTCTCGCCAGAGAGGGTTACGGGTGGCTGCAGATCTCACCACGCGACACCTGGCAATCGCTGCGCTGGCCAGGAGCGCCGACGTTGGCCAGGCAGCATTGGCGGATGGGGGTCGACGAGATCTCCGCATCCATCATCAAGAGGCGGTACTTCCACAAGGCCCGCCGTTTCGTCCCCGAGTTGACGATGGCGGACCTGGAGCGCAAGACGGCCTCCGGCGTGCGCGCGCAGGCCTGGGGGAGAGCGGGAGAGCTTCTCGACGATTTCGCGGTGGATCGGATCGGTCCTGTCACGGTGCTGCGCAACGCGCCATCGCCTGCCGCGACGAGTTCCATCGCCATCGCCCGGCACGTGATCCAGAATCATCTCGGAGCGGATGCCGGATAGCATCCGTACGGTTCACCTCAAGGGCGCCCCATGCCTCGGTACCGCCAGCCCGCGGACCGCCACTGCTCGGCGTTCAGGCAGTTCCGCCCGTCCACGATGATGCGGCCGTCGGTGAGCGCTGCGACATCGTCCGGCGACATCTGACGGCGGTACTCGTCCCACTCGGTGACGATGACGATCACATCGGCATCGCGAAGGGCTTCATCCCGGGAGGTCGTGTAGGTGAGCTGCGGATGCAGAGCCCTCGCAGTGGGCACCGCCTGCGGGTCCGTGACGATGACCCGGGCGCCGAGCCCGTGCAGCCGCACCGCCACATCGAGTGCCGGGGAATCGCGCACGTCGTCGCTGTGCGGCTTGAACGCCGCGCCGAGTACCGCCACCCGCGTGCCGACCACCGACCCGCCCGTCTCCTCGAGCACGAGCTGCACCGCCCGGCTCCGTCGACGCAGGTTGATGGCATCGACCTCGCGCAGGAAGCCCACCGAGTCGCGCAGGCCGAGCTCCTCGGCACGTGCGGCGAACGCACGGATGTCCTTGGGCAGGCATCCGCCTCCGAAGCCGATGCCTGCGCCCAGAAAGCGACGACCGATCCTGCTGTCATGGCCGATCGCATCGGCGAGCTGCGTGACGTCGGCACCGGTCGCCTCGGCGATCTCGGCCATGGCGTTGATGAACGAGATCTTCGTGGCCAGGAATGCGTTCGCCGATACCTTGACCAGTTCCGCAGTGGCATAGTCGGTGACGATGTAGGGGATGTCGTTCGCCAGAGCCGTGCTGTACAGCTCGCGAAGGATGCCCGCGGCACGCTCGCCGTCAGGACCGGACGGGACGCCGACCACGACCCGATCGGGGTTGACGGTGTCCTCCACCGCCCAGCCCTCGCGGAGGAACTCGGGGTTCCAGACCAGAGTCGCCCCGGCATCATGCAGCGGGACGGCGAGTTCAGCGGCGGTGCCGACCGGAACAGTCGACTTCCCCGCCACGACGTCCCCTTCCCGCAGGTGCGGGATCAGGCTGTCGAAGGCGGCGCGAACGTAGCGCAGATCGGCGGCGTCCGAACCCGGAAGCTGCGGAGTGCCCACGGTGATGAAATGCACATCGCTGCCTGCGGCATCCGCGATAGAGGTCGAGAAGCGCAGTGCACCGGATGCCACCCCGCTCACCAGCAGCTCGGGCAACCCGGGCTCGAAGATGGGCGCCTCGCCCCGCGCCAGAGCCTCGATCTTGCGTGCATCGACATCTATGCCGACGACTTCATGGCCGATCGACGCCATGGATGCCGCGTGTACGGCTCCCAGATAGCCGCATCCGATCACAGAGATTCTCATCGTTCATACCTCCCCAGTAATGACCTGCCCATCATGGCGCATCCGGTGGACGCGTGCACGCGGCGCCCGCAGATCGGGGCTCGTACGAAATGACTAGTGACTTCGGGCCGTCCGCACCGCTAGACTGCCTGCGGGGAGACCTGAATGCTCCGTGAGGGGAATCGCGGAGCATTCATCAAGGCCGAATTCGTGGGTGGCTCTCTTAAGGCTTCCACGACAGTTCTGGGGACTGGGGCAACGTGAATATCGTTGGGGAATGGACTGCACGCGCGCATCGACGCGGGTGGGTCTCAATGGCGTGTGCAGCCGTACTCGCCGTCGTCGCATCCATGCTCATCTTCGTGAGCGCACCGGCGCAGGCCGCGGGCAGTCCGTGCGGGGCGGACATCAACGCGATCGCGTGCGAGAACTCCAAGCCGGGTGCCGACCGCCGCGAATGGGACATCTCGGGCGCAGGGGACCCCAGCATCCAGGGTTTCGCCACCGATATCAGCGTGAACGCGGGCAGCAAGATCGACTTCAAGATCGACACGGATGCCTCGGCGTACTCGGTCCGCATCTACCGCACCGGCTGGTATCAGGGCAAGGGCGCCCGCTTCATCCAGTCCGTACCGGTGACCGCGACTCTGCCGCAGAACCAGCCGGAGTGCATCTCGGATGTGACCACCGAGCTCTTCGACTGCGGAACCTGGGGCGTCTCGGCGTCGTGGAATGTCCCGTCGACCGCCGTGTCGGGTGTCTACATCGCACTGCTGGAGCGCGCCGATACCGGTGGTTCCAGCCACATCATCTTCATCGTCCGCAACGACGGAAACCATTCCGACATCGTCTTCCAGACCTCCGACCCGACCTGGCACGCCTACAACACATACGGCGGATCGGACTTCTATCAGGGAGCCGCCAACGGGCGGGCGTACAAGATCAGCTACAACAGACCGTTCGCCACCCGGGGAACCGTCGAGGACCGCAGCTTCTACTTCAGCGCCGAATACGCCACCGTGCAGTTCCTGGAGCGCAACGGCTATGACATGTCCTACATCGCCGGTGTCGACACCGACCGCCGCGGCTCCGAACTCCTCAACCACAAGGTGTTCCTCTCCGTCGGTCATGACGAGTACTGGTCGGCGGCGCAGCGGGACAACATGGAGGCCGCTCGCGATGCCGGCGTGAACCTGCAGTTCCTCTCGGGGAACGAGGGGTACTGGCACACCCGATACGAAGCATCCAGCGCGGACGACACCGCCTACCGCACGCTGGTCTCGTACAAGGAGACCTGGGGCAACGCCCAGAACCGCGGCGGCGGCAAGATAGATTCCTCGACGTCCGAATGGACCGGAACCTGGCGCGACCCGCGGTTCGCCGACGCATCCGATGGGGGGCACGAGCCGGAGAACGCGCTGACCGGCACCATGTACATGGTCAACGACATCTCGGCACCGCTGACCGTCACCGCCGCGGAGGGCAAGCTGCGGTTCTGGCGCAACACGGGCCTCGCCTCGCTCGCACCGGGTGCGTCCGCAGACCTGGGCCAGGGCATCATCGGCTACGAGTCCGACGAGGACGTCGACAACGGCTTCCGCCCGGGTGGTCTGATTCGGATGTCGACGACGACCAGGGCCACATCGCAGTACCTCTACGATTACGGCAACGACGTCGCCGAGGGGACCACCACGCACAACATCACGCTCTACCGGGCGGACAGCGGCGCGCTCGTCTTCGGCGCGGGCACCGTGCAGTGGGGCTGGGGTCTCGACGACAACCACGATGCCGGTGTGCCGGCGGCTTCCGACCCGCGGATTCAGCAGGCGCAGGTCAACCTGCTCGCCGACATGGGTGCGCAGCCCAGCACGTTGATGTCCACGCTCCAGCCGGCTTCCAAGAGCACAGACACGACCGTGCCGACCACGACCATCACGTCTCCCACACCGGGGCAGGCCATCTCCAGCGGCACGTCGGTGACCGTGACGGGAACGGCATCGGACGTCGGGGGCGTCGTCGCCGGAGTGGAGGTGTCGACCGACGGTGGGGCGACCTGGCGGCTCGCCTCAGGAACCACCTCGTGGAGCTACACGTACGTGCAGCAGGGCTCCGGAAGTGTGCCGGTCAAGGCACGTGCGATCGACGACAGCGCCAACAAGAGCGCGACGGGCACGACGGTGAACGTCAACGTGGGCGGACCGTACTCGCTGTTCGGCACGGTCACGCCGCCTCAGGCATCGGCAGCCGACACGGGATCGGTCGAAGTCGGCGTGCGATTCAGCGCCGAGGTCGACGGGTTCGTCACCGGTGTCCGGTTCTACAAGGGTGCGGCCAACACCGGTCAGCACACGGGGTCCCTGTGGAACGCGCAGGGCACGAAGCTGGCCAGTGTCCTGTTCACCGGGGAATCGGCGACCGGCTGGCAGCGGGCTCTGTTCGCCGAGCCCATCGCCGTGACGGCGGGGCAGCAGTACACGGTGTCGTACTCGGCGCCGAACGGCGGCTATGCGTACCAGGAGTACTACTGGCCGTATAACGCGCAGGCGACGTCACCGCTGGTGACGCCGCAGGCATCGGCGGATTCGGCAGCCGGGGTCTACGGCCCGCAGGGGACGTTCCCCACCACGTCGTATCGTGCGGCGAACTACTTCGCCGACGTCCTGTTCGAGGCGGCGGACGACTCGCCGGTGCGACTGACAGCGCAGTCTCCCGCCGTCGGCGCGGCGGGCGTCGCGAAGGACACGCTCATCACGACCGCCTTCACCCGTCCTGTCGAGGCGGGCTCCGTGCAGATCGCGCTGACGAAGCTCGTCGACGGAAGTTCCGTGCCGGGTGCGCTCGCATATGACGCGACGAATCGTCGGGCGCGCTTCACACCCGCAGCGCCGCTGGATCCGGTGACGCAGTACCGGGTGACCGTCTCGGCGACCCCGGTGGATGCGACGACGTTCGATCCCGGAGCCGACTGGACCTTCACGACGGCCAACGACTCGTCCTCGAACTCCTGCCCGTGCAGCCTGTACACCAGCGCGGACACTCCGCCGATCCAGTCCGTGTCCGACGGATCGGTGACGGTCGGAACGATGTTCACCGTGTCGGACGCGGGTTTCATCTCCGGCGTCAAGTTCTACAAGGGCGCGGGGAACACCGGCGCCCACGTCGGAACTCTCTGGTCGTCGACCGGCGATGTGCTCGCCCGTGTGAACTTCGCCAACGAGTCGTCGACGGGCTGGCAGACCGCCATGTTCGATGAACCGGTGGCAGTGAACCCCGGCGTCGCCTACGTCGTGTCGTACGTCGCCACGGCCGGCGGATATGCCGCGGCACCCGGCGCCTTCGCGAACAGCTTCGTGCGCGGTCCACTGTCGGTGCCGGCATCGGGTGGCGTGTTCACCTACGCCGGCGGATTCCCGACCCAGCCGTCGACGACGAGCTATTACGTCGATCCGATCTTCATCCGCTCGGCGAGCGGACCCAAGCTGACCACCGGCTCCCCGGCGGCGGGCTCGACCGGTGTGGCTGTGGACACGACGATCAGCGCGACCTTCGACGAGGCACTCGAGTCGGCCCCGACGTTCACTCTGACCGCGGGCGGCGCGACGGTCACGGGTACGACGACGCTCTCGAACGATGACAAGACGGCGACGTTCACGCCCACCGCGGATCTGCCCTACGACACGGTGGTCTCGGTGTCGCTCGGCGGGATCGTGGGGGCATCGGGCGCCGGCTTCGACCGCGCCTGGTCCTTCCGGACGGCGATCAACACGGTGGTGCACGACGTCACCTTCTTCGGTACCTCACTGCCTGCGGTCTCGACGGCATCCGACGGAAGATCCGTGGAGCTCGGTATGAGGTTCCACTCCACGCTGTCGGGTCGGATAACAGCGCTGCGCTTCTTCAAGACGGCCGGCGACACCGGTATCCACAAGGGCACGCTCTGGTCCTCCGACGGCACTGCTCTGGCGACCGTGACCTTCCAGAACGAGACCGCGGACGGATGGCAGCGCGCCGCGCTCGTCTCTCCTGTGGAAATCACCGCCGGCGCGGATTACGTGGTGTCGTACCTCTCGCCGCAGGGCAAGTACGCGTATGCGAGCGGCTATTTCGTCGACCCCGTCGCAAGCGGTCCGCTGGTCGCGGCCACCGGTGCCAACGGCACGTTCCGCTACGGCTCAGGTGGCGTGATGCCGACCTCGAGCTGGGAGTCCACCAACTACTTCGTCGATGTCGAGTTCTCCAGCGGCTCCGAACCGGGACCTGCGCTGACCGTGACGGATCGATCGCCCGAGGGCGCGTCGGCAGCAGCGGACAACGCGATCACCGCAGTGCTCTCCGCGGATGTCACCGCACAGATCACCCTGAGCAAGGACGGTGCCGAGGTGACCGGCACGTCGAGCTACGACGCCGCCAACCGCACCGTCACGTTCACTCCGGCCACCGCGCTCAGCGCGACGACGACGTACACGGTCACCGTCCGCGCGGGTGGACAGGACATCGACCAGTGGCAGTTCACGACCGCTGCGCCTGACCTCGACGGTGTCGTGTCGACGCTCTTCGGTGATGAGACACCGGCGGTGGAATCCGTTGCAGACCGGGCAGTGGAGGTCGGTACCGCCTTCTCGGTGGCATACCCCGGTCAGGTCACGGCGATCCGCTTCTACAAGGGTTCCGGCAACACGGGCACGCACGTCGGGCACCTGTGGAATGCACAGGGAGACCGACTGGCGACGGTGCAGTTCACCGGCGAGACTGCGGCAGGATGGCAGCGCGCCGCGCTGAGCACCCCGATCGCCCTCGTCCCGGGCGAGACGTACGTCGTGTCGTACTTCGCGCCGAACGGCGGCTACTCCGCCACATCCGGATACTTCACCAACCCGGTGGCTCGCGATCACATCATCGCTCCGGCCGGAGACAACGGCCGCTTTGCCTACACCGCGAGCGGCGCATTCCCGACGCAGTCCTGGAACTCCACCGCGTACTTCGTGGATGCCGAGGTGGCGTTCGGTGAGATCTCGAACGAGACCACGCCCGAACCGGATCCGACGCCGACGCCGACGCCTGAGCCGACGCCTGAGCCGACGCCTGAGCCGACGCCGACGCCGACGCCGACGCCCGAGCCGACTCCGACACCCGAGCCGACGCCGACACCTGAGCCGACCCCGACTCCGACACCCGAGCCGACGCCGACCGTCACCATGACGGCCGTCGAGCCGGCGGTGTCTGCCGCCGATGTCGCTCCGACTGCGGCGGTGATCGCGACCTTCGCGAATGCCCAGCCGTCTGCGGAGATCGCCGTGACCGGGCCCGACGGAACCGTCGGAGGCTCTGCGTCCTACGACAGTGATACCCGCACGCTCACGTTCACTCCGACGGATCCGTTCGCATGGTCAGCCACCTATCACGTCACGGTGACCGTGCCCGAAGCCGAAGTCGCCGACGGCACCTGGACCTTCAGCACGGCAGATGAGCCGACGGTACTCACGACGACGAGCATCTTCGGAGATGCGGTGCCGGCGAACGGTGCCTGGAACGATCCGTCGAGCGTGCAGGTGGCCACCCGCTTCTTCGTCGACACGGCGGGGAAGGCGACCGCGATTCGCTTCTACAAGGGTGCGGCGAACACCGGAGCGCACACGGGGTACCTGTGGCGTGCTGATGGGACGAAGCTCGCCGAGATCGTGTTCAGCGACGAGAGTGCCGAAGGCTGGCAGACGGCCGAGCTGACCACACCGGTCGACCTGGTCCCCGGCATCGAGTACAGGGTCGGACTGCACAGCACGACCGGTCGATACGCCGTCGACCTGGACGCCTTGAAGAGCGAACTCGTCATCGGCCACTTCAACATCCCCGTGCACGGCAGCGCGTTCACGCTGTCGACCGACTACCCGGGGACGGTGTCGGACCACAACTACTGGGTGGACATAATCTTCGGTCCTGGCGACTGACACGGTCTGTCGCCAGGACCGGATGGGCCGCAAAGGGAACGGCCCGGACAAGAGAAGGAACAACTGGGGAGGGGAAGCGTGGTGTCATCACGCATGCGCGTCGGCGTTGTCGGCGCAGGGTACTGGGGACCGAATCTGGCGAGGAACTTCGCCGTCAATCCGGACTGGGAGCTCGCTGTCATCTGCGATCTGGATGCAGAGCGGGCACAGCAAGTGGCCGATCGGGTCGGTGGAGTGCCGATCTCCACGAGCCTTGATGAGGTGCTCGCGGATCCGAGCATCGATGCCGTCGCCGTGGCCACGCCCGCGCGGACGCATCATCCGATCGTGATGGCCGCGCTCGCCGCGGGCAAGCACGTCACCGTCGAGAAGCCGCTCGCCGATGAAGGCAGTCGTGGTGCGGAGATGGTCGACCTGGCCAGGGCCAACGGCCTGGTGCTGATGGCCGACCACACCTACTGCTACACGCCCGCCGTGCTGAAGATCAGAGAGCTGATCGCCGCCGGCGAGCTCGGGGACATCCTGTTCGTCGACAGCGTGCGCATCAACCTGGGTCTCATTCAGCCCGACGTCGACGTGTTCTGGGATCTCGCGCCGCACGACCTGTCGATCATCGACTTCGTGCTGCCGGGCGGCCTGGATGCGGCAACCGTCGCCGCTCACGGGGCCGACCCGCTCAACACCGGAAAGTCCTGCGTCGGGTATCTGACGATGCCGCTGACCGGAGGTGCGATCGCCCATATCCACGTCAACTGGCTGAGTCCGACGAAGATCCGTCAGATGGTGATCGGCGGCACCAAGCGCACCCTGGTCTGGGACGACCTCAACCCCCAGCAGCGGCTGAGCGTGTACGACCGAGGAGTCGACCTGGCCGAGCAGTTCAAGGCGACCACCAGCGACGCGCGTGCTGCGACCATCTCCTATCGATTGGGCGACACCTGGTCGCCGGCGCTGCCCGAGAAGGAGGCGCTGTCGAACATGACCGCTGAGTTCGCATCGGCGATCCGCGAGAAGCGCGAGGCTCGCACCGACGGGGCCTCAGGGCTGCGGGTGCTGTCCATTCTCGAAGCGACTCGTGGAAGCCTGGCGGCCGCCGGCGCACCGTATCCCGTTCACAACGCTCACGAAATGGCACTGTCATGACTCAGATCGAAGACGCCGACATCCTCGTCACCGGCGGAGCCGGAACCATCGGCTCGACCCTGGTGGACCAGCTGCTGGATGCCGGAGCCGCTCACATCGATGTTCTGGACAACCTCGTCCGAGGGCGCCGGGCGAACCTCGATGACGCACTCGCCACAGGGCGCGTGTCCTTGATCGACGGCGACATCCGCGACCGCAGCGTCGTCGACGAGGCCGTCGCGGGCAAGGACATCGTGTTCCACCAGGCGGCCATCCGCATCACCCAGTGCGCGGAGGAACCGCGTCTGGCACTGGAAGTGCTCGTCGACGGCACGTTCAACGTCGTCGAGGCGGCCGCAGCGCACAAGGTGAAGAAACTCGTCGCCGCCTCCAGCGCCTCGGTGTACGGGATGGCTGAGGAGTTCCCGACCACCGAGCGCCACCATCACGAGAACAATGACACGCTGTACGGGGCGGCGAAGACCTTCAACGAGGGACTGATCCGCAGCTTCCGCGCCATGAACGGGCTCGATTACGTGCTGCTGCGGTACTTCAACGTCTACGGACCGCGGATGGACGTGCACGGCCTCTACACCGAGGTGCTGGTGCGCTGGATGGAGCGCATCGCCGACGGGAAGCCCCCGCTGATCTTCGGCGACGGCCAGCAGACCATGGACTTCGTCTGCGTCCCGGACATCGCGCGCGCGAACGTGCTCGCCGCGCAGAGCGACATCGTCGAAGGCACCTACAACATCGCGAGCGGCACCGAGACCAGCCTGCTGCAGTTGGCGGAGGCTCTGCTGCGTGTGATGGACTCCGAGCTCGGAGTCCAGTTCGGTCCCGCACGGGCAGTGAACAACGTGGCCCGTCGCCTGGCCGACACGACCGCCGCACGGGAAGACTTCGGATTCGAGGCCACGATCGGCGTCGAAGAGGGGCTCCGCCGGCTCGTCGAGTGGTGGCGACCGCTGCGTGAGGAGGTCGCTGCCGGTCGGGCGGCGGTGGCATCGTGAGCGACCGCATCAACGTCATGATCCCCTGGCTGGGCCAGGAGGAGGCGGACTCCGTCGCCGACGCCATCGCCTCCGGCTGGGTCGCTCAGGGCCCGCGCGTCGCGCGATTCGAGGAGGAGTTCGCAGCGGCGATGCAGGCACCCTTCGCCGTCGCCACCAGCAGCTGCACGACCGCGCTGCATCTGGCGCTGCTCGTCGCGGGCATCGGGGTGGGCGATGACGTGGTCATCCCGTCCTTCTCGTTCATCGCCACCACGAACGCGGTCCGCTACGTCGGGGCGAACCCCGTGTTCGCCGACGTCGACGCGGCCACGGGGAACATCACCGGCGAAACCGTGCGTGAGGCTCTGACTCCGGCCACGCGCGCGGTGATCGGCGTCGACCAGGGCGGAGTTCCGCTCGACCTGGACGACGTGCGCGGCGTCACCGATCCTCTCGACATCGTCGTGATCGAGGATGCCGCCTGCGGTGCGGGCTCGACCTACAAGGGCCGCCCGGTGGGGGCAGGCGCCGACATCGCGGCGTGGTCCTTCCACCCGCGCAAGCTGCTCACCACAGGTGAGGGCGGCATGATCACCACCGCACGAGAGGATTGGGCGGCGAGGGCCAGGCATCTGCGCGAGCACGCGATGAGCGTGTCGGCAGCGGACCGGCACCGGTCGGTGCTGCCGCCCGCGGAGGAGTACACCGAGATCGGGTTCAACTTCCGGATGACGGACCTGCAGGCCGCCGTGGGACTCGTGCAGCTCCGCAAACTGCCGCAGATGGTGGCACGGCGCCGGGAGCTCGCAGCTCGGTACCGGGAGCGGATCTCCGAGGTCGCCGGGCTGCGTCCCGTACGTGACCCCGGGTACGGCACCGCCAACTTCCAGTCGTTCTGGGTGGAGGTCTGCGACGAGTACCCGACCGACCGGGAAGGGCTGCTGGAAGCGCTCGCGCACGCCGACGTCTCGGCCCGGCGCGGCATCATGTCCTCGCACCGCCAGCCGCCCTACCGCGACCTGACCCCCGCGAGAGGGCTACCGACCACGGAGCGGCTCACGGACCGCACCCTCATCCTGCCCCTGTTCCACACACTGTCCGATGCCGATCAGGACCGCGTGATCGCGGTGCTGCGCAATCCGGGAGCGTGACTGTGAGCGAGGGGGTTCTGCTGATCGGCGCGAGCGGTCTGGCGCGCGAGGTGCTGGCCGCAGGGATCGCCGGCGTGACCGGCATCCTCGACGACGATCCTGCACGCCACGGCAGTGCGATCGACGGCGTCCCGGTGCTCGGCGGGCCGGACCTCGCTGCAGATCGCGACGAGCAGCTGCTCGTCTGCGTCGGTCCGGGCTCAGGCCGGCGGACGATCGTGCGTCGGCTCGCCGAGGCCGGCATCGGCGACGGGCGCTACGGCGTCTTCGTCGCGCGCTCGGCGCGGATCGGCAGGACGAGCGACATCGGTCCGGGCAGCATCCTGCTCGATTCCGTCGTCGTCACGGCAGACGTGCGGATCGGCCGTCATGTCGTGGTGATGCCGAACAGCACGATCACGCACGACGACGTGCTGGAGGACTTCAGCACATTGGCCGCCGGCGTTGCGCTCGGCGGGTCCGTCCGCGTCCGTGAAGCGGCATACATCGGGATGAACGCCTCGGTTCGACAGGGCGTCACAGTCGGAGCGGACGCCACAGTCGGAATGGGTGCGGCGGTCCTCGCCGACGTGCCGGAACAGCAGACATGGGTCGGAGTGCCGGCCCGACGATTGGAGGGTGCATCGTGAAGCACATCGTGCTGCCCCGATCATCCAAGGGAGCGAGCGTCACGGCCGTCATCCCCTGCTACAACTACGGGCACTATCTCGAAGCCGCAGTCTCCAGCGTGCTGGAACAGCCGGATGTGGATGCTCGTGTCATCATCGTCGACGACGCATCTCCGGACGGCTCCGGTGATGTCGCCCGTGACCTCGCAGCCCGGGACCCGCGAGTCCGCGCCGTCGTGCACGAGGAGAATCGCGGTCACATCCGCACGTACAACGACGGCCTCCGTCTGGTCGAGACCGAGTATGCCGCGCTGATCTCCGCCGACGATCTGATCGGGCGACGCTCGCTCAGTCGAGCGGTGTCTCTGATGGAGCATCATCCGCGCGTGGGCATGGTGTACGGGCGAATCGCGACGTTCGAGAGAGACACCGACAGGCTGCCTCGACGGCACCGCCCCTACCATCTCTGGCGGATCTGGGGCGGCGACGAGTGGACCGAAGGCGTGGCGAGAAGCGGCTACAACTGGATCGCCTCGCCCGAGGCGGTCGTGCGCACGTCGGCGATGGAGCAGATCGGCTACTACAACCCTGAACTGCCTCACACGGGTGACCTCGAATACTGGCTCCGCATGGCGGCGCGCTGGGACATCGGCCAGATCCATGGGCCGATTCAGGCGTATTACCGAGTGCACGGCAATAACATGCACATCACCGACTTCGGAACGCGCGAGGCCGACCTTCGCGAGCGCTACTCGGCCTTCCGCGTGCTCGAGGATCCGGCCGTCGTGACGGATCCCGAGCGGGCGCAGCGCCGGCTGCGGCAGGCGCGGCAGACCCTGAGCGCGCAGGTGGCCGAGCTGCTCGCTGAAGGGGGCGGAATCGATGCCGATACCGGTTCACTCAGCGAGTTCCTGCGGGAACTCACCTCGGCCGATCGGCAGACGGTGCCGCTCGACACCGTCCCATCCAAGAACGGAGAGTCCTCCCGATGAACACGCCCAGTGTGATGAACACCCTCACCGTGCCCATGCTCGACCTCGGGCATCAGCACCGCATCATCGCGGACGAGGTGGCCGAGGGGTTCGCGGATGTGCTGGCGAACACCTCATACGTGCTCGGGCCCGCAGTCCTCGAGTTCGAGCGTGCCTACGCCGAGTATCTGGATGCGCCGCACGTGATCGGCGTGGGCAACGGCACGGACGCCCTCGAGATGGCGCTGCTGGCACTCGGCATCGGGCGGGGCGATGAGGTGATCGTTCCCGCCAACACCTTCGTGGCCACCGCCGAGGCAGTCGCTCGTGTCGGCGCCACAGTGCGACTGGTCGACTCGGGCGACGATTTCCTGATGAACCTGGATCAGTTGGAGTCCGCTCTGACGCCGCGGACGCGCGCGGTCATCCCGGTGCACCTGTACGGAAGGGTCGTGGATGTGGACCGGGTGCGTGCGGTGGTGGGTCCGGAGATCGCGGTCATCGAGGATGGGGCTCAGAGCCAGGGCGCCCGACTGCGAGGACGCGCCGCAGGAACGCTCGGCGACATCGCCGCAACGAGCTTCTATCCGGGCAAGAACCTCGGCGCTTACGGTGACGCCGGTGGCGTGTCCACTGCTTCGGACGAGCTTGCGGATGCCGTCCGTCAGCTGCGCAACCACGGGGGAGTGGACCGCTACCAGCATGAGCGCATCGGAACGAACTCCCGACTGGACAGCCTGCAGGCCGTCGTGCTGTCGGCGAAGCTGCGCCGTCTCGACGAGTGGAACGAGGAGCGCCGCACGATCGCCGACGCCTACTACGAGGCGCTCGCCGACGTCGCGGCCGTGACCCTCCCGCCGGTCGGGCCGCGTGAGGAGCACGTCCATCATCAGTTCGTCGTGCAGGTGGAAGACCGTGATCGGGTCTTCGCAGACCTGGCTGCCTCCGGCATCGGGGTGGGCATCCACTATCCGACACCCGTGCACCTTCTGCCGGCCTTCCGGACGCGGGAGCTGGGGTCGTACGGCTCGTTCCCGGTCGCGGAGGCTCAGGCGCAGCGGATCATGTCTCTGCCGATCTACCCCGGCCTGCGCATGGAGGCGGTCGAGCGCGTCGTCAGCACACTGCGTGACGCTGTCGGCTAGGAGACACGTATCCGTATGACGGGCAATCCGGGGAACAGTGGCCTGGCTTCGCAGGCCGCGTCGAGCGTCGCTTGGCTGACAGCGCAGACGTGGCTTGCGAAGGCGGGCGGCTTCGTGACGGTCGTGCTGCTGGCGCGGCTCCTGTCGCCGAGCGACTTCGGCCTCGTGGCCGTGGCGATGACCGTTGTACCCGTGGTGTACCTGATCGCCGACCTCGGTTTCGCCACCTACCTGGTTCAGGTCAAGGAGATCAAGGGGCACGTGGCGAGCACCGCATTCTGGTACTCGGCTCTCTCGGGTCTGATGCTCTCCGTTCTGCTCGTCGCGTCGGCACCGCTGCTGGAGTCGCTCTTCGGTGTTCCCGGCGTCGCGGGTGTGATCAGTGCGATGGCTCCCGCGGTGATCTTCGTCAGCCTTGCTGCTGTTCCCATTGCGTTGCTCCGGCGTGGCATGCGCTTCCGGGCATTGTCCATCCAGGCGGCCGTCGCGGCACTCGTCGGACAGATCGTGGCCATTGCGATGGCTGTCTCCGGCGCGGGAGTGTGGGCGCTCGTGGCACAGGTGGTCGTGGCCCAGGTGGTGACGATGATCGCGGCCTGGGTGGCGGCGCGCTGGCGTCCCAGTCGCGCATTCGACTGGACTCAGTTCCGCACGATGTTCAGCTTCGGAAGCAAGGTCGTCGGAGTCAATGCCATCGCGATGGGGCGTCAGTGGGCAGAGAACGCGATCATCTCGAACGTGCTCGGCGCAGCGGCGCTCGGGCAGCTCACCGTGGCGCAGCGCCTCGTGCAGACCGGTCAGGAGATCGCCGGGGCGGCGATCACCCCCGTGTCGACCGTCGTCTTCGCACAGGTGCGCGAAGACCGGGGGCGCCTGCGGCGCGGATATGACCGGGCGCTCGGGCTGTCGTACCTTGTCATCGCGCCTGCACTCACGGCGATCCTGGTGACCGCGCCCGTCCTGGTGCCGTTCCTGTTCGGTCCGCAATGGACGCACAGCGTCGGGGCGGCGCAGGCACTGTCCGTGGCCGCGCTCTTCACGCTCGCCGCGACCCTCGACCACGGACTGTTCTACGGGCTGGGCCGCCCGGGAATGTGGCTCGTCTATGCGACGGTGACCGACGTCGTCACCGTGATCGTCACCGCGGTGCTCGCGAGGCACGGCATCGTGGCGATCACCACGGGATTCGCCGTCGTGGCGGCGGTCGCCACCATCGTCCGGATCATCCTCGTTGCTCGGGTCATCGGCGCGAGCGTCTGGATCGGCGTGCGCCGGATACTCGCGGCGATGACCGCCATGGGTGCCTCGGCGCTGGCAGGATGGGGGACCCTGGTGCTCCTCCCGGAAATGCCGAGCATCCTGGTCATACTGATCGTGGGGGCGGCGGTGCTGATCGTTCACCTGTGCGTCGCGCGGCTGCTCCTTCCGGCCGCGTTCCGGGATGTCGTCCACGAGCTGCGCTCTCGCATTCGTCGTCATGAAAGAGGGGTCATGAAATGAACGCACATCTTCGGCGCGGGCTCGTCAGGCTGCGCCGCGCCGCACGCGTCGGACCGCACGGTCTCGTGCAGCGCATGGCGCGCCGCACCTACGAGGCGAGTGGGGCAGCCGACCTGCGGTTCAACCTGCGCCTCGAGGACGTGCTCACCGGCATCCCCGAGGAACTGCCGACCCCTGCCGCCCCGGTCCCGGCCGGCGAGTCGCTCTCGGTGGGATGGATCATCACTCCCCCCGCGCCCGGGTCGGGTGGGCACACCACGATCTTCCGCATGGTGGAGGCGCTGGAGAAGCGCGGCCACCGGTGCACGCTGTTCGTGTACGACCGGCACGGTCTGGACGCCGCCTCACTGACCGAGCGCATCCGCAGGCACTGGCCCCGCGTCGCGGCCCGGGTGCGAGACGCGAGCACGGGCATCCGTGACATCGACGTCGCCGTCGCCACGGCCTGGGAGACCGCACACGTGCTGGTCAAGCACGGCGCCGCGCCGATGCAGCGCGCGTATTTCATCCAGGACTTCGAGCCGTACTTCTATGCACATGGAGCGCAGTACGAATTCGCGGCGATGACCTACCGGCTCCCGCTGCGCCGAATCGTGCTCGGAGAGATGCTGGACGGCATGATCCGCGAAGCGGCCGGTCTCAGCTCGACGGTCATCCCGTTCGGGTGCGATTCCGAGGCCTACCGCCTGCCTCCCACGACGACATCGCGCTCCGGGATCGTCTTCTACAGTCGTCGCGACGACGCGCGGCGCGGTTATCAGCTCGCCTACGTGGCACTCAGAGAGTTCCACAGGGCGCACCCCGAGCAGGAGATCCACGTGTACGGCGAAGCGCCGCGAGGGCTGGACGTGCCGCACACCTTCCACGGCTGGGTCAGTGCCGCCGAGTTGAACGACCTCTACGGGCGGACCATCGCCGGACTGGCGTTGTCCTTCACGAACATCACCCTGGTCGCCGAGGAGATGCTGGCGGCCGGCAACATCCCGGTGGTCAACGACATGCCGCTCGCGCACGAGATCCTGAAGAGTCCGAGCATTCGTTGGGCCGAGGCCACCGCCAGATCACTTGCGGCAGCTCTGAGCGACGCGGTCACATCCTCCGATGTGGACGGCGAAGCCGAACGCGCCGCGGCATCAGTGCGCGGGCGCTCGTGGACGCCGACCTATGACGCGTTTGTGGATGCGATCGAGGAATTGAGCTACGCACCGGAGGGGAAGAGATGAGGCGTCAGCGCACGCGCGGTTCGGAATCACCGCATATCGTGATCATCGTGCAGAATCTGCCGGTTCCGCTGGACCGGCGGGTGTGGCTGGAATGCCAGGCGCTGATCGCGCGAGGCTATCGGGTCAGCGTCATCTGCCCGAAGGGACCGGGGGACCCGGCCAGGCAGACCATCGACGGAGTCGAGATCTTCAAGTACGCCCCGGCACGGGAGGCAGAGGGCTTCCTCGGCTTCGCGTGGGAGTTCGCGTACAGCTGGGTGCGCACCGCATGGCTGTCCCTGATGGTCTGGCGCCGACGCCCGTTCGACATCCTCCAGGCGTGCAATCCACCGGACACGTACTGGCTGCTCGCCCTGCTCTGGCGCATTCGCGGAGTCAAGTTCGTCTTCGACCACCACGATCTCAACCCCGAGCTCTTCATCTCACGCTTCGGGCAGCCGAGGAGCCTGGCGCAGAGACTGCAGTACCGCGGGCTGCGCTGGCTCGAGCGCCGCACCTTCCGAGCCGCGGACCGGATCACCTCCACGAACGAGTCGTACAAGGCGATCGCCGTGCGCCGAGGCGACCGCCGGCCGGGACACGTCACGGTGGTGCGCAGCGGGCCCGACACCCGGAAGATGCGCCCCGTGTACCCGGAGTATCCGCGCCCGGCAGGCAGCGTCGACCTCGCATACCTCGGAATCATGGGTCCGCAGGACGGTGTGGACCAGGTGCTGCTGGTCATGGACGAGCTCGTGAACCGCCGGGGACGCACGGATGTCACCGCGACTCTGCTCGGGTTCGGCGACTGCCTGGAGGACCTCAAGGCGCAGTGCACCAGCCTCGGTCTGGACGATCGGGTCACCTTCACCGGCCGCGTCGACCGGATCGCGATAGCCGAGTACCTGAGCCGAGCCGACATCGGCCTCTGCCCGGATCTGAAGACTCCTCTGAACGACGTGTCCACGATGAACAAGACGATGGAGTACATGGCCTACGGGCTCCCCGCCGTCTCATTCGACCTCGTCGAGACGCGCGTGTCGGGCGGTGACTGCCTGCTCTACGTGCCGTCGGGTGACACGCTCGCCTTCGCCGACGCGGTGGAGAAGCTCATCGACGACCCGGAGCTGCGCGTGAGACTGGGCAGAGCGGGACGTGAGCGGGTGTCCACGCAGCTCGACTGGCGTCCGCAGGCCGAAGCGTACGTCGCGGTCTTCGACGAGTTGTCCGGATTCTCTCTGCCCGGTCCCGCCGTCCCCGACCCGGAGGAGGAGCCGGAGACCGACGAGCAGGGTCGCCGCTACGTCGACCCTGACGATGCAGCCGAGTTCGACAGGTTTCTGCGCGACAGGAGGGCTCGGTGACCACCATTCGCACCCGCATCCACGATCTCCTCGCCCAGGCTGCGCACAGCACGCCCGAAGCCCCGGCGCTGACTTACCGCGAAGAGACCGTCTCGTACGCGGAGCTCTGGGAGCGTGCTCGCACGGTCGCGGCGAGATTTGAGGAACTCCACGTGGGCCGCGGCGACCGGGTCGCCATCTATCTCGAGAAGCGCCTCGAAGTCGTGGTCGCGATGTTCGCGGCATCCGTGGTCGGCGCCGTTTTCGTGCCTGTCAACCATGTGCTCAAGGCTCCGCAGGTCGGGCACATCCTCCAGGACAGCGGAGCGTGTGTGCTCGTCACCTCGGCCGATCGGTTCGGGCAGCTCGCCGAGGTTCTCGCCGACGGCGAGGTGGCCGCGGTGATCGCGATCGGCGCCGCAGTCGGCTCGCCGTCTGGCATCGGCATCCCGGTGCACGATTGGCCGCACGAACGGGCGTCCGAACCGCTGCCGACGGATGTCGTCGACCTTGATCCGGCGGCGATCATGTACACCTCGGGCAGCACCGGCCGGCCGAAGGGGGTCGTGCTGAGCCATCGCAACCTCATCGTCGGCGCCGAGAGTGTCAGCAGCTACCTCGACAACCGAGCAGACGATGTGATCCTCAGCGTGCTTCCACTGAGCTTCGATGCTGGGCTCAGCCAGGTGACCACCGCGTTCGCCGTCGGAGCGCACTGTGTGCTGATGAACTATCTGCTGCCGCGCGACGTGCCGAAGCTGTGCGCGAAGCACGGCGTCACCGGCATCACCGGGGTGCCGCCGCTGTGGATGCAGATCGCTGACGTCCCGTGGCCGCAGGAGGCCGCCGGTCGGCTGCGGTACTGGGCGAACACCGGAGGCCGCATGCCGCGGGCCGTACTCGACAAGCTGCGGGAAGTCTTTCCCGCCGCCGCCCCGTACCTGATGTACGGACTCACCGAGGCGTTCCGCTCGACGTATCTCGACCCCGCCGAGATCGATCGCCGACCGGATTCGATCGGAAAGGCGATCCCGAATGCTGAGATCCTCGTGCTGCGTTCCGATGGCACCCGCTGTGCACCGGGTGAGGAGGGCGAGCTGGTGCACAGGGGGGCGCTCGTCGCCCTCGGCTACTGGAACGACCCGGAGCGCACTGCAGAACGTTATCGCCCCGTGCCGCACCCCGATCAGCCCTGGCGGGCTCCCGAGATGGCCGTGTGGTCGGGTGACACCGTGCGTGCCGATGACGAGGGGTTCCTCTACTTCGTCGGCAGGACGGACGACATGATCAAGACCTCCGGCTACCGGGTGAGCCCCACCGAGATCGAGGAGGCCGCGTACGCCACGGGCCTCGTGCGGGACGCGGTAGCCCTGGGTGTCGAGGAACCCGGCATCGGCCACCGCATCGTGCTGCTCGTCGGCACGGAGAGCGGCGAGGTCGACGCCGGAGCGCTCATCGCCGCGCTGCGGCAGGCGCTGCCGATGTACATGGTGCCGTCCAGGATAGAGTCGAGGCGCGAGCTCCCGCGCTCTCCCAACGGCAAGTTCGACCGCAATCTGATGAAGGCGCAGGTGAGTGCATGACGCCCCAGGAGCACGTGGCCGTGTTCGGTGAGATGGACGGCGAGTTGCGCGTGGGCGGGATGCCGCTCAGCCGACTTGCAGCCCGGGTCGGATCGACTCCGTTCTTCGCCTACGACCGGGCTCTGCTCGACCAGCGGGTCGAGCGACTGCGCGCAGCGCTGCCCGACCGGGTCGAGTTGAGTTATGCGATGAAGGCCAACCCGATGCCGGCGATCGTGCAGCACCTCGCGCGCCGGGTCGACCGGATCGACGTCGCATCCGCGCTGGAGATGCAGGCGGCATTGGACACCCCGATCAGGCCGGAGCGCATCAGTTTCGCCGGACCGGGCAAGGCGCCCGCTGAGATCCGTCAGGCGGTGGCAGCCGGAGTGATCATAGAGGTCGAGTCGACCACCGAGATCACCAGGGTGATCGCCGCGGGAGACGCTCTCGGACAGACCCCGCGGATCGCGATCCGGATCAATCCCGATTTCGCGGTGAAGGGATCCGGCATGCGCATGGGCGGCGGGCCGCAGCAGTTCGGAATCGATGCGGAGGTGGTCCCCGAGGTGCTTCGCGAGTACCGAGAAGCGGGGCTGGACATCGTCGGCTTCCATGTCTTCGCCGGGTCGCAGAACCTCAACGCCGCGATCATCGCGGAATCGCAGGAGCGCACCGCCGACCTGGTGGCTGACCTCGCCGAGCACCTGAGCGTCCCGCCACGATACGTCAACCTCGGTGGCGGTTTCGGAATCCCCTACACCGAGAAGGACCGCCCGCTCGACCTGGAGGCGGTGGCGGAGCGACTGCGCGACCTGGTCGAGGGGCCGCTTGCGGAACGTCTGCCTGAGGCATCGCCGGTGATCGAACTCGGCAGGTACCTCGTCGGCGAATGCGGTGTCTACGTCACCCGCGTGCTCGACCGCAAGGTCTCGCGCGGGCGCACCTACCTCGTCGTGGACGGCGGGATGCATCACCAGCTCGCAGCGTCGGGCAACTTCGGTCAGGCGATCCGCCGCAACTACCCGCTCGTGGTCGGCAACCGCGTCGCCGAGACCGGACAGGACCGCGCATCGGTCGTCGGCTGCCTCTGCACACCGCTGGACCTGCTCGGGGACGACGTCGCTCTGCCCCCGGCCGACATCGACGACCTCATCGTGATCTTCCAGCAAGGCGCTTACGGGCTCACCGCCAGTCCGACCGCATTCCTGGGGCACCCGGCGCCCGCCGAAGTACTGGTATGACTGCAACCCGAGAAAGGCACACCATGAACGACACCATCGATGACGTCCGCACCGTCCTCATCGACGCGCTCGAACTCACTCAGACCCCGGAGGACCTCGGTCGGGACACTGCGCTCTTCGGCGCTATGCCCGAACTCGACTCGTTCGGCGTGGTCGCGCTGGTCGCCGCGCTCGAGGACCGCTTCGACATCACGATCGACGACGACGAGTTCGGTGCCGAGCTGTTCGAATCCGTCGGCTCCCTGACCGATTTCATCGCCGCCAAGCGCAGCGCCTGACGCAGCGGGTTCAGGTCTGGGCGGGGCCGGTGGCGTCCGCGGCCTTCGCCGGCGGTGCGTCGTCGAGGCGGCGAACCACCCGCGCAGGGTTGCCCATCACCACAGCATTCTCGGCGACGTCCTTCATGACCACGGAGCCGGCTCCGACCACCGCGCCACGTCCGATGGTCACGCCGGGCAGCACCACGCTGTTCGCGCCGATCCAGGCCCCGCGTTCGATGCGAACGGGCTCCTTCGCCAGAGCTCCGGCCCGGCGCTCCGCCGGACCCAGGTCATGCGATCCGGTGATGATCACCGCATTCATGCCGATGGAGACATCGTCCTCGATGGTGATCGCCGCCGAGCCGTCGAGGAAGACTCCCCGGTTGATCGAGCAACCACGTCCGATCGTGATCAGTCGGCTGCCGATGAAGCCCCGTGCGTCGATGACGGACCGCTGCACCTTCAGTCCCGTGGCCCGAATGAGCACCCAGCGCAGGTGGTCCGGAACGATGGCGGAGAACACGATGCTGTTCAGCCAGAGGTTGAACACATGGCGTTTCACGAGGGCGACGATCCGCCGTCGAATTCTGCGTGTCTCTCCCACGATCACCAGCATAGGGGAGGGAGAGGGAAGGGCACCGGGCATCCGTGGGTCACAGCACGCGCGACGCGGGAGGGCCCGCGGCGGTTGCGCCCCGGGACCGCACTTCGAGCACGACCACCAGCGCGAGGGTGAGGAATCCGCCGACGCCCAACGTCATGCCGATGGCGCGAATGCGACTTCCCACCACCATCTCCACGACCGGAGCGGGTGGGGACATCCGGGTGGTGATCGCATTGACGGGGTCGACCTTCATCCGCGTCTGCAGCTCCTGCAACTGATCGTCGATGAGCGCGGAGGCGTCGTCGATTCTCTGAGACACCTCGGACGGGGTCGCGCCGATGGCATCCACCACCAGTATCTGGTCGTTGAAGACGGACACCCACTGTGTGCCGGTGTCGAGGAGGTTCACCCAGATCGTTCTGCCATCGTCCGGCGCACCCACCGGGGTGGTCGTGGCGCTGCCGAACTTGATGCGCGTGCCGGCGCCATTGATGCGCTTGGCGACGACGCCGGCGGTGACGATCAGCGATTCCGTCTTCGTGACCAGCTCATTCGGGTACCGCGTGCTGGGCGGCGCGAGGAAGACGACCTCGGTGCGAGCATGGTAGACGGGCGTGGCGCGGGTCGCGAACACGGCGGTCGCGGTGGTCGCGAGAAGTCCCACCACGACGATCGGCCACCACTTTCGCAGGGTTCGAAGCAGGTCTGCCAGCGTCATCGCATTCTCCACCGACTCTCAGGCGCCTTGCGGTGTGGTGGTGACCACACAGGGAAGACTAGCCGGTATGTTGAACCGACGGCTGTAAGATCACTGCGCGGCGTGGTCTTCTTGAAGAGTGGGGGGCGGACTTTGGGGGTTCGTGAAGTCTTTGCGGGGCTGGGACGCCGTTGGTACGTCCTGATCATCGGACTTGCTCTGACAGCGGGAGGGGGCTGGTACGTCTACCAGCAGACCCCGTCGGACTACACTGCCCGCTCGCTCGTGCTGCTGCTTCCACCCGTGAACACCGTCGACAACGCCAGCTCCAATCCGTTCCTTCAGCTGGGTGGCCTCGAGCTGACCGCACGGGTCCTGGTGGCGACGTACTCGGGCACCGCCTTCCAAGACGAGATCGCGGAGCGCGCGCCCGACGCCGAAGTTCAGGTCTCCATGGACGAGTCCACGCAGGGCGGCGTCGTCGCGGTGGATGTCAAGAATCGCGGCGAGCAGCAGACGCTGGATCTTCTCGATGACGTGACCGACACCGTGTCTCAGCGGCTGGACGGGCTTCAGAGCGAGGTCGGCGTCGAGGAGAAGGACGTCGTGGGATCGATGCTCCTCGCCAAGGACACCGAGGCGAAGCCCGACTACCAGTCGCTCATCCGCATCCTCGTGATCGTGATAGGCGGTGGCCTGGTGATCACCGCCGCACTCGCTCTGGTACTCGACGTGCTGCTCCGGCGGCGACGCAGCGGACACTCCGCACTGCGCAACCGCCCCCGAAGGCGCACCCATGCGGAGCCGGGGAGCGAGACCGTGGCCTCGACAGACGGGCGGGATCGTGTGGAGGCCGACGAGGAGATGACCGGCTCGGACTGGGCTGATGAACCGTCTCCGGTGCACGCGAAGAAGGGACGGCACCGACCCTCCGACGGCGACGTCGCAAGATGACTCAGGTCGCTCGCCCCCGAGCCGCCAGCCCGAACGCGTCGCGCTCGCGACGGCAACCGTTCGACGTCGTGTCGTGGCTGACGATCTACCTCGTCGCGCTGCTCGGGATCCCCACGAGCCTGGTGGTCGGCCCCCTGGGCAGCGCCGGTGCGCCGTCGATGCTGCTCGGCCTCATGAGCCTCGCGATCTGGGCGGTGACGCTGATCACCCGACTGGACTCGTCGCCCGTACTGCGGTTCTACCCGATGCGGTGGGCGCTGTGCGCGCTGATCATCGCCTGCGCCATCTCCTATGCCATCGCGATGTCCCGTCCGATCAACGGCGACGAGGTCAGCCCGGCGGATGTCGCGATGCTGTCCCTGCTGTCCTGGGCGGGGACCATGCTGATCGCGACCGACGGCGTCAGCACCCGATCGCGCATCGACGTCCTCGTATGGCGCATCGTGGCCGCCGGTGGCCTGCTGGGGCTGCTCGGGCTCGCGCAGTTCGTCTTCGCGCAGCCGTTCGTGGACGTCATTCGGATCCCCGGGCTGACCCAGCTCGCTCCGGCGAACCTGTTCTATCGCAACGGACTGGTGCGGCCCAACGGCACGGCGACCCATCCGATCGAGTACGGCGCCATCCTGGCCATGATCCTGCCGCTGGCGCTGCACGTGGCCTTCCAGCATCTCGGGCGCCCGCTGTGGAGATGGATCCCGCTGCTGGTCATCGCTGCCGTGATCGGCATCTCGGGGTCGCGCTCCGCATACCTCTGCGCCGTGGCGGGCGTGGTGGTGTGCGTCTTCGCGTGGACGCCGGTGCTTCGACGCTGGGTCGTGAGCGTTTCGGCAGTGGGCCTCGTCGTCGTCAGTCTTTTCTGGCCGCGGATGACACGCACCATCGTCGGACTCTTCGACGACCCGGGAAACGACCCGAGCATCACGTCGCGAACAGACAGCTTCGATCTCGCGTGGGCATTTCTCGCTGAGCATCCGCTCTTCGGTCGAGGGTTCGGCACCTTTCTGCCGAAATACCGGATCTTCGACAACGAGTTCCTCGTGCAGCTGGTGAGCGCGGGGATCGTGGGGACCCTGGCGCTGCTCGCGCTTGCGGTGGTCTCGATGACCGAGATGCGCCGATTCGCCAGATCCGCCCAGGGCACGAGCGAGGCACTGAGCTCACGCGACCTGGCGGGGTCGTTGACCGGCAGCGTCGTGGCCGGGTTCGTGAGCATGGCGTTCTTCGACACCTTCTCCTTCCCCATGACGATGGGAACGCTCTTCCTCGTGCTCGGCGTCATCGGTGCCCTGTCACGTCTGGAGCGCGACAAGGCACCGGCCCTGCAGGGCTAATCAGTCCTCGGACGTGCGCACCCCGTCGAGCCATGCGGGGCCGCGTGGCTGCCGCCAGCGTCGCGGACGCAGGAGATCCCGAAGCGCAGCGCGGCTCGTCGCCCTCCCGAGCGCGGCGCGGCTGCCCTCGCGAACCACCAGAGCCAACCAGAACAGGATCGAGGGCACCGGTCCGTGTCGCCGCGAATAGAGTCTCGCCTTGTTCAGCACGAGCAGCGACCACAGCCGCTGTGACACGGCGGAGTCACCCTTGAGGTGCTGCGCCACAGCCGTGGGGACGTAGAGCACAGGCAGCCCCGCGTCGCGCGCGCGAAGGTCGTAGTCGGTCTCCTCGGAATACAGGAAGTACGAGTCGTCCCAGGGGCCACAGGTGCGCCAGCATTCCGCGCTGATGAGCTGCGTCGATCCCTCCGCCCAATCGACCGGTGTCGGAGACTCGTAGGCCGCGGGATCCGTCACCACCTCACCGAGAGTGCCGATGCGGCCCGCTCGTTCGCCGCCGATCAGGGCGTCTGCCCAGACTCGCGCGAGAGAGGGCTCGCGTCGTATCGACCACAGCGGCGTCCCGGCGCCGTCGACGAGTCGTGGGACGGCGATTCCGACGCCATCACCGAGCTCTCGGTACAGCCGGATCAAGCAGCCCTCGGTGAGTCGCACATCGGCGTTGAGGATGAGGTAGGCGTCCTGATCACCCGCGGCTGCGACTGCTGCGTTGAGACCCCCCGCGTACCCGAGGTTTCCGCCGGTGCGGACGAGGACGGCATCGGGGGCGCACCGGGTGATCTCGTCGATCGTATGATCGCTCGATGCGTTATCGGCGAAGACCAGTGTCCAGTCTGTGCCATCGGCGCCGGCAGGCAGCGACGCGATGAGGTCTTCGATGAGCGGAGCACTGTTGAAGGTCACCACACAGATCGCGATCCGCGGCTGACTCACGGCGCCTTTCCCGCTCCGTCGAGTGCCACGATCCCCAGTCCCACCATCGGCCCCACCGTCCGCTCGCCCCATGGCGCCCGCGTCGGCGCCACCAACAGGCTACCCGCTCAGATGTGCAGTCCGGGGTACCGTGCACGTGAGAAGGCGTCGGGAGCGCAGCCGCGCTCCCGACGCCTTCTCACAACCCTTCGGGTCAGCCGTTGGTCTCGGTGCTGCAGGCGAGTGACTTCGTCGCCTGGGGCTGTCCGGCGGCGTCGAGTCGCACGATACTGGCCTGCCACGATGAGATGGCAGAGCACTTGACGCTGATCGGACCGTAGCCCCAAGTGTTCTCGACGACGTTGAGGTTCTTCACCTTGCCCGGCATGCCGCTGCGGAACGGGTATCCCGCACCGGAGACGATGAGGCCGTCCACATCGATCGACGTGTTGCCCTGGCCGCCGGGGTAGAAGAACGGCGCCGTGCCGTGGCAGCCGTTGGACTCGTTCATGACGATGGCGCTGTTCCGGACGACCAGGCGGCCGCCGTCGTAGCCCTGGATGCCGTCGCCGTGCCAGTCGTTGCAGACCTGCGGGGCGGCGATGCGCACGAAGGACGACGTCACGTTGACATCACCGCATCCGAGGCCCTTGCCTCCGACCCGGAGACCTTCAGGCGCTCCGTCGATCAGCACGTTGTTCACCGTGTAGCCACCGGGGCCGATCACGGGGTCACCCGAATCCGTGGTGCGGCCCTTGGTCACGAAGCTCGAGTCCTCGATCTTCAAGCCGTTGTAACAGACGCCGTTGGTGTAATTGCTCACGGACGCGTCGGTGCCACTGATCCGCCGCAGAGTGACGTTCTTCGCGGCGACGCGGATGGCACCGCTGGTGATCTGGAGATCCTCCACCACAGCGCCGTCGGTGCGCACCCAGTAGTCACCGGTGACCTTGGTCTTCGGTGTCCACCCCGACGGAATACCCGTCGTCGAAGCAGTCGGGAACCGACCCGCGGCCGGTGTCGTCGGTGCGGTGACCGGCGGCTTCGGTGCGGTGACCGGCGGCTTCGGTGCGGTGACCGGCGGCTTCGGCGTGGTGACCGGCGGCGTGGTCGGCTTGACGACCGGTGGAGTCGTCGGCTTGACGACCGGCGGTGCCGTCGGCTTGATGGTGGGCGGCGTCGTGACAGAGCCGCTGGGCGTGAACACGACGTCCACGAGGTAGTTGTTGCCCCTGAAGGTGGACTTCGGGAAACGGCTCTTCGACCCGTAGTGGAAGACACCCGCACCCTTCTTGAGGGTGAACCCGTTGAGCGTCTTGTCCGAGGCCAGGTCGTTGGAGATGCTCGGGTACCCGCCCTTGGGGGCGAAGTACGAGGCCACGTAGGTGCTGCGGGCCTTCACCTTCACGGGGGTGTCGAGCTTGACGGTGCGCCATCCCGCAGTGCGCGTCGCCTTGAAGCGCGCCTTGGCGAGCACCTTCCCGTTGGACGACCAGAGCGTGGCCTGTTTCACATCGCGTGCTCCAGTGCTCTGGTAGTACTGGATGGCACTGATGGTCCCGGGCTTCTGCGGGGTGAAGCGCACTCCGAGCTCCACGCCGGCGCGGTCGGAGTCGACGGCGACGCTGGGTCTGACATTCTCGGAGAAGATGCCTGCTGCGGCAGCCTGTTCGTTGGTTGCAGTCGCCCCGAAGACGATTCCTGTGAGCGCGACGGCGGCCGCGACGGCGATGACCAGCGGGGTACGCAATCGTCGGGTGGTTCGTGATCGTACTGAGGGTGAATCGCTAGACAAAATCACATTCCTATATCGGTTTCGGTGGATTCCCCTCCCCGCCGAAAGAGTACATGACTAATCTGGACTCGCAAACCATGACTTCGCGGCGCGATGATGAAGCGAACGGGGCACGTCGATGTCGACCCTGAACAGGCGGAGATGGATCGTGGCCGCCCTGGCGGTCTACGCACTGGCCGCCGCCGTGATCCTCGTCTCGCCGGTGAGGTACTCCGGAATCGTCCGCGCCATCGGCGAGTGGCTTCGCGGTGACCTGGCTCTGACGGGCTTCGGGACGGGCTGGATCGAGTTCTTCGCCAACGCCGTGATGTTCGCTCCGCTCGGTTTCCTGCTGACGGCGTGGTTCCGTCATCCGTGGCGGGGTGTGGTCCTCGCTGTGGTGCTGTCGGTCGGTGCCGAGCTGGCTCAGGTCGTCATCCCGCAGCGGGAGCCGAGCCTTCGCGACGTGTTCGCGAACGCGCTGGGCGCTGCCGTCGGTGCGCTGCTCGCGTGGCTACTCGTCATGGGAAGGAGTCGGCGTGCGCGTGCTGGCGTCGCGGCCCCAAGCCCCGTTCGGATCCCGTCGCGCGCGGAACCCGGCGATGAGCGTGATCGCGACATAGGCGACCGCTGAGGGTGCGAGCCGGAGATCGCGCAGGACGACGTCACGCAGCCAGGACCACCGATCAGACCGCCGCACGCCGCCCCGCGTGGCCTGGGCGCGGCGCAGCTGAGCGTTTCCACGGCGCACCCGCACCAGCCGGTTCACGAGATCGACGGTGGTCCGCGGGGCTTCGACGAAGATCTCGACGCCGCGCACCTCCAGCTTCTCCTCGGCGCTGAACTGCGCATCGAGGAACAGATCGTCCGCGATCATGTCGGGGAACTCGCCGAATCGTGCACGCCCGGCCTCGGAGAGGACGATCAGCCCTCGGCCGAACAGTCCGTTGCGGAACACCGGAAGGCGCTCGTTGATGCGGTAGTAGGCGCGCACCGCCCATGGTCGGCCGGCGATGTCGAAGCGTCGCACGGGCACGGTCGCCAGAATGCCCGTCTGCTCGTCGAGGGCCCCGGTCAGGGTCGCGATCGCCCCGGGCGGCGGGACGATGTCGGCATCCAGGTATACCCGTGGGAATGCCGTGGCAGCCTTCTCAGCGGCGTTCAGCGCCCCCGTCTTCCCCGCCTCTGCGCGCTCCACGACGGTCGCGTTCCATGAGCGGGCGACCTCGGCCGTCGCGTCGGTGCATCCGTTCGCGCTGACGATGATCTGCAAGGTCAGATCCTCCCGGTCGAGAGCCTCCAGACAATCGGCGATCACGGACTCCTCGTTGTGCGCGGCGATGATCACACTGACCATGTCGACACCTCCCTCATCCCCGCACCGCGGTCGGCGACCACCCATGCCGGATGAGCATGCGTGGAGCATCGGAGCCGTCGGTCTTCAGCATCCAGACGTCCGAATCTCCCGGTGTGTCGTTCGGCAGACCGTACATCAGCGTGTCGTCGTCGAGCCAGGCGATCTGGTCGTCGACGCTGCGGGTCTCGGTCTTCAGCACAGTGACCTCCCCTGTGGTGACGTCGAAGACGGCGGGCGTCCAGTGCACGGTCGGTCCGGTACCCGACGTGACGCGTTTGAAGGCGATTCGGGTTCCGTCCGGGGACAGCGAAGGGCATTCGACGGAGTCGAGCACCGAGGTCAGAGTGCGGTCAGCGATATCGCCCTTGACGAGGTAGGTCTTCCCGACCGTCGTCAGTCCTGCCGTCGCGTAGAACGTCGCGTCGTCGATGAAGGTCACGCCCCAGTAGTTGCGGTCGAT
The DNA here is from genome assembly GCF_042666935.1 of Microbacterium sp. GCM10027623. Taxonomy (NCBI): domain Bacteria; kingdom Bacillati; phylum Actinomycetota; class Actinomycetes; order Micrococcales; family Microbacteriaceae; genus Microbacterium; species Microbacterium sp. GCM10027623. Next base: position 1,436,888 of record NZ_JBHTHE010000001.1, read on the forward strand.
CGGGGCGCTGGGCTCGCCGTCGATGATCAGCCGCCAGTCCTCGAGGTTGCCCAGGCTCGTCCCGTCCGAGACCTGATGGATCTCGGTCTGGGTGGAGAAACCGATCGAGGCGTATGCGTGGCCCGTGACGAATGACGTGGTGGCCACCAGAGATCCGTCCGGTGAGAATCGCGTGCGGCTCGGGACGCCCGGCAACGACCATTCCAGCTGCTGCGCACCCGATGTGTCGTAGAGGCGAGCGCTGTAACTCGGGGTGATGCCGCGATCGGATCGCAGACACGAGACGGATGACGAAGTTGCAGCGACGCGGTCGCAGGCGACGTCCAACAGGGCGCGCGGTCCTTCCGGCGCGTCGATGGGCACGCTGGCGACGTGACCGTAGCCCTCGCCCGAAGCCGTGTTGCGGAAGACGATCCGATCGCTCGCGGACCATACTCCAGGCGTGGCGATCGCGGCGCCCGACGGCGCGCTGTTCCTGCTCTGATACTGCGACCACGCGACCACCGCAGCCGCCGCGGTCACGCCGAGGACGAGGACGGAGGTGAGGACGATGACGATCCATTTCGTTCTGACCGTCACGGCGCATCACCCTCGTCCGCTGCGACCGGCACGGCGACCTCTTGCACGGGAGGTGCGGCCATCAGAGGGCGCAGGAGCAGCACGACGATCGGGATCGCGATGAGCAGCAGGCCGGCGACGATCAGTATGGAGCTCTGCGGTCCCAGCGCGAACCAGAGGATCCCGAAGCCGGCCGCCGAGACGAAGCGGCTCACCGCCACCACGGTCTGGGCCGCGGCGATGCCGGTGCCGTGGGTCTCGGGAGTCGTCAGCTGTGCGGCGAGTGCGGCCAGCACGCCGTCGGTCGCGGCGTAGAAGGCCCCGAGCAGCAGCAGGCACGACAGCGTGGCGGCCACGTCGGCGATCGGCAGCACCGCGACCACGTACGCGGCGAGCAGACCGGCGTGCCCGTAGACGAAGACACGTGCACGCCCGACCCGGTCCGAGAGTCGCCCGAGCGGGATGGCCAGCGCGAGGAACGCGATGTTCGTGCCCACGTACATCAGCGGGAACCATTGCGCGGCGAAGTCACTACGCGCCTGAAGGATCAGGTAGATGAAGCCGTCGCCGATGGTGAGCAAACCCAGGATGCCGGCGGTGGCGAGCACACGACGCATCGACCCCGAAAGAACGATCGACCACGCGAATCTCGGGCGAGCGGCGCGGGTGCGCTTCTTCGGCATCCGGCTGGCCGCACCTGCTTCCGATCCCGTCGTGTCATCGGAACGGGTTCTCACGTTCGGGACGAAGAGGCCGAGGATCGTCACGCCGATCACGGCGAAGCCGAGCGACGCGACGAAGACGATCCCGTACCCGTCCGGGATCAGCAGCAGGATGAAGAAAGCCAGGAGCGGGCCGATGGCCGCACCGATGTTGTCGAGGGTGCGGTGCACTCCGAAGGAGGCGCCGAGGTCATCCGGATGCGAGGCGGCGGTGATCACGGCATCACGGGGTGCGGTGCGGATGCCCTTGCCGATCCGATCGGCGGTGATGACCGCCGTCAACGAGGCGATCCCCGTCGCGAACAGCAGGCCCACGCGGGCGATCGCGGCGATGCCGTACCCGAAGAACGCGACCCACTTGGGTCTGCCGATGCGGTCGGAGGTGTACCCGCCGGCGATCCGCACCACCGCGCTGACGCCTTGATAGAGGCCGTCCAGGAACCCGAAGGCGATCGTTGACATCCCCAGGAACCCGGTGATGTACAGCGGCAGGATCGCGGTGACGGATTCCGACGAGATGTCGGTGAGCATCGAGACGATGCCGAAGGCGACCACGGTGGAGGACACGGTGCGCCCGCCGCGACGACGCGGACCCCGCTTTCCATCGGCTCCGCGTGGTCGGTTCGAGAAGGAGATGTACATCGTCTGCTCACTCCGTCCGGAACACAGCGTGGATCATGTAGCGGTTGCCGGTCCCGGATGTCTCGATGGCCAGTGTCGTCGACTCATACTGTCCGGTGCAGGTGAGGGTTCCATCGGGTGCGGCCTGTTCCTGCAGGCCGCGCGACTTCCACAGCTTGCTGTAGTGCGCACGGATCTCCTCGGGAGTCGCCGCCGTCGCCGCCACCAGATCGACCTGCATCACCGTTCCTTCCGTCGCGATCGAGCTGGACACCACCTCTGATCGGTCCATCGGTCCCACGATGTCGTCGGGAAAGCCCGCCGCAAGACCACCCGAGCGTGCGGCGGACTCGGGCAGGGGCGCCGTCATCAGGGGCTTCGGGGTCTCTCGGGGCGGGAGCCCGGTGTGCGGAGGTGCGGTGGGCGGTTGCACTTCCGAACCGGATGTCGGCGTCGCGCCCGGCACCGGGCCCTTCGTCGGCGCGGCGGGCGTCGACGACGCGGGAACGGATGCGTCCACCGGATCGGCCACTGGTCTGTTCACGGTGAATGCGACGATGATCGCGATGCCGACCACGATGGCCAGGCCGGTCACGACGATAGTGACTTTCATCCCGCGTGTGAGCGCAGGTGAATCCCTTTTCGGCACGACACGCCTCCCCTTGGCTCCTGTGCTCCCCACACCCCTCGTGTGATCGAGGAGCCGCTGCTGTTAGATCGTCTCATGTGCAAGACCCGCGGCCACGCGTCATCTGGGAAAGGGGAGGGGTCCAGATGACTAGGGGGCGTGACCGCGGGCCGATCAGAGGTCGCCCCCCAGGGCGAGACGCGCCATCAGTAGGCGCCGCTCGGCTGCAGCATCACCTTCGCCGTGCGCCACATGATCTGAAGGTCGCTGGTGACCGACCAGTTCTCCACATAGCGCAGGTCCAGGCGCACGCTCTCGTCCCATGACAGGTCGCTGCGTCCCGAGACCTGCCAGAGACCTGTGATTCCCGGCTTGATGTACAGCCGACGGAACACCTCACCGTCGTACCCGGTGACTTCGCTGACCAGCGGCGGACGAGGGCCGACGACGCTCATGTCCCCAACGAGGACGTTCCAGAACTGAGGCAGCTCGTCGAGCGACAGCTTGCGCAGAATCTTGCCGACGCGGGTGACACGCGGGTCGTCCTTCATCTTGAAGAGGAGACCTGAGCCTTCGTTCCGCTCCTTCAGAGCCGCCAACTGCTGTTCGGCATCCGTGCGCATCGAACGGAACTTGACCATTTTGAACAGTCGTCCGTCGCGTCCGACCCGCTCCTGCAGGAAGAACACCGGACCGGGCGAGTCGAGCTTGATCAGCACGGCGAGTACGGGATACGCCAGAGCGATCGGGATCAGCGCCAGGGTCGACACGACGATGTCGAGCACTCTCTTGACCGCGTGCTGGCCGCCGGAGTAGGTCGGGATCTGCATGCGGATGAGAGGCAGTCCATCCAGAGGCTCGAAGCTCAGCCGAGGCCCCGCCACGTCGGCCAGCCGACTGGACAGCACGAGCTCGGCGGCCGTTCCCTCCAGCTGCCAGCTCAGCCGCTTGACGAACTCCGCGTCACCCTTCGGGCGACTGGCGACGATGATGGTGTCGGCCTTCAGATCGCACGTGATGTCACGGATGGTGTTGACATCTCCGAGCACCGGATAGGTGCCGTCGCCGACGGTGAGCTCGCTCTCATCGTCGTCGAGCAGTGTCACGCCCACGACGCGCAGGCCGGAAGAACTGGACCTGCTCAGGTTGGCGATGACGTATTCGACGTCGTCGCGATCGCCCACGACGAGCGTTCGGGACCAGTAGCTGCCGTGGGCCCGCTGGTTCATCAGCCAGCGACGACACGACCACCGGCTCAGCAACAGCAGTCCCAGACCGGAGGGGAAGGCGACGAGCAGAAGCAGCTGCATTCCATGCAGGCTCATGAGCGCATCGCCGATCGCCAGGACACCGAATGCCAAGCCGGTGGCGTGCGCAACCCCGCGATACTCCGCCACACTCGGCCGGAACAACGCAGCGTTGCGCGTATGGGTGCCGCCCAGCATCAGATACCACACTGCGCACAGAAGGGATGCGCGCAGCGTGGTAGCGAGCGGAACGCCACCCAGCTGAACCTGGATTCCAGCGGTGAGGCCGACGGCGATGACGATCACGCCGATGTCCGTCAGGTTGAGAAGCATCCGATACTGGCGCTCCCACCTGCGTCGCTGCTCCAGTGTCGTGGTCGCGCGCGGTGCCACCGAAACGGTGGGCACCGCGCGCACGGTCTGCGGAATCGAAACGGGACGGAACCCCGTCACGCCCCGGTTCAGCTCCAGGACTTCCTCGACGGAAGTCACCTCGAAGCCCCGCAGACCGCTGATGTACGCAAACCCCAGTGCGACATATCTCCCCAGATTCCCCAGAATCTGCCGTTCGAGAACGACAGTTGTTTTCTGCGCCGAGCCCCCTCGGCGCTGTCGTCCGTGACCCCAGATCACGGTGCGGATGAGGCATCCCCATGCTCATCCGCGTCGACGATTGATCGCGACTACTGGCCTGTCGGAGGCGCTCGCGAGACCGGATGGCTCATCGGACCACCACCGGCGAATTCACGGAGATGGCGTCGACCGCGCACCACAGCGAGGCACTGAGCCCGCGGGCAGTGCGAGGCAGACGGAGGACATCCGTCGCGACGACGGTCGGAACGTCGCAATGCGTTCCCGCGTGTCGGAGGGTGGTCAGGTGCTCGACATCGAACGTGTCGAAGGCTCCCGCGACGTACCCAAAGCGCGTCCCCATGATCTCCCCAGATCGATCTCCCCAGTAAGGCGAATCCCCATTCGCCGTGCGGCCCCCAGAGCCGCAGCTCAGAGTCTAGTTGGATTCGACCCGTGTAAGCAATGATCTCTTTCGTCGGCGTGGCGGGAGGAAACAATCGCGGTCGCGACGGTCGCCGCGGTGACGTGCGCGCAGTGCGTGTGTGCTCGGGATGTGGTGTCCTTCGGGGGGGCTCTGAGACTGCGCCGGCAGGCGTCCGCGCACGCGTCAGAGGGTGAGTGTCTCGCCCGGCGGTCGTTGAGTCACGGGCGGATGCCAGACGCTTGTCGGCGAGTGCGGCTCGATCCGCTGGCCCAGCCGAGAATCGTCTCCAGCGGCCCGCGACGGTGTACGAGCGCCAGTGTGACGCCGATCAGCCCGACGACGACGAGCTGCAGCAGGAAGATGGCCGTGCCCTGCGCATACCAGGGGAGCATTGTCGCGCCGGAGTCGGCCGCGGAGTCGACGCCGACGCTGAACAGGACGGCCGTCACGACGACGTGCGCGGTGTAGATCGTCAGGGGAGCGGCACCAGCCGCACGGATCGACTCGAGCGCCCATCCCGTGCGCCGCGATCGCGCATCGACGACGCCGACGAGCAACCCGATGATGAAGCATGCGCCGGCGACCGTACGCAGCATATCGGCCGGATCGCCGCTGTGCGGTGTGGGTATCAGCAGCATCCACAGCTCGATGCCCATCGGCGCGCCGTACCCTGAGCTCAGCATCCGCTCGCCCAGGTCGGGAAGACCGAACCATTCCGGCTTCATGCGGACGACTCGCCCGGCGATGGTGACCGCCGCGTACACGGTCAGTCCTGCGATGGTGAGACGCGTGCAGAGCCGGCGGAGAGCGCCCCCGCCCGCCTCTCGGGCGGTCAGCAGCGCGCGCGCGACCACCATCCCGATGAGCATGTACGCAACCCAGGTGATGGCGGGGTAGTGGCCGGTGAGGAGAAGATCGCGCAGCGCTTCCCACGCGCGTGCGGTCCCGTCGCTGTCGGGCGGTCGGGGCGCTGTTGTGATGCCGGACCGGACCCGCGCGTTGAGCGCGCCGCCGAGCACCCAGAGGACGCCTGCAGCGGTGGCGTTCAGCCAGGTCGGCAGCAGCACCGCGGGGGCCGAGATGATCATCGCGACCCCGTAGAAGGTGAGCACGATGCTGATCGGCCCGTCGAGAAGCGCGAGCATCGCCCCGACGAGGGTGATCAGCAGGCCGCGGAGCACGAGGCTCAGGAGCATACGCCCAGGGGCGACGCCTCGCATGGTGCGGGTGAGCAGCACCATGCTGATGCCCCCGAGCGCCGCGAAGGTGGTGGCGGAGGTGCTGCTGATCGTCGCCCCGATGACCTTGCCGAGGAGCTGGTCGATCGTCGAAGCCTGCGGGTTCGCGCCGAGCGGCACGACCAGGTGTGCGGCCATCATTCCGACGATGGCGAGGAAGCGGGCAAGGTCGATGCCGATGATCCGACGGCCCATCGCAACGGGGGCCGGAGGCTGACGGGCGACGGTCACCGGTCCATCCTGACACGGCCGGGGTGCAGCCGAGGAAGCAGCCGGCGAGAGCTCACACGGCGCCTGTGGGTCGGATGATCGCAGCGAGAGTGCGGGCGACCACGACGATGTCGCTGGTGACCGACCAGTTCTCGACGTAGTAGAGGTCGAGCCGGATCGCGTCATCCCACGAGAGATCCGAGCGGCCGCTCACCTGCCACAGGCCGGTGATGCCGGGCTTCATGAACAGTCGGCGATGTGCGTCGTCATCGTAGAGAGCGACCTCGGCCTCGCGCTGCGGGCGCGGGCCTACGAGGCTCATTGTGCCGATGAGGGTGTTGAAGAACTGCGGAAGCTCATCGAGCGAGTATCGGCGGATGAATCGCCCGACCGGAGTGATGCGCGGGTCGTTGTTCACCTTGAACAGCGGCCGATCAGACGTGCCCTGCTGGTCGAGCAGCGACTGCAACTCGTCGTCTGCGCCGACGACCATCGACCGGAATTTGAGCATCCTGAACGGCTTGCCGTGCAGGCCGATGCGCTCCTGGCTGTAGAAGATCGGGCCCTTGCTCGTCATCTTGACGGCGATCGCGACGGCGATCATGACAGGGGAGAAGAGCACGATTAGGCCGAGCGAGCCGAGGATGTCGAACGCTCGCTTGGCTATGCGCTCGCGACCTTCGAAGCGCGGATACTCCACGTGGATCAGGGGGAGGCCGGCGACCGGGCGGGTGTGGATGCGCGGCCCGGCGATATCGGTGAGCGCGGGGGCGACGATCAGGCCGATGCGCTTCTGGTCCAGGGCCCAGCCGAACTGGCGGGTGCGCTTGGGTGTGATCGCATCAGACGTCGAGAGGATGACGGAGTCGATGTTGTGGGAGTCAATGATCTCGAGCACGTCGTCGAAGTCGCCGAGCACGGGCACATCTTCCATGAGCGGCTCCTGCGTTCCGTGCGTCGTAACGGCGCCGATGATGCGGATGCCGGAGTTCGGCTCACGGGTGATCTTGTCGGCGATGTGAGTCGCCTTGTGACGGTCCCCGATCACGATGGCCCGTTGCATGAAGCGACCGCGGGCGCGCTGGCGGTGCAGCCACCTGCGCCACATCCATCTTGTGAGGACCAGCAGCACCAGACCTGCCGGCAGAGCCATAAGGAGGTAGAAGCGGCCGAACTGGATCTGAAAGAGCAATGCCAGGATGGCGAGGGTGCCGAAGACGCGCACGGTCGCATCGACGATCTGTCGATACTCTGCCGAGCCCCCGCCGAGTACCGATTCATCGCGCGTTCCGAAGATCTGTAACGCGAACAACCACCCCACGACAAACAGCAACGACGTCACGAAGTAGCCGATCTCGACGTCGAAGGTCTTATCGCCAATGGTCAGCGGTTCGTTACTCAGACCGAAGCGAAGTAGGTGCGCCCCGAAGACTGCGAGGATCACCACACCCGTGTCGGTCGCGACCAGCAAGCGTGCGTAACGACGTTGTTGCCTCTCTACCGAAGTCGTCCTCGAATCCAGGATCGACCGGGCATCAGATTGCATCGCACCCCATCACGTAGCACCATCCCCGAACGCCCGAGTCGATGGATGACCTAGGCGTCGGCCGCGCCGAAGCACTCGCCGCTGTTCGTGGTCTTGGCTCCCCGCCAGTAGTGGTAGCTCCAAGTGAGCGCCACATACCAACATTGTTGCACGTGGCGGAAAATGCGCGTGCAAACGAACCGGGAACGGGCGTGAAAGTGACCGAGTCGCGCTTCGCGCGCAGTGCCGCATCGCACAACTCTCGAGGGGCGGTGCCAGGATCGGCTTCGATACGCTGAGGGCGTGCCATCTTCTCGGTCGACCTCTCGTAGCATCATCGTGGTGGCGATCGGCAACCTCGCAGCGCCGGCGGCGGCTTTCGTAAGTGCACCGATTCTCGCGCACGCTCTCGGTGTCGATGGTCGGGGTGAGGTAGCCGCCGGCACGGCCATGCTGCTCCTCGGCACTGCGATCGGGACCCTAGGCATCTCTGATGCCGCGACTTACTTCGTGGCTTCTCGTACGGCGAGCCCGGGGGCCGTCCTCAAGCGCGGGACGTGGTACCTCGCAGGGTCAGGCTTGCTGCTCACCGTGTTGAGCGGCATCTTGGCACCGGTACTCGCGGCGCACGATCCTGAACTGACCAACGTGATTCGAATCGCAGGTTTGGCGATAACTCCGACGCTAATGCTCGGCGCCTTGCGAGGCGTCGCGCAGGGTATGCAACAGTGGGCGCTGGTCAACGCGGAGAAATACCTCACAGCGGTCTTTCGCGTCGTTCCTCTTCTCGTCTTACTCGTCCTCGATGCACTCACCCCGCTGACCGCAGTCGTCGTACTCGCGGGAGCGCCGATCATCGGTGGTTTGGCGTATTTCAGATTGCTCATGCCTCCGAGGCTCCGCGGATTCCCGCTCGAGGAGCGTCCACCGTTGATCCGATATGGCCTTCACGTCTGGATTGGCTCACTCTCAGGAATCGTGCTGTCTCGCGTGGATCAGACCCTGATGACTCCACTGGCAGGCGTCTACGAACTGGGGCTCTATGCAGTCGCGGTCAATCTTGCGGATCTCCTTCTGATCGGACAGAGCGCCTTGGGACAGGTGCTGTTCTCTGTGGATGCCGGAGAACGAAAGAACGAACGGCTATATCTAGGTGCGCGCCTCTCCGTAGCGGTCAGCGCTGTGCTCGCGTTGGGGCTAGGTATACCCGCCGTATTCTGGGTGAGAATGTTGTTCGGGCCAGAGTTCGAACCTGCCGTGCTCGCCGTGTGGATTCTGCTTCTCGCTCACGTGATAGGGGCTGCGGGCTCTGTCGCAGGCGTTGCCACATCGGCGCGCGGGCGCCCAGCGCTGCGCAGCACCGCGATCGCGGTCGCAGCCCTGGTCAACCTTGCGCTACTGGTAGCGTTGGTTCCGACTCTCGGTGCGATCGGGGCGGCAGTCGCGACCCTGTGCGGCTCAGGAGTCGGCACCGTGCTGAATCTGTACTTCGCCCGGCGAAGCTTCGGAATGAGTGTCACAGCATTCTGCTTTCCTCGCCCAAGCGACGTTGGGTCACTTCTACGCATCCTCCGGCGAAGGTGACTCCCGCCTAGTCGACTCTCCGCAGGATCCGATATGCCGTGAGTCTCGCACTATGTGGTACGGATCGGATCGCGATCCCGAGTCGGCGTCGCATACTGCCACCGTCGTCTTCCCAGTGGCAGATGATGCCCTCAGGACGTCGGCGACGGAAGATCGGGTGAACATTACGCACCCGTGGGCTGGTGGCGCTGAGCGGATGGGAGTTCTGCATCCACATCTCGTGGTCCCATAGTGTGAGCGTGGGCTCCGCCCGTCTGACTTCAGTGTGGGGTCGGCAGATGACTGTGTCGACCTGCGGGCCCGTCCTCTCGATCAGCGAGAGGAACGGATTTGAGCGCCATCTCTTTCGGTAATAGTCACCGTTCGCGTACTCGATCCCGTTCGGGAACTCGACGAAGAGCCGTTCTTGCCGAGCGAACTGGCGCTGCACTGTCGCAACGTAGTCCCTGGACAGTGCGTCATCGTTGTCCACTCTGCTGGTGATCAGGAACTCACGGTCTGCGAAACCCAGGGCTGCGAGTTCTTCGGGGATACGTCCATCAAGCAGGGGGCCGTCGATCCATACCGGCGTCAGATACTCCCGCTCCTCGATGTTGGCTCGGAACCATGCCGGGCTCTGAGCGTTCAGGAAGACCATCCACGCATCCAGAGGAGCAGTCTGCGACTGGACTGATGGAACGGTTATGCGGTCGAACACCTCGATGCGGTTTCGAAGCCAGTCATCCTCGATGCCCCGTCCGGGGGAGGCGTACGAGATCTCGACGTTGAAGCGAGTGATCAGGACATGGCGAAACGTACGATCCATGTAGCCATGATCATGTACCGGGCGACGGCAATCCAACTTTGCAAGAGGCGCCCGCCTGAAATCGAGGTCGTGACGTGCCTGCGCCTCCTGCCTCAACCCTCGCGTAGCCGCCTCCGCGATCTCTAGGTGCCCTGATCCCCGGTAGCGTGTAATCGATGGAGGTTGAGTATGGCGATGGTTCGAGGGACTCACGGATGAGATGGTCGTTGATCACGGTCACTTACAACAGTGCGGCGGACCTGGCCAGGTTCTGGTCGAGTTTCGTGCCTGAGTCTGACGTCGAATGGATCGTCGTCGACAACGCCTCGGATGACGGTTCGGCCGATCTGGCGGAAGAGCTCGGAGCTCGCGTTGTCCGGCTCGACACCAACCTCGGATTCGGCGGGGCGAACAATGTGGGGTTCGAAGAAGCCGCCGGAGAGTTCGTCGCGTTCGTCAACCCCGATGTAGCCGCGAAGACTCAGGACCTTGTTCAGCTCGAATCTCACCTGAGGGACCACCCCACCCACTTGGTGTCACCCCAATTGACCCATCCCGATGGCGAACTTCAGCCAAACGGACGTGGCATGCCCTACCTCGCGTACAAGGTGATCAACAGGCTCTGGCCGCGACTCTTGGAGGGACGTTACATTCTCGCAGCTGCGCAGGACGAGACCCTCTCTTGCGATTGGTTGATGGGCGCCGTTGTGGCTGGTGCGAAGCCGCATCTCGCGACCCTCGGGCCTTGGGACACCAGGTTTTTCGTCTACTACGAGGATTCGGACCTCGGGCTGCGCAACAAGGAGCAAGGTGGACATTCCGTCGTGCTCGGAGCGATCCGCTGGGTACACGGCTGGGCACGCGAGACGAAGACCGCGTCCGCGTCCGCTTGGCGCCGCGAGATTCCCTCCCTCGTCAAGTTCTACAGCCGGTACCCACGCCTTCTCGGCATACCGGGACGACGCTCAACTGGAAGGCTCAGCGGATGAGGGTCGTGTTCGACATTCTGGGCTCGACTGAGCGTTCCGGGGGGATGCGGCTCCACAGCACAGAGATGATCAGGGCATGGATGCAGCTCTGGCCGGACGACGAAGTGACGATAGTCGGTCCCGAGTGGGCAGCGGCGGAGTTTGCCGCTCACGCTGATGTACGCATCTGGCGGAATGAGAGCGCAGTCTTCAGATCGCTCGGCCAACTGTTCGGCTCCAGCCACGCTGCTCGCAAGTCGCAGGCGGATGCACTCATCTCATTGAGTCCGATCGTCTCTCCGTTCTACCGGGGAACTACCGTGTGCTTCCAGCACGATTGGCGGCACAAGCGAAACCCCCACGAGTTCCCCCTTGTCCAACGGATCTATCGTCGTCTTTGGGAGATCTCTTCACGCCGCGCGACCTTCAATGCCTGCATCTCTGACAAGGCGGTAGAAGAGACCTCGCGGTATGTTCCTGGGTCGCGGAACGTGTTGGTCGAGAATGGCTGGGATCACGCGCGTGCCTGGCCATCGGCCGAGCCTTCGGCTCGTGACGGCCATTTGGTGACGTTCGGGCATCACAACAACAAGCGTCCAGAGCTTGCCATCGCTGCGCTCGCTTCGTTGAGGAAGGATCTTCACGGATCGATGAGTCTCGTGGTGCTCGGCGCTCGTGGCGCTTACGCAGACGAACTTCGTGGGCTCGCGGCGAGGTTGGGCGTGGATGAGAACGTCGTGTTCCCTGGATTCGTCTCTGACGATGACTACCAACGAACCATCTCCACAGCCGATGCTGTTCTGATGCCCTCATCGGACGAGGGATTCGGTCTACCGATCGCAGAGGCGCTTTTCTTAGGCATCCCGGCTGTGGTCACCGATGACAGTGGAATGACCGAGATATTCGGTGACGCAGTTTCGAGCGCGGCGCCGGACGCTGAATCACTCGCCGCTGCCGTGATCGATGCGCTCGCACGACGGGCGCATGCCGATCCTCGGGAGATTGGCATGACGACCTGGGCCAGCGCGGCGGAGAAGCTTCGCAGCGCTGTCGAGGTGGAGAATTCTCATCCCAGGAACCAGGTGTCAAGCATCGCCGAGCGATACTCGATTCCTGTACGACCTAAGACCATGAAAACGAAATAGCCGAGGACGAATGCGACCGCCGCAATCCGCGCGGCGAGTTTCCTGTTCGCAACCGCCCCGATTATGGCACCGTATCCGATGATTCGGATGAAACCGAAATACATCGGTACTCGATACAACCCGAACGCCAACTCACGGACCGGCAGGATGAACAGCTCAACTGCCAGCAGGGTTGTCAGCGCGAAGAGCACAGACGTGGATGATGTCAGCGCGATCCGTTCGTCAGTCCTTGTGTCGAGAGATGCCAGCGGGCCGCCGGGCGTTGATCGAACCGCGCGGCGCATGGCTGGCGCGGTTGGGGCATGAGTGTCTCTTGTACGGTGATGCTGTCGTAGATTTCGCCGGATGATCACGACGGCAAGGAACAAGGGGACCAGACGGTACAGCGTCTCAAACCCGAGTGCGATTCCTCCATGAGTCGTCTCCTCCAGATAAAAGCCATACTTTGTTTCGCTCAATGCTCCGCCGAACGCGTCAAGCAATGCGGAAGAGCCTGCGGCCACCGCGAGAGCGATGGCGATCACCCAGAAAACGAGCCGCTGAGGCCGCTTGGATCGTCGGATGACGACGGCAGCCGCCCACATGGGAATGAAGATCACCGCCGTCGCATGGAATAAGAGTCCGAGCAGCCCGGCAAGCGCCGCCCACCAGTAACGCCTGCGCAGGACCAGAGCGATGCCGAGCAGCGCCAAGGCGAGGGCCGGGGCCTGACGTAAGAGGTTGAAACTGTCCAGGTACGCCGTACAGAGGTACGTCAACCACATCAGCCATGTGGGCCCATACGCGCGCGTCAGTATGATCGCGGACGCGACTACGCAGGCGCTGACAGCGGCCAAGACGAAGTAGAACGCGTGTGGGTCCGCTGTCAAGCGGGATACGACGTAGTTGAGCCAGACGTACCCGACCTCCGGATTCTGAACCTCTGCGCCGGCGATGGAGATCGCCGCATCGAAGCTGCTGGTACTGGCCACCCGTTCGAACATCCCATTGCCGTACAGCAGCATGTCCGGAGTCACGTCGAGGTCGCGTGCGCCGGCGACGACCGATACGAGCGCCACGGCGACCGCAGCCCACGACACCCGACCAATCAGAGCAGATCGGCTCGCGAGCCCCATCGCGACGGTTGAGAGCACCATTGCGACGATGATGTAGGTCATCGCTCACCGTTCGCACGACGGCCGAAGCCCACAGCTGCTCGGCACGCCTCTGCAAAACGAGGTGCGAGGACCGCTACGGAGAATTCCTCCTCGGCGCGTTGCAGCGCGAGAACTTGGAGGCGACGTCGGACGGATGGGTCACGAAGCGCGCGCAGAGCGCTTGCAAGGGCGTTTGGGTCTCCGGGTGCGACGACAAGGCCCGCATCGCCGATCGCCCAGGGGAGCGGCTCGACGTCGGATACGACCAGGGGGCGGCCGAGCATCAACGCGTCCACGAGCTTCACTGGAAGTTGGCCGACCGCCCGCCTATCGCTCAGGCTGGGGATCGCGACGACGTCGGCGCTCCTGGCGAGGTCGATCCCTGCAGTCAAGGACGTGCGACCTACCCAGGTCTCCCACACCTGCGCGTCGTCAGGCGGATCATCCGTGATGACGAGTGTGGTTCGACTGCGATCATTCTGGAGAGAACGAATGGCTGAACGGAGTACGTCGACGCCCTTGTGCGGATGACGCGTTCCGACGAAGGCGATCTGCATATCCGACGTGTCTCGAGTCTCACCGGACTCCATAGGCAATCGTGTGTGAGGGATGAGCGTTCCCCCATAGCGGGCTTGGAGCCACGGGTTGCTCACCAGGCTCGGATGCGTTCGTGCGAGATTCTGCAGACGAAGGTCCTCGATAGAGCGGCCGGGGCGTCGAAACCACCGCAGCGCACCCAACGCCGGCGACCCGGTGCGTCGACGCACCTCAAGGTCCGGATCATCGACGTCAACGAGGAGGGGAAGGTACAGCTGTTCTGCGATATGTGCCGCCTGGCCCAGGGAACGCGGAAGCGGCTTGACCGCAATGAGCAGGTCGGTGTCGCTCGGGATGGCATCAGCGACCTCTGACGCGGGCACTTGTCGGACAGATCGCTCAAACTCCGTGCCAGCTAGAGGGGGCCAGATCGCGTTTCCGTGTGTCGTGACCACAAGCACGCCCCAGCCGAGTTCGCGTGCCAAGAGCCAGAGGCAATAGGCCCTACCGAGGGAGTTAGCCTCCTTGCTCTCAGCAATCAAGACGATCTGCACTAGGCCTCTCCCTTCCCGCCGCTCACGTGCTTCGCGAAGCCGAGCAGTTCCGCCGCCACAACCGACCAATCCTTGCTTCGCGCGACTTCTCTGTCCACATCCCCAATTGGTGCGTTGTTCAACAGCGTTTCGGCGAGTGCCTGCGCGAATGAGGATGAGTCGCCGGCCGTGAATGGGATGAGCGCTCGGATGCCAGGAGACCGCTCAACGATTGACTGTGGTGCTATCACGGGAACGCCTGTCGCAATGTACTCGTACAACTTCATCGGGCTACGGGCTGCGTTGGACTCGTTGTCGACGAAGGGCATCAGCCCTATCCTCCCGCGTGCTATGGCTGTTGGTACGCATTCGTAACCGATTGGTCCTTTGAACTGTACGTTCGGCGGAAATGGGGGAAGTCTCCCCGGCATAGGGCCAAAAATCGCGAACTCAGAACCCGGCAGGGCGCGCGCTGCGAACGACAGGGCTTCGAAGTCGAAACGGAAATCGAGAGCGCCGACATAGACGAAGTCATACTGTTTGTCGTTCGCCTGGGCATTCGCGAACCGGGCGTATTCAACGCCGTTCTCGAGGACGATGTTGGGCCGTGATGAATCTCCGAGCACGGATGCGAGGACCTTCGGTGACGTCGCTGCGACAGCGTCGGCATAGAGCGCAGCGCCGCGGGCGGCACGGGTGAGGGCGCTCGAACGGAAGATGTCGGTTGGGCGGAACACGACAGTCGAGGAGGGGAAATGTGTGCTCGGGAACAGTGGTTGGTCGATGAAAACGAAGTCGGGCCGCGGGATCCCAACTCTTTTCAGTGCGCGCGTGGTCTGTGTCTTCGTCCAGCGGAAGTTCGCCGGGAACAGCGGGGTCGGAATGAAGTCAGTCACACCTGCCGTGAGTACGGGGCCGGCGAACGCGGCGGTGCGTCGCGTTCGTTGTTGCGGCTTGAGTGCGGCATGCGTCAGGCTGAACGGAGTGCTGATGTGTGCGACCGTATGCCCCTGAGCCGCAAGCTCCCTCGAAAGGTGATGGCTTCCCACACGGAAATCACCAGAGCGCGCTGTATGGCTCAGAAACACGACGGAACTCATGTCGCTACGGTCGCCCCATCCCGTAGTACGCCCATCCTGCAGCACGCCAGGCCGCGGCATCCAGTCCGTTGCGTCCGTCGACGACCACACGGCCGCCGGTGAGAGTGGACGCGTGCTCAGGTGACAGCTGGCGACGGTACTCGTCCCATTCGGTGACCATCACGACGGCATCCGCGTCGCGGATGGCTTCGTCTCGGTCCGGTTCGTATGTCAACTGCGGATGCACGCGCCGGGCGTTCGCGATCGCCTGGGGGTCGGTCACCACAACCTTCGCCCCAAGTCCGTTGAGACGCACGGCCACATCGAGAGCAGGGGAATCACGCACGTCGTCACTGTGCGGTTTGAACGCTGCACCCAGCACCGCTACCTTCTTGCCGAAGACGCTGCCCCCGAGTCCATCGATCACCAGCTGCACGGCGCGGTCGCGGCGTCGCAGGTTGATCGCATCCACTTCGCGCAAGAATGTCACCGATTCGCCGACGCCGAGCTCTTCGGCCCGGGCCGCGAAGGCGCGGATGTCCTTCGGCAGGCATCCTCCACCGAATCCGATGCCGGCGCCGAGGAACTTGCGTCCGATGCGGGCGTCGTGACCGATCGCGTCGGCGAGCTGCGTGACATCCGCGCCCGTGACCTCGGCGATCTCGGCCATCGCATTGATGAACGAGATCTTCGTGGCGAGGAACGCGTTTGCGGACACCTTCACGAGTTCGGCCGTCGCATAGTCCGTCACGATGAACGGGGTGCCCTTCGCGACAGCGGGGGCGTAGACCTCGCGAAGGATGTCGGCCGCCCGCTCGCCTGCCGTGCCGGCCGGCACGCCTGCCACCAGACGGTCCGGGTCGATGGTGTCCTGCACCGCCCAGCCTTCGCGCAGGAACTCAGGGTTCCATACGAGTGTCCCGCCGGTCTCGACGACCCGTGGTGCGAGTTCCGCCGCGGTGCCGACCGGCACCGTCGATTTGCCGGCGACGATATCGCCTTCGGTG
Organism: Microbacterium sp. GCM10027623; assembly: GCF_042666935.1. Lineage (NCBI taxonomy): Bacteria > Bacillati > Actinomycetota > Actinomycetes > Micrococcales > Microbacteriaceae > Microbacterium > Microbacterium sp. GCM10027623. The sequence continues at coordinate 1,453,407 of NZ_JBHTHE010000001.1, forward strand.
AGGTGTGGTAACAGTGAATCGATCGCCGCGTTCACGTACGCGAGGTCAGCGGCATACCCGCCGGCCTGCTGGGGAGTCCCGACGCCGACGAAGTGCACGCGGGCGCCCTCCGCTGCAGCGACATCAGTGGTGAAGGACAGGCGTCCGGACGCGATTCCGTCGGCGAGAATCTCCTGCAAGCCGGGCTCGAAGAAAGGGGGCTCGCCCTTGGAGAGTGAGTCGATCTTGCGCGGATCGACATCGATGCCAACGACATCGTGACCGATGGATGCCATCGCCGCGGCATGGACTGCACCGAGATAGCCGCAGCCGATGACCGAAAGACGCATGTAGTACCTTCCCGAGACCTGTGTCCATCATTCCCTATCCGCGAGCGCGGAGCTGCCGCGGGAAACGCGAATGGCGCGCCTCCCGAGGAGACGCGCCATTCGACGAGAGCTGAGCTCAGAGGATGCCGGCGCCGGCCGGGATCGTGATCGTCGCGACCGCGGGGGAATCGACGAGCGTGCCGTCCGAGTAGATCGAGACCGTGACCGTGAAGGTCATGAGGACATCGACGCTCACGCCGGTGCGCGAAGTTGCACCGTAGACGATCTGGCCGAGCACCTTCTGCGCGTCGCCGGCGATGCTCGCGTCGTTGATAGTGAACGGCTGCGAGGTCTCGTACACGCCCAGCGTGGCGATCGGTGCGAGGTCCAGGATCGTGTTCTCGGTGATCGTACGGGTGCCCAGCGTGGTGCCCGGGATGTCGAGGACGCCGAAACCGCGCGAGACGCCGCTGCTGAGCAGGGTGACAGGCAAACCAGACGCCCACGTGATCGTCACCACGCCGGTGAGCGGACCGTCAAGGGTGCCCGGGCCGTTGTCGATGACGACATTGTTCGGGAAGGTCGGCAGCACCGAGGCGGTCAGCGTACCGCTTCCATCGAGCAGACCAATCGTGGCCAGGTTCGTGGTAGTGCCGTCGAAGTTCACGGTTGCGTTGTTGACGGACGCGGCAGCCATCGGGGTCGCGGCGGCGACGGCGATGACGGGCAGCGACCAGGCGGCGCCCTTGACGAGCGAGCGGCGCGAGAGTTCGGTCTTTTCGATGGTCATGTTTCTCCTGGGGAAATCGAGGGCAGTGTGCCCGCGAAGAAGAGGGGCGCCGCTTGAGGGAGCGGCCGGTGTCGGTTGACATCTCCGAGAGTGGCGGAGAAGTCACGAGACACCGCGCGGCCGGTCGCCAGATGATCGAAGAGTGACGCGAAGTGATCTATCCAGATGATCCGCCCTCGTCGCTCAGAGACCACCCCACCGGTCGACGGGCCACAGGATGACGGTTGCTCTGCCGACGATCTGGTCGCGTTTCACCCATCGCCAGCAGGCGGAATCCGCGTCCAGCGCACGGCACGCGACCGCACCGTCGGCGGACGCCGCACGGTGATCGCCCAGCACCAGATAGGACCCCGTCGGCACGCTGATCTCCGGCAGACACCGCAGCGAGGCAGGCTCCGTCGCGCAGTCGATCGTGCCGCGGGTGAACGGCAGGTCTTCGAAGACATAGGGCTCGTCGAGAGGCTCGCCGTCCACGAGCAGCCGACCCTGCTCGTCGCAGCACGAGACGGTCTGACCCGGGCCGGCGATGACGCGCTTGATCAGCGTGTGCGGCCCGGAAGGCCCGAACCCCGTCACTTCCCCGAGTCGGCGCAGGGCTGACTTCAGCAGGTCTTCATCAGCGGTGCCGTCCGACCCCCATGTCTCATCGGCGTCGAAGACCACGACGTCGCCGGTACTCGGTTCGGAGCCGATGTAAGCCAGACGGTTGACCAGCACACGGTCGCCCGGCATCAGGGTCTGCTCCATCGAGCCGGAGGGCACGTAGTACGGTTTTGCGACGAACGAGAGCACCGCTCCGACCACGATGAAGGCGGCGATCAGGTGGAACCAGGTGCTGCCGGTGATCCGTCGCCAGAGCGGGCGGGGCGGGGCGCCGTCGTCAGGGGTCACGGCTCAAGCATGCCCCAACCAGAGCCGGGCGTCCCGCCGCGTGGCTGATAGATTCAGAGGCATTGTCGCCGACGCGAGACTGAGGGGTGCACCCGCACATGGAGTTGAGGGACTATCTGCGCATCTTCCGCGCCCACTGGCTCGGCATGGCGCTCATCGTCGTGGGTGCCGTCGTCGTCGCCTTCGGGTGGACCCTGGTGCAGCCCAAGGTGTACACCGCGGATGCCACCGCGATCGTCCGGGCAGCCGGCACCGACGACCTCGGCATGATCTCGCTGGGCAACAACATCGCCAACCAGCGGGTGAAGACCTACGTCGAACTCGGTTCCTCGCGTGCCGTGGCTGGCCGCGTGATCGAAGAGCTCGGTCTGAAACAGTCGCCGGAGCGCCTGGTGGGTCAAGTCTCCGTCGCGAACCCGATCGACACGACCTCCCTGCGCGTCACCGCGGACGCATCGACCCCCGAGCAGGCGCGTGACATCGCCGAGACCTGGGTGCGCGCGATGGCCGCCGAGGTCAACATCCTCGAGACGGCTGACCCGGCCACGCAGGGAACCGTGTTCCTCAGCCCGCTCGACTCCGCCCGGCTGCCCAGCAGTCCGTCGTCTCCGAACACCCGCCTGGCCCTCGCGATCGGCGCGCTGGCCGGTCTTGCGCTCGCCGTCGGGTATGGCCTCCTCCGCTACACCCTCGATCGCCGCATCCGTTCCGTCGACAGCGTCGAGCGCGAGACCGGCGTCGCCGTCGTGGGCACCGTGCCCGAGGAGAAGACGTTCACCTCCGACGACCGTCTCATCCCCTTCGACGGCGGCAACTCCGCCACCAGCTCCAAAGCCCATCTCTTCGCGATCGCCGAGGCGATGCGCGAGCTGCGCACCAACATCCAGTTCATGGACGTCGACAATCCTCCGCGGGTCATGGTGATCACCAGCCCTCTGCCCGGCGACGGCAAATCCACCACCGCCTCCAACCTCGCGATCACCCTCGCCTCCAGCGGACAGAAGGTCGTGCTCGTCGACGGCGACCTGCGCCGCCCCATGGTCGACACGATCTTCGGACTGCCGAAGGGTGCGGGGCTGTCCGACGTTCTGGCGGGCCGCGCCGAGCTCGCCGACGTCGCCCACCGGGTCGGCACGAGCGGCCGTCTGCTGGTGATCGGCGCGGGCAAGATCCCGCCCAACCCGAGCGAGGTCCTCGGCTCCGCCCGGATGAAGGAGCTGCTCGAGGCGATCGCCCGTGAGGCCATCGTCATCGTCGACGCACCGCCGCTCGTGCCGGTGACGGACGCCGCCGTGCTCGCACACAGCACCGACGGCGCGATCGTGGTCGCCACGGTCGGAAAGACGACCTTCGAAGTGCTCGGCAAAGCTCTCGGCAACCTCGAGCGCGCCGGTGCCAGGCCACTGGGCATCGTGCTCAACCGCGTTCCGCGCCGCGGCAGCGGGGCCGCGTACTACGGGTATCAGTACCACGGCGACTACTACCGGCAGGAAGAGGAGGCCGATTCCGGCGACTTCAGCGTCGGACCGGATGCCTTGAGATCCGCCTTCGAGAACGACGGAGCGCCTTCCGACGCGCCGCGCCGACGCAGCACTCACCGGGCGTCGTGATCGGACCTCTCGTCGTCGACGTCCTCGGTCTGCGCGTCGGGATCGAGGCGGGCGACGACCTCGACGGTGCGCAGCGGGATGACGTCGCATCCGCGTGGTCGGGGGCGCTCGCGAGCGGGCACGGCCCCATCGATCTGACAGTGCCGTTCCGCTCGGGCGATGACTTCGACCGCGCCATGGAGCGGCTCACCGTCGATGTCACTCTCGCGGCCCTGCACGCGAGGCGGGGAAGCTCGCTGATGTTCCACGCTGCCGGAGTGGCGGACGAGGCCGGACGCGTCGCGGCCTTCGTCGGGCCCTCGGGACGCGGCAAGACGACCCTCAGCCGCGCTCTCGGCGAGCGCTACGGATACGTCTCCGACGAGACGATCGCCGTGGATGCCGACCGCCGGGTGCAGCCCTACCGCAAACCGCTCTCCGTGGTGCGCGAGCGCGCGCCCAAGAAGCAGGTCTCTCCCGCCGAGGCAGGACTCAAAGCCCTCCCGGATGCCTCCCTGCACCTGTCGGCACTCGTCCTGATCGACCGCGACCCTCGACGCACGGAGCCTGAGGTCCTTCCGGTCCCGCTGGCCGAGGCGCTTCCTGAACTCGTACCGCAGATGAGCTACCTGCGCGACCACGCCCGACCCCTGCATGCCATCGCTGCGCTGTGCACGACGATCGGCGGGGTGCGCCGGCTGCGGTATCCCGACGCCTCGACGGTGCCCGTGATGCTTCCCGAACTGCTCGACGCGCCTTTCGGCCCATCGGACTGGGCGCCTGTGCCGCCCGCCACGGACACCGGACCCTTTGACACCAGCGGGGTGGCTGACGCGATCATGACCGACGGATTCCTGATCGTCATGGCGGAGGCGGTCGTGCACGTCCTCGATGGAATCGCACCGGTCATCTGGCTGGCCGCCGCGCAGGGACACGACCTGGATGGCATCGTTCAGTCGGTCACCGCGGAGTTCGGCGCTCCGCCCGAGGGGGATGCCCGCACGCTCGTGCAGGGTGCCCTCCAGGAGCTGATGGGCGCCGGAGTGCTCCGACAGCGCTGACAGCCGCGCGTCGGCGATTCACTCGGCAGCGGTCGCGGCCGAGCGGCGCAGTTCCGTGGGCGAAGGCGAGCCCTCGGCCTGCAGGGCACGGCGCAGCTGCAGAGCCGACGTGAAGCCCGCATACCGCGACACTTCGTCCACGGTGAGGCCCGAGTACAACGGGTTGCGCAGCATCGACTCCGCCAGCTCGACCCGCATGCGTCGAAGCAGCTCGGCGGGGGTGATGCCGGCGCGCGCGAACGCGCGCTGCAGCTGTCGGGGGGAGATGTGCAGCTCGTCCGCCAACTGCGGCGTGGAGAAGTGCGGATCCTCGCGGTGCATCATCATCACCGAGCGCGCCCGCTCCATGAGCGAGCTCGGGCGCTGACCCGTCTCCACCGAATGCTGTTCCACCAGCGCGCCGAACGTCATCTCGACCAGCAGCCGCTCGATCGCGTATCGCGACATGGAGGAGCCCTCGTCACGATGGCGGACCACTGCTCTCGCGAACGCGCGGAATCCGACGGTGAGCGGGGAGTCATGCAGCACCGTCGTGTCGGGCACCCCGCCTTCCATGAACTCGCGCAGCAGCAGCTCAGGGACCCAGACCGCCAGCACCTCCGCCCCCGGGTGCCAGGGGAGCGTCACCTCTGCGGTCGGGGGAAGGAAGAGTCCCACGGAGGTGGGCTCCGAGGGCGCGTCGGACGCGCTGGGCACCGGTCCTCCGTCCAGGGGGAACAGGACGGCGGTGCTGCTCAGAACCGACCTCATCCGCCTGCCGGAGGATGGTGCCCACAGCCAGGAGCCGTCGCGCACGCGGTGGTACGTGACCGTGATAGAGCGGAACGTACGCGTGGCGACCAGCCCGGACACGTGGGTGGGTATGCCCAGATGTGCGGAGAGAAGTGACGCGACGCTCGAACGTGACATGGCTGCGATGAGACCGGTAGTGATGCGATGGTGCTTCGTCGCGGACCTGCGGCGAATACTCGGTAGGCTACCAATCGTGCCAGGCGGGGGGAGTCCATCGGTGAACATCGCGGACGACGTCGCGTGGACGTCGAATGAGCTCCGCGTCGTCGCGATGGATCTCAGCAGTCCTGGTGCCACTCCGTACGTGCTCGAGGACAGCGCCGCGCTGATCTGGCAGGAGATCGCCGCCACAGGCCGGATCCGCGTCGACGAGCTGACGCGACGGCTGTCCGAGCAGTTCGACATCGAAGCGGCCAGGATCCAGACCGATGTCGAGACGCTGCTGGCCGACCTGGTCGCACGCCGCCTGCTCAGCGGCTGATCCAGGCTCGCAGCGGGCAGTTTGTCAGAATGGTCACGACCGGGAGGGTGCTGTGCAGCGCGAACAGGCGAGTTTCACGCTCACCGAGGCGAACGAGCTCGCGCATGCGCTGCTCGCCCGAATCGGTCAGGACCGCGGGATCCGGACGCTCTCCATCAAGGGCGTCGTCGCCGACCGGTATCAGCTAAGGCGCCCGCGCGTGGCAGCGGACGCCGATGTCATCGTCGATCCGGCCCGGTTCGACGAATTCTGCACAGCGCTCGGTCAACACCGCTGGCACCTGCGGGTGGAGCGCGAGGTCCCTTCGCTGCTCGGCCCGCACTCGGTCACCTTCATCCGCGACGACTGGCCCAATGACATCGACGCGCACGTGAGGTTCCCGGGATTCTTCGCGGACGATCAGACCGTCTTCGAGCGCCTGTGGCAGACGCGGTCGCGGATGCGGGTCGCTCACGTCGACATCGCCGTGCCGTCGCGCGGTGCCAGCGCCGTGATCGCGGCGCTGCACGCGGTGCGGTATTCGAAATCCGCCAGACATGCCGGCGAGCTGGAGCAGGTGGCCGACCTCCTCACGGACGGATTCACCGCCGAGGAACGCGCCGAGTTCACCGATGTGGCTCGCATCGGTCGCGCGCAATGGGTGCTGCGCGACCTCTTCGAACGGATCGATCAGACCATCGAGGTCGATGCGGATCCTCGTCAGCAGAGGCTGTGGAGCACCAACCGCGCGACCATCGAAGACGGCGCGGCCGTCTCGTGGCTCACGCAGCTGGCGGCCGCCCCCTGGCCTCGCAAGCCGGGCATCCTCGCACGCGCGCTGTGGATCTCTCGCGCCGACATCCCCCGCAACGACTCGCGACGGCTGCCGACCGCGCGTGAGGCCTGGGCGCATCGAGCGCTGCGCTGGAAGCGCGGCGCCGTCGCACTGGGGCGCTACCTCAGCTCCCAGGAGCGATCCTGAGCGGGCGTCGGGTCAGCTGAACGCGAAGCGGGTGATCCTCTCGACCTGCCCGAGCGGCGGCAGCATCTGCGACGCGGAAAGCTCGTACACCTTCGCGGACTGCCGGTACGGGTCGATGACGTCCTCATCGGCCGTGGCACGAGGCACGATGCCTCGCTGACCCGCGACCGCCTGCACCAGGGCATTGAGACGTGAGCGAGGATCCGCCTCGTCGCCGGCGATCTCACGCAGTGCATCATCGTCGAGCGTGGCGGCGAGGCGCGCGAACTGCCGGACCGTGAACGTGCGGTGCAGCCGGCGCGGCGCCAGCTGCACCGCAGTCGAGCTGTGCTGCGCTGTCATCGTCAGCACGAGATCGGCTCCCTCCATCAGGTCCTTGGTGAGAAGCCGGGCCCGGTGGGACGCCGCCCGGGCGACGGAGATGCCGTTGCGCTCGGCCAGCTCACGGGCCGGTGCGGGCATGCCGTGTCCCACGAGCGCCTGCGTGCCGGCGCTGTGCACCCGCACGTCGAGGTCGGCCAGCCGAGTCGCCAGCACCGCCTCGGCCAGGGGCGAGCGGCAGATGTTGCCGGTGCACACGGTGATGATGTTCGGCTGCGGGTCGGGCACCGCTTCATCACGTGCATCCCCGAACAGACCGGCGAGCGAGAATTCGGATTCCGAGGCCGATCGATGCATGCTCACAGCCTAAGCCGTCGAGTCGCTCCGGCTGCCCGATACGATGTACCCCGTGACCGCCGCCACCGACCTGCCGCTGTCTCCGTATCGAGAGATCGACCGCGCCGACTGGGCGCGCCTTTCCGCAGGTCTGGACCAGCCGCTCAGCGAGACCGAGATCGTCGGCATCCGCGGTATCGGCGACCGGCTCAACCTCGACGAGGTGCGCGAGGTCTACATGCCGATCAGCCGTCTGCTGAGCCTCTACGCGTCGTCGATCCGGCGTCTGGGTGCGGCGACCAGCGAATTCCTCCAGGAGGACGACGACTCCACCACACCGTTCATCGTCGGCGTCGCCGGGTCCGTGGCGGTGGGCAAATCGACCATCGCGCGTCTGCTGCGCGAGCTGATGAGCCGCTGGCCGGGCACGCCACGCGTGGAGCTGGTCACCACCGATGGTTTCCTGTACCCGAACGCCGAGCTCGAGCGGCGCGGCCTGATGGAGCGCAAGGGATTCCCGGAGTCGTACGACCGCCGCGCTCTGATCTCCTTCCTCACCGAGGTCAAGAGCGGAGCGGCCGAAGTGCGCGCGCCGTTCTACTCGCACATGCGCTACGACATCGTGCCCGACGCGCACGTCGTCGTGCGGCGTCCCGACGTGGTCATCGTCGAGGGGCTGAACGTGCTGCAGCCGCCGCCCGCACCGAATGACGTGGCGGTCAGCGACCTGTTCGACTTCTCGATCTACGTCGACGCCGCCCCCGAGCACATCGAGCGCTGGTACATCGACCGCTTCCTCGCCCTGCGCCAGGGGGCCTTCAGCAACCCGTCGTCGTACTTCAACGTGTTCGCCCACCTCACCGACGACGAGGCGGTGACGACCGCGCTGGGCTATTGGAACGAGATCAACATGCCCAACCTCGTCGAGAACGTCATGCCCACCAGGCACCGCGCCACGCTCGTGCTGCGCAAGGGCGCCGATCACGCCGTCGAGAGCGTGCAGCTGCGCAAGGTCTGACCGGTCCGGCGACGGCATCCGCGGGTTCGTTCGGCGTCCTCGCAAATTGTCCCGATTATTCTGGGACTCATGTGTGGAATCGTCGGATACGTGGGCCCGCGCCCCAGCCAGAACATCCTTCTCGCCGGGCTCGCCCGTCTGGAGTATCGCGGCTATGACTCGGCCGGCATCGCCGTCATCGATTCCGACGGTCACCTGGGGATGCGCAAGAAGGCCGGCAAGCTGGCCATGCTGCGCGATTCCCTCGCGGATGCCTCGCTGGCGGAGGGCACGACCGGCATCGGCCACACCCGGTGGGCGACCCATGGCGGCCCCACCGACGTCAATGCGCACCCCCACCTGGCCGATGACGGCAAGCTTGCCGTCATCCACAACGGCATCATCGAGAATTTCGCGCCCCTGCGTGACGAGCTGATCGCCGAGGGCGTCACCTTCCTCAGCGAGACCGACACCGAAGTCGCCGCAGCGCTGCTCGGTCGCGAGTACCGCCGCACCGGCGACCTGCAGGAGGCGTTCCGCGGCGTCGTGAACCGCCTCGAGGGCGCATTCACGCTGCTCGCCATGCACGAGGACCAGCCGGGTCTCGTCGTCGGCGCGCGTCGCAACTCGCCGCTGGTGATCGGTCTGGGTGACGGGGAGAACTTCCTCGGCTCCGACGTCGCCGCGTTCATCGAGCACACCCGCAGCGCCCTTGCCATCGGCCAGGACCAGATGGTCGCGATCACCCCGTCCGAGGTCATGGTCACCGACTTCGAGGGCAACGCCGTCGAGGCCCAGCCGTTCGACGTCTCCTGGGACGCCGCGGCGGCGGAGAAGGGCGGCTGGCCGTCGTTCATGGCCAAGGAGGTCGCCGAGCAGCCCGAGGCCGTCGCGAACACCATTCGCGGCCGCATCCACGACGGCCAGGTCGTCATCCCGGAGCTGGACGGACTCGACGAGCTGTTCGTCGGCATCAACCGCGTCATCATCACCGCCTGCGGCACCGCGTCGTACGCGGCCCTGGTCGGCAAGTACGCGATCGAGCAGTGGGCGCGCGTCGCGACGGATGTCGAACTCGCGCACGAGTTCCGCTATCGCGACCCGGTCATCGGCGACGACACCCTGGTCGTCTCCATCAGCCAGTCCGGCGAGACCATGGACACGCTGATGGCCGTGAAGTACGCGCACGAGCGCGGAGCGCGCACCCTGTCGATCTGCAACACGCAGGGCGCGACGATCCCCCGCGAATCGGATGCCGTCGTCTACACGCACGCGGGACCCGAGGTCGCCGTCGCCTCCACCAAGGCGTTCTCCGCGCAGATCACGGCTCTGCTGCTGCTGGGCCTGCACATGGGCCGCGTGCGCGGCACCCTGGCATCCGACGCCGCCGATGCCGCCGCCGAGTTGCAGGCCCTCCCTGAGAAGGTCGCGCAGGTGCTCGCCGAGGAGAAGGATCACGTCGAGCAGCTGGCGGGCTGGATGGCCGACACCCGGTCGGTGCTGTTCCTCGGCCGGCACGTCGGCTACCCGATCGCTCTGGAGGGTGCGCTCAAGCTCAAGGAGATCTCCTACATCCACGCCGAGGGCTTCGCCGCCGGTGAACTCAAGCACGGCCCGATCGCCCTGATCGAGCCCGGCCAGCCCGTGTTCGTGCTGGTCCCGTCGCCGCGTCACTCCGCACTGATCCACTCCAAGGTCGTCTCGAACATCCAGGAGATCCGCGCGCGCGGTGCACGAGTGATCGTCGTCGCCGAAGAGGGCGACGCCGCCGTGCTGCCCTACGCGGACGAGGTCATCCGCATCCCCCTCGCTTCACCGCTGTTCGAGCCGATCCTCTCGGTGGTGCCGCTGCAGATCTTCGCCATGGCGCTCGCGACGGCCAAGGGGCTGGACGTCGACCAGCCGCGCAACCTCGCCAAGTCCGTCACGGTGGAGTGAGCCTCGGCCGCCCGCGCGAACCGCAACGTCAGCGCAAGACCGTCTCAAGATAGCCCTCGTTCTCCCTCCCACCCGGGGAGGCGACGGTCTCGAACCCGTAACCTGGGACGTGCGCTTCGGTCCTCTGGCGGGAGTCGTCAACTGGGGCTGGGCCCATCGCGGGCCCGCGGACATATCTGGGGGCCAGAGGCCGAGCGCGCTCTCCCCGCCGGCGTGCCCGCCTCCTGACCGTGCGCGAGGGCACACGACCGCCGCGAGAGGGCGGCGGCTCAGTTCGAGATGTCGGCGGTGAGCCGGTAGCCCACTCCCCGCACCGTCTCGATGTACCGAGGCTGCACGGCATGATCGCCGAGCTTGCGTCGCAGATTCGTCATGTGCGCCTCGACCGCCCGCTTGTCTGCGTCGCCGACGAAGGGAATGGTCTCCTGGGATCCCCCGCGCAGGGCCACCGCGAGGTCGGTCTTGCTGCGCACCCGCCGCTTCGACTCCATCAGTGCGCTCAGCAGATCGAACTCCGTGCGGGTGAGATCGACCTCGCGCTCCTGCACCAGCACGATCCGCGCGTCGGCGTTCAGGCGCAGGTCGCGGTGCGTGGTCCAGCCCGCCTCGGAGCCGGCCCTGGTCGAGACGGATCCCGGGGATGCCGGCTCGTTCTGCGGCGCAGGAGCCGAACCAGGGGCGGCGGGGCGGCTGCGTCGCAGCAGCGCATCGATCCGGGCGCGCAGCTCCCGCGGACGGAACGGCTTGTTCAGATACACATCGGCGCCGGCGGAGAGTCCCAGGACCACGTCCGCCTCCTCGTCCAGTGCGGTCAGCATGATGATGAGCGTGTCGCTCTGCGCGCGGATGCGTCGAGCGGCCTCGAACCCGTCGATGCCCGGCATGTTCACGTCCAGGGTCGTGATGAGCGGCTGATGGGCGAGCACGGCGCGCACTCCGTCGATGCCGTTGTCGACCGCGATGGTCGAGAACCCCGCAGATTCCAGCACCTCGGCGAGCAGATGACGCACGTCGGGGTCGTCCTCGACGACCACTGCGGTCTTGGGGACTTCGCCGTCGGACATGGAAGTGCTTTCAGGGGAGCGGATGCGAGCTGGGGAGCGCTCCGGTCATGCTACCGCCACGTCAGCCCAGGAGGCGGGAGCGCGGAGCAGCGTCGTGGCGCGACGGCTTCTCGTCGTCGGCGCTGACGCGCACCCACCGGTCGCCGCCGTCCTCCTGCGCGGACCGTGCCGCCTGCGAGGCCGCCGTGACCAGCGCCTCGAAGTCGTAACCGACCACGGACACCCCGGCCCAGCCCGCGCTCGCGGAGAGCCGCACCGGCGTCGGCGCATCATCGGGCGTGGAGACCCGTTCCAGGAGTTCGGTCAGCAACTCGCGAATGCTCCCGTTGGGTCGAGGCAGGAGCACCACGAAACAGGTGGGGTTCATCCGCTCGATATCGGCATCCGCCGGAAGGACGCTGTCGACGTCGCGGGCGAACCTCTCGCAGAGCACGTCGAAGGCGGTCGCACTGGTCGCCAGACGCAGGTCGTCCGCGTCGTCGAGGCGGATGTCCAGGAGTGACCACCATTGATCGCCCGCGGCGCGGGCGCGGTTCAGGCGGTTGCTCGCGATCCGCTCGAAATCGCCGTGCGGCGAGACGCTCGCGGCGTCGCCGCGCAGGGTGAGCAGCAGCAGTGTCACCAGCGTGCAGACGAGATACACGGTCATCCCGATCAGGTTGATCGAACGGAGGAACTGCAGACTGTCGTCGGTGCCCACCGCGCCGCCGGCGACGAGGGAGCCGTTGATGATCGTGATCGCCGCGAACACCACGAAGGCGACCGACACGCCGATCAGCGGGATCGTCTCCTCTCGGCGCTGCGGCCCCAGTCGCACGAGCTCGACGACGGTGAGGACGGCGAAGATCGCCATGACCGAGAATGCCACGCGGAACGCCACACCGTACACGCCGAGGGATGTCGACAGCAGCAGCGCTGCCGGAGTGAGGACCACCAGTGCGACGGAGAGGGCGGTGAACCTGCGCCGCTGGTCGCGGTACGCGCGCAGACCCGACCACAGCAGCGGCATCGATGCCACCGCCAGGCCCGAGCCCACCGCACGCAGCTCGGCCGGATAGACGAGATCCTGGGCGAGCCACACGTACGATCCGACCATCGCGACGGCGAAGGCCGCTGCCCAGATCGCCGTGGCTCGGGAGGGCCGGGAGAGGAAGGCCAGACCGATGAAGATGATGGTGGACAGCGTGGAGACCGCAATGACCGGCATCACGAGCGTCGACGTGATCATGGGAGGTTCCGTTCACCTGAAGGATCATGATGGGCGGGGAGGACGACAGTCACCTCGCTGCCGCGCCCCAAGGCGCTGCGCATGTCGATGCGCCCGCCGGCCGCGGTGACGATGTCCCGGGAGATGCTGAGCCCCAGGCCGGTGCCGGGGATGCCGCGTTCGCGGGCCAGCTCGGTGCGGAACGCACGGTCGAAGATGTGCGGCAGGTCCTCCTCCGAGACCCCGATGCCGTTGTCTCTGATCGTCAGCGCGACCTCATCGGCGCCGTGCCGGGGAATCTGCACCCGTACCCGCCCGCCGCGTTGGGAGTACTTGATCGCGTTGCCGATGACGTTGTCGATCAGCTGACGCATCCGGAACTCGTCGCCGCACATCCTCAGCGGTTCCCCGAGGTCCGCCTCGACCGTGACGCCCGACGAGTCCGCGGCGGGCGCGAACGCCTCCAGTGAGGCGCGCGCGACGTCCGCCAGGTCGAACTCGACGTCGGCGTCGTCGGTGCGAGCGGACGAGGTGCCCAGTGCCCGGTCGATCAGCACCTGCATGCGGCTTCCCGCTCGCTCGACGACCTCGAGATGCTCACGGGCGGAATCGTGCAGGTCGTCGCGCTCCAGCAGCACATCGACATGGCCGAGGATGGCAGTGAGCGGGTTGCGCAGCTCGTGTGAGATCGTGCGGCGGGTGGCATCCTCGCCCGCGCGCGCGTCGGCGGTCTCGGTGATCTCCTCGACGATGAGAAGGAGACCGTCACCGGTCACCACGCCTCGCCCGATCGGCTTCGTCGACGTTCTCACCGCACGCCATCTTCCGTCGATGCCGAACAGCCAGACGATCCGGTCCGTGAACAGCTCGCCGCGAGCAGCGCGGGCGATGGAGGTGTCACGAGCAGGAATGGCCTCGCCCCGACGTGTGCGGTACTCCACGACGGGTGTCGGGTGGAATCGCGAGGCCGTGTCCAGAGCGAAGAGCGTGCGGAACGTGTCGTTGGACACCTCGACCAGTCCACCCGAGTCCACCCGCGCGACGCCGATGTCGAGCGAGTTCAGCACCCGGAGGTTGCGGGCCTTCTGCTCATTGACGCGTCGCAGCGCGTGCGCGAGTCGGTCCGACTGCGCGTTCAGCAGCCGACGGGCGGAGCGGTTGCGTTCAGAGCCGACGGCCATGAACACCCCGACGAAGACCAGGGTGAGCATCAGCATCAGCATGTTGATGGTGGATTCGGCCGTGACGCCCACGACGAACAGGCCGATCAGCCCCAGGAGGAGCGTGAGCGAGAGCATGCCTACCAGCACCGCGACGGAGAAGTACGACGCGGCCCACGCCACCGGGAAGACCCAGAGGAATGCGGCGGATGTGGCACCCCCGGCGGCGATCAGTGCCACCGCGACGGCATCGAGGACCGGCAGGACGAGGATGGCGCCGGAGCCGACGAGGTGCCAGGGGACGGCCAGCGAGACGATCGTGACCACGAGGACCAGCAGCATCCCCGCGCTGAAGCGGGCGTCGGTGAACCGGGCGGGCGTCAGAAGCGCGGCCCCGGCGCCACCGGCGACCACCGAGAACGCGATGATGAACTGCCAGTGCCAGATGGAGCGGCTGCGCCTGTCGCCGAAGTACTGGACCGCGGGCGACGACGCGGCCCGCGATCGCTGCAACATGAGCGAATACTACCCAACAGCCTCCGGTCGCCCTCCCGCCGGTCTCGCGGTCGGCGAGCGCCTGCCGAGTAGGCTGAACGGGTGATCATCGGCACTGGAATCGACCTCGTGGACGTCGGGCGGTTCGAGCGCTCCGTCACGCGCACGCCCCGACTCCTGGAGCGGCTGTTCACGCCGGCCGAGCAGCAGTTGAGACTGCGCTCGCTCGCCGCGCGCTATGCCGCCAAGGAAGCTCTGATCAAGGCGCTCGGCGGCAGCGACGGCGTCTACTGGTCCGAGATCGAGATCGCCTCGGAGGCATCCGGTCGACCTCACTTCGTGCTCAGCGGGTCCACGGCAGCGGCGGTCGAGGCGCGTGGCATCACCGCACTGCACCTCAGCCTCACCCACGACGCGGGACTGGCGGCCGCCTACGTCGTCGCCGAGCGGTCGGACGCCGCGGCATGACCGCCACATCCCCGTTCCGCGAGGCCACGATCGACCTGTCCGCGATCGCGGAGAACGTCCGACATCTGCGCGCACTCACCGGCGTGCAGCTGATCGGCGTCGTCAAGGCGAACGCCTACGGTCACGGCGCGGCGGCGGTCGCGACGGCGGCACTCGCCGGGGGAGCGGAGCGGCTGGGCACGGCCACGCTCGAGGAGTCCTTCGCGCTGCGCCGCGCGGGCATCACGGCGCCCCTCGTGTGCTGGCTGCACGCACCGGGGCAGCGCTTCGACGGCGCGGTCGAGGCGAACATCGAGATCGGCGTCTCGTCGATGGAGCAGCTGCTCGCGGCGGCCGACGCTGCGCCGGCATCCGTGCACCTCAAGGTGGATACCGGACTCTCCCGCAACGGCGTCCCCACCGAGCACCTCGAGCGCGTGCTCGCCGAAGCCGCGCGGCTGGAACGCATCGGCCGCATCCGCATCGTCGGAATCTTCAGCCATCTCTCCGGCGCCAGTGCGGCCGACGACCGCGCGCAGCTCGCCAGGTACGAGGAGATCATCGCGCTGGCCGCGTCCTTCGGCATCCGTCCCGAGATCCGCCACCTCGCCGCCACAGCCGCAGCCATCTCGCTGCCCGAGGCGCGGCTCGACGCCGTGCGCATCGGCATCGGCCTCTACGGCCTCTCGCCGTTCGCCGACCGGACCTCGGCGGATCTGGGACTGCGCCCCGCCATGACTCTCAGGGCCGCGGTCGCCGCCGTGCGACGCGTGACCGCGGGCTCCGGCGTCTCCTACGACTACGCGTATCGCTGCGAGCGCGACACGAATCTCGCTCTCGTCCCGCTGGGCTACGCCGACGGCATCCCCCGGCAGGCGTCGGAGCGCGGTCCCGTGCACATCAACGGCCGCCCGTACACGGTCTCGGGCCGCATCGCCATGGACCAGTTCGTCGTCGACGTCGGTGATGCGCAGGTCTCCGTGGGTGACGAGGTGGTGCTGTTCGGCGACCCGACGCTGGGTCATCCGTCGGCGACGGAATGGGCGGATGCCGCCGGCACCATCAACTACGAGATCGTCACCCGCATCGGCGACCGGGTCCCCCGCAGGACCGTCTCGTGACCGTGGATCCCGCCTTCCTCGGCCGGCATGAGATCGCGACATCGGATGCCATGGAGAGCCTCGGCCTGCGCATCGGCGAGCAGCTGGCGGCGGGCGACCTGCTCGTGCTGACCGGCCCGCTCGGTGCGGGCAAGACCACGTTCACGCGGGGGCTCGCCGAAGGGCTCGGCGTGCGCGGGCCCGTGCAGAGCCCGACCTTCGTGATCGCCCGCACCCACCCGTCGCTCGCGGGGGGCGCGCCGTTGGTGCATGTAGACGCGTACCGGCTCGGCTCCGCGGCGGAACTGGACGACCTCGATATCGACTTCGCCGGTTCGGTGGTCGTCATCGAGTGGGGACGCGGCATGGCTTCGGCGGTGGCCGACAGCTGGTGGGACGTCGAGATCGAGCGTCCCGTCGGCGGCGCGGAAGGGCTCGCCGATGAGGACCTCGACGCGGACGCCCCGCGCTTCGTCACGATCGAGCGGGTCGAGGGCTGAGCGGCGTCGTCCGAACTCAGTCCTGGGAACTGCGGCGGGTGAGTGCGTCGAGGATGGCAGCCGTGGCGTCGGCGCCGGCTTCGACCGCAGCCGTGTTCTCGGTGACCACCGCGTCGACGATCTCCGAGCGCTGGATGCGCGTGGTGCGCGGGGCGTTGATGCCGAGGCGCACGCTGTCGCCCTTGACGTCGAGCAGCGTCACCTCGATCTCATCGCCGATCAGCACGCTCTCGCCGATTCGTCTCGTCAACACCAGCATCCGATCAGCCTACTCGGCGGGGCCGACCTGGCCGGTCACGGCCGACACGGCGGCGTCGCGCACCACGCCCACCGTCTCGATGCTGAACGCACCCGCACCGCCCGCCT
Source organism: Microbacterium sp. GCM10027623 (assembly GCF_042666935.1). Classification (NCBI taxonomy): domain Bacteria; kingdom Bacillati; phylum Actinomycetota; class Actinomycetes; order Micrococcales; family Microbacteriaceae; genus Microbacterium; species Microbacterium sp. GCM10027623. Next base: position 1,470,211 of record NZ_JBHTHE010000001.1, read on the forward strand.
CCGTATAGGACAGCACCGGCAGCCCGTCGGTCTGCGCCGACACCATCCGCCGCACCGCCGCACGCAGCGTCGGCGCGCAGACGAGCACCGGCTCGCCGCCGTCGCCGGCCGATGCCGCTGTCACCGCTTGACGCACCGACTCCACGACAGCCTCCATCCGGTTCGGCTCGAGCACGATCTGCGGGCCGTCGTCGCCCATCCGCAGGCTCTCCAGCATCGCCTGCTCGAGCAGGGGGTTGATCATGATCACGCGCAGCCTGCCGTCCTCCGCGAACCGCGCGGCGATCGCCGGTCCGAGCGCCGCCCGCGCGGCCTCGACCAGACCCTCCGGATCGGTGGAGGTCTTCGCACGCAGGGCAAGCGCCTCGTAGATGCGGCTGAGGTCGTTGATCGGCACCCGCTCGGCGAGCAGTGCCTGCAGCACCCGCTGCACCTCGGCGAGGGAGAGCAGGGCGGGAGTCAGCTCCTCCACTGCCGCCGGCGAGACCTGTTTCAGCGCGTCGGTCAGCTGACGCACGTCCTCGCGGCTGAGCAGACGCGCAGCCCCGGCATGGATCACGCTCGACAGGTGCGTGACGACCACGCTGGCACGATCCACGACCGTCGCCCCCGCGAGCTCGGCGCTGTGCCGCATCTCCACCGGGATCCACTTGCCCTCCAGCCCGAACACCGGGTCGTGCACGGCGGCACCGGGCAGCGCATCCAACCCGGCGCCCAGCGCGAGCAGACGTCCCGGGGGCACGATGCCCCGACCGGTCTCGACGCCCGCGATTCGGATGACGTACGTCGAGGCGGGCAGCTCGACGCTGTCGCGTGTGCGCACCGGCGGAACCACCAGGCCCAGCTCCAGGGCGATGCGGCGGCGGAGCGCCTTGACACGGGCGAGCAGATCGTCCGGCCCGCCGGTGACCAGGTCGACGACGTCGGAGGCCAGCTGGATCTCCAAGGCGTGAACCCGCATCCGCTCCATCAGGTCCTCCGGCGTGTCGGCCGTCGCGGTCTCGGCAGGCTGCACCTCGGATGCGGCGGTCGTCGCGTTCGTGGCCTTCACCCGCTGCGCGGCCAGGATCAGCAGCGCACCCACGACGAGGAACGGCGGCAGCGGCATGCCGGGGATGAAACCCATCACGATCGCCGCGCATCCCGCGATGTTCAGCGCGTTCACCGACTGGCCCAGCTGTGCGAAGGCGGCGCTGCCCATGTCGGACTCGGCATTGGATCGCGTCACGATCATGCCTGTCGACACGGCCATCAGCAGGGCGGGGATCTGCGTGACGAGACCATCGCCGATGGTCAGCAGGCTGTACGTGCTGACCGAATCCTCGATCGACATCCCGTGCGAGACCATGCCGATGGCGATCCCGCCGACGATGTTGATGATGATGATCACGAGCCCGGCGATCGCATCGCCCTTCACGAACTTCGACGCACCGTCCATCGCGCCGTAGAAGTCGGCCTCCGCGGCCACCTCCGCACGGCGCTCGCGGGCCTGCGCGTCGGTGATGAGCCCGGCGTTCAGGTCGGCGTCGATCGCCATCTGCTTTCCGGGCATGGCATCCAGCGTGAACCGGGCACCCACCTCCGCAACGCGCTCCGCGCCCTTGGTCACCACGACGAACTGGATGACCACCAGGATCAGGAAGATCACCGCGCCGATGATCAGCGACCCGCCCACCGCGATGGTTCCGAACGCCTCGATCACCTGCCCCGCGTACGCCTCGCCCAGTACGAGACGGGTGGATGCCACGTTCAGCCCCAGCCGGAACAGCGTCGCCACCAGCAGCAGCGACGGGAACACCGAGAAGTCCAGCGGCTTGCGGATGAACATCGTGTTCAGGAGGATCACGAGCGCGAACAGGATGTTCAGGATGATCAGCAGATCCAGCAGCACCGGCGGCACGGGCACCACCAACAGCATGATGATGCCCACCACCGCGATGGGCACGATGATCCTGTTCAGCACTCCGCGCATGCGGTCCTCCTTCTCATCCCCGCGCCGGTCACGCCGTCGCCACCGGCAGCGAATGGACGCCGCGCGCGGACCCGCGCCGGCGCAGCATGTCCACGAACACCAGCACCCGGGCGACGGCGGTGTACAACTCGGCGGGGATCTCCTGACCCAGCTCGCACGCCGCGTGCAGCGCACGGGCCAGCGGGATGTCGCGCACCAGCGGCACCCCGGCCTCCAGTGCGCGCTCGCGGATCTTCTCGGCGACGACGCCCTTGCCCTTCGCGACCACCTTGGGCGCGGCCCTGCCGACCTCGTAGCGCAGCGCGACGGCGACGTGCGTGGGGTTGACCATCACCACGTCGGATCCGGCGACCGCTGCGATCATGCGGTTGCGGCTCATCGCCAGCTGGCGTGACCGTCGCTGCTGGCGGATCAGCGGGTCGCCTTCCGAGTTCTTGTGCTCGTCGGTGACCTCGCGATGGGTCATCCGGGTGTGCTTCCTGTTGCGCTTCATCACCACGAACATGTCGATCGCGGCGAGCCCGAGACCGACGATGATGGCCACCTGCAGGAGGGCGGCGGTGCCTTCGGCGGCGGTGCCGAGCAGTCGCGTCACGGAGTGCGCGCCGCTGGCCGAGAGCACGGGGATCAGCGTCGAGATCACGGCCCAGAGGGCGATCGCGATGGCCGCCGTCTTCAGCAGCGCCTTGGCGCCCTCCCAGAGCGCCTGCAGGCCGAAGATCCGCTTCACGCCGTTGATCAGGTTGAACTGCTCGTAGCGGCCCGAGAACTTCCGCATCCGCACCCCGCCCTGCACGACCGCGCCGAGCAGGGTGACGATCACGACACTGGTCAGCAGGGTGCCGAGGGTGGGCACCACCGAGCCGAGTCCCAGCCCGAGCACGCCGAGGGCGGCATCCGGGGAGGGAGCGCGCATGATCGACGGCAGCGAGATGAGCTGCTCGGTGCCCGCCGCGGCTCCTGCGGCCATCGCCGCCGGCATGGTGATCGCCGCCGCGCCGATTCCCAGCCACGCCGTCAGATCCTGGCTGCGTGACAGCTTGCCCTTCTGGCGCGCTTCGCGCAGGTGCTTGTCGGTGGCCTTCTGATTGCGCTCGCCGGTGTCGCTCACGGAGTCACCCCCTGCATCATCTGCACGGCCTGGGACACCAGCGCGTCGACGATGCCCGGCAGGGCGACGAAGGTGAAGCCGGCCAGCACGAGGGTGAGCAGGATCTTGATCGGGAAGCCCATCGCGAAGGCGTTCAGTGCGGGCGCGACGCGCGTGATCAGGCCGAGCCCGGCATCCGCGAGGAAGAGCACCAGGATCAGCGGGCCGGCGATCTGCACGCTGGCGAGGAACATCTGCACCACGCCGTCGACGAGCATCTCCGCGGGCGAGGTCGATGAGAGCACCCCGCCCACCGGGATCACGTCGAAGCTGCGCGCCAGGCCGGCGAGCACCACCTGGTAGCCACCCGAGGCGAACAGCAGCGCGAGGGCCGTCATCTGGAACAACCGGGTGAACTGCGCGCCGTTGATCATGGCCTGCGGGTCGAACGCCTGCGCCATCTGGAAGCCGCCGAACACGTCGATCAGGCTGCCCGCCGCCTGCACCGCGGAGAAGCACACCAGCACGAGAAAGCCGAGCACGGCGCCGGTGAGCACCTGCAGCGAGAGCGCCGCGAGGAACGGACCCGTGTCCATGCTGGCGTGTCCGGGCGAAACCGCCCCCGACATCGCCAGCGCGAGTGCCATGGCGAGCATGGCCTTGATGCGCGCGGGGATCGCGCCGTAGGAGAACGGCGGCGCGATCAGCACGAACGCGGTGGTGCGCACGCCGGCGAGCATCGTGGCCTCGAGCCAGGCGAAGTCGATCGGGATGTGCACCTCAGCCGCCGCTCAGCAGCTGAGGGATGCGGTCGAACATGGTGTGCGTGAACTGCACGATCTCGGAGATCATCCAGTTGCCGGCGATGAGCAGCGCGATCCCGACCGCGACGATCTTCGGCACGAACGACAGCGTCACCTCCTGCACCTGGGTGATGGACTGCAGCAGGGAGATCGCGAAGCCCACGACGAGGGCCGTGATGAGCAGGGGCGCCGCGAGCTTCGCCGCGACCAGCAGACCCTCCATGCCGATGTCGAGCACCGCCTCCGGACTCATCCCGCACCCCCGTAGCTCTCCAGCAGCGTGCGGATGATGAGCCCCCACCCGTCGACGAGGATGAACAGCAGGATCTTGAACGGCAGCGAGATCATCACCGGCGGGAGCATCATCATCCCCATCGACATCAGCGCCGCCGCGACGACCAGGTCGATCACCAGGAACGGCACGAAGATCACGAACCCGATGATGAACGCGGCGCGCAGCTCCGAGATCATGAACGCGGGGATCAGCGTGTACATCGGCACGCTCTGCGGACCCTCAGGATTCGGCAGCGACGCCATGCGCGTCATCAGCGCCAGATCCTCCTCCCGCGTGAAGTGCAGCATCCAGTCCCGCAGCGGCGGCTGACCGAGGTCGATGGCCTGAGTGAACGTGATCGACCCGTCGATGTACGGCTGCACCGCATCCTGGTTGATGTGGGTCAGCACGGGCCACATGATGAACAGCGACAGGAACAGGGACAGACCAGCCAGCACCTGGTTGGGCGGGATGCTCGGCAGCGAGAGCGCGTTGCGGGTCATCGCGAGCACCACGAAGATCTTCGTGAACGACGACATCATCAGCAGCAGGGCGGGCGCGACCGACAGCAGGGTGATGCCCAGCAGCGTGAGGATGGACGTGGACGGCGTGCCGTCCAGTCCGTTGATGCCGATGGTGATGCCCTCGCCGGCCGGGGGCGTGGGCGGCGTCGGCTCGTCGGGGTCATCAGGGGCGGTGGCCGCCGGGATCGCGGACGCCGGGGCTGCCGCCACCTGCGCGGCGGCGGTGGTGACCGTTGCCGGGGATGCCAGAGCCTGAGCGCCCATCCCTGTGCCCAGCACCGCACCGGCGGCCAGCAGCGTCGCGCAGATCAGCAGCAGCATGCCGTGCACGCCGCGCATCCGCAGCACGCGCACGACCACCGAGCGGGTGCTCATCGCGCGCGGCGCAGGAAGTCGGCGGTCTGTCGCCAGGTCTGCGGGGAGAGGATCGAACCGCTCAGCTGGGCGGACGGGGCCGGACGGCGGTGACGGCGCAGCGACGGCGGCTCGGCGCTCGCCGCCCGCTCCCTCGCGAGCAGGCTCTCGAAGTCGCTGTGCGGGTCGGTGTGCGGGTCGGGATGGGCACTGCTGTCCGCCCCGGTCTGCAGCGGGCGCGTGACGTGGTTCGCGGGCAGGCTGTCGATGACGTTGACGCCGTGCTCGGTCACGCCGAGCACGTAGCGGCGGTCGTCGGTCTCGACGATCACCATCTGCGCCTTCGAGCCCAGAGCCCGCCTGCCGATCACCGTGATCTCGGCGTCGTCGCGACGCCGCTGCATCCGCTTCCCGACTCGGCGCTGCACGTACCAGAGCAGGCCGAGCACCGCCGCCAGCGACAGGGCGACGCGAAGGAGGAGAAGCAGATCGTCCAGGTCAGGCCTCGGCGCTCTCGAGGATCCGGGTGATCCGCACCGCGTAGTCCTGGTCGACGACGACGATCTCGCCGTGGGCGATCACACGGCCGTTCAGCAGCACGTCAGCCGGGGCGCCCGCGGAGCGGTCGAGCTCGACGATGCGACCCGGCTCCAGGTCCAGCACGTCGCGCACCGCCATCCGGGTGCGGCCGATCTCGACGGTGAGGTCCATCTCCACGCCGGCGATGCGCTGCAGCCGGCGCGAGGCGGTCGGTGCGGTCTCGGGGCTCCGCGTGATCCGCACGGCCAGGCGTCCGATCACGCGTCCGTCCTCGCCCTGCAGGTCGAACACCTGCGCTGCGGGGTGCGAGAACACGGCTGAGGCGTCGCCGACGGTCGCGGTGTCCAGGCGGCCGGCGCCGAGCGCACTGACCGCCGCTTCGAGCGGACCGTGCAGTCGTTCGGTCAGGGGAGCATCCGCCAAGCCGTCGATGAGCGCGTCTGCTTCGAGTATCTGCACGGCCAACTGGGCGCTGGCCTCGCCGACGTATCCGACGATCACCGCGTCTCCGGTGTCCCCGGAGGCCTGTGATGCGACCGCCACCGTGGGCGCACCGGTGGGCAGCCGGGATGCGAGGGCGGCGGCGACGGCGGATTCGTAGGCGATGGTGCTGGTCACGGGAGCTCCTGTGCGGGTTCGGGTGTCGTGGCGGTGACGACGCAGGCCAGGCGAGCACCGCTCGTGCCGACGGCCGCCGTCGCGATCGGCTGGTCATCGATCGTGAGTTCGAGCGGGCGGTCCGCGGCGTGCGGGAAAGTGATGAGATCGCCGACGGAGAGATCCAGCACCTCGTGCGGGCGGATCGACCGCGGCGCCAGACGCAGCGCGAGATCGACGGGCGTGCGTTCGACCTGACGGTCGATCGTGCCTGCGAGCGCCGACTCGGCCGCGTTCGCAGTGCCGCCGGCGAAGGAACGCAGCACGACCGACGCCGGCAGCATGACGCTCGCGCTCGCGCTGCCGCCGGTGAAACCGATCGGCAGCACCGCCACGATCACCGGCTCGTTCGCCGCCGCCACCTGGCTGAACTGCGAACTGTGCTGGATGCCGGAGATCGCGATCCCCTCGGGAAGGCGCCCGTCGAAGGAGCGGACCAGGTGCTCGATGGCTTCCGAGACCAGCGCGCCCACGAGAGCCTGCTCGATGTGCGTCAGCGCACGCTCCGGGGCGGCATCGGACGGACGCCCGCCGACCATCTGCACCACCCAGGCGGTCGCCAGCGAGGCGGAGAACTGGATCACCGCCCTGGCGTCCGAGCCCGGGAGCGTGCACACCACGAGCGTGGTCGCGGGCGGCAGCGTTCGGGCGTACTCGTCGTACGTCTGCATGGTCACCGACTCGACGCTGACCACGCAGCGACCGTGGGTTCGTGCGGACAGCAGCGAACCCCACTGCCGGGCGAACATCTCGAACGACATCTCCAGGATGCGCGCGTGCTCGCGCGAGAGGGTCGTCGAGCGACCGAAGTCGTAGAGTTCGACCTCGGTCTCCGTGCGCACGGCCGAGCGCGCGCCCTCATCCATCACCACGAACCGGACTATCGGGCGAGAGTCCGCGGGTGTAAGCAGTCGGCGGGATCAGCGGGAAGGAGTCTTGGCCTGCAGGGCAGGCAGCAGCCGGCGCACCTCCTCATCGGCATCGGAGAGCACGACGACGTCGACGCGCCTGTTCTGAGCGAGGGCCTCGGCGCTCGTGCCCTCGGCGACGGGTCTGGCATCGCCGTATCCGACCGACTTGACCACGCCAGGACTGATCCCGCACACCTCCACCAGGTGGCGCAGCACCTGCGTGGCGCGGGCGGCCGAGAGCTCCCAGTTGGTCGCGAACGGCGCCGCCGACTGCCGGGTGTCGGCGTGACCCTCGATGGAGATCTCGTTCGGGATGCCGGCGAGCACGCCCCCCAGAGTGTTGAGGATGTTCACGGCCAGACGCGACAGCGTGGTGCTGTTGGTCGCGAAGAACGTCTCGGCGCTGACCAGACTGATCGTCAGCCCGCGATCGTCGATGGTGAAGGTCGCCGTGTCGGCGAGACCCTTCTGGTGAAGGGCGGCACGGATGCGCTCGCGCAGCGCCGAGAGATCGTCGAGTTCCCGCTGGGCGGCGGTGAGCTCGACGTCGGCGAACGCCTCGCCCTGCTCGTCGATCAGTTCCGCCGGCACGACGACGCCCTGCGAGACGTCGGCCTTGTCGGTCTGCGTCTGGCCGAAACCGGTCGCCAGCGACGCGCTGAGCGCTTCGAACTTCTTCATGTCGATGCTGGACATCGAGAACAGCACGATGAACATGCACATCAGCACGGTGATCATGTCGAGGTAGGACGCCATCCACCGTTCGTCGGGACCGCTGTGGCCCTCGGGGGCGAGGCGGCGTCGTCGGCGGACGCTCATGAGGGCGCGCCCGTCGCGCCGACGGTCTGCTCGGGGGTCTTGCCCGCCCGACGTCCGCGGCCCCCGTCCTTGGCCACCGAGGCAGAGTCCGAGACCAGGGCGCCCAGACGCTCTTCGAGGAAGGCAGGAGTGGCACCGGACTGCACGGCGAGCATCCCCTCCATGACGATGGTCATGCGCTCCAGCTCCAGCTCTCCCAGACGCTGCAGGCGCCCGCCGATCGGAAGCCAGATGAAGTTGGCCGACAGCAGCCCCCACAGCGTGGCGACGAACGCCGTGGCGATCATCGGTCCGAGGGTCTCGGGTGCGTCCAGTCGCTCGAGCACGTGGGTCAGCGAGACCACGGTGCCGATGATGCCCACGGTCGGAGCGAACCCGCCGAGGGTCATGTAGAACCGGGAGGCGGAGCGGTTGCGCGCCGCAGCGGAGGCGATCGCGTCCTCGAGAAGGATGCGCAGGTCCTCGGCATCCACGCCGTCGGCGATGCTCTGCAGCGCCTGTCGCAGGACCGGGTCCTTCTCGTCGGCGACGCCCTGCTCCAGCGACAGCAGACCCCGGGTGCGAGCCTGGTCGGCATAGCCGACCACCGTGTCGATCACGCTTCGCGTGGTGCCGCCCTGACCCCGGAACGCGCGCGGCAGCGCGGACGCGGCGTTGCGGAGATCCTGGAGCGTGCCACTGGCGATGCCGACCGCGATCGTCGCGCCGAAGACGAGCACCATCGGCGCGGGCAGCAGCAGAGCCGTGATGGACGCGCCCTCCATGCTGATCATCGCCAGGAGGGCGCCGAAGGCCAGGACCAGTCCGAGGATGAGGGCGATGTCCATCAGAGCGCCCCGTCCTGCGTCGAGGAGGACATCCGCAGGGCGGCGTGCAGGACCCGTGCCCGGAACCCGGTGATCTGGGCGATCAGCTCGTCCAGGCTCTCCCGGACGACGAAACGCGCGCCGTCGACCATGATGATCGTGGTGTCGGGCGATGCCTGCACTCGTTCGATCAGGTCGGGATTCACCGCGAACCGCGTGAGGTTCAGGCGCGTGACGACGATCATGGGCTCCATCCTGGAAGATCGGCCCCCGGTGAGAGGGGCGGCGACGGCCCATCCTGGTCCGTCGTCTCTGACTGTCGGCAGTGCCGAGCGCGGCGTTAGCCCGTCATACTCAGCGCTTCAGGTTGGTCAGCTCCTGCAGCACCTCGTCGCTGGTGGTGATGATGCGGGCGTTCGCCTGGAAGCCGCGCTGCGCGACGATCAGGTTGGTGAACTCCTGCGACAGGTCGACGTTCGACATCTCCAGCGCTCCGCTGATGATGCCACCGAGCCCGTCGGCACCGGCCTGCCCGACGGCGGCCTGACCCGAGTTGGCGGTCGGGCGGAACTGCGATGAGCCCGCCTTCTCCAGTCCGCCCGGGTTCGTGAAGCCGGCCAGTGACAGTCGGGCGAGCACCTTCGACTCGCCGTTGCTGAAGGTGCCCATCAGGCTGCCGTCCTCGGTGAGGGCGTAGGAGGAGAGGGTGCCCGCGGGGCGCCCGTTCTGGCCGGTCAGGGCGAGGGTGCTGACGTCGCTGAAACCGGTCAGCTCCGAGAGATCGACGGTGACGCCGCCCGAGACGATCGACGAGGCGCCAGCCTGCTTGCCCGCGGTGAACGTCAGCGCGGTGGTCGTGCCGGCCGGGTCCTCCGCCGTCCACCCGGTCGCGGTGCGGGTGAAGGTCAGTCGCAGGGTGGAGGTGGAGCCGTCGGGGCCGTACACCTCGATGTCGCGGACCAGCTGCGCCCCAGCGGCGGTCTCGGCGGGCAGGTTGCCCGTCGCCTCGGCGGTCGTCGTGGCGACCGCCGGCACGACCGCGCCCACCGGCAGAGTGATGTCGCCGATGGCCTGTCCGCCGGTGATGACGCCGTCCTGGGCGGTCCATCCCTGCACGAGCGAGCCGTCGACCGTGGTCAGGCGGCCACCGGCGTCGAAGGAGAATCCGCCGTTGCGGGTGTACAGCGTCTCGCCGCCGTTTCGCACCATGAAGAAGCCGTCGCCGGCGATCATCAGGTCGGTCGGCACGCCGGTCGGCTGCGGGGCGCCCGAGCTGAAGTTGGTGCGGATGCCGGCGAGCTGCACGCCGAGCCCGACCTGTGCCGGGTTGGAACCACCCGCCGCCTCACGCGGCATCGTGGAGTTCTTGACGAGCTGCGACAGGGAGTCCTGGAACTGCACGGCGGAGGACTTGAAGCCGACGGTGTTCACGTTGGCGATGTTGTTGCCGGTCACGTCGAGCATGGTCTGGTGCGTGCGCAGTCCGGAGATGCCGGAGAAGAGAGAGCGGAGCATGGAATGCCTTTCGGGGGAGGAGGATCAGGAGGAGAGGGTGAGCCCGGACAGGGCGTCGAGCGGCACGGATTGCCCGCCGATGGTGACCTGCGGCACAGGCCCGGCGAACGAGACCGCCGTGACCGTGCCCGTCTGCGTGACGCCGTCGGCGTCGGTGTACTGCGCTTCACGGCCCATCAGGACCGCGGCCGTGTGGCGCATGCTCAACGCGAAGCTCTCCGACGTCATCGTCGTGAGCTGGGTGAGCTGCTCCATCGAGGCGAGCTGCGTGGTCTGCGCGATCATCTCGTTGGTGTTCATGGGCGAGCTGGGATCCTGGTTGGAGAGCTGGGTGACCAGGAGCTTCAGGAACACCTCCGAGTCGAGGGTCTTCTTCTGCGTGCTCGGCGGCACCGTGCTGCGGGACTGCAGGCTGGTCGCCGTGATCGCGTCGACGGAGGTCATCGTTCTCCTTTCTGTCAGGCGTACACGTCGACGCGGGAAGGCGACGACGAGGTCAGCGGTGAGCCGGTGCGGGGGACACCGGGCGATGCGGTCTGCAGCCCGCCGGGCGGGCCGGAGCGCGGCTGCTCGTCGGCGGGCCGGCCCTGCGCGTCGCGCTGCGCCCCGCCGTCGGACGCGGCGCCTGCGTGCGCGTCCGGGCGTCCGTGCCCGTCCGGACGACCATGGGACTGCGACGAGGACGCCGACGGCCCCTCGCCCGTGGAGACGTGGACGGATGCGCCCGGGGCGGCCACGGCGAGGTCTCGGCGCAGGTCGGTGAGGATCGCGCGCAGCGCGTCGCGGCCCGCCTCCGCCGGTGCGTGCAGTTCGAGTCGGATGCTGCCGCCGATGATGTGCGCGCGCACGGTGACCGGCCCGAGGTTCTCCGGGGCGACGGTCAGGGTGATGCTGTGCTGACCCTCCGCCGAGCGCGCCAGCGCGAGGACGGGCGCCGTCACCTGCGGCAGCAGCGCCGTGCGTGGAGCTGGGCTGGAGGGCGGAGCGGATGCAGCGGCGGCGACGGTTCCGGTCGGGATGACGGCGGGCTGAGCGGCACCGGGGACGTCGCCTGGCGTGGGGGTGGCCGGAACGATCGGCGCCGGGATCGGCACGTCGTTCCTCGGGCCTTGAGCCGATCGAAGGGCGGTGGTGTTCCTGTCGTCGGTCGGGCCTGGAGCCAGTCGAGGGGCGGTGGTGTTCGTGTCGTCGGTCGGGCCTGGAGCCAGTCGAGGGGCGGTGGTCTTCGTTTCCTCCGTCGGCGACGGCACCGGTTCGGGCGTGATGACTGCCGTCATGTTCTCGGTGACAGCGAGGCTCGACGTTGTCGACGGGATGAGCGCCTCGGCTGCGTCGGTGGGGCCCTTCGACAGGCTCAGGGACCCATCGTCCAGGGATCCATCGTCTGGGGATCCGTCGTCCAGGGATCCAACGTCCAGGCGCCCATCCTCTGGAGACCCATCGTTCAGGGACCCATCGTCCAGGCGCCCATCGGGAGGCATGCTCAGGGGCCCATCGGGAGGCAGGCTCAGGGGCCCATCGGGAGGCAGGCTCAGGGGCCCATCGGGAGGCAGGCTCACGGGCCCGCCGGGAGGCAGGCTCAGGGGCCCACCGTACGGCAGGCTCAGGCGCCCATCGGACGGCACGTTCACCGGCCCAGAGGCGGACGCGGACGCCTCGCGGATCGCGTCGGCGAACTCCGCGGCAGTGGCATCAGCACCGCCCTGCGGCACGGGTGCCGCGACTGCCCTGGCGGCGGGTGCGGGTGCGGGTGTGAGCGGCATCATCACTCGGCCTCGCTTCCGCGACGCAGAGCGATCTCGTCGAGCTCGTGCTGCTCGAGACGCAGCTCCTCGACCCGCACCCGCATCTCGTGCGCGACGGCGAGCCGGTCCAGACCTCGCACGGCCCGCCTGGCATCGTCGTGTGCGCTCCTGGCGGCGTCCACCGTCTCCTGCTGCTGCGCGGACAGCGCTTCCAGGTCGGCGAGCATGCTGCGACCGGCCACCCGGGCCGCCGCCAGAGCCGCGAGCGTGCGCACATCCACGGCATCCGACTCCGTCGCCGCCAGCGCCGCGCGCAGGTGCCGGTCCCTCGTGCGAGTCTGATTGGCGTCGATCACCGCGCGTGACAGCTCCTGCGCGGCCTGCTGCTCCTGGATCGCCCGCACGCGCAGAAGGCCGGCCAGCGAGAACAGGCGGCTCATCGTGCACCTCCGAGATCGGTGACGAGCCGGGCCAGCCGGTGCCACGACTCATCGGCGGCGCTGACCTGATCCAGCGGTTGAGTGAGGAAGTCCGAGATCGCCTGCGCGTGGGCGAGAGCCGCATCCACCCGCGGATTGGCGCCTGACTGGTACGCGCCGATGTCGATCAGATCGGTGGCCGAGGCGCGTGCCGCGAGCACCGCACGCAGCGACGACGCCTGTTCCCGCTGATCACGGGTGATGATCTTGCCCGCCACGCGGGACACCGACGCCAGGACATCCACCGCCGGGTGGTGGCCCATGAGAGCCAGCGCCCGGTCGAGCACGACATGCCCGTCGAGGATCGAGCGCACGGCATCCGCGATCGGCTCATTGTGGTCGTCGCCGTCCACGAGCACCGTGTAGATCCCGGTGAGGGATCCTCCGCTCCCCGTTCCCGCCCGCTCCAGCAGCCCGGCCAGGATCGAGAACGTCGACGGCGGGTAGCCGCGGGTGGCAGGCGGCTCTCCGGCCGAGAGCCCGATCTCGCGCTGGGCCATCGCCACCCGGGTGAGCGAGTCCATCATGAGGATGGCGTGCGCCCCGTCGTCGCGGAACGCCTCGGCGATGCGCGTGGCGGTGTACGCCGCGCGGATGCGCGCCATCGCGGGCTGATCCGACGTCGAGACGACCACCACCGAGCGGGCGAGGCCGTCCGGACCGAGATCGTCCTCGAGGAACTCGCGCACCTCGCGGCCGCGCTCGCCGACCAGCGCGATGACCGTCGCATCCGCCTCGGTCCCGCGCGCGATCATCGACAGCAGCGAGGACTTGCCGACGCCGGAGCCGGCGAACAGTCCCACGCGCTGCCCGCGGCCCACGGTCACCATGGTGTCGAGAACGCGCACGCCGAGAGGCAGTTGGGTGTCGATGCGATCTCGCCCGAGGATCGACGGCGGCGCGTGGTCCAGGCTCACGCGCGCGGAGTCCAACGGCCCCCTGCCGTCGATCGGCCGGCCGAGCCCGTCCAGCACCCGTCCGAGCAGGCCGCCGCCGACGGGGACGCGCAGCGGGCCGCCGAGTCCGCGCACCGGCATCCCGACCGTCAATCCGGCGGTCGACGTCAGCGGCATGCAACTGAGCCCGTTCGGGCCGCTTGCGACCACCTCGGCCTCGACACCCTCCGCCAGCTCGACGAGATCACCGACGGCGCCGGTCAGGCCGCGCACCTCGACGCCCAGGCCGCGCACCCGCGTGACGCGGCCGCGCCGCTCCGGTCGGGCCGCTTCCAGCACGGCGCCCCAGGCCGTCACGACGTCACCTCGTCGAGCGCGCGTCGCGCGCGATCCAGCGCCTGCCCGATCCGGGCGTCGACGTAGCCGTGCGGCAGCATCGCGATCGCATCGCCCGCCGCGAGCGTCTCGTCGGCGACGACGCGCACATGAGGGGGGACGGCGTCGTTGCGCTGCAGCGTGCGCAGGTCCTCGATGCTCATCCGAACCTCGGAGACGGGGTCGTCGGCGGCGGTCACGAGTGCACGCCGCAGCGCGGACTCTGCCGACAGCGCGCGATCGGCCAGAGCCTCGCCGAGGATCGTCTCCGCCAGTTCGAGCGCCCGCGCCGAGATCCGCGGCTCGTCCATCCGCGTCAGCTCCTCGGCGCGCGCCTGCAGCGCGGCAGCCGCCGCCCGCAGGGACGAGGCCGCGGACGCCAGCTCCCGCTGCGACGCGGAGTGCGCCTCGGCGCGCTCGGCCTCCGCGCGCGCTGCGACCGCCGCTGTCTCCCTGCTCGCCGCACGGAAGCCCTCCGCGTGCCCGTCCGCGTAGCCGCGCTGACGGGCGAGACGCCGCTCGCCCTCGGCATCCGCACCGCGCAGCCGGGGGTACACCGCCGGCGCGAACGCGTCAGTAGACATACTCGTCCTCTTCGCTGCGCTGCACGGAGATCTCGCCCTCGGACTCCATCCCGCGCAGCATGTGCACGATCTCGGCGCGGGCCTCCTCCACCTGCGACACGCGCACTGGGCCGAGCGCGCGGGATTCGGATTCCAGGTTCTCGCGGTTGCGTTCGGAGACGTTGCGCCGGATGATCTCGGCGATGCCCTCGTTGGCGCCCTTCAGCGCCAGCGCCAGGGTGCGGATGTCGACCCCGCGCAGCACCCGCTGCGCGTCGCGGTCGTCGAGGCGCACGATGTCCGCGAACGTGAACATGCGCGAGCGGATGTCGTCTGCCAGGGTGCGATCGCGGCTCTCGATGCTCTCCAGCAGTGCCTTCTCGATGGTCGCGTCGGAGCGATTGATGATCTCCACCAACGGTGCGACGCCACCCAGTCGTTCGGGCGCATCGCGCGCTGCGAGAAGTCCCGTGCGCGCCTTCAGCGACTCCGCGACGATCGCGATCGCGTCCTGGCTGGCAGTGCCCATCGTCGCGATCGCGTGTGCGACGTCCGTGCGGATCGCTTCAGGCAGTGCGGCGAGAACGGCCGCGGCCTGATCGGTCGCCAGGTGCGCGAGCACCAGCGCCGCCGTCTGCGGCAGTTCCCCGTCGAGCAGGCCGGCCACCTGTGCCGGATCGGCCGCGCCGAGGAATTCGAACGCCGAGTTCGCGGAGCCCACCCGCCCCAGCAGTGCAGCGGCGCGGTCCGCGCCGAACGACGCCTCGAGCAGGGTCGCGGCGATATCGCGACCGCCGCGCGCGGGCGGCAGGTGACCGGCGGCCAGACGCTGGAAGTCGCCCAGCGCCTGTGCGGTGGTCACCGCATCCAGGTTCTGCAGACCGATGATCTCCGCGGTGATCGCCTCGGCCTCGGGTTCGGACAGGTGCTTCATCACCTCGATGGCGGCGGCGCGGTCGATGTTCATCAGCACCACGGCGGCCGTCTGTCGCCCCGTCAGCACGCTCATACCCCCACTCGATCGGAGAGCAGGGTGCGCAGCAGCTCTGCGGTGCGCTGCGGGTCCCGTCGGCTGATCGCCTCGATCTCGCTGCGGCGCCGCTCCAGACTGACCTGCGCCGGCTCCTCCTCGATCTCCAGCTCGGTGACCGGTGCGGGCTCCGCGGTGGTGAGGGGCATCGGCACGGTCGGCTGCTGTTCCAACGGCAGCGCCCCGGCATAAGCGGCCACCGAGGGTGCGCGCTGGCCGAACATCAGGTCGAACTCGTCCGGTTCCTCCTTGCGACGGCGCATGCGCACGATCAGGAACACGATCACCGCCAGCACCGGCAGTGCGATCGCGACGACGGTCAGGGCCACGCCGAGCAGCGCGGCCTGCTGCTCGGCCGCCGCGGCATCCCTGGACGCCTGCAGCGCCGCCTTCGCGGCGTCGGCGTCGCGCTGGCTGAACGAGACCATCTCCACCGTCAGGGCGTCGCCGCGCTCCCGGTCGATGCCCGCCGCGGCGGCCACCAGATCGCTGAGCTGCTCGGCGCCGATGTCCGCGCCCGCCTCCGAATCCACGGCGACGGACACCGACTGGCGGGTGATCGCACCGGCAGGAGTGGAGATCGTCTGCGTGGACTTGTTCATCACGTTGTTGCGGGTCTGATCGGTGACCTCGTAGGTGCCGTCGCCGTCTCCGGCGGGAACGGCGATGTTGTCCGGACCGAGCACCCCGGCGCCGCCCGTGCCGCCGCTGCCCGTCTCGGTGCGGGTGTGCTCGGAGGACGGCACTCCGCCTTCCACCGGCGTGTACGTCTCCTCGAGCCGCTCGTTCACGGAGCGGTCGATGTCGGCGACCACGGTGACGGTGGCGTTCCCGGCGCCGACGACCCGGTCGAGCAGCTGCTGCACGTTCGCAGCGACGCGGGCCTCGTAGTCGCCGGCCTGGCGGTCCACACCACCGGTGGCGCCGACCCCGACCGTCGAGAGGGTGCGGCCGGACTGGTCCACCACCGCGACGTTCTCGGGTTTCAGCCCGCTGACGGCGGCCGAGGTGAGATGCACGATGGCCTCGATCTGCGACGGGTTGAGCGACGACCGGCCCGTCTCGACGAACACCGAGGCGGTCGGGTCGACGGTCTCGGAGACGAAGACGCTCTCCTCCGGGATCGCCAGGCGCACCGATGCCGCCGACACTCCGTCCAGCGAGGCGATCGTCGCGGCGAGCTCGCCCTCGATGGCGCGCTTGTAGGCCACGGACTGCTGGAACTCAGATGTCGTCACGCCCAGGTCGTCGAGCAGGGAGTAACCGTCAGTGCTGTCGCTGGGCAGGCCCGCGGCCGCAGCGGCGAGACGCTGGTCGTACACCTGCGTCTCGGGCACGAGAACGGTCGATCCGCCATCGGTGAGCTCGTAGGAGACGGATGCCGAGCGGAGCTGCTCGACGACCGCGCTGGCGTCGCTTGCGCTCAGACCCGTGAACAGCGGTGTCATGGTCGGGCGCGCGGCCCAGCTCGCGAACGCCGCGATTCCCAGGGCGAGCACAGCGATGCCGATGATCGCGATGGTGCGCTGCGCGACGGTGAACCCGGCGATGGTCCGTCGAGCGCGCTGCAGCAGAGAGGAGACGGCTTGAGGCATCAGGCCTGCATCCGCATGATCTCGGTGAACGCGTCGACGCCCTTGTTGCGCACGGCGGCGACGAGCTCCAGGGTGACGGCCGCGCGCGTCGAGGCGATCATCGCGGCGTGGATGTCATCGAGATCGCCGGTCACCGCCGCCACCTTGAGCGTGTCGGCCTCGGACTGCAGGGTGCGCAGCTCGTCGACCGCGCCGGTGATGCTCGCGGCGAACGTCGAGTCGCCGGCCGCCGGGGTGCCGGTCACGGAGGGAGTTCCGCCGATGAGGGAGGCAGGCAGGCCGGACGAGAGGGCGCCGATCCCGGAGACCGCATCCATCAGCCGCGTCCGATCTGCAGAGCCGCCTCATAGGCGTTCCGGGCGCGATCGACCACACCGGCGCTGGCCTGATAGCCGCGCTGGGCGAGGATGAGCTGGCTCATCTGGTCGCCGAGGTCGATGTCGGGATAGCGCACGTATCCGTCCGCGTCCGCGAGCGGGTGATCGGGCTGATGCACCAGACGGCCCTCGTCGCTGCCGAGCTCGGTGCCCGCCACGTACACGCCGGGGGAGGAGGCGCTGTTCTCGACGAGCACGTAGCGCTGCTGGAAGGCGGGTGCGGCCGGAGTGACGGCGGTGTTGATGTTGGCGATGTTGTCGCTGATCGCGTCCAGCCATTTGCGGTGCGTGGTCAGGCCGGTGCTGGCGATGCCGATGGCGTCGAAGGTCACGAGGTGGTCCTCATCGCCGTGCGCACCGACGCGAACGAGCCGTTGATCGCCTGGGTCGCGAACTGGTAGCGCAGCATCGTGTCGATGCTGGAGAGCGTCTCGGTGTCGAGGTTGACGTTGTTGCCGTTCAGTCGCGTCGGCTCGAGCGACTCGCCGACGGTGGCCGTCGCCGAGCCTCGGCCGGTGCGCACGGCATCCGCCAGAGCCTGCTCGAACTGCACCCGCTTGGCGTGATAGTCCGGGGTGTTGACGTTGGCGATGTTGTCGGCGATGGCGCGCTGGCGCAGCGACAGGCCGTCGAGTGCGCTGGAGAGCGCGGAGAAGGTGACAGAGTCGAACACGAACCGCTTCCATCCGTCGTCGGAATGAGGCCGATCCGTGGCCGATCTCGGTGAGCGCTCCCTGCTCGGGATGCTCTATCGGCACGCCCGTCGCGGATGTAAGGTGCCGGGTCCGATCAGCCCGCCACGTCGAGGAACGCGGGGACGTCGGCGCTGGTGTCCGGGACTCTGCGCAGTGCGACGAGCTGATGCGCGATCGCATCCTGCTCGGCGCGCACCGCCGCGATGTGCTCCTGCTGGCGGCGCAGCACCTCGCGGGCACGATCGGCGAGCTCGGCAGGCAGGGGACCGGCGCGCGGATGCCAGGTGGCAGTGTCCTGCGCGCCGTCCAATTCGCGTTCGAAGCGATCCAGCAGCGCTTCCCACGCGCGCACGGTCACGCCTCGGCCGCTCTCGGAGCCGCGGTGCCCACGGACGCCGCGGCGGCGTGCCAGGCATCGCACAGCGGCGCGACGAGTTCGGCGCAGGAACGGGTGCGATCCGGGTCGCGACCGATGTTCGCCCCGATCAGCGTCTCGGTGAGGAAGACGTAGAGGGCGTGCAGACTCGCACTTCCCTCCCAGGCATCCGTCAGCGATGACCTGAGTTCGGCGATGATGGCCTGCGCGTGCTGCAGTTGCGCATTGGCCTCGTCCCATTCGCCGCGGCGCTGCGCCGCCTCACCGCGTTCGATGTCGAGCAGCAGCCGGTCGTACAGCATCGTCAGCAGACGCTCGGGTCCGGCCGAGAGGATGGCGAGCTCGCGGTAGCGCTGCTGGGCCTTCAGTGCGGTGTTCATGATCCGGATCCGTTCTGCGACGGCGTCAGCGCCGCCAGCTGAGAGGTGAGGTAGGCCGACTGGGACTGCATGCGCGAGAGCTGCACCTCGAGCTGCGCGTACGTGCGCTCGAGAGTCGCCTTGCGCTGGGCCAGGCGCACGTCCCACCGCTCGATCTGGTCTCCGAGCCCGTCGACCTCGCTCTGCTGGCCGGTGATGCGCGCGGTGAGCAGTCCGTCGTGCTTGTCGGAATAGGTCTCCGAGACGTCCTGGACTCTCGCCACGACTCCGGCGAACACCCGCGCCACCCGGGCGGGATCCTCGGCCAGGGCGGCGGCGTACCGGGCCTGGTCGAACGACAGGACACCATGCCTGTCGACGGAGATGCCGATGCTGGAGGGCGAGACGGCGTCGACAGGGTGCTGCACGGCGTCGGACAGGGCGAGCCGCAGCGCACGCACGGTGCTGTCTCCGGTGAACACGCCGAGGGTGGTCGTCTCGCCTGCTCCGCTGGGCACGGTCGCTGTGGAGCCGTTGGCTATGCCGGTGAGCAGCGAGGCGATCTGTGAGATCAGGTCGCCGTGCGCCTTCGCCTGTGCAGAGGAATCACGGGTGACGCCGATCGTGACAGGGTCGGTGGGCTTGGCGTTCACGCTCACGTCCACGCCGGCGAACAGTCCGGTGAAGGTGCCGTTCGGCGAGGTGATGATCTGCTCGGCCGCGGTCCCGGCCCAAAGCCGGATCTGCGCGTCGATTCCCGTGGCGATCGTCGCGGCCCCCGGCTCCGTGGCGAGGTCGGTCGAGGTGCCGGCATCGACGGAGGCGAGGTCGCCGCGATCGATGCGGAAGGTGCCGCCCGCTCCCGCCTCGGCAGCGGTCAACTGCAGGCGGTGCAGTGGATTGCCGCCGGCATCCGTGCCGGCCGGAACAGCATGCGCGGTGATGCCGAAGCCGGCCTCGTTGATCGCCTTCGCGACGTCCTGAGGAGAGGCCGAGGGCGCCGTGATCTGCATCCGCTCCCCGGCCGAGTTCTGCAGGGTGAGTGTCGGAGGATCCTCCGGCCATGTCGCGTACGCGGCGGTGACGACGGAGTGTCGCTGCGCGACGCTGTCGACCACGATCTCGGCGGTGACAGGGTCGGCGTCCTTGGCGGCGGTGACGGTGACCCCGGATGCGGAGGACGACGTCGTGAAGCGGTCCATCGCGCCGGGCTGCAGCGCGGCGGTCGTCTTGGTGAACAGATCCTGCAGAGAGGAGTTCAGCGACTGGAGGTTCGAGATGATGACGCCCTTGTCGGTCATCTTGGACTTCAGGAGGTTGCGAGGGATGGAGTTGACGTCCATCAGGGCTTTGATGAGCTCGGTGGTGTTCAGGCCCGACACCAGACCGTCGAGTGCGATTCCCATGTGAGCCTTTCTGCGGCGAGGTGAGGCATCCGGGTGAGGGCGTGCGGCCCTCACCCGGATGCGTGATCAGGATCAGCGCAGCAGCTGCAGAACGCCCTGGTTGGCCTGGTTGGCCTGTGCCAGCATGGCGGTGCCGGCCTGCGACAGGATGTTCTTCGCGGTGAACTTGACCATCTCGGACGCCATGTCGGTGTCGCGGATGCGGCTCTCGGCAGCCGACAGGTTCTCCGCCGACACGTTGAGCGAGTTGATCGTCGACTCGAAGCGGTTCTGGATCGCTCCGAGGTCGGCGCGGGACGACGAGACCGCCTCGATCTGTGCGTCCAGCAGCGTGATCGCGTTGGCCGCACCACCGGATGTGGTGAAGTCCAGCGCACCGGCTGCGCCCGCCGTGCCAGCAGCCAGGCCGGTGCCCGGCGCGGTGACGGCGACCGATCCTCCGTTCAGCGAGGTGACGACGAGCTGGTTGCTCGCGTCGACCGAGGCGCTCAGCACTGCGCTGAAGCTGTCGCTGCCGTTGAGGGCGTCTGCGACCTCCTGAACGGTGTTGTAGGCGCCGGCCGCACCCAGAGTGACGCCGATGTTGCTCGTGCTGCCGTCAGCGTTCGTGACGGTGAACGCCTGCGCACCCGTCACGAGGGTGGGGGTGGCCACCGCGAAGCTCGTGCCGGATGCGCCGACCGTCAGCGAGTTCGCGATGCCGCTCACGTCCGCGCTGGTGAGGTTCACGCCGATGCGGCTCGCGGCGTCGCCGTCTGCGCCGACCTGGAAGCTCAGGTTGGCGCTGCCGTCGAGCAGCTTGATCCCGTTGAAGTTGGTCGACTCGCCGATGCGCTTCAGCTCGGCGGAGAGCTGCGTGGCCTCCTTGGTGATCGCCGCACGCGACTCACCGTTGTTCGAGTCGTTTCCGGCCTGCACTGCGAGGTCGCGCATGCGCTGCAGGATGGAGTGGACCTCGGTCAGGGCGCCTTCCGCGGTCTGGATGACCGAGATGCCGTCCTGGGCGTTGCGTGCCGCGACGTTCAGGCCGTTGACCTGCGCGCGCAGGCCCTCGCTGATCGCCAGGCCCGCCGCGTCGTCCGCTGCGCGGTTGATCCGCAGACCGCTCGAGAGCTTCTCGAGCGACTTCGACAGGTCGTTCTGCGTGCTCGACAGGTTGCGGTAGGCGTTCAGCGCCGACACGTTGGTGTTGATCTGCATTCCCATGGTGTGTTCCTCCGTGATGGGGTTCGTGCGGAGCCCGTCCGTGGGCTCCGCTGAGACCTATCGGCGTTCGGAGGCAGAGGGTAAGCAGTCAGCGGGTGACCACCGTGGGCGCGAGAGCGCGCGCGACGCGCGCGCCACCGGCCTCGGCGATGCGTGCGAAGAAGCCGTCGCGCACGGACGCGGAGACGCGGGAGATGACATCAGGGTCGTCGCCGTCGCGGTAGTAGCGCTCGAGCACGTCGCGCAGCAGGCGGATCGCCTCGGCCCGCTGCTGGGAGACGGCGGAGTGCGACACTCCCAGCTCCTCGGCGATGTCCTTGACGGGACGCTCCTCGATGTAGACGGCGTGCACGATCGCGCGCATCCGCTCGGGAAGCGACTGGATCGCATGCTGCAGCAGCTGGCGCCGCTCGGCGACGATCGCGGACTCCTCCGGCAGCGGGGTGAGCGATGCCGGATCGATCTCGTACGCATCATCGAGTGCGACCACCGTGCGGGACGCGTCGGCGAGGGCCGCGGTGACCTCGTCGGCGGAGACTCCCATGGTCGTCGCGATCTCTGCGACGGACGCCTGTCGTCCCAGCGCGGCGGACAGCGTATCCTGGACCCTCGTCGTCTCCTTGATGCGACCGCGGACACCGCGCGGAGCCCAGTCCATGGCCCGCATCTCGTCGGCGAACGCACCGAGGATCCGTCGGCGGGCGTAGGCGCCGAAGGGCACACCGAGATCCGGGTCGAAGGCATCGGCCGCCGTCACGAGAGCGAGGGCTCCCGCCGAGACCAGTTCTTCCCGGGGAACGTGCGTGGCGCGGGCATGCGTCTCGGAGGCGAGATAGCCGACGAGCGGCAGGTTCTCCTCTATGAGGCGATTGCGCTCGGGACGAGTCGACATCGGTCATCCTCCGGTAGGTGGGCTGGGTCTTCCCTGTGGCCGGCTCCCCCCGCCTACCACAACCTGAATGATAGCTGTATGGGGAGAAGTACCCATACCCCCGGCATAACAATATTCTGAAGACGGTCGATAGTCGTCTTTGACCGCGTCGATCGGCCGGTCGCACTGGGGAGAGAAGCGTTATGGGAGCCAATGAACTGTCCATGCTGTTGTGGCGTGAACGCGAACTGCTGGAAATGCTGCTGTTCAAACTCGAGGAGCAGGAGCTGCTGCTCGCCGCGGGACGGACGAGGTGGACGCAGTTCGCCACGCGGGAGATCGAGCAGGTCCTCGAAGGACTGCGCGAAGCGGGGATCACGCGCCTCGTCGAAGCCGAGACGGTCGCCGCGGAGTGGGGCGCGCCCGAGGGCGCGGGCATCCGCGATCTGATCGAGGCCGCACCGACGGCCGCGTGGAAAGACGTCCTGACCGGTCACCTGCACGCGCTCACGAAGCTGACCGACGAGGTCGGTCGACTCCGCGAGGGGAACTCGGAGCGGCTGAGGGCGGTGCTCCGCGCCACGCAGGAGACCCTCGCCGGACTCGGCGAAGCCAGCGGCGAATACACGACCCAGGGCGAACGCGCGCGCGGCGACTCCGCGCGCATCATCGACACGGAGATGTGAGGACCATGTCCACTTTCAGCGGTCTCGGCACGGCGGCCAGCGCACTCGCGGCGGCACGGCGGGGGATGGACGTCGTCGGCCAGAACATCGCCAACCAGGGGACCGAGGGCTACACCCGGCAGAGGGTGAGCACGTCGGCGATCCCCGCGGCGACCCTGTCCACACGGTTCGCCGCGGGGGCCGCACCAGGACACGGCGTCTCCGTCGACGGCATCGCGCGACTGGGCGATGCTCTTCTGGATGCCCGCGTGCGCGAGTCCTCGAGCTCGGCGGGCTACTGGTCGGCCCGCGCACTCGCCGCCACCGCGGCGGAGGCGACGATGGCGGAACCCGGCGAGCACGGGCTCTCGGCACGTCTGTCGAGGTTCTGGGCGGGCTGGCAGGACCTCGGGATAGCGCCCGACTCCGGGGCCGCCGCGGCGGTGGTCTTCGAGAGCGCCGCGCAACTCGCCGCGCAGATCGCCGGTGGGTATCGTGCGATGACGACGCAGTGGAGCGACACCCGCGCCGGTGCGGAGCGCGCGGTCACTCAGATCAACGCCACCGCCACGCAGATCGCGGAGCTCAACGCCGAGATCCGCGACGCGCTGGCATCCGGCCGATCCGCGAACGAACTCATCGACCGTCGCGACGGCCTGGTTCAGACCGCCGCCCGCCTCGTCGGCGCGCGCGGGACGCTGGAGGCCGACGGCACGATGACCGTGCGTGTCGACGGCAACGCCCTCGTCTCCGGCGACAGCGCCCGGGCGCTGGCTCTGAGCGGACCGGCATCCATGGACGAGAACGGGGCGATGACCGTGTCGTGGTCCGGTGCGTCGGGCTTCGCGGTGGCTGTGGACGGCGGGGAGCTGGGCGGGATGCTCAGCGTCCTCGCGCCGGCCGATGACGGCGGCACCCTCGCCGGCATCGCTCACTCCTACAACACCGTCGCGACGGCCCTCGCGGAGATGGTCAATGCGCAGCACCGGCTGGGGGAGACGGCCTCCGGGCAGCCCGGCGGTGACTTCTTCTCCCTGTCGGCGACGGGGCCGGCGGCGCTCGGCCTCGCGGTCGTCGTGCAGGACCCGTCCGATCTCGCCCTCGCGAAGCCGGGTGGCGGACCCCTGGATGCGGGCAACGCGAACGCGATCTCCGAGATCGGCCGGAGCGCGCTCTCACCCGACGCCAGGTGGACCGGAGCTGTGGGCGCCTTCGCCGTCAGCACCGCCGGCGACATCCAGCGGGCGCAGCTGTCCGGTGCCGCGGCCGTCACCGCCGTCACCGCGCAGCGCTCCGTCGCCGCCGTGGACGGCGATGAGGAGACCATCAGCCTCCTCACCTATCAGAGCGCGTACCAGGCCGCCGCGCGAGTGCTGACGGCGGTCGACGAATCCCTCGACGTGCTGATCAACCGCACCGGTCTCGTGGGTCGATAAGGAGCCGCACATGATCTCTCGTGTCACGACCTCGGCGATGGCATCCTCCGCGATGCGTCAGCTGCAGACGAATCTGTCGGAGCTGTCCCGATTGCAGGAGCAGGCCACCTCGCAGCGGGCGTTCCTCTCGCCGTCGGATGATCCGGCGGCCGCGACGGCCGCCCTGCGACTGCACGGCGACCAGCACCGCAATGCGCAGTACGCCCGGAACATCGGCGACGGACTGGCCTGGCTGACCGCGGCGGACTCCGCGATCACGGCCGGCACGTCATTGCTCGGCAGGGTGCGCACGCTCACCCTGCAGGGGGCGAACGACGGGGCCATGGACGCGACGGCCAGGGAGGCCATCGCCGTGGAGCTGGAGAGCATCCGCGCGGAGATGCTCTCCACCGCCAACACCACGATCGCCGGGCGCTCGGTCTTCGCCGGCACCTCCGACAAGCCCGCTTTCGCCGAGGACACCGGCTACAGCGGCATCCCGGGGTCCGAGGTCGTGCGCCAGATCTCGGATGCCGGATCGATCCGAGTGGACAGCGACGGCGCGGCGGTGTTCGGCGTCGGCGCGAACTCGGTGTTCGCTTTGATCGATGACATCGTCGCCGACCTCCGTGCCGGCGTCAACGTCGCTCCGCGCCTCGACGAGATCGATCAGCGGCGCAACGCTATGCTCAGTGCGCAGGGCACGGTGGGTGCCAGGCAGGCGCAGATCGAGCGGGCGAAGGAGGCGACGGTGCAGGACGCGGTGTCACTCGAGGCGAGGCGGGCCGCCGTCGAAGACGTCGACTCGGTCGAGGTTCTGGTGCGGCTGCAGGCGCAGGAGCTGGTCTACCGGTCGGCGCTCGCCGTCACCGGTCGCGTGCTGCAGCCCTCGCTGATGGAGTTCCTGCGGTGAGCGTCGCGCTGACCTTCGTCAGTCCGCCGCCCGGATTCGCGCCGCACACGCGCTTCCTGCTCGAGCCGGTCGCCGGCGTCGACGGACTGTTCGCCCTCGACGCGATCGACGATCAGTCGCTGCGGATCCACGTCGTCGACCCGCGACGCGTCGCAGCCGACTACACACCGACCATCGGCGACGACGACGTGCAGGTGCTCGGCCTGACCTCTCCCGAGCAGGCCATGCTGCTGCTCGTGGTGGGGCGGACGCCGCCCGATGGCGTGCACGTGAACCTGCTCGCACCCATCGTCGTGAACTCCACGACCGGCGTCGCCGCGCAGCTGATCCTCGAGGATCAGGATCTTCCCCTGCGCGTCTCGCTGAGTTGATTCGGCGCTGACGGAGGTGCCGGGCGTCGGCGGCTACCCTGAAAGGGTGATTCTCGCCGTCGACACCTCCCTGGGCACAGCCGTCGCCGTCGTCGATGCCGACGGCGCCGTGGTCGCCGAGGCATCCGCACCCGGACGCCTGGGTCATGCCGAGGTGATCGGCGATCTGCTCGCCCTTGTCGTCCGTCCCGGCATCACCCACGTCGTCGCGGGCATGGGTCCCGGGCCGTTCACGGGTCTGCGCATCGGCATCGCCGCCGCCCGCGCGTTCGCGCTCGGTCGTGGCATCCCGGTCGTCCCCGTCCCCAGCCACTTCGCGATCGCGCTCGACGCCGACCGTCCGGTGACCGTGGTCACCGACGCGCGCCGACGCGAGATCGCGGTGAGCGTCTTCGACGGGGTGGACGCCGACGGCATCCCGATCCTCACCGAGCCCACGCGCCTCGAGAGACGCGGCACCGATCCGATGCACGAGACCGCCGAGCTGTCGGCATCCGCCCTCGCCCGGGTCGGCGCGCGCGCCGTGGCCGCCGGCCGGACGCTGGCGAGCGCCGAGCCGCTGTACCTGCGCTCGCCCGATGTCGTGCAGCCGGGACCACCGAAGCGGGTGAGCGGATGACGCTGCGGATGGCGACGACCGATGACCTCCCCGCGATCATGGGCCTCGAGCGCCGCAGTTTCCCCGAGGACGCGTGGAGCGAGCAGACCATGTCCGCCGAGGTCGCCAGCGCGCACAACGTGTATCTGGTCGATGTCGAGGACGGTCGGATCGTCGGGTACGGCGGTGTGCGCGCACTGCAGGGCGGGACGGATGCCGACATCCAGACCATCGCTCTCGATGCGGACTTCCGTGGCAGTGGCCGCGGGCGCGCGCTGCTGCGGGCGCTGGCCGGCGAAGCGGTCGGCCGCGGGGCGCGCGAGCTGTTCCTCGAGGTGCGCGCCGACAACCCCGTCGCACAGGCCCTGTACGTGTCGGAGGGGTTCGCCGAGCTCGGCCGCCGGCCGCGCTACTACCAGCCGGGTGACGTCGATGCGATCGTGATGCGCCTGGACCTGCGGGAGTGGGCCGCGCGGGCCGCCCGTGCTCGGGGTGCCGCTCCCGCTCCGGAGGAGATCTCCGGCTCGGGAGGAGACCTCCCCGCAGAAGCTCCTCCCATCGCAGAGAACTCCTCCGGAACGGGTGGGGTGCAGACGGCCAGGACTGACGAGTCGGATGCTGCACAGGAGGCCACCGCATGACAGAACCCCTGGTGCTCGGCATCGAGACGAGCTGCGACGAGACCGGCATCGGCATCGTGCGCGGTCGGACGCTGCTGTCCAACACGATCGCATCCAGCATGGACGAGCATGCCCGCTACGGCGGCGTCGTACCGGAGGTGGCCGCGCGTGCTCACCTCGAGGCGCTGCAGCCCTCCATCGAGCGCGCGCTGGCAGAGGCGCAGGTGACACTGGCCGATCTGGACGCCATCGCGGTGACCAGCGGCCCCGGCCTCGCCGGTGCGCTGATGGTCGGCGTCGGAGCCGCCAAGGGGCTGGCCGTATCCCTGAACAAGCCGTTGTACGCCGTGAACCATCTGGTCGGACACATCGCCGCCGACATCCTTTCGGAGCCGGATTCGCCGACCGCGCAGAACAGGACTGCCGAGCCGCTGGAATATCCCACGATCGCGCTCCTGGTCTCGGGTGGGCACACCTCTCTGCTGCACGTGCGGGATCTGACCACCGACGTCGAGCTGCTCGGCGAGACCATCGACGATGCGGCGGGGGAGGCCTTCGACAAGGTGGCCCGCCTGCTCGGCCTGCCCTACCCGGGCGGCCCGCACATCGACCGCGTGGCGGCCGAAGGCGACCCGAAGGCGATCCGGTTCCCACGCGGTCTGTCGAAGGCGTCGGATCTGGTCCGGCACCGCTACGACTTCTCGTTCTCGGGGCTGAAGACCGCGGTCGCGCGGTGGATCGAGCGGGCCGAGGCGAACGGCGAGCAGGTGCCGGTCGCCGACGTCGCCGCAAGCTTCCGCGAGGCGGTGGCGGATGTGCTCGTCACAAAGGCCCTTGCCGCGTGCGGGGATCTCGGCGTGCCGCGTCTGCTGCTCGGCGGCGGGGTCATCGCCAATCGTCGCCTGCGCGAGGTGGCGCTGGAGCGGGCTGCCGCCGCCGGCGTCACCGTGCGCATCCCCCCGCTGAGCCTGTGCACGGACAACGGCGCCATGATCGCCGGGCTCGCCGCCGAGCTGATCGCGGGAGGCCGCGGCGCGTCCACGCTGCAGTTCGGCGCCGACTCCACGCTTCCCGTGACGCAGATCCAGGTGAGTGCGACATGACCGATCCGCGCGGCGAGCGGCCCGACAGGGGCGGTCCCCGTGTCGAAGCGCCCAGCGCCGAGGTCGAGCGACCCGAAGGAGCCGTCGCGATCCCCGGTGCGTCACGCGGTTACGACAGGATGCCCACCGCTCCGGTGCCCGTCGAACGGGCGAGCGTGCCGGATGCGGAGCAGTTCGCCGCCGGCAACTGGGATCCCGCCGCTCCCGCGGAGCACACGGACGATGCGAGACTCGCGCCCTGGGCGCTGTTCGCGGCCATCGTGGCGCTGGCGACCTCGATGTTCGTCGGCTGGGGCATCCCCGTCGCGATCGTCGCGGTGATCGCCGCCATCATGTCTCTGCGCCGGCCGATCGAGAGCCGCTCCATGTCCATCTGGGCGCTGGTCCTGGGCCTGTTCGCCACACTGTTCAGCACCGGGTGGCTGATCTGGGCGGCCATGCAGTTCGAGATGCTGGGGTGACGGATGCTGGACGATGTCGAAGCCGCACGACGACGTGAGCTTCACCAGCGGGTCTATGCAGCCGGCGGGTCGCTGACGGATGCCGAGGTCGTCGAACTGCACGACCTGGACAATCGTCACCTCGCTGACGTCGCCGTCCCCGAGGCGCAGACCGCCGAATCCGACCCGGCTGATGCGGTCGTCCCCGTTCCGCGAGCGGACGAGGCCGGCATGGTTGTCGCCTCCACCCGCGCGGTGCCCGCCGATCCTGCAGAGTCTGACGCGCGGAGTGCGGAGAACTCGCCTGCTCCCGCTGCGCCGGCGCGGCGGTGGATGCTCGCCCTGGTCGCGGCGGTCGCCGTGCTGGTCGGGCTGGGTGCGGGCTGGCTGGTGTTCGGAGCCGGCACCGGTCGGATGACGATGACCGCGGCGCAGCAGGACACGTGGAGCGAGCTGGAGGCCTCCGGCGACTACGACCCGGGGTCGATCCAGGTGGTGGGCGCGAAGTACGGTGCGACGACGTGGAGAGCCACCCAGCAGGGCTCCACGCGGACGTGCGTCATTCTGACCTGGGGCGACCGCGACCCGTCGGCGGGCTGCCGCCCCACCGCCGGCGAACACGGTGACTTCGACCTGCAGGTGAGCCTGGACTACACGGAGGACGGCGACCACTACATGATCTTCGCCGTCCTCGCCGAGGACACCGACGGCGATCCGGTCACCGTCATGCAGCGGCAGAACATGACCGACGGCGGCTGGGACTGGCGGTCGCAGTACAGCGAGGACGAGCTCGTTCAGGTGGACCTGATCGAGCAGACCGGGTTCGACGGCGAGTGGCTGACCCTTCTCGGCTATGACGGTGCGGTCCCGATCTGGCTGTATCAAGGCGACCGCACGTGCCTGATGGTGCTGGTGCACGACGCGACCGAGGTCGCGCAGCAGTGCGGCTCTCTGACGACGGAGATCCCCCTTCAGCTGGCCGTCGGCGACGTGGTCTACAGCGTTCTCGACTCCCCTCGCGGTCCGTCGCTGACGGTCTTCCGCGCAGCGGTGCCGACCCAGATCACCTGCGACGCCGCAGCCGGGGACTGCACATCCATCGACGACACGACCGGCGAGATCGACTGACGCCGTGCGCCCCGCCAGCCCCGAGCAGGCCGGGTCAGACCCGGTCGGCGAGGATCGCGATGCGGCCCGCCGGGGTGCGGGTGAGGATCAGCGTCGCCTCCTGCGAGCCGCGGAGGTTCAACTTCTTGCGGAACGCCGCCGGATCGATGTCCATCCCGCGTTTCTTGATCTCCAGTCGGCCGATGTCGTGAGCGCGCAGTGCGGCAGAGATCGTCTTGGCATGCACGGGCATCGTCTCGCGGACCCGGAACGACTGCACGAAAGGGCTCGTCACAGCGGCATCGCCGGTGAGGTAGGCGATCTGCTCGTCGAGCATGCCCGCATCCAGCATCCGTCCGGCGTCGCCGATCAGCCGCGCGCGGATCACGGCGCCGTCGGGCTCGTGGAGGAACGCGCCGAGCGGGCGCACCGGCACGTCCCCCGCATCCGCGGCCGCGGTGAGCTCGTGGCGCTCGCCGGCCGACACGAGGAGCGCGGAACGGCGGACGCCGTCGCGCGCGAGCGCCCCGCTCCACAGCACCAGTTCGACGACGCTGCCGTCGGCGCTGACCCACTGCGCCTCGACATCGGCCGGGATGAGGTCGCGATCCAATCCCGGACCGAGCTTGATGCCGGTCGGATGCTGCCGGGCCACTTCGAAGCACCAGTCCAGCGACGGCGACCAATCGGAGGCCGACAACCGCCGCGTCTCGCTGTGTCCGGCCGTCCGCCTGGCGGGATCGAGCCAGACGGCGCCGTCGGCGGGTCCGTCGTCAGGATCAGGCACCCATTCCTCGGCGAGCCCGGTGCGCACACGGGCTTCGGTGCCGAAGGGAGCCAGGTTGTACGCCGCGATGCCTGCGGTCACCTCATCGGCGTCGACCGCGGTGACCCGCATGCCGGCGCCTGCGAAGGCGAGACTGTCGCCGCCGATGCCGCACCCCAGATCCGACACCGCGGTCACACCGGCCTGGCGCATCCGGACGGCATGCAGCGTCGCGACCGTCAGGCGCGTCGCCTGTTCGAGACCCGCACGGGTGAAGAGCATCCGTTCAGCGAAATCGCCGAACTTGGCCCGCGCCTTCACGCGCAGATGCGCCTGCCCGACGACCGCCGAGACGAGCTCGGGGGAGTGGCCGGCCGCGCGCAGCCGTGACACGGTCCGCGCCACCTCCGCGGTCGACGAGATGCCCCCGATGTCATCGAGCAGAGCGAGTCCCTCGCGGGTGAGCAGCGCGGTCAGCTCGGAGATCTCCACTCGATCAGCCTACGGACATCTGCGCGGAACGCCGCGCAGCTGGCACTCGCATTGCGTGAGTGCCAGCCATCGTCCTACACTGGAGTTAGCACCCTCGGTATGAGAGTGCTAACCAGTCTTCTGATTCTCAGTCAAGAAAGAAGAGGTACACCGTGTCGGTTTCCATCAAGCCGCTCGAGGACCGCATCGTCATCCAGCAGGTCGAGGCAGAGCAGACCACCGCAAGCGGTCTGGTCATCCCGGACACCGCGAAGGAGAAGCCCCAGGAGGGCGAGGTCGTGGCCGTGGGCCCCGGTCGCATCGACGACAACGGCAACCGCGTCCCGCTCGACGTCGCTGTGGGTGACCGCGTGCTCTACAGCAAGTACGGCGGCACCGAGGTGAAGTTCGGCGCTGACGAGTACCTGGTGCTCTCGGCGCGCGACGTGCTGGCGGTCGTCGTCCGCTGACGCGCGACGTTCTCAAGGGTCCGGATGCCATCGGCATCCGGACCCTTTGTCGTCCCCTATGCGTCCCCATCGCTGCTCCGCAGATCCCCCGTGGCGTCCCCGCAACGGTCGGGGCGACCCCCGATGCCTGCACTCGGCGAGAGTCCCACACTTGTCGAAGGCGCCACTTGGCACTCTCACGATCAAAGGGGATTCGATCATGGCTCTCGACGACAACGTCAACCTCCTCGGTGCTCAGTGGAATCTGGGGATCGCGGACTCGGGCAACAGCACCGACAACTCGGACAACTCCGACAACTCCGACAACTCGATGACGGACAACTCCGACAACTCGGACAACTCCGACAACTCGTTCACCGACAACTCGGACAACTCGGACAACTCCGACAACTCGGACAACTCGGACAACTCGGACAACTCCGACAGTTCCGACAACTCGATGACGGACAACTCCGACAACTCGATGACGGACAATTCCGACAACTCGGACAATTCCGACAACTCCGACAACTCGGACAACTCGGACAACTCGGACAATTCCGACAACTCGACCAACGACTCGTACAACGACAACTCGGACAACTCCGACAACTCGACCAACGACTCGTACAACGACAACTCGGACAACTCGGACCGCTCCTGGCGAGACAACTCCGACCACTCGATCACGGACTCGTACAACACGCTGTACGACAACTCCGTCACCTCGGGTGTGCGACAGTACAACTCCGGCTTCGGCGACGTGGGAGCGGGCGGCGGTGGCATGGGTGCCGTGGCCGGTGCCGGCGCGCTGCACATCGATGGGCGCACCACGCTCAACGACCAGTCGGTGAACCAGAGCATCTCCACCGGAGACGGTGGGGGAGTCAGCCAGACCTTCGGGCAGAGCAGCAACATCGCATCCGGAGACGGCGCGGCAGCGGCCGGGGGAGACGCGACGGTCACCCACATCGACACCGACATCACCATGGGCGACGTGTGGACCGGCAACACCTGGAACACGGACTCGTTCAACGAGGACTTCTCGGACAACTGGTCGGTCAACGACTCGTTCCAGGACAACTCCGACAACTCCGACAACTCCGACAACTCGGACAACTCCGACAACTCGGACAACTCCGACAACTCGGACAACTCGTGGACGGACAACTCGGACAGCTGGACTGTTCAGGACTCGTTCCAGGACAACTCGATGATCGACAACTCCGACAGCTGGACGGTCGACGACTCCTTCCAGGACAACTCGTCGGTCACGTCGGATCTGGACCTCACGCTGGACAACTCCAATGTCGACAGTCCCTTCGGGGACGCCACCGACCTGGCACTCTGAGGTCTGAGCAGGTGCACGACCTGGCCGGCCGTCCCCGTGGCGGTCGGCCGGGCATACCACGAGAATCCTGAAGCATCCGAGGGGAGCCGCAGTGATGGCTGACGAAACGGATGCCCGAGGGTCGGACGGTGTCGGGCAGGATCCCGCGCTCTGGGGAGACGCGGGTGCATTCGACCCCTTCGCCACCGACCTGTTCACTCAGGAGATCGCCAATATCGCGGAATCCGACTGGGACCTGGACGCCGACGAGATCTGGGGAGATCTCGACGGCACTCCGGATGTCGTGGATGACGCGGACGGCTCCGCATTCTTCGGCTGATCAGCTCACGGAGACGAGAGGGCGAACTGTGGCGGACGAGCATCCTGCTGGGGAGGCGAGCATCGCCGACGTCATCCATGACGTCGGCGATCTCGCTGCGTCTGCAGGCAGGCAGGACCTGGCGACACGGCTGGCCGGCACACGCGAGCGCTTGGCGGATCCGTCCGTGCGGGTGATCGTGGTGGGAGAGTTCAAACAGGGCAAGAGCAAGCTCATCAACGCGCTCGTGAACGCGCCGGCGTGCCCGGTCGACGACGACGTCGCGACAAGCGTCCCCACCACCGTGGCCTACGCCGAGCAGCCCTCGGCCTGGGTGATCGAGCGGCCCGACGGCGACGGAGCGCAGCCGCGGCGTCGTCAGATCCCGCTCGACGAACTCGCCGACTACGTGTCCGAACGCGGCAACCCGGGAAACGAGCGGGGCATCCTCTCGGCCGAGGTGCTGCTTCCGCGCGAGATCCTGCGAGGCGGCCTCAAGCTCGTCGACTCCCCGGGCGTCGGCGGACTCGAATCCTCCAACTCCCTCGCCACCCTCGCTGCCCTCTCCTCGGCGCACGCCGTGCTGCTCGTCTCGGACGCATCGCAGGAATACACCGAGCCCGAGGTGCAGTTCCTCCGCCACGCCATGCGCATCTCTCCGAACGTCGCCGCCGTGCTCGCCAAGACCGACCTCTATCCGGAATGGCGCCGCATCGAGACGATCGATCGCGCCCACCTGGCCGGCAGCGAGGACGTGCCGATCTTCTCGGTCTCCAGCGACCTGCGTCTCCTGGCCGCCGAGTTGCAGGATCGCAGTCTGAACGACGAGTCCGGCTTTCCCGCCCTCGTCGCCCATCTTCGTCGTGAAGTGCTCGGTCGCGCGGAGCTCATTCACGAGCGCAGCGCCGTGCACGAGCTGCTGTCCGTCGTCGACCAGCTGGGGATGTCGCTGCGCGCCGAGCTGAACGCCCTGCTGAACCCGGAGGACACGCCGCGGATGATCGCGGAACTGGAGATCGCCAAGGCGAAGGCCGATGAGTTCCGAGGTCGCTCCGCCCGCTGGCAGGTCATGCTCACCGACGGCATCGCCGACCTGGTCGCGGATATGGAATACGACGTGCGCGACCGGCTGCGCAAGGTTCAGCGCGAGGCGGAGCGCGCGATCGACGAGGGCGACCCGGGGCCGATCTGGGACCAGATCACCGAGTGGCTGGACCAGCGCGTCACGGCGGCCGTGTCCGAGACGTTCGTGTGGACGGACGAGCGCTCCCGCTGGCTGTCCGAGGAAGTGGCGGAGCTGTTCAGCCAGGACGAAGCCGACATCCCGGTCCGAGACGTCTCCGACATCGGAGGTGTGCTCGACCCCGTCGAGGGAATCGGCGACCTGGAAGCGGGACAGCTCGGCGCGGGGGAGAAGATCTACATCGGCCTGCGCGGCTCGTACGGCGGTGTGCTGATGGTCGGACTGGCGACGGGTCTGATCGGGATGGCGCTGATCAATCCCCTCTCTCTCCTGGCCGGTGTGCTCGTGGGCAGGAGGGCGTACCGGGAGGACATGAGCAATCGGCTCAGCCGGCGTCAGCAGGAAGCGAAGATGATCGTGCGACGCTACGTGGACGAGGTCACCTTCCAGGTCGGCAAGCAGCTCAAGGACCGGTTGCGCCTGGTGCAGCGCACCGCCAGGGACCACTTCGGCTCGCTCGCCGAAGAACTGCACAGTTCGCTCTCCGATGCGCTCCAGCGAGCGAGGCAGGGTGCGACCGGGTTCACGACGTCACGGGATCAGCGGGTCGCGCTGCTGAAGGAGCGGGTCGCCGAGTTGGAGCGCGTGCGACGCGCCATCCCCGCGCTTCCGCCCGCTCCCGCCTACGCCGCCGTCCACCGGGATCCGCGGGCTTCGCGGTCGGCCCAGCCGCAGCCGGCCGCCCTGACGAGGGCGGCGCTGCGTCGTGGTGGGGAGGACTGATGCCCTCCGGCGTGATCTCCGACACCGAGGAGCTGCTGCGCGCCGCGCGGATGGTGTACTCGGGGGACCGCGAGGAACGCGCGCTGATAGATCAGCTCGACACGCGACTGCATGAGCCGCTGCGGCTGGCCATCGCGGGGATGGTCAAGGCGGGAAAGTCGACCCTGCTCAATGCCCTGCTCGGTGAGCGCATCGCCGCGACGGACACGGCTGAATGCACTCGGGTGGTCACGTGGTACCGCCACTCGCCGACGCCACGGATCACCATGCATCTGCGCGACGGCAGCGAGAGCCGCATGCCGATCCGGCGGGAGGGTGGCCTGCTCACCTTCGATCTCGGCGGTCGTACCGCTGAGGAGATCGAATGGATCGACGTGGGCTGGCCGCTGGACGGGCTCGAGTCGCTCATCCTCATCGACACCCCCGGCATCGCATCGCTGTCGCCGGAGACCTCTGCCCGCACGACGCGCTTCCTCACCCCCGATGACGCACCGTCCACC
Organism: Microbacterium sp. GCM10027623; assembly: GCF_042666935.1. Taxonomy (NCBI): domain Bacteria; kingdom Bacillati; phylum Actinomycetota; class Actinomycetes; order Micrococcales; family Microbacteriaceae; genus Microbacterium; species Microbacterium sp. GCM10027623. The sequence continues at coordinate 1,505,482 of NZ_JBHTHE010000001.1, forward strand.
GCGGATGCGGTGATCTACCTCATGCGACACCTGCACGGCTCCGATGTGGGGTTCCTGGAGGCGTTCCGCGACACCGCCGCCGGTGCAGGGCAGAGCATCTGCGCCGTCGCCGTCCTCTCGCGATCCGACGAGGTCGGCTCCGGTCGGATCGACTCGCTGCTGTCCGCCCGTCGTGTGGCGCAGCGCTATGAACGCGACGGCGACCTCGCCGCCCTCGCTCTCGCCGTCGTGCCGGTGGCCGGGCTGCTCGCGGAGGGCGCGCGCACACTCCGCGAGAGCGAGTACATCGCGTTCCGGGAGCTCGCAGGACTCGAGCGGGCGGCCCGCGAGGGTCTGCTCGTCTCCGCAGATCGCTTCGTGCGGGAGAGCACCGCCACCGGGCTCAGCATCGGTGTGCGGGAGCAGCTGCTGGCGCGGTTCGGCATCTTCGGGGTCCGCCTCTCCGCAGCGCTGATCCGCGGGGGCGTGTCCAGTTCCTCGGAGCTGTCGGAGGCCATGGTGCAGCAGAGCGGACTGATCGAACTGCAGGAGTTCGTGCAGCGCCACTTCCATCCGCGATCCGACATCCTGAAAGCACGCGGTGTCGTGCTGCAGCTGCAGGCGATGATGCGGCGCACGCCCAAGGAGGGATCCGAGGAGATCCGGGCCGGAATCGAGAGGTTCCTCGCCTCCGCGCACATGCTGGACGAGCTCGCTCTGCTCGCGCTGGCACGATCGCGCGGGCTGCCGCTGGACGCCGCCGACGCTCGAACGGCGGAGCGGATCCTCGGATCGGACGGCGTGACGCCGTCCGCCCGTCTCGGGCTCGCGGCTGACGCGCCCCGGGAGGTGATCGCCGAGCGTGTCCTCGCCGAGATCGACCGCTGGCGGGTGCTGAGCGCATGGCCGACCGCGGCGCCCGCAGCGCTGCGCGTTCATCGCGCTGTGCTGCGCAGCCTCGACGGCGTCGCCTCAGAGGTCGGCGCGGGCAGGGCCCTGCGGTCCCCGGCGCACGTCGAAGCGGCGGGCGGACCAGCCGAGGGCCGGGGGCAGGATGCTGATCAGCAGCGCGAGGAGCACCAGCGCGGCCTGAGCGGCAAGAAGGGGCTGCAACGGCGCGCCCTGCGGGCCCTGCGCCACCCATCCCGGTGACAGCACGACGACGAGTGACAGCAGCGCCAGCGTGAGCAGCTGCCACCAGCGCACCTGCGGTCGTCGGCTCATGAACGACACCAGCAGGGTGATCTGGGCGAGCACCACGGCGACCAGCATTCCGAAGACGACCCAGAAGACGATGTCGGCGGCCGACTCGTAGGCCTGCTGACTGCGCCCCGCGGTGACGGTCTCCGCCCGGTCGGCGATGAGCGGAAGGAGTTCTTGGCGGATCACGAAGAGGTAGACGACGTTGAAGGCGCCCACGCCGAAGCTGAGGATCCACAGGAGCTGCGTCAGGCGGATCGAGAACGGCGGCGTGGCCTTGACCAGCACGGGTGCGGCGTTCGGATTGCTGAGCGGCGGGCGGGCCGGCAGCTCCCGAGACGCGTACGGCGCGACGGACCCGGCACCCCCACCCGGAGATTCGGGGGAGGATGCCGGGTCGGCCCTTCCGGTGGTGTCAGTCATCCTCGACCGGACCGTCGATGGGCAGGTCGTCCAGCGCGGCGCCGGTCGCATCGGCGTCATACGCGTCGGTGCTGTCGGAGGTCATGTCCCCTTCGAGCAGATCGGCCGGCTCCGGCACGTCCGCGGGCGGGGCCACCGGTTCGGACGCGGGGGCCGCTGCCGCGTCGGCCGCCTGGTCGGCGGGCGCCGCGGCCGCCACGGAACCGGGGTCGGAGGACTGCAGGACGTCGGCGTCGGTGTCCACCGGGGGGTCGTCCGCGGCGGGCGCATCCGAGTCGGGGTCCGTGCCGGTCTGGTTGAAACTGTCGTCGTCGGTCCGATTGCCGATCGTCACGTCGCCCAGCGAGACGTCCGTGTCCGAGTCGCTCACCGACACGTCGTCTCCGGCGGCGATCGCGCTGTCGCCGGAAGCGACCACGGCGTCCTGATCGAAGACCTGCGTGACGTCGCCGCCCTCCGTCCAGATGTTCTGGTTCACGGACTGATCCAGAATGGTCGAGCGCGCGTCGACCGTCGTGTACTGCTGTGCGTCGATCGTGTACTGCTGGATCATCCTGACGATCTCCCGCACGGCGCCGTCGCCACCCGGATCCGTCGGCGGCGGAGGCGGCGGGCTGCTGTGGTGCACCACCGAGGGATGGTCGACGATCACCGGTCGCACTGCCGCGACATCGGCCATGCACACGTCGGACAGTCCTCGCGCTGCGAGCGCGGCGTGCGGTGATCCCGCGAATCCGTTGGCGGCCTCGGGATCCCTCAGAAGGCTCATGATGAATGCGATGAGCGCGTCAGCGATGGTCTCGACTGGTGAAGTCATCTGCGGCCCCCTTCCCCTCCGGCTCGGGAGGGCTGGGCGGGTTGCGCCAGCACTGTCCGAACCTGATCAGATCGTATTGTCGACGGTCGCCGACGGCATCGGGGGTTTGCCCGATGCCGTGCATGGGGGGTCATGGGGTTTCGTCCTGAGGGGCCGAGTCCGGAGTGCCCTCGCCGAGCAGAAGCCGCAGCCGCGCGAGGAGTTCCGAGCGCGAGGCCGCCCCCAGACGATGCCTGATGTGCGCGATGTGATGCTCCGCCGTGCGGGGGGAGATGAAGATGGCCTCGCCGATCTCCGCGTACGTCTTCCCCTGCAGCACGAGGCGGGCGACCTCGATCTCCCGATCGCTGAGGACATCCGCCGGGGCGGCCTTGGTCTGCGCCGGCGCGTCGTCGTCCGCAGTCGGCACGGGACGGCGAGGGCCGTCGTTCGGATGCAGCTCCCGTGCGCAGGCGAGCAGCTGCGCGGCGACCTTGCGGTCGGTGCTGCGTGCAGCACCGTGACCCGCCAGCCGTGCGGCATCCCAGATCAGGCCGGCGGCGGCGAGGCCTTCGGCAGCGGAGACGACGGCGTCCACGTCGACGGATCCGGCCAGGACGTCCGTCCACACGCGACCCGCCTTCGCCATGCCGGCCGCCACCCGGCTGTGCGCCGCGGCGTTGACCAGTGCTCTCGCATGCGGGGCGAGCCGGTCGGGACGACTGAGCAGTATGCCCTGCTGGATGCCGGCCCAGTGCACGTGCGACGCCCAGAGAGGGGGACTGCCCAGGCTCTCGACGATCTGCTGAGCGCGCTGCAGATGCGGCTCGACGCGTGCGGCATCGCCTGCCCGTGCCGCGGCGCTGGCCAGTTCGCCGAGCGGATGCAGCAGGAACAGGTCGACGTCGGCGCGCAGCAGAGTCGGCCGCGCGTCCTGCCACGCCGCCTCCAGCCCCGCCGCGTCCTCGTAGCGGCGCGCTATCGCCACGCGCACGGCCTGCAGAAGCAGCGCATCCCGCGTGCACAGCCGCTCCCGCCCGCCCGCCAGAGCGCTCTGCAGGCTGCTTCTCGCCTCGGCGGGATGCGCGCGGTGGGCGGCCACCCAGGCGCGCCACAGCAGCAAACGCGTGCGGCCCCACGGGCCGCCGTGATCGCGTGCGATCGCGTCGTCCAGCACGGTCTGCGCGGTCGCCAGGCGGCCCAGGTTCAGAGCCACGACGGCGGCGACGACGGCGGGGAGCTCGCACAGCGGGTCGCTGCGCCGCGACGTGGTGTAGATCTCCGCGGAGCGGACCAGATCGGTCAGCGGCGACTCCGTCGCCCGTGGCCCCAGGGTCGACCGCAGCGCGCCGCGCAGCAGGTCGGTCGACACGCTCAGTGCGGAGGGCAGCGCACCGGACTCCCGCGGCGGGTCACCGGGATCCTCGGCGCCCACACCGAGGGCCGCGATGGTCGCGTTCGCGCCGGTCACGGCATCCGACGGAGGTACCGCCTGACTCACCCGATGCGCCTGAGACATCAGGGCGCGGGCCGACCAGGCTGCTGCGGCCACGGCGATCAGCGACGACTGCGCTCGGCCGGGTCCCGAAGCGAGAGCGTTCTCGGCGAGAGTCGTGGCCTCATCGAGGGCGCCCGCCGACCATGCCGCACTCGCACGCCGGGGTGCGAGCGCCTGCTCCTGCGCGCCGCACTGCACTGCGGCCGTGTACAGCTCGCCGGCCAGATGCGGCTGATCCGGCAGGATCCGATCCGCTGAGGAGATGAGCGCGTCCGCGACGCGTTCGTCGCGCAGGGGTCGCAGACCCTCAGGATCGCGCAGCGACCCGGGGAAACGCGTGCACAGGTCGATCAGCCGATGAGCCGGCAGTGCCTCGCGCACGGCGAGGCGCACGACGGGCGCGGCTTCGCCGTTTCGCAGCAGCAGCCCTTGGGCGTATCCCTGCAGTGCCCAGTCGGATCCGGCGTCGGCGTCGGTGAGGGCCTCACCCGGTGCCGCGACGCACACCTCCTCGATGGTGCGTCGCAACCGGTCGTCGATGGTGTCGAGTCTGTGGAGGATGTGCTGGGCCAGGGCGCGATCCAAGGCTGTGTGGGCGCCATCGTGGGCGCATTCACGCGGGTCGTGGTACTGCACGGCGGCTGCCACGAGCCAGGCGATGCCACGGGTCGCTTCGAGGATGTGCTCGATGCAGGCTTCCGGAAGGCGGAGATCCAGGGATTCGAGGCGGTCGAGGAGGTCGGCCCGCGTGACGTGGCCGAGCACGATCGCGGGGGCGTGCTGCTCGAGCCGCTGCGTGATGGCGCGCAGGGCGGGTCGCGTGGGCCACGGACGCCGAGCGATGATCAGCGACGCCGCAGGGTCCTCGGCGCGTTCGCCGAGCTGCTGCAGACGCTGCTCCGAGAGCAGGTGGAGGTCATCGACCAGCAGCACGCGCTCCAGGGGGATGCCGGGGATGTCGACGGTGATGTCGTGCAGCAGCTGCACCTCGCGCGCCTGCTCGGCGAAGAGCTCGTACAGGTGCTGCAGGCCGCTGGACTTGCCGGAACCGGCCGTTCCGATCAGCGCCCCTCGGGCGGTGCGGCGGCTGATCGCGTCGATCGCAGGCCGCATCCGGCGCTCCCAGCTCAGCGGAGACCCGGCCGCAGGGCGATGCCCAGGTGCAGTCCGCTCGGGGGAGGCGGGGGAGGTGCGTGGCATGGCATCGGGGTGGTGCAGTTCAGGCCGCCGTGGCCTCGCGGGGCAGGTCGGTCGGCGACGACGGCTCCGTGGTCGCCGGTGCCGGTTCCGCCGATGTGACCGACGGGTCGGAGGCGGATGTCGGCACGGGGTCCGACGCGGGCACGGGATCGGATGCCGGTGCCGGGTCCGATGCCGGTGCGGAGTCGTCTGCGGGATCGGATGTCGGCGTCGGGTCGGCCGCCGGGGTCGGGTCCGATACCGGCGTCGGGTCGGGGTCGGCGACCGGATCGGATGTGGATTCCGGCTCGGGGCCGGCCTCGGTGGGCGGGTCCTGCGTCGCAGGTGGTGAGGGGACCGGCGTCGCCGGGACGATCGGTGTCGACGTGGGCGGCGTGGTGCCGCCCGTCGGCGTGGGATCGGCCGCGGGGGCGGAGCGCGGGGGCGAACTCTCGGCGGGTTCGGGCCCTGGCGCATCGATCGATGGTCCTCCACGACGCGGTTCCGCGCGATCCACCGGTGCGTCCTCGAGGTCCACAGCATCGGAGCGGTTTGTCTCGCCCGTGTCAGGGTCGGCGGGTGGCGCGTCGTCGCCGCGCGTCACCCCGTCCGCTGAGTAATCGGAGACCGTGCGCACCAGTGACCGTGGTTCACCGCGACGCGGTTCCTCCGGAGAGGACCCGTTGGCCGCATCCGAACCGCCGCCGAGCGGGGTCGTCGCGGCGAAGACCATCCCGGTCGCGATGATCACCCCCGCCGCGACCATGGCAGCTGCCGCCCCGTACGGAATCCGGAAGGGCGCCGACCGCACAGCGGTCACCGCGCCGTGTGACGACTGCCGGGGTCGTCCGGTCGACGACCGCGTCGCCGCCGGACCATCTCGGCGCACGGCGGCGGACTGGGGCGCCTCCTGCCGGGCGGAGAGTTCGAGTGCCGCCGATCGCCGCTGCAGACGAACCGACGCGATGCGTGCGATCGACTCCGCGACGGCGAACTGCGGATCGGCGGGAACGGTCAGCGGCCGGTCGAACCGCGCGGAGAGGATCTGTGCGACGAGGGGGATGCGGGCGGAGCCGCCGACGAGGACGATCTCGTCGACGTCTGCGACGTCGATCCCGGTGCTCTCCATGGCCTGCTCCAGCGCGCCGAGGGTCCGGGCGATCGGCGCCGATGCCATCGCGTCCAGTTCCGAGCGGGTCACCCGCACGGTCGAGGTGCGCCCGCCGACCGCGATCGGCACCGAGACGTCGGCGCTGAACGACAGTCCTTCCTTCGCTCTCACGACCGCTGCGCGCGCCGCCAGCAGCTCCGCACGGTCCGGGCGCTCTCCGGTATCTCGTCCGAGCAGGGAGAGGACATGATCGAGCAGCGCCGCGTCGACGTCCTCGCCGCCGACGTCCATCGTCTGCGGTTCACCCAGCACGCGTCCACCGCGCAGCAGCGTCGCCTCGACCGAGCCGCCGCCCAGGTCGTACACCCCGACCGTGTGACCGCGCGACGACGACGACGCCAGCTGCTGCGCCACGACGACGGCCGAGGGCATCATCGTCACGTCGTCGACACCGAACTCGCGCAGTCGTTCGCGCACGAGAGTGGCGCGATGCCCGCACCACGAGCTCGGATGCGCGATGGCGACCGCAGCCGGTCGGGCGCCGTGCTCGGCCGACACCGTCTCGAGGATCCAGGCCACCAGACGGGCGAACAGCTCGTCCGCGCTCACCGCGAACCCGCCGACGACGAAGGGCACCGGGGCGCCGATGCTGCGGGTGAACTGGCGGACGACGCGCTCGGGACGGTCTCGACCGCGCTCAGCCGCCTCCGTGCCGAAGACGGCGTCACCGTCATCGGTGATGAACGCGAGCGCGGGGATGTCGGCCCGTTCGCGTCCCGCCGCGGACGGAGCGTCCTGCGATTCCTCATGCGCAGCAGCGCGGATGATGACCGTCGTCACACCGGTCATACCTGCGTCGAGCGCGAGTACGAACTCGCTCATCGATTCCCGCCGATTTCCCCAGTATCCAGATTCGGATGCGCCCACTATAGGCGCTCCGCAGCCGTGAGGGAAGAGGCTTCTACCCGCGTAGTCGCATCCCTCCGAGACCTGCGCCACTAGGCTTGCTCGGTGAGCACGAAGTCCGCCGGCACCCTGTACACGATCGCCGCGTATCTGCTGTGGGGCGTCTTCCCACTGTACTTCATCCTGCTGGCGCCGACGGGCGCGTTCGAGGTCGTCGCCTGGCGTCTGCTGCTGACCCTGGTCTTCTGCCTGCTGCTGCTGGTCGCCACCCGGGGCTGGCAGAGGGTGACCGAGATCTGGCGCCGACCCAGGCTCCTCGCGCTGACCGCGCTCGCCGGCATCCTGATCTACGCGAACTGGCAGGTGTTCGTGTTCGCGACGATGAACGAGCAGGTCGTCGAGACGAGCCTGGGCTACTTCATCAATCCGATCTTCACGGTGCTCCTGGGCGTGCTGGTGCTGCACGAGCGCATCCGCACCGCTCAGTGGGTGGCGATCGGCATCGCCGCCGTCGCGGTGGGCGTGATCATCGTCGCCTACGGCTCCTTCCCCTGGATCGCCCTGTCGCTGACAGCCTCGTTCGGGTTGTACGGGCTGGTGAAGAAGAAGATCGGCCCGGCGGTGGATGCCGTCAGCGGGCTCACGCTCGAATCGTTCTGGATGATCCCCGTCGGGGTGGTGATCCTCATCGTCGTGGCCGCGAACGGGGGTATCACGATGGGAACCGTCAGCCCGGTGCACACGGTGCTGCTCTGCTGCGCGGGCATCGCGACCGCCGTGCCGTTGCTGCTCTTCGCCGCCGGTACGCGCAGGGTGGATCTGAGCCTGGTCGGGATGATCCAGTTCATCACGCCGATCATGCAGTTCCTGCTCGGCTGGGCGGTGCTCGGCGAGCCGATGCCGACGGAGCGCTGGATCGGCTTCATCCTCGTGTGGGTCGCGATCGGGGTCTTCCTCGGTGACATCCTGCTGCACAAGGGCCGCGCGCGCCGCGACGCGCCGCCACCGCTGGTCTGAGCGGCCGAGCACGGGGGAGCGCCGCGATCGGATCGTTAAGGGACCGATACCCGCGCGGCATCCGGGCGCGCATCCGAGCCAATAGGGTAAGAGACACCCGAAGGTGGGAATCCACGTTCAGTTACGCAAGGGAGCAACATGGACGCTATGAAGGGCTCGCGACCCGCGAGAATCTTCGCAGGGATCGCGCTGGTCAGCGCGACCGCACTGGTCATCGCCGGCTGTGCCGGAACACCGGCCGCCGAGGAGCCGACCACGGGCGGCGACAAGCCGGCCGCAGTCGACCTGACGCTGAAGCTGGGATCGCTGCTTCCGGTCACCGGTCAGCTGGCGTTCCTCGGGGCGCCGATGGAAGCCGGCGTGCAGCTCGCCGTCTCGCAGATCAACGAGGCCGATGCCGGCGTCACGGTCGACCTGAGCCAGGCCGACGAGGGCGACCTCGACAACAAGGCCTATGAGACCTCGGTCGCCAAGCTGCAGAGCTCGGGCATCACCGCCATGGTGGGCGCCGCGTCCTCCAGCGTCTCGAAGCTCATCCTCGACGGCAACGTCGGCGCGGGCATCGTGACCGTCTCGCCCTCGAACACGTCGGCCGACTTCACCGGCATCGACCCGATGTACTTCCGCACCGCGCCGAGCGACAACCTCCAGGGCGAGGTGCTCGGCAACCAGATCGCGGAGGACGGCAACACGACTCTCGGCATCATCTACCAGAACGACCCGTACGGCACCGGTCTGGCCGAGGCCATCAAGAACACGTTCGAAGGCGCCGGCGGCAAGGTCGTCGCCGAGCAGTCCTACAACCAGGGCGACGGTCAGTTCAACGCCCAGGTGCAGGCCGTCGCCGCCGCGAAGCCCGACGCCGTCGCCATCGTCTCGTACGAGCAGTTCAAGACGATCGCACCCCTGCTCGGCAACGCCGGAGTCGACACGGGCAAGCTGTACATGGTCGACGGCAACCTGTCCAACTACGAGAAGGACAACCTGCCGATCAAGCTCGAGGGCTCGAAGGGCACCCGAGCCGGTGCCGAGCTCCCGACCGACTTCCTGGACCAGCTGAACGAGGTCTGGACGAAGGCCGGCAACGACAAGATCAACGACGTCACCTACTCGGCCGAGGCCTACGACGCCGTGATGCTGATCGCCCTGTCCGCGCTCAAGGCCCAGTCCGTCGAGGGCAAGGACATCGCCGGCGCGATGCGCGAGATCTCCGGCGGCGACGGTGACGGCACCAAGTGCACCACGTTCGCCGAGTGCGCCAAGATCATCAACGACGGCGGCACCGCCGACTACGACGGTCTGTCCGGCGAGATCACGTTCGACGAGAACAACGACCCCAAGGGCGCCGCCATCGGCGTCTACGAGTACGGCGCAGACAACAACAACACCCGCATCAAGTAAGCCGCGGAAGAAGAAGGGCTCCGGATGCCTCGGCATCCGGAGCCCTTCTTCTGCGTCCTGCGCGCCGCCTCAACGGCGGTCGGGGACGGATGCGGTCAGGCGGCGTCCTCCTGGCCGAGCGTGCCGAGGTACAGGCCGATCACCTTCGGGTCCTCCAGCAGCGCGCGACCGGTGCCCTCGTAAGCGTCCCTGCCCTGGTCGAGCACGTAGCCGCGGTCGCAGATCTGCAGGCAGCGGCGGGCGTTCTGCTCGACCATGATGGTCGTGACGCCGGCCTTGTTGATGTCGGAGACGCGGATGAACGCGTCATCCTGACGCACCGGCGACAGCCCCGCGGACGGCTCGTCGAGCAGAAGCACCGAGGGATCCATCATCAGCGCCCGCGACATCGCCACCATCTGGCGCTCGCCGCCGGACAGCGAGCCGGCGCGCTGCTTGAGCCGCGTGCCGAGCTCGGCGAAGATGCCGGTGACGAACTCCAGCCGTTCGTTGTAGATCTTCGGGTTCTGGTACAGGCCCATCTGCAGGTTCTCGGCGATCGTCAGCGACGGGAAGACGTTGTTCGTCTGCGGCACGAACCCGACCCCCTTGGCGACCAGCTTGTCGGCCTTGAGGCCGACGATGCTCGAGCCGTCGACGGTGATGTCGCCGTCGCGGACCTGCACCATACCGAAGATCGCCTTGAGCAGGGTCGACTTGCCGGCGCCATTCGGGCCGATGATGCCGACGAGTTCGCCCTTGCGCGCGATCAGGTTGGCGCCGTTGAGGATGTTCACTCCGGGCAAGTAGCCGGCGTGGACGTTCGTGAGCTGGACGACGACGTCGCGGTCGTCCGCGACGGCGGTCTCGCCGACGTGCTCGGGGCCGGTCGGGGCGTCGGTCATGACTTCTCCTCCTCCTCGAGCTCGGCCTCGGCGGCCGACTCGATCTTCTCGCGCACCCGGATGGCCTCGGTCTGAGACACGACGCCGATGCGGCCGGTGACCTCCCCGAGGTCCACGTCCTGGTGTGCGCCGAGGTACGCGTCGACGACCGCCTGATCCTCCATGACGGTGTCGGGCGGGCCTTCGGCGACCACCCGGCCCTCCGCCATGACGACCACCCAGTCGGCGATGTGACGCACCATGTGCATGTCGTGCTCGACGAACAGCACGGTCATGCCGCGATCCTTCAGGCCGAGGATGTGATCCAGCAGCGACTGCGTGAGAGCAGGATTGACGCCGGCCATCGGCTCGTCGAGCATGACCAGATTCGGATCGCTCATCAGCGCGCGCGCCATCTCGAGGAGCTTGCGCTGCCCGCCGGAGAGCGCGGCCGCGAAGTCCTTCTCCTTGGCGTCGAGTTTGAACAGCTTCAGCAGCTCGCGCGCCTTCTTCTCGATCTCCGCCTCCTGCCTGCGCCACAGCGCGGGGATCAGGCTGGCCCAGAACCTCTCGCCGGGCTGATCGGGGGAGCCGAGCTTCATGTTCTCGAGAACCGTCAGCAGAGACAGCGCCTTGGTCAGCTGGAAGGTGCGCACCTGGCCCATCCTGGCGACCTTGAACGCCGGGATGCCGGCGAGGTTCTTGCCGTCGTACACCCAGGTGCCGCTGTTGGGCTTGTCGAAGCCGCACAGCAGGTTGAACAGGGTGGTCTTGCCCGCGCCGTTCGGCCCGATCAGCGCGGTGATCGCGCCGCGAGGGATCTCGAGGTGCTCGACGTTGACCGCGGCCAGTCCGCCGAAGTGACGCTCCACCCCGTCCACGACGAGGATCGGGTCGACCTTGGCGACACCGGGGGCTCCCGGGCCCTTGGCGAGCCCGGTCGTCTTCTGACGGCGGATGCTGCCCGTCTGGGTTGTCGTCGGCCCTTCGACAGGCTCAGGGGCCGACTGGTTCTCACTTGACAAAGGTCATCTCCCTCTTGTCTCCGAGGATGCCCTGCGGGCGGTAGATCACGATCAGCATGAGCACCACGCCGGCGAGGATCCACCGGACGATCTCAGCCTGGGAGGCCGTCATGGGCAGGTAGCCTGCGCCGGCCATCTGGGGGAGCAGGTTGCCGAGGAAGGCGAACAGCACCCAGAACAGCACCGCGCCGAGCGTCGGACCGAACACGGTGGCTGCGCCGCCGAGCAGCAGCACGGTCCACAGGAAGAACGTCAACGACGTGGAATAGCTGCCGGGCACCACGGCAGAGGGCAGCACGAACACGATGCCGCCGGCGGCTCCCATCACGCCGCCGATCACGAGCGCCTGCATCTTGTAGGCGAACACGTTCTTGCCGAGTGAGCGCACGGCATCCTCGTCCTCGCGGATGCCCTTGAGCACGCGCCCCCACGGGCTGCGCATGAGCGCCCACACGAGCAGGATCGACGCGGCGAGCAGGATGAGGCCGAACACGAGGTTCCACAGCTCGGTCGCGCTGAACGTCCAGGGCCCGAAGCCGTAGGAGCCCTCGGGGAACGGGTTGGCCGAACGGAAGCTGCCGTGGTACCCGGTGCGTCCGCCGGCGGCACCCGTGACGTCCTCGAACAGCCGCGTGAGGAACAGCAGGCGCACCACCTCGGCCACCGCGATGGTCGCGATGGCGAGGTAATCGGCACGCAGGCGCAGGGTGGGGATGCCGAGCAGCAGGGCGAGCACCGCGCCGCTGCCCAGGCCGATGAGCATCGCCAGCCACCAGGGGGCGCCGAAGACGAGCACCGGGATCGCATAGCCGTAGGCACCGACGGCCATGAAGGCCGCCATGCCGAAGTTGAGCAGACCGGCGTACCCGAAGTGCACGGCCAAGCCCGTCGCCGCCAGCGCATACGCGATGGTGACGGGGCTGAGGAAGTAGGCGGCGGTGTTGCCGAAGATCGATCCGAAGTCCATGCGTCAGCCCAGCCTTTCCCTGCGACCGAGCAGGCCTTGCGGCCTGACCAGCAGGATGACGATCAGTGCGACCAGCGCCGTCGCGTACTTGAGATCGGAGGGCACGCCCAGCAGGGTCGAGACCTCCACGGCGATGCCGACGATGATCGAGCCGATCAGGGCTCCTATCGCGGAGCCGAGGCCGCCGAGCGTGATCGCGCAGAAGATCAGCAGCAGCATCTGCATGCCCATGTCCCACTTGACGCCCGGGCGGAAGTAGGCCCAGAGGATGCCGGAGAGCGAGGCGAGCGCCCCGGAGAGGATCCACACGATGCGCACGACCCGGTCGACGTCGATGCCGGACGCGGCCGCGAGCTGCGGGTTGTCCGAGATCGCGCGGGTCGCCTTGCCGATGCGCGTGCGGGTGAGGAAGTAGGCCATCCCGAGGATCGCGACGAGGCTGATGGCCATGCCGATCAGATCGATGTACGACAGGGTGATCGGGCCGAAGTGCATGGGTGCCGGGCTCGCACCCGGAAGCTGGTGCGTGTCGCCGGCGATCATGTACTGCAGCACGTACCGCAGGGCCAGAGAGAGGCCGATGCTGACGATCAGCAGCTGCACGATGCCGAGACCCCGGTGGCGCAGCGGCCGCCAGAGGCCGGCATCCATCGCCCACCCGAGCACGCCGCCGCCGATGATCGCGGCGATCAGACCCGCCCACAGCGGAAGCTGCCAGAACGAGGTGAACAGCACGACGACGACACCGCCCCAGGTGACCATCTCGCCGTGCGCGAAGTTGGACAGCCGCGTCGTGCCGTAGATCAGCGCCGCGCCCATCGCGGCCAGGCCCAGGAGGAGGCCGAAGTTGATCCCGCCCACCGTGCTGGAGATGAGCTGGTCGGCGAACGACACCGTGATCCGCTCGCCCTGCCCGAGGAACAGGTTGATGATCTTCGTGCCGGTCAGGCCGAACTCGGCCTCGAAGGAGCCGCTGGTGCCGTCGACGGCCTCCACGCCCTCCGGGAGCTTGGTCGCGTCCACGATGACGCCGTCCGGGAGGGTGTCCTCGTCGATGGCGAGGGTGTACTTCTCCTTCTCCGGAACGTAGAGGCGCCACTTGCCGTCGGCATCCGTCTCCGTCTTCGCGTCGAAGCCATGACCATCGACGGAGACGGTGACGCCATCGATCGGCGTCCCCTCGAAGGTGATGTTCCCTGCGAAGTAGAACGGGGTGATCTCCTGGCCGTCATCGGTGGTATCGGCCTGTGCTGCGCCGGCGGGTATGCCGAGCACCAGGAACGCAGCCAAAAGCGCCGCCAGCAACGCGATCAGCCCGTTTTTGGGGCGCCGAAGCGTCATCGTTCTGAGTCCCACGCATCCTCCACATCGAGTGCCCTCGAACGGACTTCGGGTCGCCGTTCGGTCATGGACGTCGCACTGAGCGTATCCCGTCGACGGCCCGGTTCGCATCAACCGTGTCCGGATCGCGACGTGACCGGCGTGCTCGCATCCGTCACTCACGGAATACCCGCAGGCGCGCCGCGCTTAGAATCGGTATACGGAGGACGCCGCTCCCGTCCCGGCTGCAGTCGTCCACGCGCATCTCGTCACTCGATCGCGCCCCGGCGCAGAGGAGCAAGTTTCATGTCGCAGCACGACCCCTTCGGTTTCGTCGGACTCACCTACGATGACGTGCTGCTGCTGCCGGGCCATACGGACGTCATCCCCAGCGATGCGGACACCTCCTCGCGGATCACCCGCCGCATCTCGGTCGCGACCCCGCTGCTCTCCAGCGCCATGGACACCGTCACCGAGGCGCGCATGGCGATCGCCATGGCCCGCGAGGGCGGCATCGGCATCCTGCATCGCAACCTCTCCATCGCGGACCAGGCCGCCGATGTGGACCGCGTCAAGCGCAGCGAGTCGGGCATGATCACCGACCCGATCACCACCACCGCCGACGCCACCGTCGAAGAGGTCGACAACCTGTGCGCCCGCTACCGCATCTCCGGGCTGCCCGTCGTCGACGGCGACGGACGTCTGGTGGGCATCATCACCAACCGCGACATGCGCTTCGTCTCGGGCTTCGAGCGTCAGACCACGCTGGTGAAGGACGTGATGACCAGCGAGAACCTCGTCACGGCGAAGGTGGGCGTGGCGGCCGGAGAGGTCATCGCCCTGTTCGCGAAGCACCGCGTGGAGAAGCTCCCGCTGATCGACGACGACGGCAAGCTCGCCGGCCTCATCACCATCAAGGACTTCGACAAGAGCGAGAAGTATCCCCTCGCCACCAAGGACGACCAGGGGCGGCTGCGCGTGGGCGCGGCGATCGGCTTCTTCGGCGACGCCTGGGAGCGCGCCGAGGCGCTGCGCGACGCGGGGGTGGACGTGCTCGTCGTCGACACCGCCAACGGGCAGTCCCAGGGCGTGATCGACCTCGTCAAGCGGCTCAAGGCCGACCCCAGCTTCGAGAACATCGACATCATCGGGGGCAATGTGGCCACCCGGGAGGGTGCGCAGGCGCTGGTGGATGCCGGCGTGGACGCCGTCAAGGTCGGCGTCGGCCCCGGGTCGATCTGCACCACGCGCATCGTGGCCGGGGTCGGCGTGCCTCAGGTGACCGCGGTGTACGAGGCCTCGTTGGCCGCGGCTCCTGCCGGCATCCCGGTGATCGCCGACGGTGGACTGCAGTACTCGGGCGACATCGCCAAGGCACTGGTGGCGGGAGCGGATGCGGTCATGCTCGGCTCCCTGCTGGCCGGGACCGACGAGTCGCCGGGTGAGATCGTCTTCCAGTCGGGCAAGCAGTTCAAGCTGTACCGCGGTATGGGATCCCTGGGCGCGATGCAGACCCGCGGCAAGCAGACCTCCTACTCGAAGGACCGCTACTTCCAGGCGGACGTGCCCAGCGACGACAAGCTGATTCCCGAGGGCATCGAGGGCCAGGTCCCGTACCGCGGCCCGGTGTCGGCGGTCGCCTACCAGCTGGTCGGTGGGCTGCGTCAGTCGATGTTCTACGTCGGCGCGCGCACCATCGACGAGCTCAAGTCGCGCGGCAGGTTCGTGCGCATCACCTCCGCCGGGCTGAAGGAGTCGCACCCGCACGACGTGCAGATCGTCGTCGAGGCGCCCAACTACAAGAAGTGAGTCGGCCCCCCGGGTCTTCCGCGCGTCCCATGGCCGGCGTACTGTGCTGGCATGTGCCGAAGCATCCACACTCTGCATAACTTCGAGCCGGCGGCGACCACCGACGAGGTGAACGCGGCGGCGCTGCAGTACGTGCGCAAGATCGCCGGGACCACCAGGCCGTCGAAAGCCAACCAGGAGGTCTTCGACGGGGCCGTCGCCGAGATCGCACATGCCACGCAGCATCTGCTCGACGATCTGGTGACGGTGCGTCCGCCGAAGAACCGTGAGGAGGAAGCGGCCAAGGGGCGCGCCCGCGCGGTGGCATCCGGCCGGTACGCGGCCTGACTGTTTCGCTCCGTGACGGGGTGTTGCGGTGCATGACCACGCGGGATGCGAGGCCGGCGCTCGCCCGGTTACCGTCGCCGCATGACTCTTCTCGACGATCAGACCATCGCCCTCGCTCCCGTCACCGCAGACGAGCGCGCGCAGCGCCTCGCCGACGCGGGCTCGGTGTGGAGCGAGCGCATCGCACGCGACGCGACCAATGCGCAGCTCACCTACCGCGTGACCGGGCGTGGAGTCGGCTCGGTCGGCACGGAGATCCGTGCCGGCAAGCACACCTTCCTCGTCGACGAGCCGGCGGCCCTCGCGGGCGACGACGCGGCGGCGAGCCCCGTCGAGTACGCGCTCGGTGCGCTGATCTCCTGTCAGGTGGTCGTCTTCCGCCTGTACGCGCAGGCTCTGGGTCTGACGATCGACGAGATCGAGGTGAGCGCCGAGGGCGACCTGGACGTGCGCAAGCTCTTCGGCATCGACGAGTCCGGTCGCGCCGGATTCCAGGACGTGCGGGTGAAGGTGGACATCACCGGACCGGACAGCGCTGAGGAGTACGAGAAGCTGCGCGCCGTCGTCGAGGAGCACTGCCCCGTGCTCGACCTGTTCGCGAACACCGTCCCGGTCACGGGCGCGCTCGCCTGACGACATCCGCTGCCGGGGCTGGTCGGGCGCGACTCGCGCGGTCGGCGCCGGTGACGCGGTGACGTGCTCCCGCGCACGGGCGTGGCGGCTGCCGATCCGGGCGGCCGCCCACCGCTAGAGTGAGCGGCATGGCTTCAGGGTCGAATTCACTGACGCGCGGGCAGATCTCCCGGTATGCGATCGGCTCGCTCGGCACGGGGGGTTTCGCCACGCTGCCGGGGCTCGTCCTCGTCTACTACCTCACCGACTCGCTCGGCGTCACCGCGCTCGCCGCCGGAGCGATCGTGACGGCCGCGAAGGTCTGGGACGTGCTGATCGACCCCGTCATCGGCGGGATCAGCGATCGTGCCTTGGCGCATTCCGGCACCCGGCGCGGACTGATGCGTCTGGGCGCCATCGGACTTCCGATCGCGTTCGTGCTGACCTTCGCCGTGCCGTCCGGATTCGATCCGCTGCCGGCAGCGCTGTGGGTGCTGGTCGCGTTCATGGCCGCGGCGACCTGCTTCAGCCTGTTCCAGGTGCCCTACATCGCGCTGCCCGCCGAGCTCACCGACGATTACCGCGAGCGCACCCGCCTGCTCAGCTGGCGCGTTGTCGTGCTGACCATCGCCATTCTGCTCTTCGGCGCCGGCGGCCCCGAACTGCGCGCGTTGTTCCCCGACGATCAGCTGCTCGGCTACCTGGTGATGGCCGTCGTCGCGGCGGTCGTCCTCGGCGTCGCGATGCTGCTCTCGTCATCCGTGGCGCAGACCCGTCCGCTGCTGCCCGTGCGCCCGGTGGCCACCATCGGTGAGCACTACCGTGACGGCGTCACCGTGCTGCGCGAGAGCCAGCCGTTCCGCGCCCTGCTCGGCACCTTCGTGCTGCAGGGACTGGCGACGGGCATGATGCTGGCTGCCGCGCAGTACGTCGCCCGCTGGGTGCTGGACGACGAGACCGCCGTCACTCAGCTGTTCGTCGCGCTCATCGCGCCGGCGGTGCTGATGGCCCCGGTGTGGAAGCTCGTCGCCGATCGGATCGGCAAGGAGCGCGCCTTCCGCCTGGCGAGTGCCGTCTTCCTGCTGGCGACGCTCGTGCTCTCGCTGATGGTGTGGCTGCCGGGCTGGTGGATCGTCGCCCCGGTGGCGCTGGCCGGCGCCGCGTATGCCGGTATGCAGACCCTGCCGATGGCCATGCTGCCCGACGTGATCGCCTACGACCGCTCGGCCGCCGCCGGGCAGAACCGCTCGGGGATCTTCGGCGGCGTGTGGACGGCCGGGGAGACGACCGGAATGGCACTCGGCGGCACGGTCCTCGCGATCGTGCTGGCCGTGACCGGCTACCTGGAGACGACCGTCGGCGTGGAGGTCGTGCAACCGGCATCCGCGGTCTCCGGCATCGCGGTGGCGTTCAGCATCCTGCCCGCGGCGCTGATGATGCTGAGCATGATCACTCTCGCCCGCTATCGTCTGCGCGAACGCGACATCGTGGGCACATCGGCATGACACGCGCCGGCACGAACGAGATCCTCGATCGCCTGCGGGCGCTGCGCGCAGGCGACGCGCCGACGCACGGCGGACGGGTGCTGTCGTACGTGTACGACTCCGGGCTCGGAGAGATCGACGAGCTCGCCGACGCGGCCGCGCGCCTCGCGCGACCGCTGAACGGACTGGACCCGACCGTGTTCCCGTCGATCGCGGCGATGGAGCGCGACCTGATCGGATTCACCCGACGGATGCTGCACGGAGGCCGTTCGGTGGTGGGGTCGGTCACCAGCGGAGGCACCGAGAGCTGCCTGCTCGCCGTGAAGACCGCACGGGACCTGTGGCGTCAGGCGCACCCGGAGGGCGGGCGGCCTCGCCTGCTCACGGCCACGAGCGTGCACGCCGCGTTCCAGAAGGCCGCGCAGCTGTTCGACCTCGACTGGGACGCCGTGCCCTGCCGTGCGGACGGCTCACTGCGGGCCGAAGACCTCGTCGCACGGATGGGCGACGACGTCGCGCTGGTCGTCGTGTCGGCACCCGCGTATCCCAGTGGGCTCCTCGATCCGATCGCCGACGTCGCCGCGGCGGCCGCAGCCCGAGGGATCCCGTGCCACGTCGACTCCTGCTTCGGCGGCTTCGTTCTGCCGTGGTGGCCGGGACTGCCGGCGTGGGACTTCCGGGTGCACGGGGTGACCAGCATCTCGGCGGACCTGCACAAGTTCGGCTATGCGCCCAAGGGCGTGTCGGTGCTGCTGCACGGCGGTCCGCACGCCCGCCGCCGGCAGCGCGCGCAGTTCTTCGCCACCTCGCGGTGGGCCGGCTATCCCGTCGTCAACCCGACCCTGCTGGGCTCTCGATCCGCATCACCGCCGGCCGCCGCGTGGGCCATCACCCAGCACCTGGGCGAGCGGGGCTACGCCGAGCTCGCCGCCTCGATCCGGCGCGTGGCCGTCGCCGTGCGGACGGCCGTGGACGGCATCACCGGTCTCGCCGTGATGGGCGACCCCGTGGGGCCGGCGATCGCCCTCGTCGCGGACACCGCAGTCGCGCCGAGCGAGCAGGTCGACCCGCACCGGCTCGCCGATGCCCTGATGGCGCACGGCTGGAGGATCCAGCATCAGCCCGGTCTCACGCAGAGCGACGGCGTGCGGATCCCGCACAGCGCCCATCTCACGCTCACCCCGGTGCTCGAGCACGGCGTCGCAGAGTTCACCGACGCATTGCGCTCGGCAGCCGATTCGGTGCGCGGCGAGCCGCAGGCGGACGCGCGGATGCTGCTGGCCGGCATGCGTGCGCTGGGGTACGGCGAGAACGGACGAGTGCCCGGGCCGACGGCCGCGTGGCGACTGCTGCGCCTGGCCGGCGCCGGGAAGGTGTCGGCGCAGCAGCCGATGGCACGGCTGATGGCGCTGATCGAACGACTGCCGCATCCGGTCGCCGAGGCGCTGCTGACCGAGCTGCTGGCTCGGATGTCCGACCCGCGCTGACGCGCCCGATCAGAGCCTCCTCCTGTGAGCGGTGTCACCCAGCGCAGGAGATTCGGCGGATACCGGACGTTCTCGTGAGGACCGTCCTGTTCTCACCGATTGTCCTGTCCGCGGTGCACGCTAACCGGTGCGACGGTGCGGGATCATCGACGCCTCGCCAGGTGCAGCCCCTGCGCGATGGCATTGAGAATGGTCTCCCGTACGTACTCCTGGTCGAACGTGACCTGTTGGTAGTCGAAGCGCAGCACCGTGTACCCCAGGAGGGTCAGCCGGGCGTCCTGGCGCAGATCCTTGCGACGAGCCTTCGGGACACTGTGGAACTCGAAGCCGTCCACCTGCACGACCAGGCGCTCGCCGATCAGCGCATCGACCGGATGGCTGTCGATCAGCACCTGCTGACGCACCGCCACACCGCAACTGCGCATAATCGCCAGGAAGCGCGTCTCCAGTATGGAGTCCGACTGCACGGCGACGCGCTCCAAGATGCCGGTCACAGTTGTGCTGCGCCATTCGGTGCGCCGTAGCTGGGGGAGCGTCACGAGGTCCTTGCGCAATGCGTTCTCCCAGATGGTCACGGCATCCGTCGGCTCGAGGCACCTCGCCACTTGGAAGAGCACGTTCAGCACCGGCTCGTCGACCGCGAACCGTCCGACGGGCAACGGACCGGTTCCCCAGTGCAATTTGCGGCCGGGGCCGGCGACTCTCGATGCGGTGGGAGGGACGGACAGATGGATGCTGCCGACATCCTCGGTCCACAGGCGCAGGCGCATCGCGGCTGTGACACAGGTCACCCGACCGCTGACCTCGGCAGCGGCCCGTCGATCTGAAGTGCACTGCGGCGTCAGCAGCCAGGAGCGTCGTACCCGCTCGAGCAGGCCGGCGTCCACCGCCCGCCGGATCAGGTGCGGCGAGTAGCCCGCCGCGCGCAGGTCACGGCTGTGCGCGATGCCGCCGTGCTCGTGCATCCACGTCATCAGAGGAGGTCGCATGCGTTCCAGGATGCTGCTGCCGCGGTCCGCGCGGAGTCCGGTCTTCCACCGTCTGTGGGCAACTCGACGCTCCGCAGGGATGTGCAGGGGGATTGGCATTCGGCGGTGCCGGAGAATCGGCGAGGACAGGACGATCTCGGCGGAACCGTCCTGCGTTGGGCGGATCTCCTGTCTCCGGGAGGTGCGGGGTGCAGCGCGGCCCGTGCGCGGGCGCGCGCCTAGCGACCGCGACGGCGACGGGTAGGCTGGACGGGTGAGCATGGACATCGAGATCGGCCGAGGCAAGCGCGCGCGTCGCGCGTACACGTTCGACGACATCGCGGTGGTCCCATCGCGGCGAACTCGCAATCCCGAGGACGTGTCCACGGCCTGGTCGATCGACGCCTATTCGTTCGACATCCCGGTCCTCGGCGCGCCGATGGATTCCGTCGTCAGCCCGCAGACGGCGATCATGCTCGGTCAGCTCGGCGGGCTCGGCGTGCTCGACCTCGAAGGGCTGTGGACCCGGTACGAGGACCCGCAGCCGCTGCTCGACGAGATCGCCGCGCTGCCTGCGGATCGCGCGACTGCCCGCATGCAGCAGCTGTATGCCGAGCCGATCCGTCCCGACCTCATCAAGCAGCGCCTCGCCGAGATCCGCGAGGCGGGGGTGACCGTCGCCGGCTCGCTCACGCCGCAGCGGACACAGGAGCTGTACGAGACCGTCGTCGAGGCCGGAGTCGACCTGTTCGTCATCCGCGGCACGACCGTCTCGGCCGAGCACGTCTCCAGCGTCGCCGAGCCCCTCAACCTGAAGAAGTTCATCTACGACCTCGACGTGCCCGTCATCGTCGGAGGCGCCTCTACGTACACCGCCGCACTGCACCTCATGCGCACGGGCGCGGCGGGCGTGCTGGTCGGTTTCGGCGGGGGAGCGGCCTCCACGACCCGCGCCACCCTCGGCATCCACGCGCCGATGGCCACGGCCGTCTCCGATGTCGCCGCCGCGCGCCGCGACTACCTCGACGAGTCCGGCGGACGCTATGTGCACGTCATCGCCGACGGCGGCGTGGGCACCTCCGGCGACATGGTCAAGGCGCTTGCCATGGGAGCGGATGCCGTGATGCTCGGCGTCGCGCTGGCCAGAGCGACGGACGCCCCCGGTCAGGGCTTCCACTGGGGCGCCGAGGCGCACCACCTGCAGCTGCCGCGCGGACGTCGCGTCGCCGTGCAGGGCGTCGCGAACCTCGAGGAGATCCTGTACGGGCCCGCGCCGGTGGCGGACGGCACGGCGAACCTCATCGGCGCGCTGCGCAAGTCGATGGCCACCACCGGCTACTCCGACCTCAAGGAGTTCCAGCGGGTCGAGGTCGTACTCGCGCCCTACGAGCTGGGATGACGCGCAGCGAGCCGCTCGCAGCGCAGGAGTTCCCGCCGACCCTGCGCGAGGTCATGCTGCGCAGGCGATGGATCGGCGTCCTCGCCCTCTGCCTGGTCGTGGCAGGCGTGTTCGCGTGGCTCGGCCAGTGGCAGCTGGCGAGTGCGATCGACACCGATCCGCCGCCGCCCGGGATGACCGAGAAGGTGCGCCCGCTCGCCGACGTGATCGAGCCGGGACAGTATCTCGACGAATCCCTCGGCGGACAGCGGGTGCGCACGCGGGGCACCTGGGTGCCGGGCGACTTCATCGTCGTCTCGCAGCGCTCCAACGACGGCGACGAGGGCTACTGGGTGACAGGACAGCTCCGCATCGCCGAGCGCACCTCGATCGCGGTGGCGCTGGGCTGGGCGTCGACGCGCGAGCAGGCGGATGCCGCCATCGCGGCGCTCGATGCCGCAGGTGCCGCGGAGGCGGACATCACCGGTCGGATCATCGACGACGAGGGCGCGGTGGTGCCGTCCGGAGCGGATCCGTGGGAGCTGGAGCGGATGTCGCCCGCAGCACTGCTGAGCCGCTGGCACGACATCGATCAGCTCGACGTGTACCGTCCGTACCTGGCATCCGTCACCGCGCCGGCCGGCCTCGTGGACATCAGTTCGCCGGCGCCTCGCGAGTCCTCACCGATCAACTGGCTGAACATCTTCTACGCGGCGGAGTGGGCCGTCTTCGCCGGCTTCTCCTTCTACCTCTGGTATCGCCTCGGTAAGGACGCCTGGGAGCGGGAGGTCGAGGAGTTCGACGACGCCGCGCGCGACGACCCGGAACCCGCGGATGCCACGGCCGCGGCATCTCCGGACGACGAGACTGACCGATAGTCCAACGTCCGGATGGACGTTGGGAACGTCCGGGTGGACATCCGGTCAATGCTCGGTGAATGCCCTTGCCGACGTCGGAGGGCGGTCTTATCGTCAACCCATGTGCGATGCGCGCATGTCCCCGGACGGGTTCACGAGATCCGTCCTCGCATGACCCGAGGAGACAGCAGTGAAGATGTCCGCCCCCGGCGACGAGAACCAGAACACTTCCGTCGCAGACCATCCCAGAGGTCGGGGGCGCGTCTGCGCTCTCGCCATGACGTCCGTGTTCGCACTCGGGTTCGGCTCGCTCGTCGCGGCGCCCGCATCGGCGAGCGTGGACGGCACCGGAATCGTCATCAACGAGGCCTACCTGTCCGGTGGCAGCGCCGGTGCCGCGTTCACGAACAAGTTCGTCGAACTGCACAACCCGACCGATGCCGCCGTCTCGCTGGACGGGACGTCGCTGCAGTACCGCTCGGCGACCGGGACCGGCGGGGCGTCGGGCACCATCGCGCTGACCGGCTCGATCCCGGCGGGCGGATACTTCCTCGTGCAGGGCGGGCAGAACGGCACCACGCCGGCGGGCGCCGCGCTCCCCACCGCGGACGCCATGTCCGGCAGTCTGAACTTCTCCGGATCCTCGGGCACGATCGCGCTGGTGAAGACCGGCACGGCGATCCCCGTCGGCGACACCGCCGGTACCACCGGCATCGTCGACGTGCTCGGCTACGGCACCTCCAACACCTTCGAAGGGTCCGCCGCGACCGCGCCGTCCGGCAACACCGACGTCAAGTCGCTGAACCGCACCGGCGGCGGGGACACCGATGTCAACAGCGCGGACTTCACCCTCTCGGCATCCATCACCCCGACCAACTCGAAGGGCGAGACCGAGGCGACAGACCCGGGCACCGACCCCGGCACGGATCCGCAGCCGGGGACCAAGGCCTCGATCGCCGAGGTGCAGGGCACCGGAGGCGCCTCGCCCATGGTCGGCCAGACCGTCACGGTCGAGGGCGTCATCACCGCCGACTACCGCATCGGCGGCTACGACGGCATCGTCATCCAGACGGCGGGATCCGGCGGCGCTGACGACGCCACGCCGGGAGCCTCCGACGGCATCTTCGTGTTCCTGAACGGCAAGACCGTCCCCGGCAGCATCGGCGACCTGGTCTCCGTCAACGGCGCGGTGGGCGAGTACTTCGGGCAGACGCAGATCACCCCCGGCTCCGCATCCGACGTGGCCGTGGTGACCGCCGGCGTGGGCGCCCCGGCCCCCACCCCACTTCCGACCAGCGTCGTCGGCGCCGACCGCGAGCAGTACGAGAACATGCTCGTCGCGCCCACCGGTGACTACCTCGTGGCCTCCAGCCACCAGCTGTACAACTTCGGGACGCTCTGGCTCAACCCCGACGAGCTGAACGTGAAGAGCACCGAACTGAAGCGGCCGGGCGCAGAGGCGGATGCCATCGCCGCTGCCAACCGTGCCGACCGGATCCTTCTCGACGACGGCTACAACGCCCAGATCGGCAAGGCCGGCCACACCGGGGATCAGCCATACTTCACCAAAGACGAGGTCGTCCGCAACGGCGACGCCGTCGACTTCGGCGACCAGAGCTTCGTGCTGCAGTACGGCTTCGACGACTGGCGCCTGCAGCCGGTGACCCCCCTCGACAGCACCTCACCGGACGAGCGCAAGGTCTCGTTCACGACGAACAACCCGCGACCGGAGGTCCCCTCGGTCGGCGGCGACGTGCAGATCGCGTCGTTCAACGTGTACAACTACTTCACGACGCTGAGCTCGGACAACCCCGACGCGCGCGGCGCGAAGGATGCCGCGCAGTTCGCGATCCAGAAGTCGAAGATCGTCGCGGCGATCAACGGCACGGGCGCCGAGATCGTCTCGCTGATGGAGATCGAGAACTCGATCAAGCTCGGCGATCCCGTCGACACCGCGCTCGCCGACCTCGTCGACGGACTCAACGCCGCAGCCGGATCCGACGTCTGGGCGTTCGTCCCGACGCCTGCCGCGCTGAACGACGCGGCCACCACCGACTTCATCACCAGCGCGATCATCTACAAGAAGGCGGCGGTGACGCCGAAGGGCGACAGCGCGACCATCACCGATGAGAGCGTCTGGGGCAACGCCCGGGAGCCGATCGCCCAGGTGTTCGACATCGACGGCCGCACCGTGACCGTCGTCGCCAACCACTTCAAGTCCAAGTCCGGTTCGGGCACCGAACCCGCCGACGGTCAGGGCTTCTTCAACGCCGACCGCGTGAAGCAGGCGCAGTCGCTGCTGGCCTTCACCGAAGAGCTGAAGGCCGAGAGCGGCAGTGAGGACATGCTGCTGATCGGCGACTTCAACGCGTACGGGCACGAGGACCCGATCGACGTGTTCACCTCGCAGGGCTGGCTCGACACGGTCCCGTCCCGGGCGAAGGGGCAGTACACGTACACGTTCGACGGCGAGCTCGGCTCGCTGGACCACGTGATCGCGTCGCCCTCCTTGGCGGCATCGGTCACCGGCGCCGGCGTGTGGACGATCAACTCGCCCGAGTGGAGCGACCGTGGTTACGCGTTCGGCGCCACCGAGTCCGGCACCCCGTTCCGCTCCAGCGACCACGACCCGATCGTCGTCGGGGTCTCGGCCACCGCGCCGCCGGTCAGCATCGACATCGCCACGATCAACGACTTCCACGGTCGCATCGAGGCGGACGGCGCCGCAGCCGGTGCCGCCGTGCTCGCCGGCGCCGTGCAGTCGGTGCGCGACGCGAACCCGAACACGATCTTCGCCGCAGCCGGCGACCTGATCGGCGCGTCGACGTTCACCTCGTTCATCAACGACGACAACCCCACCATCGATGCCCTCAACGCCGCCGGACTCGATGTGAGCGCCGCGGGCAACCACGAGTTCGACAAGGGGTGGGCCGATCTGCGCGATCGCGTGCAGGACCGCGCGGACTGGGAGTACATCTCCTCGAATGTCTTCCTCACCGAGACGGGCGAGCCCGCACTCGCGCCGGCCTGGGTAAAGGAGGTCGACGGCGTGCGCGTCGGATTCGTCGGAGCGGTCACCGAGGACCTGGGCAGTCTGGTCTCGCCCGACGGCATCAAGGGCCTCGAGGTGCGCAGCATCGTCGACTCGGTGAACGCCGTGGCCGACGACCTGCGCGACGGCGATGCGTCCAATGGTGAAGCCGACGTGGTCATCCTGCTCGTGCACGAGGGCGCGACGACCGTCACCGTCGACAGCATCACGCCCGACTCCCCGCTGGGCGAGATCGTGTACGGCGTGGACGGCGATGTCGATGCGATCGTCTCGGCCCACACCCACCTCGCGTACAACCACGTCATCGACGGCCGCCCGGTCGTCTCGGCGGGACAGTACGGCGAGAACATGGGCGTGATGAACCTGCAGGTCGATCCGCAGACGAAGGACCTGATCTCGATCAGCAACGAGATCAAGCCCCTCGCCCACGAGGAGACCGGTGCGGACGGCAAGAAGTTCTGGGTGCCCAACTACCCGGCCGTGCCCGAGGTGCAGTCGATCGTCGACGACGCCAAGAAGAGCGCCGATGTGCTCGGCGCCGTCAAGGTGGGCGACATCACGGCGGACTTCAACCGGGCCCGTCAGAGCGACGGTACGACCGAGAACCGCGGTGGCGAGTCCACCATCGGCAACTTCGTCGCCGATGTGCAGCAGTGGTCCACCGGCGCGGAGATCGCACTGATGAACCCGGGCGGCCTCCGCGCCAACCTGTCGTACGCCGCAGGCGGCGAGGGCGATCCCGACGGCAACGTGACCTACCGCGAGGCGGCGACGGTTCAGCCGTTCGCCAACACCCTGGTCACGTTGAACCTCACGGGAGCACAGCTGAAGGGCGTCCTCGAGGAGCAGTGGCAGCCGGCCGATGCCTCGCGTCCGTTCCTCAAGCTCGGCGTCTCGAAGGGCCTGGTGTACACCTACGACCCGACCGCCGCGCAGGGAGAGCGCATCACGTCCATGACGCTGGACGGGGTCGCCATCGACCCGGAGCAGTCCTACCTGGTCGCGGCGAACTCGTTCCTCGCCGCCGGCGGAGACAACTTCTTCACCTTCGCCGACGGCACCGACAAGAAGGACACCGGAAAGGTGGACCTGCAGTCCATGGTCGACTGGTTCACGGCCAACGGCACCGCGACCCCCGACCTCGCGCAGCGCGCGGTCGGCGTGGTGCTCAGCCCCGCTGATGCCGACGGCTACAGCGCCGGCGATCAGGTCACCGTCGATCTGTCCTCGTTGGCGTTCAGCGCCGGTGAGACCGCACCGGGCGAGGTGACGCTCTCGCTGGGCGGCACGACGCTGGCATCGGGCGCGGTGGACCCCGCGGTCGTCGACACGACCGACGAGGCCGGACGCGCGAGCCTGACGTTCACGGTTCCCGAGGGCGTGACCGGCGAGCAGAGGCTCACCGTCTCGGTCGCCGGAACCGGGACGACAGCGCAGGTGCCGTTCACCATCGCCGGTGACGACCAGCAGCCGGGCGACTTCGCGGGGACCATCGAACTGGACTCGTCGAAGGTGGCAGCGGGCAAGGCACTCACGATCAGGGGAGAGGGATACCAGCCCGGTGAGACCGTGACCGTCGAGTTGCAGCCGAAGAAGGGCGCGCCGCTCGAGCTCGGGACCGTGCTCGTCGGCGACGACGGGTCGTTCACGACGACGGTGACGGTGCCCAAGGCCACGCAGCCCGGCAAGTACACTCTGTCGGTCGCTCAGGCGGACGGCGATGCGGCGACGGCCACCGTCCACGTCAACCGCAAGGGCGGTATCGCCGGACTGATCGAGGACCTCGTCGACTGGATCATCGGTCTGATCGGGCGATGGTTCTGATCCTCTGACGACAGCGGCCGGGGCCGCCGGGTGTGATCCCGGCGGCCCCGCCACGTCCAGAGGCGTGACTCAGGCCTGTGCGGAGACCGAAGACGGAGCCCAGGCGAATCCGTCCGGATCCACCACTGTGCCGAGAGTGCCGCTGATGGTCAGCAGGTGCGATCCGGATCCCGATGCCGATACGCCCGCGTCCTTCGCGAGAGACGCGTGTCTGTAGAGCCCCAGTCCGATGGGTCCAGATCCGGTGTCGAACTGCACGTAGCTGCGACCGAAGCTCTTCGAGACGGGAACCC
This sequence comes from Microbacterium sp. GCM10027623, assembly GCF_042666935.1. Taxonomy (NCBI): domain Bacteria; kingdom Bacillati; phylum Actinomycetota; class Actinomycetes; order Micrococcales; family Microbacteriaceae; genus Microbacterium; species Microbacterium sp. GCM10027623. The sequence goes on from NZ_JBHTHE010000001.1 coordinate 1,533,258, forward strand.
CGTGGCCGGTGTAGAAGGCTTTCGATGCGGCGACGTCGGCGGCTCCGAGCAGAAGCACGATCTCGTCGAACGAGGCGGCGGCAGGGCCGGTGTCCTTCTTGGTCGACGTGGCGATCTTCCAGATCGCACCGTCCGGCGCCCGGACCGTCCCGCCGACGCCCCAGAGGGACTTCGTCACCGGCTTGATCACGGTGGCTCCGGCGGTGACCGCCGCGTCTGTCAGCGCGTGCACGTTCGCCGGCTGCGCCGCGACGAGTGACAACGTGTATCCGCGGAAGCCGCTCGTCTCGGCATCCGCGCGCCGGAGACGCAGCCGTTCCCCGAGGTCGAAGGCGCGATCGTAGAACGCCTGCGCAGACACGACGTCGGAGACATGGAGGGTGACAGTGTCGATGATGTGGTTCATGGCAACGACGCTACGGAGGCCAGCCGGGGGGTGCTTCTCGATTCCTGACCGATCCCGCCGGGCACCGCCAGCAGCCCCTCGGACGACCGCCGTTCCGCGAGGCCGCCGTGGGGAAGGGGCCCGACCGCGCCGACTAGACTGGTATCCATGGCCGAACCGAAAGTCGCGAGCTTCCCCGCGATCCGGGGTGCGCTGAAGTTCTATCAGATCGCCTCGATCATCACCGGCGTCATGCTGCTGCTGCTCGTGACCGAGATGGTGCTGAAGTACACCCCCATCCGACTCGAACTGTTCCTGGGCGGGTCCGGCGGGTTCCTGTGGTTCGCGGACGTCGTCGAAGGACCGGAGGGACTGCAGTCCACGGGTGACGGCGTGAACCTCTCGCTCGGCATCCTCATCGTGCACGGCTGGTTCTACGTCGTCTACCTGTTCGCCTGCTTCCGCATGTGGAGTCTGATGCGCTGGAGGTTCCCGCGCTTCATCCTTCTCGCGCTCGGCGGCGTCGTCCCGCTGCTGTCGTTCTTCATGGAGACCCGGGTCGCCCGCGATGTGAAGTCCTATCTCGCCCAGCGCGAGACGGCGCGCACCGCGACCGGCGCATCACCTGCGGCGGACTCCGCCACCCGTACGTCAGCCACCACCCCGGAAGGTTCCCGTTGACCGAGCAGACCGAGACCCAGCAGCGCCCTGCGCTCGTCGTCGACTTCGGCGCGCAGTACGCGCAGCTGATCGCCCGCCGCGTGCGCGAGGCCGGTGTCTACAGCGAGATCGTGCCGCACACCGCGACCGCGGAGGAGATCGCGGCGAAGAACCCGGTCGCCCTGATCCTCTCCGGAGGGCCGTCCTCGGTCTACGAGGAGGGTGCGCCGAAACTCGATCCGGCCGTGTTCGACCTCGGCGTGCCCACGCTGGGCATCTGCTACGGCTTCCAGTACATGGCGCAGACCCTGGGCGGCGAGGTCGCCAACACCGGCCTGCGCGAGTACGGCGCCACCGATGCGCACATCCCCGCGGGCGACAGCACCCTGCTGGGCGGTCAGCCCGCCGAGCAGAACGTGTGGATGAGTCATGGCGACCAGGTCTCCCGCGCACCGGAGGGCTTCGAGGTGCTCGCCACCACGGACGCCACCCAGGTGGCGGCCTTCGCGAACGAGGAGCGCAAACTGTACGGCGTGCAATGGCACCCCGAGGTCAAGCATTCCGACCACGGCCAGGAGGTCCTGGAGAACTTCCTGCACAAGGGAGCCGGGCTGCCCGCCGACTGGAACAGCGACAATGTGATCGCGGAGCAGGTGGAGCGCATCCGTGAGCAGGTCGGCGACGCCCGGGTCATCTCGGCGCTGTCGGGCGGCGTGGACTCCGCCGTCTCCACCGCCCTCGTGCACAAAGCCATCGGTGACCAGCTCACCGCGGTCTTCGTCGATCACGGACTGCTCCGCAAGGGCGAGCGCGAACAGGTCGAGAAAGACTACGTCGAATCCACCGGTGTGCGCCTGATAACGGTCGACGCCGTCGACACCTTCCTCGGCCATCTCGCCGGGGTCACCGATCCCGAGACGAAGCGCAAGATCATCGGACGCGAGTTCATCCGCGCGTTCGAGCAGGTGCAGCTCGATCTGGTCGAAGAGGCCAAGGCCACCGGCGGCGCACCGGTCAAGTTCCTCGTGCAGGGAACTCTCTACCCGGACGTCGTCGAGTCCGGCGGGGGAGCGGGCACCGCCAACATCAAGTCGCACCACAACGTCGGCGGCCTTCCCGAGGACCTCGACTTCGAACTGGTCGAGCCGCTGCGGGCGCTGTTCAAGGACGAGGTCCGCGCGATCGGCCGCGAACTGGGCATCCCCGAGGCGATCGTCGGGCGTCAGCCGTTCCCCGGACCGGGGCTCGGCATCCGCATCATCGGCGAGGTGACGCGGGAGCGTCTGGAGATCCTGCGGGAGGCGGATGCCATCGCCCGCGAAGAGCTCACCAAAGCGGGGCTGGACCAGACGATCTGGCAGTGCCCGGTCGTGCTGCTCGCCGATGTGCGCTCGGTGGGCGTCCAGGGCGACGGACGCACCTACGGCCACCCCATCGTGCTGCGTCCGGTCTCCAGCGAGGACGCCATGACCGCCGACTGGACCCGTCTGCCCTACGATGTGCTGTCGAAGATCTCCAACCGCATCACGAACGAGGTCCGCGAGGTCAACCGGGTCGTGCTCGACGTCACATCCAAGCCGCCGGCGACCATCGAGTGGGAGTGACGGCGGCCTGACCGCCGCCTCGCCGCATCCCCCATGCGGCACGCCGCACGCCGGAATTGCCTAGCCGCGTGAGAATGCGCGCTGCAGCAGCATTCTCACGCGGCAACCGAATTCTCGCGGGGCCGGTCGGGTGACGGCTGGCGGGTGGAGCGCTAGAAGCGGCGTCCGCCGGACCGGCCGGAGGAGCGGCTGCCGCCGGAGGAGCGGCTGCTCGAGCGGGACGAGCGCGACGAGCTCCGGAAGGACGACCGTGACGAGCCGCCCCGGTACGACGAGCGCGACGAACCGCCCCAGCCGGAGGACGAGCCGCCGCTGCCGCCGTGGGAGAAGCCGCCGAACACGGCGCCGAGCACTGCGCCGACGATGATGAACACGACGACCATGCCGGCATTGCCGTCGGCGGCGCTGCTGCCGCCGACCAGACCCATGAGCGCGCCGCTGAACGCGCCCCACAGTGCCTTTCCTCCCGTGGACGGGCCCTCGTCAACGGGGGCCCGCTTCGCAGGGACGCGCGAGGAGGCTGCGGATGGAGGGTCGAACATGATCGGGCCGTCGTCTGCGGCCCGCTGGGAGACGGCGAACCGAGATCCGGACGACGACATGCGGCCGCCCACGGCCGCCCCGACCGGCGGGTTCGACACGGTGTGCACCTGCTGCGCTGCGTCGAGCGCCGCCAGCGCGAGACGCTGCCGCTCGCTCGGATCCGTGGTCGACCGCGCCTCGGCAAGACGACGCTGCGCCAGATACAGCCGACCCAGGGTGTCGGCACTCGTGCCGCCGACTCGCGCACGGACCAGTGCTTCGGCCGCGCGGACGGCCGCGGCGGCCTGCTGCAACGTCGGCGACGTCCCGTCCTCTCCGACGGATGCCGGGGAGCGTCCCGCGAGGACCTCCGCATAGGCGCTGACGGCGTCCCTCAAGGCACCCGCCTCGGTGAGCAGTCGCTCGATCTCATGCACGGAATCGGAGATCGCTCGCGGTCTGCGCGCCCGGATGGCCGCCTCCAGCGCGGCGAGCTCACGATCGGCATCGCGCAGGCGCTCACCGATCTGACGGGGATTCTCGGCCACACTGATCAGATCCGCGGGGGGGAACGCGGCTGAGAGAGTCGCGAGCCGGGCCTCGGCATCCGTCCGCGCTCTCGCCGCCTCTGCGCGGGCGGTCCGCAATCGATCGAGGGTCTTCGCCGAGTTCTCCACCAGGGCGCGCAGCGACGCGAGTTTCCCCGTGCGCTCTTCGAGAGCACGATCGACATCCCTGCAGATCCGGAGGATCTCCTTGGTCCACGATCGGGTGTCGTCAGGGGTGTCCTCGACGGCATCCTCCAGCTTCTCCAGCAATCCGAAGCCCTGCTGCAGCTTCAACCGGCAGTCCTCGAGCACCGCCGAGAACTCGGCGGTCGTCTCCTCACCGAACTCGGCCGTGACGAAGCCGAGTTCCTGCTCGCTGGTGCGCACGGCCTCGTCGGTGCGGACCAGCTGCCTCGCGGCCTGCTTCTTCTGCCCGTCCAGGGTCCGGCGTTCGGCAGCGAGCGCCGAGCGCTGCCGCAGGAAGAGAACGAGCCGGGTGATGAGGAACACGAGCACGGCGAGACCGGCGAGTCCCAGCACCCAGGCCCACCACGGCCACGGAACCTGCGAGAACTCCTCGGCGACGTATTCGACTCCGCCGGCCCAGTCGGCTTCACTCAGATACCGTCCGCCGAGACGCTCCTCGATCTCGAGCACGCGGGATTCCGACAAGGGGCCTGCAGCTTCCCCGTCGCCGCCGTACTCGGCCGAGATGGCGAGGGTGCGTCCCTCGGTGGCGATCGCGAGAAGGTACTGGTCCGGGGCCAGATTGCTGCGCAGGGCCGTCTGGTCGGCCCAGGCGAGTGCGTTGGCGGGATCCTCGAAGTCCGGGACGAGAACGACGTACAGCTCCGGCACGCCCTCCGAGGCGGCGAGTTCGCTCAGTCGCTGCTCGAGTCGGCTCTCCTCCTGGGCGGAGAGCACCCCGGAGCGATCGGTCACGAAGCCGGGTTCCAGCGCCGAAGGCGTGTCGGCTGTCGCCGTCCCGCCCGTAGACAGGGCGATCACGCCCGCCAGTGCGATCACGCCGAGAGTCCTCGCGCGCATCGTTCGGTTCCCCCGCATGGCTGCCTTCCCTCGGTCGCCCGACGGTTCCGCCGGATCGTCGTTGCCCATCATGTCAGGACACAGGGAGAAGGCAGGCCCCGCGCCGGGGACCTGCCTTCGAGGGGGAGGGCGCGTATCAGGCCCTGCTGCGATCTCCTCGACCCACGATGAGGCCGTAGATCAGGAGAACGATGATGGATCCACCGATGGCCAGCAGCCAGGTGCCGAGGTCGAAGAACTCCTCGAGCCCCCGGCCGAAGATCATGCCACCGATCCAGCCGCCCAACAGGGCGCCGACGATGCCGAGCAGAAGCGTGACGATCCAGCCGCCACCCTGCTTGCCGGGCAGGATCAGCTTTGCGATCGCACCGGCGATGAGACCGAGAAGAAGGAATCCGAGGAAGCCCATGAGAGTCTCCATTCATTGTCTGCACACGGCGGGTTGCCGTATGCCCACAAGAATGCCCGATTCCGTGTGTCCGCGTTCACCCCTTGTGGGCGCGCCCCGTAATGGGCTATAGGCCGCGCATCGGGGCGGACGCGAGAAGGCCGCCCTCCGGGGAGGGCGGCCTTCCGTGCGAGCGGGGCGTCAGTTGTTGCCGCGGAGGATCGCGATCATGCGCAGGATCTCGACATAGAGCCAGACGACGGTGACCATGATGCCGAAGCCGCCGATCCAGCCGAACTTGCGCGGGGCGCCGTTGCGGACGCCCTGCTGGATCTGGTCGAAGTCCATCACCAGGGAGTACGCCGCCATGAAGACGACCAGCACGCCGAGGATCAGGCCGATCGGAACGCCGGCGATGGTGGCGCTGCGCATGCCGAACATCAGTTCGCCGGGCAGGACGTTGGTCCACATCAGGACGACGTTGAGCAGTGAGAACACCAGGTAGCCGATCATGGCGATCATGAACACCTTGGTCATCTTCGCCGACGCGCGCACCTTGCCGCTGGCGAAGAGCGCGAGCGTCACACCGACGACCGCGACCGTCGCGAGCGTGGCCTGCATGACGATGCCGGGCCAGATGGTCTCGAAGTAGGCCGAGATCCCACCGATGAAGAGACCCTCGAAGGCCGCATAGGCGAACACCAGCGCGGGGCGGACCTTCTTGCGCGACGTGAAGATGACGACCATCGCCATCACGAAGCCGCCGAGCGCGCCGACGATCCACGGCGTCAGGTCTGCGGTCAGTCGCCCGGTGGTCGGCTCGATCGCGACGGTCGACGCGGTCCACACCCATCCCACGACAGCGGTGACGAGCAGCACCGCGAAGAGCGAGACGGTCTTCCAGATCGTGTCCTCGACCGTCATCCGGTCGGTCTCGATCGCACCCGCGGACGGAGCGGCGTACATGCCCTCGAACCGGGCGTTGGCGGCGGCATCCACTGCGGCGTTCTGCGCGGTCGGTGCCGGCGGCGGGGCGTACTGAGTGGCCTGCGCGCCGCCCGGATAGGTGGCGGCCTTGCGCGGGTCCTGCTTCTGGAACGCCGGGTTGTTGAATGCGAAGTTGCTCATGGTGTGGCCTCTGCTCCCGAGGGATCGGTCAACTCTTTCCTCAAAGATACCCGCTCGAGCTGTGACGGAGGTGCTTTACGCTGAGAGCGTGCCCAGGATTTCTCCGCTCGTGATCGGGCACCGCGGCGCTCCCGGATACCGTCCCGAGCACAGCCGTTCCTCCTATGAGATGGCGTTCGCCATGGGGGTGGACGCGGTCGAGCCCGACGTCGTCGCGACCAGGGACGGGGTGCTGGTCATCCGGCACGAGAACGAGATCTCCGGGACGACCGACGTGGCCCTGCATCCCGAGTTCGCCGACCGTCGCACGACGAAGAGGATCGACGGGCAGACGCTCACGGGCTGGTTCACCGAGGACTTCACCTGGGATGAGCTGGCGACGCTGCGCACGCGCGAGCGACTGCCGAAGCTCCGGGTCGCGAGCGCGAGTTTCGACGGCGCGCAGCCCATCCTCACGCTGGTCGATCTGCTCCGGATGGTGCGCGAGGCGTCTCTCGAGCACGGGCGCGAGATCGGAGTCGTCCTCGAGATCAAGCACGCCACCTACTTCTCGTCGATCGGGCTGGATCTGGTGCCGCTGATCGTCCGTGATCTGCGAGCCGGTGGCTGGGCGCACGGTGAGTTGCCCCTGATCATCGAGGCGTTCGAGTCGACGGTGCTCGCACAGCTGCGCGAGCGCGGCATCGCGGCCTCCTTCGTCTATCTCATCGAGGCGAGCGGCAAGCCGTTCGACCTCGTCTCTGCCCGGGGCGCCGCCGCGCCCGATTACGCGTCGGTCGTGACGCCGGACGGGCTGGACGGGCTGCGCGGCCGGGTGGACGGTGTCAGTGTGAACAAGCGGATGCTGCTGCATCCCGGCAGCACCATCGTCGCGGATGCGCATGCCCGCGGACTCACGGTGTTCACCTGGACGTGCCGCCCGGAGAACGCGTTCCTGTCGGCGCCGTTCCGAGCGTCCGGCGGCAAGGCCGCCTACGGCGACTACGAGGCGGAGTGGCGCGTGATCGCCGACAGCGGCGTGGACGGGGTCTTCGTCGATCACCCCGACCTGGGTACGGCCTTCTTCCGCTGATCCGCGTCAGCGGGCGAAAGCGCCACGACGCGTCGGGACGATCTCCTTGCCGAGCGGCATCAGAGAGACGGATACGAGCTTGAAGTCGGCGATCCCCAGCGGGATGCCGATGATCGTGAGGCACAGCGCGATGCCGGAGACGATGTGGCCGATGGCCAGCCACCAGCCGGCCAGGATCACCCAGACGACGTTGCCGAGCAGCGAACCCAGACCGGAGGTGGGCTTGTCCACGACCTCACGTCCGAAGGGCCACAGCGAGTACCGGGCGATGCGGAACGAGGCGATCGCCCAGGGGATCGTGACGATCGGGATGCAGAGCAGGATGCCGGCGAAGAGGTAACCGAGCCACAGCCAGAACCCGGCGAGGATGACCCAGATGATGTTGAGGATCGTGCGCATGCGCCGATTGTCGCATGCGGGCATCGGCGCTGCCCGGTGCGGCGTCGGCCCGCTCAACCGTGCGGGCGGCGCACGCGCCTGCCGGAGACGCGGTCGGTGACGAAGCGCAGCCACATCGAGCGCTCGTCGCCTGCCCAGACGACATGCCGTCGAGTGGCGGGAACCGCATCCGCCTGTTCCGCCGTCATCTGCTCCACGTGGCCGCTCAGCAGCACGCTCCACGCGGTGCCGCCGAGGTCGTCGTGATGATCGACCTCGAAGGCGGCATTCGGCTGGTCGACGAGCCCGGCGAGGAAGCCGCCCTCACGAGTGCGGATGAGGACGTCGCTGCCGTCGACCCGGTAGTTCACCGGGATGATCTCGACCCGCCCGTCGTGCACGAAACCGATCCGCCCGACCGTCGTCGACGTGAGCAGCCCGAAGCACTCGTCCTCGTCGATGACCGCGATCATGGCACTCGCCTCCTCGACGGCCGAGAGCACCGTCGTGCCCCGATGGTACCTCGGTGCCTCGCCTGCCGCAGCGGCCGGTCCGGACGGCGGTCCGGCGTCGGAGGTCGCGCCTAGACTCGAACTGCCATGACCGACGCCCCACTCATCGTGCCCGAGACCTCCAGCCCGCGCCCCTCCGGCGGACCGGACGAGCTGTTGGACGGCCTCAACCCGCAGCAGCTCGCCGCCGTCACCTATCGAGGCAGCGCGCTGCTGATCGTCGCGGGCGCCGGGTCGGGGAAGACCAGCGTGCTCACACGGCGCATCGCGCTGCTGCTGCGTCAGCGCGAGGCCTGGCCGAGCCAGATCCTCGCGATCACGTTCACCAACAAGGCCGCGGGGGAGATGCGCGAACGCGTCGCAGGTCTGGTCGGCGATGTCGCGCGCGGCATGTGGATCTCGACCTTCCACTCGGCCTGCGTGCGGATTCTGCGCCGAGAGGCCGAGCAGTTCGGGTTCACGAAATCCTTCACCATCTACGACTCGGGTGATTCGAGGGCGCTGATCAAGCGTCTCGTCAAGGAGCACGAGGCCGACTCGTACGGGCTCACGCCCGGTGCCGTGCAGTCGCGCATCTCGAAGCTGAAGAACGAGCTGCTGGACGCCGAGGGTCATGCGCGCCAGGCCAACATGTCCGATCCGGCGGAGCGGAAGTTCGTGGAGGTGTTCACGGATTACCAGCGCGCGCTGCAGCGGGCGAACGCCTTCGACTTCGATGACCTGATCGCGCAGACGGTGTTCCTGTTCCGGGCGTTCCCGAAGGTGGCCAACACCTACCGGCGGCGATTCCGACACATCCTGGTCGACGAGTACCAGGACACCAACCACGCCCAGTACGCCCTCATCCACGAGCTGACCCGGCCCATCGAAAGCGAGGCTCCCGAACCGTATGCCTCCAACGGCATGATGATCTTCGAACCGGACGCTTCGACAGGCTCGACGACCCAGGAGGCGGACACGTCCGGCGCCTCGCTGACCGTGGTCGGCGACTCGGATCAGTCGATCTACGCGTTCCGCGGGGCCGACATCCGCAACATCACCGAGTTCGAACGAGACTTCCCCGGCGCGAAGGTGGTGCTGCTCGAGCAGAACTACCGGTCAACCCAGAACATCCTCTCGGCGGCGAACGCGGTCATCGGCAACAACTTCGACCGCAAGGCCAAGAACCTCTGGAGCGACAAGGGAGCCGGCGACAAGATCATCGGCTTCACGGGCTACTCGCAGCACGACGAGGCGCAGTTCGTCGCCGACGAGGTCGAGCGGCTGCGGCGCGCCGGCTACCCGTACTCGGAGATGGCGGTGTTCTACCGCACCAACTCGCAGTCCCGAGCGCTGGAGGAGATCTTCATCCGCTCGGCGGTGCCGTACAAGATCATGGGCGGCACGAAGTTCTACGAGCGCGCCGAGATCAAGGACGCCCTCGCCTACCTCGTCGCGGTCGCCAACCCGGCCGACGACATGGCCGTGCGCCGCATCCTGAACCGTCCGCGACGCGGCATCGGCGACGTCACCGCCGCATCGATCGCCCTGTTCGCCGACCGGGAGAACCTCAGCTTCCGCGATGCGCTGCGCCACCCCGGCCAGCTCGGCGTCGGTCCGAAGATCCAGGCCGCCATCGCCCAGCTCGACGCGGTGCTGGACGAAGCATCGGCCATCGTGCAGCCGGCATCGGGCGAGGTGCCGCCGGCGACGGCGGTCGCGGAGGCCGTGACCGTGCTGCTGAACAAGAGCGGCTATTTCGAATCGCTGCGCGCCAGCCGCGACCCCCAGGACGAGGCGCGCCTCGAGAACCTCGACGAGTTCGTCGCCGTGACCCGCGACTTCGCCCGCAACAACCCCGACGGCACGATCGTCGACTTCCTCACGGAGGTGGCGCTGGTCTCGGATGCCGACGACCTGGACGACGAGTCCGGCGTCGTCTCACTGATGACGATGCACACCGCCAAGGGCCTGGAATACGACGCGGTGTTCGTCACCGGAGTCGAGGAGGACCTCATCCCGCACCGCATCTCGGCGGGGGAGCCGGGAGGCCCGCAGGAGGAGCGCCGGCTGTTCTACGTCGGCATCACCCGGGCGCGCAAGCGCCTGCACCTGTCGCTGGCGATGACCCGCGCGCAGTTCGGCGAGGTCACCGTCGCGATGCCGAGCCGCTTCCTGCAGGAGATCCCGGGCGAGCTGATCGACTGGCGCCAGTCACCCGGCGACGTGAATTCGCGCGGTGGCACGCAGTCCCGGGCCCTGAACGCACGACGCTCGGGAGGATCGGGCTACGGGGGCTCCGGGGCCGGAGACCGCTTCGGCGTCAAGGCCCTCCCGCCGCGCGACACGCTCAAGCCGCTGTCCACCGCCATGGACCGCTTCGCCAACAAGGTCACCGGCAAGGTCCGCGACAACGGCGATCTCGAGCTGGCCGCGGGCGACCGCATCCGCCACGACGATTTCGGGGAGGGCCGCGTGGAGGCCGTCACGGGTGAAGGAGCCAAGCGCATCGCGCACGTGCGCTTCGACACGGCAGGACAGAAGAAACTGCTGATCAAGATCGCGCCGATCCAGAAGCTCTGATCCGGCGGGCACTCCGACGCCCCGGGTTAGGCTGAGTGATATGGCCTTGTTCTCCCGCCGTAAGAAGACCGACCCCGCTGACCCCGAGCCGCAGGCACCGAGGCAGGCGGACGCTGTGGAGGAGCTCCCCGACGAAGCGGCCGAAGAAGCCCGGCCGAGTGAGAGCGTTCCCGAGGTGGCCATCTCCGTGCAGGCGTTCCGGGGTGTCGGCGCGGACGCAGGACCCGAGGTCGCACTGACCGACGAAGACGCCGAGCAGGCCGCCCCGCCCGTGGAGCGACCGAACGCCGTTTCGGGTCCGCAGGTACCCAGCGACCAGGGCGGCGCCCCCCGCCTGCCGCTGGCTCCGGCGATGCCGCCGGAGCAGACCCACACCGTCGAAGGCCTGGTCGACAACGTGCTGCTGCGCGTGTCGCTCGCGGAACTCGAGGAGGGCGCGGGCAACGACAAGCTGATCGGGGTCATGCGCCAGTCGCTGCAGGGCCACCTGTACCTGCGCGTCGCCGGCGACGCCCGCGAGCAGATGGCCCAGGGCAAGCCGCTCTCCGTCGGCGTGATCCGCGACGGCGACCGGTCGTTCATGCTCGCCTACAGCTCGGGCGCCGCGTTGCAGGCGTCCGTGCAGGGCGAGGAGGATGCCGCGTCCACCTCCGCCATCGCGCAGCCCACCACCTCGGTGTACCAGCAGGTCATCGCTGGTGGGTTCACCGGCATCATCATCGACAACTCCTCCGCACCGCACCGAGTGGTCTTCCCGACCGAGCTGCTGCAGAAGGCCCTCGAGCAGGGCGACCCGGAGATGGCGGTCAAGACGATCCTCGCCGGCCCCCGCGATGACCAGACGCCCGTGCGGGTGGCCGAGGCGCTCGCGAGGGTGCGCAGCTACGTGGCCATCAACGACGGCACGAACGGGCAGCCGGTGGGCATCGCCGAGGCGCACACCGCCGACGGTCGACGGTTCCTGCAGATCTTCTCGCACCCTCTCGAGGTGGTCGCGCTCGGGCGCAACGACAAGCCGATGCCGTTCGAGCCCGGGCAGCTCGCGACGGTGCTCAGCGATCACACGGAGATCGCCGGCATCCTCGTCGACATCGCCGGACCGTCGATCGCGATCGAGCGGGACGACCTGAGCGCGCTCCTCGTGCTCGCTGTGGACGTCGGCGAGGACTGAGCTCCGGGCGCAAGCCCCTGTCGTCGACGGCTCCCACCCCCTAAGGTCGGGACATGGCATCTCAGCGTGTGACGGTGACCGTGGCAGACGCGGACGGAGAACGGGAGATCTCCCTCTCCAGCCCGAACAAGGTGATCTGGCCGGTCGACGACGGGGACGGCATCACCAAGGCGGAGTACGCCGAGTACGCGCAGCAGGTGTCCGAGGCGTTCCTCTCCGCCAACGGCCATCGCCCGGTGTCACTGGAGCGGTTCCGTGACGGCATCACGGGCGAGCAGTTCTTCTCGAAGAATCCGCCCAAGGGCACGCCCGACTTCGTGGACGCCGTGATGTGCACGTACAACAGCGGACGCCGCCACCCGCAGCTCGTGCTCAACAGGACGAGCGCCATCGTCTGGGCGGTGCAGATGAACACGGTCGTGTTCCACCCCTGGGCGTCCCTCGCCGTCGACACCGACAACCCGGTGGAGCTGCGCATCGACCTGGACCCGCAGGAGGGAACGGGCATCGCCGAAGCGATCCCGGCCGCCCACGAACTGCGCAGGGTGCTGGACGAGGCGGGGCTGGAAGCATTCATCAAGACCAGCGGCAACCGCGGCCTGCACGTCTTCTGCCCGATCGTGCCGGAGTGGGAGTTCCTCACGGTGCGGCACGCCGTGATCGCCGCCGGCCGGGAGCTGGAGCGTCGCATGCCCGAGCAGGTCACCACCAGTTGGTGGAAGGAGGAGCGCGGCCAGCGCATCTTCGTCGATTTCAATCAGGCGAACCGCGACCGCACCATCGCCGGTGCGTACAGCCCGCGGGCGAAGCCGAACGCACCGGTGTCGACCCCGCTGCACTGGGACGAGGTCGACGACGTCGACCCCCGCAGGTTCACCGTCCGGACGGTGCCGGATCGGCTGGCCGACGTCGGCGACCCGTGGGCGCGGATGCAGGACTCGCCCGGCCGCATCGACACGCTGCTGCAGTGGTGGGAGCGTGATGTCGAGAACGGGCTGGGCGAGCTGCCCTTCCCGCCGGAGTTCCCGAAGATGCCCGGCGAGCCGCCGCGCGTTCAGCCCAGCAAGCGCGTCGCCGAGAACTGGGACGAGGACGGCAACCCGGTGAAGAACTGATCGGGCCCGGCGCCGACAGGTCAGTCCAGCACGTCCGCCAGGTCGTAGCCGGCCACGGTGTCGAGCTGACGGTAGGTGCACGATGACGCGTCACGATCCGGACGCCAGCGCTCGAACTGCACTGTGTGCCGGAACCGCGCGCCCTCCAGCTGGTCGTAGCGCACCTCCAGCACGCGTTCGGGGCGCAGACGCACATAGGTCATGTCCTTCGCGCCGGAGAACCTCGATCGCTCCGTCTCCCCGCTGACCGGCTCGCCCGCGGCATCGCGCTCCACCAGTGGCTCCAGCTCCTCCACGAGTCGAGCACGCATGGCATCCGTCCAGGCGGCGACGCCGCCCACCTGCCGCAGCACGCCCTCGTCGTCATGCAGTCCGACCAGCAGCGAGCCGACGCCCGATCCGCTCTTGTGCACCCGGTAGCCCAGTGCCACGACATCCGCGGTGCGCGCATGCTTGATCTTGGTCAGTGCGCGCTTGCCGGGCGCGTACGGGTCCTCCAGCGGTTTGGCGACCACGCCGTCGAGCCCGGCCCCCTCGAAGTCCGCCAGCCAGCGGCGGGCGAGGTCGGGGTCCTCGGTCGTGCGCGTCAGGTGCAGCGGAGCGCCGGCGCCCGCCAGCATCCGCTCCAGTCGTGCCCGACGGTCGCGGAACGGATGCTGCTGCAGATCCTCGTCGCCGTCAGCCAGCAGGTCGAAGGCGATGAACATCGCCGGCGTCTCGGCGGCGAGCCTGGCCACTCGCGACGCCGCCGGGTGGATCCGCTGACTGAGCGCCTCCCAGTCCAGGCGCTGCGCCCCGGCAGGGCCCGTCGCCACGACGATCTCGCCGTCCAGCAGACACGGCCCCGGAAGAAGCGCGGGCAGCTGCTCAACGAGCTCGGGGAAGTACCGAGTCAGCGGCTTCGCGCCGCGCGACCCGATCTCCAGCGTCTCGCCGTCCCAGGCGATCAGGCCGCGGAACCCATCCCACTTGGGCTCGTACAGCATCGGCTTCTTCGTCGGATCGGGTATGGATGCCGCCGCCTTCGCGAGCATCGGCGCGGGGATCTCGTACATGCTCCCATTGTGTCCGCGACCCCTCCACCCGTCGACCCCCCACCCGTCGACCCTCGGCGAGATGTGATGCTGTCGACGGAGCGCGGAATGCGGGGGCCGCCAGGGTCAGGGGAAGAGGTCGGTCAGCTCGTGGGGGAGGCGCGCGTCGCGCAGCGCCGTGCGGGCGGCGAGCCAGCCGGGGGTGCCCGACACCCCGGGGCCGGGGGGCGTGGAGGCGGAGGCCAGGTAGACGCCCTGCATCGGGGTGCGCCAGGGCGTCGGCGAGATGACGGGCCGGCGCACGGCTTGCAGCATCGTGAACGCCCCGCCGAAGACATCGCCGCCGATCTCCGCCGGATTCAGCATCTCGCGCGCCGACGCCGGCACGGCACGGCTGGCCAGCACCCGCTCGCGGAAACCCGGGGCGAAGCGCTCCACCTGGCGGGTGATCAGCTCGGTGGCATCCAGATCCGATCCGGCCGGTACGTGGATGTACGACCACAGCACCCCCTTGCCCGCAGGCGCCCGCGACGGGTCGAGCACGGACGGCTGCACGGCGAGCACGTAGGGACGGTCACTGACGGTTCCGCGCGTCACCGCGTTCTCGCTGGCCCAGATCTCGTCGCGCGTGCCGCCGATGTGCACGGTCGGAGACCGCGCGACATCGGGGTTCGCCCAGGGGATGGGGCCGTCGAGAGCGAAGTCGACCTTGGCGGCGCCGGCGCCGTAACGGTACGCGCCCAACGCCTTCGCATAGCCGGACGGGACGTCGGGGTGGGTGAGCGCGAGACGGGGCGAGGTGTCCATGACCAGCAGATCCCCGCGGCGCGGGTCGCCCCAGTCGAGCGTGCCGAGGTCGCGCACGTGCTCACCGATGCGGATGACGCCGCCGTGCGCCTCGAGGTCGGATGCCAGGGCGTCGGCGATGCGCTGCGCGCCGCCCCTCGGGTACGACCAGCCGGTGGGGGCGTGGCCGTGTGCGGCGAGCAGCAGACCGGCGGCCGCGCCGCTGAGGGACGGCATCGGGGCGTTGGCGTGCGCGACGACTCCGGCGACCAGCGCGGCACCGGCCTCGGTGCGCAGCGTCGCCCTGGCGAACGGCGTGCCCTGCTCCAGCATCCGGATGCCGTAGCGCAGCGCCGTGAGCGGTTCGTCCGGGATGCGCAGCAGCGCGTGGCCGGTGAAATCCACCACGCCTTCGAGATGCCGCGTCAGCGGCCGCACCAGGGCGTACCAAGCGCGGGCGTCCGCGCCCAGAGCATCCGCGGTCCGATCGATGTCGCGCCAGGCGATCGCCGCTCGACCGCCGTCCAGAGGGTGGGCGTAGGAGATCTCCGGCGTGATCCACTCGATGCGCTCGTCGATGCCGAACGCCCGGAAGAACGGCGAGGTCCGCACCGACGGATGCACGGCCGAGCAGATGTCGGAGACGAATCCCGGCAGAGGACCGGGAGCGGTCCGCACACCGCCGCCGACGGACCCGGCGGCCTCGAGCACCTCGACCGCGTACCCGGCGCGCGCCAGGGCGACCGCGGCCACGAGCCCGTTCGGGCCACTGCCGATCACCGTCGCGCGAGCCATGCTCCCAGTGTTCCACGAATGCGGATCGGTGACGGCGACGATCGCGCAGGTGAGAGAATCGAGGAGATGAACGAACCACAGGGGCCGACCCCCACTGGAACCTCCCGCCCCTACCGATCCCTCGCCGAGGCGCTGCGTGCGCACCGGATCCCTGTCGAGAACCACGAGTTCATCGGCGCCATCTCGGATGCCGTCGGCGTCACGAGCTTCATCGACCGCGGTCGCTACATCGAGGCCCTGCGCCCCGAAGGAGCCGCGCTGCACATCGGACGCACCTACACGAACGGCTTCACGGAGGACGAGCAGGTCCTCATCGCCGGGCGGGCCCTCCCGCTGCTGGCCAGCGAAGGACGCGCTCCCTACTTCTACGTGAACCACCCGAGCACACTGCCGACCAGTGCGACGGCGTCCCGGCGCGCCACCGGGTCGCGGGGCGCCAGGACCGCAGCCGCGACGCGCACGCCGAAGGCGACCCCGAAGGAGGAACGCGACTACGGCGTGTGCGACGTGTGCTTCATGGTGCGCAACGCCTCCGGGAAGTGCGGCTGCGACGAATGACCTCTCCGGCCGCCGTCTGATCCGCTCGCGCGGTCAGACGCGGCCGGGTCATTCCGACAGCTCTGCCTGCACGCGCCGGGAGATCTCGGCGACCGGCATCGACCGCGGGAAGACCGCGACCACGATGTCGTCGGGGGCGGCGTCGGACCCGTCCGGGTGGACGCCGTAGCGACGCAGCACATCCTGCATGGCGGCGCGCAGCGTCGTGACCGGCACGTCGTTCCCGCGCAGTAGCTGCCGCAGCACGTGATTGTGCACCGCCGTGACGAGTGCCGAGAACCCGACGGCGTCGATCGGGTCGATGCCGGGCAGCGACTGCCGCAGGTATTCATCGAACAGGCGCTCGTACCGGAACACGGTCACGATCTCGCGGTCGCGCAGCTCGGGGACCTCGCGCACGATCTCGTAACGGCGCCGAGCCAGCTCCGGGTCGCGGGCGAAATGACCGAAGACCAGCTCCGATGCCTCGCAGACCGCCAACCACGGATCCGCGTGCGGCTCGTCCAGGAATGCGCGCAGCTCGTCGAGCATCACCTCATGGTCGGTGAAGACGACATCCTCCTTGCCGCCGAACTGCCGGAAGAAGGTGGAGCGCGAGACGCCCGCGGCCTTGGCGATCTGCTCGACCGAGGTCGCGTCGAATCCCTGCGCGGCGAACAGCTCGAGCGCGGCCGCGACGACGCCGGTGCGCGGCGGCGGTGTCTGGTGCATAGGGGAAGCCTATCCCCGGCCGTTCGGGTCGTGTCGTCAGCGGTAGTACGCTTGGTGCTCGGGTCGAAGCAACTTCGACAACCCGACAAATTCTGTCGCGTCCCACCCGCCGCAACCAGCGAAGGACTGCACGTGGATCTCTACGAGTACCAGGCACGAGACCTTTTCGAATCCTACGGAGTGCCGGTTCTCGCCGGCATCGTCGCCGACACCCCCGAGGAGGTGAAGGCAGCTGCTGAGAAGATCGGCGGCATCGTCGTCGTGAAGGCTCAGGTCAAGACCGGTGGCCGCGGCAAGGCCGGTGGCGTGAAGGTCGCCAAGACCCCCGACGAGGCGTACGAGGCGGCCCAGGCGATCCTGGGTCTGGACATCAAGGGTCACGTCGTCAAGCGCGTCATGGTCGCCGCGGGCGCACGCATCGCCGAGGAGTTCTACTTCTCGGTGCTCCTGGACCGCGCGAACCGCTCCTACCTGTCGCTGTGCAGCGTCGAGGGCGGCATGGAGATCGAGCAGCTCGCCGTCGAGAAGCCCGAGGCCCTCGCCCGTGTCGAGGTGAACCCGCTGACCGGCATCGACAAGGCCAAGGCCGTCGAGATCGCCCGGGCCGCGAACTTCCGCGAGGAGCTCGTCGAGAAGGTCGCCGATGTCTTCGTCAAGCTCTTCGAGGTCTACAAGGGCGAGGACGCCACGCTCGTCGAGGTCAACCCGCTGGTGCTCACCGAAGAGGGTGACGTCATCGCGCTCGACGGCAAGGTCACGCTCGACGACAACGCCTCCGAGATCCGCCACCCCGGCCACGAGGCTCTCGCCGACAAGGGCGCCGAGGACCCGCTGGAGGCCAAGGCGAAGGAGTCCGGCCTGAACTACGTGAAGCTCGACGGACAGGTCGGTGTCATCGGAAACGGTGCCGGCCTGGTGATGTCGACCCTCGACGTCGTCGCGTACGCCGGTGAGAAGCACGGCGGCGTCAAGCCGGCGAACTTCCTCGACATCGGGGGCGGTGCGAACGCCCAGGTCATGGCGGCCGGACTCGACGTCATCCTCGGCGACCAGCAGGTCAAGAGCGTGTTCGTCAACGTCTTCGGCGGCATCACCTCCTGCGTGGCCGTCGCGGACGGCATCGTCAAGGCCCTCGAGATCCTGGGCGAC
This sequence comes from Microbacterium sp. GCM10027623, assembly GCF_042666935.1. Lineage (NCBI taxonomy): Bacteria > Bacillati > Actinomycetota > Actinomycetes > Micrococcales > Microbacteriaceae > Microbacterium > Microbacterium sp. GCM10027623. Next base: position 1,551,383 of record NZ_JBHTHE010000001.1, read on the forward strand.
GCGGCAACCAAGCCGCTCGTCGTGCGTCTCGACGGCAACCAGGTCGAGGAGGGCCGCGCCATCCTCGCCGCCGCCGACCACCCGCTCGTCACGCTGGCAGCCACCATGGACGAGGGCGCCGACAAGGCCGCCCAGCTGGCCAACGCCTGAGACTGAAGGAATCAGATAAATGTCGATCTACCTCAACAAGGACTCCAAGGTCATCGTCCAGGGCATCACCGGCGGCGAGGGCACCAAGCACACCGCTCTGATGCTGAAGGCGGGCACGAACATCGTCGGCGGCGTGAACGCCCGCAAGGCCGGCACCACGGTCACGCACGAGAAGCCGCACGAGGGCGAGGTCGAGCTTCCCGTCTTCGGGTCCGTCGCCGAGGCGATGGAGAAGACCGGCGCCGACGTGTCGATCGCGTTCGTTCCCGGCGCCTTCACCAAGGACGCGATGATCGAGGCCATCGACGCCGAGATCCCGCTGCTCGTCGTGATCACCGAAGGCGTGCCCGTCGGCGATGCGGCCGAGGCGTGGGCGTACGCGACCAGCAAGGGCAACAAGACCCGCATCATCGGGCCGAACTGCCCCGGCATCATCACCCCCGGCGAGGCGCTGGTCGGCATCACCCCGGCCAACATCACCGGCAAGGGACCGATCGGACTCGTCTCGAAGTCGGGCACCCTGACCTACCAGATGATGTACGAACTGCGCGATCTGGGCTTCTCCACCGCCATCGGCATCGGCGGCGACCCGGTCATCGGAACCACGCACATCGACGCGCTCGCCGCGTTCGAGGCCGACCCCGAGACCAAGGCCATCGTCATGATCGGCGAGATCGGCGGCGACGCCGAGGAGCGCGCGGCCGACTACATCAAGGCCAACGTCACCAAGCCGGTCGTCGGCTACGTGGCCGGCTTCACTGCTCCCGAGGGCAAGACCATGGGCCACGCCGGCGCCATCGTCTCGGGCTCCGCGGGCACCGCACAGGCCAAGAAGGAGGCCCTCGAGGCCGCCGGCGTCAAGGTCGGCAAGACGCCGTCCGAGACGGCCGACCTGATGCGCGCGATCGTCGAGGCGCTCTGATCTGAGCTAGACTGCATGACGAAGGCCCCGGGCTCCACCCCGGGGCCTTCGTCATGTCCTGACGCCGCGTCTGCGGCATCCGCTCTGCCGATCACCGGCGCGTCCGAAGGACATCCGCGGGTCTGAAGGATGCTGCCCGCCGCATCGTCCTTCACCAGCGCGAACGTCCTTCAGAAGGGACGGGGCGACGGGGCGACGGGGGTGGCGGGGATGTGGCCGGACGCCCGCGTCGAGACGCAGAGAGGGGCCGGATGCCAGCATCCGACCCCTCTCGACGCGACGCGATCAGCCGAACAGCGCCTCGATCGGACCGCGGGCGAAGAAGATCACGAACCCGGCTGTCACGACCCACAGCAGAGGGCTGATCTCGCGAGCCTTGCCCGAGCACGCCCGCGCGACGACCCAGCCGATGAAGCCGGCGCCGATGCCGTTGGCGATCGAGTAGGTCATCGGCATGACCGCGACCGTGAGGAACACCCCGAAGAGCGCCGAGAAGTCCGTCAGATCGATGAAGCGGATCTGACTCATCATCAGCGCACCGACGATGACCAGCGCTGCGGCGGCGACCTCGGTCGGGACGATCGACACCAGCGGCGTGAAGAACATCGCGATGAGGAACACCACACCGGTGACGACGTTCGCGAAGCCCGTCCGCGCGCCTTCACCGATGCCCGAGCCCGACTCGATGAACACGGTGTTGGACGACGCGGACGTCGCGCCTCCGACGACGGCGCCGACACCCTCGACGATCAGTGCCGACTTCAGGCGCGGGAAGTTGCCCTTCTCGTCGGCCAGGTCGGCCTCCTTCGCCAGGCCCGTCATGGTGCCCATGGCATCGAAGAAGTTCGTGAAGACGAGCGTGAAGACCAGCATCAGCGCGGCCAGTGCGCCGATGCGGCCGAACGCGCCGAACAGGTCGACCTGGCCGATCAGCGACAGGTCGGGAAGGCTGACGAGCTGTTCGGGCAGCGCGGGGATCGTCAGACCCCAGCCGCCCGGGTTGTCGTCGCCCTTGGCGCCGACGTGCCAGATCGCCTCGGTGATCACCGCGACGACCGTCCCGGAGACGAGGCCGATGAGGATGCCGCCCTTGACCTTGCGCGCCACCAGCACGCCGGTCAGCAGCAGAGTGAACACGAAGAGCAGCGTCGGCACGGTGCTGACCGAGCCGCCGATGCCGAGCGACACGGGCGGCGAGGCGCTGGCGGTCACGAAGCCGGCGTTCACGAAGCCGATGAACGCGATGAAGAGCCCGATGCCGACCGTGATCGCGATCTTCAGCTGCATGGGAACCGCGTCGAAGATCATGCGGCGCAGGCCCGTGGCGCTGAGCAGCACGATGATGAGGCCGTTGATGACCACCAGCCCCATCGCCTCGGGCCAGGTGACCTCGCCGACCACCGAGAAGGCGAGGAAGGCGTTGATGCCGAGTCCGGCAGCGAACCCGAACGGCAGACGGGCGATGAGGCCGAACAGGATCGTCATGACCGCGGCGGTCAGGCCGGTGACGGCACTGAGCTGCAGGAAGTCCAGCGTGGTGCCGGCGATGTCGGTGCTGCTGGACAGGATGATCGGGTTCAGGATCACGATGTAGGCCATCGTCACGAACGTGACGAGTCCTCCGCGGATCTCGGCGCCGAAGCTCGAACCCCGCTTCGTGATCTCGAAGTAGCGGTCGAGCGCGTTGCGCGGCTGATCGCGCGGCTCGGTGTCGGGGTGCGCAGGGGCTGTTGTCATCGGGAGACCTCCGCAGGAGAATCTATCGTGTCCGGACACCCTCGCGTGCCCCGCAGGGCGGTGTCGGGCGCGCATCGTAGGCTCGAGTCGTCATGCAACGTGTCACCGTCGTGCTCCTCGCCGCACTGGACGCCGTCATCGCGGCCGCCGTGGGGCTGGCGGCCGTGCTCGCGCCGTTCACCCTGCTGTGGGTTCTCGCCTTCGGGGTGAGTGCCGATTGGGGCGCGCTCTGGCCCGTCAGCGGCACGCTGTGGCAGTTCGGTCACGGAGTGCCGCTCGAGGTGGTGCTGCCGGACGCCGTGCTCGCGAGTCTGGCCATCCCGAAGGAGGCCGCCGCTTTCGCCGTCTCTGTCCCTCCGCTGGCCTTCCTGCTGTTCACGCTGATCTTCGCCGCGCGTTCCGGACGACGGGCCGCGATCGCCGGCGCCTGGGTCACGGGCGTGGTCTCCGGGGCGGTCGCGTTCGCGCTGATCGCCGCGGCGGTCGGCCTCACCGCGCACTCCGGGGTGCTGAGAGCCCCGCAGTGGCCGGCCATCGTGATCCCCGCGTCCGTGTATCTCGCCGGTCTGCTGATCGGTGCGGTCCGGTACGCGTGGTCCGACGGGGACGGCGGCGTCATCGACCGGCTGCACGACGTCGTCGACGGATGGGGCGACTGGGCGCCCGTGCCCGCCGAATCCCTGCGCGGTGCGACAGTCGTGGTCGTCGCCCTCACCGGCGCCGCCGCTCTGGGCGTGGCCGTCACCACGCTCGTGCGCGGGGGAGAGGTAATCGCGCTGTTCGAGGCGGCTCGCGTCGACGTGCTGGGCGCAGGGATGCTGACGCTCGCCCACCTGGTCTACCTGCCCACGCTTCTGGTCTGGTCGGCGAGTTGGCTGGCGGGGCCCGGGTTCGCGCTCGGCACCGGAACCTCGGTGTCGCCGGCAGGCACCGAACTGGGGGTCGTCCCCGGCATCCCGGTGCTGGGACTGGTTCCCGAGAACTCCTCGATCTGGATGCTGGTGGCCGTGCTGGTGCCCATCGCCTGCGGCGCCCTGGCGGGCTGGATGATCCGGTCGCGACTGGTGTGGGAGCGCACCGGCGCGGGGTTCGGGCCCCGCGCGGCGATCACGGGCGGGATCGCCGCCGTCTCGGCCGGTGCGGCGGCGCTGGCAGCCGTGCTCGCATCCGGGTCCATCGGTCCGGGCCGGCTGGCGGACACCGGCCCGTCGGCGGGCTGGTTCGCGTTCGCGGTCGGCCTGGAAGTGCTGATCGGCTGCGGCATCCTCATGCTCGCACCGCGCCATCACGACGAGCTGGCGGAGGAGCGCACCGACCGCTGGCACGAGGAGATGGCAGCACTCTCGACGCCGGTAGACTGACCGGGTGCTGACGGTCGCGGTTCTCATCTCAGGTGCCGGCTCGAATCTTCGAGCACTGCTCGAAGCCGCCAGCCACCCCGATTTCCCCGCACGAGTCATCGCTGTGGGCGCCGATCGGGACGCGGACGGGCTCGCGCACGCCGAGGAGTTCGGCGTTCCCACCTTCACCGTGGCGTACTCGTCGTTCCCGAGCCGGGAGGCCTGGGGCGAGGAGCTCGTCGAGCAGCTGGATGCATGGAAGCCCGACCTGATCGTGCTCAGCGGCCTGATGCGGCTGCTGCCCGCCGCCGTGGTCGCGCGCTATGCGCCGCGGATCATCAACACGCACCCCGCCTACCTGCCCGAGTTCCCCGGCGCGCACGGCGTGCGCGACGCCCTGGCCGCCGGCGTCGAGAGCACGGGCGCCAGCGTCATCGTGGTCGACGACGGCGTCGACAGCGGACCGATCGTCGCGCAGGAGCGCGTCCCGGTGCTGCCGGGAGACACGGAAGCGACCCTGCACGAGCGCATCAAGCCCGTCGAGCGGCGGCTGATGATCGACGTGGTCCGCCGCGTCGCCACCGGCGAGCTCACCCTCTGACCTTTCCCGACCCGCACAGAACGCACGAACGAAGGAGCATCATCATGGCCGGCCCTCGCCTCGATCCCTCGCTGTACCGTCACCGCGACCTGGTGCCGATCCGGCGCGCGCTCGTGTCGGTGAGCGACAAGTCCGGTCTCCTCGAGCTTGCGGAGGCGCTCTCCGCAGCCGGGGTCGAGATGGTGTCGACGGGGTCGACCGCGCAGACCATCCGCGACGCGGGCCACGAGGTGACCGATGTCGCCAGCGTCACCGGGGTCGCCGAGATGCTCGACGGCCGAGTGAAGACCCTGCACCCGAAGATCCACGGCGGGCTGCTCGCCGATCTGCGCCTGGACGATCACGAGCGCCAGCTCGCCGATCTGGACATCCAGCCCTTCGAGCTGGTCGTCGTCAACCTGTACCCGTTCGTGGAGACCGTCGCATCCGGGGCGGAGCCGGATGCCATCGTCGAGCAGATCGACATCGGCGGGCCCGCCATGGTGCGCGCGGCGGCGAAGAACTTCGCCAACGTCGCGACGGTCGTCTCTCCCGAGTCGTATCCCGCGATCATCGAGGCCGTCGCCGCGGGCGGCACGGATCTCGTGCAGCGCCGCGAGCTGGCCGCCCGCGCGTTCTCGCACACCGCGACCTATGACACCGCGGTGGCCCAGTGGTTCTCGGAGGGCACCCTCAGTGACGGCGTCGACCTTCCCGCCCATCTCACCATCAAGGCCGAGCGCCTCGCGACGCTGCGCTACGGCGAGAACTCCCACCAGCGCGCCGCGATCTACACGCGCGCCGGCGGTCACGGCATCGCCCAGGCCACGCAGCTCCAGGGGAAGGAGATGTCGTACAACAACTATGTCGATGCCGACGCCGCGCTGCGCGCCGCCTACGACATGATCCTTCCCGCGGTCGCGATCATCAAGCACGCGAATCCGTGCGGCATCGCCACCACGGCACCGAACGCCCTCGACCCGATCGCCAGCGCCCACCTGCGCGCGCACGAGTGCGACCCGGTGTCCGCCTACGGCGGCGTCATCGCGGCGAACGGCACGGTCACACTCAAGATGGCGGACAACCTCAAGGACATCTTCACCGAGGTGATCGTGGCGCCCGACTTCGAGCCCGCCGCGCTCGAAGTCTTCAAGGCCAAGAAGAACCTGCGCCTGCTGAAGCTGCCGGAGGACTGGCAGCAGGAGCGCATGGACGTGCGCCTGGTCTCGGGCGGTCTGCTGCTGCAGGACGCCGACAGGTTCCCGGACGACATCGTGTCGGTGGCGAAGGACTGGGAGCTCGTCTCGGGCGAACGTCCCGACGACGCCGAGATGGAGAACCTCATCTTCGCGTGGAAGGCGTGCCGCGCCGTCAAGTCCAACGCGATCGTGCTCGCCAAGGGCAACGCCACGGTCGGCGTCGGCATGGGTCAGGTCAACCGCGTCGACTCGTGCCGACTGGCGGTGGAGCGCGCGGGCGACCGCGCAGCCGGTGCTGTGGCGGCGTCCGACGCGTTCTTCCCCTTCGCGGACGGTCCTCAGGTTCTGCTGGACGCCGGTGTCACGGCGATCGTCCAGCCCGGCGGGTCGGTGCGCGACGACGAGGTGGTGGATGCCGCCCGCAAGGCCGGCGTGACGATGTTCTTCACGGGCGAGCGCCACTTCTTCCACTGACCGCGTGGCGCCGCGTGGCGCCGCTCGGCGCTGCCGGAGCGCCGCGTGGCGCCGCTCCGCGGGAGAGGGTCCCCGGCCTTCACCTGCCGGCTACACCGTCGCGGAACTGAGCAGGATGCTGGTCTCGCTGTCGCGGATGCCGTCGATGCCGCGAATTGTGGCGAGCGTCTCGTCGAAGGACGTCAGGCTGTCGCAGCTGACCTCGGCCACGAGGTCCCAGCGACCGTTCGTGGTGTGCAGCGCGGCGATCTGCGGAACGCCGCGGAGGCTGCGGATCACCTCACGGGTGTTGCGACCCTCCACCCCGATCAGCATGATGGCGCGCACGACGGAGGCCGCCGCAGGGTCCCGCACGCGGACGGAGAAGCCGACGATCACGCCGCTGTCGATGAGCCGCTTGAGCCGACTGTCGACCGTCGCCCGGGTGACACCGAGGCGTCGCGCGAGGTTCACGACGGACTCGCGGCTGTTGGCCCGCAGCAGCGACAGCAGCCGTCGATCGAGGTCGTCAAGAATGCTCATGATCAGAATGTAGTGGTTTATTGAGCAGAACATCCAGCGGATGGATGAAATGATCCATGTTGCTGATTGAAAGTGGCAGTGGCCCGCTCCTAGCCTGGAAGCATCTGAGGAAGGGATGGGCGATGGTCCGTTTTGTCGATGTTCCGAGCATGCGCCGCTGGCTGATCGATGCGGGCATCGAGCGTGCGATCTCGGGGATCGCGGATGCCCTGGTCGAGGACTTCACGCGCTGGCAGGACTTCGACAAGACCGCGCGCGTCGCCAGCCACTCGGCCATCGGCGTGATCGAACTCATGCCGGCCAGTGACGGCCGCCAGTACGGATTCAAGTACGTCAACGGCCACCCCAGCAACCCGTCCCGCGGACTGCAGACCGTCACCGCCTTCGGTGTGCTCGCCGACGTCGACAGCGGGTATCCGACGCTCTGGACCGAGATGACTCTTCTCACGGCGCTGCGCACCGCCGCCACCTCTGCCATGGTCGCCCGGATGCTGGCCCCCGCCGGCGCCACGACGATGGCCATGATCGGCACGGGCAGCCAGGCCGAGTTCCAGGCGCTCGGATTCCGCGCGCTGCTGGGCATCGACCGCCTGCGCATCTGGGACACGGACCCCGCTGCGCTCGACGTGTTCGAGGCAAATATGCGCCCCCTCGGGTTCGACATCGTGCGCGCCGGCAGTGCAGCCGAGGCTGTCGCCGGCGCGCAGATCATCACCACATGCACCGCCGATAAGACGAACGCGACCGTGCTCACCGACGACATGGTCGGCCCGGGCGTGCACGTCAATGCGATCGGCGGCGACTGCCCGGGCAAGACGGAGCTGGACGAGCGCATCCTGCGCCGCGGGGACATCTTCGTGGAGTATCCGCCGCAGACTCGCATTGAAGGGGAGATCCAGCAGCTGGATGCCGAGTATCCGGTCACCGAGCTGTGGCGGGTCGTGCGCGGCGAGGCCGCCGGGCGCACCTCCGACGACCAGATCACCATCTTCGATTCGGTCGGCTTCGCTGTCGAGGACTTCTCGGCGCTGCGCTACCTCGATGCGGCGATCGACGGCACGGACTACTTCACCGAGGTCGACATCATCGCCGAGCCGGACGATCCGAAGAACCTGTTCGCACTGGTGGCGGCAGGCGCCGCCGCGCCGAGCCTGGCGTGAGGGCGGCATCGGCACAGGCGCCGGGCGCCGTCGTGCTGATCAGGCCGCACCACTTCCGTCCCAACCCGCAGACCGCGGCCGACAACACGTTCCAGAGCGCCGCCGACCACGATGTGTCCCGCGAGGCGTACGAGGTCTGCACCCGGGTCGCCGATCGTCTCCGCGAGGCGGGCGTGCGGGTGCACCTGTTCGAGGACGAGTCCGCCGCGCATCCCGACAGCGTGTTCCCCAACAACTGGTTCTCCACGCACGCCGGAGGACGCGTCGCGGTGTATCCGATGTACGCCGCCAACCGCCGCGGCGAGCGGCGGGCTGACGTGATCGAGATGCTGAAGACCGAATACCGCGTGCAGGAGGTTATCGACTACTCCGGGCTGGAGCCGGACGACCTGTTCCTCGAGGGGACGGGCGCCATGGTGCTGGACCACGTGGCGCGCATCGCGTACGCGGTGCGGTCGAAGCGGTGCGATCCTGTGCTCGTCGAACGCTTCTGCACCGTGTTCGGATACGAGCCCGTCGTCTTCGACGCCGTCGATCCGGACGGCGTGCCGATCTATCACACCAACGTGATGATGTGCATCGGCACCGACATCGCGATGATCGGCCTGGATGCCATCGTGGGCGACGCGAGACGGTCCGAGGTCGCGCGGCGCATCCGCGAGACCGGTCGCATCCTGATTCCGTTGACGGCGGCGCAGGTCGCCGCCTTCGCGGGCAACGCCATGGAGCTGCGCGGCGAGGGAGGGGAGCGCCTGCTGGTGATCTCCGAGACCGGTCATCGCAGCCTCACGGAGGAGCAGCTGAGCATCCTCTCCGCGTCCTGCCGGATCATCCCGCTGGATGTCGCTCCCATCGAACTGGCGGGCGGGTCGGTGCGCTGCATGATCGCCGGGATCCATCTGGATCCTCGGTGAGATCGCACTCACGGACACCTCCGCACAGCCATGTCCGATTTCCGCCAGTCGCCACCTCCAGATCGTGACAGAGTGGAGGCATGACCTCCCCGACGATGACCTTCGACGAGCGGTACCGCGCCATCAGCGCGCGCGACACCCGCTTCGACGGACAGTTCGTCACGGCTGTGCGCTCGACCGGCATCTACTGCCGCCCGAGCTGCCCTGCCCGCACCCCCAAGAGCGCGAACGTCAGCTTCTACCCGACCAGCGCCGCCGCGCACGAGGCGGGATACCGCGCGTGCAAGCGCTGCCTGCCCGAGGCGACACCCGGCTCACCGGCATGGAATCTCCGAGGGGACGCCGCCGCGCGCGCCATGCGTCTGATCGCGGCGGGCGTCGTCGAACAGGAGGGCGTGGCGGGGCTGGCGCGCCGGCTCGGCTACTCGTCGCGGCACCTCACGCGGCTCCTGACCTCGGAGCTCGGCGCGGGGCCGCTGGCTCTCGCGCGTGCGCATCGCGCCCACACCGCGCGGATGCTGCTGGTGGGCACCGACATGCCCATCTCCGACGTGGCGTTCTCGGCCGGCTTCGCCAGCATCCGTCAGTGCAACGACACGATCCGCGAGGTGTTCGAGATGACGCCGGGACAGTTGCGCGCGACGCGCCGCCCTTCGACGGGCTCGGGGACCCGGGACAGCGGAGGCGCGGATGCCGAGGTGCAGGGCGTGATCGACCTGGTGCTGCCGCACCGCGCGCCCCTCGACGCGACGGGCGTGTTCGCCTGGATGGCGGCGCGCGCGCTGCCGGGCATGGAATCGTCGACCGCGACGTCGTTCGCCAGGCACCTGCGCATGCCAGGTGGTCCCGCCCACTTCGAGATCCGGCTGGACGCCGACGAGCGGCTGCGTCTGCGTGCCCGCGTGACACGGCTCGGCGACCTCGCCCCGCTCGTGGCGACCGCGCGGCGTCTCTTCGACCTCGACGCCGATCCGACCGGGATCGACGCGGCGCTCTCCGCCCATCCGGAGATCGCACCGCTGGTCACGGCGCTGCCCGGCATCCGCGTTCCCGGCGCCGCCGACCCACACGAGATGCTCATCCGTGCGATGGTCGGCCAGCAGATCACGGTCGTCGCCGCGAGGACGGCGCTCTCGACCCTGACCGAGCAGCTGGGGGAGCGCACCGCGGAGGGCGCCCTGCTGTTCCCGAGCATGGCGGCCATCGCCGAGCGCGGCGCCGAGGTGCTGCGCGGACCTGCGGCCCGCATCCGCGCCCTCACCGGCGCCGCCGCCGCACTCGCCGACGGCTCCCTGGAACTGACCGTCGGCGACGACGCGGCGGAGCAGCGCGCGCGCCTGCTGGCCATGCCGGGTATCGGGCCGTGGACCGCCGATTACGTGCGGATGCGGGTACTCGGCGATCCGGACGTCCTGCTGCCGGGCGATGTCGCGATGCGCGCCGGTGCCGCAGCCTCCGGTCTGCCCGGCGACCCGCGCGCCCTCAGCGCCTGGGCCGAGCGCCTCGTGCCCTGGCGCAGCTACCTGACCGCCCACCTCTGGCGTGCCGCGCCCGTCCGTCCACCCAGGATCCGGCGCGCACCGCGCCCCACGACCACTGCCGAGGAGAACTCATGACCGCTTTCATCCAGACCGTCGAGACCTCCGACGGTGCGCTGACGATCCTCGCCGACGCCGAGCAGCGGGTCCTGGCGTCGGGGTGGAGCGACGACCACGCCGCCGTCATCGCGCGCGTGCATGCGTCGCTGCGACCCGACGAGATCGTCGAGGGCGCCACGGATGCCGCAGACGCGGCCCTTGCCTACTATGCTGGCGACCTCACCGCGATCGACGCCGTCGCCGTGCGACAGCACGGCACCGGCCTGCAGCGTGCCGGATGGGAGGCGCTGCGCCGAATCGAGCCCGGGCATCCGCTCAGCTACAGCGAATTCGCCATGGAGCTGGGCAATCCACGGGCGGTCCGCGTCGCGGCCTCCATCTGCGCCCGCAACGCCCCGGCGCTGTTCGTCCCGTGCCATCGTGTACTGCGCTCCGATGGGTCGCTCGGCGGGTTCGCCTGGGGCCTGGACGTCAAGCGCAGCCTGCTCGACCGGGAGGCGACGGCCGCACTCGTGCACTGAGCGGCGCTCGGGAGGCCGACGCTTCGGCGAGCCCGGGAAAGGGGATTCCCTCTTGCATTCGGCGGGCTCACAGGAATAGGCTCGAAGGCTGTCGAGCCGACCGGCCGATGACGCCGAGCCTGAGGAGGACACCATGGCCACGATGACTGTCACGACGTTCGTCGCCCTCGGTTCGCGCGCACCCCGCCTGCGCAGCTGATCGCGGGCGGCGCACGCGCCGCCCTGCCACCACCGTTTTCGGATGCCGTGCATCCGCCCCGTCTTCGTCACCGATCGCTACGCAACTGAGAGCCATGTCTGTCACCTCCTCCTCGTCGTCCCTCTCCACCTTCGCCGCCCTGTGGCGACTCAAGCCCTTCGTCCGTCCGATCTTCGGTCGTCTCGTCGGCGGTGCACTGAGCGCGCTCGCCGCGGCCGTGATCGCGCTGATGATCCCCATCGTGCTCGAGCAGATCGTGAAGAACTTCGACCTCGAAGCGAGCACCGGCTCGCTCGGATTCGTCTTCGCCGGTGCGTTCGGCGTGCTCGCGCTCGCACTGGGCGAGGCGGCCATGGTGTGGCTGCGCCGCTGGTTCGTGCTGACGCCCGCGACAGAGGTCGAGTTCCAGATGCGCTCCGAGCTCTACTCGCGCCTGCAGAATCTGCCGGTCGCCTTCCACGACCGCTGGCAGTCGGGTCAGCTGCTCAGCCGCATGATGCAGGACATCGGCCTCATCCGCCGGTGGATCGCTTTCGGTCTGATCCTGCTGGTGGTGAACATCCTCACCATCGTGATCGGCGCCGTGCTGCTGTTCCGCTGGCACTGGCTGCTGGGCACGATCTTCATCCTCAGTGGCATCCCGCTGTGGATCTCGGGCTATCTCTTCGAGAAGCGGTACGGCACCCTGGCTCGCCGCAGCCAGGACCAGGCGGGCGACCTGGCCACCAGCGTCGAGGAGAGCGTGCACGGCATCCGCGTGCTGAAGGCCTTCGGCCGGGGCAAGCATGCCCTCACACGTTTCAGCAGGCAGGCCGAGACGCTGCGCGAGACCGAGCTCAGCAAGGCCCGCGCCGTCGGGCAGATCTGGTTCTGGTTGGACCTGATGCCGCAGATCGCGTTCGGACTGAGCCTGATCACGGGCATCTGGCTGATCTCGACCGGTGAGATCGAGGTATCGCAGCTGTTCGCGTTCTTCGCCATGGCCACCGTGCTGCGCTGGCCGATCGAGTCCATCGGCTTCCTGTTCTCGTTCATGCTCGACGCCCGCACGGCGACGGATCGCGTGTTCGACATCTACCAGGAGACCAACTCGATCACCGACCCGGAGAACCCGGTGCGCATCCCCGAGCCGCGGGGTGAGCTCGCCTTCGAGGGAGCTCGCTTCCGCTACCAGGACGCCGGCGCGCACGAGCGCGACCTGCTGGACGGCATCGACCTCGTGCTGAGACCGGGGGAGACCATGGCGCTGGTGGGGCTGACCGGCTCCGGGAAGACCACCCTCACCACGCTCCCCGCCCGCCTCTACGACGTCACGGGCGGGCGCGTCACGCTCGACGGCGTGGACATCCGCGATCTGGAGCTCAGCGAGCTGCGCCGCCACATCGCGATGGCCTTCGAGGACGCGACCCTGTTCTCGGCATCCGTGCGCGAGAACGTGCTGCTCGGCCGCGCCGACCTCGACATCCACAGCGACGAGGGCGATCGCGTGCTGCGTGAAGCCCTCGACGTCGCCCAGGCCGGCTTCGTCGAGTCGCTGCCGGAGGGAGTGGAGACGATCATCGGCGAAGAGGGGCTCAGCCTCTCCGGCGGCCAGCGGCAGCGTCTCGCTCTCGCCCGCGCCGTCGCGGCGGCCCCTCAGGTGCTCGTGCTCGACGACCCGCTGTCGGCGCTGGACGTCGACACTGAGGCGCTCGTCGAGGAGGCGCTGCGTCACGTGCTCGCGGAGACCACCGCGCTGATCGTCGCGCACCGTCCGTCGACCGTCGCGCTCGCGGACCGTGTGGCGCTGCTGCAGAAGGGCCGCATCACGGCGGTCGGCACCCACTCCGAGCTGCTGCGCACCAGCGCGCACTACCGGCACGTGATCTCCAGCCTCGAGGCCGAGGAGGCCGCGCGCACGGGTGCGATCCCGATCATCACCGAGGCGATGGACGAGGCGGCCCGGAGCGAAGCATCGGCCACCGAAGAGGAGGTGCAGGCGTGACCATCACCGGAACCCAGGACGAGGACCGCTCGAACTACACCAAGGAGGAGAGCCGTGCCATCCGGCACCGCTCGCTGCGCCTGCTCGGCTCGCTGATCCATCCGCTGCGCCTGCGCATCGTGATCGCCGCGCTCGTGCTCGTGGTCTCGACCGCGCTCCAGGTCGCGGGCCCGATCATCATCGGCATCGCGCTCGATGACGCTCTGCCCCAGCTGCTGCAGACCGCGAACTGGATGCCCGCGGTCATGGTCACCGCGGTCTACCTGCTGGCCGGCATCGTCGGCTCGGCGCTGATCGGCCTCTACGTCGTGCTCGCGGCGCGCATCACCCAGGCCGTGCTGCTGGACCTGCGCAAGCGGATCTTCCTGCACACCCAGCGCCTCAGCCTGGAGTTCCACGAGTCCTACACCTCGGGGCGGATCATCTCGCGGCAGACCAGCGACCTCGACTCGATCCGCGAGCTGCTCGACGGCGGGCTGAACAACCTCGTCTCCGGGGTGCTGTTCGGCCTGTTCACCTTCATCGCGCTGGTGATCGCCGACTGGCAGGCGGGCATCATCCTGCTGGTGGCCGGCGTGCCGCTGCTGCTCCTGATGCGATGGTTCTACAAGCGGTCGCAGCTCGTGTACCGCGAGTCCCGGGTGATCAGCGCGAAGGTGATCGTGCAGTTCGTCGAGACGATGACCGGCATCCGGGCGGTGAAGTCGTTCCGCAAGGAGCCGCGCAACGACACCTCCTTCCGCAAGGTCGCCGGCGACTACCGCGACATCAACCGTCGATCGATGGTGCTGTTCGGCACCTTCGAGCCGGGACTGATGTCGGTCGCTGCGCTCACCCTCGCGGGCGTGGTGCTGTGGGGAGGCATCCGGGTCGCGGACGGCGCTCTCGGCGTCGGCGTGCTGCTGGCGACGGTGCTGTACGTACGCAACTTCTTCGCCCCCATGCAGGAGATCGCGATGTTCCTGAACTCGTACCAGTCCGCCACGGCGGCGCTGGAGAAGGTGTCGGGCGTGCTGGACGAGGTGCCCACCGTCCCGGACCCCGACCGACCCGTCGACCTGTGGCAGTCGCGCGGTGCGATCCGCTTCGACGAGGTCACCTTCGGCTACAACGGCGAGACGACCATCCTGCCGAACTTCACGCTCGACATCCCTGCCGGGCAGACCATCGCGCTGGTCGGCACGACCGGTGCCGGCAAGTCGACGCTCGCCAAGCTGGTGTCCCGCTTCTACGACCCGACACGAGGGGCGGTCACCCTCGACGGGGTCGACCTGCGGATGCTGCATCCCAAGGACCTGCGCCGCGCGATCGTGATGGTCACGCAGGAGGCGTATCTGTTCAGCGGAACCGTCGCGGACAACATCGCGCTCGGCCGACCCGAGGCGACGCTCGACGAGATCCGTGCGGCGGCGCGCGCGGTCGGTGCCGACGAGTTCATCTCCACCCTGCCGGACGGCTACGACACCGACGTCAACAAGCGCGGCGGCCGGGTGTCGGCGGGACAGCGGCAGCTGATCTCGTTCGCGCGAGCGTTCCTCGCCGACCCCGCGGTGCTGATCCTCGACGAGGCGACCGCCTCGCTGGACATCCCCTCGGAGCGCCTCATCCAGGACGCCCTGCAGACGCTGCTGGCCGACCGCACGGCGATCATCATCGCGCACCGTCTGTCGACGGTGGCGATCGCCGACCGGGTGCTCGTCATGGAGCACGGCCGGATCATCGAGGACGACACCCCCGAGGCGCTCATCAACGGCACCGGGAAGTTCGCCCAGCTGCACGCCGCCTGGCAGCAGACGCTGGTCTGATCCCCGGAGGTAGGCTGAGCGAGTGGATCCGATCTGGGCGACGGCGGTCGAGCTGTGGTGGATCGCGCCTGTCGTCGTCGGTGGTGGAGCCGCAGGACTCTTCGCGGGACGGAGGCGCAGCATGATGAACGGCAAGCGTCTGGGCTACGACGCGGCACGACTCGAGCTGCGTCAGGCGCAGACGGACGCCAGGATCGCAGCGGATGCCGTACGCGTGGCGCGCGCGGACGCGGCCAGGGCCGCCGCCGACCGCGCTGCATCGAGGACGGATGCCGCTGCCGTGGCATCCGCTCGTCGTGCCCTCCGGGATGCTCAGCTCGCCTCGAAGGCGGCCACGGCACGGGTCAAGGCCGGCCGCGCACGCGTCGCCGCCGAGCGCAGCGCCCTGGGGTCTGCGACCGTCCTTCCGCTGGACCGGCTGCGCGCACGACACGACGCCGTGCTGGGGCGTTGGATGCAGTACGAGACCGACCCGGCGAAGGCGATCGCGTTCCCGGCCATGAGCGACGGGCGCGCGCCGCACACCGCCGTGTTCCTCGCGGCGGTCGAACGGGCGCGTGATCGGCGTCCGCCGAGCGAGGGCGTGCGCGTCACGGCGGCCGACTTCGACGCCTATCGCCGCGCGGTCGACGATCTCGAGCGCAGCTTCGACACCGCGGAGCGGGCAGCACGCGGTGAGAACGTGCAGCCCGAGCAGCTGCCGGACGCGCTGTGGGACGTGGCGCGCACGGTCATGGAGAAGTCCACCGACGCCGTCAACCGCACAGCGGAGCTGTTCCAGGCCTGGAACTCCCGGCGCCGACGGGAGCACTGAGCGCCCGGCATCGGGTGCCGGGTGCTGAGGCGCCGGTCGGTGAGTGCGGGTCGGCGCGACGCGCCTCGCATCTGAAGGACGTTGCACGGTCTGAAGGATGCTCGTCAGTCGAGCATCCTTCAGACCCGCGATCGTCCTAGATCCGGCGCGCCGACGCCCGCTGAGCCTCGATGGTCCGCGTGCGGATGAGATCCTGATACCAGCGACCGGAGTCCTTCACCGTGCGCTCGAGCGTGTCGAAGTCGACGCGGACGATGCCGAAGCGCTTGGCGTACCCGTAGCCCCATTCGAAGTTGTCCAGCAGCGACCACACGAAGTAGCCGCGCAGGTCGACTCCGCGCTGCATCGCCCGGTGCGCGGCGGTGAAGTGCCGACGCAGGTAGTCCTGGCGCTCGGGGTCCGGCACCGAGCCGTCGGCGGCCACCTCGTCCTCGAACGCGGCGCCGTTCTCGGTGACCATCAGTGGCTGGCCCGGGAACTGCTCGGCCAGCGACACGAGCAGCTCTTCGAGGCCTTCGGGCGCGATGTTCCACCCCATCGACGTGTGCGGCCCGGGCTGTTCGACGAACTCGACGACCTGATCGCTGCCCGGCCAGGCGGTGCCACCCGCGGCGCCCTTGTGGCCGTCGTTCTGCTGCTGGGGAGAGACCCCGTCCCACATCCGCACGGTCGTCGTCGAGTAGTAGTTCACGCCCAGCACGTCGATCGGCTGGTGGATCGTGGCGAGATCGCCGTCCTGCACGAAGCTCCAGTCGGTGACCTGCGCGGTGTCCTCGAGCAGGTCGGCCGGGTAGGCGCCGCGCAGCATCGGCCCGGTGAACGCCCGGTTCGCCAGCGCGTCGATGCGGCGCTTCGCCTCGTCGGCGCCGTCGCCCTGCCCGCGCAGCACGTGGAAGTTGAGCGTGACGGAGTAGTCCGGGTCGCCGGTGGACGTCGCGCGCAGCGCCTGTACGGCGCGCCCGTGCGCCAGGTTCAGATGATGCACGGCGGCCAGGGCGGATGCCGGTTCGCGCCGCCCCGGTGCGTGTCCGCCCTGACCGTAGCCCAGATACGCCGAGCACCACGGCTCGTTGAGCGTGGTCCAGGTGTCCACGCGGTCGCCGAGCGCGGCGCCGACGACGCCCGCGTATTCCGCGAACGCGTCTACGGTGGCGCGGCTCGTCCAGCCGCCGGCATCCTCCAGGTACTGGGGAAGGTCCCAGTGGTACAGGGTCGCGACCGGGCGGATGCCGCGAGCGAGCAGCCCGTCGATCAATCGTGAGTAGAAGTCGACGCCCTCCTGGTTCACGGCACCGGTCGCCGTGGGGACGATGCGCGGCCAGGCGATCGAGAACCGGTATGCCTGCAGCCCGAGCTCGGCCATCAGATCGAGGTCCTGCTCCACGCGATGGTAGTGGTCGCAGGCCACGTCGCCGGTGTCGCCGTTCCACACCCGTCCCGGCGTGTGACTGAACGTGTCCCAGATGGAGAGCGTGCGTCCGCCTTCAGCGGCCCCACCCTCCACCTGATAGGCGGCGGTGGCGGACCCGAAGGTGAAGCCCTCCGGGAACACCAGCCCCGAGCCGCGATAGTCGTCCGGTCGGATGATCACTCGGTCGTCTCCTCGAGGTTCACGACGTAGTCACGCGCAGTGCCGTCGGGTGCGGTGACGGTGACGGATGTCGTGCCGGAGCCTCCGGGGAAGACCCGCAGCCGCAGACCGTCGTGGTAGTCGTAGTCCGGGCGGTCGTGGCGGGATCCCCACGGCAGCGCCGCGCCCGGGCGCACGTACAGGGGCAGGGAGTCGAACCCGTGCGTCTCGCGACGCCAGGTGCCGCCCCTGACCGTCTCGCCGGTCAGCAGGGAGGTCCACTCCCCGGCGGGCAGGTAGAACTCCACCGTGCCATCCGGGCTGAACACCGGGGCGACGAGCAGATCCGAGCCCAGCATGTACTGGCGGTCGAGGTGCCCGGACGCCGGATCGTCGGGGAACTCCAGCGCCATCGGCCGCATCAGCGGCACGCCCGTGCGGGTGGCGTCCAGACCGTGCTGGTGCAGGTACGGCATCAATCGCATCTTCAACTGCGTGAAACGACGCGTGACGGCGACGGCCTCCTCGTCGAACGCCCACGGCACCCGATACGAGCTCGACCCGTGGAACCGCGAGTGCGAGCCGAGCAGACCGAACGCCGTCCAGCGCTTGAACACTCCGGCATCCGGGGTCCCCTCGAAGCCGCCGATGTCGTGGCTCCAGAACGCGAAGCCGCTCATCGCCAGCGACAGGCCGCCGCGCAGCGTCTCGGCCATCGAGGCGTATGTCGAGGTCGAATCGCCGCCCCAGTGCACCGGCATGCTCTGTCCGCCGGCCGTCGCCGATCGGGCGAACAGCACCGCCTCGCCCTCGCCTCGGGCCTGCACGAGCACGTCATGCACGGCGCGGTTGTACAGCTGGGTGTACAGGTTGTGCATCCGCTCAGGGTCCGAGCCGTCCGCCCAGACGACGTCCGTCGGGATGCGCTCGCCGAAGTCGGTCTTGAAGCAGTCGACGCCCTGGTCGATCAGGCGGCGCAGGTGCGATTGGAACCAGGCCGTGGCATCCGGATTCGTGAAATCGACCAGGCCCATGCCCGCCTGCCACAGATCCCATTGCCACACCGACCCGTCGGCCCGGGTGACGAGGAATCCGCGGTCGGCCGCCTCACGGAACAACGGCGAGCGCTGCCCGATGTAGGGGTTGATCCACACCGACACCCGCAGATCCCGCTCGTGCAGCCGGGCGAGCATGCCGTCCGGGTCGGGGAAGACGCGCGGATCCCACTCGAAGTCGCACCAGTTGAACTCGCGCATCCAGAAGCAGTCGAAGTGGAACACCGACACCGGAAGCTCCCGGGCTGCCATCTCGTCGATGAACGAGTTCACCGTCTGCTCGTCGTAGTCGGTGGTGAAGCTGGTCGACAGCCACAGCCCGTACGACCACGCCGGCACGACGGGTGGACGCCCCGTGAGGGCGGTGTACCTGCCGAGCACCTCCTTCGGAGTGGGGCCGGCGATGACGAAGTACTCCAGCACCTCGCCCGAGACGGAGAACTGCACGCGCTCCACGGCCTCCGAGCCGATCTCATAGGACACATGTCCCGGGTCGTTCACAAGCACGCCGTAGCCGCGGTTGGAGAGATGGAAGGGGATGCTCTTGTACGCCTGCTCACTCGAGGTTCCGCCGTCGGCGTTCCAGATCTCCACGGACTGGCCGTTCTTCACCAGCGGGCCGAAGCGCTCACCGAGGCCGTAGATGAGCTCGCCGACGCCCAGGTCGAGCTGCTCGTGCATGTAGGTCGAGCTGTGCGGTGCGGCGGTGCCCTGGCGGGCGTTGCCGACGATGCCGGTGTCCACCTGGGCATCGGGATCGAGGCGCACCCACCCCTGCGCCTTGTGTCCGCTGCCGGTGAGCCGGCGGCCGTCGCTCTCGAAGGACAGGTCCCAGGGCGCTCCGGGGGCGATTCGGGCGACCAGGGCGCCGGCATCCAGGGTTGCGCCGGTGGCGTCCACCGAGACGGATGCCGCGCCCCCGGCCGCGCCGGGAAGATCGAACCCGCCGTGCCACCTCCCACCGGTGTGGTGGGCTATGCGCACACGGATGACGCCCTCGGCAGGGGAGGACAGCGTGGTCGTGAGCACGGGGCGGTTGAGCACGTCGCCGCGCTTGGTGATCACCGCGGTGGGTGCGGTGATCACGATCCCCGGTCCGTCCGGGGTGTCGTCGGTGCGGTCGATGTCGTACGCCTCCTGGGCGTACAGCGTGGCGACTCCGGGTCGGAGCTGCCAGAAACCATCGGTGAACTTCATTACTTGACTGCTCCTGCCGTGATGCCGCGGGTGAGGGTGCGCTGGAAGATGAGGAAGAAGATGAGCGTCGGGATGATGCCGAGCAGCGCCGACGCGCTCGTGGTCGTGACGTCCATGAGCCGGTCGCCCTGCAGGACGCTGATCGCGACGGGTACGGTCTGGTTGGCGTTGGACGCGAGGAACGTCAGGGGGATGAGGAATTCGTTCCACGTCCAGATGAAGAAGAAGATGAGCAGCACCGACAGGGTCGGTCGGCTGATCGGGAAGACGACCCGCCAGAGGATCTGCCACCGCGTCGCCCCGTCGATGGATGCCGCTTCGAGCACCTCCTTGGGGAAGGTGCCGTACACGGAGGAGAGCAGATACGTGCCGAAGGCGGCCTGGATGACCGTGAACACGATGATCACCGACCAGACGCTGTCGTACAGCCCTACGCTCTTGAACATGTAGTACAGCGGGTACAGCAGCGCCTCCTGCGGCAGCAGGTTGGCCAGCAGGAACAGCAGCACGATCCAGCTGCGCCCGCGCACGCGGCCGATGCCGATCGCGAAGGCGTTCAGCACGGAGATGAGCACCGCCAGCACGGAGACCACCCCCGAGATGAGGATGGAGTTCCACACCTTCTCGGGGAAGTTCACGCGCTCCCAGAACTTCGCGATGCCGGTGAAGTCGAGATCGTGCGGCAGCGCCAGCGGGCCGGAGGTCGCGTAGTCGACCGGCGACTTGAACGAGTTGACCAGCACCAGGTAGAACGGCACCAGCACGAGGATGCCTCCGACGACGACCAGCGACAGCAGCAGCCAGTCGACGGGGCGCTTTCGGGTCATGCCGCTGCGAGTGCGTCTGCGGACCGGCTTGCCGGTGACGATCGCGGTGGTTGCGCTCACAGCCCTGCCCTCTCCTTCTGCTCCAGCGAGTTCTGCACGCGGATGAACACGATCGACACGATCACCACGACGATGGTCAGCACGGTCGCGATGGTCGCGCCGTAGCCGATGTTCCGCTTGGTGAAGAACTCCTGGTAGGCGTAGTACGCCGGCACGAGAGTCGCGCCCGCGGGCCCGCCGCGTGTGATGACGTAGACAGGACCGAACACCTTCAGGGCGGCGATGGTGCACGTCAGGGTGACCACGAAGATCTCGGGCCGGATGATGCTGACCGTGATGGCCCTGAACCGCTGGATCCAGTTGGCGCCGTCCAGCTCCGCCGCCTCGTACAGGGCGGGGTCGACGCGCTGCAGTGCGGCCATGAAGATGACGACCGGATAGCCCAGCTGTACCCAGACCATCACGACCATGAGCACGATCAGCGCCGACGGCATCTGCCCGAGCCAGTCGACGGCCGGGATGCCCACCCATGCCAGCATCTGGTTGAGGGCGCCGTCGGCGTCGGGCCGCACGATCCATCCGATCACGATGCCGGCGACCACGACGGGAAGGATCTGCGGCAGGTAGTAGGTCGCGCGCAGGAAGCTGGCGACCTTCCCGCCGAACTTTCGCCCCACGACGTCGAACAGCAGGGCCGCGACCAGCAGGCCGACGATCGTCGGGACCACGACCATGGCGAGGATCATCCACACCGAGTTCGTGAACGATGTCCAGAAGTCCGCGTCCGTGAACAGCTTCTGCCAGTTCTCGAGACCGATGAATTCGGGGGCGCGCACGCCCCGCCACTTCTGGAAGGTCAGGTACACGTTCCACCCGAGAGGGATCAGAACGATGACCACCAGCAGCGCGAAGCCGGGCAGCAGATAGAGCCAGTAGGCGCCGGTGCCGCCTCTGCCCTGGGGGATGGCGGGCTGTTCGGGTGGCAGCGCCGCCCGGATGCCGCGCCGTCTGTCATGGGTGGTGAGAGTCATGTCCAGTGCTCCTCGGACAGGCCGGGGCGGCATCGGATGCCGCCCCGGCTCGGTCGGTCAGCGGAAGTCCGCTGTTCCCTCGTCGTAGGCGTCGCCGAGGCCGGCGTTCGTGTCCTTCGCGTCGGACACGCCCGTGATCAGACCCTGCAGCTGCTGGACGATCACGTCGTAGAACCCGGGTGCGGGCCAGTCCGGGTAGAACGACAGCCCGTCCTTCTCGAGGATGCCGTTGAAGGTCGAGATGAGCTCGGCGCTCTTCTCATCGGTGATGTCGGCCTCATCCGCAGCCACCGGCAGGCCTCCGTTGTTGCCGATGATCGCCTGAATCTCCGGGCGCATCGTGATGTCGATGAACTCGTAGGCCAGTTCCTTGTTCGCGGCGTTCTCGGGGACGACCCAGAGGTTGCCGGAGGAGCCCAGTGACAGATCCGCGCCCGGGAACGCCGTCATCGTCCAGTCGAAGCCGGTCGCCTCGGCGGCGAAACGGCCGAACCACCACGAGCCCGAGACGAAGATCGGCGACGTGCCGTTGATGAACGAGACGCCGGCGTCCTCGGCCTTGACGGAGGAGACGTCCTTCGCGATGTAGCCCTTGTCCACGTACTCCCGGAGGGTCTCGCTCGCCGAGGTGACCTCGGGGCCCTGCCAGTCGACGGGGTGCTTGTAGAGCTGATAGTCGTCCACGAAGCCGCGGTCGCCCTTCATCAGCGCGAGCTGGTACCAGAGCTGGCCGAGCGGGTACTCCGCCCCGGCCTCCGCGAGCGGAGTGACACCGCGCGCGACGAACGCGTCGAGCACGTCGACGAACTCGTCGTAGGTGGTGGGGATCTCGAGACCGGCCTCGGCGAAGGCGTCCTGGTTGTAGTAGACGCCCACGAACTCGCCGTAGTTCGGTACGCCGTACCAGGCGTCGCCGCCCATGACGCCGTCCTCGGTGTACTTGGCGGTGGTCTGCAGCGACGGGGCGAGCTTCTCGTCCCAGCCGTACTTCTCCACGGCATCCGAGATGTCGGTGATCAGTCCGGTGGAGGCGAGGAAGCCGGCCGTGGCATTGCCCTTGTTGAACTCCATCAGGTCGGGAGCAGCATCGGTGTCCAGCACCTGGCTCGCGGTCTTCTGGATCTGCTCGAAGGACTTCTCCTCGAACTCGACCGTGGCGCCGGTTTCCTTCTCGAAGGTCTTGATGGCCTGGTCCCAGGCCTTGCCCATCGCACTGTCGGCGCCTTCGTAGTGCCAGAGCTTGAGCGACTGTCCGTCACCGTCGCCGTCCCCGCCCGACCCGGAGGGGGAGCAGCCGGCAAGCGCGATGCCTGCCGCGGTCAGGGCGGCGAGTGCCGCCAGTGTTCTGGTTCTGCTGTTCGTGCGTGCCATCGTCGGCACTCCTTCTATCTCGGGGCCCGTTCGGGCCGGGAACTTCATCGGGAATCTTCAGTTGTGGGACTTGCTGTCGAAGCGCTTCGACAATGGGCAGAACTGAGCCGCGACGCTGCGTGTCGGGTCAGTCCGAACGGGTGTGGACCGATCCGGCGGACCGGTATTCGGGTGTGATGAGGTGCACCTCGGGCGCGGTGCTCTTCTTCTCGAGGTGACGCAGTGCGATCTCGACGGCGAGGTCGCACGATTGTGCGGGCACGAGGGGGATCGTGTCCAGCGGGGTGGAGAGTGCGGAGGTGTCGAATGTCGTGGCGGCGGAGATCACGGAGACGTCGATTCCCAGGCGCAGCCCGCGTTCCGCCAGGACCGACAGCAGCGCCTCGTGCGCGTCGGCGACGGCGTGCACGATGAACGCGCGGTCTCCGCGCTCGAGCGCCGCCTCTACACGCGTGCGCACGGTGCCGGCATCCGTCGCGACTTCGCCCGACGGTACCGTCTCGAGCTGCACGCCGCGCTCGTTCGCGGCGTCGACGACGCCCCGGCGCAGGCGGCGAGCGAAGTTCGACGTGTGGTAGGCGACCGCGGGCTGACCGAGAAGGGTGATCGCGTCGTGACCCGCGTCCACCAGGTGATCGACGGCCAGCCGACCGGCGGCCTCGAAGTCGAGGTCCACGCAGGTGAGGCCGGTGGGGTCGTCGGGGATGCCGATGAAGACCGTCGGGGTGCTGATGGAGCGCGCGATGTCGGCACGCGCATCATCCGGAGCGACATCGAGGACCAGGGTGGCATCGACGAGACGGCTCGACGTGACACGGCTCATGCCTTCGGAGGCCTGCTCGTCGGTCAGCAGCAGGATGTCGTACCCGTGCTTGCGCGCCGCGATCGCGGTCGCGAGCACGAATGCCATGTGGGTCGGCGCGTGGGTGTCGGCCCGCAGCGGCTCGGTCAGGGCGAAGATGTGCGTGCGGCGTCCTGCGAGCATCCGTGCGCCTGCGTCGGGCGTGTAACCGAGCGCGGCGGCGGCATCCTCGATGCGTCGCCTGGTCTTCTCGGAGACCGGGCGCTTCCCGCTCAGGGCGTACGAGACGGTGCTGATGGACACGCCGGCGGCCACGGCCACGTCGTGGATCGTCGTCATCAGTGCCCCATCGCGTACGGGAGAGGAGTTGTTGTCGAAGCGCTTCGATTGCTTCACGGTGAGACTGGCACACTTCTTCCCCGTCCGCAAGGGTTTGTGGCACATTTCAGCAAAGTTCCCGGGTCGTCTCTGAAGGACGTTCGCCGTTCTGAAGGATGGAGACGGGGCGAACATCCTTCAGATGTGAAGATGTCCTTCAGTCGGCGACGCTCTCACGCCTGCTGCCGCTGAGGGCCTCGGTGCAGGCCGCGACTCACCGCCTCCGCGAGCGTGTGCTCGACGCGCTGCCAGTCGTAGATCACCTGCGCGTACGAGAACCTCAGCACCGTGTATCCGCGCATGCGCAGTTCGGCGTCATGCGCCAGGTCGCGAGTGCGGTCGGCCGACGACGAGTGGAACGACCATCCGTCGATCTGCACCACCAGGTGCGTGCCGATGAGGAAATCGACCGGATGCCCTGCCAGCTGCACCTGCAACCGCAGCGGCACTCCCCAGGAACTCAGACGCACGTGGAAGACGGTCTCCAGGGACGAATCCGTGCCGGCCCGCATCTGAGCGAGGCACCGCCGTGCCGCGGAGCTCCGCCACTGCACCGACCGCAGCGACTCCAGCGAGATCGCCTCCTTGCGCACCGCCGACTCCCAGATCGCGACCGCCTGATCCAAGGGAAAGCATCCCGCAGCATCCGCGAGCGCATCCTCGACCGACGCCTCCAGCACCCGCGGGCGCAGCGGGGCCAGGGTGATCGCCCAGTGTCCGTGCACGTCCTCGGTGCGTGCGCTTCCGTTCCGCCGCAGATGCAGATGCACTCTGGCATCCGCATCCGGTGGCACCCACCACCCGCGTCGTCGCCCCAGCGAGACGCAGGTGACAGTGCCTCCGGAGATGGCCGCAGTGACCAGATCCGTGGATGCGGATGTCAGGGCGATCCACTTGGAGCGGATTCGCCGCACCGCTCCGGAACGGATGGCGGTACGCACGCGCGAGACGGTGAAGCCGGCATCCGAGGCGTCGTCCCGATGGCCGATGCCGTTCCGATCCGACAGCCAGGAGAGGAGGTCCATGTCCCCACGCTCGCTCAGTCCTCGTGGACACCGACGCCGGATCCCGGGAGATGTGCACAAGTCGACTCGGAGGCGAACTGTGCAGGACGATTGCGCCGCACAGGTCTGAAGGACCTTCGCGCTTCTGAAGGATGCTGGCACGCCGCGCATCCTTTACAGGCGTGAACATCCTGTGTTCCGCAGGCGGTGTGAGTGACAAGGCGGCTCGACGGCGCGCGGCGGAAGACGGCGCTCAGGGCGGGCGACGACGGGGTCTCGGTGGGGGAGGGGATCCGAGGCCCCGCCGCCGGCTCAATCCGTGACGCGGATCTGCGCGATGACCTCGGAGTATTCCGTCTCCCCGACGGGTTCGAAGCCCACTCGGCGGAAGAACGCCTCCGGACCGCCTTCGCCGGCCTCGTAGATCACGTTGACGTGATCGACGCCCCGGCGGCGGGCCTCGGCGATCAGCTCTTTGACGGCGAAGCGCCCGACACCGCGACCCTGATCGTCGGCGTCGACGTTGATCCGCCACAGCACGCTGCGGAAGTGCTCTTCGGGAGTGTCGGCGTCGAAGCTCGCGCTGACGAACCCGACGACCTGGTCGCCGTCGAGCACCACGCGCTGCCAAGAGGTCTTCGGATTCACCACGGTCGCGGCGATCCCGTAGGACACAGGGGCAAGGAACTGCTCCTGCCCGGGCTTGAGCGACAGATTGTTGACGGCGACGATCGTCGCCGCGGAGAGTTCGACCATGCGCAGTTCCGACATGAACCCCAGGCTAGCCCCTCCACGCGCATCCGTGTCGGAAACCGTCATCGGCGTCCGCGGGGCCCCCGATAACGCGAAGCAGACTCAGGTATCTTGGTATCGAGATAAAATCTGCCCTCGCGAACGGAGATCCGGTGACCGACGACGCCATCATCTACACCTACACGGACGAGGCGCCGGCTCTGGCCACCGCCTCCTTCCTGCCCATCATCAAGGCCTACACCGGCCAGGCGGGCATCGAGGTGGAGACGCGCGACATCTCGCTGGCGGGGCGAATCCTCGCCGCCTTCCCGCAGCGGCTGACCCCCGAGCAGCAGGTCGGCGACGCGCTCGCCGAGCTCGGAGGTCTCGCGACGCTGCCCGAGGCCAACATCATCAAGCTGCCGAACATCTCGGCATCCATCCCGCAGCTCAAGGCGGCCATCGCCGAGCTTCAGGACAAGGGCTACGATGTCCCCGACTATCCGGACGACCCTCAGTCCCTCGAGGACAAGGACGTGCGCGCGCGCTACGACAAGATCAAGGGATCAGCCGTCAACCCGGTGCTGCGCGAGGGCAACAGTGACCGCCGCGCGCCGCTCGCGGTGAAGAACTACGCCAAGAAGCACCCGCACCGCAACAAGCCCTTCGCCGAGGGCTCCAAGACCCGTGTGGCCACCATGGGCCACGACGACTTCAAGCACAACGAGCGCTCCTGGGTCGCCGCCCACGACGAGGTGCTGAGCTTCCGTCACATCGCCGCCGACGGGACCATCACCGTGCTCAAGGAGGGCCTGAAGGTGCTGCCGCGCGAGATCGTCGACGCGACCTTCCTCTCGGCCGTTGACCTCGATGCCTTCCTCGCGGAGACGCTGAAGGCGGCTCAGGCCGACGACGTGCTCTACTCGGTGCACCTCAAGGCGACGATGATGAAGGTTAGCGACCCGATCATCTTCGGGCACGTGGTCAGGGTCTTCTTCGAGGATGTGTTCGCCCAGTACGGCGAGCAGCTCGCCGCCGCGGGTCTCAGTGCCAACGACGGTCTCGGATCGATCCTCTCCGGTCTGAAGGACGTCGCCGGCGGCGAGGAGATCTCCGCGGCGTTCCAGAAGGCCATGGACCAGGGCCCGCGCCTGTCGTACGTGAACTCCGACAAGGGAATCACGAACCTTCACGTGCCCAGTGACGTGATCGTCGATGCCTCCATGCCGGCGCTCGTCCGCAACGGCGGCAAGCTGTGGGGTGCCGACGGGGGAGAGGCCGACACCATCGCGGTCATCCCGGACTCGTCGTACGCCGGCGTCTATCAGGCCGTGATCGACGACGTCATCGCGAACGGTCCGCTGGACCCCGCCACCATCGGCACCGTTCCGAACGTCGGCCTGATGGCGCAGGCAGCCGAGGAGTACGGCAGCCACGACAAGACCTTCGAGATCGCCTCGGCGGGGGTCGTCCAGATCCTCGACAGCGATGGCTCTGTGCTGATCTCGCACGAGGTCGGGGCGGGCGACATCTGGCGTGCGACGCAGACCAAGCACATCCCCGTGATGGACTGGGTCAAGCTCGCCGTGACCCGGGCGCGCGCGACCGGTGTCCCGGCCGTGTTCTGGCTGGACGCGAACCGCTCGCACGACGCGCAGATCATCGCGAAGGTGCACCAGGGCCTCGCCACGCTCGACACCCGCGGGCTGGAGATCATGATCCTGGCGCCCGAGGATGCCACGCGCTACACGCTTGCGCGGCTGCGCAAGGGTGAGGACACCATCTCGGTGACCGGCAACGTGCTGCGCGACTACCTCACCGACCTGTTCCCGATCCTCGAGGTCGGCACGTCGGCGAAGATGCTCTCGATCGTGCCGCTGCTGGCCGGGGGCGGATTGTTCGAGACCGGTGCCGGTGGTTCTGCGCCCAAGCACGTGCAGCAGCTGGTGTCCGAGAACTACCTGCGCTGGGACTCGCTGGGCGAGTTCTTCGCTCTGGCCGCCTCGCTCGAGCACTTCGCCGACCGCACCGGCAACGAGAAGGCTCGCGTGCTCGCCGAGACGCTGGACGCCGCCACCGGAACCTTCCTCGAGGACGATCGCTCACCGGGGCGCGCGCTGGGCACGATCGACAACCGCGGCAGCCACTTCTACCTGGGTCTGTACTGGGCGCAGGAGCTGGCGAAGCAGACGAAGGACACCGATCTGGCGGCATCCTTCGCCCCGATCGCCGCCGCGCTCGCGGAGAACGAGTCCAAGATCGTGGCGGAGCTCAACGCCGTGCAGGGGCATCCGGTCGACATCGGAGGCTACTACCGTCCGGATGCCGAGAAGGTCGCCGAGGCGATGCGCCCCTCCGCGACGCTGAACGGCGTCATCGACGCGCTGGCCTGAGTCAGACGCAGAAGGGGGCGGATGCTGTGAACTGCTCCCTGGAAGTTGGACTGATGAATTCAGTTCCGACATCCAGGGAGCAGTTT